>NZ_AQHR01000093.1 GCF_000390185.1 Lunatimonas lonarensis | reverse complement strand
CAAAATATCTCCTTTAACCGGGAAAGGACGCAATGTGGGTTAAAAAAGGGCCGAGCAATCGGTCCTTTTCTATTCCCTCATATCGGATTGGCAACGATCAGAAAATTAAAATCGTCGCTCAAGGAAGTGAAGGAACCTAAGGATATGGAATTTCGTGCGCCCAACTTCTTGACGAATAACCACAGCTTTCAATATGATCAGAAAGGCTGATTGTCAACATGAAGCCCATCGCTGGGGCTATAGTTCAACGATCCCAATTTAATCCCTAGCTTTACGGCATGAAGCAGGCCGTAATTGTCTTCCAAAAAATCCCCGAATTGGGCAAGGTAAAAACCCGGCTGGCCGCGGGTATCGGAGATGAAGAAGCCCTGCGGGTGTACGTTTTCTTGGTGGAGTACATCCACCAGCTTCTGAAAGAGGTAAAGGCGGACATCCATGTATTCGTAGATGGTAAGATCAGCCCTGATAGTACCGCTCCGGCCCATTACTTCTTTCATGCGCAGCAGGGCCCCGACCTCGGTGCCCGCATGCGGGCTGCTTTCAAGCACGTATTTTCCCTAGGTTACCAGCAGGTCGTGATCATCGGAACGGACTGCTACGAAATCTCGGCCAAACTGATCACGCACTCATTCACTCTCTTGGCAGAAACCGATTTGGTCGTGGGCCCTGCCAAAGACGGGGGCTACTACCTGCTGGGAATGTCCAAACCCACACCAGAACTGTTTACGGCCATCCCCTGGAGTACCTCCAGCGTATGCCAGGATACGCTCTCCCGGGCAGAGGGCTTGGGCCTGACCGCTTCCCTTCTACCTGTGCTGCGCGATATCGATACAGCCGATGATCTTGGCGAGTTGGCGGAACGGTTGAATATCAGAGAAAAACCAATAGGCCCACCACCTAAGACCTCCAACCCGTTCAGCAAATAGAAATAGAACACCCGATGCCAATACTTCACAATAACTTGATCTGATATCGCTTCAAAAAATGTCCCCATTTAGGTTATTTTCGCTCTCCAAACCAAGCTCCTTTTATCGTGAATGCTAAGAACCTTATACTGTTGGCCTGCTCAATGTTCGTCCTAGGGCTACCTTGCTATGCGCAAAACAAGAACCCCTTCCATCCCTACACGTTAATTGCCCACCGGGGAGGTATTGTGGGATCGAATACGCCTGAAAACAGCCTAGCTGCATTAGAGGAAGCCATCCGGCGGGGATACCACCGGGTCGAAATCGATGTACGACTGAGCAGAGACAGCGTCTTGATTACCCAGCATGATCCGCATTTCCGCAAGTATTTTAACCTTGACAGGCGCGCGAGCGATATGACCTGGGAAGAAATCAGGAAACTCAGGCATCCCTCCGGCCACCGAATTCTCCGCCTGGAAGAGGTCTTGGCTGCCTGTGCCGGTAGAATCGAGGTGATGCTGGACAACAAGATTGACGGATTTGACGAGGCGTTATTCGCCCAAATCATCCAATTGCTCCAAACCTATGGACTTCAGGACAATGCCATGATGATCGGCACAACGGCGTCTACCGAATATTTTACCGGAAAGGTCCGATTAAGCTGCTCCATAGACCAGCTCAAAGCCAATCAGTCCCGGCCAGACTATAGCCCCAATCATTACTACCTATTTGCCCGGGACCTGACCAAAGAGGACGTGGAATGGGCAGCTCAAAGGGGAATCCCGGTAGTAGCAGCCATCAATGCCTTTTTATACCCTGAGGATTCGCTCATGGAGACTGCGGCGGAAAAAACCACTACAATGATAAAAAACGGGGTACGCATTTTTCAAATCGATGGTATATTCGAAGCGTTTTTCCGATAATCCCCAACTCATTTATAACGCGGCGATTTCCCTTTTGGGATACTTAGCGTTTGCCACGGTTTTTCCGCAAAAATCTTGGCTAGGTAAACGATCTGCCCTATGTGCGACGCATAATGGGCCAACTGACGGCTGATGGCGTCCACCACGCTATGATCCTTGTCACCGATCCGGACAATCCGCATCAGATCGTCCTCTCCAAGGGGATCCAGCGCGGCAAACAAACATGTCCATCCCTCCTCCCATTTTGCCCATATCTCCTGGGGGGTGGTGATCGCCTCTTCGAACTCAGCATCCCGCTCCCGCCACGGCTTCTCTCCATTGCTATCCAAAAAAGATGTCCATCTGGAGAGCATATTTCCGTTTAGATGGTTTACCAACATAGCCACGGAGTTGCTGTGTTCGTTGAACCGATAAAACAGTTTTTGCTCGGGTATCTGGCTCATTGCCTTTTCTCCCATTACTTTGTAATCCCTTAGCAGTTGCCGCGTACTGTCCAAGTAGTTTCCTGTATTCCCCATGGTATCTCTTTTTTTACTTATTTCCCTCTTAAATCTAGTACAAAAATGTCGAATGCCGCCTAATATCGTGGGTGCAATCGTTCGTTTCGTCGGATACAACGTGCTTGGGTTACAATTTATACCCTGACTGCATCTGATAATCAATTACTACCCGTTATCCCGCCACATCTCTGTCCTCTACTCCAATTGTCCGTAGCGCTGGACAAATGCCAAGACACGAACTTTTTACCCTTTTTCCTCATTGCCAAAACAAAACGCTGTTTTTTTTCGTCTTAGAAACAACTAAACCAAACTTTAGCTATGAATAACATAAAAGCACTCCGCACAGCCATCCGGGTTTTTGAATCCTACGGAATTCCCCTTACCGGAAAACGCAAAGGCGCTAACTTTTATGAAGACCTAAAAATGGATCGGGTGTTTGTGTCGGGATTGATCTATGAATTGGAGTCCGAACTGAAGCGAGAACTGGAGGATGAAAAGATTGCAAAAATCCAAACTCCTTCCGAGCTGATTTACACCTTGCTTCGGGCTTCCTGAGACAGTGTGTCCTACACCACTGATCGATGAAAAGAAGCGCTATCTATTTTTCCTTAACCTTTGTTGCTGTTGCCGCTGGTATTCCCCTTTTATCCGGCTTCGTTGGGAACGATACCGAAGCGTATACTTCCAATAAGGATCTACGAACCTTGGCACCTTTTGACATGTGGCAGGGTACTCCGATAAACGAGGATGGAACATTTCGAAACCTGTATCAGCCATTCGACTCCAGATTTTCCGATTTGGTAAAATGGAAGTTGAGTAAGAACCCATTGGCAGAAAGAAAAAAGAAGGACAGCAGGACACTTTCCGTCCAATCGGCGTCGGAGCTAGTGGCAAGCAGCGACGATTACCTAATCTGGCTTGGCCATGCCAGTTTTTTAATAAAAAAAGAGGGTGTAACCTACCTGATAGATCCCATACTGATCGATAACTTCTTTCTGAAACGCCAATCCGAATTGCCATTGTCACTTTCGGAACTTCCCGCGATAGACTATATCCTTATTTCTCATAACCACCGCGACCACTGTGACCGCGCCACGATAGAATTCTTAGCGGAAAGGTATCCCCATGCGGAATTCCTTACCGGATTGGGTGTAGGCAAGGTCATTGCCCCCTGGCTTTCCGGCCAACAGGTTCAGGAAGCGGGGTGGTTTCAGCAATATACCATGGCCGAAGATCAGGCAGAAGTGATTTTTGTGCCTACCCGACATTGGTCAAGACGTGGGCTATCGGATGAAAATAAGACCCTGTGGGGAGGCTTTTATTTCAGGTTTACCGACACCTCGGTCTACTTTATGGGAGACAGCGGCTATGGGCCTCACTATATGGACATTAGAAACGCATTGGGAAGTCCCGACTATGCACTGCTGGGAGTGGGAGCCTTCGAGCCCAAATGGTTTATGCACCAGTCACATATCAGCCCCACGGATGCCATCAAGGTATTCCATGAGCTGGAAGGTCGTTTCTTCTTTCCCATGCACTTCGGAACGTTTGATCTATCGGACGAACCGCTGTTGATGCCGTTGGATATCCTACTTGAAAACGAGGGCGAAATAGACGGAACGCTCATTTTTCCAACGGTTGGAAAAAATATTTGGTAAAGTTCCGCTAACTTGCGCGACTAGGCGTTGCGGGGCGTCTCACTTGGTTTTAAACCACATGATGTCAAATTACGCTTACTGCTGTTTTTATTTTACGGTTTTCAACCTAAAACATTCCTCTAATGAGTCAGCTTACCATCGATAGCTACGAAGACTTTCTGGCCTATGTAGGGCAGGACTTGGGAGCTTCAGAATACCATAAAGTCACCCAGGATCAGATCAATCTATTTGCCGATGCCACGCTGGACCATCAGTGGATCCATACCAACCCCGAGCGGGCAAAAGTGGAGGGTGGCTTTGGCGGCACGATTGCGCATGGCTACCTGACCCTTTCGCTGGTACCTTACCTTTGGGATCAGATCGTCGTTGTGAACAACCTGAAAATGATGGTCAACTACGGGATCGAAAACCTTCGGTTTGCCAATCCCGTGAAGGTAAACGATGAGATTCGAATGCATGCCTCTCTGGCCAATATCAGTGACCTCAGAGGCACTATCAAAACTGAAATGAAGGTGAAAATTGAGATAAAAGGCGAAAAGAAGCCTGCCCTGGCGGCTACCTTGATTTTCCTCTATCACTTTATCTAAGAAAAGCAGCGTCCCCATCCCATCGGTAGACGCTGCTTTTTTCCGTTTAGTCCAAACGGTTTTGCTCTTCCGTACTCCCGCTTCGTTGAGAAACCTTGAAATTTTGCCCCTGCGAAAATTTCCACCTTAGACCTATGCGCACCGACTGTATATTATTGTATTGTGCCACATCGGTGTTGATCTGATCAAAGCGAATATTTCCTGTAAACCGCTGGCTTCTTAAAAGGTCTGAACCATTTACACTAAGGTTCCACTTGTCGCCTTTAAAGCTTTTTGAAACCCCGGCATCTACCCATGCGACCGGGTTAAGAACCATTTGCCCAAACCTGTTTTTACTCATATACATGCCAACCATTTCAGCTTTCCATCCTTTGCCAAAGGTCATGTTGTGCTGGGTACGGAACGTCATGGTAAACTGGCTTTCGTCCAGCAGCTCGCTCCCCAATTGGGACTGAAAGGTATTCTGACTCAACTGTAGCATGTGGTTCATGGTATACCAGGGAGCTACTTCCATCGGTACAACAAAACGAAGGTTCAGGTTTTGGGTTACGTCCAGATTTTGGATTTGAATGGAGGTTCGTCTGGTCGCGTCGTCCTGGATCATGATCTGACCGAAGGCATTTTCTGTACGGGCATACCCCAAGCTGATCTGATACTGCCCCTTAATCGTATGATTCATCTCCAGGTTGGTTGCATATTGTGGGGTGAGATTTGGATTTCCTTCCTCGACAGTAAGCGGATCTATGTAAAAAACGAATGGGTTGAGCAACCTATAGTTGGGACGGGTAATGCGTCGATTCAGGTTATAGGCCACTTGATAGTTGTCATTTATGGTTTGTTGAAGGCTGACACTTGGAAATAGATCCGCGTACTGCTGCCTGTTACGTTGGTCAAGGGTAACGCTGTGGCCGGTAATATCGGAATACTCAAGCCTTAATCCCCCCTGTAATTTCATTTTAGGTCCCAGCTTGGTGTGGTAATTTCCATAGGCTGCCAGCACATTCTCGTCATATACAAACCGATTGCTGTTTGCGTCCGGTTCAAGGGGGCCCTCTTCTATACTTTTGGATATTTGTAGGTCATTATCTGATTTTACCCAACTTCCTTTTAGCCCTAGCTCAACGGATCTGCTATTTTTAAGGGGGCGGGTAAAGTCCACCTTGGTAGTAAAGATGGAATAGGCCATCTCGTTACCGGTCAGGATCCGATCTTGATTACCGACCTGGTTAGCCTCCGTCCAATATCGGTTGCTTAACAAACTCAAACTTCCCGCATCCATAAAGGTATGATCCACATCCGATGTAATCTTGGTACCTACCGTATCCAGTTCACCCACGTAGTGGAGGTTGGCAAATAAACGCGTATTGTCCGACCGGCTGTCATTGATAGCTCGAAGATTGGTTGGAAACAAACTGCCTGGAGTCGTGATAGCCGTATTGGAAAGGCCATCTTCTGCTCCATCCTGCCTAGAGAGTTGAAGGTTTGCCCCTAGCCTATGGTTCTCCTTTAAAAGATACGTTGTTCCCCCTTGGAAAAACAGGTTTTTCCTAACCAACTTCAACCGGGCCTGCTGATCAAAATCTGAGCTGCCTTCTTCGAGCTGAAACCTGCGCAAAATCTCCAAATCGTTGAATTGCGCCCATTCACTGTAATTTAAGTTGGCGTTGGTGGTCCATTTACCCTGCTTTACATTGAGACTGGCTCCTGCATTGGGCGCATGGATGCCATTGTACCGGTGGCCCATATGGACGCTACCGTTGATGCCGCTTAGGTCATTTTTCTTTAAGCGCAGATTTATCACCCCGGCGGCACCCTCCGCATCGTATTTGGAAGAGGGATTATTGATCACCTCGATGCTTTTTACGTTATCGGCAGGCATTGCCCTCAAAAAATTAGCAAGATCCTGAGCACTCATATAGGTTGGCCGATCGTCGATCAAAACTACCACACCGCTTCTCCCATTGAGATTTATGTTTCCGTCACTGTCTACAAATACGCCGGGCGACCGTCCTATTACGTCCAAGGCAGTATTTCCCTCAGCAAGGGGTGACCCCTCCACGTTCACGACGGTTTTGTCTGCATCAAACACGATCTGTGCCCGCATACCACTGACAGTAACCTCCGTCAGCGACTCAAGACCGGCTGCCATGTTAATGAAGCCCAAATCCTTTTTTGTGGCTCCATCCAAACGCAGACCTGAAAGAAGAAAAGGCGTGTATCCGATACTGGATATCTCCAAAAAAGCCTCGCCGGTATACCCGTTAATGAGCATAAAGTAGCCCTCCAGGTCCGTCACAACCCCGGTAATCAGCTGCTGTGTCGCGTTATCTTTCAAAGCTACATTGGTGAAGGGCAGCGGCTCCCCCTCTTCATTGACCACCACACCGGTAAGGCTGTTTCCCAGCTGCTGTGCTCCCGACTCGCCAAAACCCAGGAGGTACGTAAAAAAGGATAGAAATAATAAAGTGTACGTTTTCATAATTTGTTGTTTGATGCATGTTCGATGTCCCTGCATCTGAAAAAGCGGTGCCAAAACGGAAAAACAAACTTAACTAACTGATTTTATGAACATTAAAAAATAGACGGAAATGAAAACTGTCTCAATTTCGAACAGTTCAAATGTTCGAAAAATCGAGTAGGAAGATAGGGATTAGTTCCCTATCTGTCCTCT
>NZ_AQHR01000092.1 GCF_000390185.1 Lunatimonas lonarensis | reverse complement strand
AAAAACGACCCCGAAGGCGGTCGAATATCAATAACCCCGGGTGCAAACCCGGGGAATAGAGATACCAAATCCTCCCCGTTTTGGCCAGCCGAGGCGTCAATCGTGCCAACCCCATACCGCCAAAACCCGTGGATGCCGAGTGGAAGCGGTTCTAAGGCGCATCATCGATTTTTGGAACTACCGAATCGCCGAACCGTTGGATCGAGAGAAAATCGATCTTACGTCTTGCGTCTTAAATCTTACGTCCACAAAAGAGATTGCTTCGGCTTTTGTCCGATGTCTAACGTCTTAAATCTCTCTCCAAGCCTCGCAATGACGGAGCGAGATTAGTTTCGCTTCGAAAAGCCACCAATTCGACGGTCAAACGATTCGACCATAAAATAACACATCCACACACCGCCTAACCAAAAACTAAAAAAACAACCCCCATCCCCCATGTACCTCCTTGCGACGCTAGTTCTTATTGCCAGTATCTTGCTGTACTTCCGGATCGCAGACCGATACAATATCATCGACAAACCCAACGAACGCTCCTCCCATACCCGCATCACCATCCGGGGCGGAGGGGTGGTGTTTGCCGTTGCCGTGCTGCTTGCCTATTTCCTTGGGATGGCGAGCTGGGAACTCGCCCTGGCCGTACTGATGGTCGCATCGGTCAGCTTTGTAGACGACATGCGCCCTTTGAGTCAGCTGCCCCGCTTCAGTGTACATCTATTGGCCTCCCTGCTCGTTCTTTACGAAGCCGGTGTCATGGAATTGGCATTGTGGTGGATTCCCTTGGCCCTCTTTGTTTTTCTCGGTTGGGTGAACATCTTCAACTTTATGGATGGGATCAACGGCATCACGGCCTTGTATGCCCTTGCCGTCTTGGGCGGATTCTATTTCCACCCCGAACTCAGTGATTTCCGCGGACTGATCGAACTGGTGGCCCTGTCGGTGCTGGTCTTTGGCTTTTTTAATATACGGCCAAAGGCCAAAACCTTTGCCGGAGACGTAGGATCGATCAGTATGGCCGTGGTGCTGGGCTACCTGATGGTACATCTGCTCGTGGCTACCGGAGAGGTTTTCTACCTGCTGCTGTTCGCTTTGTACGGCCTGGATGGTGCCCTCACCATCCTTCACAGGCTCATCAAGCGTGAAAACATCTTCCAGCCACACCGCAGCCACCTTTACCAATACCTTGCCAATGAGATGGGCTGGGGTCACCTTCCGGTCGCTTTGGGCTATTTTGCCGCTCAGGCACTGATCAACCTAATCGTGATACAGGTTGCTACCAATAGGGAAATAACCTTGCTTTTCCCATTTTTTATAATAATAATCACGCTGATCGTTGGATACATACTAGCAAAATACCTAATTTTGAAAAGACTAAAACCAGTGTGAGGGAAATGGAAGGAGAAAGAAAAGAGCCGCTGTTGCTTAAAGGGGGAATTCACGCAGATGAACGGGGCAATCTGCTTTATAACAACGAACTCCCAAAACTGGGATTTGATATCAAGCGTTATATCATCATCGAACCAAGGGGGATGCGGGGTTGGCACGGCCACCGTCATGAAGCCAAGCTGTTTAGTGTAGTAAACGGGTTGGTTAAAATTCTTTTGATAAAGCCCGATAATTGGGAAAATCCCTCTTCCGATCTCCCGGTCTCTGAGTACCTTCTTTCAGGCAATGGCGATACCTTGTTTGTCCCTGGCGGCTATCTATGCGGGATGCGCTCCCTCACCGAAGCAGGATCGGTGCTCGTTTGCTCGAATAAGAGCCTGGAAGAATCATTGAACGACAGCTACAAGTTCTCCCCCGACTATTGGCGGGAAAAGAGCATATACTAAGAGGGAAAAGCCATTCCTACGGCCTTTTTCTTGATACCTAGAAACCATTCCTACCACTTGCCGAAAACCAATCCTCCTTTCTTGGATATTTCCCAGCTGGAAGCGACTTACGGCAGGCCCACATCCATCGTCCTGCTGGCCTGCCGGGTTTACCTCGGGACGGTGCCTTTGGATTCCCTGGTCTCTTACCTCCACCAAGCCCCCGTGGATTGGAAGGAAGTACGACGCCTCTGCAAGTCCCACCGCATCACCCCCGTAGCCTATCGGGTACTGTTAAGATGCACCCCCCCTTCCCCATGGGCAGATATCCTAAAAAATGAGTTGAAGCGCATGGCCATTCATAGCATGGAAAAGGCCAAAGAAACTACCCGGCTGGTTTCCCTGCTACGATCCAATGGACTGGTGGCTTTTCCGTATAAAGGACTGGCATTTTCACTGCTTTTTTATGGAGACATCGGACTCCGTGAATCAGGCGACATCGATCTGATCATTGATCCCTCGGAGCTTCCTCTGGTAAATGAGCTTCTAAAGGCCGACGGATACGATCCCGACGAGGAGGACTTCGCCCAATTTTTGGGTTGGGAGCATTTTACCCTCACCCGTAGGGGCTACAACCTCAAAAAACTGGACCGCCGCAACCTGCCCATACACCTGGAACTCCACTGGCGGGTAATCTACGACTACTTTGGGGTGGGGAAATTTGACAACCGATTTTCCTATGAAACCAGCGAACAACTTTCCGTCTACGATCAACCCCTGCCGGTTCAGGATGATTTCCAGCAATTCAAATACCTGTATTTACATCACAGCCTCCACGATGGCCATGCCTACCTAAAGACGGCACTGGATATCGCCATGGGGCTAAAAAAGCTGAACCCTTCTCCCACAGAGTATACCACGCACCCCATCCTTCGGGAGCTGAGTGATCATTTTTCCCTAGCGGCGGCCGTTGAGGCCTCCAATCTCCTGTTTGGAAGCAGCTACGCCCTTCCGCCAATGCGGCAAAACAGCCAACTGGCCTCAACCCTGGCGAATACCACCCTTTGGGATAAGTCATTGCGCCCCGAAGATGTGGGAACCGGTTTTCGCTCGTATTTCCGCTTCCACACCGCGCTCATCCGAAAAAGAGCCAACTTCTACCCCGAATTAAGCAGAAAGATCCAGTTCTATTTTCAAAACCTGGTCCATTTTTTCCAGCCTAACGTAGCTGACTATCGCAGATTCAGCCCCAAATCCTTTTTTCAATACCAACTTCTATGGGTCATCCGACCCTTTCGCCAACTGATTATCCCCACCGATCCCCTCCAGCGCGAGGAAAGAGCCCAGCGACGCTCCCAGCTCCACCAAATTCACAAAGAAAAAGTCTAGCCCTACTCCTGTATCAAAGTCAGTTTTCCTACGAAGAAAGGCAATACTATCCACCTATGACTTCCTTATAGGGTTAACCCTTCCTTGAAACGGCATGCAATAACCTAAGGGAAGTTTGAATTATTGCCCTATTATGCGTACTTTCCGAATAATTCTTTAGATAACTCAGTAGCAAATACATCATGTATGTATACGGGGCGTCCGGACATGGGCGAGTGATAATTGACATGATCGATTCGTACGAAAAAATCCACGGGATTTTTGACGATGACCCTTCCAAGAAGGAGGTATTGGGCTACCCTGTATTGGGCTACTTGCCCGACGAATTTATCTTCAACAGTGACCTCTTTATTGCCATCGGTGATAATGGGGTACGGCGGGCACTGAGCAAACGCCTACACCATCGGGTCACCTTTGCCTCTATCATCCACGAATCAGCCATTTTTTCGAGGAGAGCCGAATTAGGGTCAGGCTGTGTGGTCATGGAGGGATCCATTATCAAGGTGGGCTGCAGCCTGGGCGAGCAGGTAATCGTCAATACCGGCGCATCCATAGACCACGACTGTCTGATCGGGGATTTTGTACATATCGCCCCTCAGGCCACCCTTTGTGGCGGAATCCAGCTGGGTGAGGGTACCTTGATCGGTGCCAATGCGATCATTCTTCCAGGTGTTAAGATCGGCGCTTGGTGCACCATTGGTGCAGGGGCCATCGTTCACCAGGATGTACCCGATCACAGTACCTGGATCGGCAACCGCTTGCAGGATAAGCGATTGAAGATAGGGGGGTGAAGATTTTTTGTCGAAGGGTGGTATCGTTTTATTGTTGAATTGTCGAATTGTGAAATCGTCGAACTGTTGAATCGGAAGAAAATCGGATCTAATATCTCAAATCTAACATCTAAACTCTTGTAGACTGCTTGTCTTATGTCTAACGTCTTAAATCTTACGTCTCCAAACAGGTTGAAATTGGCTTGCACATCAAACATTCCCGGGTTTTGGCGATATTTAAATGATATATGCTGCGCGATATACACTTCGTGATATAGGCCTGCGGCGATATATTGGGTTGTTGTTGCGAAAGCAGGGTAGCTTCGGATGTTTGGTTTTGGTAACGATGCAGGAGCGAAGTAATCTAGACAGCCGTTGTCGTCATTGCGAGGAGCGGGCGACGAAGCAATCTCGTTAGTACTGTCGAACCGTTGGATCGTGGGAAAATCGATCTTACTTCTTGCGTCTTATATCTTACGTCTGCAAAAGGAGATTGCGTCGGCTTGAGGCCAGTAGACAGCTTTAATGTTGGTTTTTGTGGTTTGCCGCTATTCCTCTTTTTGTCACTAATCTCCAAGCCTCGCAATGACGGAGCCATAGTCGTCATTGCGAGGAGCGGGCGACGAAGCAATCTCGCTAGTATTGTCGAATCGTCGAACTGTGCGATCGGGAGAAAATCGATCTTAGGTCTTGCGTCTTAGATCTTACGTCTTCTAATGGGTTGAATTCATTGGTTTGCAACTCTAGGTATTCCCGGGTTTTGGCGATAATTGGTCGGCACGATGGGCATTTCCGCAGGCCAAAACGGGGGGGGGGTTGGGTATGTTTTGTTTTTCTATAAACATGGCACCCCTTCGGGGTTGCGGTATCGGGAATGAGGCATGGGCGAATTTCAACAGCCTTTGTCGTCATTACGAAGAGCGGGCGACGAAGCAATCTCGTTAGTATTGTCGAACCGTGGAATCGTCGAATCGTTGGATCGGGAGAAAATCAGATCTAATATCTCACATCTAATTTCTCATATCTACAAAAACGACCCCGAAGGCGGTCGAATATCAATAACCCCGGGTGCCAACCCGGGGCACAAGGATCCACCCAGTCCCCTGTTTTGGCCAGCGGCAGACCCAATCATCCCAACACCGTGCCGCCAAAACCCCGTGCAGATCGTAGGGCAAAAGACCTTCGGGGTTCTAAAAAACCCCAAAGGTCAGATGGAGAACAACGACCCCGAAGGAGGTCGAATATCAATAACCCCGGGTGCCAACCCGGGGCACAAGGATCCACCCAGTCCCCTGTTTTGGCCAGCGGCAGACCCAATCATCCCAACCCCGTACCGCCAAAACCCGTGGATGCCGGGTGGAAGCGGTTCTAAGGCGCATCATCGGTTTGTGGAAATGCCGAATCGCCGAACCGTGGCATCGGGAGAAAATCGGATCTAATATCTCAAATCTAACATCTCATATCTCCTTATTACCGTCGAATCGTTGGATCGGGAGAAAATCGATCTTACGTCTTGCGTCTTAAATCTTACGTCTACAAAAAAGATTGCTTCGGCTTTTGTCCGATGTCTACCGTCTTAAATCTCTCTCCAAGCCTCGCAATGACGGAGCGGATTGTATCTCGATTATGAATGGCACCGATTCGACAATTCGACGGTCAAACGATTCAACAATACCATACAGATAAGCAAAACCCTAACCCCCAGAAACCAAAAAAAGGCTGCCCCCCTACCGGAGACAGCCTTTTTTTTATTTTAGATCAGCGATGTATTAATAACCTGGGTTTTGAATCAGGTTTTTATTTCGCTGCATCTCGTCTATGTGGATAGGCATCCAATACATTTTATCCAACCACATACGGTTTTCCAACCCTGGATCCATATCGATCACCCTGTATTCATAGTTGTATACATTGGGGTCGTAACGGTATACATTTAGAGACTGACCGGGCTTGAAGGTACCAACAATGCTGATACCGTTCGCCTGCCTTCCAAGTGTAGTCGGAGCAATCATCCACCTACGGGCATCGTAATACCGCTGCTCTTCATGAACCATCTCCTTACGTTTCTCATTGATAAAGGCCATTTTCAGATCATCGCCAGACTGCGTAAGGGCTGGAAGGCCTGCACGGAACCTGATCTTGTTAAGCCATTCCCTAGCTTCCGCTTCCTCACCAAGGAAAATACAAGCCTCAACATAATTGAAGACAACTTCTGTAAATCGGATATTCGGCCAAGGAATTTCCTGCCATGTATTTTGATCTACGAAATTTGGATCAGGCTCAATGAACTTACGAATGTAGTATCCGGTGTGGGATCCGTTCCAGTTTTCGATGGGGCTGTTTCTGGTATCCAAACCAAAATGGGTAACCGCTTGTCCTTGTGCGTTGGTACGCTGATAGGTACCAGTTTGTATCTGACCAAGCGGATCCAAGGATTGGTTTGCAGGTGAGCGGGGTTTCCACTGCGCACCATCATACAAGAAAGTGGCATAGAAACGAGGCTCTCTATTTTGGTAAGGAGCAGTGCTGTGGGCGGGGTCTGTCCAGCTAAACGGAGTACCGTCCATCATCGCATAGTCGTCGATCAACAGTTGCACAGGCGTGTTTCCGGCCCAGTTGTTGTAGCCATTTGGCCCGTTGTGGAGTCCGTGACGCCCACCTGCCTCTGGCTTCTGAGCAAGGAAATATCTACCGAGAAGCATCTCTGCCTCGCCACCACCTCTGGAAAGGGAATTGTTGATATACACCTGCACCGCCTCGCTATGAGGAAGGGGCTCAGTCAGGTTCAGCATATTTCCTTGGGCAATATCCAATACTGCTTTGGCTGCAGCCTTCGCACGCTGCAAACGCTCTATACGGTTACCTGAGGTGTATCCAATCAAATCCTTATGCTGATAGGAAGAAATCACACTGGACTTTCCGGAAGCTACCGAAATGTCATGCAGGTCGCTGGCCGCGTAGATCAATACCCGAGATTTCAGCGCCAGGGCAGTAACCCGGTTGGCACGGCCTCTAATCATATTATGTCCCGTCAGCAATTGCGCTGCTCTGTCCAAATCCTGTACAATGCTCTCAACAACCTCTGAAAATGTGTTTCTCGGTAGCTCATAGGTTTCCTCCTCCAACGTAAAAGGACGGTCCGCAATGGGGATGCCTCCAAAGTTACGAAGCAGCTGATGGTGGAAGTAGGCTCTCATGAAGGTAGCTTCTCCCAGCATACGATCTACGACACCGCCTACGTTCTCGAACTGGGGATTGCTCAGTTTAGAGATGGCAATATTGGCTGACCGCAGGCCATTGTACATGTTGAGCCAAGAGCGGGAAGCATCCATCCATCCGGGTGCCTCGGGATTCGAACGCGCTTCTGTGACGACGTTGATGCTTCGTCCGGGGTGGGTAAATATGGCCTCATCGGTAAGGGAAGCCAATGCCTGCTCTGAAAACCCTCCCATACCGAGGAAGGAGTAAATATTGGTAACGAAGGCTTCCGCCAAGCCTGCATCGCGCCAAACGGCCGCTTCAGATACCTGTCCTAGGGGCTGGGTGTTCAAGAACTCGTCGTTACACGAGCTCATAGACAGCGTAGCTGCAATCAACCCTACCCAAATATGTTTTATTTTGTAATTCATCTGTTTACTTTTTTTGGGCTTAGAATGTTACTGATAGACCTCCGTTGATGATCCTAGCCTGCGGATAGTACTGACCGGTCGCGTTGTTGGACTCAGGATCATATACTTTCAGTTTATCCCAGGTCAGGAGATTCAATCCGTTCATGTAGAACCTCAGGTTGCTGATACCGTATCGGCTGCCAAACTGGGCAGGTACCGTATACCCAAGCTCAAAGTTCTTCAAACGGATGTAGTCCGAACTTCTCCACCAAAAGTCGTTGCCGGATGAGAAGTACTGGTCACTTCGGTTGGCGATACGGGGATACACGGTGCTGGGATTATCGATGGTCCAGCGGTTTTCGTAAAACTCCAATAGGTAGTTACCAATGTTTCCAGATTCACCGGCACTAACAAGGGCGATAGCTCCGGCGGCGCCTTGGAAGAGAACTGCCAAGTCAAAGTTTCTCCAACGGGCGTTCATGTTGACACCACCTTGGAACCTTGGGATATCGTTTCTGTCCATTCTCACCCGGTCATTTGGCGTAATCCTGCCGTCCCCGTCAAAATCCTTGAAACGCATGTCGCCAGGTCTCAACTGATTGGTAATTGCAGAGTAGTCCAAGGTATTGGCGGCGATTTCCTCTTCGGTGGCAAACACCCCATCATACAGGTAAACCGGTGCGGGAGTATTCATAGGAAGACCGGTAGAACGCTGCCATTCAGGTGCTCCTGGAGGTTCGTCCCAGAAAAGGATTTTGTTGATCGCATAACCACCGTTAGCACTTACGCTATATTGGAAGTCACCCTTCTGTCCTCTGTAGCCTACATTGAAATCAAAGCCTTTATTTTCGATTTCACCGATGTTCTCAGCAGGCAAAAGTGCTGCTAGTCCACTGGATTGAGGCACAGAAGCATTTCTTCTCCAAAGGATGTTGGTCCGCTTGTTGTAGAAGTAATCCAACTCGAAGAAGATTTTGCCGTCGATCAAGGAACCTTCCAAACCTATGTTGGAGTTGTTGGCAACCTCCCAAGTAATGGCATTGTTGGGAACCCGTGTTTCAAAGAGGGTTTTAGCCTCGTTGTTTTCCAGGATATGGCTTCGGAAACCGTAGGTAGAAAGAAACTGGTATTCCTGCAGGGCTCCTCCGAAGAAGATCTGGTCGTTACCCATTTGGCCCCAAGAACCACGAAGCTTCAAGAAATCCACTGCACGTACGCTGTTTTTCCAGAAGTCTTCTTCCGATACAACCCATCCACCCATCACACCAGGGAAAAATCCGAATCGGGTATCTGCCGGGAAGATGTATGAACCGTCATACCTCCAAAGGAATTCAAACAGGTACTTTTCTTTGTAGTTGTAGGCCATCCTACCGAAATAGTTGAGACGAGCTTGCTCAAAGCCTCCACCACCGTTGTCCTTTTCGGCGTCCCCACCCGCAAACATCTGATCGATGGCTGGGGAAATAAAGAACCTTCGGAAAGCCCAGAAATCATCCCCTTCCACGGTTTCCTTGTTCGTACCTGCTAGGAAGTTCAAGCCGTGATCGTTGATCTGCTTATCGTAGGTTAAAATACCTCCCAGCATGATATTCAACTGATTGTTGTTGGACTGACGTAGGCGTGGTTCAGCAGGCCCCCTTTCGCTGGGAACCAGTACGGGTGTAACCCCGTCGGCTTCAAATCCACTTCCCCGCTGATACAGGATCCAAGGAGTTTCCCATCGCTTCTGGAATCGGCTAAGTTTATCTACGGCGGCAGTACCTTGGAACTTCAACCCTTCAACCCCTGGGATTTTCACGTTGATTGCACCGTTGGTTTGGAAATAATCACGGGTGTCTCGGTCATAACCGGTAGCGTTAGTGGTAATAACCACTGGGTTTTCACCGTTTTCGATGTCCGGACCTGGTCTTCCATCAGGCCAGAAAGCTGGCTCATGGGGCTTACCCCTCATTTGCATACGGAAGATCGCACTTGCTGGTCTGGTAGGGAAGAATCGGTATTCCTGGCGGGCGAGGACACCCAATTGCAGATCGATGTACTCGTTAACTTTGGCATCCAGATTTAAGCGCATATCGTACTGCTTGTACCCGGTGGCCGCATTGCGGTAATACGCATCCTGATTTTGGTAACCCAAAGACGCGAGGTAGCGAACATTTTCACCACCACCGTTCAACTGAAGGTTGTGACGGGTCTGTGGAGACCAGGGCTTCAATGTTTCCGCGAACCAATCGGTATTGGGATAGTTCCAAGGATCTGTTCCCGCCCGGTGCATTGCCAATGCATTTGGGCTAAATGGAGCCGTACGTACGTCGCCGTTTGGACGGGTATAGGTTCCGGTAGAACGGAATGCATCGGTAGCCGCTCTCCATTCGCTAACAGGGAGTTGGTATACCGTCAGGTCGTTTAACATCTCACCGTATTGGGCCGCATCCGCCAATGCAGGGATAACGGTAGGCTGTGCGAAGCCTTGATTGAACTGGTAAGTCAATTCAGGCTTACCGGTTTTACCTCTTTTGGTTGTAACGAGAATTACACCGTTTGCCGCACGAGCTCCGTAAATCGCCGCTGCCGCGTCTTTCAATACTGAGATGGACTCAATGTCGTTCGGGTTCAATCGCTCGATACCACCCGCTCTGGCGGGAATACCATCAATCACAATCAGAGCGTCGTTATTCCCCAATGTGTTGGAACCCCTGATACGGATACCGGAGCCATCATAACCCGGTTCACCGGATCGGTTAACTGCAATTACACCTGCCATCCGGCCGGCGATGGAGTTACTCAGGTTCATGGCTGGAGACTGTACGAGCTCGGCACCTTTTACGGTAGCCACGGAACCGGTGATGGTTTCCTTCTTCTGCTCGCCATATCCCACGACGATTACCTCACTGAGTGACTGCATGTCCGGCATCAGGGTTACCTGTATGTTGGACTGGTTTCCTACTTCCGATTCGAAGGGCGTGAACCCTACAAAGGAAAATACGAGGACATTGTCGCCAGGCTGCAGGGATACACGAAACTGGCCATCGATGTCTGTAACACCACCGCGCGTGGTGCCTTTCACGAGGACGGAAACACCCGGAAGTGGAAGATTATCCTCCCCGGAAATGACCGTACCCGTCACGTCCCTGGTCTGGGCTTGCATGGTCAGCGTCGATGCCATAAACAGCACCAAGCCAAGCCATAGCAACTTGATTTTGGGTAAATAATTTGTCATACGTTTTTTGGATTTAAGAATGTTATAATGAATGATTGTTAAAACGACACGTTAAATATGAAGGGTTTATTTAATTTTTGCAACGGTTCGTTTTAAACGAATTTTTTAATTTTATTAAACGAAAGCGCAAAACTAGGCTTAACAATAAAATTTTATCAATAATTTCAGACCATACACGAAAACTTGTTAACCATCGACCAGATACATTGTCAAATATCAAAAAATTGTATGGTTTAAAATTAATTTAGTTTTCACCTAAAATAGTAAACATTTTTACCTGTCCCGTAAACCAGTTGATCGTTTTTCAGGGAATATTCCTTCTATATGCCCGGCTCTACAAAAGACCCGTTTTTCCTGATTGGTTTTCTTGGAATATGGTGCTACTTTTGGGTTGTAAGGTTTACAACAGGAAAGAATAGTCGGCCATTGGCTGCCTGTTCTTTATTTTTTTGGTCGCCAGTGAATCGGTCAATTCTCCTGAAAATGAGGGGTATATGCCAAAAAATAGAATCGTTGGCATTTAACCCATAGGATGATGGCTACAGCTTGTACGCCATCAGTCGTTCATAGATGGGCTGACAGGCTCCTAAAAGCGGTTCCAAGCTGACCGGAAAGGTAATTTCCTTGGGCTTATAGGGAGCAAATCCGGTAGATTTATGCACATTGGCATACCAATACGGCGCCCAACATCCATCTTCCTTTCTCGGACCGGACTCCCAAGAAAGCATGCAAGTATCAAAAGGGATACCCACATACTGGCAGAATCGCTCGAGGTAGCCTGCGGGATCCAAGAGGATATCCTTTGAATCCACCACCACAAACGGGATGTTTTCCCTTAGAAAATAATCGAGTAAATCCTGCTGGGACTGGTATCCCACATCCTGCATAACCGGCTTATTGATTACTTCTTTAAAAGAGGAAAGCATTTCTTTCGGCTCACGCGTAAGAATGACGTTGAGCCCCTCCCGCATAAACGACCGATCCAAATCCAACATGTGATGACACATGTTCTTAAAAAACAGCACGGGCTTTTCACTGTTTTCCAACATGGCCGCGACCACGCGCTCGCCATCCAGCTCCATGGTTGACAAAATCTCGTCTGTCCCAGGATGATATTCCTTTGCAGGGCTATTTGCCAGATAAAACCCATAAAAGGGTTCATCCACCACGTGCGTGTCCGGGCGCTGGGCAAATGCATACATCAATGCCGTCGATATATTTCTGGGCCCTGACCAGATAAAAATCCGCTTGGTCATATCCTCCTCTCTTACAATTGTCGCTTGATTTCCTCTTCGATTAACTGATCGTACCAATCGCTAAGCTGCTTGGTTACAGAACCGAATCCGCCCTTTCCTATCGGTTTGCCATCGATGGCATTGACTGGGGTGAGTCCTCCGAAGGTTCCCGTGACGAATGCTTCATCGGCACCGTACAGGTCAAAAAGTGAAAAGTCTTTTTCTCTACAAACCAAGCCATGTCTTTCGCAGAGCTCGATCACATGCCCACGGGTAATCCCATTCATACAGTACTGCCCGGTAGACGTCCATACCTCTTTTCCCTTTACCATAAAAAAATTGGTGGAATTACAGGTAGACACAAAGCCATTTACGTCGAGCATCAGCGCCTCATCTGCCCCCGCCTCCAAGGCCTGGATCAAGGCCTGCACCTCGTGCAGTTTGCTATGGCAGTTGAGCCGGGGATCCAAATAATCGGGAGATCCACGGCGAATGGTACTGGTCCATAGGGTGATGCCCCTGCTTTTGTTTTCCAAGGAAGCTTGTTTATGCTCGGCCACAATCACCACATTGGGCCCGGATATGGTGAAGCGAGGATCTTGGGAAGGGGTCTTCTTGATACCCCTGGTGACCATGACCCTGACGTGAACGTGGTCCCTCATCTGATTGGCATCCAGCGTCCGCTGAATAGCAGACTGCAATTCCTCCCGCGAAAAGGGCAAGTGCATGCCCACCACTTTCGCTGACTGCCAGAGCCTGTCCAGGTGCTTGTCCAAAAAAACCATTTTGCCTTGGTGGTATCGGAAAGCCTCCCATACCCCGTCGCCCACCAGGTAGCCACTGTCAAAAACAGAAATTTTTGCGTCCTGCCGAGGAAATAGCTCCCCATTGATGGAAATCAGTATATCTTTATTCCGCTCGTCCTCTACGGCGTTGTGCGTTCCTTTTACCATACCGGTATACTTTTATTTAAGTACTTCAATGCTGTTTAATTCAGGATTGCCCCCTCGGTTGCCACAGCCCGCCGCAACGTAGTAGTTGCCACCCAGCGGTACAACCTGCATGCCGTGCCGGCCACGCTCCAGCCTATTCAACAACTTCCATCCCTTGCCTGGCTCAAAATATTCCACTTCGTTATGGGCAACAACCTGATGGTCACTCTCCCCTCCTACCACGATAAATCCGGCTCCATAATTTACCGCAGAATTGCCCGCGCGCTCGGTCGGCAGATTGTACTCAGAACGTAAGGTTTCCCATCGCTTCGTTTGGAAATCATAGACGTCTACTTCCGCATAGGTAAGCTCAAATCCATGTCCTTCTTTGGCGAAAGATCTCCTACCACCCACCGCGTACAGCTTATCATCCACCACTACTGCCTGGAAATGGTCCCTGACCCGGGGCATATCCGGCAGCTTGGTCCATTTGCCCGTCGCCGGGTCGTATTCGTCCAAATACTCGCGATTGTCTGCCCAATGCCCATCTTCTGCCCCACCCAGCAGGTAAAACTTATCCTTATAGATTGCTACCCCGGCAGCACCTCTGCGACGATCGGATGGGATTTCATCCCCTTTGGTCCAGGTATCCGTCGCAGGATCGTATATATACACATGGGGGATGGGCGTTTCGTGAGGGTACCCACCGGAAAAAGCTCCCAACACGTAGATTTTATCCTTAAATGAAACGGCCTGAAAATGGTGCATTTCCATCGGGGCCATACCTCTCTTTTCCCAGCGGTTGGTAGTGGGGTCGTACGCCTCCACGGGTTTCATGCCGCGTCCGCCCAATAGATAGAGCTTATCGCCAACGGCAGCAGCCGCACATTCGTGCCGTTCCGTACAGGTGGGTGTTGGGTGCAGGGTGGACCAAGTCTGGGCCTGAAGCGACCATCCGGTCAGAAAAACAAGGAAAAAGAGCATGGTTCGGTTCATAATAGGCGTCGAAAGTTTGAGCGGCTAATTTAGGCATTTCGTACCAGATGCCACTCCCAAAAATTTAAAAAAACCGACGCCTCTGGTTCAATATCATACACCAAAAAATTTATCTACCGGAGAATCCGGGCTTTTGATAGAAGGGTAGCCCTTGAACATTTTGTTCCGCTTAGTATATATTCCGACAGAATGGTTGCCTGTGCGTTTACCTTGGGAGGAAGACCATAGGAAGGTAACCGATTTGGGCAACTGCGTACTATTGAAAACCGGCACACCACCTACGTTGCCAAAACGGCCCTAAAAGTCCGTTTTGCTAAACCACTAGTGGGTTCGGATCAAAAACTCCTTAAACTTGGTGTAGTCATTTGCCAGTGGAATGGTCTTCTTCTCCCCTTTCATGAACTCCAGCAAACGCGATGGTAAATTTATTTTATCTCCAAGGGTGGCTTCTACCACATCTCTAAACTTGCCCGGGTGGGCCGTTTCCAGAAAAATCCCATCAAATCGCTCGGACTGAGAGGCCAGAAAATCCTTCAACCCCAGGTACGCCACCGCTCCATGGGGATCCATTACATATCCCGTGGAATGCTTCACGGCAACCATCGCTTTCCTAGTTTCTTCGTCGGTATAATAACAGCCCTTTACCTTTTCCCTAAGCACCTTTTCATCTCCGTCATAGAGCGCCAGCAATCGGTAAAAATTACTTGGGTTTCCCACGTCCATACTGTTGCTAATGGTTTGGATGGAGGACTTGGGGGTAAAGGGACTTCCGCCCAAATAATCCGGCACCACCTTGTTAACATTGGTAGCTGCGACAAAGGTATGTATGGGCAGCCCCATGCGCTCGGCCAGCATACCTGCGGCAATATTGCCAAAGTTGCCACTCGGCACCGAGAAAACAACCTTACCATGATCCTGTGGCAATCGGGATACGGCATAGAAATAATAGAGACACTGGGGGATCCATCGGGCGATATTGATGGAGTTGGCCGAGGTGAGCAACATGCTTTGCTGGAGCTCAGGATCCAAAAAGGCCTCCTTTACCATCCGCTGGCAGTCGTCAAACACGCCATCTACCTCAAGTGCTACCACATTACCTCCCAGGGTCGTGAACTGTTTCTCCTGCAATTCGCTGACCTTTCCCGAGGGATACAGAATGACAACCTCCACGCCGTCTATGCCAAAAAAACCGTTGGCTACGGCACTTCCAGTATCTCCCGAGGTTGCCACCAATACCCGCACCTTTTGGTTGTCCAGAAGCAGGCTCATCAGCTTGGAGCAAAACCTGGCCCCAAAATCCTTGAACGCCAACGTGGGCCCGTGAAACAGCTCCAAACTAAAGATGTGGTCCTCAATTTGCACGATCGGTGCATCAAACTGCAAGGTATGATCCACCAAATCGGTAATCTGGGCAACGGATAGGTCTTCCGAAAAAAGCGCGCCGATCACCTCGTATCCGATTTCCCTAAACGACATGTCGCGCATTCTGGCGATTCGCTCGGGAGCTAGTAAAGGCATGCGCTCTGGCATGTAAAGCCCTTGGTCTGGAGCCAATCCCTTGATGACTGCTTCCTGAAGGGAAACACTATGCCTACGATCGTTAGTACTAAAATATCTCATTCTTTTTAAAATGGTCCTTACAATGAACAGATGCCCATTGGCCTATTTTTTTTCTTCAACAACGTAAGCACCACGGGTATTGATGGCCGAGACGTACACGTCGATGGGAAGACCCACTTTTTCATATACTGCCTGGGATCTTCTGCTTACCTCCCAGGCAATCTCCTCGGTAGGTGATAAGATAAACAGCGTGGGACCTGAACCGGAAATGCCACACCCCAACGCTCCAGCCGTTTTGATGGCCTCCTTCATTTCTTCGTATCCTGGTATAAGAATCGAGCGGGAAGGCTCGGCGATCACGTCGTTCAGGGATCGGCTTATAAGTTCCATGTCTTCCTGGTAGAGTCCTGCGACCAAGCCGGCAATATTGCCCGATTGCGTCGTGGCGTCTTTGAGGGACACATGCTGCTTCAGAACACTCCTTGAGTCGGCCGTATTGAGGACCAGGTGGGGATGCACCAGCGTACAGTACAGTCCTCTGGGCACATTTAGCGGAATCACATCGAGCGGGTGGTAGTCCCTGATCAGGACAAAGCCCCCTAGCAGGGCAGGTGACACATTATCGGCATGGCCTGCACCGCAGGCTACTCGTTCCGACTCAATGGCAAAAGGCAACAAGGCAGCCTTTTCGAAGGGGTTCCCCAATAATCTATTGGTGGCAACCAACGCGGCCACCGCAGAGGCAGCACTGGATCCCATACCGCTTCCCAACGGCAACCCTTTATACAATTCGATATCGACCCCTCCTTTAAAGTCCATTGCCTTTAACATGGCGTTCACCGCCACACCACAGGTGTTCTTATCGATAGCAAGCGGAAGCTTCCCGTTGTCCCCTTCGATGCGGGTGACGCGGATTTCATTGGTGTCGTTAAGACTGACGGTCACTCTATCACCCAAGCTGTCAACCGCAAATCCAAGTATATCGAACCCACAGGAAACATTGGCCACGGTGGCGGGGGCAAAGGCTGTCACTTTTTTCATTTCCATGGCTATCTGGAATAATTTCCAAGTCGAATAATATCGGCAAATACACCTGCAGCGGTAACATCCGCACCAGCACCAGGCCCTCTGATAATCATCGGAAACTCATGGTAGCGTTCAGTAGTAAACAGAATCATGTTGTCACTGCCCACCAACGAATAAAACGGGTGGCTCGCACCTACCGAGCGCAAACCCACGGAGGCCTTGCCGTTTTCAAGCACTGCCATAAAGCGTAATTTCTCGCCCTTCCGGTTTGCCTCCTCCAGCAATCCCCTGAAATGATCATCGTGTGCTTTGAGCTTTTCCATAAACTCCTCGACCGACCTGGTATGCACACAATCATCCGGCACCATACTTTGTACCGTCACATCTTCGAAATGAAGATCCTGCTCCGCCTCCCGTCCCAAAATCAGGATTTTTCGGGCTACATCCATCCCACTCAAATCATCCCTTGGATCCGGTTCGGTGTATCCTTTCGCCTTCGCATTGGCCACGACCTCACTAAAGGGCAATCCCTTGCTGAGTTCACTGAAGATGAAATTCATCGAACCGCTCAGTACTCCCTCGATACGGATCACACGATCCCCACTCAAGATCAGGTCCTGAAGTGTATTGATAACCGGAAGACCTGCCGCGACATTGGTCTCATACAGGAACTTTATGTTTCGCTGGCCTGACAGCTTCTTGAGCTCTTTGTATTTTTCCAACGTGCCCGAATTTGCCTTTTTATTGGGGGTAACGACCGCCACTTTTGATTCCAGTACACGCTGATAGCTGTCTGCCACCTCTTGGCTGGCGGTACAGTCCACCAACACGGAATTGGAAAAATTCATGCTGTTCATCGTGTTCAAAAAAACATTCAAATCCATCGGCAAATCCCGTTCGGAAGGCACTGGATTCTTGGCCAGATCAAAGCCGTCCTCGTCAAACGCCATGTACCGGGAATTGGCCAAGCCGTGGATCTTGATGTCCAGCATGTAATCTGACTGGAGCTTGGACAACTGATTATTGATCATCTTGATAAGAGCCCTGCCGATCAGGCCCACACCGACCAAAAATACGTGAAGTACCTTATTATCGGCAAGGAAAAAGGCTTCGTGCAGGGCATTCAGCCCCTTTTGTAGGTCTGTCTGCTTGATAACTGCCGAGATATTCAGCTCCGAACTTCCTTGGGCGATTGCCGATACATTGATGTTGTTGCGGCCCAACGCCTGAAAAAGACGCCCGCTGGCTCCAGGGTGGTGTTTCATATTCTCACCGACCACGGCAATGACCGCCATATTGGGCACCACGGCCACCTTATCCATTTCCCCTGCGATGATCTCGTAGTGGAACTCTTGTTCCAGTACATCTTTGGCCTTTTCGGCATCAGAAGACTTGATGGCAATGCAAATACTGTGCTCCGAAGAGGCTTGGGAAATCAAAATCACGTTGACCTGTGACCTTGCAAGGGCTCCAAAGACACGGCTGCTAACCCCAACTACCTCAACCAGTCCCGATCCCTGTACGTTGAGCAGGGAAATCTGGCTCAGCGAAGATATTCCCTTGATCAGCTTATTGTTTTCCGTTTCCTCGCAAATGAGGGTTCCTGGATTACTTGGATCAAAGGTATTTTTGATATAGATTGGTATTTTTCGCCGCATGGCCGGCTGCATAGTAGCCGGAAATACCACCTTTGCCCCAAAGTGCGAAAGCTCCATGGCCTCGCTGTAGCTAAGCTGAGGAATGGTAATGGCAGAATAAACCAACTTCGGGTCTGCCGTCATCACCCCGGATACGTCTGTCCAAATCTCCAACGACTCCGCTTTTAACGCGGCAGCAAAAATAGCCGCTGTGTAATCGGAACCGCTACGTCCGAGTGTGGTCGTCTCACCCTTATCGGTAGATGCGACAAAACCAGTGATCACCAATACTTTATCCTTGTTTTTGGTATAGGCGTCCCAGATCAATTGGTTCGTTGTAGGGAAATTAACCTTTGCATTCCCAAAATGGTCGTTGGTACGGATAACGTCCCTGGCATCCAAATACACCGTGTCCATCCCCTTCTCACGGAGAGCTTCGGCCAAGATATAAGCGGAAATACGCTCGCCGAAGCTAACCACATAATCGGAGGTACGCCCGGAAAACTCCTTGATCAGGTAAATACCATGGAAAAGATCCTCCAACTCATTGAACCGCACCTTCACATAGGTAAGCACGGAGGATTGCTTCTGGACCGAGATCAGTTGCTTTACCAACTGCATGTGCCGCTTTTCCATGGACAGTAGCAGCGGTTGATAGGCGGGGTCATTGTTTTTGGCTAATTGAGAACAACGCAACAAATCCTCCGTCACTCCTCCAAAGGCAGAAAAAACCACGGCTATATCGCCTTTTGCCTTTTCTTTCGCCAAAATGCCGAGGACATTCTTTATCCTGTCAATATCTCCAATGGATGAACCGCCAAATTTTACTAATTTCATTGCTTTGCGTGTGATTAAAAGGTAAGGTATCGACCTGGAATAGGCCTTCGGGAAAAGGGGAATATGTCTCTACAAACGGGATTAACCCGTAATAAATGTAGGGAAGAAGCAGGTGGTACCGGTGGAAAAATAGGCGCAGTCAACCGCCCGATGAAGATCGGACGCCGGTTTACCTGATACTGTTTGTACTGCGTAATCCATGCTTATCGAATTGAGGCACA
This sequence comes from Lunatimonas lonarensis, assembly GCF_000390185.1. Taxonomy (GTDB): domain Bacteria; phylum Bacteroidota; class Bacteroidia; order Cytophagales; family Cyclobacteriaceae; genus Lunatimonas; species Lunatimonas lonarensis. The sequence continues at coordinate 6,857 of NZ_AQHR01000092.1, read as the reverse complement.
ATTCTAAGGACAAAATTTATATATCACAAGTTTTGACGCCTGAATTACCAAAAGAAAGCCTCTATGAGCCCGATGCGTTGCCATTCGGTAATTCCACCCGTACCGCGCAAACAAAAAAGCTGTCTAGCGACAGCCTTCTTTTCTTCGGGTATCGATGACATGCGTTATCTGCCATCCCGAAGCTGTATTGATAAGTTGAAACGAGTTTACCCCACAGTGGCTGAACTCGCTGTTCACGTAAAACTCATAAGGTGTCCATGCATGGGCCAATAATCCATCCACCTGAATGCTGTATGCCAACAGCCGCTCATCCAGTTCAACTTCACTGGTAGCTACTCTTTTCAGGAAATCACTTACATCGCTGCTGCCCAGCTTGGCAACAGATCCTTCCTCAATGACGGTCTGCATCACGGCATCCACATGAAATGCCGCTTGGATCGTGGCACTGTCTTTCCTTTTCATAGCATAAAAAAAGTTCTGCAACAGGTCTCGAACCTCTGACTCAGGGCTGGTCTGCTGCGCATAAACTTTCTGCAAAGAGAAGCTGCACAGAAAACCCACCACGCATAGAAATGAGATGAAACCGCTACTTTTCATCGATTGCCCCTCCTGTGTTTGTCTTCACATCCAATATCTTGGGATCCCCAGAATACGTGATTCTACCACGGGTCGCCGCGGTACCCCTGAGGGACTCGGTCACACGAAAAGACCCCTTGGCATTGGTGTTGATTTTCACCTCCGCATGGGCGACCTCAAGCCCATCCCCCTCTATTTCGGAATTGGTGGCGGCTGAGAAATCCAACTTGGAAGTTTTCCCCTTCACAAAAATCTTGGCATTCGTCTGTGCCTCCAATACCAACTCCTGAACCTGTACCTCCGCCTCTATGTAGCTACTGGTGGCTGCGGACAATCTGGCCACGCGTACCACCATGGGATCCCGCAAAAAAGCCCTGGCACTTGTGTTGGTCTGTATAGATTCGAGCTGAACATAGGTTATGGTTGCCTTTACGGTCGCCGACCGCGGCGTCACACCTGTAATCTTCATTTCAAATTCCCGGTTTGTGACACTGGTTTCAACCCGGGAAAGCTCAATTCCCGATGCGGTGATTTCAATTTCGTGCTTGTCCCCCTTTACAAAAACCACCTCAATCCCATTGGAAATCTTGGCAGCATTGAAAGCAGGCAATGGCCGGGTTTCTTCGCTGGTTTGCGCATACAGCACTTGGCTAAGAAAAAAAACCGCCAATAGACCAAATCCAATCTTCTTTACCATATATCGAAATGTTTATAAATAGTTTCATCACTTTTTTTTAAACCCACTACACCCCTCCGTACAATTTAAAGGTCATGTTCCGAAGGGCTTCTGAATTTGCCGCGTAGTGCATGGCCTCCGCAATTTCGGCGGGAGACACCCACTTCGTGAAGTCTGCATCCGGCATAGACTCCCGGTTTTGGGGAGTATCAATGATACTCGGCACAAAAACGTGGGCACGTAGGTGGCTGTCGGATGTTGACTTGGCGGTAAACTCAGCGAGGTCTATTACCATACCCTTACTCAAAGCGTATGCCAAAGCTCCCGTTCCATGTTCTTTTTCAAGAGCAGGCCTTGCCCCTACGAACAAAAAACATCCCCGGTTTGCCTTTTTCATCGCGGGCAAAAAACTTTTGACCATCGTAAAGGCACTGAAAAAATTAAGCCGAAACATCCGGTTCAGATCCTCCAGCCCGGTTTCTTCCAACGATCCCATGGCAAAACCTCCCACAAGCAAGGCCAAACAGTCCAGGTCACCGTACTGCATTTGGTATTCCCTGGCAAATCCGGCAACCGCATCCTCGTCGGTGACATCCAGCTGATACACATCGTCTGCCTCATCGAGTTCTTCCTCAGTACCCGGTTCCACCACCGCGATGACTTGGTACCCTTCCCGCTTAAACTTTGCAATGACAGCCCTGCCCAAGTTACCGGTACCTCCAGTGACAATGATATTCCTATCCATTCCTTATTAATTTACGTTCGTAAGCGATAATTTTGTGCACCGCTCCCCAAATCCTTAAAATTAAGACTTATTTTTGAAATACTCATGAATTCCCGAAAAGACCAGATAGAAGTCTCCGAACGGAGAAGGAGAACCATCTTTCTGTTAAAAATCCTTGTGTACGTCGCTCTGCTATTGATCTCGGAATACCTAGGCCAATTGGTAGAACCCTACTTCCCAAAGATTTACCGCATCCTCAGTGCATTGGAGGTAGTCGTTGCAGGCAACCTTATCATATCCCTTGGAAGGATTGTCTTGATCCGATTTTATCTTCGGAAAAAACGGCGGACTGGACTTCATGGCAACTTCGTGTTGGGCATCAACCGGATTGCCAGTATTCTGAATGTCATCGTTGTGCTGTTCAGCATCATGGTATTGTTTGACATACAGCCGTTGGAGTTCCTCTCCAGTATCACGATCGTGGCCGCCGCAATTGCGCTGCTTTCAAAGGACTACATCACCAATATGATCAACGGACTGATCATTATGTTCTCCGATCAATTGACGCTCGGAGACCATATAAAGGTCGGGGATTTTAAAGGAAAGATTCAGGATATTACGCTTTTGAACGTGATCATAATGAATGAAGACGATGATCTGGTAATGATACCCAACAGCCTGATACTTTCCTCCCATGTGGTAAACCATTCCCGCCAAAACAGCAAGAAAATCTCCTTGGAATTCGAGATAAAGCTGACAGAAAAACTGAACCTCGACGATATGGAAACCACGCTAAAAGACTACCTAAAACCCTACGATAGACATATTACCAAGAACTCCTTTGTTTTTAAGGCCATGGCCATCCAAAAAGACGCCGTTAGAGTAAAGGTTCAGCTGCAGCTCAACAATGGGGAACGAACGACTGAAAAAGAGATCAAGCGAAAAATCAACCAAAAGATTATCCAACTGGCCAGTGAATGCTGAACGAAACCACTTTTTCAACGACGTATACGAGGTAGTGCGTCAAATACCCCGAGGACGCGTCACCTCGTATGGCGCAATCGCCGCATACCTGGGCACAAAGGGCAGTGCCCGGATGGTAGGATATGCCATGAATGCCTCGCACCTAGACGAGAGCATCCCCGCACACCGTGTGGTCAACCGAAACGGCGTCCTGACGGGAAAGCATCATTTTGAACATCCGAATAAAATGGAAGAATTGCTTACCGAAGAGGGGATTAGGATCAAAGGAGATCGGATCGTTGATTTTCCGTCGGTATTCTGGGATCCCGAAAAAAACCTGTACCTTTAATGAACACCCATCATAATTAACATTTTAGTAACATTTCCTGGTTTTGTTTGAATTTCACACACTTTTTTGGTTAAAAAAAAATCAAAAATTAAAACGCCTTCAATTTAGTTTGGGAAATTAAAATAGATTTTTATATCTTTGAATTACATTTTTAACAATGTAAAATCGAATATCAAATATTCGGCAACATTATTGCAGACCACAGATCAATTGATTTTGTCAAAAACACAGAATTATCACTTATGGCGGAAACTTTGATCGCGGAGTCCCAAAAGGTCAATACAAAAAAAGCTCGAAAGAGAGCTAAAATCCTGACCTTAGCCCCCAGTAAATTTTTAAATCCGAATCAGGACCAACTCAAAAGAGTATTTGATGTGATCGTCAGCGGTGTTCTTTTCGTCGTTGTATTTTCATGGCTATTTCCCCTCATAGCACTGTTGATCAAACTGGACTCGAAGGGGCCGGTATTTTTTCGCCAGTTGCGCCATGGAAAAAACAACGTGCCGTTTTACTGCTATAAGTTCAGAACGATGCATCCAAACAGGGAAGCAGATTTTAAACAAGCTACCAAGAATGACCCTCGGGTCACCCGCCTAGGCGCTATACTTCGCAAGACAAGCCTGGACGAGCTTCCACAATTTATCAATGTCTTGTTGGGCGAAATGTCAATAGTAGGGCCTCGCCCCCACGCGATGCCCATGAATGACCGTTTTTCCGCAGAAATAACCAATTTTATGTACCGCCATACCGTAAAACCCGGGATTACCGGCTTGGCACAAGCAAAGGGCTTTCGTGGTGAAACCAAAAATTTTTATGACATTTATTCGCGTTGCAAACTGGATATATTTTACGTTGACAATTGGTCTCTTTTGCTGGATCTGAAGATAATCGTATGGACAGCGGTCAGCCTTCTGATCAAAAAAACAGAGGTATATTAAGCTTTAGACTGATTTCGCCAACTGAGCAAATAGAGGCCAAGAAACATAAACCCTCCATTTAAAATCAATATTTCAAAACCAAACCTATACCCGTTGAACAATGCTTCCGAGTTTAAAGATACCAGGAATGCCAAAACAGGTGCAATCACCGAGGCAACTGGAACCCATTGGTCACGCACGGCTCTGCTAGTGAAAAGCCCAAAACTGTAAAGGCCCAACAAGGGTCCATACGTGTACCCGGCAATCAAAAAGACGGCATTGATAACACTTTGGTCATTAAGCCATTCTACTACCAAAATTACGATAAACATAAGGGCCGTGAATCCCAGATGAACCTGTTTTCTTACACTCACCTGCTTGGCCACCTTATATTTCTTTTGAATTTGAAGGAAGTCATAGCAAAATGAAGTGGTCAAGGCGGTAAGTGTAGAATCCGCACTGGAGTAGGCCGCCGCTGTGATACCAAGCACAAAAACCACACCTGCAAATGTGGAAAAATGGGTACTGGCCAAAAACGGGTACAAATCATCCGACCTGGACGGCAATTCAATCCCCCGGGCTTCTGCGTAAAGGTACAGCAATACACCGAGGGTCAGGAACACCAGGTTTACCGCCACCAGAATATTTGTAAACCAAAACATGTTTTTCTGGGCATCCTTTAGACTCTTGCAGGTCAGGTTTTTCTGCATCATGTCCTGATCCAGCCCGGTCATCACAATGACGATAAAGGCACCTGCAAAAAACTGTTTGAAAAAGTTGGTGCTTTCCTGCCAGTTCCAATTGAACACCGTGGAATAGGGATGTGAGGCAACAGCATCGACCATTTCACCAAACCCGTATCCAAGTTCTGTCTTCACCAGCCAAATACTGACGAATACGGCAACCAACATGAACAGCGTTTGCAGTGTATCTGTCCAAACCACCGTTTTTATCCCTCCTCTATGGGTATACAGCCATATCAGCGTCACGGTCATCAAAACGGAAACCCAGAAAGGAATACCCCATGCGTCAAAAAGGATCAACTGCAAAACGGAAGCAACCAGAAACACGCGGATAGACGACCCTAGGGTGCGGGAAAGAATAAAGAAAAACGCACCTGTTTTATAGGACCAAAATCCAAATCGGTCTTCCAGGTACCCATAAATAGAGACTAGGTTCAATCGGTAGTAGAGGGGAAGCAAAACCTTGGCAATAACCGCATAGCCAAGTGTATAGCCCAAAACAAGTTGAAAATAGTAGAAGTAACTGTTGCCGACCTCACCGGGAACAGAAATAAAGGTAACTCCTGATAGCGAGGCTCCGATCATGCCAAACGCCACCAAAAACCAAGGAGACTGTCTGTCCCCGGTAAAGAAGGTTTCGGAAGAAACCTTTCTGCTCGTAAACCAGGAAATCGAAAACAACAGCAAAAAATAGCCGCCTATAACGGCCAAGATCAGGGTGATATCCATATGTGATCAGGCTTGAGAGGTTTAAAATTGTCACATTTTATTATCTTTGCAAAATGAAACCACTAGAACATTTGATTGAAACCGAGGAGGAGGTTCTGGTTGAGGAGATTGTCGACCAGGAATCACATGATTTAATCGTGTTCAATGACGATGTGAATACCTTCGATCATGTCATACAAGTTTTAATGAAAGTCTGCGGACACTCCCCGGAACAGGCCGAGCAGTGTTCCCTCATCATCCATTACAAGGGCAAGTGCACTGTCAAGAAAGGTAGTTTTCAGAAACTGAAGCCAATGTGTGAATCCATCTTGGATGCCGGTATACAGGCTACCATTGTCTAACCCCATTCCTTGTGAACTTCCCCTCCAAGCTGATCGAAGATGCGGTCAATGAAATCAGCAAATTACCCGGCATAGGTAAAAAAACCGCCCTACGGCTTTCGCTACACTTGCTAAAACAAGACCAATCCTTCGCTACGTCGTTGGCACAAGCCATTATAGACCTACGTACAAGGACCACCTATTGCACGGTTTGCCACAACCTCTCCGACACCCCCGTCTGTTCTATTTGCAGCAGCCCAAAGAGAGACCATTCGGTCATTTGTGTGGTCGAAGACATTCCCGACGTATTGGCTATTGAAAACACAGCCCAATATACCGGATTATACCACGTACTGGGGGGGGTAATCTCCCCCATGCAGGGAATTGGTCCGGACAACCTCCACCTTGACTCACTCCTGAGGAGGACGGAAGTTGATTCCAATAAAGAACCCGTTCGGGAAATCATTCTTGCCCTGCCGGCCACTATGGAAGGAGATACCACAGCATTTTACCTAAGCCGCAAACTTAAACCCACTGGCGTTAAGATCACTACGATAGCCCGTGGAGTCCCTGTTGGTGGTGAACTGGAATTTACCGATGAAATAACCCTGGGAAGGAGCATTTTGACACGCACAAATTATTCTACCGAATAATTTGGGGATTTCAAATCACTATCTATCTTTGCAGACCAATAAAACGGATTAGCTCAGTTGGCTGGAGCGTCCCGACTCGGTCGGGAAGGTCATCGGTTCGAATCCAGACGAATAGTAAATGGGGGATTAGCTCAGTTGGCTAGAGCGCTACACTGGCAGTGTAGAGGTCATCGGTTCGAATCCGTTATCCTCCACTATCTTTTTTAT
>NZ_AQHR01000091.1 GCF_000390185.1 Lunatimonas lonarensis | reverse complement strand
AATTCCGCTGCGCTCCACTTCGGTTTAGCCCTTGTATGTTACCGGCTGAGCTTCTTTTTTAGTTCAGTATTGGCTCCATAAAACAGTCCAAAAATTCTTCTGTCACTCCTTTAAGTTTTCGTCTTTGGCAAAGTGCGTAAAGTTCTTCAACTGCTGAATATGTAAAATATCTCGTGTCCAAGTCTTTGAATTGCGGTTTATTAGCTTCCTTAATTACTTTGTCTCTGTCTTCGTCAGGTGCAACAATTACATATCTTGTCGGGAATGGTGGAAATTTGTCTTTGAAATTTTTCATTCTGCTTAGTCCACTTGTTACGCCTGTTGAATGTTCAACTTCCATAACTGCTGGCATCAGTTTTCCATTCTTGAACCAAATGCAATCAATCAGTAATGCTGCTTGAATTGCATCATCATAAGCAGTCATAAGTTTTTCGTCTTTCAATGAAGCAATAACACCATCAAATTCTCCAATTCTTTTGTTTTGATACAAAATGCCTTTGTCGTTTTGAGCAATCCAAGTTCTAAAGTTTAGTTGCTTCCCGATAAAATATAGTGCTATTTGGATTTGAGCGTGTCGTCTTTGTACATCAAGGTCAATTTCTTTTCGCTCAAAATTGTCAGGTAAAACAAGAGAATCGTAAAAAGCGTCTAATGCTGGAATTTCAGAAATCACAATATCTGTTTCCATTTTGGCTAAAACACCAAGTTTGTGTGGTGCGTCAGGATTCCAAATTAAGTGCTTGTGTCCGTGTTTTATTGTAGTGTGTCCGCCTTTGTTTTCTATTCTACCCGGATAGCAAAAATAAAATTCAGGTGTATGTGCTAAAAGTGCTTCAAAAACACTTCTTGTATTGTAGCTTGCTCCTAAAATTCTGTCAATGTTGATAGGTTGATTAGGATTAAAAGCATTCGCTACTCTCCAAATCAATTCACTTGAAATACTCTCAACTTTTTGATTTGCTTCAGTTTCTCCGGCAGAAGGATTCCACCTTTTAATTCTTATCGGACCTTCAGGCAAGTCAACTCCTTCAATTCTTATTACGCCTTTTGTTTTCGGGCTAACGTAATTGTAAACCTGTTTTTTGTCTAACTGGTTTATGTAAGCTACAAGGTTACTTGCTGATAATTTCCGCATATTTTAATTCTTCTGATTTAACTTTTTCAATAAAAACGCTTATCGTTTCTGCAAGTCCTTTAGCAGCAAAATAAGGAACACCATTGCCAATTGTCTTAAACATATTTGATAATGAAATATGCTCTGGTATTATGAAATTCTTTGGTAAAGATTGTATGGCTAATGCTTCGGCAGCAGAAATTCTTCTTGGTTTATAAGGGTGCAAATGAACTTCATTGTTTCCGTAAGCTGCTGTTGGTGAGTATCTCCATCGGTGAAGCCTTTTGTATGACTTTTTTAAGTCGTCACCTTCTTGGATTGATAAAAATTTTGAAAGTCCGGCTCTTGGCTGAAAGTAGTGTTCAGCGTTAGGGTGATTTTCAACATCATTCTTATCAAACCAATGCTGAACAGTTAGTTTTTTGTCAATCCCTTTTGGAATTGCTCTTTCTTGGTTGTTTAAAAATGGCTCTTGTTTTGGCCAATTTTTAGATAAAATTTCTTTTGCCGTGTAAATTGTTTTGGCGTTCCAATCAAAAGACTTTAGAATTGGTGAGCCGTTTAGTTCCATTCCAAAATCGGATAATACACTTCGTTTGAACCCAATTAAAATTATTCTTTCACGGTCTTGTGGTGCTCCAAATTCAATTGCGTTTATTAACTTCTCTGTTAAATAATAGCCGTTTGAAATAAGTTTAAGTTTTACTTCATCAAAAAAGGCTCTGTGTTTTTTCGTTCTATAAAGTCCTTTTACGTTTTCAAACAGGAAAAAGTCCGGTTGGTTTCTTACTATTAATTCAACGTATGTTCCTGATAGTTTTCCATTTTCACCTGCAATTCCTTTGTTTTTTCCACCAACCGAAAAGTCAGGGCAAGGCGGACCACCTATGAAGCCAACTAAGTCAAAGTTCTTTTTTGATTTTTGTATGTTTTCTTTAAGTGTCTTAGCCTTTTCATTTTCAAGAAATGCACAAATGTCATCTGTGCTGTGTCCGAATATTGGCTCTTTTATTTTAAGTCCTTTTCTTGAAGCCTTGTAAACTTCCATAAAAGGCTCGTGATATTCATTGACAAAAACAGTCTCAAAGCCTTGAGTTGTCTCAAAACCCAAGTCAAGGAAGCCTGCTCCTGCGAAAAAGGAAAAGATTCCAATTTTTGTTTCTGTTTTTTCTTTGTCTGTCATAAGGCAAATTTACAATTTATATGCTGTCTTTAGTTCGTTTGCAGTGTCTTTTTAGCTTTGCCGGTAACGGGATTCAGCTTGGAGACGGCGGGCATTTCGGAGCCGTTCTCTTCCAGTCTACTCCTAACTTCTTAAAGGTACTAAACTTTCTATTTACTCTGAACCGCCCGCTGTATCCAAGGTGATGTTATAGCACGTTTTTTTTATTCATCAAGCACTTTAAATGAGTTGAAGAATTGGTCAGCCTTTCTTTTATATACTCCTTCATTTTCTTCAACTATCGGATATCTCGTTCTTAACCAATAAGTGGACTTTTTTCCTAATAGTAATTTGTCTAAAACCACTTCATTCTCAACAGTATCTTTGCTGTAGGAGTCAAAAATTGACCTTTCATATGGATAATCTCTGTTGATTACTATATTTGAATGACCTTCATTAGCGATAGTATAAATCCAAAAATCCTCTATCGCTGATGTATCACTGGTCAACATATTTACATCGGCAATCCAGAACTTCATATTGTATTTCTCCAGTTTATACCCATTAAAATCTGCATCTGGCAGTACCAAAACAAATTCTTTTGGCCTACTGGGAAAATAAACTTCAATGTTTTCTACCTCTTGAAATATTGGGAAATGAATAGATTTGTTCATTATAGAATCAATCTTATACTCCCAATAATTTTGTTGAGCTTCTATCAAGCTGTGATTTGTTTCCTTATCATATAGCTTTTGATATTGTTTAACTCTATGATATATTCTTAAAGTCAATTGATTGGATTCATCAACGCTCAAATTTTGCCTTAAAATTTTTTCATTGACATCAACAAATAATGCAAGAGTGAGATTAAGGTGATATGCCTCGTGTCTAATTAACTTTTCTGAAATTCTGTTTTTCTTAATATAAGATTGAAATCTATCCATTTCAGTAACTACCCTGATTTCGGGACTAGTAATTACTTTAACACGGTAGTATATTTTTGCCTGTCTTCCTCCATAAAAAGGTGGTTGCCCAAGAAAATCTTCGGCTTTGAGAACAGAATCTTCTGTCCATACTTTATATCTATCTGGATTTGAATCCTTGTTAAAAAATTCTATTGAAAGGGATATAAACAATAAAACAAAGCAAATTATTATCCCCAGTAGTTTCTGCTTCTTTAACATACTCGAATTTTAAAGACCCTGAGCAAAATCTGATTAAAAATTGAAAATGCCATTTCAGCCATTATAACAGCTGTAAATGAGGCAAAAAACAAGTTTGATAGACTTCCAATTCTATAAAATTTCCCTACAGTCTTCAAGCTCAAACTGGCTATAATTACAATAAAAACAATCGTTATTACATCGTGCAGAAATCTTCCAATCAGTCTATTCCTTCTTTTATGTTCTAAGAAATAAATCCTATGCTTTAGGAAAATAGGTAAGAAGATAATCAGTCCAAATAAGCAGTAATATGAATCAAATAATTTGTTCTGCTTGAAAAAAAAGAATAGAGACACCATCATAATGGCAGATAAAAATGAGGATAAAACCTCCCTTTTTGAGAATGTCCTTAAAAACTTCATATTATAAATTGTTCCATCGAATTTGCGTTGGCTCTTTTTAATGTGCTATAACTTATTATAGGTCTGGTTTGGCCAGACCCTTCTCGCTTTTTATTGTCGGATTGGTCTGGTTTGGTTACCTTCTATCTCGTCGACGCTTACAAGGTAATTCCTATCTCACCCCATGGATCCCAACAACCTTCAGCGAGATCCACTGCCTACAGCTACCGATAAAGATACGGCTTATTTCCCACCCAGAAAATACCGTGATCGGGGTAATTTTCGGTGTCGGAGACGTAAGACGTAAGACGTTAGATATGAGATTCGCAAAAATTACCATCCAACATCCTTTCCAAAACCACGAATCCGAAGCAATCCTACCCTCCCAAACGTAACCAAATATATCGCCGAAGGCTTTTTTCCGAGACGTTAGACGTTAGACATAAGATATGAGATAAGACAAATCTGTTATTCAATCTCAGAACCGAGGTAACCGATGGATTGCAGGAAGCGGTCACTCTCCCGCAGGGTTTGGGTGTAGTAGTCAATATTGCCGTAGTTGAAAAACCCATGTCCCGCTCCCTCGTACAGGAACAGGTCACAGCGGCTGCCCACCTTCTCCATCACCACCCGATAGTACTGCACGGTCTCCACCGGGATCAGCCTATCGGCGGTACCCAAAAACAACACCGTGGGCGGTGCACCGGCGCGGATATTGTGGAGCGGCGAAAAACGCGGAAATGCCTCGCCAATCCGCTCATAGCCATAGCCCCCCGGGCCGTTGTCGATGACCGGATTGAAAAGCACCAGGGCATTGGGGATGCAGCTGATCGTCGTGTCGTCGGTATCGTCATCGTAGTCCTCCACCAATGCCGCTGCTGCCGCAAGATGCCCTCCGGCAGACCCGCCTGCCGCTATGATTCGGTCGGCGTCTATGCCAAAGGCATCCCCGTGGGCGCGAATATACCGGATGGCGATCTTCGCATCCTGAAGGGATTCAAAGGGGCTGGTTCCATGACGGCTTTGTACCCGGTAATCCACCAAAAAACAGGTAATCCCCCGCTGGGAAAAATACCGGGCATGGGGCTCAAACTGGGCCACATTGCCTCCGGTCCACCCACCGCCAAAAAAGAACACCATGGCCGGGGCCATGCCCCCCGCTTTTTGGGTTTCCGCCGATGCCCTGTATACGGTCATGGCGAGCTTTGTGGTGTCGATTTCCTTGTAAATCCTGATCTCCTGGGCCTGGACAACGGAAAGCCAAACAAAGGATACTGCAAAGACAAAAAACGTTCGGATCATGGGATTAGGCGGATAGGGTTGGCACCGGATTGCTTTGCCATCAAAACGCACAGCAAGGCTACTTCACTCGAAGTACCTGGCCAATATCGGAAAAAATCGGGAAATTTCTACCTAGCCGCTTATCCCTATCGCTCAGGCCCCTGTGCCTCGTGCGGTAGGCCTATATCCTCTCCGCTGGCTGATTTGGCCAGGGTCCGTCCCAAGGCGGGGAATACACGCAGGGCACCAAAGAGCAGGGTGTCACTGAACAGGTTCTGCCGAATCAACAGGTTTTGCAAAAACACTCCCTTGCGGATACGGCTGCGTAGGTAACCGTTTACGTAGCGTTCCTGCAACAGGTACGGTGCCTCCCCTGAAACCTTCCCATGCCATGCATCTGCCAGCACGGGGGCCAAGGTGGCCGCCCCCCGAAACGCCAGGCTCATGCCGTTGCCGGTAATAGGAGGAATAAAGCCGGCCGCATCGCCCGTCAGCAATTGCATCTCGTGCATACCCCCGTGGGTGGCGAAACGAAACTGGGAAGTGGTGACCCGCTCACCCAGCACCCGGGCCTCCGAAAACCGCTCCCGGAGTCTGGGGTTTTGGTAGAGGTATTTCTGTTCAAAGGCCGCAATATCCCCTCCCATCGCCTTTAGCGCTCCTGCCTCACTGAGGTAGCACAGGCAATACCGGTCATCCTCCACTTTGGAAAAGCCACAATATCCTCCACCGAAAATGTGCATTTCAATCTGGTCTGCGGGCGCATCGCTTTGGACCTGATACTTGACGCCCACATAGTGGCTAGACCCCGCCGGAACCCGCTGTGCCGCCAGGCGGTTGGCCCGTCCGTAGGCACCCGTCACAAAAGAGGCTTCCAAGGTATCCTGCGAAGCGGTGATTACCCGGTTCCCTTCCACTGCCCGCACCGTGACACCAAAGCGCAGGTCCACTCCCTCGTCCACGGCAATCTGCGCCAGTAAGTTGTCCAAGGTCCATCGGCTGATGCCAAAACCACCCTTGGGCAACGGCAGTGTCACCTGCCTGCCCGACCGGGAACTAAGGAGGAGGGTATGGATATGCGGCAGGGATTCGGTCGACACCCCAAGCCAGTTGACGTAGCGCTCCGACTCCTGGGAGATGTACTCTCCACAGACTTTTTGCCTTGGAAACCGATCCTTTTCCAAGACTACCACGGGGACACCGCGACGGGAAAGCTCTATCGCCAAACTTAGACCGGCCAATCCGGCCCCTACGATTACGACTGGGTGTTTCATTGCTGCTTTTTGCGGTGACGTATCGTTAACGGTTTCTCTTGTCCCTGCCTAGTTGCATGGCTGCTTTCGCATTGGCTTGTTTGTTTTTACTGCTAGGGCTGACGCACTACCTGTCCGTTTTTCGGGATTACCAACAAGTGCCGGAAAGCCCACCGCCATTGGAGGCCATACTTGGAAACCCCCGCTTCATGCAGGTGCTCCCGCCATTCCCCCCCGGTAAAACCCCTCAGCACTGACAGGGGCGCATCGTGTCGTGTAAAGCGAGACTTCGAAAACAGCCGGGTAAGCAGACGAATGCTATAATAGGCGAAGGGATGCCGGTGCAGGTCGTTGATGACCACACCGATCCGCGCATGCCGGAGGGCACCCCGCAGGAACTCCCGAAGTGCCGCATCGTCCAAATGATGGCAGAACAGACTGGCCGTAACGATATCCGTGCCATTGGCTTCCTCAAACACTTCCCTGTAATCGGCAATCCTCCACTGTACTTTTCGGGAGCTATCCGGAAAGAACCGACGGGCAAAGGTCTCCGCCTCTGGCTGCACGTCCACGGCGGTATAGGTCATCGGAAAGCCGCCGAACCGGCGGATCAGGTAGGCAAAGATGTCTCCCGCCCCGGAACCGATATCGGTCACATGGGCCTGCTTCAAACCTGCCTGCTGTATCAGCATTCGCATACCTTGGTAGGTCACAGATGCGCCGCCGAGGTAGCGGTTGATAAGTACGATTTCTTCTAAGTTGGCATGAAAGTCCTCCTTGGAAAGCAGGGGGGCATCCATCAGCTCGGGTTCGTAGGATCGCGTTGCAAAGTTCATATGCGGGTGAATAAACCGCTTTCCACGGTGAGCCCGGGACCAAATGCGGCTGCGTAATAGTGGCCTGATGGCCTTTGATCGTACAAGATCCGCTCCAGGACAAATAGGATCGTTGCCGACGACATATTGCCATAGTTGCGCATCACCTCAAAGGAAACCTGCAGGTCCGCTTCCCCGCAGCCGATCGCATCCGCAAAGGCCAGCAGGATGTTCTTTCCGCCCGGATGAATGGCAAATCCCTTCATATCGGCAGGAGATAGGCCATTTTGGCGAAGCAACCCCAGGTAGGCTTCCCGCATATGGGAGCCGATGTATTTGGGCACCGCGCTGCTAAGGATCATCTCAAACCCCCGTGCACCAATATGCCAACCCATGGCATCGCTGCCCTCGGAAATCAGCGTAGAGGCAAAAGCCTCCCATCTCAGATTGGGACCAGGTGCCGTTGCGCTTCCTTCCACAAGGGCCGCTGCCGCTCCGTCCGAAAAGAGTACCGTGGAAAGCAGGTTGTCGTTTTGGATACTGTTTCGGAAATGCAGCGAGCATAGCTCCACACTCACGATCAAAACCTTGCTGTCCGGGTTTGCCCGACAGATATAGTCGGCCTGCTTGAGGGCATGAAACACGGCATAGCAACCCAGGAAATTTACCGCACTCCGCTCCGTTTGCTCCCCCAAACCGAGTGCCTTGTACAGCGAGATCTCCAGTCCCGGTGCCTGTAGACCTGTGCAGCTTACGCTGATCAGGTGGGTGATTTCGTTGACGCCGACGGCCCTTCGCTGTAGGCATTTTTCCACCGCTTGCAGGCCTAGGGCGGTGGCAAGTCGTAAAAAGTGACTTACCCGCTGTGGGGTATCGGGATCTTGGTATCCGTTTCCATTCCAGCTGTACAATACCCCGGTTCCAGCGGCCGAAAAATCATCGATGGCTGTATGCTTCACATCAATACCTGAGTCCTTGACCAAAAAACCCAATTTTCGCTTGGCCGCAGGCGACACGTGGGTATGCTCTGCCCAATCGATGAATTCCCGCAGGGAATAACGGTTATTGGGCACGGAGGTTCCGATGGAGGTGACCGCACTTCTCAGAGGTTCCATGGCATAATCAGTAATAGCGTGATGAAAAAGGCATTTAGCGAAACGGTCGAAATCAGGTTCATACGCATGGTGTTATCATAATTTGCTTGGGCTTCATTGACCCATACCCGACTGGTCCAATATAGAAAATAAAGAGCAGTAGGAGCGGTGAAGACTAAAAACAGGAAGGGAGCCGGGGGGCTATCCCACCAAAAGAACAGCATCAGCCCGGTAAACAAGCCAAATAAGGTCAGGGAGAATAACAGGGTGCCGCGGACACCCAGCTTCATGCTCAATGTCTCGACCCCGTCTGCCCTGTCCTGATCATGTTGGTATATTTGGGTAAGTGGATACCCTGCCCCGATCATCAGCATGGCACAAAGGGTACCAAACAGCACCCTGCCGGAAAGCTGGGTCAGGGAGATATCCAATGCCGTTACCGTCGTCACAAGGTATACCAGCCCGCCCTGCAAAAATGCTACCAACAAAAATCCAATGACCGGAAACCGCTTCAACCGGACGGAACGGTAGCTGTAGGCCCTGGAGGCTAGTATGTAGGCCGCAAGCATGCCCGCTACCTCCCAGCCCAACGCAAAAGTCGCCCACAGCAGGGCCAATCCGTCGAACGCCAAGGTTACCAACCCCAGCACCCGAGGAGTAGGAGGCGGATTTTTCAAACCGCCAATACTGCCCGTATCCCGGTCCTGCAAGCTGTTGTAGGCATTGCTGGAAGGATATACCAACAGGTGAAGGATCACAAATAAAACAACGGTGTCGGTGTGAAAGGGATGCTGGATACCGGCCAGCGCAAAGAGAAAAACAGGAAGCAGGAAGACCGAAAAATGAAACCGAAGGTGTAGGATACTGTATGTTAGGGTCTTCATAGAAAAGCGGGCCGATTAATCCATGTACGTTCGGGCCCAGCTGCCGCATCGCATCCAATGCGGCGCTCCGATGGCGGCCCGAACACACAAAGATATAACATCTGCCCTTGGGAATAGTTTGCCCAAGCAGGGGAAAGACCCCGATCTCCTACAAAATCACACTAAGGCAACCTCAATGATCTCCTGAAATAGCCCAGTCCGTAGCTGATTTCAAGGGAACCCGATGGTCCCCTCTCCAAGGTGCCTTGGGAAGTGACAATCACGTCACCCTCCACCCGGTATTCACCGACGAGGTATTCCGAAAATGGCCCTTCCTCGCACAGGGATACATTTATCGTAGCTCCTTGTGCATTTCGAATAGGCAGCGCCATGCAATCCCGGGCGGAGTAATCGAAGTTCAACGGCACCCGAAGGCGAATCAAGCCGTTGTTTGCATCTATTTTCTCCACTGACAAATCGGTATAGTAGGCAGCCATATAGGCCATACTTACATTGTAAGCCGTATTGAACTGAACCCATCCTTCGGTCCATCCGAGGTTACCCACTTCGGGATGATTTGGATAGTGAAAAGCCTTGGGCGAGCCGTCAAAAACCAAGGGGAGCTCATCCAGCAGCCCTATACCGCCCCGATGTCGGCTAAACCATCCCAAATCCACCCCTTCCACCTCTTCGGGGCCTTTATAGGAGAAATGCCTTCCGGTAGGGTTACGGCCGAACGCATTCTCCATATTCGACCAGGCAAGCAGTTCCAAACCCTCTATCAGCTCAGTATCCTCCAATATCATCATAGCAGCTATTGCCGCGGCAGGAAAACCCAGAATATTGCCCGTCTCGTTCCATCCCGGGGGCGTCCATTCGTCTTCCGAATACCTGCGGAAATCCCACATATTGTCGGAACGGGAAAGGGCTACCCTCGCCCAATCGGTCACCTTCTCCTTCAAGCCGGCAGGATAGCGATCCGGATACTGGGAATAAAAATAGTGAAAGGCCCGCATGGTGATATGCTCGGACATACGTTGCCCTTTGGTCGTCATCGGATCCTCCCAATCGAGGTGTTTGATTATCCACGTCATTTGCCGAAAGGCGGCGTCAAAGTACTTTTCGGCATCCTCTTCCCCTTGGGATTTGGCTACCTCGTACATCATCAGGTTGGGAACCACCGAGAATCCCGGAGGCATCTCTCCTTTAGTGGTTCCCAGCTTTGTTTTGAGACTAAGTAGGTTGTGTTCAGGGCTTTGGTCGTAGATCGAATTGGCGTGTTCGGAAACGTCCGGCTTGGCCCATACAGACTTGGCAAAAGCATACACCGCCTCGAAGTTCTGCCGGGGAAGCCACTGACTGAGGTAGGGCCAGGCGTACAGAAAGTGGGCCAACTCCGCCTTTTGCATCTCATGATCCAGCTTCATGGACACCTTCACGTCTGCGTCCCAGTGGATCAGCTGCACCACATCCGGTGTGCCCGGCGCAAAGGGATCCAATGCACCCCAAAGCCCCCGGTAATCCGCAGGGTACGAATCGTTGGAAACATAGCTGCCCTTCACCTCCATGCGCATGTAGGCCACCGGATTGGAAAGGTACATGGCTACCAGCGTCTGAAGCGACCAATTAAAAAAATCCCCGTCCCGCCATTCGAACGATATGGGACGTTTTTCGGTCACATTTCCCACGAGGTGGCGGGCACCCAGCATAAAGTCCACCATGGACCTGTAAGTGACACGCTCCAGCCAATTGGGACCTATCCGAAAGGGAAACGATTCCCAATCTCCGATCTTAACAACAAACTCCTCCTCCGTCAGCGGATTAAACTCGTGGAAATAGCCCTTTCCCCCAACCACTTCTCCTTCGAAGAGCGGAGCTTCGGGGCGATCCACCGAGAAAATCCCAAACCGGGATCCGTCAGAAGCCTCCGGGGCTGTAAATGCCTTGGGCCGATTCAGGTTATAGCCACTTTGGTTCACCAATATTTTCTTCACCTCGCCGACCGACTCATCTACGTAGGATTGACCTATGAGATTAAAGACAGAAATTTCCAGCCCTGCCCCATCCATGGCCTGAATCCTCAGGCGGTCGGTAAGCAAGGGCTTTTCCAACTTAATCGTCACCATCGGCTCCCCGTCCAAGGGCACATCCTGTATGCTACGCCACTCCCCGTTCAGTAGGAACTGAAGCTGCAATTTGGAAGATCGATTGGTGGAGCCCAGCTGGAGGGACACGTCCACCACCTCCGTAGCTCCCGGCAGCCGAACAGCGATCCAGGGATTACTGTCACCCGAGGCACTTCGCCAAGAGGTATTGGCATCGTTGTCCAGCACCTTGGCAGGCGCAAAGCCCGTTACCTCCGAGCTGCCAGTTGCGGTGCCGGAAAAAGACAGGTTCTGCTGTGCCATAGCGAGAGGTGCATAAATCAACAATACGGCTAATAGCGTAAACCGTGGGAAAGCCTTATGGATCATTTTTTCTTAGGATAACAGGTGATGCCGAATAACGCAGCCGGAATTTCAGGCAGTGGATGCGCTACTTCTACCCGGATACGGTCTGTGACCACGGCTTCCGCCAGCTCAAGGGCAAACATGCTCTGATGATTATCTGCCACGGACGCCAGCACCTTACCCTTTCCATCCAGAATGGTGAATTGGCGGATACAGAAGGGCATTTCCGACTCAGGGTGACCAAGCAGGGTCGACTCCATCGGATGATCGTAATCGGTATCGAAATACAACTTAATGATTCCAATTTGCTGTGGCTCCTTCCAGGACAATTCCACCCAGTTTTGAGCCATGTCCGTGGCTGCCATCCACGCATTGGTTCCCGTCGTAGGGCGAAAAACCCCATTGGTCAAGTTGTGCTTTTCATACACCTGCAGGGGTTCACTCAAGGAGAATGCAAGGTTGTGCCCGTTAGGTCGCCGCTCCGGCAGCCAAAACTCGAAACTTTCTATGCCAATTCCTTCGGGAGGAGATTGGAGGCTGCTGGTAGCCACTTCTTTGTTAAACCGCTGGTAAACGGCGAGCAATCCGGTCAAACGCGTAAGGCTTTGCCTGACGGCTACCTCGCTGTTGGGAGAGAAAGCCAGAAAAAGATAGGACTCATCCTTCTGGGTATAATCGAACGCGATCTCCTGTAGTTGAACACCCGCTTCCAGCGAAAGTACGGTTTCGCCCAACACTACTTCGGGGGTGAAATTGCCCCGCTTTGCCGCAGCCATCAATCGAACAGATACCTGCGTGGCCACATCCGCCTGTAATTCAACGGTTATTTTCGGCATGCTTCCCTTGCCCACTGGGAGCATTTGGGCCATGGCAAAATCGAGTTTTCGCCACGGCCCGTCAAAGGGCAGTGTAGTTAGTTTATAGGTGGAAGAAACCTTGATTTCTGCCTGATGCGCAAGCTCCTCGTCATCGTGTAATCTATACCCCGGAATGTATTGTCCTCCGGCCACCAATCTTCGTTGGAGCTCTCCGATCAGCTCAGGTGACGACACGCCTTTGGGCAACAGTCCCTTTTCCTTGCAAATAGCAGCGGCCATTCCGACAGCCTGCCCATTATGGGCGCAGGTGGCCATGACCCGGGAAGAACCAAAGGCCACGTGGCTAGCGCTGATAATTCTTCCGGAAAGAAACAGGTTTTGGATATTTCGGCTGTACATGGTACGGTAGGGGATTTGGTACACGCCCTTGCTATGCCACTGGGTACAACCGGGCTTGTCACCATAGACGCCGTCGGCAGGATGTAGATCCAGCGCCCAACCCCCAAAAGATACTGCATCGTAATGAGCGCGTTGCTCCACTACGTCCTTCTGGGTCAACATAAAGTCTCCCTCAAACCGCCTGCTCTCCCGCTTTCCGGGAATGGTGCCCACCCATTCGAGGGTATGGTTTTCCTTTTCGGGGAATTCGCCGGAATTTTTGATGTGATGCCAAATGCCGTAGATGACCTTCCAAAGCTCCCATTTTATCCGTTCGCTCTCGTGGATGGTATCCAGGCGTCCGCCGTACTCCACCCACCAAAGCCAACAGCCATGCTGCTTCAAGTTGAAGGATTTGAAACGGGGAAGCTGGTCCAATGTCTTCAGCGTATAAGAAGGCGCCACAAAGCGGACGGGTTTGCCGGTATCCTTGCTGTAGAAATACATTGAATGCCCAAGCAGCTCCCCGTACTGTGTATCTGGGGCGAATTGCTCGTCAAACTCTTCTTTTCCTTCGGCACCTATGCGGAAAGCGGCACCGGACAAAAAGCCCAGAATCCCGTCCCCCGATGCGTCGACAAACAAGGGGGCGAGCAGCCGGTAGCGCGTGCTGTTCTGACTGCAAAATGCCACCGCAGCACGGATCGTGCCGTCGTCCGATTTTTCGGCCTCATAAACCGCCGTATTCAAAAGCAGTTTGATGTTAGGTTCCTCCGTCACTTTCTCGATCAGCACCGTATCCAAGATCAACGGGTTGCCCTCGGGATTGCGGTACATGTTCTCCACCAAGATCTCATCGATTACGCCTCCTTCCCTGGCCCATCGGTTGTTGTTTCCCATGTGCGAGGTGGCACCAAGGATCCACAGCCGGATTTCGGAGGACGCATTGCCTCCCAAAACCGGCCTATCCTGAACCAAAGTCACCTTGACCCCCTGACGGGCAGCGGTAATCGCACAGCACACTCCGGCCATGCCACCACCCACTACTACCAAGTCGGAATAGATCTCGTCGGTCTTTAATTTTCGTACATCAGAACTAGATTCCTCTCTTATCATATAGCTATTGTTATTTCTTAAAATATGCTCCTTTTTCCACGCGACCTGCTTTCAACAGCCTTGCTCCCAATACCAGAATGACTCCGCCAAAAAACCATATCATCCAGGCAGCCAGTTCCTCGGTGAGAAAACCCAACACAAAAAACATCAAGGAGGTGGCCATTAACGCGTAGGCGATAACCCTCACGCCGTACGCATTTTGCTCCAGTCCCGATTGGATACTTTCCTTCGACTCTTCGGCTACATCCAGTGTTTGAAGGACGGTATTTCCCTGAAAACGCTTGTAAACGTCAACGACAGCCAGCAAAACAATCGGCAACAAGACGCCCAACAACATCTCACCGCTTCTGTCCAGCAGTACCCCAAAAAGGCCAAATTTAAAGCCCACGTTGACGATTAAACTAATCAAGGTAATACGGAGAATGGATTTTCCGGTGTGATAGGGAGAAAAGAGACCCCAAATTGCCGGGCCATAAAGCGCCCCACCCGTGACGGCACCGATGCTCAACACCACTTCCACAATCCCCCCGGCCAAGGGCACCAAACAGGCCACACCTATTGTTCCCAACCCGAAAGCCAGCGTGGCCACACGCGCAAACTTCATCTGCTTCCTTTCCGATATCCGGGGAAAAAGCGGCTTGTACACATCGTTGGTCAACACGGCGGCGGCCAGGTTCAGCGACGTATTCACCGAACTTGCTGTGGCAAAGACCATGCCTCCGAGCATCAATCCCAGCATGCCAACCGGCAGCACTTCCATGCACATACGAAGATAGGCACCCTCGGCATCCAATCCGAGCAAACTATCATCTATCAAGCGATAGACCATGGGCGGAACCATCCAAATAAAGGGGCTAACCAGATATAAAGCTCCAAACAGGTAGCCGACCTTCCGTGCGGATTGCACGGTGGCCACCGACGTATACCGTTGCACATAGGCCCAATTGCCCCCAATAAAAATCGTATTGTACAGGATAAAGGCCACGATAAATACCGGCGTGTACTCCCCGTTAAATACCTTAAAAAAGGTATCCGGCGCATCGGCAATAAAGCGTTCGACTCCTCCCACCTTCGTGAAGGCCAAGGGCAAAACGATCAGCACGGCGGCGGTCAGGATGACAAACTGAAGCACGTCCGTTACCACCACCGCCCAAAGACCGCCGACGGCAGTATACACCATGATCATGCCTCCCAGCACCCAAATCGACCAATAGATGTCCATTCCGGTCACCACATTGAGGACTTTGGCCACGGGGTAAAGGAAGGCACCTGTGTAGCCAAGGGATAGTATGAGAAACAAATAGGTGTAATACTGCTGGGTGGATTTTCCGAAACGTCGTGTCAGGTACTCCGCCACCGTAAGCGAACCGGCCTGCTTCCACTTGGGTGCCAGCCACCTTCCGATCAGGAACCCGCTTAGGCACATGGTCATCTGTATGGTGATGGCCACAAAACCCCACTGATAAGCTATCGATCCCCAAACGACAAATGTGCCGGCCGAAAAAAAGCTCATAAACAGGGACAGGCCACTGATGGACCAGGGCACAGCTCCGCCTGCGGCAAAAAAAGACTTCATATCCTTGCCACTACCTCCAAATGAAAGGCCGGCGGCAAGGATAATCAGCGTAAAAACAAAGATGGATATATAGTCTAGGGATTGCATCGAAAAGGTGCGGTTCGGCTAACGTTAACTTACGCTGATTTGATGATTGCGCTGATTTACTAATTTTTTTGCAAAGGAACTACCGGCAGTATGTTAAGCGGTGATTCGATGATGCCCATAAAGGTATCCAAATGATTTGCATAAACACCGCGTGGACTGGTACCAAAAGCCTTGGCTACATAGGCCGCATAGCCTACCGCCTCTCCCATCATCCCACAGGTACGCATTACCCGCGTACTTCCAAATGCCACATGGGTAGTACTGATGTTACGGCCTGCCATAAACAGGTTATCGATATTTCTGGAATACAGGCTACGGTAGGGAATGGTGTATGGTGCCACCTTGATATGGGTAGTGGCGGCAAAGAACTCCTCACCCTTGAAGTAGTTCGAATTTCGCTCATCCGGAAAATGCAGGTCTATGGTCCAGGTGGCGGTAACACACCCGTCCGGATAATTGATCCCCTCCTGTATGTCCATTTGGGTCAAAATATGGTCGCCCATCAGCCTACGGGATTCACGCTTTCCACCTATATAGGCCACCCAGGCCAATTCGTGGTTCTTATACTTGTCGCCCTTATTGTTTTTAAGGTAAGACCAGTTTCCGTAAATGGCACGTAGGTTATGGTCTCGGATTTCCTCCGCTTCGTAGATGGTATTGAAGTTGCCAAATCCGGTTTCCCACTGCCAGTCGGCTTTGTGGTCGTCTATATGGTATTCATCCGAAAAGGGAATTGCCCAAGGTGTCTCCGGAAAAGAAGTTGACTCGTTTTTGGGCAAGGAAGCCCAAAGATTGGATGTGCCCAGGGTAAAATCATCTGCTACCTCAGGGGCCAATGACTCTCCCGTTTCTGATCTACTCTCCCGGCCCATGCGGTACTCAGCGCCTGCCAGATACCCCAGTGTACCATCTCCCGTACAGTCTGAAAAATAGGTGCCCGAAAACCTAAACTCCTGATTGGTACGGATATCACGCCCTACCACCGATTTGATCTTGGTTCCATCCATTTCTGCCTCGTACACATGCGTATTGAGGTAGAGCGTGATATTGGGCTCTGCAGCCACTACCTCCATTTTACGCTGATCTCCATAGCGGGCAGCATCGGGGTTGCCATTGCCCGGGTCTCCATTGTCCAATTCACGCACAATACGGCCCAGTCGGGGATAGTGGTTTTGGTCTACCCTACCCATCAGGTGCACGCGGATTTCCGAACTGTTGTTTCCTCCCAAAACCGGACGGTTTTGTATCAGGGCTACCTTAAGCCCCATCCTTGCGGCAGAAATGGCGGCGGCCGTACCGGCAATGCCCCCTCCCACAACTACCAGATCAAAATGACCCGCATCGGTAGGCCCATCGGTAAGTTTCAACATCTTCTTTCGGAAGGCCAACAACTCCAAATTATCGTTGGGCGGGGTATCATCTTTGGACGTTGAAAAATAGACGGCATCGAAACGCCCGTTGAAACCCGTCAGGTCTTCCGCCTTAAGACGGGTCTTTTTGGCAGGCACCGTTACGGTACCTCCATAATACCATTGCCAGGCAGCCGATCCATCGGCACCGAACGTTTTTTCGATCACCTTATCTCCCACATGCAGTCTGAATTCACCCGGGCCCTTGGGAAAAGGAGCCCAATCCTTGGTTCGAACCCACACATGGTAGGTTCCTGCCTGAGGAAACTCTACCTCTGTCTCCGCGTCTGCCACCTTTTTGCCCATCCCGTGGGCCATCAGGTAGGAAGAATACAGGACATCGAAGGATTGCTGGTCAATAACCCAGCCTCCGGTATTGGCAAAAGACTCTGCTTCCACAAACAAACGGCTTTGCGCAATCCCATGAAGGGAAAGCAATAAGCCAGACACAAACAATAGTATTCTCTTCATAGTCAATTATTTTAGGTTCAATTTCTATATTACATTCATTTATAATTTCGGCATTTGCCCACCTATCTCCAGAAAGGTTTCAGTTGGTTTGCCTCGGCCATGCCATCCAGCAGCCCTATGGTTGCTCGCGAAAGCTTCGGCTGACTTTCCACCACAGCCATAATCCGCTCACGCTGCGCCGGGTTGGAGGCGGGTATCTGGGAGATGAGTTCCTTAACCACCGATTCCTCCAATACCATCCCTTTCATTCGTTCCAATACCTTTAATTGCAGCCTATAGGGGCGGTGTAAGTACGTCTGCATCAGAAGACGCTGCCGTTCGGGAACAGACCAAGCCGACAGGGGAACCTTGGCCAGGAGGTATTCCGCCACAAACAAATTATCGCTGCCCAGCAGGGCCAACAAGGGATTCTCAAAGGGAGAGGAAAATGCTCTCTCCGTCTCCAATACCCTATCAACCGCCCAGTACTGATACCGGTGGTTTTTACTGCGCAAAAAATCCAATAAAAGCGCATCAGACACCCGTTCGGAGGTCTGGGTGCGGATAAGATCCGTGATCTCACCATGGGCTAGGTGCCACAAGGTGTAGCAGGAGTACACTGCACCGGATATGACCTCGTTTTGAATGGTCTTGGAAGTAGCCCCCGTGACCGCATCCACTCCCTTGGACTCGGCGGTTTCCGCGCCAACCACCAATTCTTCCACGGCAAAATTCTTGAGCAGCGAATTTGGGTTTCGGAGAATTTTCTGCATCTGCTCGTAGTCGGCTGGTTCAAATGGCAAGTGATCCAATTTGGTAAGTATCTTGCCGTCAGGCATTTCATACCGATCAAAATTCCCGAGCAAGTCCCAATAAAAATCAATAAAAACAGGATAGCATTTGTTTGAATAGCACACGGGCGTGAATATCTCCGCCGTATACTGAAGAGGCCTATCGTTTCCGTCAAATTCAAGCCAGAGATCGTACCGCGTTGAGTCAGAATCCACCTGATAGATCAACTCCCTTTTGGTATCGATCGGTGCCATACGTGGAGAAACATACGTGACCGACGTAGCTAAAACAAAAACGACAAATACGCTGGATAGACGGTTCATGGCAAATGGGTTTATTTCCGGATCACTTCACTGTAGACAGACGTTCCATTTTCGTTGATGGCTGCCAGCCGAAACTCGTAGGTGCGGTTGGTTTTCAGACCATCTAGCTGGATAAAATATGCCTCTGTTCGATTTACACCCAGTGTTTCCCAGTTTGCGGCGCCCAACTCCCTATACGCTGCCTCGTAGGCAGTTGCCTTTGGCACCGGCAAAAAGGACAATAGGGCTGTCGGCCCCTTTCGGCTTACGGCTTCCAAGCTCGGTACGGCCGGGGCAAGTCCCCCATCAGGCACGACCGTATAGGACTTGCTCCATTGGCTGAAAAAATTACTGTCCGTCACGCGCTGCACTTCGAAGGTATAGGGACGACCATTTTCAAGGTTGCGGACGGCCATCATGCCTGGGGTGGTCGATTGAATGATTTTCTCCTCTCCCTGCTCAACCCGGTAGCGAATGCGATACAGAAAATCGGTTTCCTCCGTGGTATAGGCCACATAGAAACCCTCGTTTGTAGGTTCTACATACCTGACCGCAGGAGGTAAAAAAGCCCGTCGGTCGGTGGAAACCTCCATTGGATCCGACCCTGATTCCCCATGGGAATTCACGGCCACGACCTGAACCAGGTAGTTTTGGTCAAGCTCCAGCCCCTTCACATCGGCAACCAACTCCCTGGTAGGAGCCGTTTCCTGGTCCAACCGACCGATTCCATAGCGTAGCTTGTACGCGACAGCATGAGGTACTTCCTCGTAAAACACCCGTATGCCTCCTGATTTGGCCGGAACACTATTTTGTTCGGTTCTCCCTCCAAACACCTGAAATTGAAGGGGTTTCCTAGGATACTGAAAATACACCAGGGTATCCAGCACCTTGTCCAACTGAGGGGAAAGCAGGGAAACCTCCAGCGCATAGGCATCCTGGGTCTGCCATTCAACGGTTTGGTTTGTAATGGGGTCTCCCGGTACAAGCGTGGGAACATCGACAAAGCCCGACTCCAATACGGTCCTATTGCCATCCAAAAGCCGGTAACTGATTTTATACCCACGGACGGAATGGGCGGGAAGATCGAGCGTGGTTCTGGGCTGCAGCACGATAGTGGCGTTTTGGTTGACTACTGCCACATTCATTGCCCGAAGTGGTGCATGTTCCTTTTGAAGGTCATAATAAGCGTTCTTCTTTCGTCGGTAAGCGTCCACAACCCCCCAAGATCGGTTTTCCGACCGCTCCTGTGTGCCTACATAGCTGCTCCGATAGTCGTTGTAAGTCCAAATAGAGGCTCCTATCAAGTAAGGTAAATTACGGAGGGAATCGATCAGCGGGCCAATCTCGAAGGTGGCGTCCAGGCTTTCTCCAAATTGTCCGATACCGTATTCGCTGTAGAACATCACTTTATCGGGATGCATAGTATGCTGTTGCCTCGTCACAGGCGCCAGGTTACGCCCGTACTTGTTCAGCATGCCCAAGTCAGTAAACCGAATGTAGTCATCTTCAAACTGGGCCGTATAGGTGACGTTGGTTACGAATCGGGTACTGTCAATTCCCCGGACGTAGTCAACGCTCTTTGCCACGTATTCCCTGGCACCTGGATAATACCCAATTTCATTTCCGGTACTCCATCCAACGATGGAGGGGTGGTTGTACTGCAATTCGATTAATCGTTTTAGCCAATCAAAAGGTACTTGGTTGTCCGGGTCGGCGAGTGGATCAAAGCCCCAAAGCGGAATCTCGGACACGATCAATATGCCGCGTTGATCGAGGTAGTCCAGCAGATCCTCGGGAAGAGGCAAATGGGAAAGACGGGAAAAATTAGCATTTAGGCTTTTCATCAAATCCACATCCCGCTGCGCCTGCCAACGGGGCAACCTATTACCGCTTGTTCTCGCATCAGGAACCAAATTTACCCCCATAAGTCGGACAGACTCTCCATTTAGACGCATCTGGTAATTCTCCGGATCTATTTCCAGTTTTCTGAGTCCAAATGAATTACGGAGCGAGGCATGGCTTATGCCGTTCAGCGTAACTTCTGACGCATACAGGAAAGGATCGTCGAAATGCCATAAATGAAAGTCCCCTCTTCGGATCTGCGTGGTGACAAAAACCTCCTGCCGACCATTTGCGGGAACCGACGTGGAAAAAGGCAGCACACGTCGGAATCCCGTTTTGGATGAAAGCAACAATTCCCCTGAAACAAGTCTCGATTCAGAGGTGTAATTTTCCAGAAATACACGGATCCCCACCTCAGCTTCCTTCTTCTCCAGATTTACCGAAGGGGTGATATGCTGCCGGGTGATGCGTATCCCATCGTAGGCCGATAGCTTCACCGGTCTACGGATACCGCCCCAGTTCCAGATTGCTCCCCGCTTAAAGGTGTTGTCCGCGCACACCGTAAGGGTATTTTCCCCTACCCGGTCAATCAACGTACTGATATCGAATTCAAACGGAAGAAATCCCGAATTATTCTCTCCCAACTTCTCACCATTGAGCCAGACCGTGCAGTCATGGTAGACCCCTTCGAAAGCAAGGAAGATCGCCTTGGATCCCCAGTCAGACGGAAGAGAGAAGCTTTTGGTATACCAACCCTTGCCGACGTAATGTGCGTATTCGTTATGCAGATCCCAGTTTCCCGGCACTTCCATATCATCCCAGCCTTGGGCATCGATATCCTTCCGAAACCATTGCCCCGACTCTCCCAGGTTGTTTGGGTCGGTTTTGAACTTCCAGGTGCCGTCTAGATCCTTTTCGTAGTCGGATTGGGCAGGCGCCGACGATCCGAAGGCGAGCAGAAATGCTACACAGGAAACAATAGTCAAGGGTAGTTTGGGAAGCACCATGGGCTAGTTTAAGGAAATATCTGTTTTCTTTTTATTGAAGGCTATGGAGTCAAATCCCTGCTGGGAAGCGTGGAGCAATGATCCTGCACCTACCGTTGACACCTCCTGGAAGCAGGAGGCAGGCTCCTGAAATGGGGTGTTTTGGAGGGTATTGTAACAAGAAATGATCGACCAACGAGGACTGTCCGAGGTATTTGGGTTGGAAGCATGCAGAAGATTGCTGTGAAAAATCAACGCATCTCCGGGCATCAGCTCACAGTAAACCCGCTCAACGCGCTCCTCAAAACGCGCCACCCTATCCAATGCAGCTCCTACCTGTTCCCCTACTTTGCCATGCTCTATCCTCCCCATCTTGTGGGAGCCCGGCAACACCATCAAACAACCATTCTCCCTGGTAGCTGGCGTCAGCGCAAACATGATGCTGATCATCTCATCCGGAAACAAAAACCCGTTTTTATACCAGTACCCATAATCCTGATGCCATTCCCATGCTCCCCCTACGCGAGGGGACTTCTGCATCACTTTCGAATGAAAATGGGCCACCGGGCCACCTATCAGCTGACCCACGGCACCAACCACCCGTTCATCGCGGGAAAGCATCCCAAAAGGATCATCCCCCGGATTGTTCCAAAGAGCCAGTTTGGATTCGTTTCCATTCGCGTCCAATACCGAATAGGTATGCTCTGTCAATGCGTTGTCCTGCGCAGAGACCTGATACAATAAACCCACCTCTTCAGCGGACAAAAAACCTCTGAGAACAAGAAATCCTTGTTTGTTGAATTCTTCTAATTGCGCGGAAGTTAACATAGTTGTCAAGTTTTTAACGTTTTCCTTTTTTTTACACGGCACTAATCAGCCCAAATTCGCTCTATCGTAACAAATGTACCTCTGTTTCATGTGCTTTACCTTGAGGATCATAAGAAGTCCACTTCCATCGAACTGCCTTATGAGGCTCTTTGACCCGAAGGCTGAATTCAAACGGATAGACTTCGTCCGAAATCTCCTCCCACTCATCCTCTCCTAACTGGTAGGACCAAATTACCTTGGCCGTCTCGGTTTCGGTTGCAGAACTAAATACATAGATATCCTTATAATTGTCACTTACCTTCAATGACATCCCGGTAATGGTTCCCAACGAGGCCGCAGCATATTCCCTTCGGACAAAATCATTGTTTTCCAAAGCTGATGCCTCTGGTAAAGCAACTCCAAAAGAGGACTCCTGGAACATTCCCTCGATCTTGATCACCGAAGTACCCAAGGGCGGAATTTGGATGGCCAGCCTTCCCGACTCCACGAACCGAACTTCATTGGCTCCCTGGGTTCCCAATGAAACGGCGGCATAACGGCGGCCTTCATCCCACTTGAAAACCTCTTTGCGCAGGTGGATGGTGTCGTTGATGTACCTATTGCTTGTGTTCATCAATACGAGGTAGGTATTTTCCCCATCCCTTCCCAACACGTGGTTGAATCCAATTTCCTTGGTAAAAAAAGGATTTTTGGGCAACCACAGCCTTACGTTTGGATGGCCATAGATTGATCCAGCCGCATGGCCATACACCTTATTGGTCAGAAAGGCATAGCCCGGTGAAAAGAGAGACGGAAAATCAACCGCTCCATCGGTCCGAAGGTGCGCGTCGCTTACCAGAAAATCCTGCAGTAACGCTATATGCGGCCAAATATGGTTGTAAAATAACGCGTTGTATTTAACGTCCAAATAGGGATGCAGGGGATAATTCGTTTGCTGGTACACGTTCGTCTGTAGGGAGGTGAAATAGTAACCGGGGAAATTATTGTAACGTCCCAAAATTCCGTTGTAGGCTATTCGGCGCAGCGTCTCGTCATTTTTGAGCTGAGCCATTCTTAGCATTGCGCCCGCCTGATGAAAAAGCATGATCGGTCCATAGACATAGGTACCGGGCTGCTCCGGAAGCAATCCCACCAGGGAAGTGTGCCAGGCAGGTACTTTCTGCTCCTGAATGCGGGTAGTCATGTCAAACTCCTGCCATTCGTAGCTGTCCGCCTTAAACCTTCTTCCGGGAAAAATACCCTCCACCTTGCCGCCTTCGTTAACTACAATGGCTTTGTCGGGAGCAAAAGGGGTTGATCTTGTCCAGAGGGATAGTTGTTTGGCTCCTTCATAAGCTGCATCTAGGTATTTTTGGTCTAGTGTTAATTCGTATAATTCCAACAACTCTTGCCAGGTAGTGGAGTAGTCGTTTACAAAGGTGGCTTGGGCATCCCTAAGGCCCGCATTGGTAGAAAAATCAGTTGGATATTTATGAAAAGTCAGCTCCAAGTACTCATCCGCCAAACGGATAGCCGAATCCAAGTATCTGCGGTCGTCGCCTACCAGACATCTTGCCAAGTAGTCCTTCCAGCTGGCTCCGCTTACTTCGGTCTGTAAATTCAATTGCCTACTCTTGCCAAAAAGCCGCTCCATTTCTTTGGGAAAGACCGTATTTGTTCCTCCTAGGAGTTGATGAATGCTGGCCATTTCCCAAAGTTCCATGGCCGGGCCTTTAAGAAAATGGGATGGATTTTGAGTCTGTTTTTCAGGAAATGCATTGATCGCATACAGGTATTTTTCCCGGGACATGAGATACTCCAACATAGGAAGACCTCTTCGGTCGTAGATCTGCTGATTGTCCGTTGTCAGCGCAATACTCAATGGATGCAAGGCCGAGACATTTTTGACGGTGAAGGGTACGTCAAACTTGTAATCATACCCTTTGTATTCATCGATCCACCCGGAGTAGTAATCGTCCATGGCCAGGTCGATCATGTTATGAAAGGTCTCATTCAGTGAAACCATGGCATTTTGCCGTTCCAGGGGATAATCCATCACCTGCTGATACAGGTAATCTGCTCCGGCTACCCAGGTACCGGGCTCCAAGAAGTACTGCACCGAAAAGGAACTGCTTGCTCCTGATGCAAGGTAGGATCCCTCGCCTCCCAAAAGCGGGGCCATTACCATTGGCTTGGCCTTAGCATCCCCGGTGCGAAGCTGCAACCCAAACCGCGAGTTTTCCGCTGTCGCAAAGCGGTAGGGTATTTCCTTTGAGGGAATAGCCAGTCCTTCGGTTGCTCCCTGATAGTTGGTGAACACCGCGGGCGTTGTGGCATAGGATTCGGGTGTTACGACTGCCTGCTCGGGAAATCGCTTCCATGACCATATCAGTGGCTGATAGAGAAAATCAAGTTGGGAAGGGTTTTTCCCCTCAAGTCCGGTAAACACTACCCCGAAGTAGCCGTCCACTTTTGGGCGAAGGATCCAGGAAATCTCCGGAACACCCGCTCCATTGGGCAGGGACACCTTAGATTCAAATTCAAAAAGGGGGTGGCTTTGGAACTGAAAAACCACGGTGCTTCCCGATACGTTGTAGCTTACGGGATTGATGACAATCTGCTCGTTGTCAATCCAACCATCCATCTCCTGCCGTTCTCCCCACAAGGCTACGGGAGATCCTCCGGTCGCCCGCTTTCCAAAACTGTACCCGGGGTCATCCTTGGAAAATAAGACAATAAACTCCTGCGAAATAACACGGGAAACAGTACCTTTTTCCTTCCGTTCGACCTGCCACGATCCCGGCTGATTCGAATTGCCAAGTGGCTGAAAACGATAGGAGTCGTTTTCGATGGTTGAAAACCCAAAGCGTGTTGCTGACCCCAATCTAGGGGTCAGCAACACCAAGGAACACAAAATAAACCGGAAAATAAGAAGCTTTTTATCTATCATGTATTCTCTAAATTAACTTAAGCGATCAATAACCGCCGGGATTTTGGGGAAGTGTCGCGCCATTTGCCCTATACGTATCAATCTCTGCCTGAGGTATGGGCAGCAAATAATCCCTTGGATTGTTGAATATCCTCACGGCATTTGGAAAACGGGCATCGGTATTCAGGTCATACTGGTGTTCTATTCCGGCATAAGATACAAAACCGTCCTCATCTATGGAAGGTGTGTAACGCGCATTGGCAAAATCCAACACCCTTCCAAACAATGGTACGGGAAGCACCTTATGGGCAATCTGCCATCTTCTGATATCGAAGAAGCGCAATCCCTCGTTGGCGAACTCTACCTTCCGCTCTCGTTTGATGAGGGTTCTCAAGAAGCTTCGATCGGTGGAGGTTACCGCGGGATAACTTTGGGTATCCTCTACCGCTACTCCATAAGCCCTCGCCCTCACGCGGTTTAGCGCGTTATGAACGGAAGCGTCTATTTCGTTGAGTTCAATTTTGGCTTCGGCATAAATGAGCAGGATCTCGGCATAGCGCATAAGGATAAAGTCCGTATCGCTCCATCCCCGATTGATCATTTGGGATGCCTCGTTGGTATACTTCTTCCACAAGTATCCGCAGAAGGCTGCAGGCCAGATAACGGTCCTGGAATCGTTGTTCTGTCCACGAACGGTACCGTTCACATTCCGTACGATCAGGCTGTCCTTGTGGCTCTCGAATATAATCCCTCCCCAATGACTCTGCGGAGTGATGATCGATGCTTTTAGGCGTGGATCCCGGTTTTCAAAGGGACGGGTAGGATCGTATACAGAAGACTGGTCGATCGGCAATCCGTCTATCGCTTCGTAACTATCCACCATCGATTGCGTGGGTACAACCACACTGAAGGCACCGAATACCCTGGATCCTTGGGCAGTAGGAAATTGCGGCAACGGGCCAAAACCGTCTCTAAATGGCATGGCAAGTATCCCCTCCCTAGAGCCTTCGCCCGCGGGGGTAAATAGCTGCTCATAGTTTGGATGAAGGGTCAGGTTACCGCCCTTAATCACTGCCAAGGAGGAGGTGGCGGCCTCACGGTATCTTCCGGCATACAGGGCTACCCGTGCATGTAGACCAAGTGCCACGTCACGAAAAACCCGGTTACGCTCCGACGCGGTGGCAGGCAGGTTCTGTGCAGCTTCTGCCAGGTCTGCCAAAATATTATCGATCACCTGTTCCCTGTTAACCCGGGGCAATAAGCCATCGGCGGGATTTGTTATAATCTGATCATTGTAGGGAACATCACCGAACAGAAACACCAGATAATGATAGAAATAGGCCCTAAGTACCATCGCCTCGTACTTGATCTGGTTCAATCGGGCCTGGGAAACCACACCGGAAGCCCGATCCAGGTTATTGATCAGGTTATTGGCACGACCAATCCCTCGGTACATATGGGCGTAGGTGCTTTGAAAACCACCGGTATTGGCACTATGGGAACCAGCACCGAGTTCGTCAAATCCCGTAAAACCACCCCGAACCAAACCCACATCCGTGGCACCATTATCCATGGCTACTTGTACTGGCATGGTATACCCACCAAGCCAGACCAACGAATTGTAAACTCCGGTGAGGGCAAGGTCCAACTCCTGCTCATTCGAAAAGAAGGTAGCATCGGTCGGCTCCGTCAACGATTGCAAATCAAGCAAGTCTGAATCACAACCTGTGAAAAAGACCAGCAGTAAGATTGAATATATGAATTTTTTCATGGGTATTCTCGGTTATTTTAGAAAGTTAAACTCGCTCCAAAAGTATACGCCCTGGCAATGGGGAATATAGCCCCGGAACTACCATTGGGTGTCAGCGGATTGGTACCCGGCGGAAGGCGGTTAAAATTCGCCAGGTTTTGGATGGAGGTGAAAACCCGGAGATTTCTAGCCTTCAGTTTGTCCTTCAGGGTTGGGAAACTGTACCCTAAGCTCAGGTTACGTATTGCGAGGTAAGAGGCGTCAAACACCCAAACGTCGCTGGCGCGGGCATCGTTACTTCCCGAACTGGTGGGAAACAATACCGGAATCCGTGCATTGGGATTTTCGGGAGTCCATGAATCGGTCACATGCCATTCCTGCACCTTACCTGCGTTGAAGAGTGGCCAAATGGCATCTCCTTGAAGGAAAAGATCCCGCTTGCCTACTCCCTGAAACATAATCGACAAATCAAATCCTTTGTAGTCCGCATTTAGGGTGAGTGCATAGCTGTTCCTAGGGAAAGGATCTCCAATGATCACCCGGTCATCCGGATTGATCAGTCCATCTGGAGAATCAGGAATTCCATCCCCGTTTGTATCCACGGTCAGCTGATCCACGTAACGGATATTTCCCGGAATAATCGCTCCGAATTGGGTGGGTGCGTTGTTAATTTCCTCTTGGCTCTGGAAAAATCCCATGGCCTGATAGCCAAAAATGGAACCGATTGGGCTGCCCACTTTGGTAATGGAATTACCACTGATAATCTGTCCCAGCCCACCTAGGTCCATCACCCTGTTTTTCACATCTGAAAAATTCGCGTTGATGCTGTACCTAAACTGTCCTATCGCATCCCGCCAATTAAGCGACATGTCTATACCCCTATTTTCTACCGATCCGGCATTTTGCTGGGGTGCTGTCAACCCTACCACTAAGGGAACCGGCAATGCCAGAAGGATATCGTTGGTAGTTCGGACATAATATTCAAATGTGAAGTTCAGCTTGTTATTTATCAAGCCGGCGTCGAGGGCTATGTTAGTGGTTTCGGTGGTTTCCCAGCGAATGGCCCGGTTTGCCAGTACGTTTTGGGCCGCACCGGTGGCAACTCTATCCCCAAACAGGAAGTTGTTGGCTCCCAAAATAATATTGGATGTATACGGGAAGTCACTGCCAATCTGTTGGTTGCCCAATCTACCCCAGGAAGCCCGCACTTTGAACTCGGTGAAAAAATCCAAGGGTGCAAAGAAAGATTCTTCGGATAGGCGCCATCCCGCAGAGAACGAAGGGAAATAGGATACCCGGTTCTCCGGCGCAAACCGCGAAGAAGCATCTTGACGCAGGTTCGCCTCAAAGAGGTACTTATCCTTGAAACCATAATTGAGCCTGGAAAAGTAGGAGACCAAACTGGAGTGGGTGGCACTGCCGCCGTTTCGCATGTTGGTTTCCGCACCCGCATCCAGCTGTTCCAGGCTTTGGATAATAAAGTCGGTTCTCGAAGCGCTGAACTGGCCCCAATTTGACTTGATCATTTCATAGCCCCCGAGTAGGGTAAACTGGTGGTTGTTGAAACCCTTGCTGTAGGAGGCAAGTCCGATCAGGTTATCTTCAAATACCCGGGTGTTCGTATTTACGAGCGAATTACGATCCGGTACATTTCGGGTATTTCGGGTGTCCCAGTCCAGAATCGTCGTGTACATCGCATTAAAGTTCCGGTCAAAAATATCCCGGTATTCAGGCGAATAGGTCAGGCTGAAATTCAGGTCTTGGATCGGAGAATAATTCACCTTCATCAACCCTCTGAAGTAATTGTTCTGACGTCGATTTAGGCCACCGTCATGGGCCGCTGCAATGGGGTTCTGACCGCTCCACCCATCGCCCCAGGATCCATCCGAATGAATAGCCACCTGGGTGGGATCTATTCGGAACGCATCGCCAAAGATGGGACCAATACCTGAGTTTGGCTCGGTGGTCTGCTCTTGGCTAAAATTAAGATCAAACGATACATTGAATTTCTCGTTGATCTTGATGTCTGAATTAAAGCGCCCGTTATATCGCTTGAAGTTATAATTGACTACATTGGCCCCCTGATCTGTGTAGGAAATGGAGCCCATAAGCTGGATATTTTCCGTACCACCGTTTACATTCAGGTTGTGGTATTGCTGAAAGCCACTTTCCGAAAACAGCAGGTCCATCCAATCCGTGTCCGGATAAAGATCTGGATTGGTGGCCATGTTTTGCTGGTAATTGTTGATTATGGATTCAGAGGTGTTGGTAACCCGCAGAAAATCGATCGCACCCAGGTACGTAGGCAGTGTCTGAGGCTCCTGCCAGCCCGCTGACATATTGTAGCTTACTGTCATCGCTCCCTGTTTGCCCCTTTTGGTAGTAACCAAGATTACACCATTTGATCCCCTGGACCCGTAGATCGCTGCCGCCGCCGCATCCTTTAGTACAGAAATGCTCTCAATATCCGCAGGATCAATATTGTTGATATCGCCCTGTATACCGTCTATGAGCACCAAAGGGTCGTTGGACGCTCCGAGGGAGCCTGTTCCCCGGATTCGGAGGGTCGCGCCATCCGCGCCAGGCCTACCGCTAGACTGAATGGCTGTAAGCCCTGGCGATAAACCGACTAAAGCCTGAGAGGCCCGAAACACCGGCTGCCTGGCGATTGCCGCCCCATCAATGGATTCAACCGAGCCCGTCAGGTTGATCCGCTTCTGATCTCCATACCCAACAACGACGACCTCATCCAGCCCACTCATGTCCAAGGCAAGCCGCACATCAATCGTGGTTTGGGAGTCTACCTGTATCTCCCTTCGCTCATAACCCACGTAGGAAAACACCAATACATCCGAAGGACCACCTACCGATAAGTTATACTTACCGTCAATATCTGTGACCGTGCCCCGGGTGGTGCCCTTTACCAAAACCCCCGCTCCAGGAAGGGGATCACCTTTGTCATCACTCACTACGCCGGTGACCACCACCGACTGAGCCATCGTTCCTCCGGCACATAGCACGAAGGAAAGAACTAAGAGAAACCGTAATGCTTTTTCCATAAATATTCTATTTTGGGTGAATTGAAATGGCATAGCCATCCCAATGAACTAATGCCAATCTGGTACCTAAACTAGATATTATCTCTAAGCAGAAAAAGAAAATTTTCAACAAAAATCAAAATTTTATACCGTAAACGTTTTCGATAACGTTTACAATTGATTTTTTATCAACAAAACACAGCATTTTTTGAATTATTGAAAATGATAAAATCTAAATTCCCTTCAGAAAATTCCTACCGATTAGCCATCAAAAAAGACTAAATTGTAACTTTTAAATTGTAAACCGTTAAATTGGATCAAAAATCACCCCAAGCGAAGCCGTTGAAAAAACCCATAACCATAAAAGACATCGCCGAGCGGCTCAAGGTCTCTGTCGCCACGGTTTCCCGTGCCCTCCGCGGTTCTACGGAAATCAAGCCTGAGACCAAAGAGGCTGTATTGAAAATGGCCAAAGACTTGGATTACCATCCCAACCTTCTGGCCAGCAGCCTAAGCAGCAAGCGCTCCAAGATCATCGGCGTAGTCGTACCCACCATCAACCGGTTTTTTTGGTCCAACTCCATCTCTGGTATAGAAAACATCGCCTACAAGGAAAACTACAAAGTAATGATCTTTCAGTCCGGGGAATCCTACAAAAAAGAGCTGGAAATCGTAGAAACCCTCGCGAACAGTCGGGTAGACGGAATCATCATCGCCTTTTCGAAAGAAACCACCAATTACGACCACATAGAAAGCGTTATGAATAGGGGAATTCCCGTGACCCTGTTTGAACGGGTAACCGAATCCATCAAAACGTGCAAAATCGTAACGGATGATTTCGCCGGAGCCAAGGAGATCACCGAACACCTCCTAGCGCGGAACAGACGGCGGATCGTCCATATTGGAGGCCCGCGTTCATTGGAAGTCTGCCGGGAACGCTTGGCGGGCTACCGAGCAGCACTGAGGGAGCAGGGAATCGCACCTGATCCGAATATGGAGATTGAGCTTAGCGAATTTTCCTTCGATACGGGAGGAGAGACGATCGAACGACTTTGGCGCAGGTTGGAAAAACCGGATGCTCTTTTTTGCTTTGCAGACATTATTGCAATTGGGGCACTACATGCAGCACACAACTTAGGCATCTCCGTGCCCGAGGAGCTGGCCATTGCGGGCTTTGGCGACGACATCACCTCCAAATTTATCCGGCCAGCACTGACCACGATGGCACAGCCCTCCTTCGAAATGGGACAAACCGCCGCTAAGATGCTACTCCATTCCATCTTGGAAAATGAAGTTCAGGAAGACTGCGATTGCATTTCCGTGAAGCCCACACTGATGGTTCGTGATAGCACTTAGTGCCTAAAAACCCATTTTTTACATTAAAATAGTACAACGTAGATGTCCGAAAAGTCGGTTGACCTGCTAGCAAGGCGGAAAGCTTCACCCAACTTTGAAATATAGCAAGTAAGGGACGTAGCTCTGAAATCTTCGTACAATTAAAAACCAAACGGGCAAGATCGCCTGGCTTCTCCGGAATATCCGGAAAAATGGCAGCGTAAAAAAGACTGCTCTTTTCGGACAGCCTCGCTGCCCCCACAAATCCGCGCCGCAAGAAATTATCCTCCCTACGCCGCCAATCGGATGTTTATAGTGTGTACCGCTTACTCTGTATTTTCCTCCCGTTTATATCCGTACCAGAAAACCAAAAGTTGAATCCTGTTTGCTGACCCCTGAGGGGGATTGTAAATTCAAAGGGATAGGATTGGTCTTTCAAGGTTTTTTCGTTGCCCTGTTCGTCCTCATAGAATAAGTCCACAGCGGAAAATTTGGAATCATCGTCCTGAAGATAAATGAAGATACGCTGGTCGTAGCCGCCCAGCTGCATGCGCAAGGCCCTGGCGTTTCCAAAATCCACTTCTTCATAGCCCGCCGACGGGAAATTGGGAACGGCAAGCATTCGCTGCTGAAAACCTGTACGTATAGCTACGCCTTCAACCATTACAGCCGTCAATCCAGCCCCGTCCACCTCAATGTTGAGGATACCATCCTCAATTTTTGGGGACCGCCGACCGTTCAAGCCCTTCACCTCCCAATCGCTTCCTTTAACCAGATCCGAATTGATCTTCACTGTTGCCGTTACCCTTTCATCGGATTGATTCATAAAGACCAGGAAGAGTTTGTCGTCTTTGTAGGCCGATAGGTAATTCAATTCGACCTGGTCTATGGTCAAAAGGCTTTGCGGCATCCATAACTGCACCCCTTCTTCACCAAAAAATTTGCCCGGTTTGCTGCCATAGAATTTATTCTGAAGGTAGGCATAGCCTTCTATGTACACTGAGGGGAAGTCTATTTCCCCGTTTGACCTGACAAAAGCGTCCGTTACAATATAGTCCAGCAGCATAGAAGCCATGGGCAGGATATGATTATAGTGAAAGGAGTTTACACTTAGGTCCAAATGAGGCCTGAGGGGAAAATCAATCTTCTCGTAGGCGGTCGTCCTTGCAGTATTGATATGGTATCCGGGGAAGTTTCTGTATCGTCCGATTATCGCCGCTTTGGCCACCTCGTTTAGAAACTGGTCGCCTGTATAATACCCTAGGCGAAGCATCCAAGGGGCATAATTTGCCATGAAAATGGCACGGTGCCCCTGACTTGTTCCCGACGATTCCGGCGTAAGACCTATCTCGGAAAGCCTCCATGCGGGTACTTCTTCCTCGGGGAAATACATCTGCCGGTGACCTTTGGATCTCAGGTACCAATACAAGGGGGCCTTCCCATCCTTATTCACTACGATTTCCCTGTCTGGAATCGCTGGCGACATCCAGGTGAACATCGTAAACCGACGCGCCCCATCATGTGCGGCTTTCAGGTATTTTTCATCTCCGGTAAGCTCATATAGCTCCGTCAGTTCAATCCACTTCGAAACGAATGCATTCCAAAAAAAGGCTCCCGGCGCATAGGGATCCTTGAAATCGGTCTGTTTGACACCAACTCGTTTTTCGATATATTCACTAGCTCCTTCCATGGCCCTTTTCAGATACTTTTCATCGCCAGTAGCCCTAAATAGGTGCATGGCGTTTTCCCAGGTATCCCCCTGATCCAACACGTCCAGATTTCTGATCTGGGCCCCTGCATACTCCCTTTCGGCCAAATCAACAAGGAACCGATTCTGCGGCCCAAGGATATCGTATAGGGCAGTCAACTCAGAAACCGGCGCAATACGTCCCGTCATACTGCGGGATGGATGCTGTATCCGCTGCTTGGGATCCAACGAAAAAAGAAACTTCTCCCGGGACAACATATACTCCAAGGTCGGATAGGCCATTTTTTCGAACATGGCCGAGTCATCCATCACAATGGCAAGCTCCAGGGGGTTCAAACTAGAAACATTCTTGACCGCACCGGGAACATCCGTCGAATAGGCAAAACCCTTTAAGGAATCAAGAAACCAGGCATAATCTGTTTTGGAATAATCTATGATTGCTTCCAGTGTCTGATTAAGCGAAGATATCTCGTTTTTCCGGTAGTCATTAAACCCGAAGATCTTTCGGGCAACCTGCTCAAAAACTTCATGGATGGCTCCTTTTTCCACCAACAAAAGCGCCGTGAACTTGTAGGCCTCCCCTGCTTTCCTGTAAGAATCAATGCCTCCCAGCACAGGGGCAACAAGCTGGGGCTGTGCCATTCCTTGCTCGCTACGCACCATAAGCCCAAAACGACTATTGTCTGCCAGCGGCAGAGGGTCGAAGGGAAACTCCTCCGAAGCGGCCAATACCCCTAGGGAATTTACCCCGTCATGGACCATCGCCGTAGGTATAGGGGCACGAAAGGCCAACGTCATCACAGGGCTCTCCGGGAATCGCTTCTCTTGCCATACCAAGGGCTGCCAAATCTCGGCCACATCCTCTATGGTGTAAGAAGGTGCTCCGGTATAAGCCACTGAAAAATACCCTTCTGCTTTTGGTGTCAGGGTAAACTCCATCGCCGGATAACGGCTAGCATCGGTGAGAACCCTTGCAGAAAAATCGAATAGCTCATTTCCGTTAAAGGCAAGGGTAATGATGCCGTTTGTTGACTCCAGTTGCGTTGCCCGGGTAGGAATCAACCTTCCCGAATTGAAAGGGTTGGAACTTCGCTCGTTGGCCTTACCATCCAAAATCCCATCGTCAAAACCATCCCCGACAAAGCTATCGCTTCTTTCTACTTTGGCCAAATCAGCATCTTTCCCCTGATAGGCAAGCCAGGTAATGACATTGTACGGAACCCCCTCTATCCCAGCGGGCCTCATTTCCATTTTCGGGTCCTTC
Organism: Lunatimonas lonarensis; assembly: GCF_000390185.1. Classification (GTDB taxonomy): domain Bacteria; phylum Bacteroidota; class Bacteroidia; order Cytophagales; family Cyclobacteriaceae; genus Lunatimonas; species Lunatimonas lonarensis. The sequence goes on along the minus strand of NZ_AQHR01000091.1, from coordinate 59,105 downwards.
TCGCTGTAAATGACTGAAAATTCAGGTTGAAAATGATAGGTTATTCCGCTCTTTTGGATGACTATCTGATTATTTTCTATATAAACTGCTTCCGTCGCTTTATAGTTACAGGCCCCCATCAAATAAAGACCAAGTACAACTATTATTTTTGAAATATCATTCATTGGTGATTTATTAAATAGGTTTATACAACAAATTATATTATTAAAATAATTAAAAATTTAAATCTATTATTTCGCTTTTAATTCACCGAAAAAAGTCTGGGGATTCCATTGATCAATCCAAGGGATATACATTGTATCATTTTGAAATTGAATTGGCAACCATATATACAAACTATTAAAAGGATGCTCCGGTTTGTTAATATCAAAAAACGCAATAAAGGAGTCCTCCTTTCCTTGGTAAGGTATAATAAATGTAGATTGACCCCCAAAAGTCTTTTCGGGACCTAATTTATTATTGGGATTTTGCCCTATAAGCGGATTACCCCTGTCCTCCCATGTCCCATAGAGCGAATTGGACGTGAAATATCTAGCCGCATTTGGATCCCAACCTGAAGATCCCGATGCCAGCATATGGTATACCCCATCTTTTTTGAAGAGAGCGGGGGCTTCCGTACCGTTGGTGACACCTGTGCACAATTGGTATTCCCCCTCCGGCAATAAATAATCATTTCGCATTTTACCAATAACAAAGGCCTTATCTGGTTTTCTAACGGTTAAGTGATACAGTTCACCATTATCGTCCTGAAACATGGCAAAATCTCCGGTTCCATTTGGGGAATTTCCACCCAGGAACTTGTGGGTATATTGAAAAGGCCCTGATGGGCTATCGGAAATCGCAACCCCGACAAAAGCGACCTTAGTTCCATGATTGCGAAGATATAGCTTAAAAAACAACACAAATTTTCTGGTTTCCTCATTGTAAACCACCTTCGGTCTATCTTGGTTAGCGTCGAAAGCCAAGTCACTTAACGTGTCTTTTTTTGTTAAATTTAATACCATACCCTGGTCGTGCCAATCCACAAGGTTGTATGATGCGTAACAATGAATTCCGCCATCTGCATGCTCTTTTTCCGACAGGCCTTCTACTTTATGCTCACCATACCAATAATAAACCCCATTATGATATATAACACAGCCTCCGTGCGCGTTGATCCTTTCCCCTTTACTGTCGAACCATAACCTCCCCGGTTTTATTTGATTACTATGTTCTCTCTGGGCGAAAATAGACTGAGCGCTTAAGACTAATATAATTATTACCACTAGTGTAAATCGCATATTCCTTTCATTTTTATTAGCAACCAATTCGATTATATTTTCTACTCAGGTTCAACTTTCTTTTACTGTACAGGTAACAAAAAATAAGTATTATAAACTAAGTAAATATTTTAATCTATTTTACTTCAATTTTCTTTTAGATTTAATCTCAAATAAAAATTGATTTCCTTGAGCCGTTTTTCATTCCGTAAAATTGACAAGAGCTATTTAATATTGGCAAATTTTTTCATACTACCTTCTTGTCTATTTTGCTAATTCCACCAAAGGATATAAAGTACGAAAACCCACGTTTTCCGGGAATTTTTAGATCAGAAGCGATTTTACCACCTGCCCGTGCACATCGGTAAGTCGGTACCTCCTACCTTGATGTTTATAATTCAACCGCTCGTGATCCACGCCCATTAGATGCAGAAGGGTGGCCTGAAAATCATGTACATGGACTGGATTTTCAGCGATGTTGTACCCTAGTTCATCGGTTTCTCCATAGGTAAATCCCTTTTTGACCCCGGCTCCCGCCATCCACATGGAGAAACACTTTGGATGATGGTCACGGCCATAGGTTGTTTTCGTAATCTGTCCCTGAGAATAGCTGGTTCTCCCAAATTCCCCACCCCAAATGACCAAAGTGTCATCCAAAAGCCCCCGCTGTTTCAGGTCCATGATCAGTCCGGCTGTGGGCTGATCTGTACCCCGTGCCATGGATTGTATATCGTTGGGCAGATTTCCATGCTGATCCCATCCCCTATGGTATAGTTGAATAAAGGGCACGTTTCGCTCCGCCAATCGTCGCGCCAGGAGGCAATTCACCGCATAGGTACCCGGAATACGGACATCGGGCCCGTACATGTCCAACACATGCTCCGGCTCTCCAGAAATGTCCATGGTCTCCGGCACCGACGTTTGCATCCGATAGGCCATTTCATATTGAGCTATTTTGGAATGGATTTCTTCGTCAGGATTGGAGTCAAAGGTGTGCTCGTACATTTCTTTCAAATGTTGCATGTACTTGGATCTATCCGCCCTATCTACGCCCGGGGGATCATTCAGGTAGAGTACGGGGTCCTTTCCGGAACGGAACTGCACGCCTTGGTGCACCGAGGGCAAAAATCCATTTCCCCAAAGCCTGCCATACACGGGTTGGGCACCCGCCCTGCCTGTGGAGACAAGTACGCAAAAGGCGGGCAAATTCTCGTTTTCGCTTCCCAAGCCGTAACTAACCCAAGACCCTATGGAGGGTCTACCAGCCTGTTGGGAACCTGTTTGGAAAAATGTGATGGCCGGATCGTGGTTAATGGCTTCTGTATACATCGATTTTATCACACAGATCTCATCCGATATGGAACCGATATGGGGCAACAGTTCGCTGACATACAATCCCGACTTGCCCCTTCTTTCAAAACCAAACCTCGATCCGATCATCGGAAGGGACTTTTGTCCGCCCGACATTCCTGTCAATCGCTGTCCCTGCCTAACCGAATCAGGAAGTTCCTCGCCCGTTCGCTTGATGAGCTCGGGTTTGTAATCGAACAACTCAAATTGGGAGGGGCCACCGCTTTGAAACAAGTATATCACCCGTTTTGCCTTCGGAAGAAAATGGGGGCCACCCAAAACCCCGTTACCGGATCCCGATTGGGCAATGGAAGTAGTGGGATTAATCAGGCCGGCCAATGCCATGCCACCAATTCCCAGCCCAGCTTTGGCCAGAAATTCCCTTCTAGAATAATGGTTTACATGAGAACACAAAGATGACATGACCTTTATTGTTTGGTGTAGAAATCGAAATGATTAAACATTAAGTTGGCTACCATGGTAAGGGCTGCTGTTTTTTCCAAAGGCAGGTGCTGATCCACTTTTGACTCACCCACCTGTAGCAAAGCTTCACGATCTGCTTTGTTCTGCCGGAAACGGTTGAGTTCCTCGGAGAACATACTTTTAAATAACTCCATTTCCCTGGCTGCCGGCAATCTGCCGGTTACTCTTCGAAAGCCGTAGGTCAATTGATCTTCCAACTGATTGCCACCTTCTTTTTGCATCTTTTCTGCCAAAGCACGGGAGGCTTCGATGATTTGCGGATCATTCATCAACACCAAAGGCTGTAACGGGGTGTTGGTTTCCAATCTTTGCACCACACAATCCTCCCTTCCGGGCACGTCAAAAGCGGTCATCGCGGGTGCGGGAGAGGTTCTTCTTATAAAGGTATACATACTCCTGCGGTAGAGATCTTTTCCTGTATCGGTTTGATAGGTACGTAAGAAATTGGAGAATTCCCCTTTCTCTTCCCACAATCCCTCTGGCATATACGGTTTGACGCTTGGCCCTCCTACTTCCTCCACCAACAGCCCACTGGCGTAAAGGTAACTGTCCCGTACAAATTCACCCAATAGCCTATGCCTGGGGCCTCTGGCCAAGAAAACATTGTCGGGATCCAACTCAGCCAGTTCTGGGGTCGTCAGGGATTCCTGTCTGTAGGTAGCCGAAGTCACTATTTTCTTGACCAACGCCTTCACATCCCAACCGGATTCCACAAAATCCACCGCCAACCAATCCAATAAATGGGGGTTCGTGGGCAATTCTCCCTGACTGCCAAAATCGGCCACTGTTTTTACCAATCCTCTTCCAAAAAAGTGACTCCAATACCGGTTTACCGCTACCCTGCTTACCAGGGGATTGTCTGGATGGGTAAGCCATTTGGCCAGCCCCAATCTGTTTTTTGGCAATTCTTCTCCAAGAGAGGGCAGGAACGAAGGCACGTCGGCCTGTACTTCTTCTCTAGGCTTATCAAATTCTCCCCTATCCAATAGGAAGGTTTTTCGGGGATGATTTCTTTCCTTCATTACCATCACCTCTTTTTTGTCCTCAAGCATGGCAAGTTTCTCCTGCCTTAATTTTTTCAGGGATTCATTCTTTGCCTGACTTTCCTTATTGGTATGATACTCGAGGTGCTTTGCAATTTCCGCTAAATCAACTGCTTTGGTTTGGGTAGGATTGCCATACTGATGCAACGCTGCAATCTCAATTCCGGTCAGCGGTCGGTTGTACACATACAACTCATCCAAGCCTCCGGTAAAAACCCCATTATCACCGTCGAATTCCCGATAGCTTCTGGCCCATCTTAAGGGCCGTCTTACCGGATTTCCCCTACTATCACCAACCGGTAAAATGCTTTTGTATAAATTGTTCACCAAAGTCACCTGTCCCGCCGGCTTTCCATTGATGTAAAGCTGTGTTCCTGAAGCATCGGCTGAACCATCATAGGTTAGGGCTATGTGGCTCCATTCATTCATGCTAATGGGATCCTTGGTAATCAAGTGAATGCAATTGTCCGGCAAGGCATTGTTGATCCTGACCTGAACCCGATTGGTGCTGTCCAGAAACATCTCATAGCCTCTGAAGTAGTTATTTTTGTGGCCGGAATTACCCACGAGGGACCTGAAGGGATCCCTATTTTCCGGTTTTACCCAAAATGAAAATGAAAAAGCATCCGTCATTTCGAAAAGTCCCGTGGCGGGAATTTCCAATACATCCCTCTCATCCTTAAAGCGCATACCGTTTCCTACAGGCGAAGGAACCAATTCGGGACTGCCCTTTATCGTAGCGGATAACCTTCCGGATTGATCGAGAGTCTTGCCGTCTATGTGGGCCTCCAATCCAAAATGGGAAACCAAACCCATTTTCAATGTCTTTTCGGGCAACCAGGAAGAGGGAATGCCGGCAATCTTCTGCTCCCGCAAGAACCTCTGCTGCGCCTTGGTCTTCTCTTCTTCCAGGGCACGGATCTTAGCCTCTAGTAGGGCCAAATCCCTTTCTTCCTCATCATCCAGATACAATAGGAAAGGGCCGGTGTTCCCATCATTTCCCGTCATGCCCAACTCATCCATTTGGTTAAAGAAAGCTGCCATACTGAAGTAATCCTTTTGGGAAATTGGATCGAACTTATGGTCATGGCATCTGGCACAATCCAGGGTCAAGCCCAAAAAAGCCTTCCCGATCGTCTCAGACCGGTCTAGCACGTATTCCATGCGGTATTCCTCATCGTCTATGCCTGCCTCCGAATTGGTTTGGTTATTTCGGTTAAACGCGGTGGCCAAAAGTTGCTTTTTCGAAGGATTGGGCATCAGATCACCCGCCACCTGCCATTCGATGAAGCGATCGTAGGGCATGTTTTCCGCAAACGCTTCAATAACCCAATCCCTCCAGGGCCACATCATCCTATACCCATCTGCATGTAACCCGTTGGAATCGGCAAACCGAGCCACATCCAGCCAATCCAGGGCCATCCGCTCTGCATAAGCAACCGTTGACAACAATTTATCCACGACCCTTTCATAGGCATTGGGCGATGGATCATTCAAAAATTCATCTATTAGTTCCAAATCCGGGGGCAAACCGGTCAAATCCAAGCTGACCCTTCGGATCAGTTTCTCCTTTGCTACCGAAGGACTGGGCTTTAACTTGTTTTGATCCAATTTACCCATCACAAAATAATCAATTTCATTAACCGGCCAGCTTGGGTCTGAAACCATGGGCAACGCATGCTTTTCCGGCTTGATGTATGCCCAATGGGGGTTGTAAATAGCTCCTTGCTCAATCCACCGGACAAGTATTGCCTTTTCCCTCGGAGAAAGGATGAGATTTGACTGAGGTGGAGGCATTACTTTGTCCGGGTCATCGGAAACCAATCGATCGTAGACCTCACTTCGATGGAGATTACCAGGAGATATGGCTACTTTCTTTGTAGCCCCGGATAAAAACCCATAAGCCCCTTCTGGAGTATCTAGCCGAAGACCAGCCTCTCTTGTGCCGGGATCGGGACCATGGCACGAAAAACAACGATCTGACAGGATGGGCTTTACATGGGCATTGTAATCTATTTGCTCCGGTAAATGCAGCTCGGCCTCTACTATTTCGGCAGGTTTTTCTACGCCACAGGAAGCCATCATCCAACAAAAAATTAAACTAGCGATGATTTGTGAATGCTGGTAAACCATGGAAGGATCTACTTTACGGCTCTGAATTCGATTATTTTAATGAGAACTCCACGTCGAAGCATATTGAAATAGGATGATCAAATTTTAGTCACCATGTAGGCCAGCAATCGGGCAAAACCCTCCAAGCAGGCCTAGCTGAACAGTCAATATCTCCATAGGTTTTGCCCCGGTCGGTAAGTAAATGTAGTTCTAATTCACAAGACAAAAAATCAGTTTGACAACTACATTTTGATTTTTACATCGAAAACGTTTTCGAAAACGTTTACAACTGGAAATTCATCAAATAAAATGGATGTTTTTTGAAAAATCGTAAAAGGTATATTCTGCGGTCCGCTCGTACCATTTTAGTAGGCAAGCTCGATTTCAAGTGTGCAAACCCTACCAAAAACCTCGAACAGAGACACGCTTTACTTCATTGTCTCCATTTCGATTGTTTCCTACTACATAGATGGCCTTCCCGTCGTCGCCCCAGCTTGGGTTGCCCCCGGAAAATCCAATATAAAACTGTTCACCAAAACTCGTTAACTGAGCCGTAAAACCAGTGTCGAGCTGTTTTAGCCATACTTCGTTGGAGCCTGACCGGTCGGAAATAAACGCCAGCCACCCCTCCTTAAATGGGCTAAACGCTGGGAGTAGGTCTTGTCCATCCGACGCTACCCAGATATCTTTCTGGTAACTATCCCTCGTCTCGAAGCCTACCACATCGTACACCGGTCGCCGGGAACGCTCATGTAAAACAGGACGATTATAGGCAAGCCTGCCGCTGATTGGGCAAAACGTCAATGTTCTGTACATCACATTTCCGACGTAATCGCCTTCCACACGAGGAAGCAATAACTGCCTTTCTCCCGAGGTTCGATCCAGTCTCCAAATACCATCTACCCACTGCTCCAGGGAATCGGAAAAGAAGTAAACCGAATCCTCAGAATCTCCAAAAACCGGGTAGGAACTACGATAGTTTCCTTCCAAAACCTTGTGCCTCGTCCCCAAAACTCTATCGTAAACTTCAATATGTTTCGGGACGTAATGAGGAGATCCTACCGCCAAAAGATTCCGGGAGGTAGTGTATATCAGTCTATCTCCGGACGCAGACCACGAAGGCTCAAAGCTACTGGCAGCGACCAGCTCGTGGCTGCCTGATTGGAAATCATACAAATAGATGTTTTGTCCCGGCCGATTGGGCCCCTGATTTATAGGGTAATCCGCCACATAGGCCAATACATCGCCCGTGGGTGAGGCCACCGGTGTAAAAACATGGGAGGCGTCCGGCAAAACAAATACAGTACTGATCTCACCTACGGAAAAAGGAGAGGATACTACGGAGTTTGTAAATGTCTCCTGACCGGCCCTACGTGCCCTAACCAAAAACTCATAAGCCCTTCCATCTTCCAAACCAGAGACCACCCAACTTTTCATCTCAGGCTCAAGGGTGGCAACCACCTCAAAGGGCTCCTCTCCCAGCATTCGATAAAGAACGTCGTAAAACGTTGCCTGCACCCATGCGGGACAGTTGAATCCGGCACAAGGGAGCCTGGAATGCCAAGTTAGCCTCACAGAATGCGTATCTACCACCTCGGACCTCAGCCGAGGCACCTCTACCGAAAACCCCTCCGGAATGGGATCGTCTAGGACATAGCATCCATGTAAACTTAGGATAAAAAGCATCGATAGCAGTAGGATTCTTTGGCTCATAGGTAGATCCGTTAAGTACTCAACTTACTCACTGGACGGAGAAAACTTCCAAAATGCCACAAAATCGGACAGAAACCACAAAAAAACCAAGAGTGGTGGAATGTACATCAAGCCCCAGCCACTGAATCACCAATGGCCAACCGGTACCCTTTCGGGACCTGTTCGATCAGATCGATCGGCTAAGTAAGCGTTACAAACCGCTGATCAACCAACATCTCTACGGGAACCGTTTGGTTGATAAGTCCCAATTCCGAGAGCGTACGCATGGTATCCACCAATGAGTCCGCAGCTACCTGTGGCCCCTCGGCCCATTTTGTTTGCGCAAACCAATCCTTGACATCCTCGCGGTTGATGCCATAAAGCTGCTGTATATCCGAAATAGAAGCGTCTACCTCAACCATTAGCCTATGGTTTTCGGCATAAAGGGTTTCCGTTAGTTGCCTGAGCACTTTGGGGTGGTTCATACGTGCCTGTTCAGACGCCACAATCGCAAAGCAGGGCCAAGGGGTGGGAATCTCTCCTATTCTCCGGCATTCCCCCGCGCTTACCAAGGGCTGGGTGGTATACCTTTCCCATAAAAACAACTTCGTAAGCGAGGACTTGAACTCCCTTCTGGCACCACTCAGGTCTCCTACCACTTCGAACTCCAGCTCTTCCATCCTCCAACCCTCGCGCTTAGCCAGAAGGTAGGCCATCAAATGGGATCCCGAACCCATTCTACTTACCAAAAAAGGCACGTTTTTCAACTGGGAAAGCGGCCGTAAGGGAGCTTTTGCGGAAACGTGTATGCCCCAGGCCAGGGGAGAAACCACGTGATACCCGATCATCCTTCCGGTGTTGCCCGCAATTCGGTCCTTCACAAAGCTTTCGGTCAAAATCACGGCGAGGTCTGTGGATTCCTCCCGAACAGCTTGGTTCATCGCCCCCGATCCACGGGGCTCATCCACCCATACAAGTTCCAATTCTTGATCCAAAAATGGCTGAGACGCAACCAATCGACGCCAAGGCAAGTTAAAATGTTCGGGGACACCGGTAATCGTAATTCGTTCCATAGCTCAAATATAGCAACAAAATCGATGTGCAATTTGACAATAAATAAGGAGCAGCTCCGCGATTAAACGCTGTATTTGTTATCTTTGGGGCAGATTTGCCGATTTATATTCTAAAAACCGGCCTCTTTTTATCGAATACCTTAAACAATCAACTATGAAATTCAAACCTGGAGTAAAGTTTGGAGAAGAATTAAAAGACCTATTGGCGTATGCAAAGGAAAGCGAGTTTGCGATGCCTGCGGTAAACTGTATCAGTACAAATACGGTAAATGCCGTGCTTGAAACAGCCAAGAAGGTCAATTCTCCGGTGATGGTACAATTTTCAAACGGAGGAGCGCAGTTCTTTGCCGGAAAAGGTCTACCGAATGATAAACAACAGGGTTCCATAGCAGGTGCCGTATCCGGTGCCATGCACGTGCATAAAATGGCCGAAGCCTACGGGGTACCCGTAGTTTTGCATACCGACCACGCCGCCAAAAAATTACTTCCCTGGATAGACGGCATGCTTGCTGAGGGAAAGGCCTTCTATGAAGCCTTTAAAAAGCCCCTGTTCAGCTCGCATATGCTGGACCTTTCAGAGGAGCCCATCGAAGAAAACATAGAGACTTCCGTCCAGTATTTCAAAGAATTTGCCAAGCTCCAAATGGCGATCGAAATCGAGCTGGGAGTGACTGGTGGCGAAGAAGACGGAGTAGACAATACCGATGTGGACAGCTCCAAATTATATACCCAGCCGGAGGAAGTAGCCTACGCCTACGAGGAGCTCAAAAAGGTCAGTGACCTCTTTACGGTGGCAGCAGCCTTTGGCAACGTGCATGGAGTCTATAAGCCTGGCAACGTGTCGTTGAAACCCATCATCCTGAAAAACTCACAGGACTATATCAACAAAAAGTTCGGCACTACCGGCAAACCCGTGAACTTTGTTTTTCACGGTGGTTCAGGTTCTTCCGTAGAAGAGATCCGGGAGGCTAACGGCTATGGATCCATCAAAATGAATATAGACACGGATTTGCAATGGGCATTCTGGGAAGGCATCCTGCTCTACTACAAAGGAAAAGAGGGATACCTGCAATCCCAACTGGGCAACCCGGACGGCGCGGACAACCCAAACAAAAAGTACTACGATCCGAGGGTATGGTTACGAAAAGGGGAAGAGAACTTCTCTAAGCGCCTGGAACTGGCGTTCGACATGTTGAACGCCCTGAACAGAAACCAATAAAAAAAGGGGGCTGCCACAAACCAATCGGTTGGGCAGCCCCTTTAACTATTCTACTTTTTTGCAGCGCAAACTACCTTTCACGGCATTCCCTGCTAGTCAGCCGTTGTGTATTTAGGTAGACAAAATAGCTGCGATCCTCAGCTCTTCCTCGTCCACTTTTTTATCATCTACAATCGCCCGCTTGATCGGAGTAAATACTACCTTATTGTTAATGACACCGACCATGACGTCGTATTTTCCCTGAAGCAAGCCTTCAACAGCAGACACACCCAACTTACTCGCCAGCGTTCTGTCGAATGCAGATGGAGCTCCCCCACGTTGAAGGTGCCCCAATATGGTCACTTTAATGTCATAAGTGGGCAATATCTTCTGTACCTTTTCGGCGATTTCAGCCGCTCCACCGCTTTTACCTCCTTCTGCGACGATGACGATATTACTCTCCTTTTTGGCCTTTTCCCGGCTTTTTAATCGCTCGATCAAAGACTCTACCGGCATCTTCTTCTCAGGAATCAAAATGGCCGCGGCCGCACTACCTATACCTGCATTGATCGCAATAAAACCCGCGTCTCTGCCCATCACTTCGATAAAAAACAGCCTATCGTGGGAAGTAGCCGTGTCCCTGATTTTATCGATCGCTTCAATCGCTGTGTTGCAGGCCGTGTCGAAACCAATGGTAAGATCTGTACCAAAGAGGTCATTGTCGATCGTGCCGGGCAATCCAACGGCCGGAATCCCGTACTCCTTGTAAAACAAATGGGCACCGGTGAGTGAACCATCGCCACCTATCACCACCAAGGCATCGATCCCGTGTTTTCGGAGGTTATCGTAGGCCTTTTTTCTGCCTTCTGGTGTCCGGAACTCTTGGCTACGGGCGGATTTGAGGAAAGTACCCCCGCGCTCAAGCACGTGGGCGATAGAACGACTGTCCATTTTTCGGATATCGTCGTTTATCATGCCCTCGTACCCTCGGTAGATGCCATACACCTCCAGGTTATAATAAAAACCGGCACGGACTACCGCCCGAATGGCAGCGTTCATCCCAGGGGCATCGCCTCCCGACGTAAGTACACCGATTTTCTTTATTGTTTTGCTTTCCATTTATCATTTAGAGGTTAGGTTCTTAAACATCATTTCAGCGGCTGCCAAGTTAGTAGCCAAAGGCACATTGTGTACATCACAAACCCTCATCAGCATCTGAACATCCGGCTCGTGGGGGTGCTTTCCGAGTGGGTCTCTAAAAAAAACAACCATATCCAGCTGTTTCTCCGCTACCATCGCTCCAATCTGAGCATCTCCTCCAAGTGGCCCTGAAAGCAATCGTTGCACCTTAAACCCCGCCTTTTCGATATGCAAACCAGTGGTGCCGGTAGCCACAAGTTCAATGCCTTCCAGCTCGCTCTTGAATCCACTCAAAAAATGAACCATGTCGGCCTTCTTTCCGTCGTGGGCGATCAGTGCTATTTTCATGTGTTTATAATTTGTCTTTAATCGGTCAGAACTTGTCCCGGTTTATCGGGATGCCCGCCTGTCGGCAGGCAGGGACTCCCTTCCACAAAACAGTCCGAATAGTTGGTTTTCATCCTAGTGAATGAAGGAGACATCACGCCTGTCCGCCAATCGTAGGTTCAGTTTTTTAGGTTACATGGGATTTAGCGGGTAAAGTTATAAAAAAACCGTTAGAGATTTGGGCTTTCAACGCCTGTCAATTTTTCTGTGTTGGAAAATCAGCTTTAAATCAATTCTTTGCGTCTACTTACCTAAAAAATAAGCCGTCAACTCTTCCCATTCCTCCTCCAACGTACCCTGAAAACGCTTTTTACCAGCGCGGGAATACCAATAGTCAGCGTTCCACTGATCCCCTTCTTTTCGGTGCAGGTACGCGTGAAGGGCCGCGGATGAGCGGTCGGTGCGCTGATCGATAAGATCGTGGGCACGCTGCCAATCCCCACTTGCGTCCAACCAAAGCGCCCTTAGGTGAACAGAAATACCCTCGGGCACCTTCTTTTCGGCTATCGAAATCTTAAACTCGGAAAGTTCCATACCTGAAAGTGTTTAAACAGACCTTCAAAGTACGTTCATAAAATGATATGTACCAAGCTTACCCAGCTATATCTAAAAAAACAGAATCAACTACTTTGTTGCCAATACCGCGTCGGCATCCCCGACATCCACATGAGAATCCGCAGATCGTACGCTTCTCCAAATACCCACTATGACTCCCTCTGCAGTTTCCATTCCCGGGAAGTGATCCTTAAAATCATTTACCGCCTGCGTGGCCGTAGCCAAATCAGGCAATAAACCATAGGCATTGACGTTTGTTCCCGCCTCTGCTATCAACCATCCCAAATGAACCAACACACTGTGTCCAAGCTGTTGGTTAACGACGTCGTATCCCAAAAATTCAAACTCTTCCGGACCTTTGTCTTTGATCTCCTCTTTTGGTTCCTCTACTGTTGCCAGCAGATTAAAAGGTTGACCAACGGCAAATTCCTGCTCGATAAACTCACTGAGTGCTTTGGCTAAGCCCCCAAAAAAATCTCCTCCCTCAAACGACTTTTCGCCGATTCCCTCAACGGAGGGATTGTAAAAACTGTCCAGAGAGGTCAATTCTTCCACTTGCAGAAGACCACTCCAAGACCTAAAGTCCTCCAAGGAAAGTCCTCCCCTACAGCCGGACGGACCGAACTTTTCCCTACCTGTGATCACAATCTTCATATCTTTTCGCTATTAACATCCAACTTCCCTGAACCCCATCATTTCCATAAAGATACGGTTAACGATGTAAATTTATATAATGTTTACAACAATCTAACAAGATTCTATATAAATAAATGCAAAATACGTTTTTAACATCACAAACAACATTAGTTTTATATCGTAAACACCACCTTAAATACATACATAGAGCAGATAAAAAATTGAAAAATAATGTATAATAAAATTTTTTATCAAGCCAAAAACAAAATGAATTAACCTAAAATAAAACGAAACAAAGTATAAATGTAAAAAGAACAATAAAAGTCAAACCAGCGCCTCACATATGATGTGGGTATCATCGCCCCAGCTTTTCTAGCCATTGTGCAGCCTGAACACTTCCGGACTTGCCCTCCCTAACAACGGTATTCAACATCTTCTCAGCCTCTTCCAAGTCAACATCATCCCCGCGTAGCAAGAGCGTCATGGCATATAAGAACATCCCCTCGTTAACGTGAAGCCCTGGAACATTGGCCAGTCTGTCAAAAACCTCTAGAGCCGATTGGAAGTCATTAATGGCAAGGTAGGAAAGCCCCATGTTTTTCAGCAGCTCACTGTTTTGAGAATCCTGTTCCAGAAGCGACTCAAACAAATGAACAGCCTGTGTATACTCTTTTTTATTATAGGCTTCTATCGCTACCTGTAAATCACTTTCCATCCCCATCGTTTGCCCCAAGACCTCGAAATTTGTTGCATAGTAAGAAGAAACTTCTTCCTGTATATCCACAGAGTGCGACAAAAGCAGGAACAATAGTACCCCTCCCAAGAGAAGCGTCGCCGCCACTCCACTAATCATATACCTTAGGTTTCTGTCCCTTCCTATCACTACGGGTCTTTCAGGGAAAAACTCTTCATTAAGCCCCTTAATCGATTCCTTCAATACCCTTTCCCGCTCCATGGCAGCGTATGAAGCCCTTCTGTCGGTTTCGATATATTGGTATAGGCTAAAATCCTCTGCCAACTCCCTGTCTGCAGAAAGATCGGATTCGAAGGCTGTCCGCTCTTCCGCCGACATATCCCCCGCTAGGTATTTTTCGAATAGTTCAATCTTTTCCGTGTCCATGAGTTACCATTTTAACTTTTGATAGGCTGGAGACTGCTTGACTGCCTGTATCAACTTGGCCATGCACTCTGATTTCTTCTTTCTGGCATATCCATAGCTGTAATTGAGTAGGGATGCCACTTCCTCCATGGATTTCTCTGACCAACTCAATTCCAAAAGCTCTCTGCACGCCGTACCAAGTTCTTGGATTTTCTGAAGCAGCAGATTACGCCTTCCTTCCTCCACCAGACTTTCTTCAGCCAGCCGAAAACTATCGTCTTCGAGATTATATCTGTTGTCGTCCTCAATTGTTACCGTCTTATCCGTTTTTCTTTTTGCCAGCACATTTAACCACTTCTTTTTGCAAACCATGTAGAAGTAGGCATCGAAAGGACAGGTTAGCACAAAATCTCCCTTTAATGCCCTGCGGTAAATCGCCATCAAGCTTTCCTGTATGAGGTCGCCTACTTCGTCTTCCGTCCCATTGTTTTTTAATACCATCCACTTGATCTTTGCGGAGTAGTTTCGGTACAACTCCCTTATGACAGCCGTGTCGTTATTCAGCAAGGCATCGATGTATTTCTGATCTGGGTGAGCCATGGCGGAATATAATTTTTTATATCGAAATTCTAAAGAAATACAAGGGGAATACTTGCTAAAGTCCAAAAAAAATCCTCCGCCCTGCCAATACCCGTAGCATTGGCCTGACGAAGGACGAACATACCAGAATAAAGTTTGGCTGATCCCTTTTCTACATCAAGAAATCCATAAACCTACAAAGGAAACATTCCCGGATTCCTTATTGCGTAACCATAGGCGGTGCCGGCGCAAGTTTTCTACGAGAATAGTAGTTGTTTAGTCCAAAACCCATCACTACAATAAAACAAACCACCGGAACCCAGTAGGACATGCCTATGCTACCGGTGCTGTCAGATACCTGTCCCTGAATAGCCGTAATGATCGCCCCTCCCAAAATAGCCATGATCAATCCGGAACCGCCCAGCTTGGTGTCATTGCCCAATCCGACCGCGGATAGACCATATATGGTCGGAAACATCAACGACATGCAAACAGACACCATTACCAAAGAAATAACCCCCACCATTCCATTGGAATAAATCACCATGATACTGAACAGCGCGGCGGCTAGCGCCGAAACTGCCAGCAATAGGGACGGCTTTACGTATTTCATCAGTGCCGTAAACACAAACCTGCTAACGGCAAAAAGAATAAGGGAAAGTAGATAATAGTCCGAAGCCTCACTTTCGTTCATATTCAACTCCACCATCACATAACGTATCGTAAATGACCATACGCCGATCTGCGCACCGACATAAAAAAACTGCGCCATGACCCCAAGCGTGTAATTCCGGTTTTTGAGCAGACGGCGGAATCCGGAAATCACCCCATCCTTTTCGACTGTCTCGGAGGCAACCGGCATGCGGACTGCCCGGATGACAAACCAAACCACCACCAAAAATAAGGCTACCCCCACATAGGTTCCCATCACGCCCGCCAACTCCTCCGACTGAATCGCTTTCAGAGCGGCTGGATCCATTGATGTCCTGTCAGAGGCCTCGGCGGTATTCAATTTGGAAAGTATAAACACTTTACTAAGGTATACCCCTAAGATCGACCCAATGGGATTGAAGGACTGCGCCAAATTAAGCCGCTGCGTAGCGGTCTCCTGCGGCCCGATAACGAGAATATAGGGGTTGGCGGCAGTCTCCAAAACGGACAAGCCACCGGCCAACACATACAGCGCAAACAGAAAGAACCCATAGGACATCAGGATACTGGCCGGATAGAACAGAAGGGCGCCAACCGCAAACATCCCCAATCCGAGCAAAATCCCGGACTTATAGGTGTACTTTCGAATAAACAGTGCCGCTGGCAGGGCCAGACAAAAGTAGGAACCATAAAATGCCAGCTGGATCCAAGAGGTCTGAA
This sequence comes from Lunatimonas lonarensis, assembly GCF_000390185.1. GTDB lineage: Bacteria > Bacteroidota > Bacteroidia > Cytophagales > Cyclobacteriaceae > Lunatimonas > Lunatimonas lonarensis. Next base: position 43,128 of record NZ_AQHR01000091.1, on the reverse strand, counting down.
AATCGGTCATGCTCATGATCCGCTTGAAGGCTGCCAGCAGCGTATCGGTCATGTTGTGGGCCACTCCCCACAGGGCAAATAACATGGTTAGCAACAAAAAGGGCCAAAAATCCCTTTTGGAAATCAACGAAGGCTTGGTCGGCGTAGATGATTGTGACATGGGTTTATCAGATGGATTAGGTTTATTTTAGGAATTCAAAATCGGGAATCAACTGTTGCTCCTTGAGATCCTGCCAAAAGGATGAAGGGATCGGTTGCTGGGTGGCCTGAAAATTCTCCTCCAGCTTCATCAAATCCGCCGGACTCACGGCAACACCATGAACACCCGGAACCGAAAGGGCAAACTGGATACAAGCATGCGAAGGCGTAATGCCATGGAGGCGACATCGTTCAAAAAAAGAAGCTCTCCAGGCAAGTTTTTGGCTGTCTGCGGTTAGGGACTCGTCGATAGGTTTATAATTGTAAAGATTCCCCCCGACCAGAAACCCTCCATTAAACACCGCTGCATTGATAACAGCAACCCCATCTGCATGCAATTTATCGATAAAGTCAAGCAGATCAGGAGAATGATCGTACAGCGTAAGGCTATTTGCAATCATCACCCAATCCAACCGTACCTGTTCGTAAATCTCCGGAATCACCCTCCAGTCCTTGGCCCCTAGGCCAATGGCCGCAACTCTCCCCTGCGTTTTCAGATCCTCCAATGCGCGGTAGGCATCCAAAATATCTTCAAAAAGGTACTCTCGATGTACGGTAGAACTGGCTTGGGCAAGGTATTCATCCGGATCGTGGACAGAAACCAACTGAGGCGAATAGCGGCCCAGAAGTCTATTGCCTTCGTCAAAACATTCGATGATTCCGTGATAGCTTATTTTTTGCACGGCATCATAGGAGAGTCCTTTCCAAATGCCGGGTTCAAAGGTTGGCTCTTTGCCCAAAAGCGGACTACGTACCCAACCGAGTTTATTGCTGATGACGACGTTTTGGGGAGAAACCCCAAGCTGCTCAAGGGATTGACCGATTACTTCCAAGGCCAAACCCGCCCCGTACTTGCCTGCACTGTCAAAAACCGTGTAAGGCGCGGTCAGCTCCACACATTTCTCAATGATCAAATGCTTTTGCTCCAGTGGGATTTCCCGGTATAGATTTCCCAAATCGCTACTGCCAAACATGACTCTGGGCAGCATTAGGCCGGTGTTTCCAAAAGGATAAATCGCTGTAGTTCCCTGATCACCCATTTTTCCCAACGAGGCTAGCGTTTACCTGGTCTTCCAAAATGCCGATCCCGCTCAAACGTATCCAAATGCCGGTGCTTTTTGGTGTCGTAGATATCAGAGATTGTAAGCAAAATACCCGTTTCCTCCACCGCGCCAAACTCATAGTTCATCGAAGTGCCAAAAGTCTTCATGGTCGAGGAAAGATTCATGTAGGTATTGATAAGGGGAGGGATGTTTTCGCCCAGCCCACGCACCGTCGAATTGAGCAGTTTGTATCCTTCTTTGTAGGAAAGGCCGTCAAACATCCCCTCCAGCTTGGACACATCCCCCTTGTAGGCCAACTCATCGATGGGCTGAACCAACTTTTCCCGGTCAGGAAAATAGTGGTTCATAAAGTAGATCAACGCATCACGGGCATCCGCATTGTAGTGGGGATACATGGTGACCTTTCCAAAAAGGTATTTTACATCCGGATGCATCATGACCACCGCACCAAGGCCATCCCAAAGATTGTCGAGCGAAAAAAGACCCTTTCTGTTATCTATACTTGGTTGATAATTGGGCTGAACCCACGACCGCCCCAACTCGATGGTGTAGGGCAGGTAGTCGGTTTTAAACTTATCGGAAAAGCGAAACAGATGAGCCGTGGACAGGTTGATCTCACCATGCTCATTGAGACCCGCATCTGTACACTTGATCAATCGGTAGCCCGCGATAATCTCTTCATCCTGCGGATTCCAGGCAAGGAGTTGCTGATAGCAATTCTCACAGGTGTCATTTTCGTCTATGTCCAGGGGCAGACCGGTACCACCTCCTGCCGAACGAAAAGACACCTCCCGTAGCCGTCCGATTTCCTGCATCACATGGGGCGCATTGTGATGATCCACAAGGTATATTTCGTTATCCCCGTTATTGACATATCGCAAAAACCTATCGGGAGTCAGTTCCCTCTTTATCAATTCTCTATCTATCGGAGCTATAATTTCTTGCATAGACGTCATGTATCTTGGGCGAGTTCATAAACCTTGTTTTTCACTACTTCGGCCCAGTACCTATCGCTTTTCGAATTGTCAAAGTACTGGTAAGAAATGGGTTTTCCTATATGGACAGAAATTTTTTTGTTTTTCTGACCAAACATTTCGTCGGCCAAATAAAACATTTCTACGTTGGCCTTCACGCCGATCTTTTTCCTGAAATTAGCCAGTCCATAAAAAAAGGCAGAATTGCGTCCATCCATATAAACAGGAACCACATCCCTTTGGTATTTTTTGGATTTGCTTATAAAACTTTTTTTCCACTCCAGGTCTTTGATTCCCTCGTCCTGTTTTCTGGAAACAAGGCCTGCGGGAAAAATCAAGACCGCTTGGTCGGCGGCGTAGGTATTTTCAATAACCTCCAAGCCTTGCTTTCCGTGTCCACCGTGTTTGTTTACCGGAACAAAAAGGCCTTCAAAATTGGGGATGTTAAGCAAAATATCATTTACCAAAAACTTCAAATCCTTTCTGTATTTTCCCAGAGCGTGCATAAGGACGATTCCATCCAAACCACCCAAGGGATGGTTCGATGCAAAAATAACCGGCTTTTCCAACGGGATGTTTTCAGTTCCAAATACGGCCACCTCCGCGCCGAACTCTCCTACTAGCGCATCCACAAACGCCAAGCCCTGTAAGTGACCGTGTTTTGCCATTACCTCGTTGATATCGTTTTCGTGCACGATACGCTTTATGTAAGAGAGGACAAAACCTGGCATCCATTTGAGCAGAGCCGGATTTTTCTCACCGATGACTTTTTTGATGTCTATAAATTTCTTGTTTTCCCCCACCGAGTGTCATTGTTGGTAAACCGGCAAAGTAATTTGCCGATAAATAACTGAAATAAAGCTTTTTACAATAGATGTTAACCGTGTAAATTACGGGCTTTCGGGTGAAAAGCTTTTATTTTAGAGCACAAAAATAGGAAAAATCCATTGATAGCCTGCCTTTTTACGCTGTCTGTCTATAATTTATGGTTGCCAAAAAGGCTCATAAGTATCCGTAGGCCGAATTTGGGAAAGCGGGATCGCTCATTGCCGACCCATGTAGGTTTTCCGACTGGACAGCTTTGATGTATTTCAGCCGGATTTCAAAAAAAACCGGTGTTACCGAACAATCCGAAAAAGTATTCGGTTGATAACTGTGTATAAACATTAAAAATGCTTGTCCCATGATTTAAGGTGAACGCCTAATTATTTGTTTGCCTAATACACCCGTCTATCCATAAAGAAATGTAAGTTTACCCAAATTGCTTTTCGGTAACTCCATCTCATGTAAAAAAATAAAAATAATCAGATGAACGTAGTCATCACCGGAGGGACTTCCGGAATAGGAGCAGAAACAGTTAAAGGGCTCGCTCCAACCTTTGAGAGACTGTTTTTGTTGGCAAGAAATACCGAAAAAGCAGCGTCCCTGCTGGCAGAACTGACCCAAACCTATCCGCGCGAAAAATTCGAAATCATACATTGCGACCTGGAGGATCTTTCCTCGGTTATCGCCGCTGCGGAACGAGTTCGCCTTCAAACCAAAACCGTGAACGTTTTGATAAACAATGCTGGCGGGATTTTCCCGGAAGCCTCTATCACGCCCGATGGCTTTGAGACCACCTTCCAAGTAAACCATTTGGGTCATTTTTTATTGACCCAACATCTACTCCCTTTGTTGCTTAATGGGACGGGTGCCAGGGTAATCAATGTTAGTTCCGAAGCGCACCGGGCAGCCAATCCAAAATTTGAAAGGCTTAATGCGACCGAATACTTCAGCTCGTTCCCAGCCTACGCCAATGCCAAGCTCTTTAACATTCTTTTCACCAAATCGCTTCAGGAGAAATACGGTCCTCAGGGACTCAGGGCCTATTCCCTACACCCGGGAGTAGTAAAGACGAACTTTGGAGGCCAGCATGGGGGTGTCTTTAAGTGGTTGTTAAAAATGGCGACTCCGTTTATGATCGATGCGAAAACAGGTGCCAAAACCAGCATTTATCTGGCTACCGCTGAGCTTAAAGATCAATGGGCGGGTAGCTACTTCCGAAAAAGCCGACCATCCTCCACCTCCCGCCTCGCATCGTCCAAAAAATTACGGGATGACCTTTGGGAAAAAAGTGCGAAATGGGTGGCAAAGTTTTCCTTGGAGCAATAAATGAACTAACTTGCGTAGCCAAACTGATCAGAAAAAACCATCTAAGACCGCACGAACGCAGCCCTACCAGTTGGTGTTGGGCGGAAACTTTTTATAAACCATGGCGAAATACCTATTCTATGCTGTTTTGGCCTGCTGGCTGGGAATGTCCGGGCGGTTGGAAGCACAGCAACAGGATTTGGACCTCGAAGCCGTACTGGAAATTGCCAAGGAAAATAACCCGGTACTGAAACATTTCGAAAACCAACGGCTTATCACCGACCATCAGGTCAAGTCCAATCTCTCTGGGTGGCTCCCCCAGCTCGGAATCGTGGGCGACTATAATCGCTACTTTAGCCAGCCGGTAGCCATCTTCCCCGACTTCAACAACCCCGAGTCAGGTGAATTTCAAGAGGTGAGGACAGGAGTGCCTTTCAATTCGAGTGTAAGTTTTTCGGCCGATCAACAGCTGATCAACAATGAACTGATCTTTTACCGTCAGCAGTCCAACGAACAGCGAAAGCAAGCAGATCAACTCCTGCAAGAGTTCAAGATAGAACTCATCGTGGCTGTAACCCAGTCGTTTTACAATGTTTTGCTTGCCCAAGAACAGGTAGGGCTAACCAAAGAAGACCTCAGAAGGCAACGCAAGCAACTTGAAGACGCCTCCCTGATGTACGAGGCAGGACTTACAGACCAAGTAGATTATAAACGGGCACTGATGACCCTGCAAAACACTCAGGCTGCCCTCTATCAGTACGAGGAAGATGTAGCATCCAGAAAAGCGCATTTAAATGCACTGTTGGGAAGGCACGCCTCCACGGACATCAGCCTCCAAGCTTCGTACGAAGACCTTTTACAACAAGTGTACTCGGATACCAGCGCAACCGTCCAACCCGAGCACCGCATTGAGTACCAATTGATCCAAACCCAGCAGATCTTGCAGGCCCAGGAATTGCGGTATGAAAAGCGAAAATACCTTCCCTCTCTGTCTGCGTTTTATAACTACAACGTACTCTTTTTAAGCCCGGTGGGTGGTGAACTGTACAACCAAGCCTATCCCTTTTCGCTGATGGGATTAAGGCTGACATATCCTTTGTTCCAAGGTGGACGAAGGCAACACGACATCAGTGTCGCGGGCCTAAAATTGCAAAATATCGAACTTGAAAAAGCAGAATTGGTAAACGCAATGAGTAGCGAGTGGCGGGAAGCGTTGAGCCAGTACAAGAAAAACCTGTACCAACTGAAAACACAGGAATCTAACAAGGCTTTGGCAGAGGAGATCTATGGGATAATTAGCCTCCAATACGAAGAGGGTCTCAAGAATTTTCTGGAAGTCATCGTGGCTGAAACGGATCTACGTACCGCTAGAATCAATTTCTACCGCTCCCTTTTCGGTGTGCTAACCAGTAAAGTGTCGCTGGAAAGGGCCCGGGGAGACATACAGCCATAAGCTGAATGACCCGAAAAATCTGGGGATGAAAGTAGTCCCCGGCGGACATACCAAAAGTTAGGTGGGCAGCATGAAAGCAAAGATTCGATAATACCCCTATGAAGAAATAGAAAATGAAAAAAATAGCTATATACCTGACCATACTCGCCTGCTTCGGTTGTACCAAACAGGAGCCAAAAACGGTGACCCCAAAAACGGTTACGGTGGACCAGGTAACGGTAGATCCTGTGGTGGAAGAAAACAGCTATCCGGGTACCGTAGTTGCGCTTAAGGAAGTTGAGCTACGGGCCGATGTAGTGGGCTACGTAATGGAAATTGCAGTAAAGGACGGCCAGCAAGTCAAGAAAGGCCAGATCCTATATCGAATCGACCAAACCAGGTACAAAGCTTCACTCAACCAAGCTGACTCTAGATTACGCATCGCGCAGTCCAACTTAGAGCGGCTGCAGAGGGATGTAAACCGATATCAAAGACTGAAAGAAGGAAACGCCGTTGCCACGCAAATCTATGACGACGCGCTTACGGCGCTGACAAATGCCGAACAGGAGGTATTCAGTGCCCTGGCTGAGGTGGAAAATGCCAAGGTAAACCTAGACTACGCCACCATTCGGGCTCCATTTGATGGCACCATCGGTTTCTCGTCGGTGCGGCTCGGTGCGTTGGTCAGTCCCGGTCAGACCCCGCTAAATATCATCAGTTCAAACGACCCCATTGGGTTGGATTTTTTTGCCGAGGAGCGGTCCGTTCCTTTTTACCTAAATATGGAAAAAGAAACGGATGCCGTGATCCGGGATTCCGTATTCCAATTGACATTGGCAAACGGCGAGCGGTACCCACATGCGGGAAAAATTGAGAACATCGATCGGGCGGTTGACCCGGGTACAGGAACCATTCGAATCCGGTTGAGTTTCCCGAATCCCGAAGGTTCATTAAAACCGGGAATGAGCAACCGGCTAACCATTCGTCGACCCGCTGCAGGGCCAAAATTGACGGTTCCCCACAAAGCAGTTGTGGAGAGGCTCGGTGAAATCTATGTATTTATCGCCTTAGAAGGTACCGCCCAACAAGTTCGGGTTCAAACGGGCATTCGTACAAAAGACCGGATCGTCATCGAGGAAGGACTTACCGAAGGACAGAAAGTGATCGTCAGTGGTATTCAGCGTCTGGCTGATGGAGACTCCATTCAAATCAAAACGGAGCAAAAACCATGATCTCTGCTTTCTTTATTGACCGGCCCAATGCAGCGATTGTGATTTCGCTCGTAATCCTGTTACTGGGCACCATTGCCATCGTAAATCTTCCTGTATCCCAATACCCTCGCATCACCCCGCCCGTGATTCAGGTTTCTGCCACCTATACCGGTGCAGACGCCGAGACGATCGAACGCACGGTGGCAACCCCCCTGGAAACACAGATCAACGGTACACCCGGAATGGCTTACCTGGAGAGTACCAGCAGCAACGAAGGTCTGTTGACCATTAATATCACCTTTGAGGTAGGAACAGATATAAATGCAGCGGCTGTTGAAGTCCAAAATAGGATCAATGTAGCGGAACCCTTTCTTCCGGAAGAGGTGCGCAGGCTTGGGATCACTATCCGTCAACGAAATCCAAGCTTGTTGTTGATCGTGTCTCTTTTTTCTCCGGAGGGCAGTCATGGCATCGATTTTCTGAACAACTACGCAAACATCTACGTGAAAGACGAGCTTTTACGTGTCCCGGGAGTGGGCGATATTTTTACTCGAGCACAGGATTTCAGCATGAGGATTTGGCTCCAACCTGACAAGCTTTTCCAACTGGGCATCACCGCCAGCGAGATCACCGCGGCCCTGCGTGAACAGAACATTCAGGTTGCCGCCGGTTCGATAGGCACCCCACCCCAACGGGGATACCAAGCGTTTGAATACACCCTGTTTACCAATGGCCGGCTCGAAACGCAGGAGGAATTTGAAAATGTGATCCTAAAGGTGTCAGAAGAGGATGGTCGCATAGTCTATTTGAGAGATGTAGCGAGGGTAGAACTGGGTAGGTTTGACTACAGTGTCAATAATTTTACCGATAAAAAGCCGGCAGCCTACCTAATCATCTTTCAAACACCGGACAGTAACATTCTGGATGTAGAAGAAGGCATTATCGAAACCATGGAACGGCTGCGCAAGGCCTTTCCGAGTGATGTCGATTACGTTATACCTTTTGAATCCGCATCGGTGGTCAGGGTTTCCATTGGAGAGGTTATAGAAACCCTTATCATTGCGCTTCTTCTGGTGTCTTTCGTCGTTTTTATTTTCCTTCAAAACTGGCGAAGTACCTTGATTCCCATTTTGATCATACCGGTTTCGATCATTGGTACATTCGCCCTTTTTCTTCCACTCGGCTTTTCGATCAATAACCTGACGCTTTTCGGTTTTGTCCTAGCCATCGGGATCGTGGTGGACGACGCCATTGTAGTAGTGGAAGCCACCATGGCCTACATGGAGCGCGAGGGAATATCAGCCAAAGAGGCCGTCAAAAAAGCCATGGGAGATATTGCCGGGCCGGTAGTAGCGATGTCCCTGATTGTCGCAGCCGTGTTCATTCCGGTGGGCTTTATTCCCGGAATCGTCGGAAGGCTATACCAGCAGTTTGCCATGGCCGTTGCCGCTTCGGGGATCATCTCTGGATTTGTAGCCCTTTCCCTCACACCTGCTTTATGCTCACTGATTCTAAAACCTTCTTCCATCAGCAAGCGGTCCAAGGGGCTGGGACGTTTTTTCTATTGGTTTAACCGGAAATTTGATGCCGCCAATACCCGCTATGAAGAATTGGTTCATAAAAGCTATTCCTACACAGGCGTTTTTCTGATTGGTCTGTTGGGGCTGGGCGTTTTGACCTGGTTCTTGTTTAACCAAAAACCGACAGGTTTTATTCCCAATGAAGATGAGGGAAGGCTTTTTGTGACCTATGAGCTTCCAGAGGGAGCCTCGACTGCCCGGAGTTTGGAGACGATCAACAAACTGATGGATATACTCGGAGAGGAGGAAGACATCTTTCATTTCACTGCGGTAACCGGGTTAAATGCCGTCAACTTTTCAAGTAAGTCAAACAGTGGAACGGTATTTTGTCAGTTGAAACCCTGGAGTGAGCGAAAGGGAAAAGGACAGGGGGCATTTGCGATCAGAGATCGACTGCTTTCAGAATTGGCCCAAAAACTTCCGGAGGCTTCGATCGTTATCGTAGCACCTGCCGCCATACCCGGTCTAGGCAGCACCTCCGGCTTCAGCGTGGTATTCCAGGAAATGGAGGGCACCTTGAGCATACAGGAGTTTGAAGCAGGCCTCCAGGACTTTGTGCGAGCGCTCAACCAGTCGGATGAAATTTCCAATGCATTCAGCTTTTTCAGTGCGTCGACCCCTGCCTATAAAATAAACCTGGACAGAGACAAGGCTGCGAGGCAGGGAGTGAATATAGGTGACGCCTTTTTGACCCTACAGACCTACCTAGGCAGCATCTATGTCAATGATTTTATCCTTTATGGTCGCAATTTCCGTGTGGTTGCCCAAGCGGATACCATGTTCCGGGAAGATCTGGGAGCGCTCCGGAACTTCTTCGTCAAAAACAACCGAGGGCAAATGACCCCGATCAGTAACCTTGTAGAAACCGAGCTGGTCGAAAATGCTCCGCTGATCAGCCACTTCAACCTTTTTCGGTCTGCTACGGTAAACGGCGACGCTGCCAGCGGCTACAGTTCCGGACAAGCCATCGAGCGGATACGGCAAATCGCCTCCACCTTGCCGGCAGGACTGAATATTGACTTTTCCGGCATCAGTAGAGAGGAGATTAATTCCGGCGGAAGCACAATGATCATCTTTTTGCTGTCCATTGTTTTCGTTTTCCTGTGCCTAACGGCTCTTTACGAAAGCTGGTCTGTACCCTTTTCGGTGATGTTGGCTGTGCCTTCAGGGGTGTTTGGTGCGATGCTTACACTGACGCTTTTTCCTTCCCTTACAAACAACGTTTACGCCCAAATTGGATTGTTGACGCTGATCGCACTGGCGGCAAAAAACGCGATACTGATCGTGGAGTACGCCAAAGATCGAGTGGATCGGGGAATGTCCATCAAAAAGGCGGCAACTATTGCCGCGTCCTTGCGACTGCGTCCCATTTTAATGACCTCTTTTGCATTTATACTTGGAGTGGTACCCTTGGCATTTGCCGGTGGGGCGGGTTCGGTAGCAAGGCAAACGATCGGATGGACCGTGCTGGGAGGAATGCTCACGGCCACCTTCTTTACGATTTCACTGGTACCCATCTTGTTTGTCCTGGTGACAAAAATTGCCTACAGCAAAGAAGAGCTTCGCAACTTGAAATCAACCAATAAATCGAAAGAGTAATTGCTCGGCAGCTATTGGTCTCCGGCTATGATCACCGTTTCGCTTAGGACGGAGGCTACCTTAAAATACCCCTCTACCCGACCTGGGCCCTGAACCACACGGATATTGCTCCTAGGGTTTTGGGGTGGCGGACTAAATAGACCCCCGTCGTTAAAAAGGAGGTTGACCAGGTCGTTGAGAAAATCAAACGCCGATCGGTTAAGCCTAAAAAGTTCCAGTTTGACCCGATCCCCAGCCCGAAAGGTAAATCCGTTTAGCTCAAAACCATTGTCAAGGATGGAAGTTCCAAAAGTATCGTCGAACAACAAGTAATCCTGACGTCCACTGAGGAGCGTGTCGTTGCGGGTGATGCGCACCCGGTAATAGTTATCTTCGATAAATGGGATTTTCCCGAACACCGTTAGGTAATACCCTTCATCGGAAAACAAGCGCTCCTCCCTGAACTGATAGGTGATACTATCCAATGACGGAGGGTGTAGCAAGGTTCCCTCAGACTGAAAAATACGGTCTCCCAGCTTCACGGTAAGCTGATAGGAATCACCCCGTCTGCCCGCAAAGTACCTCCGGGGAAGGTAACGGCGAAAATCTTCCGAAAAGGAAAAGGGAATTTCCTCTCCGGAGGTAAGGTTGGATACCCAAACCTCCGCGTCATTAATGATCTCGTTTTCCAGGGTATCATAGTAGTCTCTAGGGTAGGTAATTTTCACCCGATTCAGCGAGGGATTATCTGTCCAAGAGGCCTCTATGATAGGAACCCGCTCCTGATTGCGCAGATCTAGGATAACTTCCTCCTGGCACGACAACAGAAACAGCAATCCGATCAAATATCCAACTTTGTTCATCTCAAAATTCGAAATTATAGGTTATTGACGGGAGAACTCCAAAAAGGTAAGTCATTACCACACCCGGCCTGACGGAGGTTACTTCTCTGCCCGGTCCCGGATTAAACGTGATATCATTATTATAAATATCCGTAAACTGATAGGAGAAGGGGTTCTTCCGGTTGTACGCATTGTACACGCTGAAATTCCAACTACCTTTCCACCACCTGCCCTTGTCACGGTTTTTTAAATTGGCAGAAAGATCCATGCGGTGGAAAGCGGGAAACCGATCTTCGTTTCTTCTTGGGCTATACAAGGGCACTCGCTGATTATCGATTACGTATGATCCCACCGGAAAGGTGACTGCCACCCCACTGCTATACACAAAGGTTCCCGACAACTCCAATCGCGGTGTCAGCCGGTGGTTCACGATGAGGCTTACGTCGTGTGGACGGTCAAACCGCGGATTAAAGGGCCTGTCCTCATTGATGCCATCAATCTGCCGGTAAACTCGTGACCACGTATAACTCAACCATCCGGTAGATTTTCCAACGTTTTTCCGGAGAAGAAACTCAACGCCATACGACCAGCCTCTGCCGGCTAAGACCTCTGTCTCCAAGTTGTCGCTAAAAAGAATATTCGCCCCTTGCTTCAGATCTATTACCTGATCAAAATCCTTGTAGTATCCTTCCACCGAAAGTTCAAACCGATTGTTATCCAGATTCTTAAAGGCCCCTATCGATACTTGGTCACTTCTCACCGGCGCGATGTAGGGTCCTGCCGGCGTCCATCGGTCAATGGGAAGACCGGCCGAATTATTGGTGGCGATTTGCACATATTGGAAATTCCGGTTGTATGAACCTTTCAGAGATAAACTTTCATTTAGCAGGTACCTGATCGCCAGCCTCGGCTCTAACCCCTGGTAGGTCTTCACGTGTTGCAAGGATTTATAGGTCAAAGTGTCGATCACAGCTCCACTGGTCGGATCTTGGTTTTCGTAAACATACTCGGTGGCGGGCCCGATCTGTTGGTAATGGCTCCATCGTATCCCTCCTTCGAAAAACAGATTTGCCCCAAGATCCTGAGACCAATTGACAAACAGGTTGTTTTGCCAGGCGGTTTTTGAATTTGTCGTCAGCGGATCGATCACACTCTCCGGACGCGGTATCAACTGTACCGGGGAGAAGTGGTAAACTTGACTATGGACACCCACATAGAGGTCTTTTCCCTGCTCAGGCACATAATGAACCTCTCCCCTAATACCGGATTCGGCAAGATTGTTCGTCCAATCAAAGCCAATATCCGGGTTGGTAAATGCAATCTCGTAATTGTAATAGCTGTGGTATCCATTTACATCCAAAAAGAGGTTTTCCTTCAATGTCCGTGTCCAATTGAGAGAGGAAATCCAGTTCGCCCAGCCCAGTCCGAACTGCCCACCTGCACCTAGAAAATCAGCTCCATAGTAGCTGGAAAGGGTGATTTTATCCCGGTCCTTCAGCCTCCACATGAACTTGCCACTGGTATCATAAAAGTACAATTGGTTGTTACGTACGTTTTCATTTGGCGAGAGCTTTAGGAAAAGATCTGCATACGTCCTTCGTCCAGAGAGCACAAAGGAAGAATTTTCCGAAAAAAGCGGGCCATCGACGGTCAAACGGGAACTGATACTACCGATCCCCCCTTCTCCACGAATTCGCTGGGTATTTCCCTCTTTCAGCGACACATCGATGAGGGACGACAGCCTACCTCCATAGCGGGAAGGAATATGCCCCTTGCTCAGGGATACATCTGCAAGTGCGTCGGGATTGAACACCGAAAAGAAGCCAAAAAAGTGAGAGGGATTGTATATAGGGGCGCCATCGATCTGCACCAGGTTTTGGTCAGCTGACCCTCCCCGCACAAAAAGTCCGGTCGTACCCTCTCCGGCTGTATTCACACCCGGCAAAAACTGGAGGCTGCGCAGGAGATCCACCTCCCCAAACAGGGCAGGAATACTTTTGATCAGGGACACCGGCAGGCTGGTCTTACCCATGTCAACCCCTACCACGTTGTTGTTTTCCCGAAGTTCTCGAACGACCACCTCTTGAAGGGATACCTCATCCGGGCTAAGGAATAGTTTAAGCTCCCGGTTAAGGTCCTTGTCCGTCAACACCCTCTTTACTGGCTCGAAGCCAATAAAAGAAACGACCAGTTCGGCGGGGAGCGACATGACCGGGAGGCTAAATCCACCTTCCAAATCACTGACCACACCCCTACTTACCGCCATAGTCCAGTATACATTTGCCCCCGGGAGAGGCTCGCTTGTTACTTTATCAAATACCTGGCCGGAAATATAGGTAGTCTCTTGCGCGTTGATTTTTCCAAATCCAAAAAGACAAAAAGATACTGCCAGGAAATACGCGTAATAGAGCCTCATCGATACGATTTGGAAGTTCAAATAAGGAAAAGAAAGATCCAGCTTTCATTCTCCCAAGTTTCAAGTAGTTTAATTCAACTTTGATGTAAACGCTAGATACCGTAGGAAGTTCACGATGAACGGTCATTTTCGTATCCTAACCCGCAAAAGTTGCATCTCCACAGCTGCCCATATAAATTTGCCAATCGAATAATTAAGCAGGTCAACTTTCGTTTTATATTTAAATATGTAATTTCAGGGCATGATTTGGGCATATCCTAGCAACGGGCTTTCTATCTTTCTATTCGGACTATTTTCCATTTTATACGGATTTTATCTGTTCCGTTTTTGGCGGATCAACCAACGCCTTCAAGTAAAAAAGAGAAGTTTAGCCTGGAAACTCATCTTACGAAGCATTTATTTCTTGTTATTTCTTGTCGCCCTGTCAGGGCCTTCGATCGGAAGTGCGCTAAAGGAAATCAAACAGGAGGGTAAGGACATTTTTTTGGCCATCGATCTCTCCCAATCCATGAATGCACAGGACATCAATCCGAGCCGGCTTCAGCGAATAAAGTTTGAAATGAAGAATTTGGTCAAAAACTTCAGTTCAGACCGCATCGGTATTATCATATTTTCCTCTGAGGCATTTATCCAGTGCCCGCTTACCTTCGATCAGAACGTCATCCAGCTTCACTTGGATGGCTTGAATACCAACCTAGTCCCCAACTACGGAACCGATATCGCATCCGCCCTCAATATGGCCTATCAGAAATTCCAGAATGAAAACGATCAGGACAACACCTCCAAGGCCATCATTTTGATCAGCGATGGAGAAGACTTTGGTGACAACCTGCCACCGGTGCTGGAAAAACTTTCCGAACAGGGCATTCGGGTATTCAGTGTGGGGGTGGGATCTGAGGAGGGCGCCACCATACCTCGCGGAAACAGCGTGGTGATGGATCCACAAACGAACCGCCCTGCCATCACCCGATTGGACGCTACCAACCTCAAAGCCATAGCTACAAAAACAGACGGCGCATACTTCGAAATCAGTGACATCGCCATGGAGATCCCCCAACTGATAAACGCCATAGAACGCCTTGAAGGCACCGTCATGGCAAGTAGAATGGTAGAGGCTTCCGCCAACAAGTACTTCTACTTTTTGGCCGCTGCACTGGTACTTGCCCTGATTGATCTCATGCTGCCGCTTCGAACCATTTCCATTTGATACCAACGGAACTAATATGCCCATCGCACCGCAGATTCTATTGTTTATCCTTCTCTTGATACCAGCTTCCTGGAAAAAAATCGGCGAACGGAACCGTGCGTTGAAAGAAGCGACAGCAGCTTACGTTGGCACCGATTTTGAAGAGTCGGTAAGGCGTCACCTGGTATTGATCAACGATTTCCAGCTGGGAGAGCCCGAAGTGAAATTCAATCTGGGGCTAAGCTACCAAAACAATGGCCAAGAGGAGGATGCACTCAAAACCTACAGCGAGCTTTCCCTCTCCCGAAACAAAACAATTGCGTCCTTTTCCGCCAATCAGGCAGGGGTGTTAGAGGGAAGGGAGAGCAACTATAAGGAAGCACTCACGTATTTTAAGACAGCGCTATTGAAAAACCCGGAAAACGAGGCCGCCCGGTACAATTATGAGTTATTGAGCAGATGGTTGGCTGAAAATGAAGAGGAGGAAAAACAACAGCAAGACCAAGAGGATCAGGAAAAACTGGAGCCCTCCAACTACGCCAAGCGTATGAAGGCCCAGGCGGATAGTTTCGTAGATCAGTTTCGCTTTGGGGAAGCCCTACAAACCATGAAGAAAGCCTTGGAAATCGACGAAACTGTGCGGTACTACGAAGGTTTTATCAATAACCTAAACGATATCAATGAAATCGATGGGAATTAAACACCTAGTTTTTGCTTTGGGAGGCATTTTCTCCTGCTGTACTTTTGTGGTGGCACAGACAGAATCGGACTACTTCAATCGGGCAGCAAAACAATATGTAAACGAAGACCTGCCCGGCACCGGTCAAATTCTGGCAGAAGGGCTAGAGAAGTTTCCCAATGACCCTAAACTGAACGCCCTCCTGGAAAAGCTGAAAAAGGATCAGGAGGAGCAACAAAAGAAGGATCAACAGCAGCAGAACCAAGATCAGCAAGATCAAAACAACCAAGAACAGCAAGACCAGGAGAGCCAGGAAAAAAAGGACGGAGAAGGTGAAGAGCAAACCTCCGAAGACGGCGCAGAGGAGTCCGATGAAATGGAAGATCAGCGGGGTGAGAAGTCAAACCGGGAGGAACCTACAGAGGAACCCAGCAGTATGGACAGTGACCTAAGTGAACGTGAGAAGCAATTGGATGAACTCCGCCAACGACTGGAGGAAATGAATCTTTCCCAGGAACAGGCCGCACAGATTCTCGATGCGATGAACAGCAACGAGCTACAATTTATCCAACAAAACAGGCGCAAACCCACCCAACGACCGCAACGGGGTCTTCCCGATTGGTAAATACGACTACTATGAAGGTAAAAGATGTATACATTGTCTCTTTGGCCCGCACGCCCTTGGGCAGTTATGGAGGGAGCCTCTCCTCTCTCAGCGCCGTAGAATTGGGAGCTGCTTCGATTAGGGGTGCCATGGAGCGAGTTAAGCTGGACAATGATCAGGTGGGAGAGGTATATTTTGGGAACGTGCTTTCGGCTAATTTAGGACAAGCACCTGCCAGACAAGTCGCTTTAGGCGCCGGGCTTGGTCAGGAGGTTCCCTGCACAACCATCCATAAAGTCTGCGCATCCGGAATGAAAGCGGTCATGCTGGGAGCTCAGTCGATCATGCTCGGGCAACAGGATATAGTGGTAGCGGGCGGAATGGAAAGTATGAGCAACGTACCATACTACGTCCCGAATGCCCGATTCGGCCAAAAATTTGGAAATGGTGAATTGGTAGATGGGCTGGTAAAGGACGGATTGTTGGAGGTCTACCACAAATTCCCGATGGGCAATTGTGCCGAGCATACGTCAAAGGCCATGGGCATCTCCCGGGAGGAACAAGACGACTACGCCATCCGTTCCTATGAACGGGCGCAGGAAGCTTGGAAATTGGGTTTATTCAGTACAGAGGTAGTGCCCATCGAGATCAAAGGAAAAAAAGGGGAGATTGAAAGCGTAGAAGAAGACGAAGAATACAATACCTTCCGCCCTGAAAAAATAAGATCTTTAAGACCGGTATTTCAACCTGAAAATGGAACGGTTACTGCGGCAAATGCTTCAACCTTAAGTGATGGTGCCGCTGCGTTGGTTCTTATGAGTGGGGACAAATTAGCCGAACACGGCATCAAGCCTATCGCCAAAATCCTCGGATTTGCAGATGCGGCGCAAGACCCACTTTGGTTCACCACCGCTCCTGCACTTGCAATTCCCAAGGCATTGAAACACGCCGGCATCTCACCAGAGGAAGTCGGCTATTATGAAATAAACGAAGCTTTTGCTGCTGTAGCAATCGCCAACCAGCGCTTATTGGGAATCCCCTCAGACCGATTGAATGTTTTTGGGGGGGCGGTGGCGCTCGGGCATCCTCTGGGATGCTCGGGGGCTCGAATCCTCTGCACCCTCAATTCCGTATTGTCCCAAAAAGGCGCCCGCATCGGTGTAGCCGGCATCTGCAACGGAGGTGGAGGGGCATCCGCGATGGTCATTGAACGAATTGACTTCTAGGTTACTTATATGGCTTGTTACCATCTAAAACCTATAAAAATGTGTTTTTGCCCGGTAGGCTTTCCGATTGTGTTAATAGCCTGGTTGGCCATTGCTTTGTTACCCTTAGGCCCACTGTCTGCCCAACAAATTGGGACCACTTTTTACGACGAGGAGCAAACATTGATCAAAGAAGTATATGGCATCCAAAACGGCATTCCCCATGGAAGTTACGAGGTGTTTAATGAGCTGGGAGAGCGTGTTCAGGTCGGGGCCTTGGTGAACGGGAAAAAAGAGGGGGTTTTTGTACATTACTTTCCGGGAACTTCAGACACCCTTCGGATACTTACGTACCGGAAAAACCAACGGGAAGGCGAAGCGCTGACTTTTCATCGGGATGGAAGCATTGCCCAACGGGCACTGTTCCAAAATGACCAGCTGACAGGTGAAAGCGTCAGCTACTACGCCGATGGCAGCATCAGAAACCGAACCCAATTCCGTGAAAACCTACCCGATGGGGCGTTCGAGTCCTTTTACCAAAACGGTGTTTCCGCCGAAAAATCCAGATTTCTAGCCGGTCTGATGCACGGCGAACAGCTGAAATACAGCGAAGAAGGAACACTTGCCGAAAGAAACCAATATATAAAGGGGCAACGTGCCGGCCCTCAGGTAACCTACTATGCTGACGGACAAGTATCTTCAGAAATTCACTACCGAAAGGGTGTCAAGCACGGTCTGTCAAAAAGTTTTTTCCGTGATGGCCTTATCGAAAAATCGGGCAGATTCAAAAATGGTGTGCCCCACGGGGGCTTCAGTACGTTTTTTGAGGACGGAAAACTTGCCGAAAAAGCGACATATAAAAACGGAAAACCACGGGGACAAATTATCTCTTACTACGAGAATGGTGAAGTCTTTCGGGTTCATCACCACAATGCAAAAGGTTTCAGGACACTTTCAGAAACCTTCGATGAAGAAGGAAAAAAGGTGCAAACAGCACCGTATCTGGATGGCTTGCTGCATGGAGACACCGTCACCTACTTTCCCGACGGGCAGATCAGGGAACGAATCCCCTACCAGTACGGGCAGCTGCACGGCAAGTACGAGCGATTTACAGACCTAGGTGAACTTTATATCGAGCGAAGCTACTTGCGGGGCAGGCAGACCCGTGAAAAAATCCATAATTAATTGCCGGGAGGCAAAAAATTACCCATCTTCCGTCTTATTTTTGTCAAAAGTTTAATGAGTACCATGAGGGACGGCATAAAAGAAACGAATTTTAATTTTCCGGGTCAGGTCGGTTTTTATCGCGGGAAGGTGCGGGATGTTTATATTTTTGAGGATAAACTTGCTGTGGTTGCCTCCGATAGGATTTCGGCTTTTGACGTGGTACTGCCCCGAGCTATTCCCTACAAAGGCCAAGTACTTAACCAAATTGCCTTTCATTTTCTCAACGCCACAAAAGATGTAGTCCCCAACTGGGTGCTTGGTTCTCCTCATCCCAACGTAACCATCGGCAGACGTTGTGAACCCTTCAAGGTGGAAATGGTGATCAGGGGATATTTGGCCGGTCATGCGTGGCGCACCTATCGTTCAGGAAAACGTGAACTCTGTGGCGTCACCTTACCCGAAGGGTTAAAGGAAAACGATCCCCTCCCCTTCCCGATCATTACCCCTACGACCAAAGCGGATGAAGGACACGATGAAGATATTTCCAAGGCAGACATATTGGGAAATGGAATTGTATCACCGGCTGATTACGAAAAGTTGGAATCCTATACGCATGCGCTTTTTGCAACGGGGACTGAAATGGCCAAGGAAAAAGGCTTGATACTGGTAGACACGAAATACGAGTTTGGCAAGTATGGTGATCAGATCCTATTAATCGATGAAATCCATACACCTGATTCTTCGAGGTATTTCTATGCGGATGGATATGAAGAACGACAGCAGCGTGGTGAAGCACAGAAGCAGCTTTCTAAAGAGTTTGTTCGGCAGTGGTTAATTGCAAACGGATTTCAGGGATTGGATGGCCAACAGATCCCTGAAATGACCGACGAAATCGTTCAGGATATTTCCAGCCGGTACATTGAACTGTATGAAAACATTACGGGAGAATCCTTCGTTAAGGATTCCTTGGACAACATCAACGAGGCGATACAAAATTCAATTGTATCCCATACCTGATTTTTTGTACCTTTATCGTTCGTTAGATTGCAAAAAAACAATTATAGAGAAATGAAATACACCGTAGATAAAAAAGAGCAATACGTTATTTTCACCCTTTTGGAGGAAAAACTGGACACTTCTATATCCCCACAGCTAAAATCTGAACTTCTCACGGTGCATGCGGAAGGATATAAAAACTTGGTTTTGGACATGAGCCATGTTAAATATACCGATTCAAGCGGGCTCAGCGCACTTTTGGTAGGCAACCGATCCTTTGGCATGTTTGTCGTTGCGGCACCTCAAGATCATGTGATGAAACTCATAAAAATCTCCATGCTCGACAAAGTGTTGAAGGTGGTGGACAGCCACGAAGCTGCTGCCGAAGCCATCTTTATCCATGAAATCGACAACGGGGAGGACGACGAAGTCTAATACTGCCACAACGTTGGAATTTCAGGTAACTATTTTGGGCTCTAACTCTGCCGCTCCAGCTCATGGCAGAAATCAAACGTCGCAAATTGTAACCTATGGTCGGCATCAGTTCATGGTCGATTGTGGAGAGGGCACGCAACATCAGCTCCGGCGGTTTCATGTCAAATCCTCTAAGATCGACCATGTCTTTATTTCCCATCTGCATGGTGACCACTATCTCGGGTTGATGGGAATGATCTCCACATTCCACCTGAACAACCGAAAGAGCCCACTACATATTTTTGGACCTCCCGGGCTTGATGAAATAATCACCCAACACCTCAAGTACTCCCATACCCAGCTCAAATTCCCACTGTTTTTCACCAGGACTACCACGGAGGGAAAAAACCTTTTGTTGGAACTTGAAAACCTACGGATCTACAGTTTTCCATTAAAGCACCGCATTCCCTGCACTGCTTTTACGTTTGAGGAAAAATACCGTCAGCAAAAATTGATCAAAGAAAAGATAGTGGGCGGGGGAATGGCTGTGGAAGAAATCCAGTCCCTACTGCAAGGTAGGGATGTGATCAATACAGACGGAAGTATTAAGTACCGGGCAAGTGAATACATCAAGGAACCCGTATTGCCGAGAAAATACGCCTTTTGCTCCGACACCGTCTTTGATCCAAGCTTGGTATCCTTGGTAAATGGAGTTGATCTGCTTTATCATGAATCCACCTTCATGGAGGCCGATAAGGATAGAGCAAAGCTTACCCTACACAGCACCGCCGAAGAAGCAGCTACCATCGCAAAAAACGCCCAGGTCAAGGAACTGCTTCTGGGACATTTTTCGGTACGCTACATCGACCTATATCCGCTGCTTTGGGAAGCCAAAGCCGTCTTTGAAGCCACCCACCTCAGTGAAGAGGGCAAAACCTACGCGATCAAATGAACGACCTGCAGGAGAAACACTACCAAACCAAAAAGACAAACCTGTTCATCATTTTGTCAGGAATCTTCCTCACCAATGCAATTCTGGCCGAGATCATCGGTGTAAAAATCTTTTCCGGGGAGTTGACGCTGGGATTATCTCCCGTAGGCTGGACTTTCTTCGACGAATACGTCCTGGACTTCAACTTGACGGCAGGAGCGGTCATTTGGCCTATCGTATTCATTACAACCGATATCATCAATGAGTACTTTGGCAAAAAAGGCGTCCGAAAAATAAGCTTTATTACCGCTGCATTTATCCTCTACGTCTTTGTGGTCATTGTCTTTGTGACCAAGCTGCCTCCGGCACCCTTCTGGCTAGAGGTAAACAGCACGGACAGCGAAGGGAATCCGTTTGACATCAACTACGCGTTTGACACCATTTTTCGGCAGGGATTGGGGATCATCATCGGTTCCTTGGTGGCCTTTCTCATCGGGCAGTTTTTGGACGTATATGTATTCCAAAAGCTTCGCAAAATAACAGGGGCGAAGATGATCTGGCTGCGGGCGACAGGGTCTACACTTGTTTCCCAGTTTATTGATTCCTTTGTGGTGCTGGGGATTGCGTTTTATATCTTCGGCAACTGGTCACTGGCGCAGATTATCGCCGTAGGGATAATCAATTATATTTACAAATTCTCGGTTGCTATATTACTGACTCCCTTGCTGTACGTAGGTCATGGGTTGATAGACCGATACCTAGGACCGGAGATTGCATTGAAGATGACGGAGGAAGCCGCCGAGGACACTTCATTTATGTAGCAGCCCGGGAATTGCCCAATCGCTCTGCCAAGGCACTTCCCACTATCAGCTGAAGTGTATGGTATATCATCAGTGGAAGGAGTAAAATCCCAAAAACGACCGGGTCGGGAAAAAGAATTTTCCCCATTACAGCACCTTGGACCAGCGACTTCTTGGAGCCACAAAAAAGAAGCGTGGTCAGGTCTTCATACTCCAAGCGCATCAGCTTCCCCACCACAAACATTCCCCCCATTATAAGCAAAAACAACAGGAGCATTCCGCCGAAAAGGCTAACCAAAACGGCAGCGGACTGGCCTGCGAACATCTTTGCGGCAAAGGAATCGGCAAAGGCTGAAAAAACTATCAGCAGGATAATCGTCTGATCAAATTGCTTTAACCATTTCTGATGACGAAGCACCCAGAATCCCAAATACCGGTGTAGTGCAAACCCGGCAATAACCGGCATAAGCACCTGCACGACCAGCTTGTAGATCGTTTCGCCCAAGGCATACTCTCCCTCACCACCCGAAAGGTAAAGACCCATCCAGAGCGGGGTCAGCAAAATCCCCGCCAAGCTGGACATACTTGCGTTGAAAATGGCGGCCGGCAAATTCCCCTTTGCAATGGAAACCATTACAACGGACGAAGAAACCGTTGAGGGCAGCGCGGCTAGGTAAAATGTCCCCAGCCACAGGGGCGAAGCTGCATTACCCCAAACTCCCATGACCGCCAAGACGACAAGGGGAAACACCACAAAGGTCGCACTCTGAACAGTCAGATGAAGACGCCAGTTTGCCAGGCCGGCCTTCAGGGCTGCAGGGCTAATCTTCACACCATAGAAAAAAAAGATCGCCGCTACCCCATAGTAGGTGATCTCATCAAGTGGCACTACCGATCCCTGACTTCCACTATTGGGAAAAAGGTAGGCAAGTAGAATGCTGAGCAAAAGAAGAAAAAAAAAGGCGTTGATGCCCGCTTTTGCGAGCGTGGATTTGATCGATGCCATAGTGCGATGGGATTAAGCAGAATCAGCCTTCAAACCTACGGAAATTATCGCATATGACGGCAGTGGCAATCGCCACGTTGAGAGACTCGGCGTTGCCAAATGCCGGAATACGTAGGCGTTGACCAATCAAGGCCTCCACCTCTCTGGAAATACCATTGGATTCGTTTCCCATTACCAAAATCCCTTCCATGCGAAGCTGCATCCCATGGATATTCTGGCCGTCCAAAAAGGCCCCAAAAACAGGCAGACTTTGTTGTTTCAACTTGACAGCCAAATCTACGTACTGCATCTGCACCCTGGTGAATGATCCCATACTGGCATGGAGCACTTTGGGGTTATAGCAATCTGCGGACTGTAGTGAGAGCCAAATCTTCCGGATCCCGTACCAATCTGCTATGCGGATGATGGTACCGAGGTTTCCGGGATCCCGCACATCATCAAGTGCCAAAAGCAACTCTCCCGGCTCTGCTTCGATGGAAAGTGATGGCTTCATTTTAGCGACTGCCAATGCGCCCCGGTTGGTTTGGAAGGAACCGATATCTGCCAGCACCGACTCGCTGACCTCGTAGTGAGAGCCACTGGCCAGCTGAAGCACTTCCTTGTTCACCTCGGCATACTCAGCGGTGAAAAGGAGGTGTGTAATCTCAAAATCCGAGTATATCAGCTCCGTTACGTTTTTGGCCCCCTCCACAAAAAAAGACTGATGTTCCTTGCGTATTTTTTTTTGGTGCAAGGATTTAATAAACTTAAGCGTATTTTTGCTTAGCATTAGCAGGCTATGTTGTAGTGAAAAGAACCAAATATATACATTTTATATTTTTCATTCTTTACCTCAGTGGATGCTCGGTAACGAAAGGCCTGAAGGAAAACCGATATGTGGTCTTCGAAACGGAAGTAAAAGGAACAAAAAAAAGCGATTTAGAGGCCCTTCGTAACCTAATTAGCCAAAAACCAAACACACGAATCCCTATCCTTAACTTTTCTCTTGGCGTATTTTTCTACCAACTTGGCGAACTAACCTACGATAGTGCGCGGCTCGCCGCCAAAAAACAGGAATGGCAGACGGTGTCCAATGCCTTACAAAGCCAACTGGAAAAAGATCCTGCAAACCGAAAAGTAACCAAACGGTACACCAAAGCAACCTCCACGATTGCCTCGCTTACCAAAAAACTGGAATATGGAAACTGGTTCATGCGAACCGGAAATCCCCTTGTAATATACGACAGCATAAAAGCGCAGGAATCCCGAAATCAGATGCAGGCCTACCTGATAAACAACGGTTTTTTTGACGCAGAGGTAACCAGTGAAACAACGCTTAAGAAAAGTAAGGCATCGGTAAGCTACTTTGTAATCGAAAATGATCCATATTCAATAGACAGTATTTTCACTACCACGCCGGATGAAGCGATACAGCACCTCCTGGAGAGTGTAAAGAAGGATTCCCAGTTGCGATTAGCTGAACGATATGCCCAAAACAACCTTTCGAGGGAAAGGCAACGGGTAGAGGATGTCCTGAAAGACCACGGTTACTATACTTTTTCGAAGTCGTTCGTGGAATACAATGTGTACAAGGATACCGTAAACAAAACGGTGGCCGTTGAGCAACTGATTCGGGTGCCTGCGCTGTCAGGTTTTCATCCGGTCTACACCATTGATTCTATACGTTATATTATCTCCAGTCCCTCAGAGGCCATTATCGATGAAAAGTACATGGTTCTCTACGATGGTATTTCGTTTCAAATGTACCAGAATCGCTATGCAGAGAAAATTATCCGGTCCAGGGTTTTCTTAAACAAAGGTGACCGGTACAACCGCACGGATGTAATCGAAACCCAGCGGCAACTCGCCAACCTGGATATCTTTCGATTTGTTAATATTTCCTTTGATACGCTTGCCAACTCCCTTACTACCAACATCTATACGATGCCAAACCAAAAATACCAGGTGACCAATCAGCTGGGGGCAAGTGTTACGGAGCAGCTACCGGGGCCGTTTTTTAGCCATTCGCTCAGAAACCGTAACTTATTCAGGGGGCTGGAGATTTTCGAATTCAACTTTAGGGCGGGTCTGGAAGGCGTGGCCTCAGCCACCGCAGAGGGAGGAGTATACCGTAGCCGGGAATTGAGCGCGTCTGGTTCCATTATCTTCCCCCAGTTTCTCGTTCCATTCAATTTTGGAACGCTGGAGAAATTTGGGCGCTACAACCCAAGAACAAGGACCCTTTTGGGGTATTCTTACGTAAACCGCCCGGAATATGTACGGGAGGCCGTCAACACCATATTGGCCTACAACTGGTCTACCCGAAATCTCCGCCAACAATTTTCGGTAAACATGTTGGATGCCAATCTTATACGGTCTTCACTCAATCCCTTTTTCCAAGAGCGGCTGGAAGAGCTGCAAAGCCAGGGAAACAACCTGATCAACTCCTTTCTCCCCTCCTACGTGAGCAGTATTTCCGGTCAGGTAATCATTAATTTTAACCAATATGGAATCTACCAACGAAACGCCGCCTCCCTATGGCGAATATATTTGGAAAGCGGTGGAACCAGCATCAACCTATTCAATGAATCCTTTGCTCAGGACCGGAACCTACAGTATTTTCAGTTTTTGAAGTTCCAATCTGACTTTAGAAGATACCTGCCCATAAATACCCGTAGCACCCTCGCTTACCGCTTTAATCTGGGTCTAGCCAGGCCCTATGGAATCAGTAACGGTGTCCTGCCCTACGAGAAGTACTTTTTCGCGGGCGGTAGTACCAGTATACGTGCCTGGCAACCCAGGCGCCTCGGACCGGGTTCATTTACTCCGGAAATCCGGGAAGATGGCACGTTCGACTACCGCTTCGAACAACCCGGAGAGATTTTATTCGAGGCAATGTTTGAATACCGGCGAAAGCTGTTCGGCTACTTTGATGGAGCCTTCTTTATAGACGCCGGAAACTCCTGGAACTTCCAGGAAGACCCCTCCCGCGAAGGTGCAGACTTTCAGATAGACAGATTCTACAAAGAGATAGCCATAGGTACGGGCATAGGGCTACGAATGGATTTTGATTTCCTCGTGCTTCGACTGGACATGGGGATTAAAGCATACGACCCTGCGAGATCCGAAGGGGAGCGGTTGATATTGGATAAACTTTCATTCAACCGACCCTTTGGCGAACGGGGACAGCAGGTATTTAATATCGGCATCGGATATCCCTTTTAACAAACCGGAAAAAAAAATGACCTTAGATAAACACCTTATCAGCGAAGACTTTAAACAGATCCAATCCCATATCTGCGAACAATTGGAACAAGCAGACGGCGTCGGCTCTTTTATCCGCGATCATTGGCAGCGACCGGAAGGAGGTGGTGGACTTACCCGGGTGCTCAACGACGGTGCCGTCATTGCCAAAGGCGGGGTCGCATTTTCGGCTGTCCATGGCCCTACACCCGAAAAAATCCTCAAAAAGCTGCAACTGGATACCGCTGATTTCTTTGCTACCGGGGTATCCATCGTCATTCATCCCGTGAGCCCTATGGTTCCCATTATCCATATGAACATCCGGTACTTTGAGATGAGTAATGGTGTCTATTGGTTTGGCGGGGGCATAGACCTCACCCCCCATTATGTGGTACCAGAGGATGCGGCCTTTTTTCATGGGCAGCTAAAAAACCTCTGTGACCGCTTTGACCCGGACTATTATCCAACGTTCAAAGCTTGGGCCGACGATTACTTTTTCCTGAAACACAGGCAGGAAACCCGCGGAATTGGAGGCATTTTCTTTGATCGATTGACCGAAACCGCGTCAAAAACCAAAGAAGACCTATTTTCGTTTGTCAAAGAAGTCGGTTACCTGTTCCCGAGAATTTACACCCACTATATGCGAAAAAATGCAGATATTCCCTACGGAGAAAAAGAGCTTGCCTGGCAAGCACTGCGCAGGGGCCGGTATGTGGAATTCAACTTGGTGTGGGATGCAGGCACGAAATTCGGCTTGGACACCAATGGGCGCACCGAAAGCATTCTCATGAGTATGCCTCCTCAGGCCAAATGGGAATACAACCATCAGACCACCGAGGGATCCGCTGAACAGTTTACACTGAAACATCTCCAAAAAGGCATTGATTGGCTAAACCTAAGCAAATGATAGACGCGCTGATCGAGTGGGATGAAAGTCTATTTCTGTATTTAAATTCCTTACGC
This sequence comes from Lunatimonas lonarensis, assembly GCF_000390185.1. GTDB lineage: Bacteria > Bacteroidota > Bacteroidia > Cytophagales > Cyclobacteriaceae > Lunatimonas > Lunatimonas lonarensis. The sequence continues at coordinate 16,530 of NZ_AQHR01000091.1, read as the reverse complement.
GCTGACTGGCTAGATCCCGTTATGCGCACCCTTACGGGAACGTTCATATGGGTTCCGCTCTATGCGTTTTTGATCTATCTTTTGATTCGAACGTACCGGATGCAATCCATTGGCTACATCGTAGGGATAGCCCTTCTTATATTGCTGGCAGATCAGTTCACTTCTGGGTTTATGAAGCCTTTTTTTGAACGCCTCCGCCCATGCCACGATCCCCGGTGGCAAGGTATCCTGTTCAACTATTCAGGCTGCGGTGGCCAGTTTGGGTTTGCGTCCAGCCATGCTTCCAATACCTTTGCCATAGCTACCTACTTCTGGCTGGTTTTCCGCACGCACTCTTCTCAATGGCTTTTTCTTTGGGCAGCAATCATCTCCTATACCCGCGTGTACCTGGGCGTACATTACCCGGCAGACATAGTGGTAGGGGGGCTGGTAGGTATAGCCTCCGGGTTCGTTGTGTATCACCTGATCGACAAACTCAAAATCCTTCTACAAGCCACCAAGGAACCACGAAGTTAAGGGAAAGCCTAGGAATCGTATCCCCTTAGGATGCGTTGTATGTATTTTCCAACCACATCAAACTCCAGATTTACCCGGTCACCCTCTACCAGTTGATGGAAGATGGTATTCTCAAATGTATAGGGAATGATCGCAACGGTAAAACCACCTTTTCTTGAGTTGAAGCAGGTAAGGCTAGTGCCATTGACACAGATAGACCCTTTCTCCACGGTGACATTACCAACGGAAGGGTCGTAGGAAAAATCAAACTCCCAGCTACCGTCCTTTTCCATGATTCGCACCACCGTACCAACTTGGTCTACGTGGCCCTGTACAATGTGTCCGTCAAATCGTCCATTTGCCGGCATACAACGTTCTATGTTGACCTTTTCCCCTATTTTCCAATCTGCCAGATTTGTCTTTTGGAGTGTCTCCTGCACTGCGGTGACCCGATAAAAATCCACCTTTACGTCCACCACGGTAAGGCACACTCCGTTATGGCTGACAGACTGATCGATCTTCAATTCTGTTTGAATAGGACTGGCCAAGTCGATATGCACATTGGAGCCTTCCCTAGTCAGCTGCCTGATTTCGGCCATGGTTTCTATAATTCCTGTAAACATGTTTGTATAAGTCAATTGGGGCTCTCTTGGTTTAGTTTTGTAAATTTAATTCGTCCGAAACCTAAAATTAACCTTAACTTAGTAAAATAGAAGGTTTATCTGTTTGGATCTTTTTCGCATTTATGTTGAAACTGGAAGACTCATACATTCATAAGGGAAAGCGCAGGGTATTAATAGACACACTTAGGAAAAAAGGCATTACGGATGAAAGGGTCCTAACGGCAATGAACACCCTTCCTCGGCATTTCTTCTTTGACAGTGCGCTTGTGAGCCACGCCTATGAGGACAAAGCGTTTCCCATAGGCGAGGGACAGACCATCTCCCAGCCCTACACGGTAGCTTTTCAAACTTCCTTGTTGAGTATCCAACCTGGCGACAAGGTATTGGAAATCGGCACCGGTTCCGGTTATCAGGCAGGTATCCTGTACCTTATGGGCGCAAAGGTCTATTCCATCGAATACAACGCCAAGCTGTATGAGCAGACCAAAACCTTCCTTCCCAAAATCAGCATCCGGATCAAGCACCTTCATGGAGATGGCAGCCTAGGGGTGCCTGAACACGCGCCGTACGACAAAATCATCGTCACTGCCGGCGCACCCGTGGTCCCCAAGTCGCTGCTTCATCAGCTCAGCATAGGCGGTGTATTGGTGATCCCGGTAGGCAATCGGCAAAATCAGCAAATGATGCGGTTGACAAAACAAACAGAAAAAAACATCCTGCAGGAATCTTTTGATGGTTTTTCCTTTGTTCCATTATTGGGAGACGAGGGATGGAGAGTACCCTAGTCTGAAATCGAGCGGCTTGCATTCGAAGAACCAAAACAATCCATGTGCAATACGTATACCATCTTCATTTGGGCCAATAGAAACAGCGTAGCAAGATCTGTGCATCAAACCAGAAAGGCTTCTGATCGCCAAAGACCAATGAAACAACCATGACAGAAAAAAAATACGTGAGGGAATCACAGGCTACCATGACTGAAATGGTATTGCCCAACGACACCAATACCCTGAACAATCTGATGGGTGGAAAACTGATGCATTGGATGGATATCGTAGCGGCCATCTGTGCACAGCGACATTGCAACAACATCGTCGTAACGGCTTCTGTAGACAACATTTCCTTTAAAAACCCGATCGCGTTGGGCAACGTTGTTACCTTGAATGCACAAATTACACGAGCGTTCACAACTTCTATGGAGATATTTCTGGAAGTGTACGCCGAAGACATACCAGCCAACAGTAAGCTTCTTACCCACCGGGCTTTCTTCACCTTTGTGGCCGTGGACAAATCCGGCCGACCGGTGAAAGTGCCAGAGGTAACACCTGTCGGAAAAGAAGAGGAGGAACGCTATCAGGGTGCGCTAAGAAGACGACAGCTGCGCCTGGTATTGGCCAAACGGATGGATCCCCAAGATGCGACCGAGCTTAAATCGTTGTTTGATCTGGAAAAAAGCGAAAACGGCTAACCCTATGGGAAAACAAGATATCCAAGAAAAATTCACACTACAGGAACTAGCGCTCTTTTTGAAAGAGGAAGTGTATGTGATCGGCGCGGACCAGGAAAAACTGCTTTTTTCAGATCGGCTTAAAAAGCAAATATCCCTACCTCTCAGCAGTTCCGGTTCTGTCAACGAGCCCGTAGAAGAATACGAAGAGGAAGCTTACCAATTACCCTACGAAGGACAATTCACTAAAAAGATTTTGGTAGTCTATTCGGGTACAAACCTTCCGGTAGAGCTCAAGGAATTCCTGCTCAAAATACTAAGTGCCGTAGACTGTAAGCTGCCGGATATCGCCCTTACGTCTGAAAACGCGTTAAAAGTTACCGGTGAATCCGGCATTCCATCCCTAAATCCCGAAAAAATCATTGTGTTCGGGAAAATCGACAACCCGATTCAACGTTTAAGAAAGATCCCCTATGAACTCGTGTCTGACGGGGAATCCGAGCTTCTGTTTGCGGATTCCCTTGAAGAACTGAACGAAAGCACCGACCTAAAGCGGAAGCTTTGGAAAAGTATGCAGACCTTGTTTAATATCAAAAAATAACCATGACTAGAGAAGAAAAGTTAAAAGTGTTGTCCCAATTTCGGATGGTGAGCATAACAGAAGGCATTTCCATGCTGGTACTGGTTTTTGTCGCCATGCCGCTGAAGTACATCTTCGAACTACCCCTAATGGTCACCTACGTGGGATGGATCCATGGCGTGCTGTTTATGGTATACATGCTGGTTCTTTTCCCAACCAGCCGAAAGCTGCGATGGACCTTTCGAACGGCTGTGATGGGTCTCATTGCGGCGATTTTACCTTTTGGTCCCTTTTTGTTTGACAGAAAACTGAAAAAACAGGAACACCTGATCGCTTCCTCCCACTAACCGCTTACAGCCATGGCTGTCATTAGTAAGAAAAAAATCGTCTATCCCATCAGCAAGGGCCTAAGGAGCTACCTGATCAACTATGGTAGGGAAGTGGATATACCCATTCACTATAAAGACCTTCTGAGGTACAGTGGATCCATTGCCTTGTATGATTCACGGGGAAACGACACCCTTTGGGAGACAGTGTTTTACGACGAATCAGACCGCAACGAGATTCACTATAAAGTAAAAAAAATCTATGCCCTCCTGAAGGCCGACGGCGATATGACCGTCATGCAGCACCTCTATGTAGACCGCATCGACTTGTGCGTCTATGGCAATACGCAGCCATTCCGGGTGCGGATCGTAAACCGTATCAACGATAATTTTGACTATTTCTATATCAAGCATGCGGACGCCTCCCGCGTATATGGCTTGGAATTGGAGCATCTGCTGTCTCCAAATCGTATCAGCTACTTGGTGTACAAGGATTCTTTGATCGAGGAGCATATCGCCGGTATCCCGGGTGAACAGTTTATGAAGCAGTACATGCCTGACGACCTGTTGAATCCCATTCGGCTTTCCAAGGAGTTTGTGAAGTTTAACGAGCGCTGCTTTGTACGTTTGCTCGGCGATATGCATTCCTCCAACTTTGTTGTTGATATTACACCCGATTTTGAGGAAATACATTACCGTATTAGGGCCATCGACTTTGACCAGCAATCGTATGAGGGGAAAAAATCAATTTACCTGCCCCAATATTTCAAACAAAACAACAAACTGATCCAATTGGGGATCGCCCATATAACGCCCGAGTCTATGGCGCAATACCAACGGGAAGAACGGGCCCTGATCGCAACCCGGCTGAAATCCTCGCCAAAGGAGATCGAGGACATTCTACGCAGCATGGAAGCAGATACCGTGTCTACCAAGGAGAACATAGAATCGCTGAAACGGGAATTGGCCAGACATTATAAAAACCCACAATTCTACCAATGTCGTAACATGGGCCAAATCCTTCGTGTCAGTCTAAATCAACTGCTGTACCGCTAAAGGAACGTTACTTTTTTGGCACTATTCATGCCGTTTATCTGTTATAACTTCATATGAAGTAACACCGTAAATAAGGCAAATGACCGGTTCGGTGTGGTTTTTCATTTTCAACCATAAATTGTTATCGATATGAGTGTATCAGAAAAAAGAGTGTTTAAAAAACTGGGCTATAACAAAGATGAATCCGAAAAAATAGTAGCTTCCCTGAACAAACTATTGGCAAACTACCATGTGCATTATCAAAAGCTACGGAATTTTCACTGGAACGTAACCGGCGGTGATTTCTTTGAACTACACACAAAGTTTGAAGAACTGTACAACGAGGCCTTTGCCAATATTGACCTCATTGCAGAGCGTATCAGGGTTTTTGGCATGAAGCCTTATAGCCTGATGACCGACTATCTGGAGCACTCGGACATCAAGGAAGTTGGCACCAACCTGAAATCCCGGGAAATGGTCGAAGAGGTACTGAGGGATTTTCAAGTGCTGGTGGACAATATGAACGAATGCGCAGAAAAAGTTAGCGAATTGGGTGATACAGCTACGGAGGATATGTTGATTTCCTTCATCAAAAGTCTAGAGATGCATCATTGGATGCTGACCTCCTTTCTAAAATAATATGCTGTCGCGTCATGACCAAACCCCGGCCTGTAAACTCAGGTCGGGTTTTTAGTTTTATGCCCTATCCGAACAGCTAGATGTTAAAGCTAGATAATACGGTTCTCTTAGTGCCTGTTCGTAGACGACGCCATCGACCGCATGTAGCCGCATCCGATTATCGTACCTGCGGGCTGTTTTTCGCTTTTCAACCTCCGAACAGCACCGCGCGGCCATTCATAGAAAGAGCCACCCTACAAATAGCCCATAGTTTGGCTTAAAATGCATTGATGGGCCATACCGATCCAGGTTGGCCCCTAGTCCAAAGGAAAACGCTTGTCGCTTCAATCCCGCCCGCAGCTGTAAAAAGCTTCGCGCATGGCTACCATCGGCTAGGCCATGCACATACATAAACTGTAGTCGGGTGTACAGCTCGGTGCTGGGGCTTAGTGCAGGCTTGTATTCGTATATTCCAAATAGCTCTGCATTTTGGGAATTGTTCAGAAAAAAGGTCAGAATGGACACCGCCAGCCAGTCCTTGTTTGCAAAAGTATGCTGTGCACCCGCCACAGGAGAAAAGCCCACTTCATTGTTTACCGTACTCCCTCCTACCAATGCAAAACCTTTTTTGAGGCTATAATTCAGCAGAACAGGTGCCACCATATCCAAATCCATCGCTTCATTCGTGTACTTTGCCGAAAACGTGGAAACACTTAGCAAGCCGAACCGACTGTCAGGGGTAAACTTTTTATTCACCACCATCTGAAAAAACGCCCGCTCATGGCCAAACATCCATTCCACGGGAGTAGGAGGCTTAGGAGGCCCCTCCTGTGCAAATGCAGGGTAGGACAGCCAACCACAACCCATCAAAGCGAAGGCAAGGAGGATAGCACGGAGATTAACTTTGGTCAGTAGATTCATCGGCCTAATATCTGAAATTTCATTTAGAAATACGTTCAGGTGATTCGAATATATGGCATGTAGCAAAGACATATCAATCGACGAAAAATGGGCACCGATCATTTGACTGACGCAAACGGCTGGAATAAACTACCCAAATATCGCCACCGAGTTTTTTGGCGTGGCAATGTTGAGGCCCTTTTTATGCCAAGGAAAGGCGATCGATTATTTCTTCCAAGCTTTCTTGCTCACTTTTTATCCTCCAGCAACGACCAGGATTACCACTAGCACGATCAATCCCCCCAAAACGACAGTTACAAACTTCCAGGAATTATGGGCTTTTCGCAATTCCATAAAATAAAACGCTACCAGCAAATACTTGGCAAAGGCCACACACATAATCAATACGGTTGACCAGGGCCGTCCGAGCAAAAAGCCATTAACCAACACGCCTGCAACGGTAAGGATGACCAAAAACACGAGTATTCTCAAATTTAACTGAATCATTCCTTTAGAAAATCAAGTAAAGTACAGGAAAAATAAGGAGCCATATTAGGTCACACATGTGCCAGAAGGCCGCCCCCGCTTCTAAATCAGAAACATTTACACCGGATGGATTCACGCGAATAACTCTACCCAAAACCAGCAAAATGACCACCCCAACAAGTATGTGAACCAAATGAAAACCCGTCAGCAGCCAGTAAAAGGTGAAGAACATATTATCTCCTATCTCAAACCCACTTTTCAGTTTCACAACATATTCATAGTTCTTGAGCATTGTGAACACCAACCCTCCCAATACAGTCCAGTTCAATGACCGGCCTGCCGGCAAAAAGGCTTGGTTTTTGAAATGGTAGACCGCCTGAGCCATAAAATAGCCGCTGACAAGTAGTACGATCGTATTCGCCGTCGCCAAAGGGGTATTGAGCAACTTTCTAGATTCGCTAAATAACTCAGGCTCCAGAGCCCCATAATACACCAGGCCACCTATACCAAGGCCAAATGTGGTCAACTCCAAGAGGATTATCATCCACAGCAAAAGCCCACCTGGCGGATCTATCAGGTTCTTATACTCGATTTCTGCTGATCTATTTTCCATTATCAATGAGTTTAAGCAAAGGGAAATTTTACATCTTAAGGTTGGGTTCACCCATACTTCATTTTTTCAAAAAGCTTAACCAGCGAACGAAGAAGTTCTACAGGTGTAGTCAAAATCTGATAATGGCTTTGTCCAAACATTTGGGGAAGGTAGTACCTGGCCTGTGCTTCTATGGCAAGGGCATAGGAGTGTATTTGTTTTTCATTTAGCTCCCGGAGTGCCTGCTTGATATCTTGAATGCCATACTTTCCTTCATAACGATCGTAATCGTTGGGCTTGCCATCCGAGATCAAAATCACCCACTTATCTTTGGTAGGCCGCTGAGCCAATCGGGCGCCGGCATGTCGCAGAGCAGTGCCGATACGCGTATACCCCTGAGGCTCTGCGGCCCCAATCCGTAGCCTACCTTGCTTCCAATCCTCACCAAACTCCTTTAGGGTAAGATAGGTCGAGTAATTACGGGTCTTAGAATAAAAAGAATCAATGGAAAAATCTATCGCATATTCATCCAAAATCTCCCCAAATAGGATAGAAACTTCTTTTTCAACATCTATGACCCGGTTATTGGCTGCATAACCATCGCTCGATAGACTTATATCCAAAAGCAACAAGATGGAAAGGTCGTTTTCTTTTTTTCTTTTTGACAGGTAGATATTTTCAGAGGGGGTCTTTCGCAGATGCACATCTGTAAACAAATCCGTGAGTGCATCAAGGTCAAAGGCCTCTCCCTGATTCATTCTCCGCTGTTGCTTCATGCTGTTATTGACTGATGCCAGCATTTTTCGAAGGCCCGTTAGCGTCGAGGCGTTTTTACAAATCGTATCCTGATAATATCCGAGGTCTGATTTCTGAAGTGTTTGGGGATACACTTTACAAAAATCGGGTTTATAGAGCCTCTTCTTGTAATCCCACTCATCGTAGCAAAGGTGAAAGCCCTTTTCGTCCCGCTCCGCACTTTCTGAAACGGTGGTATTTTCTACAAACTCCGCCTGATATACTGAATGGACAGGATCATCTACCCTCACGGTAAACTTCATACTCAACTCCTCCAGCGCATCTTGGTGATCCTCCAGATCATCTTTACCATCAAAGTCCCTCCAAACACCATTGGATTCCTCCGCCGTTTCCACCTTCTCAAAATTGTGCAGCAACACATAGTCTTCCTGCTGTTTTTTGTCAATGGTAAGGTTTTTCACCTCCTCTACCGCTTTGGCCGTCAAGGTAGTGGTGGGATTCTCTTCCCTACCTTTTTTGGTTCGATCGTCAAAATCCTGCAATTTATCCTTTTCGCCAAGGGTAGGATCCGCATACATCCACTTACCATAAAGCAGACTAAAATCGGGCTTTTCTCCGCGCTTCGCCTGGGATTTAAAATGACCCCTTAATTTTTCGTGCATTTGGGAAGCGTTTCCAAACTCCTCGTACAGTTTCTCCAAAACCGATGGAGCTGTCTGTTCAGCCATCTGACGGGAAAGAATGAGATCATCCTCCTCCCTGTTCCAATTATATCCCAAATCCTGCTGTGCACATAGGTAAAGGGTTCTAAAAAAAAAGAAAGATAGATTTTCTTCCCAATTCGGGAATACGGAAAAGGAAATTGGAAGGAAGAAACTGTTGTGTTTATAACCTCCTTCTGCTTCGGCAGGATAGATATCAATTGCGTTTCCGGTAATGGCGCGGGCCAACAAAGTCAACCTTGGCCTGATTGCATGCAAATATACCGCATGCTGTATTTCATGCGCCGCTTTCAGTCTACTCTTTTTAAAATAACGAACCAATCTACCGTATACCCACTCATCTACATCTAGCCCCATATTCTCGACCTGTTAATGTGCACACCATTCAACCTCCCTTTATATCAAGGTTTTATCATCTATTCCTTACAGGTTACTATACCATTCAACACAGGTGATATACCCTATACCGTTAAAAGCATATGTGCATAAATATCAACCCTATTTCAATATCAAATCATCAGATCCACCAAATCCTTCATCGACTCAATAGCCTGTCCATCATCGCTGAGAGGTTCCACTATGGCAGCATGACATGCCAGCCTTTTTGGAAGACCAGATCGAATCAGTTTTGCCGCATCGACCAACAAACGGGTGGAAACGGTTTCGGCAAGTCCCAACTCAGTGAGATTTCGGATCTTTCCGCCGATTGCGACTAGCTTTTTGGCAATGTCTTTATCGACACCTGCTTCATTTACTAGGATTTCAGCTTCTGCTTTTGGCCCGGGATACTCAAAGCTTAAGGCCACAAAACGCTGTCTGGTAGAAGGTTTAAGCTCTTTGAATCCACGTTGGTAGCCTGGATTAAAGGAAGCGATCAGCATAAAGTTTTCATGGGCCTTCACTGTTTCACCCAATTTATCTATGAAAAGCTCTCTTCTGTGGTCTGTCAACGAGTGGATGGCTACAATTACATCAGGTCGCGCCTCTGCAATTTCATCCAGGTAGAGGACTGCACCTTCTCTCACCGCAGTGGTCAATGGACCATCAATCCAAACCGTTTCGGCCCCTTTTATAATAAACCTTCCAATAAGATCCGTGGAAGAAGTTTCCTCATGGCAGGAAATCGTAATCAGTTTCTGCCCAGAGACATGGGCCATATACTCCACAAACCTAGATTTTCCACTTCCTGTGGGGCCTTTTATAAGCAAAGGCATTCGGTTTCGGAAGGCATGTAAAAATACCTCTGACTCTTGATGCGTCTGATGGTAATAAGGTGCTTCGATGACCATAATGTTGATTTTTGAGTAATGAAAGCCGAGTTGCCGAAAAAGCAACCCGGCACCTATCAGGAATCGGCAGACCTGATAATGAAACAAACCATCAACCGATATTTGCTATGTTGACAATTCAGGTAACGGCGCTTAACCGACCAAAGCGACCTCTTCTTCTTTTTGGGTCAGGGCTTCGTCAGAGGGCCTACCATATTTGATGAATTCGTAGATATACATACCTACACCAACGCTGAAGAGGGCCGCGCAGAGCAACATTACCACAAAGTGGATCTTGACCTCTTCCTGGGCAACCATGAAATCCATGCCAAGCCTTCGTTCTAGGTAAACCTGTACCACTCCAGCCACTCCCAAAGCGGTAACCATGCCGAGCATTCCGATATTGGATAGCCAAAAGGCCATGTGCCCGGTGGTATTATCGTGACGTTTTCTGCCAGTGATATTAGGCATCGCATAACTGATAATGGCCAATACGATCATGGCGTAGGCACCCCAAAAGGCATAATGCCCATGCATGGCCGTTACCAGCGTACCGTGGGTGAAAATATTTGTCTGTGGAAGCGTATGGGCGAAACCAAGCAAGCCTGCTCCAATAAACGAAACGATTGCCGCTCCAATAGTCCAGAAAAGCGCTATTTTATTTGGGTGATTTTTTTCACCTTTTCTGTACATGTAGACGGCAAATAAGGCCATTGCCAAAAATGCCAGCGGCTCCAGTGCAGAAAAGACGCCGCCAACCACCAGCCAGATTTTATTGACACCGATGTAATAATAGTGGTGACCCGTTCCAAGAATACCCGACAAGAAAGTAAGGCCTACGATTACGTATAGCCACTTTTCAATGACTTCCCTATCCACACCTGTAAGCTTGATCAACAAAAAGGCCAAAATACCTCCCATGATCAATTCCCAAACGCCTTCAACCCAAAGATGAACCACCCACCAACGGAAAAAGGAATCCGTCACTTGAGAATCGAACCAAATCATACCGGGAAGGTAGAGCAACGCAGCAAAAACCAACCCCATGGTCATGACCAACGCAGTAGTAGTTTGTCTTTTACCCTTGAACAATGTAGCCAAAATAATCCCAAGGAAAAGCAGGACATTTGCGACCACCAAATAATCCAGTTCGCGGGGAATCTCTAGAAATTTCCTGCCTTCCCATATATTGAAGTGGTATCCTGTAATAGCAGTTACTCCAACAACCGCCAGCGAAATCAATTGTATATAGGCCAGTTTAACACTGACCAACTCCCGTTGGGATTCCTCCGGAATGATGTAGTAGGCGGCCCCCATAAATCCGGTGAGTAACCACACGACCAACAAATTGGTATGCACTGCCCTTGCGGTATTGAATGGAACCCAGTCATGGAGTCCATCCATGCCGATTCGGGCAAAGCCCATGATAAACCCATAAACGATTTGTAACCCAAAGAGTAGCATGCACAAGGCAAAAAACCAGTATGCTACTTGTTGTGATTTATATTTCATATGATTATTCTTTAATTTTGTCTTTAGCCAAAGGTGATACTACTCTCTCAAATCCGTTAAGATCAATCTCTCCTATCCATTTGAAATATTCGACCATAGCATCTGCATCTACCGAACTCATTTCATAGGCGACCATTTTTCGGCCATTTGGAGCCCAGGGAACCGGTGACATAAGGATGGCCTTGATCATCGACTCCCCTTTTCGGTCTACTACCTTCGTAAGTTCGGGTGCATAATACCCACCTTCGCCCAATATGGTATGGCATCCCATACAGTTATTGGTTTCCCATAGGTGCTTTCCCCGGATTACCTGATCCGTGATGTTCTGATGATTGGACTGGTCATTTCCAGGGGCCATAGAGTAAATGGTCAATCCGATGAATATCAGAAAGGTTACCACCGTGCCACCAAGAAAAAAAGCCCTCGCCTGCGATTTTGACAACATATACGTGGGGTTTAGTTAATTATTATATATAAATACCTTTTTATCGTTATTAAGAACGAAGATACAGCTAGAATTGAAAAATCCGATTTGTTTTTAAAAAAAAATACGCCAAATTGACGATAGACTGACAAACATCACTATCATACACTTCCATTTATCATCTTTTGGACGTGGCACAACGATTTATTTCCAATCGCTATGAATAAGACACCTTGTAGAACCTGTTGCACTTCCTCCTGCCTCGTGAAATTCTGCAATGAAAAATGGCTAGATCGTTTATCTAGCCTCAAAACCTCCCCAACCTACCCGAAGGGTCAATTTATCTTTATGGAGGGCAGCTTGGTAATGGGAGCCTATTTCGTCCGTAAGGGCAAAGTAAAGGTGATAAGTTCGAGTTTGGACGGAAAAGAACACACGGTTAGATTGGCCTGGGATGGTCATATGATAGGTCATACAGGGATTGGGATGGAAACTTACAGCATTGGTGCCGTAACCTTGGCAGAATCCCAGATTTGCTTTATCGACAGTCAGGCACTTTTCGAGGCATTTATGGAAAACCCTAGGTTTACTTTTGAAGTAATGCGCTTCTATTCGAGAGAGTTGAGAAAAAGTGAAATAAGAGCCAAATGCTTTGCCCTGATGAACAACGAGGAAAAGGTAATATTTGGTTTGATCTATCTTTCGGACAGCTTTTTGCCACATCGCGATGACAATCAGGTCGAAATCAATCTTAGCAGGCAGGAAATCGCCCAAATTGTCGGCACCAATCCAGATCAGGTGAGTAGGGTATTGTCATCCTTAAAGAAAAACAGACTGATTTACACCAAAGAAAGATGCATTTATCTGTTAGATCTAGCTAAACTCAAAGAAGCGATCAGTCACTATGCTTTTCCAACCCATTACTGACCTTAACTTCCTGCGTTTTCGCAGAAAGTTACCTGTCAAAAAAGTTGTCTTTAGTTGATTCGAATCATTTTGGCTGCCATAGATTTTCTGTTACTTTGCTAACAATTAGGTGTCGGTGTGAGCCACCGATACCCGGTCAGATCTCAAACACTAAATGTATAAAACCATGGTTGCGAAAAACATATCAGTATTTAGAGGATTTCTTTATCTTATTATCTTTATTTATACAGGGATATTCTACGCTTGCACCCAATCTCAATCTGAGAACACCCGTCGAACCTCTTCCTCTAAAGATTACAGCAAGATCAAGGTATTTGGCGAGATGACCGCCGAATTGACCGCTCCACCGCACGTTCCACCACCGGTCGGTAATAGACCAGCTATGAAGCTGTTCATGGAAATGGAGATTACGGAGGAAGAAATGGCAATGACGGACGGGGTATCCTACCTTTTCTGGACTTTTGGTGGAACGGTGCCGGGATCCTTTATCAGGACAAGGGTTGGGGACGAAGTCATATTCAAAATCAAAAACCACCCGGACAACAAATTACCCCACAACATAGACCTCCATGCCGTTACGGGTCAGGGCGGGGGGGCCGAAGCATCCTTTGTAGCTCCCGGCCATGAAAAAACCTTCTCCTTCAAACTTATCAACCCCGGCCTTTATGTGTATCACTGTGCCACCGCTCCCGTAGGAATGCACATTGCCAACGGAATGTACGGGCTGATACTTGTCGAACCTGAAGGGGGCTTGCCTCCCGTGGACAAAGAGTTTTATGTCATGCAGGGCGATTTCTACACCGAAGGACGGTTTGGAGAACCTGGCTTTCAGCCCTTTGATATGCAAAAAGCATACGATGAAAGACCTGACTACGTTGTGTTTAACGGTAGTGTAAATGCGTTGACCGGCGAAAATGCGCTCCAGGCCAAGGTCGGGGAAACGATTCGAATCTTCTTTGGAAACGGTGGTCCAAATCTTGCTTCCTCCTTTCACGTGATCGGAGAAATATTCGACAAAGTATATATTGACGGAGGCGACCAGATTAACTCCAATGTAGGTACAACATTGGTACCGGCGGGCGGTGCCGCAATCCTCGAATTTAAAGCAGAGGTCCCTTCGAATTTGGTATTGGTAGACCATTCCATATTCAGAGCTTTCAATAAAGGAGCGCTGGGGATACTAAGCGTAACAGGTGAGGAAAACAAAAAAATATTTGCCGGGGAAATAATGGAAGGCATCTACCTTCCTGAGGGCGGCACTATCCAGAAAATGCCAGTAGATGAAACAAGGGGGCCGGCACCCACCTCAACGATGACAAAGAGTGAATTGATGGAATCCGGCAAAAAACTATATATGCAGGCTTGTTTTGCCTGCCATCAGGCCAATGGAGAGGGAATAGCCAATGCTTTTCCCCCACTTGCGGAAGCTGACTACCTAAACGCCGACGTGAATCGCGCGATTGATGTATTATTATATGGACTATCCGGCGAAATTATGGTAAATGGAAACAAATACAACAGCATCATGCCCGCCCAGCAACTAAAAGACGAGGAAGTCGCTGCTGTGTTAACCTATGTATATAATAGCTGGGGAAATAATGTAACCGAAGTTACACCCGAAATGGTGCGTAACAGAAGAAAATAAAAAAGCATTCGGGGGAGACTTACAGTGTGGTACACCTTCATACTGTGCAACCTGCTAGGAGAAATCGGGGCAGGGGTACGCCTCCAAAAGGACGCTATCGGGGTGGCCATCCTGAAATCCCGGGGCAGGTTCTTAAGGCTGAATAACAATTATGAGAACGATGGAAAAGACAATCATGTTACTTGCGGCCCTGCTTATGGTAAACAACGCTTCTGCCCAGGAGGAGAATATGGCACTCGTAAAAGGGGGCATTTATTCTCCCCTATATGGGGTTGGCGAACAAACTGAGATACGTGTTGAAGATTTTTACCTCGATATTGTACCGGTGACCTACGCAGATTTCCAACAATTTATCGTTGATCAGCCAAAATGGCGGAAATCAAATGTGACCAAACTATTTGCTGATCTCCGGTACTTATCCAACTGGATAGACGATAAGAATGCTCCGCCCTCTCTATTGGACAAACCCGTCACTATGGTCTCCTGGTTTGCCGCCAAAGCATACTGCGAGTGCCAAGGGAAACGCCTCCCTACAGTGGATGAATGGGAATATGCAGCTATGGCCTCTGCCTCAAAAAGGGATGCCCGTCCAGATAGCCTGTATAACATATCCATACTCAGAAGCTATGAACAACCCCGAACCTACCTAAAAACGGTAGGGAGCTCAGAGGCGAATTACTGGGGAATCAAAGACATGCACGGCGTGGTCTGGGAGTGGACACACGATTTCAATTCAATTATTCTGACCGGGGAATCACGTAACAATGGCAATACGGACGCCAGCTTATTTTGTGCGGGAGGCGCTCTAGGTGCAAAAGATATGATGAACTATGCGGCTTTTATGCGGTATGCCATGCGGGCTAGCCTCAAAGCCAATTATTCTTTGACAACTTTAGGGTTTCGTTGTGCGAAAGAAGGCTCTCCTCAAAACCAAATTACCTTTAACTAATTTCCGTCATGCGTTACTATCTATCATTTCTATTTCTTTCCTTCCTCTTTTCTTGCGAAAAAAACAAACTAGACCACACGTCTCTTTTGGAAGAAACCATTGATGACCTATCGATATACCAACTTCCGTCAGTTTGGAATACCCAAGATGGCCGGACCATCGAATTCAAAGATCTCAAAGGAAAACCTTTGGTCGTAGTGATGATCTATACAGCCTGTAGAACCGCCTGTCCGAGGTTGGTAGCTGACATGCGGATGATCGAAGAAAAGGTTTCTTCCAAAAAAATGAAGGATATACAATACGTAATGGTAAGTATAGACCCTATCAATGACACCACTGAAAAGCTGAAGCAATTTGCCAAAGACAACCAAATGGAAGGAAGCGAGTGGCTTTTCTTACAAGGCACCGAAAATGGCGTCAGAGACTTTGCCAATATCATGGCAGTAAAATATAAACAGATTAACCCTATAGACTTTTCCCATTCCAATATCATATCTGTTTTTGATAGAAACGGTGTCATGAACTATCAAAAGGAAGGACTTGGATTGGTAAATGATGAAATTGTCGATAGAATTATCGCCGTCGCTAAAAATTAAGCCCTCTTTAAAACTTAAAATTTCGAGGAGCATATAAATGGAACTTCTCCTTCCAATCAACCTAAGTCGATAAATCAGGATTACAAATCCAAATGAACCGGAGTTCGGAATTGCAAATCTCCGTCACCTGATGATAATTATGGTTTATTCCTGAGAAAAAATCAATTTGAATTAGGCATTTAACAAATAAAGGCCTTGTAGGGGTAGGGCGGCTGTGCCAGCATCCTCACAACCAGATTCTCGAATATCCGCTCCTTCATCATGTGCCGGTTAAACCGGTAGGTGTATTCGTTGATATACGGTTGCAGGGCCACCACTGAATGGTGGGTTCCCCTAACCCAGGCCTTGAACATCATAATCACACGGTGCATGGCACCAAAATTCTCCCCCTTTTTGCCCGACCTTTCACGTACCAGGTTGGGAAACTCCCTCTCCATCCCTTTGTAACCGGCCCAGCAGTCCGTCTTCACCAGCGCATCTGCAGCTATATGGTCCCGCATAAAGCTGCCCAGATTGGCCTTGGACGCCGATTCGATCACCCTGCCATACCAGCGAGATACGCCTCCCCGCACCTTTTCGATCCCCACTACCACGATCCTCTTTTTCCCTTCGTTTCTGCCTATTGCCTT
>NZ_AQHR01000090.1 GCF_000390185.1 Lunatimonas lonarensis | reverse complement strand
AGGCAACCCGGTCAGCTCATTGGAACGCGGAGCGCTCCAGCCACCGGAACCCGGCCAAAGGATGAGCTTCCATGGCCCCCTTCGAATTGCAAAGCGGCCTTCAATGGAATGATGTACCACCGATGGCCGAACCTCAAACGATGTCCCACCCTGCAGTGCGGGCAAAAAACTAAAACTATCCTCACCCGCATCGTTGGGAAGGGAATATCCTACCAGATCCGCTAAGGTCGCCATCAAGTCGGTGGTGCATAGCAGGGATTCAGACTGTCCTGCGGTTGCAATACCTGCCGGCCAGTGCACGATAAATGGAACCCGGTGACCTCCCTCGTAAATATCCGCCTTGTGACCCCGGTAAATATAACTGGGATTATGGCCGGCCCGGGCAAGTTCCGGGTAATTGGCACGTGGTGAACACCCATTGTCACTGGTGAAGATCAGGATGGTGTTTTCGAGCAACCCCCGTTCCTCCAACGCCTTGGTGATACGTCCCACGACATCGTCTACCTGGAGGACAAAATCCCCGTACATATTGGTATTGCTCTTGCCCATAAACTCGGTTAGAGGTAAGATCGGGGTATGGGGCGCAGGAAGAGGGAAATACAGGAAAAAGGGTTCCTCAGAATGACGGTCTATGTAGGAAATGGCCTTATCGGTCAGGTGGCTAAGAGATAGCGTATGGTCAAAATCCGCTCCCGTGGGCCCTTCCCGCCAAAAGCCTTTGTCATCCATATTGACCGTCATTCGATTGGGCGGGGACGTCACCCGCCCATTTTCGACGTAGACATAGGGCGGGATATCCAACGAACTGCTGAACCCATAGGAATAGCTGAAGCCCAGTTCCTTCGGACCGTTCAAAACCGGTTGGTTGTAATCCACAGAAAGGTTTCGATCCAGATTGTCCAACTGATCATAGGACTCGCTGAATGCCCAATCCCATCCCAAATGCCACTTGCCAACAAACGCCGTTTGGTACCCTTCCTCTTGCAGCATGGAAGCAACGGTAAGCCGATCATTGGGTATCAGTGGCGCAGAATAACCTCCCAAAACCCCACTTTTCAGCGTAGAACGCCAATTATACCTCCCCGTAAGAATCCCGTAGCGCGTCGGCGTGCAGACAGACGAACTCGTATGCGCATCGGTGAATTTAATGCCATTTGCCGCTAGTCTGTCAATGTGGGCAGTCGACAGCTTGGAACTAGGGTTATAGCTGGACACATCCCCAATGCCCATGTCATCGGCTAGAATGTAGAC
>NZ_AQHR01000089.1 GCF_000390185.1 Lunatimonas lonarensis | reverse complement strand
AAATCGTTCCGGATTACAGGGGTCAACATGCTCCGGAATATCCATTGAAGGGAAACACCCTAAAACCCAGTGCCGGAACCACATACGATTTTACCAGGGTTTCTGTGACTTTGGTGTCATTATCTTCCATAATGAATCATTCCGGCCCTCCGAGCACACTCAGATAAATACCTTTTCTATCGGGACGCAGGTAATATCTGGCATAAAGCTCTACAGCCGAATTCCTGCGAATATTGACTTCATCGGCATTTTGAAAAAAGGTATTTTTGATAAAATCAGGAGGCACTACCGAAAAGCCAATCAGGCCCACTTGCCAATGGTCAAACTCAAATCCCAGGGAACCACCCCCTCCATTCGCTAAAAACAAAAACGGATAGGCATCTACCGACATCATAAAAGGTAAAGGCTCTTCCTTACTACCAAGTACTAATGAGCCGACCCTACTTCGTTCCTGAGCGATAAGCTGACTTGTGATGCCAAGCACGATAATGATTAATAACAATGATTTTTTCATGTGTTTTTAATTTGATTTTTAGTGGTCACATGGAATCTTTGATTAAAAATTCATTCGCGGTTGTTGTAAAATTCGCTCAGAATTTTTAATGCCGATTTCATGTTTTCTAAAATTTTGGTTAAACGGATTATTTCCACCAAAATTCAGAAAAACAAAATGCCCTGACGTTGACAATTGTTAAGAAGCGTTTAGCCCAAATAATTTTTTCTGATCCGGCTAAGAGATTCCGGCTTGACACCCAAATAAGCCGCGATATATTTTTGGGGTACGCGCTGCAATAAGTCAGGTTTTTCTTTCAATAGCCGTTCGTAGCGATCTGATGCTTTTTCACTGATTAGGCTACGGGCCATTTGGGTAATCCTCTCTGTAGTCTGTTCTGCGATCATCCGGCCAAATGTCTCGATCTTGGGATGTGAAGCATACAAATTCATCAAATCGACCAAATTTATTCTGTAAAAGTGCAGCTCTTCCAAAGCTTGAAATTGATAGAGGCTTGCCCGGTTTGTGGTAAAACTGCCATAATCCGTCAAAAACTGGCCTTCCATAGAAAAATCACAGGTGATGATTTCACCCTTTTCGGAGAGGTAAGCATGCTTAACGATTCCTTTTTCGATAAAGAAAATATATTTACAGTGGCTATTAGAAGGATACAAAAGTTGATCTTTCTCCAGTTTCAGTCGCAAGCCAAAGGCCGAATCAACTGCCGAAATTTCCTCTTTGGTTAAGGAAATGCTTTTTTGGATGACTTGGATAAGGTAGGATTCCATTTCGAAAGATAATACCAATTTCTAGGTATTAATGTTAATCCACGAGCTTATCCTGAATTTTGACTTAAACCAATACCAAAATGCTAAATTAGGAAATGGAAAAGAGGGTATTCCAACTTAAAAAGGACAGTGCAATTCAACGTTACGCCTACCTGCTTGAAAACCATCCCGAATATATTCAACAAATCCCTTTGCAGTATTTAGCCTCCTATCTGGGAATTACGCAGCGCCATCTCAGTAGAATCAGGAAAGAGATTTCTTTTTAGACATTTGTCCTATATGCCTGTTCTTGGCATTTCTATCTTTGGGATATGAAAAAAATAGTCATTATCAACGGGCACCCCAACAGGGAATCATTCAACTTTGGACTGGCAAAAGCTTACAAAGAAGGAGCTATGGCAACTGGCGCTGAAATCAAGGAACTGATAATCGCTGATTTGAAGTTCAATCCAAATCTGGAATTTGGCTACCAAAAAAGAACAGAGTTGGAGCCGGATTTACTGGCAGCATGGGAAACTATACAATGGGCAGAGCATTTGGTCTGGGTGCATCCGGTTTGGTGGGGAGGATTACCTGCTATAATGAAAGGCTTTATTGACAGACTGTTTTTACCGGGTTTTGCATTTCAATACCGGGAGAAATCACTTTTTTGGGACAAACTTCTGAAAGGAAAATCTGCAAGGATTATTACCACCTTGGATCAACCGGGTTGGATTTATCGACTTTTATTTGGCAGACCTAGTGTCAATCAGCTCAAAAAATCAACTTTACAGTATTGCGGGGTCAATCCGGTAAATGTTACCTATGTAGGGATTGTCAGAACCTCCAATGCAAAGAAAAGAGACAATTGGCTTAAAAAGGCGAAGAGATTGGGGGAAAGGCAAAAATAGCCACTACGCACTCTTTAAACCTGAGAAGGTAAAAAATGGCCAAAAATAATTTCAGTTTTGACCAATAAATAGCTTAGTCAATTCAAGAAGCTTTTTCCTATTTTCAGGATTATTTGAGAATGAGTTGGTGGCAACAGGTTTTTTACCACCTTTAAAATACTTCCCTGTAATTTTTGAAAGTCCAGGATCCGTAGCAAGGTAAACGATTCTTTTAGCAGATTTTTCCGGAGTAATTGCTAAAAATTTTTCAGAGAATTTTACAAAGAGGTAAAGAAAACCTTTGGAGGTATTTACTCCCAAATTCGTCTTTACTACCCCTGGATGCACTGCATTGACGGTCATATTTGTATGTTTCAATTCCTCAGCCAGGTCGTAGGTAAACATTACATCTGCCGCTTTGGACTGAAGATATGCTTTAATTCCATTGTAATTTTTTTCGCTATTAAGATCATCAAAATTAACCTTTGCAATTGGAGGAATTAGAGATGCCACATTGATAATCCTACCTTGATTCGATTTTTTTAATTCTGGAAGGAGTAAATTGGAAAGCAGATAATGCGATAGGTAATTTACTGCAAGCGTTTGTTCAATTCCCTCCGAAGTTTCTACCCTATCACTTGATACTAAACCTGCACAATTGATAAGCACGTCCAAGCTTTCGAATTTATTCTGAAATTGCCTTGCCACTTTCCGGATATCTTTCATCAAAGAGAGGTCTCCTAAAAGTAGGCTGACCTTTGTGAATGGATAAAGATTCAGTATCTCCCTTTTGACTGCTTCCCCCTTTTTTTCATTCCTGGCGATAAGAATCAACTCATTTTCACTTCCGGCTAGAGCCATGGCAGCTGCTTTACCAACTCCACTTGTTGCACCTGTGATCAAAATTCTTTTTTTGTGTTCCATAATTAATCACTTAAATTTTAACTGTTTGTTCATGATCCAATGTCTATCAGTATCAGAAAGATACTTCACCATAATATTCACCGCTTTGGCATCCATTCCGATAAAGTATTTGAGTTTGGGTCTTCGGGTTTCTAATACCTTTTTAAAAATCTTTCCTGCATTTTCTGAACTCACACCGCTTTTCTCTAGACTTGAAGAAAGTTTACTCGCTGACAGAATATTTGCTTTATACAATTCCGCTTGTTCTTAATTCAAAAGGCTGAGCGTTTCATTGATGGTTTCTTCTGTTCTTCTCCAAATTTCTGTTTTAACTGAGCCGGGTAAAATCACTGATAAATGAATATTTTGGGGTTTTAGCTCAAATCGAAGCGACTCTGTAAATCCAAGTATGGCAAACTTTGCCGCATTGTAAAACTGAATAAAAGGAAAGGCAGAAATGCTCCCGACTGAACCAACACTTAAAACCCTTGCTCCCTCTTTGTGTTGTTCAGCGTAAACCCGAAGCAAAGAAATACGATGTCTTGTCAAGGAAGCCATGCCCCAAAAATGGGTCTCCATAAGGTTTCTGGCCTTCTCTTCATTATATGTTTCCGTAGGTGTGCTGTAATTATTACCGGCATTGTTTATTAAAGCAAAAAGACCAAAGCTGTCGACGATGCTCTTGATCTGATCAATTGCTTCAATAATATCGGTTTCCTTAGTGACATCTAATCTTAGTGGAATAATATTAGAGTTCCGAAGATTTTTCAACTTCTGAATTGCTGATACTGACCTTACACCGGCAAATACTTTATAGCCATGATTTGCCAGCAAAATGGCAGTGGCCTCCCCCATCCCGGAAGAGGCACCGGTAATTAATATGTATTTATTCTTCATTTTCTAGATTTTCTTTGATAATCGACAAGCCATTGTTGAGCAGGCCATTGATATCTTTAAGGATAAAATACCTGATGATAAAGCGAGCTATAAAATTTTTAGGAATAATCGTATAAGTCCATTCAATATGGGTGTGCCCATTTTCCATAGTGGTAAACTGCCAATTACCCTCGATCCTTTTGGCTAAAAACCTCAATTGAGAGGTGAAGCCTTCGATTTTATAGGTAAATGATTGGCTTTGTTCTACAGTTAGCAAAGTTTCTTTTGCCGTGGTTCCATCATCAAAATAGACTGTTCGGGTTAAGCCCGGTCTAAACCAAAGCTCATTTTCGTTCGTCTTTTCAACCGCTGGCAGTCGCTTATACCTTTTGAAAATCAAGGATAAATCAACTGGTACGATATAATTAAAAGCTGTATCAATCTGTGTATTGATGATTATTTCCGCTTTGGTTTCAGGAAATTTTCTAGTTCTTTGGGCGTTAGAAGTACCTATCGATAGGATTGTGGTCATTAACATTAGAAAGTATTTAGTCATATTTGTACTGCTCTGATTTTGATAAAGCAAAGGTCAGCAATATGACTGCGGGAGTATTTACCAAATGGTAAATAAGGAATTACTGATTTAAATTCCTCCTAATCCTACTCAAGGACTGCTGCGTAATTCCCAAATAAGATGCCAGATAGGATAGTGGTATCCTCAAGGCCATTTTAGGAAACTGCTCTAAAAAGCTCTGATAGCATGTGGTTGCATCTTCCGCCACCATTGGGCTGATCCTGCTCACCTTGTCCAAAAGTGCTTTTGTGGTGATTTGGTTGGTAATTTTATCCCAACCTACTATGGTATTGGCCAAGTCAGTCAGGCTACTTCTTTTGAAAACCACCAACTCCACATCGGTCACAGCCTGAATGTATTCACTTGAGGGAATTTGATAGGATAAACTGTTCAGATCAACCAGAAAATTGTTTTCATCTATAAAATACCGGGTGATTTCGTTGCCATCTTTATTGTAATAGCAAACCCTGAAAACACCTTCAAGGATGAAACCCACATGATTGGCAGTTTTACCGGCCTCCGAAAAATAATCACCTGATTTTAAGGTCCGAACTTCTGTTTTTGATTTAATCAATTCTATCTGCTGCTGCGTGAGGGATCCAAATTGCAGGATGGTATCTATTAGTTGTTGCATAGCTGTTTGATTTTCAGGCAATGCAACCAATTATGATCAGT
Organism: Lunatimonas lonarensis; assembly: GCF_000390185.1. GTDB lineage: Bacteria > Bacteroidota > Bacteroidia > Cytophagales > Cyclobacteriaceae > Lunatimonas > Lunatimonas lonarensis. Next base: position 19,700 of record NZ_AQHR01000089.1, on the reverse strand, counting down.
GATAATTTACAAATTGGTAAAATAACTGATTTCTACTTCCAAATTTGGGAAGTGGGAGGACCAGTACCAAGAAACCCACATCAACCTTGAAATCATTTCCCATCCAGTCCTCCCATTAAAAAATAGTCACCGGGTGATTAGCAACTCAATAATCTGAACGGGTGCTTTTACCTCATAAGCATCCTTATCTTCTATATTCTTCAATGCTACAAGCTCCAGTTCGTATATCAGACCCAACACAAACACCTGATCCATATTATGAACCTCATATAGGTCGTCAAACTTCTTCTTCCCTGCCAGGTTAATTCCATATTGATGGAACACAAAGGTCATTTTTTTTAATAGGTTGAAATTGCTCATATTATAGAGTTTAATTTATTAGTCAATTATCGCACTTTGTGCCTCGGGACCGGGAGTCCATATCGGTTCTCCCAGCCTTTCCCAAGGACTTTTAATCCAGATTATTAAGCTTAAAATTCATCGCTTCTAGCAGTTCCTCAATCATACTTTCTGCGTACTTCTCCCCTTCTTTTTCCGCATGTTTAAAATACTTTTTCCAAGGTCCTGCCTTGTAATCAAGATCAGGATGCAGTAGAAAATCAGCTATTTCCACTTGGGGATTTATCCTACCTCTTCGTAAAGCGTCCTTTTTCAATTGTTTTTTAGATGTTCCCTTTGGAGCCACACCCTCTCTAGCGGATACATCAATGGCAATAATGAATGTGGCTCCTGCCTGACGGGCAGCCTCAACAGCGACAGGAAGCGATTCATCTGCATCAATGTAAGTGACATGATTGATTCCGACAGGTGCAAAAACATCCTTTACTGCACTTGATGCTCGAACAGCAACCCCCAAATTACCCTGCTGAAAAAATCTGGGGCTTCCATCGATTTCTCTTGTCGCTACAATAACCAAAGACTTAGGAAGATCTTCGATTTTGACATTGTCAAATTGCCCGTTTACATAGTCTTGAAGACGCTGTCCTTTGATCCAGCCTTTTTCTAGAAAAATAGAAAAGTCAAATAAAGTCAATGGACCTCCTTCGGAAGCAATTTCAGAAATTTCATCAGCCGAATAGCCAGCTGCCCAGAAAGCGCCAACTAATGAACCTACACTAGAACCCACTACCATATCAATAGGTACTTGGTTGCGCTCTAAAACTTTCAAAATACCAATGTGTGCATAACCACGAGGTCCACCACTTCCTAAAACCAATGCAATTTTTGGCTTAGGATAGATTTCAGAAACCTTAGCCAACGCTTTAGGACTGTCTTCAGCAACATAATTCAAGCTTTTACTACAGGAAGTTAAATAGCATGCGGAGGTGATCAACAAACATCTGAATACTAGCATACTAAATCCATTAAATGAAAGGATAGGATCCATTTTATAAATCCTCTTTATTCATAATTTCCAATAAAAAAGCGAATGAAATTAAGCCCTGTCCTATCCCCAAAAAAGTCAAAGGTCGAAAGCTAAATTCCGAATGCACGTAGATAAAATCTATAATTTCACGCATCATTAGGAAAAAAGACATCAGGAAAACTACCAACATTATTCTCACTTGGTATATAATTGAGGTAATAGTACTGGATATTAGATACATAAATCCTATTTGAATCATCACAAAAGGAAGAAAGAAATTCTCCCCAGATTGTGCAAGGAAACCTGAAGGAACAATCCAATGCCCACCTTTGAACAATAGCAAAAATGCCATTAGAAAATAAACCAGTGAAAAGCTTATGAAGACACGTTTGTACATCACTCAACAGTTTTTGTAAGATGATTATTATTAGGAATTTGGAGGGACATAGAAAGACTGACAGGATTTTCTGCATGCTCTTTCAGTTTCACTAACCATTCATCATGCTGCTTCTTTAACTTATTCGGCAAAAAGACTTTTTGCAGCCTGGCCAATCTTCCAGTTTGGGATTCATCAGTGATAACTTTACAACCATTCTCAGTAGGAATAATCAGCCATGCGTGATAGCCTTGGATGTTAGCTTCATCAAACTGCCATGCTAAAGCTTTATTAGGATCAAATTGCATCACTGTATTGTTAAGCTCCTGCCCCATCGACTTCCAAAAGACTTTGGTTCCTGCGGAAAGATCTCGCTGTTGGGGATTTTCAAATTGGATGTCTTGGATATTTCCGTACCATTTGTTCCAATCACTTGCCTCGATCAAAAGCTTCCAAACCACCTCTGGCGCAGCATTGATTTCGATTTCGTTGTGTACATAGAAGTCCGACTTTTCTGGATTGAATTGTTCCGGCCATTCAATCAAATTGGTTTCAGGATTGAATTTTTTACTGCTGATTTGTGCATTTACCACACTGATTTTGAGCATGATAAGAAGAATAGATAAGTGAGTTTTCATATGTTTAAATTTTTGTTGTATATATTTTTGACTTAGACTCAGGAATCAAAGGCCTTCCTTGAAGTGCCTGATATAGGGTGAAAGTTGCCAAAGCTGCATAGAGTAACCCTACTACAAGAGTCAGCTTGGTGTTTTTCAATACATAAAATGCCAAAATGGGTAACACCTGCAAGGCATGCATACCAATAAAATGGGAAATCCTCAGATCCCCCACCAATCTGCTCCAACCGACAATAAACAAGTTGGAATTATCATTGCTCAGTCCAACGGTATGACTCATGCGTCCTCCCATCAAGAAACCCTGAAAGGAGAAAATCACAAAAATCACTATCCCCAATCGGATTCCCCAGAGATAATAGCTTGGAAGATCTGGAAATGAACCTGCAAAAAACCGTAAACCCACATAAGCGGTGTAAATAGTAACCAACGTAGCAGCTAATGCCATCATGGAAAACATCATAGAGTAAAATGGACTGCTTACATTGTAATGGGATATCTTGCCCTGGCCCGCCATCAAGGCGATGTATCCTATTTCAAATCCCAATAATAGGACCACCGACCAATTGAAAACCGTTATGTTAAAATCAGTCAGGTAGAAACAATACCAAGCCATGGCCCAAGCAAATAGAAAGGTAGAAAAGGCAAATTTGAAAGGTTTATACCAGGCATTGACCTGATACACCTGCACATTGGAAATTCTGGTCATGGCCAAAAAGACCAAAGAGAGCAGCAAACACAAAAGCCCAAAATAAAAGAGCGTTGCATTCCTTTCCTTCAATTCATACACAAAGTCAAGCATAACCATTACGATTTTGGACTGGCTAGATTTTTCTTGATCTTCATCATGATCGCAGATGGTGTCACCCTTGGTAAATTTGAAATAAACCAATTATTAAAACCAACAACTTTCTTCCCTTTTCCATGAAGCAACAATTTTACACCTGCTTCTGCTACATCTTTGGCTGGAACGGGCTTATTGGAGCTCATGGCATTGGTTTTCCGCATTTCTGGAGTATGAAAGGGGGTTTCAACAGTTCCAGGACATAAAGTTGTCACTACCACTCCTGAATCTTCCAGTTCTGCAGCAATAGTTTCTGAGAAGGCCAAAACAAAAGCTTTGCTAGCAGAATAGACTGAATAATAAGGAAAAGGTATAAAGGACAGCAACGATGCAACATTCATGATTCTACCTGATTTTCTTGCAGCCATATCCTGTGCAAAAAGCTTGGTAAGCATCATTAGGCTACTGATATTTAGGCTGATCATGTTCAATTCTTTTTCCAAAGAAGTATCCAAAAAACTTCCATAGTCGCCAAAACCGGCATTGTTGACAAGGTGACTTACCTGTAGCTCCTGGACTTTGATGATATTGTAAAGTTCTTGGGTAGCTTCCAAATCGGATAGGTCAACCTGAAAATACTTGACCTCAATATTGAATTGAGCAGACAATTCCAACTGCATCTTTTGTAAAATCCGTAAGCTTCTTGCTACCAAAATCAAATTGAATTTTTGAGCAGCCAATAGTTGAGCCATTTCATAGCCAATGCCAGAAGAAGCTCCTGTGATTAAAATGTATTTGTTCATTTATGTAGTGTTTAGATAGTTAGTTAACTCTTGTCCAAATTTCAGATCTTCCAAAAAGAGAAACTCCTAAATAACCTCTTACTTCCAATTGATTTGGCTTTTTGAGGGTCATTTTACAGGAATAAGTCTTTCCATCTTTAGGGTCATAAATGGTCCCAGAAGACCATAGATTCTTTCCTTCATACTTGAAATCATTCAGTATTGTTAGACCAACAAGATCACGTTCTTTTTTTGCAGGATCAGGGTTGTTTACATCTTTTGTGGGCCCACCTGTACCCCAAGTTATGTCTCCGTAAAAACTGTCTCCTTTTCGGTATATCTTGAACTTGGCATCGCCTTTTTCATTGACCCACTCTCCAACGATGGCATTGGAAGGGGTTTGTGCCAGAACTTGATTGCCATAAATAGGCAGAAAGTAGAGCATGAATAGTATTGCATGTGTTTTTAGCATATTTTAAGGATTAAAGTGTTTCAATTTTTGGTGGAATAAGCTTGTACATTACTGGGGTCACAATCCTCGAAAGGATGGTGGAGCTGATCAGCCCTCCGATCAAGACTATAGCTAGTGGGGAAATTTGCGGATTTGGATTGAGAGCAAGAGGCAATAGCCCTCCTATAGCAGTCAAAGAAGTGAGGACAACGGGCAAGAACCGTAACTCCCCAGCTTGCTCAATGGCAGTTTGCAAAGCCACTCCTTCCTTTCGGAGTTGATTGGTAAAGTCTACCAAGAGAATGGAATTTTTCACCTCTATCCCTGCCAAACCAATAAATCCTATGATGGCAATAAAAGACATAGGATTTCCGGTCAACCAGAGTAGACTAACGCCACCAATAACTCCCAAGGGAATCACGGAAAGCACAATCAAAAGCCCTTTGAAAGTCTTAAATTGCAATATCAATACAGCCACAAATAGGAAAACTGTCAGCAAAATCACGGTGATAAAACCACCCCCAAAGGCATCATCTTCGCTTTCAGCTTCTCCTGATAGTTTGTAATAGTACCCTGACGGCATTTCCATGGCATCCAATTGCGGAACAACTTCTGCCAGAACATCATTGGCCAATACACCTTTTCGGGTAGAGGAGGTTACTTTTACAAATCGGTTTTTATTGAAGTGATTGATGGTAGTGGGTGAAGTTTCAAAATCCAAGCTTGCCAATTGCTTGAGAGGAATAGCCGCACCCTGGGCATTATTGACATACAGATTTTCTAAGGCGTCTAAACCTCTGTACTTCCCTTTTGGAGAAGTGACTACGATATCAAAATCATCTCCGTTTTCATTGGTGTAAGTTCCCATGGTAAGTCCTGCCACAGCCAAGCGAACAGTTCTGTCAATATCTGCTGTGAATACCCCCAAGGTTCTGGCTTTTTCCTTGTTGATAGCGATTTTTAAATCTGTTTTGAGTGTATTCAATTCATTGTTGATGTACAATGCCCCATCGCTAGCGGTCAGAATCCTTTCCACTTCAAAGGACAACTTGCGCAGACTGTCAAGATTTTCTCCGAAAACCCGAATGGAAATTGGCGCCTCAATTGGTGGTCCCTGCTCAAAATCCTGAACCTCTATTTTGGCATAAGGAAAAGCAGCAAACTGGCTCCTAAGCTGATTGATCAATTTGTTTTTCAGGACAGGTTTGGCATCAGGAGCCATTTGAATAAAGATTTGGGCAAAGTCAAATTTCTCTTCTTGCTGGGGTACATTGTAATAAATTTGCGGATTCCCTTTTCCCACATTGGTTGAAAAATACCGGATCAATTCATTTCGCTTCAAACTATCTTCCACCATTCTGGTAATTCTGTTTCCATCATGTAAGCTGGTCTGTAATGGCATTTTTACATTAATCAAAAAGATAGGTTTTTCTGAGGTAGGAAAAAGTTTAAAGCCAATAACAGGGAAAAGCAACAAGGAACCACCGAATAACAAGAATGAAAAAACCAGTGTTTTCACTGGGTTATTCAAAGCCACTTTCATCACTTTTGCATATGTGGCGCCGATTATTTTTTTCAATGTACGGAGAAATATATTTCCTTCTGGATTTTCATGTTCTTTCAAAAACCTACTGGAAATAAAGGGCACTATGGTCAGGGAAACCACTGTAGAGGCCAATACACTGCAAATCACAGCAAGTGGCAAACCTCTTACAAACTCTCCAGGCCCTCCTGGTAAAAAGACCATGGGAAGGAAGGCAATAATCAATGTTGCAGTCGTTGCAATCACGGGTAAGGTGATCTGCTTGGTCGCTTTGATTGCGGCTTCTTTTCGGGTAAACCCATCCCTCAACCAACGCTCAATATTCTCCACCACGACAATACTGTCATCAACCAACAGACCAAGTGAAACCACCAGGCCAACAATACTTAATTGATTCAATGAAATGCCAAAAGCGTTTAAGCCAACCAAACCCAAGGCTAAGGAGAGCGGTATAGCCAACATGACCACCAAAGAAGCACGAATACCCAAGGGAGATAAGGTAAACAGAACGAGTACAATGGCAATCAAAAAGTCAAGACCCAATCCAGATAAGCGCCTTGATACATTATCAGCTTGGTCAAAGTGCTTATACAACTTAATATTCTCGGGTAAGCTTTTCTCAAATTCGGAGATTACAGGTTCATAGTTGGACTGTGTACTGGCTATATTGCTTCCAGTTTTTTGAGCGGCATTTATCAAAACTGCTCTCCTTCCATTCAATCGGGTGATGTGTTTCTCCTCTTCATATTTGAAATCAACCTCAGCAACTTCCTTCAGTAAAATGATTTTTCCATTGGCATTGCTCACCACTGTATTTTCGATTTCCTCAAGGCTGGTAAACTTCCCACTGGTCTTGACATTGAAGGTCTTGTTGCCAGCGGTAACACTTCCACCTGGAATATTGACAGCTTCGCTTTGAATGCTGCCCAGCACCACATTGAGGGGAATTTGAAATGCAGCAATCCTATCCAGTTTTAGATCAATCCGAACTTCTTCATCAGGTACTCCAGATATTTTCACTTTTTTGAGATCGACTACTTTTTCCAGCTGATCCTGAAGGTCTTCAGCCTTTTTCTTCAGCTGACGATAAGATGCATTTTCACTGACCAAGGCCACTTGAAGAATATTCACATCACTGGGATCTACTTTTCGTATTTCTATGGATAAAATATCTTCTGGCAGGTCATTGCGAAGTGCATTTATTTCCCGTACCACTTCCTGATACTTGTCATCCACATCAACCCCATACTTAAACTCTACTCGGAGCACCGCCAGCCCATCTTCAATAGCTGTCACGATTTTATCAATATTCTCTAGTTCATAGATTTTGTTTTCGATAGGTTTCACCACCAACTCTTCCATGTCCTGTGGGCTGGTACCAGGATAAACCACTACGATTGGGTAGGTAGGCGGATTAATCTGCGGATCCTCTGCCCTAGGCATGGTCAGCAAGGTCACTACTCCAATGACTGCCACCATTACAAACATCACCAGGGTAAACTGGTAGTTTTTCACTGAAAAATCTGTCAGATTCATGGCTGTGTTTTGATGAATTGAATGATAGAAAATTCATTGAGAAAAGCGGAATTCCCTAAGACGATTTCGCTTACCCCTTCAAGGCCTTCACTGATGCTGACTCCTTTTTCGGAAAAGTTTTCAATAACCACAGGTTGTTTCTTGACCCGATTGGTACCCATTGGTACAAAGACAAAAGCAATTTTTCCATCTGCTTCGATCAGCGCTTCATAGGGGATTAACTTAGATTTTTGTTGCAACCCTGTTTGAATAATAGCTTTTCCAAACATCCCTATGGCAGCAGATTCGGTCAAGTTTTCCAACTTAAGTTCCACCTGAAAAGAACCAGTCCCCATGTCTGCTGCACCAGATTTTCTGAACACTTCTGCCTCCCACCAGATATCCGGAAATGCTTCCAGCATCACTTGGGCTTTGTTTCCTATAGAAACTTTTGCCCATTCTTTGTCAGAAAGCCCTATTTTCAGTTCCCAGCTTTTGTTTCCATTTTCACTACATGCCAACACAGGAGATCCCCCAGCTATAACTTCGCCCTCGTTTGCTAGTTTCTTCACCACAAAACCAGGTTTGTCGGCATATATAAATGCGTATTTTTTATTGAAAGCGACTGTAGATAGTTGTTTTTCGGTTAGCTCCAACGCTGTTTTGGAATTTTGTAATTGTTCTAGTGTGGCCACACTGTCAGCAAACAAATTCTGAACACGTTGGTAATCCCTTGAGGCCTTATCGACAGCCAATTGTGCCTGCTGAAGACCTGCATCGATTTCAGTCAATAACAATTGAGCAATCAATTTCCCTTTTGGAAAAGATTGACCTTCTTCCACAAATATTCTATCAATTACACCTCCGACCTTAAAAGCATATTGAACATCATTGATACTACTGAGTAAGCCTGTTCCAGTAACCTGAGTCTCCTCAGTTACTTCCTCTAAAGCGAATAAGGTTACGGATATTGCATCCCCAACTTCCTCTATTTCAGAGCGCTGTGCATTGGAAGAACATGCATGAGCAATACAGCTGGTTAGCAGGACTATGGTCCATGTTTTTAAAGTTTTCATAATTCTTGAGAGTTAAGGCTGAAGGAAGCACTGGCACGCTCGATTTCAGCAATTCTGATATGACATTCAAAAAGGGAAATATTCTCCTGGAGTTGGGCGGTTATTAATTGATTTTGAGCATCCAATAATTCAATAAACAGGATTTGTCCAACAGCATACAATTTCATGGAATCCTCATAGGCTCTTTTAGCGCTTTGAGCTTGGCTTACATTTCCTAAATATTGGCTATAGGAAGCTTTAAAATTATTTTGGCTTATGATCAATGCCATTTTAAGCTGCTCGGAAACTTGATCAATGACTAAAGATGTTTTGGCATGGTCAATTCTTGCTTTTTGTACTTGGATCCGATTTTGTCCACCTGCAAAGACATTCCAACGGGTTGAAAGACCGAAAAAATAATACCTTGTTTGATTGTTATATTCCCAATCAAAGCCCTGTGATCCAAGATCCATGAAGGCGGAAATTTTCGGTAAAAGGTAGGCCCTTGTTAAACCAATATTGTGCTTATCGATAGTTGCAGAAACATATAACTGTTGCAGTTCTTCTCGCTGCAAAAAGGAATTGTGATCGTCTAATGTCTCAAGGAAGGGCAAAGTTTGTTGGGTTTCAATGACCTGTTCGGTTAGGTTCCGGTTGAGGAGGAAATTGAAATAAACTTTTGCGTTAGCTGATTGCTGAAAAGCTGCTTCCAATTCATTTTGAAATCGGATTACTTCATTAGAAGCCCTTACAACAATGGTTTTATTGACCATTTCGTTTTTAAACAAAGCCTCGTTGATGCGCTTGCTTTCTTCTGCAAGCTGTAAAGCTCTCTGGAAAATGCGTACAGCTTCAACGGTTTTGAGGTAATTGAAATAGGCAATTTTGATCTCTTTTACCAACTCCCTTTTATAAATAAGCAATTCAAAAGCTGCAACGGCTGTTAAATCTGACTGAATTCTTTTGTTGTATAGGAGTTCTGCTTGAAAAATTGGTAAGGTTGTTCTAAGGCGGACATCGTAAAAATTATTGGGATTCAATAGTATGCGCTGATTATCAAGCATCGGAAAAGCTTGACTTTCGGTCAACTGATTCAAGGTACTGTAAATAGGATTGAGCAAGTCACCGGCAGGAAAATCCACCGTTCTCCCTCCTCCTGCTAAAAAGTAGTCTGTCTCAAAGCTCACCCTTGGAAGAAATAAACTTCGAGCTTCTGATAATGCCAAGATGCCTTTATCAAAATCAAGTACCCTCCCTTGCAGCTGCTGATTAGATGCTAAGCCTTCCTGAATATAGTTTTCAAGAATACTTTGGGCAATGGATACTTCCAGCATCCCAAAACCCAGCATGAATAATAGAATTTTTTTCATAAATGACCTATGTATTTAAAATGAACATTGTTCATTTAATTGGTAAAATTTTTTATAACTCAAGCAACTGACCACCCAATAAATTTCCCCTCGGTTTTACTGTATGGCAATCTGTTATCAAAATGGCTATTAAACCAATTTAAATAGGGTCTTAGGTTGATTAATAAACTATTGTTGAACCAAAAACCCTGTCAATCCCGGTTTTTCTATCCCTTCAATTTTGTCGAAATTCCCCAGACTATATAAATATTTTTGAACATAACAAACATAATGAACATTGTTCATTAATGCAAAAGAAATTCGAGAATTTTTTCTGCACGAAATTTAAAAATCCTCCGAAATCTAAAAAACGGCCATATACTGAATTTAAAAGAACCTTAGCTACCAAAATAGCCACCAGTCAGATGTCGGATCAAGGTAGCAGGCCCTTAATTAAACTTTCTTAAATTAGTTAAAAAATCAACCAACATGGAAATTCAATATTTAGACAAACCTCTCGGTCCGGATGACCTATTTGATCTCTATGAAAAGTTAGACTGGAACAAGTATTTAAAGCTAACTAAAGAAGATTTAAACCTAGCCATGGAGCAAAGTTGGCGTGTCGTATATGCCTACCACAACAAAGCCTTGATTGGAACCGGAAGGGTGATTTCCGATGGTATTATAAACGCTTACCTATGTGGTGTTGGGGTTATTCCAGAACTTCAAAACAAAGGTATCGGTCGTCAAATCTCCAAATTACTTATTGAGTCATGCACCAAAAAAGGCCTTCCTATTCAACTTTTTTGCGAAGACCGATTAATCCCCTTTTACAAGAAATTTGGGTTTACTGAATTCGCAATTGGAATGAAAAAAACCGGAGTTTAAAGATCGATCTACTATCTTTTGACGAGCATCAACAAGAAATCTTCAAAAGCATCGTACAATAGCTTCTCTGGATCCTGCCCTGTGGCGCCTTTTACACGTTCTCTGATATACAGGGAACACATTCCATGCACACAACTCCAAATGGTAAAGGATAGGGGCTGAAGACTATGTCCTTTGAAGTAACCTTGATCCATACATTCTTTGACTGTATTTCTCAAAGCATCAAATGCATTGGAGCCCTCATGCCAGTTTTGCTCCTCTTGCTCTTTGACAAACTCCATAGGCGCCCGCATGTTGAACATTAAATCATACATTTGGGTATTCTCCAGGGCAAATGACATATAGGCCCTTCCCAAGGCTTTCAATCGCTCCATAGGATCAGACACATGAAACAAAGTCCTCATTTCCTTGGCAAGCTTTAAAAAACCCTCCGAATGCAACTCGTGAAGAATCTGATTTTTATCCTTGAAGTATAAATAGACAGTACCCACACTGTACTCGATTTCTTTGGCAATACTGCGGATTGTCGTTTGATCAATGCCTTTTTCGGCAAATAATTCCTTTGCGGCATTCAAGATCAAGGCTCTCAACTCTTCCTTTTCTTTGGCTTTTCTTTCTGCTACTCCCATATCTATGCTTTGAACAAGACAAATTTAGTGAACATTGTTCAATATATCAACCAGCTTTTCACTGGTTCAGGCAGGATCAACAAAGGAATTTTTCGATTGACGAGCTTCCGAAGCCAGATTTGAAAAAGGAAGTTGAAAAGTATCTCAATTGCCCCTATCTTGCTTCCCCATAAACCAAGCTTTTTTCTTGCATGACAACCACTAACCGTTTTATGCTTACTGGCATAGTGTCGGCCCTATTCGCTGCCTGCCAAACTTCCCCAACGGAAGCACCCCTATCCAAGCTCAACCAGGAAATCAAGGCACTGTTCGAAGAGACAGCGGGTGACTTTGCCATGGCGTTCCGCTTGCTAAACGACACCACACAGACACTCCTAATCAACGAACGCGAAAGCTTTCACGCTGCCTCCACCATGAAGACCCCCGTGATGATCGAGGTGTTTAAGCAGGCGGAGGAGGGCAGGTTTTCGCTGAGCGATTCCATACCGGTGATCAACGAATTCACCAGCATCGTGGATGGCAGCACCTTTTCCATGGAGCTAAGCAGCGACTCCCAGGAGGAGCTGTACAGTAGGATCGGCCTACAGGCAAGCATCTATGACCTCACTTACCAAATGATCATCAAAAGCAGTAACTTGGCCACCAATCTCCTGATCAAGCTGGTCAACGCAAAAGCTGTCACTCAAACCCTGCGGGAACTGGGCGCAGCCGACATACAGGTGCTGCGGGGCGTGGAAGACCAAAAAGCCTTCGATGCAGGCCTGAGCAATACCACCACCGCCCTCGACCTGATGCTTATTTTGGAGGCCATCGCCACCGGCAACGCCGTAAACCGGGAAGCCAGTACGGAGATGATGAAAATCCTCGGTGATCAGTATTTCAAAGACCTAATCCCCAAATACCTGCCCGAGACGGTTCGGGTAGCCCATAAGACCGGCTCCATCACAGGGGTGCAGCATGACTCCGCCATCCTCGAGCTTCCCGATGGGAAGCGGTATGTGTTGGTGCTTTTGTCCAAAAACCTTACCGATGCCGCTGCGGGAAAAGAAACCATCGCACAGGTCAGTAAGCTCGTCTACGAGTATGTTTCCTCCCTAAACCTCTAAAAAACCACCACGATGCAACGATTTTTACTGGCCCTTTCTTCATGCTTGCTACTAGCAATTTCCTCCTGTTCTTCCCTAAAGGTCGGAGAGGCCATAGAGCAATCGGAGGTTTTCAACACGTCTGGTTTTACAGGCTTTATGCTGGTGGATCCGGAAAAGGACAAACCGCTGTATGCCCTCAACGAGACCCTTTATTTCGTTCCCGCTTCCAATACCAAGCTTTTCACGTTTTACACCTCTTACAAATTGCTCGGCGAGCAGGTAAACGCGCTTAACTACCTCGAAAGTGGCGACTCCTTGATCTTTTGGGGCACAGGGGATCCATCGTTGCTACACCCGGACATTAAAGGCGGACAAGCCTTGGAGTTGCTTGGTAAATCGGACAAAAAACTATACCTGGCGGACAATTTTCCGCAGGTGAGGGCAAATGGCCCCGGCTGGTCTTGGAGTTGGTATACCTACTATTTTGGTGCCGAGCGCTCCGCCCTGCCGATTTACGGCAATGTGGTACGGTTTTCCAAAGCGAACGACTTATCCCTTTACCCAAGGTATTTCGACAAATTGCTTTACCCGGATCCCGCTTTTACGGGAACACAGCCGCTGCGAAAACAATTTGAAAATTCCTTTCTACTACCGCTGCACTGGCCTGATACCGCCGCATTTCAGACAGATAAACCCTTCATTACTTCTGCCCATCTTACCGCCTCCCTGCTCCGCGACACCCTAGGCAAGGCCATTCAGGTGATCCCTTACGATATCGTTAAGGGAAGAAAGCCCAAAAAGCTACCTGGACTGGGAACCGCTCAGATCTACAAACAAATGATGGAGGACAGCGACAACTTTTTGGCCGAACAACTGCTCCTGCTAGTCTCGGACCTGCTAACCGATTCGCTTAGTACAGCTACGGCCATCGATTATGCCAAGAAGAACCTGCTCGATGATCTCATCCATGAACCCCAATGGGCCGACGGATCCGGCCTGTCCAGCGACAATAAATTTACGCCCAAAAGCATCATCGAATTGCTGGGCAAAATACGAGCAGAAGTACCGGAGGAAACCATATTCGACGTGTTTCCGGCCGGAGGCACAAAGGGAACCATCCGCTCTTGGTATAAGCCCGACGAGGGGCAGCCAGCCTATATTTACGCCAAAACGGGCACGCTCAACAACTCCATTTGCCTAAGCGGGTACCTGCTGACCAAAAGTGGAAAAACGCTCTACTTTAGCTTTATGCACAACAACTACCCGATCCCATCGGACGACCTCAAGCGGGAGATGGAAAAGATCCTGTACCGGATCCATCAGCACTACAAGTAAAGAAGGATCGTTGCTTTTCTAGCCAAAAAACCTTTCCACCCCCCATCTCGGGAAACACAAACCACAAAAAAACCAATTATTATTTGCAAATTTGCACTCCTGAATTAAGTCCAGCCCAAAAACCATTTTACATCAACGACGATCAGCGTCCGCATAGGCTATTTCGTTTCCAGAAACCATTCCGGTAATCTGGAATACAAAGCTGTACAAAAATCTATGGGAGCTGATGAGCAAACCTCATTAAACAAAAAAATGACGCAATTATTTTTGAATTTTTTCAAGCCCAAGCAAGCCAATCTGAAAGACGAAGTACTCTCCGGGCTAACCGTTGCGCTGGCACTTGTGCCGGAGGCTGTGGCCTTTTCGCTGATTGCGGGTGTCAGCCCCCTCATTGGACTGTATACGGCCTTTATAATTGGGCTTATCACCTCTATCCTCGGAGGGCGCCCGGGAATGATTTCCGGAGCTACCGGAGCCATCGCGGTCGTTGTGGTGGCCTTAGTAGTCCAGCATGGTGTGGAATATTTGTTCGCAGCAGTAATCCTCATGGGACTGATCCAGATTTTGGTAGGCGTACTGAAACTTGGGAAGTTAATCCGCTTGGTCCCACACCCGGTAATGTTCGGATTTGTGAATGGCCTGGCCATTGTCATCGCCATGGCACAATTTGCCCAGTTCAAAACCACTACGCCAGAAGGTTTGTCTGTGTGGATGACAGGGATGCCATTGGCGATCATGATCCTGCTGGTGGCACTGACCATGGCGATCATCAAGTTTCTCCCCAAACTGACCACCGCCATACCCTCTGCCCTTGCGGCCATTTTGACCATTAGCCTGATCGTTATCTTCGCGGGAATTGACACCCGGACGGTGGGGGATCTGGCTTCTATAAGCGGAGGGTTACCGGAATTTCACATTCCCTTGGTTCCACTCTCCTGGGAGACCTTTATGATCATTCTGCCTTATTCCGCCATTATGGCCGGGGTAGGGCTCATTGAAAGTCTGCTGACCCTAACCCTCATCGATGAAATCACCGAAACGCGGGGACATGGCAACAAAGAATGTGTGGCCCAAGGTGTAGCTAATCTCACCACCGGTTTTTTTGGTGGCATGGGCGGTTGCGCCATGATCGGGCAGTCACTGATCAATGTCAATGCCGGAGGAAGAAACCGACTGTCCGGCATTGTGGCTTCGGTAGGTCTACTCGTTTTCATCCTATTTTTATCTACCTATATAGAGATGATACCCATGGCTGCTTTGGTAGGTCTTATGTTTATGGTGGCCATAGGTACCTTTGAATGGGCCTCGTTAAAGGTGTTTCGTAAAGTACCCAAATCCGATGTACTCGTGATGGTACTCGTCACACTCGTTACCGTCCTGCTCCACAACCTGGCCCTGGCGGTATTGATCGGCGTGGTGATCGCCGCGTTGGTTTTTGCATGGGAAAACTCGAAGATGATCCGTGCGAGAAAAACCGTTGACGAAAATGGCGTGAAACATTACGAGATCTACGGGCCGCTGTTCTTTGCCTCCGCATTGGCCTTCGGCCAAAAATTTGACCCATTGAATGACCCTGATGAAATCATTATCGACTTTGCCGAAAGCCGGATCGTGGACCACTCGGGCATAGATGCCGTACACAAAGTCACCGAACGGTATGAAAAGCTGGGGAAAACCGTCTATATAAGGCATTTAAATACAAGCAGCAAAGTGCTATTGAACAAAGCGGAAAAAATCATCAACGTGAACTACACCGATGACGATCCTTCGTACAAGATCGTAGTCGAAAAGAACGCCTCCAAATCATTCGTATAAATCAAGTGCCTCCTGTGCCCTAAACAGACCCCAGCCACCTGATTGGGTTATAAGAGGTGCTTACTTTTTTCTGAAATTGACCCATAGGGATGCAACAAGTGCCAAAAGCGTGGACCCAACGGTCAAGGCATCTACCAAGTTGGGTGACAACCTAATGCCCAGGATCCTGTCCAACAGGTAGCTGACGTAGGAAGAGGGCAAATCATACTCTCCCAGTTTACGCAGCACCTGCCAATGCCAATCCGTCAGCGGGCAGTAGCCAAAACCATACCATATACCCAGAATCCCCCACGAAGCGAAGGTAAGCAGGATGCAGGCAAGGTGCCATCTGCGCCACTTTTTCACGATCCAACCAAACAGGTTGAACACGATAAGCAGGTTATGGAAAATAAGAAAGAAATAGTCCGCAAGGATCAAGTACGTGCCTTCACTCATCGTCAATTCGTTTAGCCAATAGTTCCATTTCCTCCCATGTGATGTACAAAAACCGAGAACAACACCGGTCTTTGGTAAGCGTATGCAGTACTAGAAACCGTATGTATCGAAAGCCAACAGGGCGATCTGCCCAATGATTTCATCCGCTTGCTCCAAGCTGGAGAACCCCTCCACAAACACACAGATAGCCAGTGGTTTTTCTCCCCACACCAGCCCCGCATCTCCCCGCACATAGTCCAGCGTGCCGGTCTTGTGGGCCACGACCGTTCCTGCAGGCAGTTTGGATGGGATAGCCTCCCTATCCGCACAGTCCCGCAGCAACTCAAGTACAAAGTCCGTACCCTTCGCGTCTAGGTACTTGCCGTCCGCAAGTTCCAACAACATACGAACCATCTCCTCTGCACTCGTGTAGTTCTGCCTACCGGCTTCAATGGCCCCAAAGTCCATCATCAACCGATTTAGCTGGGTTTGCCGAAAACCATGGCTTTGAAGCCAACCCTGTATTCGGTCCATACCCAGCGTCTGTATGAGTAGATTCGTGGCGGTGTTGTCGCTGATCCGGATCATTTCCCTGGCCAAAAATTCCAGCGAATAAACCGTTCCCGGAGCCCGGAACTGCAGCTCCCCTGCCCCAGCTACCATGTCGGACTCATGTAACACGATTTCCTCCGAAAGCGACCGCTTCCCTTCCTGCACATCCTGCATCAAGGCAATCAAAATGGGTACCTTGATGATGCTTGCCGAGGGAATCCGCCTAGCTGGATCATGTACCGAAAGCACCTCCCTTTCCTGAATACCAATCTGATACGAGACCTGAATTTCATCCGGAAGGCTTGCCAAATACGCCGTTAGCGCATCGGGCTTGGCACAGGCTGCGAGCAACCACAACAGGCCAAAAAAGATGCCATTAGTAAGGTGATCCAAAGAGAGGGTCCCAGACATTTGCCGATAATCAGATACTTTTTGCATATCGCTAAGGGGCAATGTATTCATAGGTAGATTGCAAGCCCAGCGGTATGCCCAGCGTCCAGTAAATCAACAAGAAGATCGTCCAGACTACCAGAAGAACCAGTGTATAGGGGAGCATGATCGATACGAGCGTACCGATACCGGTGGACTTCACATAGCGCTGGCAAAAGATAACCACCAGCGGAAAATAGGGCAGCAGGGGGGTGATGATATTTGACACGGAGTCGCCGACGCGGTAGGCGGCCTGGGTCAGATCCGGAGAAATGCCCAACTGCATCAGCATGGGCACAAAAATGGGGCTGATCAGGGCCCATTTGGCCGAGGCCGACCCCACCAATAAATTGACAAAGGCACTCAACACGATAATACCGACGATAGTCAGCTGCCCGGGCAGTTGCAGACTTTGCAGAAAGTTTGCCCCCTTTAACGCCGTCAACGCACCTATATTCGACTTGGTAAAGGCATCGATGAACAACGCGCAGAAGAAGGCCATCACGATGTAATGGGACATACTGCCCATGGATTTGCTCATGGAGCCCACCACGTGTTTCATTTCGGTGTAATTTCCGGATGCAAAGCCAAAAACCACGCCCGGTAGCCAGAACACCAAAAAAATCAGTGGGACAATGGATCTCATCAAAGGTGCCGCCGAGGTGGTCAGCTGTCCCGCTCCATCACGCATGGAAGAGGTCTCCGGCCAGGCCCAAACAACCAGGGCTACCAGAAAAACCAGCATCACAGACGTGGCCAACTTAAACGCAGCTTTTTCCTTAGGCTGTAGTTCTTCCATCTTTGGAACATCTTCCAATTGCTCATCAACCGGCGCTGAGCGGTAAAGGCGGGGCTCGATCACCCGGTCAGTCAGGTACCAGCCCACCCCTATGACCACCAAGCTGGAAAGCCCGGTAAAGAAAATGTTGTTCAACGGATTCAACTCCACTGAGGGATCAATGATCTGCGCGGCAGACTGCGTAAAGCTCTGCAATAAGGGATCGATGGCAGAGGGGATAAAATTGGCACTAAAGCCGCCAGACACGCCGGCGAAGGTGGCCGCTATGCCCGCCATGGGGTGGCGACCGGCTGCATAAAAGATGACTCCACCCAGCGGTATGACCAGCACATAGCCCGCATCGGCAGCGGTATGGCTGACGATGGCTACCAGGATTAAAATCGGGGTAAGCAGAGACGCCGGCGTAAAGCCCAAGAGGTACTTCAGCCCAGCATTGATGTAGCCACTGTGTTCAGCCACCCCCACACCCAGCATGGCCAGCAACACCACGCCCAGGGGAGGGAAGTTGATGAAAACCTGGATCATGTTGGAAAGAAAAGAGGCTAGCTGTGCCCCCGAAAGGAGGTTTTGAATGCGGAGCTTTTCGCCGGTGCGTGGATCGATCTCACCAAAATCAATGGGGGCCAACAGGGCTGAAAACACCCATACGATCAACATCAATACCAAAAATAAAATGGCGGGATCGGGAAGCTTGTTCCCCGCCCGTTCGACCAGATTAAGAAAACGATCAAGCAGCGTGATTTTTGGAGTGGCTTTGTCCATGGGATTCGGTTGGCGTGTTGGTATTTACCAAAAATAAGCAGCCCGTGGAAAAATCATACTACTCCGTCCATTATTTTACCCCAACGGGATCTGCTTTTTAACGAGGAAGCAGAATCTAGCGGTTTGAGGTGGTTATGCCTGCCTTTTTTTGGATATTGCCAAAGCAACCAAACATCCAAGTCTTCCACCTTATGAAGCTGCTTGTCATGAAACAACTCCTACCCTATACTTTGAGCATGTTGCTACTGACCTGTTCCCACCTGCTCCTTGCCCAGGGGAGGGAACGCATTTCCATATGGCCCGGCCAAGTACCCGGAGAGGCTGGCCCAAAAGCCGCCCCGGTACAAACCTCCGATACCAGCGGAGGAGTAACCCGCATCACAGATATTACCGACCCGACCCTTACCGTTTTCAGGCCTGAATCTGGTAAAAGAAACGGACACGCCGTGATGGTGTGTCCGGGAGGCGGCTACCGCATCCTGGCCATCGATAAGGAAGGGCACGAAGTGGCCGAATGGCTGACCACTTTGGGCTATACCGCCTTCGTATTGGAGTATCGGGTACCGGACAAGCAGGCAGAAGCCCTGATGGATTTGCAGCGCGCCATCCGGGTGGTCCGCAGCCGTGCCGCCGAGTGGGGCGTGGAAGCGGGCAACCTGGGAGTAATCGGCTTCTCAGCGGGTGGCAGCTTGGCGGCCCGGGCATCCACACAACACCACATGCGCAGCTATCCCTCCCTCGAAAACGACCATTTGGTCTCGGCTAGGCCCGATTTTGCGCTGTTGATCTACCCTGCCTACCTGGATCAGGGAGAAAACCGGACGTTGACGGCGGAACTTTCAGCATTGGAGGAAGCACCTCCCACCTTTCTGTTTGGCTCCGCGGATGACCGCCACGGCAACAGTGCCCTGGTCTACGCAGGAGCCCTCAGGGACCATAATATCCCGGTGGAGCTTCACTTTCTGCCTACCGGGGGGCACGGCTATGGGCTGCGGCCGGGGAATGTAGCTGCGGAAAGCTGGCCTGAGTTGGCGGAGAAGTGGATGGAGAGGAGGTAGTGGGTGGATCGTTAAATGAACCACTGGTTCCTAGTTCTACTTTACTAAGTTAAACTAGCCATCGTTTTGGTAATA
>NZ_AQHR01000088.1 GCF_000390185.1 Lunatimonas lonarensis | reverse complement strand
CGGTATTACCAAAACGATGGCTAGTTTAACTTAGTAAAGTAGAATTAGACATGGAAAGGATCAAAAACAAGTTCAATCGTCCAATGGCTTGTATCCCATACTAGGTACAGGAGGATTAATGGGATATGCTAATAATTACCTATACAATAAACCGTCCGTTTTGATTGGTCGGAAAGGTACTATTGATAAACCTCAGTATATGGAGACTCCTTTCTGGACAGTTGATACTCTCTTTTATTCAGAAATTTCTGAGAATTATTCGGCAAGATTTATTTTTTACCTTTTTCAACAAATTGAATGGAAATCATTTAATGAAGCATCTGGTGTTCCTAGTTTGAACGCCAAAACTATCGAGAATATAGAAGTTTCATTCCCGTCATTTGGCGAACAAAATCGTATTGCTAAGGTGATATATGATTTTGAAAAAGAAATCAAACTTACTGATTCCAAACTCCAAAAACTCAAACTCCAAAAACAGGGGATGATGCAGGCTTTGTTGACGGGAAAGATACGGTTGGTCTAATGGAAAGATACCAGAACAAATATCGTGTAGCCTCCGCCCGTGCCTCTTGGTGGGATTACAGCTGGGCTGGTGCCTATTTCATTACCATTTGTACACAAAACAGGTTTCATTATTTAGGTGAAATCAATCATCAAAAAATGGTTTTGTCGCCTGTCGGGGTTTTGGCAGACGTATTTTGGTACGAAATCCCCAAACACGCCCCAAACGTGGAATTGGGTTCATTTGTCATCATGCCCAACCATATGCACGGGATATTGATCATTAATCCGCCCAAATTATCGGATTTATCGAAATCGGGTGGTGACG
Organism: Lunatimonas lonarensis; assembly: GCF_000390185.1. Lineage (GTDB taxonomy): Bacteria > Bacteroidota > Bacteroidia > Cytophagales > Cyclobacteriaceae > Lunatimonas > Lunatimonas lonarensis. The sequence goes on along the minus strand of NZ_AQHR01000088.1, from coordinate 329,465 downwards.
TTGGCGTTGGCGTGGAACCCAATATCGGGGCCAAACGATTTCAAAATCCGGGGAAAAATACGGTTTCATCGATTGTGGGATCCTATAAATCCGCCGTCACCCGCCATGCCAACCGATTGGGGTTTGAATTTGGTTGGCAATCCAGGTTTCATGACCATATTATCCGCAGCGATGCCGATTACCAACGAATCAATGATTATATTGAAACCAATCCCATCAAATGGGCATCGGATAAATTTAATTCAAACCAGCGATGAGAAAGGAACGGATCACACAAAACAGGGTTGTCAAGCTGCTGCAAGAGCAGTTGGGCTATTTTTACCTGGGAAACCTGGAAGATCAGGAAAACAGCAATATCCGGGAAGAAAGCCTTAAACCTTGGCTGCGGGAAAATGGCTATTCAGATGCTGTGATCAGCCGTGCGATTTTTGAGTTGAAGAAAGCAGCAGCCCTGAATCCCAGTGATGACCTCTATCCCATCAATCGGGAGGTGTACACCAAGTTGCGCTATGGGGTGAAGGTACGGGATGAGGCATCGGATCTGGTGCAGACGGTCCGCCTGATCGATTGGGAGGAACCTTATAATAATGCATTTGCCGTGGCGGAGGAAGTCACCGTCCGTGGGGAAAATTCTAAGCGCCCGGATATTGTGCTGTATGTGAATGGGATTGCTTTGGGTGTTTTGGAACTGAAGCGGGCCAGTGTATCCGTATCGGAGGGCATCCGACAGAATTTGGACAATCAGCAGCACCGTTTTATCAAGCCTTTTTTCTCCACCGTGCAGACTATATTGGCGGGTAATGACAGCCAAGGTCTGTACTATGGCACCATCAAGACGCCCGAGAAATTTTTCCTGAAGTGGAAGGAGGATAATTTCACCTACGATCCAGACAAGAACATCTTGGATCAGCATCTCTTACAGTTTTGTGAGAAATCCCGCTTTCTGGAGTTTATCCATGATTTCGTAGTTTTTGACTCCGGTATCAAGAAAACCTGTAGACCAAATCAGTTCTTTGGGGTAAAGGCTGCCCAAGCGTTTATCAAGCGAAGAGAGGGAGGGATTATCTGGCATACCCAAGGATCCGGCAAGAGTCTGACCATGGTTTGGTTGGCCAAGTGGATACGGGAAAACCAAACCGATGCCCGTCTGCTGATCATTACCGATCGAACAGAACTGGACGAGCAGATTGAGAAGGTATTCAAAGGGGTAGATGAACAGATCTACCGCAGTAAAAGCAGCAGCGATCTCCTTCAGCGCTTGAATGATTCCACCCCTTGGTTGCTCTGCTCCCTGATCCACAAGTTTGGAGGCAGGGAGAATGAAGAGGATATGAAGGATTTTATCCGTGAACTGAAAAAGCCAGCGGATTTCAAGCCCAAAGGAAACCTGTTTGTCTTTATCGATGAATGTCACCGTACCCAGAGTGGAGAGCTGCATACGGCCATGAAGGAATTGTTGCCCGATGCGCTGTTTATCGGTTTTACAGGTACGCCCTTGTTGAAGACAGACAAGAAAAAGTCCATTGAGGTCTTTGGCAGGTATATCCATACCTACAAGTTTGATGAAGCTGTAAAGGACGGGGTGGTCCTGGATCTCCTGTATGAGGCCCGTGATGTGGACCAGAAAATCACCGATCAGAAAGGGATTGATGAATGGTTTGATACCGTCACCCGAGGGATGAACGACCTGCCTAAAGCCGAACTCAAACAGAAATGGGGGACCATGCAGAAAATCCTAAGCACCAAAGACCGCTTGCAGAAAGTGGCTTTTGACATCATCAAGGACTTCAGGGTGAAGCCCCGGTTGAAAGATGGTAGAGGCAATGCCATGTTGGTAGCCAGAAGTATTTATGAAGCCTGCCGTTATTATGAGATTTTTCAGCAGTTTGGCTTTAAGAAATGTGCCATTGTAACCAGTTTTGAGCCTACCACTTCCAGCATCAAGGGAGAAAGTACAGGAGATGGAGAAACCGAGAAGTTGGAGCAATACGAGATTTACCAAAAGATGCTCAACGGCAAGGACCGGGAGCAGTTTGAGAAAGATGTCAAAAAGCAGTTTATCGATGAACCTGCCAATATGCAGTTGCTGATCGTGGTTGATAAGCTGCTGACAGGGTTTGATGCTCCTTCCTGTACCTATCTGTATATCGACAAGGAAATGCGTGACCATGGTCTGTTTCAGGCCATCTGTAGGGTGAACAGGACAGAAAAGGAGGACAAAGAGTTTGGATATATTGTGGATTACAAAAACCTGTTCAATAGCCTGAATCAATCCATTACCGATTACACCTCCGATGCTTTTGATGATTTCGAGGAAGAGGATGTCAAAGGCTTGTTGGTGGACCGCTTGGTGAAGGCCAAAGAAAGGCTGGATGATGCCCTGGAAACCCTGTATGAATTGACCAAGCAGGTAGAATCTCCCAAGGAGATTGAGCAGTACTTGAAATACTTTGTAGGCAATACCGAGGACAAGGATGCTCTGAAGGAAAATGAGGAAAAGCGACTGACTTTTTACAAGGCGGTGGTTTCCCTGATCCGTGCTTACAACAACATTGCTCCCGAAATGAAAGAGGCAGGTTACAGCGATGCAGAAGCTGAGCGCATCAAATACAAGGTGGATAGCTACACCGAGTTGAGAAACGCCATCAAAACTGCCAGTGGGGAATACATAGACTTGAAGCAATATGAGCCCGATATGCGGCAATTGTTGGACATGTACCTGAGTGCAGATCCGAGCAGGACCATATCCAATTTTGAGGATGCTTCTTTGTTGCAGCTGGTGGTGGAGATCGGTATAGGAGCTGCAACCGACCGATTGCCCAATATGGTCAAGAAAAGTAGGCAGGCAGTAGCAGAAACCTTGGAAGCCAATATGCGAAAGGTAATAACCCAAGAAATGCCCATCAACCCTGTGTATTATGAACGCATGAGTGTGCTCTTGCAGGAATTGATCCATCAGCGGAAAAGTGGGGCAGTGGCCTATGAGGAGTTTTTGAAGAAGATAGAAGAACTGGCCAAAAACCTGCAACCAGAAAACAAGCAAAGCCAATATCCGGAAGGGATCGATACACCAGTCAAACAAGCACTCTACGAGGTTTTGAAAGATGTAGAGGCAACGATAGCCATGGAAGCAGATGTGGCTTACAATGTGGAGGAAAACTGGATTGGCAATACCTTGAAAGAACGGAAGGTGAAACGAGCCATTAGCAGGCATGTGGCAAATGAAGAGGATGCCACTAGGATATTAGAGATAGTAAAAAATCAAAAGGAGTACAGAAGATGAATGTAGCAGGAATAGAAGTAGAGTTGGTACAGAAGGAGATCAAAAACCTGCACTTGGCTGTTTATCCTCCCGATGGCAGAGTACGGTTGGCAGCGCCTGTGGAGGTCAATGAAAAGACCTTGGAATTGTATGTGATTTCCAAAATCCCATGGATCCGCAAGCAGCAGCGCAAGTTTGCCAATCAGAACAGGCAGTCTCCCAGAAAATATGTGGATCGGGAATCCCATTATTTCCTGGGTAAGCGCTATTTGTTGCGGGTGAACGAAACGGGCCATTCCTACCGATCTGCCAAAGTGGAGGTGAAGACAAAAACCTATCTGGATATGTATGTGAAGCCTGGCTTTACCACCCATCAGAAAGCAGAATTATTAAAAGAATGGTATCGTGCAGAATTGAAGAAAGTATTGGCTGAGTTGCTTCCCAAGTGGGAAAAGATCCTGGGCGTTCATGCCAATGACGTAAAAGTAAAGACCATGCTTACCAAATGGGGCAGTTGTAACACCGAAAAAGGCAATTTGCTATTCAACATCGAACTGGCCAAAAAGCCTTATGACTGCATCGAGTATGTAGTGGTCCACGAACTCGCCCACCTACTCGAACGCACCCACAATGACAACTTTATCGCCTACCTGGACAAGTATCTTCCTAATTGGAAGCATTTGAAGGAGGAGTTGAATAGGTTGCCTGTAGCCTATTTGGATGCGGGTTATTGAATTGCCAGAGGATTGGTGTTGTTTGTTAGCGCATTGTTTATGATTTAATTCGTTTATAATCCCTAAAATCCGCAGGATTTTAGGCACTATTTAAATGAGGAAAACTCACCGAGAAAAATCTAAACCGAATACCTACAGATAAATGTATAGACTCTCCCAATCCAACCCATTTACTCAAATTTTCATTCTAATTGTTTCCGTTCAAATTGTGTTCGCTTGCTATCCAGTCGGCCCCGGGCAACCCAAGGTCGGGAACGATAAATTCCGGACCATAATCCTTACGGATATGACCCATGATGACGGCAATTCATTGATCCGTTACTTATACTATGCGTCTTTTTTTGATTTGGAGGGGTTGATCATTACCAATCAGCTGCCGGACTTTGACTACGATGATGCCGGTCCTTGGGACAAAGGAATGGGGATTTTAAATGCCTATCGCGATGAACTGCCGCAATTGCGCCTCCATGATCCTGAACTTCCGGATTACGAAGACCTGCTTGCGGTGACCAAAAAGGGAAGAGGGGCATTGCCCATTATTTGGCTTACCAATACAGGTGAGTTTTCAGGCAAGATTGCGGATCGATATGTTACCTCAGCTTGGGATTCGGTCAATTACCATGACTGGATCGGTGAAGGGCTCACGCCACATGGGGAGCCAAAGGATTCCGAGGGCAGCGATTTTTTGGTACAAGTTTTTGAAAAGGACGATGACAGGCCTATTTTCATTCAGGCCTGGGGAGGAACCATCACCTTTGTACAGGCCTTATACCGATTCAGGGAAAAACATCGTGTGGAGAAGTTTAAGGAACTTCTCCAAAAACTGCACCTATACGGCATCCTGTTTCAGGATATTTCCTTTGAGTTTTTTGCCGACTTCATTAATATGCAGGAGGAAACCTGCGCCGGTTTTGGAACAGCCATTCCTACTTATGGAGAGAATCCCGTGGATTTGGGAATGGTTTTGTATGACAACGGACACTTTTGGCATTTTGTGGGGAGCCAAGATCCGGAGTGGGTAAAGCCTATCACAGCCAATGACGTAAATGGCCACGGACCAATGTCTGCTATCTATGATGATGGGGGTGAGGGGGACACGCCGGCTTTCCTTTACCTGCTCAGTGCGGCCTTTGGACTGAATGACCTGTTGGAACCGGAACAGGGAAGTTGGGGAAGCCTCTTTAAGCCCATGGGTGAGGGATTTCCAGATCAGTATTACAGCACTTGTAAAGTGGACAAACAGGAATTGGTTCGCTGGGTGCCTGCATCCACGGCAAGCTTTAAAAACCGGCTACAGTGGTCCGTGAAGGCTCCGGGAGAAGTTAACCGGGAACCTGTAGCTACCATTAATGGGGATAATACCAACCAAATCCTTCAAGTTAAAGGCAAAGCCGGATCCCAACTAAAATTGGATGCTTCCGGATCCTCAGACCCCGACGGAGATTCAGTCCGTTTTAACTGGTTTCGGTATGAACCGGCTGACACCTATTCGGGAGACTTCTATATTCCCAACCCAGACCAAGCAGTACAAGAATTAACCATTCCCGAAAGTTTGGGAACAGCAAACATTCACCTTATTCTGGAAGTAACGGACAGCGGAGAACCGTCTTTGGTAAGTTATAGAAGGGTGATTTTGCAAGTTGATTGACTTCGTTAAAAAAGGGACACGGCGCACACAGAGTGGACTCAAAGTCCATAAAGGTAATTTTTACTGTCCGTCTACTAACTGGGGCATTGGCAGTCCTATTTGATTGGATAGTATGATGGGTGCTATGCCTGTCATCCAAAGACAATTCTGTTATTGGGTTTCAAATTCTAAAATAAAAAAAATTTAGTTGAAAACCCATTTTGGGATTCCGTTTATAAAGAAAATTGTATATACGAACGCCATCGATCGCCCTTCTCTTCCCACAAGGGGAGGGAAGCCGAAGGCTAACCACCTGTTTAACCAGCATCTAGCTTTCATTTCGCACGGCCTATTTCCTGTTGACGGTACCAAAACAGCCCTTATTCAATAACCAAAAAACCTCCTTGGGGAGCGATAAAGGCCTGCGCGCACTTGTCAGGTGTGCCCAGCATAAAGCCCCTGCCCGGAAACTGGGGGAGAATTTCAAATTCTCCGGACTTGATTACATATTCCTCCCAACTATCCGAATGGTCCCGCAATCTCATGAGAATTACGTCCTTGGGGGTTGGGTTATAGAAGAGGTAGTAGTTGAACATGGGGTATTGCCTTTCCCAGTTTCTGGGCAGGGATTCGCAGGGTACGGGAATCAGTGGCTTAAGACCCAATGACTGGTAATAGGCAGTCCATTCCGCCGGTGCCTCTCCTTTTAGTTTTTTGATTTCCCCCATCATGGCCGCCCTTAGGGCTGTTAATGCGGTGATATGCGAGATTTGGGAACCGAATTTTTTACGAAAGAGGGACAGGCGGTTCCTGTAAAACGGATCGGACAGGTAGTATTCCAGCCGCTTAAGTTGGTCCTCTCTGCCCTGCCCCGAAAACCAGTCGAAGTTTTCGGCCATAAATTGATCGTTCCAGTTGGACAATTGATTCATCTCCTCCACAGCGTAGTCTAGGTCATCCAATTTTGATTTGTAGCTTTTGATCAATTTAAAGAGCTGATTGTAGGTCGGGCTGAAATCCCTTTCCTTTTGGAGGAGGGTCATGATATTTTCATCGTTCAGCCAGGTGTACTGTGTGCCCGGCGTCATCAACTCCGTCAGCATGCGGTTTCTACCATAGCTTTCCTGAGATACCTTGTTTTGTATCACCGCCTCCATCAGGGAATCCTGGCTATATACCCTACGGGCAAAGCGTTCCATCAAAAACTGGTTGTTCATCAGCCCTTTTTCGAGATCTGTCACCAAGCGGATATTTTCCCGTTCCGCCTTTTTTTCCGAATTCAGGTTGTTGAGGTATAGGGCTATCAATATGCCAATGACTACCAAAAAGATTTCCCCAATCGAGTAAAGGAAATACCGCTTTACCTGGCTCTCTTTTAAAAGTGCGTTCCGGATGTTTCTGAATATTCTTGACATAAGCCTCAAAGTATAGGTTATCGGGGAGAATTGCAAAACACATCAGTGTAAAAGTTGAAAGGTACAAGCTTTTTTGTTTGTTCGCCATCGAGTTTGCCGACGATCAGTCCCTACCGCTCCCTAGGGCAGGGAATATTCTGTCCCCTCTTTGGGAATATACAGTGGTGGTTGGGGAATCTTCAGCCCCTTGAAGCCACCGCATTTCGGTTTGGGGCGGACAGATCCGGCTTTGTGGGGCCATCCTGCGTACGTTTTTGGCCAAATTTTTTTTGAAACCTGTCTAGCGGTTTTGCTTTCACATCGATCCAGGTAACCGATTCGTCGATTAGGTGTCGTTTGAGAATTTCCCTCAGTAAACCACGGAGCTGTTTTTTGATCAAAGTAGTGGATCCGAAAGAAAAATGAAATAGACCCCTCCAACGCCAGACAGGCAAACCTGGAGCGTCAGATACTGGGATGCCCCGATAGCTATGCGGGACAACCATACGATCTGCCACGAAGGATAGTGGTTGGTTATCAGACAGAAAGAAAACTTAAACACATGAAATCGAGCACGACGCAAGCGACACACGGAGGGACGATTGTAATTCGTGCGAGATTCCATCTGACCGCTTAAAGACATATTATAAAACAGATGAAAACTTTACATTTAGTACTCGCAATATCCATCGCTTCCATGCTGTTTCATTACTTGGATGTAAATGCGCAGCAGGCAGGTGGCGAATCCGTGATAAAAGGAAGAATCATAGAGGACAGTTCGGGTGAGCCCGTGCCCTATGCTTCTGCTGCCCTCGTTGAGGTCGAAGCTAGCCAACGTGTAATGGGTGCCGTGGCGGACATTGATGGGAAATTCCAAATTGGCAACGTCAAACCGGGAGCATATCAGCTTAAGGTTTCCTTTGTGGGTTATTCGACGTTCGAGTCAGGACTAATTGAAGTAGCTGAAAACCAACGGTCTATTGACCTGGGGACAATAAAGCTGGCGTCGGCAGACATTGCCTTGGAAGAAGTGGTGGTAGTGGGGCAAAGGGACCTGATAGAAGAAAAGGTAGACCGGACGATTTACAACGCAGAGCATGATAGGACCCTGTTGGGAGGCGATGCTTCCGATGTCCTCAGAAGGGTGCCCATGCTGTCGGTGGACATGGATGGGAACGTGTCCATGAGGGGAAGCTCCAATATCCTGGTTTTGATCGACGGCAAGCAGTCTGCCATCGTGGCTTCCAACGTTTCGGATGCCTTGAAGCAGATCCCTGCCGAGGAGATCAAAACGGTCGAGGTGATCACCTCACCATCGGCCAAGTACGATGCTGAAGGAACGGGTGGCGTGATAAATATTGTGACCAAAAAGAGCAACCTGCAGGGAATGTCATTGAACATTAATTCTACGGCAGGTTGGAGAGCTTCCAATCTCGGATTGAATGCCAGCCTGAAGACCGGAAAGATGGGGTTTACGCTTGGTGGATTTGGTAGAGCGGGCTATAATATTCTTGGTTCCTTCGCAAATGAGCAATGGATCACCCATGGAGACGGCAATACCCTGCATGTCCTGCAACGTGCGACCACACAGACCAACCAACTCTTTGGACGGTACAATTTTGGGTGGGACTACGAAATCGACACGCATAATTTTTTGATGGCCTCTGTAGGTTTTGGACTGAGAAACAGAAGTTCCCACCAAGATGGGTTATTGACGGATACCTACCTGGGCGATGATTTGTTGGCCTCGGTGTTGAGGGATGTGGAGATTTCCAATCTCTCAAATAATATGGATGTCAGTTTTAACTATACCAAGACATTTGAGCAAAAAGGCAAGGAATTCAGTGCCTCTACCCTTTATTCAGTGAATAACCTTACCGATAACTTCATCAATAGCCTGTACCTCGGTACGTTCGATGACATTGCCAGCCGGATCAGGAATAACAACCTGGGGAGAAACGAGGAATTCACCTTGCAGCTGGACTACATCAATCCTTTGGGGGGGTCAAACGGACCTTTGTTGGAATATGGTGCCAAGACGATCCTGAGACGGGCAGAAAGCGATTTCACCTACTTCAGGGCGGAAGGGCCGGAAGGCCCCTATGAGGTCATAGATGATCTCGCGTTGTCCAACGAATTCAGCTACCACCAAAACGTGACAGCCGGTTACTTCACCTTTATGAGCAATTTCCTTACGGATTATACCTTCAAAGGGGGGCTGCGCTACGAATACACCCATATCAATGCTGACTTTGGGAATGCCGAATCAACAGCGGATATCACTTCCTACGGGATCCTTGTACCCAGCATGAATTTGAGCAGGAAACTGGAAAATGGCAATATGATCAAGATGGCCTACAACAGAAGGGTACAGCGGCCTTTCCTGAATTTCCTGAACCCAAATATCAACGCAGCCAACCCCCAGCAGATTTCCCAGGGCAACCCGTTTTTGGATCCGGAACTGACGGACAACTATGAAATGTCCTACAGTACCTATTTGTTGGGGTCTTCGTTCAACGTTACCGGATATATGAGAAACACCACTGGATCCATTCAGCCTGTCCGGACGGTTATGGATGACGACGTGATATTTACCACCTTCGAAAATATCGGTGGAGAAAAGGCTTATGGGTTGTCCCTGTTTACCAATGTCAATGTTTCCAACAAGTTTAGCCTAAGTGGAAGCGTGGATAGCTACTTTGCCCGCTTGGAAAATGGGCTGACGGATCCCATGTATGCGGCCAGTAATTCGGGATTTGTGTTGAGCGGACGGGCGCGGGCAAGTTATCAGTTGGAAAACAACTGGCAGTTGGAAGCCTTTGGATTTGCCAGGGGAAGGCAGGTACAGCTTCAGGGGTCGGCAGGTAGTTTGGCCATTTACAACCTGAATATCAACAAGCAGTTCAACGATAAGAAGGGATCGATTGGCTTTGGGATAGAAAACTTCCTGACCCGGGAATTTACGATGAGAAACGAATTGATCACACCGACCATCCTACAGCAAAGTACGGTAGGTCTGCAAAACATGAGCTTCAAAATCAACTTCAACTATCGTCTTGGAAAACTCAGCACAGATAGCCGTAAAAAGCAACGAGGGGTCACAAATGACGATATCAAGGGCAGTGGAGACAGTGACGCTACTGTGAACTAACGAAAGGCAGCTTCTTTTGGATGGGTGCTTGCTCAGGGTGAAGATGTAGCCTAAACTCCCTTTCCCGTATCAGCTAGTTGACGTAAGACATCCGCCTGCCAATGCCATCGTGCATCAGCAGGCGGGTTGTTTTTTTAGATACCAAGCGTTATGGGCTGTTCCTTGGATCGGTGTCCGACGGGCTTGATGGGGCTATTAATCCAAACGATTCAGGATGATGTGTGGGACTGGTTGGTTTTTGGTGAATTGAAGTTGTTTCGATTATTCCCATGCAGCTACAGTGCAAAGCGGATAGGAAGTCTAAGTATCCCCTCCTTCGGGTTGCCATATCGATCTTCCATGGGCTCAAAGGTCAAGGGGTAGGCGCTGACCACCCGCAGGGCCTCTTCGATCAGTATTGGGTCCACGGCTTCCGGATTTGCCACTTCTATAGACCGCAGCCTGCCTGAATCATCCATATCGAAGGCAAGGTACACGACGCCAACCAGGCCTTTTTGCCTTGCTTCCTTTGGATATCTTATTTCTTTGGCCAGGTATCGATAGAAAATCTCCTGTTGCGACAATCGGGGGATTTGCCTCACCTCATCCATGGGAATCCTGTCTCCATCGTCATTCAGCTGCCAACCTTCTTTGAATTTTCCGTTGTACATGATTGCTTCGGCAAATAACAGTCCATCCTCATAAAAAAGTAGGCGATCGCTTTTTCCTGCAAGGGTGTGGTCGGATACCGATGCCGTGTCACCCTCCGAAGTAAACCGGATCGTAAGGTCCCGTTCAGTCACCCATTCCTTTTTTCGCTTGGTTGACCAACACTCTGAAACTGATTTCAGTTGTCCCAGTGTATCGTACACTGCGGTTTTGAGGTATCCGTCTGATTCGATCAGCGTGGTACGGAAACTGCATGCTGTATATTTTTTGGTGTTTTTGATCTCAAACCCATGGGCATTTAGCGGGGTGCTTTTTTTCTGGGCCTGGGTAGGGGTGCAAAACACCAACGATACCAACCAAATGCCTGTGAGGCAGGCAAGCCATGGGCGGGTCTTACCCAAATACATCAGTGCCCTAGGGGCAGAGGAATAAAGTGTTTCAGTGGAAAGGTTCATAGGATGGTATTTTTTGGTTGATACTAGGCTTGTTTATGGGGGTATCTGTGAGGCTATTTTTTTTGCGTTTCCGGATGTATCGAATGGGTGAAAAGCTTCCCGTCAAAATTACTCCCATTCGCGAAGCGATCACGCTGTTTAGCGAATTAGTACACGCTAAAATGGATTTCGATTTCTAAATTTTGTCGTTGAAACTTTGTTGAACGCTAGCGACACCCAATGGGAAAACTCCGCAATAGGTTCATTTCCCTTTTTCCCGGGACTGGTTTTGGCCATTGAAAAAACGATTTAAAAACAGAAATACCGATTGAATTGAAAAACAAGGGGGGTATTGGCTGATTTCTTTCCGTTCACGCCCTCACCTCCTGAGCATCAACTAGTCAAAGATACCACTTAAATGCCCACGTTTATGAAACCTATGATTCTTTTAGCACTTTTTTTTGTCCTTCAGATGATAGGTGCCCCGTTTAGTTTTGGTCAGCGCGACAAAGACGCCCAGAAGAGTGCGCGGGAGGCTAACCGAGCGTATAAAGACAAAGACTACTACACGGCCATCATTGCTGCCTGTGATGCTTTCCAAGGAAGTTTAAACAAAAAAGGGCTGAAGGACATGGGCCAGGTTTTGGCCGATTCCTATCGACTCTACCTGCCCGGTACGCTGGACAGAGTGAAGCGTCATGAGTCTGAGCGGTCAGGTTCCTACAGTGGAAAGGCATCTGTGGAAGAGGCCCGATACGTTGTTCAGGCCTACGAGAAGATGATCGACATACAGCAAGCCGTTAAGATGCTTTCTCCTGGGGTTTTGAGTGATGCGGGCATTCAAGCCGTCGATTTGGGGGATTATGGCGAAATGCTGGAAAGGGCAAGGCATTGGTATGATGTCTTTGCCGGTCAGTACGCGAAAGAATGTTATGAAAATGGGCAGGCAGAGTTGGCGAAAGGGACGAAGGGTGGAGCTTTACGAGCCTACCATTTATTTGCCGAAGCCAAGCAAGTGGACAAAAACTTCAAGGATATTTCAGATGAAATCCGGCAGGCCCACCAATCTGCCCAATATAGGATAGCGTATGTGGAATTTGGCACCAAGTTTACTATGCCCGTAACCTCTTTTTTCAGTTCGAATGGGTTATCGGTTTCGAGCTCAGCGGCGGAGTTTGTGGCTAAAAACCCCTATCCCAATTTCGTGGCTATTGTGCGGCACGAGGAGACCTTCGACTTGTGGCTGAATGCGGGAAATGTACAAGCGATCCATGATTTTTGTGTTGCCAAGGGGTTTGACGGGGTAGTGTTCGGTTCTTACGAAATTCCTAGTGGATCATCGGTAAACCTACCGGTTGATAAAAAGGAAATAGAGAAGGAAGTAGTCGTTGGAGAGACCAGAACAAAGGGTTCGGATGGCAAAGAGGTTGTGCAGCAGCAGAAGCAAAAGGTAAAAGGCGTTCTACATAGCTATGTCCGGGAACATCGAGGTGATGTTACGGGTCAGGTTTTTTTTTACGATGCGGTACAGGGCAAGTACGTGCTCAATCGATTTGTGGTAAAAGGGGAGACTTTTCATAGGGAAAGTTGGGAAAGAGGAACCGGAGACCTTCGGGTTTTTTCGGAGCGGGAGCAAAAGCGGTTTAGGGAAAAGGATCCGGCCCCTACTCCTCCTGGCGACATGCAGATTGGTGCCATCAGCAATTTTGGATCCCGGGTATATGTGAAATTTCTGGAAACCTTGCCGTCGCTTTATGAATAGTCCTATAAGAAAGCTAGTCTGGATCTTCTTGCTGCTGGGGTGTTACAGACCGGCGGTTTGTCAGTCGGTTTACGATCTGGAGTTTATTACGCGTAGTACGGCCTCCATCTTTACAGGTGAGGGAAAGGATTTTTCCCCACAGGCCGAAGCCTATGCAATTTCCCCAGGTGCACAAAGCGAAGAGGGCTTTATGGCGGTTCCTCAGTGGTTCAATTTAGGTTACGGGACAGGTGGATTCTACATTTCGTACTGGAATACGCATTTAAAGGCATTGTTTAAGCCCTTGACCGAGGCGGGAAACAGCAGTGGTCTGTATATTGGGTTGTATAACACCTTGCGGGGACTTGATGAAAAAGATCTTGCGGGAGATTTTGGGGTCAGGGGAACTTTTTTCCTAAATAATCTAGAGGACAAATTCAATGTTTATGGTAAGGGGGAGTTGGCGTTGGTGAATTTTGGGGACGATGACTTAAGGTATTTTCTTCCAAGAGTCGGAATAGGTGTAAGATGGAGGTTCCTTTATGCAGAAGCAGGCACTGGGCCTAATCCGCTTCATGCTGGCATTTGCTGGCAATGGAGTAGCAAAAAAAACCGGTAACCAAGAGCTATTGGGTTTCGGGATTTGCAGGATCCCTTTAGGCAGATATTGCAGTATTATCTGAAAAATCACTTTTTTTTTCAAATAACTGAGGTTTTCTATTGTCGATTTAAATTATTTATGGTCTATGTCTTTCAAACCATTTAGTATATGAGCTCAAAATTAATCTATGGAAGTTCTTTTGCCATTTTTCTTATCGGCATCACTGTTTCTTTCATCGCGCAGTCACAAAGTGTTTCAGCTAGTATGGATACGTTATTTCACTGGGTCAATTCCAACCAGGCTATTGAGGGTAGGGTTCTCAATCTACCGCACATTCAGTACGAAACCAATAGCCATGACCTTACCAGGGAATCTAAAATGGCAATAGATACGCTAGTGTATGGTCTTCAGGAAGTTAACAATTTGGCTATAAGTATCGGAGGACATACCGACGATGTTGGAGACGAACGTTACAATATAGAGTTGAGTGAAAGGAGGGCACAGGCCGTTTATAACTACCTTATTGACAAAGGTATTGAAGTTGATCGACTTGATTTTCGCGGGTTTGGGAAGTCAAGCCCCTTAGTTCCAAATACGTCAGCTGCAAATAGAGCTTTAAATAGGAGAGTTGAAATAGTGCTGAAGTTAAGAGACGATATCCAAGTTGAACATGTTTCGCAATCGATATACCTTGCCAATGGTAGAGTTATCCCGGTAAAGGAATATTCCATCGAAGAGACCGTCTTGTCCTATCAACAATATGGCAGTAAAGAGCGATACACCGAGCCCTTAAGCAATGTCCAATATATTTTGGGGGTAGATGGTAGACGAAGATATGAGAATCCAACGTTTGGATTTAGAGAAACCAGTACGAAAGCTAGTCCTACGCCAGTTACTCCTCCGAAGGTTCCTGCCAATCCGAATGACTATTCCGGGTATTATATAGGAGTTGGTGGGAGGTCGACCAATATTGAAAGTGTTCTTATCTCATTAAACTACGTTGATGAGAGTCCCAGCAGAGATTCTTTTTCAGGTGAGAAAACATTGAAAGAACAAGAATTTGGGATCTCATTCGACTTTGGGCTGCAATATGGAAATCTGAGAGGATATCACATGGAGTTTGGAGGTAGTGGTATTACAGGATCCGTAAATTTTTTGGCTTTCCATATTGGTTACGGGAACAATTTTGCTCTTGGTGCTACGGGAAAAACCATAATCAGGCCAGTTTTGGGTCTGGAATTCGGAAGAGCCAAATCACCTATGGGAAAGATCGTCAATAACGATACCTACATAAGAGTGAATCAAACAGATTTTTATAGTGATGAAGTAGCAATAAAAATTATCTCGAACCAGGGTACTATTAAGCCAAGAGTTGATTTATGTTTTCCAGCAAAAAGGGTCGATAATCATTCATTATTTTCTTTATCACTAGGATATTCCTATAATATTTACTCGAATGAGCCGATGATTAAGTTTACTGGAACGAATTCGGCAGGAGAAAGTGTGCGTGCAAAGGAGAATTTGGAAGATGATAACGTCGATTTTAGGATGGATGGTGCCAGAAGTACCGAAAAATTGCCTTTCAATTTAAATGGTCCTTTTGTTGGGTTCAGTTATAAGTTCTAACACATGAGGAAGGCCGAATACAAAATCTCTAGTCGGAATTCGAATGGGTTTAGAACATAAATGTAAAGAAATTGTAGACGCAGTAAGGTCATCAATCATGGGGAGAATTTCCGAAATCGGGACGGACTAACCTGACTTGTGATTGTTCGCAAAACTTGGCTAAAAAAAATAGACAAATGGAAAACCGCCTAAAACGAGTTGGATTGCTAATGATAATCTTGCTCTCAACAACTTTCAATTCGTACGGATTCGATGGTCTATGGTCGGGACGGTTAAAGGTAACTGGGTTGGGCCTGAGTTCGAATGTGCACCTTTACTTGGAAGAAATTCCGGCTGGTGGAGGTTATAAAGGAATATTGATTTACAATTTGGGGAAGAAATCCGAAAATATTACCTCTGTATTTGGCTATAGTAACTCCAGGGGCATCCGGATTATGGAGGTTTCTCAAATCAGAGGTGTTGCCAATACCAACTTGATCTCGATTTCGCTTCGGGCCTCGAAAAACCCGAAAACCGGGGTGGATGTGTTGAGGGCAGAACGAATTTATCAGGTTAAGTCTTCATTGGTTTTCGATACAGGGAGCCTAGAAATGAGTCAATCAACGGATCCATTATCTGCATCATACCGGTCGCTGGTAAATCATAATCCTCCTGTAACCATTAGGAGTCCACTGGTGAAAAACGCGGCCTTTGCAACCACAAAAATAGCACATAATTCCTACTCTATTCTCCAGTTTGGACTTGGAACTTCCCAGGATTTGAATAGGGATTTGATTGAGCCTTTGATGGAGATCATTCCTGATGAAAATAGCTTTAAGGAGCGTTCGCCAGATTATACGAGTTACTTGAAGCTACCTAGTCCCGAGCAAAATGAAGGAGCGAGGGTTCTACTAAGGTCCGTTTTTTTGTCCAGTAGTACTCAGGCTCAAGTAAAAGTCAAGCTGTCTTTGGTGAACGAGTATTACAAAGACACCTTTCGTCTAGCAGAATCTATCTTGTTCCTGCCGGTGGAGGATCTTTTTGCCGAGAACCAATCTAGTGCGGCAAATTATAATGATAATCCAACTATGAAAGCAGTGGGTTATGAATATGGTCTAGGGCAGATGGAGCCTGTGGTGGGAAGGCGGACCCTTGAAGGACTGGCCCAACAAGGGGATGCTAAGGCAATAGGTTGGCTCGGATATTTTAAGTTTTTTGGAAAGGGAGGATTTAATATAGACAAAGGAAGCGGTAGGGAGTTAATGTTTTCAGTAAGAGATAGGTTGACCCGGCAAGCTGAAGGAGGAGATCCTGAGTCTATGTTTCTCATCTACCAAATTCTGTCAAATACTTCCCCAAACCCAAGTGAAAGGAAAATTTCCATCAACTATTTGCAACGAGCCTCATTTATGGGGTATTTACCGGCGCAATACGAATCAGGGCTGATCGCTCTGACTTCGGGGAGCACAGAGGTAGCCCGCAAACTGGCTGAACAATCCTTCGCAAAAGGCCTTCCCAAATCAGCACTGATTTTGGGTCTAATGCATGTGGAGGGCAGGGGGGGTCGGAAGGATGTCAAACAAGCACTTGCCTGGTATCAACGTGCAGCAGACGCGGGTGATGCGACAGCACTCGGAATATTGTCCCAACTATATTCCAATGGAATGGATCTTCCACCGGATCCAACGAAGGCAGTTGCTTTTGCCAAGCAGGCAGCCAATCGTGGTAATTCCGGAGCCATGGTCTTTTTAGGAGATGTTTTTCTAAACGGAAACCAGGGTGTAAAAAAGGATCCTAAGGAGGCATTGAAATGGTACACAAATGCTGCCGAAGCGGGGAATTCCCAGGGAATGTTGAGCTTAGGTTTAATGTTTGAAAAAGGGAACGAGCTAGGATTAGTGACGGACCAGAAAAGTGCTTTTTATTGGATTAATTTGGCCGGAATAAACGGAAACGTTTCGGCTATGTTTGCACTTGCGGGGATATACGAAGAAGGCGTCTATACAGAAATGAGCCAAGTGAAATCTCGCTTTTGGAGGGCAGAGGCAGAAGCCCTTCGACCATCTGAGCAGCGGGCGAGTCCTAGGGCAGGTGAAGATATTGCCAATTTTTGGAAATATGCAGATTTTTCTCCAACCTATTATTATCTACCCGACGAGGATAGGGTTGTTAGTACCGGTACAGACGTAATGGGAGGTATTTTTTCCGGCTTATTTGGCTCATATCTTGAGAGCCGTTCGCAGGTTCAACCTCAATTTAATAAAGTGGAATTGATTTATGAAAAGGATGGAGAAAGGGTGTATGGTGGTACCATTAGCAGTGGTGTGCGCGAGGCTATTAGGATTGTGGGGGGTAAAGAAGTAGAAGCCTTTGCTAGAGGTCGTATCAAACTTGGATTCCTTTTGGACAATGTCACTGCCAACGGAATCAGCGGATACCAAAATTTCAGTATAGATCCCAAGTTGCCTCATGGGGCCTTTATTATGCGTATCCCGGGATCTCCTTGGGTCAATTTTGGTACAAATAACGTGCATCGCTTTAATCAGGGTGGCCTTATTGATATAGCGATTAATGATGCAGATTACAGTAACAATGCTGGATATTTTGATGTGAAAATAATTGTTAGAGACTAAAAACAGGGTTGCTTTTTTTATAGGTTTTTTGTCCGGTCAATTTCCACTTTAGTCGTAATATCTCGGCTAAACGTTAACTTTGTTTTAGGGTTTGTTTGAAAGATGGATTCTCCGGTGCATCGGGTGTAGCGTTCTTCAAGATGCCATGACCATTACAGGAAAACGGCGTCCGGTCTGGGTACAGGTATCCACGCTCTACCCTAATCCCGCCCCTGCGCCACCTGCTCCCGCGCCAACCAAGACGGAGCTAATCGTAAAGAATTGGAAATTGACCTCGGTCACATTTAATAATCAGTCGGCCAATGTGTCGCAGTTCTCCGTAAAATTTGAAGCAAACAAGAGTTTTAGTTTCACAACGGAGGGGCTAACGGGATTTCCTCAGAGCGGTACCTGGGCCTTGAATGTCAACGAGACGGTGATCATTCTCAATGGGACCATCGAGCTACCGATAGAAACCCTCACCAGTACCCGATTTGGATTTAAATATTCTTACAAAAACCACAAAGAAGGGAATGTGGATGTTCGGTTTTCGATGGACTTATGAGCTTGGATGATGGGTAATCATGGCGATTGAAGAGTGCGATACACTTTGTCCTTACGTGTGTTGATCATAGTGAGAAGCAAATCAGCATGGATTAGTTATCTCCGTCGCCGATTCCCAGACCCCCACGTAACTTGTAGCCCAGCCTAGCAAAAAGCAGTCGTTTGGCGTCACCGTTTTTGGGGATGGGAAGCCGAAAGTAGGGGTCTTCGTTTGCATTACTTACTTTTCGAGGTAGTATCACATGATTATCTTTGATCTGGATGACATGGTCGAGACTGAAAACATATTTTCTTCCAAGGTGATAAAAATCTTTCAAGAGGTAAAGATGGCTGTGGTAAAAATTGCGCAGCCCGGGTGACGTAAAGTGTATGGGTGCCGCTTGGTCTGCGGTGTAGGCACGCATCAGTTTGTCGTCTGCTTCCAATAGAACTAGGTTTTTGATGGGTATCGCGGTGATTTCTCCGTGGTTGGTGGTAATAAAAATACTTTTGTTCTGGATCGAATTTTTTAAGTTAGGCATGTTCTCTACCTTATTTCGCTGAAAATTGTAGATGGAAGCCAGTTCTATTTTTTCCATTAACCGCTCCATTTCAACCGGTTTGGGAATAAAGTCTAGGGGCAAACTATGCTTTGCAAGGTCAAACCCCAATTTTTTTGGGAGGCCAGACAAAAAAATGGTGGGTATCGGATGAGACTGATTTAGGTATTGGGAAAGTCGGATACCAGCATCCATATCATCATCCAAAGCCACGTCAAGAATGGCAATGTCTGGAGAATGTTCGTTGATAAGCTCTACAGCATGCATATAGTTGTCTACCGGGCCTATAATTTCAAGCGAGGTGAATTTGAATCTCTCTCTGATTGCCTCTGATAGGTCTTCCCCGGTAATGAGGTCATCTTCCACGATTAGAATTTTCATAGATTTTACCGTTTATCGTCAGGGTTCATTGGAAAAAGTGGTCGGGGATTTTCTGATCGGGAAGCTCAATTGATGCTGTATACCATGATCACTCTTCATACTATGTGAGGCTCTTAGGTCTCGGATAAAAAGGTCATTCAACTGAGATCCTGTTCCCACCGGAGAGGTGGCTTGTCTACCTTTTCCATTGTCCATGTACTCCAGTTTTATTCCTTTGGAGGTCATACCGATTTTTACCGTTATTTGTCCGGTAGTTTTTTCCGGAAAGGCGTATTTCAAGCTGTTGGTAATCCATTCATTAATGATTATAGACGTGCTGATTACCTGATTTACAGGAAGGTAGATTTTGCTGTCGCAGTGGAAGTTGATTAGAATGTTGCGATTTTCCAATTGGATAGCCTGTTGTTGTAATTCAATCAAGCTTTCCAAGAAATCTCCTAAGGCAACCTCTTTTTCATCTTCGATGCCAATCAAATGTCTTTCAAAAGCCGAGGTGGTAAAAAGAACTTGGGCGGCACATTGCAGTCGATCTTTTATCTCGGGATCATCGATTTTTCGGGCGATGGAGTTTATTATTCCCTGACTTCTTGATAATGAATTACTTAAGCGATGACGCAGGTCGTTTTTTTGAGCTTTTATTATTTCGTTTTGTTTTTGAATATGATTGGAAAGACTTTTTTGGGTCCGCAGGTTTCGGCTGGTGGAAATTCCGAACGTAACCGTCAAAAGGACGATGATGCCCAGCAGCAAGATGGTTTTCTCAAACTGGGCATTTTTGATTTCCAAGAGTGATGCCCTGGTCTTTACTTGTTCGTTTTCGAACTCCTTTTCTCTTAGTAGGTAGAGGTTTCCGATTTCCTGCACGTTGAATTTTTCTTCAAGAAAAAGAGAGGCCTTAAGACTGTCATAACGCTTATAGGCACTCAGTGCCCGTTCATAATTGCGAATACGCTCGAATAACCTGATCTGGAGTTCCAGTGCTTCGATCAGATAGTCCTGGCTTTTTATCGATTCCAGTAGTATCAATGCAGAATCCAGATAGGCACTACTTAGATTCAGATCCCCTTTTCTTAGGGCAAAATCTGCTTTATTTTTCAGGCTTACAGCAATTCCCTCCGGGTCATTGATTTGCCGATGTAGCCGGTAGGAATCTATGAGATAGGGCTCACTTTCATCTACTCTTTTGAGGTTAAGTAGGTTAACGGCGATGTTGTTAAAAGTGCTTGCAAGTTCTTTCGGGTCATTTTCGATTTTTTTCAGAGTCAAAGCAAGCTGATTAAAATGCAACGCCGAATCGTAGCTCAACAAATCGTCGTAGCAGATGGCCATGTTGGTCCATACTCTTGCCAGATTTAGCGTATCACCCAGCGTTATGTTGATTTCTTCTGCTTTTTTCAACTCAGAAAGACCTGCTTTTGGATCATTAAGTTGTTGGTAGAGCAGCCCCAGGGAGTTATGGATTTCAGCTTTAAACCCCAAGGAATTTCCGTTGTTGCGTACCAATTGAGTGGCCTGTAGATAGTTTTCCAGTGCAATGGAATAAAGCCCCAGCCGCTGAAAGCTCAAGCCCTTGCTGCGAATAAACCTGGCAGCCCGTAGTGTATCTCCTGTCTGAATGGCCACTTCGGCAGCTTGTGTGTAAAAGGTAATGCTTTGATCAAACTGTCCGGAATGAAAGTGAGCATACCCCAGATCAGCCAAGATCTTTCGTAGTTCGGACGAGTCCCGGGCATTCGGCAAAGCCTCTTCAAGCACCGAGATCGCCTCAGAATATTCATTCTGATCAAAATACCTATTAACTCGGGCTGTCAAGCTATCCAAGGATTGTGCATGCTGCCCATGGATGGATTCAGATCTCATCCAAAAAAAGGCAAGTGAGCTGGCCATCAGCAGCTGTAAAAGTGAAAGCTGAAAGTTAGTAGGTGTCACGTTTATAAAGTTCAATCCGTTAAATATAAGGTAAATAATGTATTTTTATTTGTATTTTAAAATAAAAATAGGGGTGTATTGCTACAAACCATCAAAAATATGGGTAAAGTCCTTGGAAGAAAAAGAGGATTCACGAATCATTTTCCGCTGTTGGCGAACGGTAGTCAGTCATTCACGAAGAAGTTTTTTTATTTCTTTTGAAAATTGATAATATCACATGCTTTTAACTGCGTGAGGCGAATTACAATCCAGTGACAGCGTTGATAAAAATAAATAATAGGTGCCCCACAATGGTAGGGCACCCGCAAACGGGATGAGAAATCCCGTACCTGACTGGCCTAATTTCCTAACTAGTCACGATCTGGCTTGTCACCATAAATGTTGGTCGATTCTCGATTTGCGGGGTTGAGAGTCGGAATTTCATGATCTTGTCTTGGTTCAAGATCATCTGTCCCAAGCAGGTTCCCGCAGCCCGTGACCACAGTCGCGAGTAGGAATAACACAATTGACAGTGCCTTTTTCATAATGAATAGGTTTTCTGCCTCTCTAAAAACGTGCGGTGTAAGGTAGGCGAAAGGCGTTTTGTTCCTTCCTTAACACCGGCACGTCGGGGTGCACCCTTGGACCATCCAGTGATGCACACATGAGCGTCCTCAATTCCCTATGGGAATATAAAAAGCATTTTTGTTAAATAAAAGGCTTTAAAACATCTATATAAGTCAATATAAGACCTAATAGGTATAAAAATACCCTATTAGGTCTTATATTGAATGGATTGGGTACCACTAGTTTCAGAATGAGTATTATCAGGTACTGAATAGGTCTTGGTAGGTATTAAGGCTGCTGGCGCAGGTACTACATGGCCTTTTAAGGTATTTTCAATTTTTCAAAAAAAAAATCAGCGTGTTCATATCTCTTCGGGAAATTTACGGTCTTTGATGGGAACTGTCAGGAAAAAAGCTGCCAAATATGTCTCCTATATAGAAAATCACCCCCGTCTCATGGTGAGGATAAGAATGGGACTAAGCCTGTACCATCCCATCCTTCAAATCGGTAACCGGTTGACAAGTCAACTCAGCGATATTTTGAAGGCGATAGGCGATGGAAGATCCCAAAACCTCACGGATTACCTGCCGTTTTATAGGGGGCTGAACGCAAAAGTTTCACAAGATACCAATGGGAATCTGGTAGATTTGATTTATTTAAAGATATCCAAGGACGGAAGAGCCTCAGATTGCTATATTCAAAAGGAAAGGAAAAACCACATTAAACAGTTACAAATTTTTTGGTATTGTTATGCCCGAGCCATTAATCCAGAGGCAAATCAAATGACTAAGTGGGCAAGCGTCAATATGCTGGACATGATTTCGGTTTTTTTGGGATATGCAAATTTTAATGAGTTTTTAAAAGACGAATATCCGCCTGTCAGTAATAGGGTCAATATCATTTTTTTGCCGTTCGATACCAGCGAGCAAAATGCTTTTGTGGGGCGAATGGTATTCGATCTACTTAGAAAATTGGAAAGAGAACATGGTGGAGACATAAAAATCCTAACCTACCAGTCAAAAGACTACCAGGATGAGCGTTCGGGGATTGACCGATACATTAAAAGCAATGATTTGAATCCTTCCGAAACTTTGGTGCTTATTGGAACCTCTGGACAATCTGGAAAGTATAGATTGGAATGTAGGGTCTTAAATGAAGTATGGGCGAGGCCCAATGGAGCATGGTCCGGATTTTTTGATCTAAGGGATCTTGAGGGTCCTGATTTCGAGGCCTATAAAAAGATCCGCCTTTCGATTTATTGGTGTTTGTTTAACCTACGTTTTTTTTATCAGGATTACGAAGCCAGCGATCGCTATTTACGGTATGCTTTTGACCTTCAATTGGACCGATATGAGGTACCTTTTCGTGTCGTAGCATTACATGTCATAAGAGGTAACCTAAAGAAAGCAAAAGTGGATTTTTTGGGTCTGCTCGCTTTTTTGGGCGTTGAAAATGCGAAAGAGCAGTTAGGGGAACTGTTTACCAGCCACTTGGAGGATAGCACGTCGGACGTAGGGACCTACCTTGAAATATTGGGGGAAAGAATCCGTTTGGATGATTTGCAGGTAGATTTTAGTGAGTTTCACCCGGATAAAAAGACCATATTCTTTGATATATTTAGAATGCGGTGTTTCTACCACCTAAAGTCTAAACTCAGCCCTGAGAATTTCCTGCGAATTCTTAAGAAAATTGTTAAAAACCCACGAACGCATTGGCTCACAGACCCATATAAGGGTCTTTTCGGCGAGGCAAACTTTGAGATGGGAAAATGGCTGATCAGCAAGTGTAGACCGGACGAACTCCTAAGCCCTGCAACCATAGCAGACTATTATGTCAAGGCTGTTACCTATTCCTCCCTTGACGCGATCCACAAGGAGTGCATTCCCTTCCTGAAAAACTATGGTCGGTTTGAGGAAGTTCGTTCCAAAGTCCTTCAGGTGCATGCGCAGCATCCTTCCGTCCTCGCGCTGTATGGGCCGGACGATGGAGATAGGGAGAAATCCAACTAAGTTGATAGCTACCACATCCGGCTGTTACCCTCCCCACTTTTTCTGCTGGATACGTATTTTTCAGTCCATTTAGTAAAAAAGATAGGTAAATAGTTGGGTATTATTTGGTAAATCGTTAGATTTCCTACTGTTTTGGTTTGGGACTGTAATAAAGGGAAAGATTGGTTTTCGTGGTGCTTCCCAGATCTGAGGATAAAACAGCCGGTTAGTTTTCGCCCCCCTTTTTCTTGATAGCCCCTATGGACAATCAGATCAGCAATACCTACCATGAGATTATTTCCAAGGCAACTGACGATGCCCAATGGTACGTAGACAATCAGGTTTGGATGAAGCGCCTGTCCAAGTCCATCCGGTTAGGTTCTATTGTGCTGTTTGCTCTTGGTGGTCTTATTCCCATGATACATTCGCTCCTGTTGGAAAACGAGTTTCCCGTAAACATCGTGAACCTTGGCTATATATCCATTGCAGCCGCTGGAACGCTGTTGTTATTGGATAAGTTTTTTGGGTTTTCCTCGGGGTGGATCCGGTTTATTACGACACACCTGGAGATGAAGCGGAAGATCGTGGAGTTTGAAATGCGATGGAAGATAGAGACGTTTGGGAAAAACCTGGACGAGATATCGGAGGAAGAAGGGAAAGTGTTGTTGAGCATGTTGGCGGATTTTATTTCTCAGATCAACGATATCAAGTACCAGGAAACCAACGCGTGGGTGTCCGAATTCCAAAGTAACCTGGCCGAGCTGCAGCGTTCGGTACACCAAAAGTCGGAGTCCTCCAGTCCGGGCAATATCAAAGTAAGCCTCGTAAATACCGGGCCTTTTGACAAGCTGAAAATCAGGCTGGACAATAACCTGGGAATGGCAGACGTAAAGGGGCCGGGATATTTGTTCCGGGACGTTAAGCCGGGTTATCATCAGGTCACCCTCTTGGCGGAGTCCAGCTCCCGGGGATCGAATCAGGAATTTACGGCGGTGGCCCATGTTGAGGCTGGCAAACTTGCGGAAGTACTGATCGATTTGGGCGGTGGTGAGGTTTGATTCCACTCGAGTCACCAAGGCCTATCCGTGGAAGCAGCTGTTTTTTCTTTATCACATAATCAATGTCCTAGTCCGCGATGGAAACATTCCTTACATCCGAGCAACCTGATTTCAAAGGAAATTGGGAGCATTTGCAAGCTTTCCTAAGATTGGCGGCATCACCGATTCGAACGATTGAACGGGAGAAAGCCTTGATCGAATGGGATGAATACAAGAAGCGGGTTCAGTTGGATTTTTTCCTTAGTGAGAATGGCCGAGAGAATCAGCCCATAAGAAAGTCGGACTATATTCAAAGCCTAACGGCACCGGCTATGGATTTTACCGGAGCTGTTTTCAAGGATGTTTGTCTCGGCTATGTCGATTTGCGAGGGGTTCGGATGGATGGAGTCAGGTTTGTCCACGACTTGCTTTGCTGGACGGCCATGAAGGGTGCCAGTTTCCAATCCGCCAGCCTTCAACATGCCAAGCTCCCCAAATGCAGATTAATGAATGCAATTTTTCAAGGTGCCAACCTAGCGCACGCCGATCTGACCCAAGCGGATTTGGAGAATGCCGACCTAAGTTACGCCGATCTATCCAACACCATTCTGACAGGAGCCAACCTTAGAAACTGTAACCTTTCCCATGCCAACCTAAATGGGGCAGACCTGCGCGAAGCCAACCTTTCCCTGGCAAATCTAGTCCATGCTTCCTGTCTTGTTTCAAATTGCCCAAGAAGAATCAGGTTGAAGGGGAGGTATGGTTTTGTAGTCTTATTGTATAGGTCATTAAAACCTGACAAAACCTTACATTCAGGATTTTATAAATCAGAAAACATCCGAATTTTGGATAAATTGGGTATTACCCAGGGAAAGGTGGTCCAAAAATTGGCAAAAGTAGCATTTGGTGATTTAGTTTAATGTTTGCAATCTGGAAAATCTGATGGTTTTTAAATGAAATAATGTTAATAAATAATATGGTTTTATTTTGGAAAGATAAAAGCAAGTAAGTGCAAACAAATGAGGTGAATATTTATGATTTTTTAAGAAACTGTGCCACAATTCCACCTAAGCCCAAAGCTGCAATTATGGTCCCGCCTACCTCAAATCCTTGTAAAACCGTCCAGAATCCCCCTACTAAGGCTATAATACAAAGTAAAAAAGCAAGAACTTGTCCCGTTCTCTTTAAAGAAAAATCTTTTTGCAAATAAATTTTGTCTAACTCATGCTGATGTTCCTGTTCCTTTAAGACCATTTTCTTCATTTGAGAAGTAAGGTCTGGATCAATTTCATGGTAATAGTCATAGTCCTCAGGAGAGGGGTAAGGGCCTCTTTTAATACTTATTTGCCTAGAAACAATTTGAACAATTTTTCTTGCCTCATTTCCTCCAATTTTTGGAAATTGGCTTTGTAACTGCTTAATTATGACCTCGTCATTTCTTTTCTGAGTCATAAATATCAGTAAGTTTCTAATTCACCTTCACCTGAAAATCTTCTGGGTAATCCTTCTCTTTCAGAAATATTATCCAAAGCTCTTTTATAAAACACCCCTACATTATGCCAGCTAGCTTCAATGTTTTTGGAGTTTCTAAATTCAATGGGGCTTCCTAGAATACTAAATGAAGTCATTGCACCTAAAAAAAATGATTTTCTGGACTTCGAATATTTTCTTCTCATTCTCATTTCCAATTTGTCTTTGCTTGTAATAAACGACAAGTAATAACAAACGGTTCAATATTGAACATTGAACAATCAATGTCAATTTAATATTTGTTTATCAATTTAGCAATAAATTATCATTTTAGAGTAAAAAAAAGACCCACATTTCTGTGAGTCTAAGTACCCAGGGCCGGAGTCGAACCGGCACGAGTGTAACCTCATTGGTGTTTGAGACCAACGCGTCTACCAATTCCGCCACCTGGGCATTTCAATCTTCTGCGTTCCTTGCTGAACGGGATGCAAATATGGCTAAAGATTTCATTCTACACAACAAATTGATGTCACCGACCTTCATTTTTTTTGGCGTTTCAGCCGCGTTTGAGGTATTGAATTGCTAACCAACCGGTTACTGATCGAAGTGGATATGGACTGGGCTGTCGTATTTCATGCCCAGTAGATTGGCACCGTGACCGTGGTTGATTCCTATCTCCAGCAGGCCCAAACTATTGAAAAAGGCGAAGCAATCCCCCGGTTCTACATCATGGTAGGTTTGCTGTAGGCTGTCCAGGGTTTCCCGGCCAAATTCTATCAGGTAACGTCCTGGGTTTAGCTTATCGAAAAGATCTTTAGGTATGTTGGTGATCAGGTTCCCGTAATGATCCACTCGAAGCACGTAGCCTATGATCTCTTTTTTGCTGGCCTTGAACTGACGGGAGATTACCTTGCGGATGCTTTGCAGGGGTCCCCCAAAATCGTGAATTGCCGCCCCACTCGCTACTTTGGCCGCAATGGGAGCCAGAATGTCTTTGGTAGGGAACGTGCTTGCCTTCAGGTGTGCATCGGAAAATTTTACGATAATCCCCGGGTCATGATCTGCCAGCATACTAAGTACCCCATTGTTTGGGCCGATAAACACATGCTCGTTCAACTTGATGCCTATGTACCCATGTTTTAGTGCGTTGGTGCTGTTCAATGCTACCAAATGGACGGTACCTTTCGGAAAATCATTGTATACCGCACGAAGGACAAAAGAGGCATGCGCTACGTCATATAGCGTAAGCTGGTGGGTTATGTCCACGATGATCAATTGTGGGTTTATGGAAAGCATCTTCGCTTTGACCGCGGGAACGTAATAGTCCTCGAGGCCAAAGTCGGAAGTGAATGTTATCAAGGCCATAGACGCATTTCGTTTAAAAATTATTACTTTTGTATAAAGCGTAAAACAAAAATAGGGATTTTATCCTTCTTAGAGAGAGTGATCGTTAAATAGAAATTTCAGGATTGGTAGAAAAAGTAATTACACTGGAAAATGTATCCATGTTGGATTTTTTAGGGTCTGACAACGAGAACATACGGCAAATTGCCTCCGCTTTTCCCCAAAGCAAGATTATTTCGAGGGGAAACGAGATACGTATAAAGGGACAGGCACCGGAAATCCTCCGCATCAATGACATATTGAACCTGTTGCTGGAGCATTTTAACCGCTTCGGGAAGGTAACTCCTGAAAACGTCATGGATTACCTTTCGCTGGAAAGCTCCCCGGTGGATCTGCTTCAGAGTAAAAACGAAACCATATTGTATGGCAACAAAGGGCTGGTCATCAAGCCCAAATCCGCCAACCAGAAGAAGCTGGTGGAGGCTTCCTTCAAGAATGATCTGGTATTTGCCCTCGGACCTGCCGGCAGTGGAAAAACATATATTGCGGTGGCGTTGGCGGTTCGTGCCTTAAAGAATAGAGAGGTCAAGCGCATCATCATAACACGACCAGCCGTAGAGGCGGGTGAAAACCTGGGGTTTTTGCCCGGGGACCTGCAGGAAAAGTTGGATCCCTACCTGAGGCCCATATACGATGCGCTAGGCGATATGGTACCCTCCGAGAAGCTGAAGTTTTACCAGGAAACCCGGGTCATCGAAATTGCACCGCTCGCCTACATGCGCGGGAGGACACTGCACGATGCGTTTATCTTGTTGGATGAGGCGCAGAATACGACAAGCGAGCAGATCAAAATGTTTCTAACTCGGATGGGGCCTAATTCCAAGGTGATTATCACGGGTGATCAGTCGCAGATTGACCTTCCTAGGAGACAGAAGTCCGGGCTTACCGAATCCCTTAAGATATTGAAAGATGTAAAAGGCATTGGGGTTGTACAGTTGACAGGAAAGGATGTGGTACGTCATCGGCTTGTCAAGTCGATAATCGATGCCTACGAGAAGCACGAGAGTAGCGAACAAAAGGAAGTGACGAATGCAGATAATAGAAGTAAGCAAAGTCATTAGTCCCGAAGAGTTGGAATTGGTCTTTCGGATAAGGGAGGAAGTCTTTGTGTTTGAACAGCAGGTGGCCCCGGAGGAGGAGTACGATGAGTTTGAACATCAGTCTGTTCATTTTCTTGCCAGGTACGGAGATCTTCCTGTAGGTACCGCTCGCTGGCGCTTTACGGGTAATGGGGTGAAGCTTGAGCGATTCGCCATCCTAAAGCCCTACCGGTCGAAGGGGATAGGAAAGGCGTTGGTGAGTGCGGTATTGGATGATATAAACCAAACACCTGCGGCCAATGGCAAAGTGCGTTACATGCACGCCCAGCTGACGGCCATTCCGCTCTATTCGAAATTTGGGTTCGAAAAAGAAGGGGAGATGTTTGAAGAGTGCGAGATTCTTCATTACAAAATGAAACTTTCGGCCCCCGTTGTAGATACAATGAATTGATTTTTGTTTTTTTCACGATAAATTAAGTAAAAATGAAAAAGTATGTGTTGATGTGGTTGGTTGCATTAGGGTTTTCGGCTTCCACCTATGCGCAGTCGTATGCGGAGCTTCCGCAAAACGAGGTGAAGTTGAATATATTTAACACCATACTTATTGGATCGCTGGAATTGGGTTATGAGAGTTTCATTGACAGAAACCAATCGATTAGTGCGGAGATTCACTTCTTTGACCGTTTTGGGTATGTGTCTGCAGGAAGCAGCAGTGTGGACTTCGACGCTACCAGTTTTATGGTGGGCTACAACTACTATTTTGTAAGCGATGCAGAGCCCTCCGGCCTGTACGTGGCACCTTTTCTAAAATACCGTGCCGGGTCTTTTACAGAAGTGGTCAATAATCAAGCGGTTGAAACCAATTTGAACAGCTTTATCATCGGGTTTGGGGGCGGCTATAAGTGGGTTCACAATGATAAGTTTGCTTTAGGCCCTTACGTTAATATTGCGCGCGGATTCAACAATGCCGTATCGGATCGGTTCTCTGCCATAGAGTTTAATGCCGGTTTCAGCATTGGATTTAGGTTTTAGTTAAAAAGGTGTTTAACTATTCTGTCTAACGTTCTACAGATGATGTGGTAGGTTTTTGATGTTTTTTCGGTTTTTTTTGTGATATTTTAAACACTTTGTGCTTGATCTTTTGGTGTATAAAGGATATTTTAGTAAAAATATCCAACCTATGCCGTTCAATCAGTTTCCTTTTTTGCGGTATGTTTTGTTTTTCGTTTTTGGTGTATGGATTTATCCTTACACACGGGATCTCTACGTAGGTGTATGGCTGGGTGCTGCATGTTTTCTTTTTGGTTGCTACCTTGTTTTACTGCTGCTCGATTTACGGATTCAAACCCGGTTCTTTTCTCTTCCTTTGCCAATGCTGGCCTACGGTATTCTGATTCTCTCAGGGGTTGGATTCGCCAGTCTCCGCGATAGTAAAAATGACCCGGATCACCTGCTTCACCAGGTAGCGATCGAAGGGTATTTGGCCGCGGTGCACGGAGTAGATGAACCGAAGGCCAGGAGTGTGGCCAATAAGGTAGAGGTATTGATGATTAACAGGGAAGGTCAGTTTCTGCCATCGAAGGGTACGGTGTTATTGTACCATATGGGGGAGCTGGAATTGCGGCCCGGCGACCTGGTTTACATAGAGGGTCAACCGAGCCGGATAGAGCCCCCAATAAATCCTGGCGAGTTCGATTATCGCCTTTTTTTGGAAAGGCAACAGGTATATTTCCGGCATTTTGTGAGAGGTTCAATAATTCACTTGAACCAAAAGCATCCACTCGGGTGGCGGCAGCGCGTGGCCTTGGTCAGGCAGGAACTATCCGCTCGAATCGATAGGTACCTGATAGACTCCCATGCCAATCAGATCGCCAATGCTTTGCTGCTCGGTCAAAAGGATTCGATGGAACCCACGTTGAAGGAGGCCTATGCTACAGCGGGTGCGATGCATATTCTGGCGGTATCGGGCCTTCATGTAGGGATTGTGTATGGTTTTTTCTTTCTTTTTTGGAAGCCTCAACGTCTTCCGGTAATTCGTCGGAGCCTATTCTTGACGCTTGTGATTGTCTTGGTGTGGGGATACGCAGTGATTACGGGGCTTTCCCCTTCGGTGCTTCGTGCCGCCACCATGTTTACACTGATCGGGTTGGCGCAGATGAAGTCCCGCAGCCCATCCATTTTCAATCCGTTGGCTCTTTCCGCGTTGCTTTTAGTGCTGTATGATCCCTTTGTGGTACATGCCGTAGGTTTTCAACTTTCCTATGCGGCCTTAGTGGGGATTTTGGTTTTTCAACCGGTGATTGTCAGTTGGTGGACGCCCACTTCCAAGCTGGTCGACTATTTTTGGCAAATCGCAAGCGTAAGCGTGGCTGCCCAGTTGGCTACTTTTCCACTTACCCTTCATTATTTCAACAGTTTCCCGACTTATTTTCTGTTTTCTAATTTGTTGGCGATTCCTGCGGCCTTTTTCATCATGGTGATAGGGATTCCCTTTTTACTCTTTTCCCCCATACCTTTTTTGGCATCTTGGTTAGGTAAATTACTGGAAGGGTTTATTACTGTCTTCAACCAGCTGATGTATTCTATACAATTCCTCCCTCGGGCGCGCCTGGACAACCTTTACATGGATTGGGTTGAAATGGTGATTGTTTGGTTGCTAATCGCTCTGCTGTTTTGGTGGTTGGCCCAGCGCAGAAGGCTGGCGTATCAACTTGCCCTTCTAGCATTATCGATATTGGTATGCTATCGTTTTTGGATCCTGTTCGAGTCCTACAAATGGGAGGAGCCGGTCATCTATCGTCTTTCCGGAGGTGTTGCCGTTGATTGGTTTTTTCGCGGGGTTGTTTATTCCTACGAGCAGGGTGTGAGCCCGGAGGAATACCGCTATAAAGTATTGCCAAACCGCATACAGCGGGGATATCCCCCTTCCTATCCGCTTCTCGGTATGAATTCTGGGGGCGGCACCTATCTTTTGTCTCCCAATAACGAGTGGTTTTTCCTCGACCCAAAGCGTGGCCTCGTGAGAAAATTGGTGGAGGCTGGATTAAAGGGTGATCAGACGTACCTGCCAGGTGGCCCTCTTTTATCACCACCAGCGGAGGAATATTCGGATTAAGTTGACAAGCCTCTCCCGGTAACCTATCTTAACCAAAAATTTCGGGATCAGAGGTAAGACTGCTAAAATTTGCCGTTTTGTCTTTGCGAAAAACTGAGTACCCAATTGAAAGAACGCGCTCTACATGTTCTTAAGAAGACCTTTGGGTTTTCGGCCTTTCGACCTATGCAAGAGGACATTGTCCTCTCTGCTGCCATGGGTCGGGATACGCTTGCCATTTTGCCAACTGGCGGAGGGAAATCGCTGTGTTTCCAAGTGCCTGCATTAATGCATGATGGCATATGCGTGGTGGTAAGCCCGTTGATTGCGCTTATGAAGGATCAGGTGGACAACCTCCGAAAAAAAGGCGTGAAAGCGGTAGCGATTTTTTCGGGAATGCGTCCCCGGGAGATTGATCGAGCCTTGGACAACTGTGTCTATGGGGATATCAAGTTTTTGTACGTCTCACCGGAACGGTTAAAGACCGAACTATTTTTGGCTCGGTTCGAGCGCATGAATGTTTCGCTGATTGCCGTTGACGAAGCCCACTGCATCTCCCAGTGGGGGTACGATTTCCGCCCCCATTACCTTGAAATCGGGGCTTTGAGGTCGATCCACCCGCAGGTTCCCTGCATTGCGCTGACGGCAACGGCTACCCTGGATGTGCGGCAGGATATTGTTGATAAACTTTTGCTGAAAAATTGTGCGGTTTTTGCCCAATCCGCCAAGCGGGAAAACCTCTCGCTTGTGGTACGTGAAGCCGAAAATAAGTTTGAAAAAGCACAGGAAGTGCTTCGGAAGGTAAAGGGAACCGGCATCATCTATGTCAGAAACCGGAAAGGCACCAAACAGATCTCAGATCAGCTAAACAGAACGGGAGTTTCTGCCACCTATTACCATGCGGGGTTGAATGCAGAAGACCGGACGGCCAGGCAAGCCGACTGGATAAGCGGCGAGGTCCGGGTGATGGTAGCTACCAATGCGTTTGGAATGGGTATCGATAAGCCGGATGTACGGGTCGTACTCCATCTTGATTTGCCTGAAAACATAGAAAGCTACTACCAGGAAGCTGGAAGAGCGGGTAGGGATGGATTGCGGGCATTTGCGGTTCTTTTCTACAGTCCGCTTGATCTGGAGCAGTTGCGTTCACGTGCGGCTCAGGTTTATCCTCCCTTGGAGTTTATCCGAAGGGTTTATCAGTGCTTGGCAAATCAATATCGAATTGCGGTAGGCAGTAGTGAGATGGGAAGTTATGATTTTGACCTGCACACGTTTACCCAAACCTATCAACTGGATCCGCTGTTAACCTACCACGCGTTAAAGGTAATGCAGGAGGAGTCCCTGTTACTGCTTAGTGAGGGGTTTGCGACTCCTTCTACCCTTCATGTGCCGGTTTCCCAATCCCAGCTTTATGAGGTACAAGTCAGGTATGCCCCGTTGGATGCGTTGATCAAGGTTCTGCTTCGCATGTATGGCGGGGAGTTGTTTTCCGGATACGTGAAAATTCAGGAGGCAAGGCTTGGGCAGGTGTTGGGGATTTCCGAAGCGCAGGTGACAAAAATGCTGCAACAGCTGGACGGCATGAACGTAGTGGCCTATCACCCTCGAAAGGATCAGCCTCAAGTGACCTTTTTGACGCCCAGATTTGATGCAGGAAAGCTGCCCCTGGACCAAAAACGCATCAGTCAGCGAAGGGAGCTTGCCATGAGCAAGGCAGAAGCCATGGCGTCCTATGCTGAGAACACTCGTACCTGCCGGGGGTGGGTATTGCTGGATTATTTCGGGGAGAGCTCGGATGGGTCATGTGGTGTGTGTGATATTTGTATTCAGCAGTCGAAGTCTCAAAGCGGAAGGAACGGCGTGCAGCAGATCCGCCAAAAAATACTGGCAACATTAGCAGGGGGAAATGGGTTCTTTCTGAGAGATCTGTTGTCCGCAACTGGTTATGCGGATTCAAGGGAGGCGGCGGAGGTTATCAGGAGTCTGGAGGATGAAGAATTAATCCATACGTCCACGGATGGAAAAATTACGTTGGTTAGCTCATGAACTATATCGAAGATTTGCTCGGTAAGCTGTTTCCCGAAAAGCGCAGGAAAATCTCGCACAAAGAAAACTTTCTGCAATCAGAGGTAGAAGTCTCCCAAACGAGGGCTTGGATAGCGTCTGATAGGGGGGAGGAGCTGATGGGATTGGTTTATAATAATTACCATCTTAAGACGGTAGGGGTCAATAAAAAGCCTGAGGTGCATATTTTAAATAGCCCGTATGCCAATGGGTTAGCCATTTCTTTTCAAGACCCCCTGTCTCCCTCGGATTTTAATCATTTGTTCTTTGCTTTTGGCGATCGTTTGCTAGCTTTGGGATATCATCGGGTTAGTTTGGATCGGAAGCTGGAGGAATTGACCGATCGTGTCCGTATTACAGAAAAACTCTATTACAAACCGCCTTTTTCCAGTGGTTCCCTGGATCAGCCCATCGATCAGCTATTTGGCAATGTGGCCATCGAAAAGATCCAAGTGGACAATGAACCCAGTTACCTGAAAGTATTGGTAACGGTATATTCAGACCGAATGTACTTGCCAGCGTTGCCTTTCCGCGATTTTGTGGAGAGGTTGTTTAACCGATAAGACATCATGAATAGAAGCCAGTTGCGATATTTGCTTGAACATTACAGAACGGTATTCGAAGAAGAACAGCAATTTGTAGCGGAATTTTTAGACCTAGTGGAGGATCCGCTGGCCTTCCATCGTGAGCGAACAGCTGGCCACTTCACGGCATCTTCATGGATCGTAAATAAAACCCGCACCCATACCTTGCTTACCCTTCACAAGAAACTCAATAAGTGGCTTCAGCTGGGTGGCCATGCCGACGGCAATGACAACCTGCTTGAAGTTTGCCTCAATGAGGCACGGGAGGAAAGTGGCCTGACTTCTTTGAGGTTGGTGGATAGGACTATTTTTGATATCGACCGTCATTTGATCCCATCAAAGGGAGAGGTTGAGGAACATTACCACTATGATGTGCGGTTTTTGATAGAGGCAGAAATGGATGAGTCGCTCACGATGAGTGATGAAAGCACCGAATTGGCTTGGATCAGCTTTGATATGGTCGAGGCAGTGGTCAATGGCAATGTCTCCATTCTCCGTATGTTGGAAAAAACCAGCCGATCGGAGATATTTTCCTGAATGGTACCCCTTATACTTATCAATCTCTGCAATCTCCGGTGGCATACACGGAGGGATTCCTTATCTTTGCCAAAAAAAACTATGTACACGCGAATCTGGCTGTTCGCCATCCCCCTTCTATGGGCCTTGTCTTGCAGTCCGTCACCCGATAAGCTTTTTGAAGCCGGAGTGGAAGCAATGGAGGCTGGAAACCTGGAGAAAGCAGTAAGCTTATTTGGAAGAGCAGTGGAATCGGATGAATCTTTCGCGCGGGCGTGGAACGCGCTGGGTGTCGCCTATTTTGAAAAGAAAGAATGGGATCAAGCGATAGGAGCGTTTAACCGGGCCATTGCGATAGATAGTACGTCCTATAAACCCTTTTTCAATCGAGGTAATGCGCAATTGGAAAAAAGGGAATTCCGAAGTGCCTTGCTGGATTACAATACCGCCAATGGTCTCGATCCCAGTCAGACCGATATATATTATAATCGAGGCCTTGCGCTTTTGGGAATGGAGGCGTACGAGGATGCACTTTTTGATTTTGACATGGCACTTTCGGTAAATCCCAACCAGTCCATTGTGTATTTTAATAAAGCAAAGGCACAGCTGGGCAATAACGATCCGCTCGGTGCGATTTCTTCCCTTACCGAAGCGATCAATCTGGATAAGCGAAATGCGGCTGCTTTTTATTTAAAAGGCGTAACGCAGATGAGTGCCCTTGGTGAGAAAGAAGGAGGCTGTGCTGACCTCAAGGTAGCTCTAAGTTTGGGTTATACCCAGGCAAAGGAATGGATAGACGAATTTTGCGTGGACTAATGGCGGAACTGGGAAGCGATATTCGACGAGCGGCGGAGATACTTCAGGCTGGCAACCTGGTTGCTGTTCCTACTGAAACGGTATATGGACTGGCAGGAAATGCACTGGATCCGCTGGCCGTAACTAAAATTTTTCAGACAAAGAACCGGCCTAGCTTTGATCCTTTGATCGTGCACGTAGCTGATATCAGCCAAGTATTGACGTATGCTGCCGAAATACCGGATGAACTTAAGAAGCTTGCCGACGTATTCTGGCCGGGGCCATTGACGCTACTTTTGCCCAAGCGGGCGATCATACCCGATTTGGTAACGAGCGGATTGGAAACAGTGGCCGTTCGTGTACCTGCCCATCCGGTTACCAGTGCCTTACTCCAAGCGCTTGATTTCCCGTTGGCAGCCCCCAGTGCCAATCCCTTTGGATACATCAGCCCGACACAGGCATCACACGTGGAGGATCAATTAGGCAGCAAGATCGATTACATATTGGATGGAGGCAACTGTGAAGTGGGTTTGGAAAGCACCATTGTGGGTTTGGAGCACGGTCAGTTGATCGTATATCGATTGGGGGGGATTCCGGTGTCGGCGATTGAGCAGGTGGTCGGACCAGTACTGATTCTGCCTCAGTCCAGCAGTAACCCTAAATCTCCGGGTATGCTCAAAAGCCACTATGCTCCGGGAACATCTGTCCTCTTGGGAGATTTGGATGAGTTGGTTGCCGCCCATGAGCAGTTGGGTGTGGACTATGCCGTTTTATCCTTTTCGAAAGATTACCCAAACTTACCGCCGGAAAGAAAGGTGATACTCAGTCCTTCGGGTGATTTCGGAGAGGCTGCCCGCCATCTTTTTTCCGGGATGAGGTTCTTGGATAAGGCCGGGGTTTCCGTAATTTTGGCGCAGGAGCTGCCGGAAAAAAACCTAGGCAAAGCCATAAATGACCGACTTAGGCGGGCAGCTGCCAAGTAATTTGTTTATTTTTGAGCAACTAATCGATTTTACCTATGAATAAACGAATCAAGACTGTAGATAATGTGGATTTCAAAGGGAAAAAGGCGCTCATCCGCGTTGATTTCAATGTTCCTTTGGATGGCAATTTTAATGTGACGGACGATACCCGTATCGTGGCCGCCGTGCCTACGATAAAGAAGATTTTGAATGACGGAGGTTCCGCTATTTTGATGTCCCACCTGGGAAGACCAAAGGGTGGGCCTGAGGATAAGTATTCGCTAAAACACATTGTGCTTGATTTGAATAAGGCACTTGGAGTGAGCGTAAAAGTTGCTTCAGATTGTATTGGCACCGAGGTAAGCAATTTGGCTACTGCATTGAATCCCGGAGAGGTTTTGCTGTTGGAAAACCTACGCTTTTACAAAGAAGAAGAAAAGGGTGACGAGGCTTTTGCAGAGAAGCTTTCCAAGTTGGGGGATATCTATGTAAACGATGCGTTTGGTACAGCCCACAGAGCACATGCTTCCACAGCGGTAATTGCCCGTTTTTTTAACGACAAGGCAGCAGGGTATCTTATGCAAGCTGAGCTAGAAAATGCCGACAAGGTAATGAGCAGCGCGGAGCGGCCTTTCACAGCCATTATGGGCGGTGCCAAGATATCGGACAAAATATTGATTATTGAACGGCTGCTGGAGAAGGTGGATAACCTGATTATTGGAGGAGGAATGTCCTATACCTTTGCGAGAGCATTGGGAGGTACAATTGGTGACTCGCTTTTGGAAGCGGACAAGATGGACTTGGCACTTGAGTTGTTGGAGAAAGCCAAATCAAGAGGGGTTAATTTAGTGCTGCCTTCGGATACGGTGATTTCGAAAGCCTTTGCCAACGATGCAGAGCAGGGTTTGGCCCAACGCGGACAGATCCCCGACGGGTGGATGGGATTGGACATTGGACCGGAAACTGCTGCTTCTTTCGCCGAGATCATTCGCAATTCCAAGACTATTCTTTGGAATGGCCCTATGGGGGTATTCGAAATGAGCAGTTTTCAGGCAGGAACCAAAGCGGTTGCCGAAGCCATCGCGGAATCAACACAAAACGGGGCTTTTTCGTTAATAGGTGGAGGAGACTCCGCGGCCGCGGTGAATATATTCGGGTATGGCGACAAGGTTTCTTACGTGTCTACCGGCGGAGGTGCCTTGTTGGAGCTAATGGAAGGCAGGGAATTGCCGGGTGTTAAGGCACTGGAGCCCTGATTTTCCCGATAAATTGGATGAAAAAGACCTTGCCCGACCTGGTTGTCGGCAGGGTCTTTTTCTTTTTTACACCAGCATTTTTCCCTGTTTTTTAAAATGATATCATTAATTTTAGCGTCTTAGTCCGTAACCCAACAGATGTCAATAGAAGTCAATCAGCTATCCAAGTCGTACGGAGCCCAAAAAGCATTGGATGAGGTGACCTTTCAGGCCAAACCAGGCCAAATTCTAGGTTTTTTGGGGCCTAACGGTGCGGGGAAATCTACCACCATGAAGATTGCTACCGGCTATCTAGCCGCTGACTCCGGAGACGTATTGATAAAGGGAGTTTCCGTTGGCAAGCACCCCAAGGTAGTCAGCCGTATGCTTGGCTACCTTCCTGAACATAACCCGCTGTATCCGGATATGTATATTTCGGAGTTTCTGCATTTTGTCGGTAGCCTATATGCAATTGATAAAAAAAAAATCGAAGTGCGAATCCGTCACGTCATGGAACGCTGCGGATTGATGCCCGAGAAATCGAAGCGTATTGGTCAGTTGTCCAAGGGGTACAGGCAGCGCGTAGGGCTGGCAAAGGCATTGATTCATGATCCCGAAATCATCATTTTAGATGAACCGACGACTGGTTTGGATCCCAATCAACTGGTAGAGATCAGAGGGCTAATCCGAGAGATCAGTGAACAAAAAACGCTGATAATCAGTACCCATATCATGCAGGAAGTGGAGGCGATCTGTGAAAAAGTGGTCATCATCCACCGAGGTAAGGTAGTAGCCCAAGACCTGCTACAAAACCTGACGGTTTCCGGGCAATCTGATGGGCTAATATTGGAAACGGAAGAGCCTTTGGAGCTGGGTTGGTTTGAGCGGTTTCCCGTCCGAACCATCCGCGAATTGGCGCCCAATC
The DNA here is from genome assembly GCF_000390185.1 of Lunatimonas lonarensis. Taxonomy (GTDB): domain Bacteria; phylum Bacteroidota; class Bacteroidia; order Cytophagales; family Cyclobacteriaceae; genus Lunatimonas; species Lunatimonas lonarensis. The sequence continues at coordinate 290,583 of NZ_AQHR01000088.1, read as the reverse complement.
GATTTCTTCTATTGTCATCCGAGCCTATTCCGGTGCTACGGAAACAGGTGATGACACTGCTGGCCGAGAAGAATTTATCCCTTGTGGAAATGAAACATCAGTCCAAAAACCTGGAGGCTATTTTCCACCAACTTACCCAAAGCCGGTAAGAACCCTAGAGACGGAAGGTTGGTACGACGAAGCTCTTGGACGGAATGAAGCAAGTTGAAAAACAGTAGACCAATACACGTAGGTATCCAAGAAACTAGATATAGAAAAGTAGATGCAAAGCCTTATTTGGAAAGAAGTAAACACCTTTTTTAACAATTTGAGCGGATACATCGTGTTGATCGTTTTTTTGGTATCCCTTGGATTGATCGTTTGGGTATTTCCCGGAACCAGTGTGCTGGAATACGGCTATGCCGAATTGGAGTCGTTGTTCGCCTACACCCCCATGGTGATGGTTTTTCTCATTCCGGCCATCACGATGAGACTGATAGCGGAGGAAAAGAAGACCGGCACCTGGGAACTCTTGGTAACTTCTCCAATTAGCGGGTTTCAGATTGTACTGGCCAAGTACTTGGCTGCGTTGGTATTGGTTGTATTGGCTTTGCTCCCCACCTTGCTTTACTACTATAGTGTGTACCAATTGGGCGAGCCGCCAGGTAATATCGATTCAGCAGCATTTTTCGGTTCCTATTTGGGCCTACTGATGGTAAGTGCTTCCTTTGCAGCCGTGGGCGTGTTCAGTTCCTCCCTGACCGACAACCAAATTGTAGCCTTTGTCGTTGGTGTGTTCGTAAGTTTTCTGCTCTATGTGGGATTTTCCTCGTTGGCTACCTTTGGGGGAGGTTCTTGGGAGCTTTTTTGGGAGGAGGTATCCATTGCATATCATTACGAGCGCATGAGCAGGGGTGTCGTGGTTTCCAATAATCTATATTACTTTGTTGGGCTAATTGTCACGTTTTTGGCACTGACCTGGGGGGTGGTCGAGAAAAGATGATCCGGAAGATACCGATTTTTGCCCGATCGGGCTTGATGATAGCCTCTACTTGGCTTTTTGTTTATGCCCTGAACCAAACGGTGTCCTTTCGGTGGGATTTGACGGAGGAGAGGCGTTTTTCTGTGAGCAGCGCCACGCGTGACATTCTGGCCAATTTGGACGAAGCGTTGGAGGTGGAGATTTTGCTGACAGGTGACCTGCCCGGTGGCATGCGGAGATTTCAGAAGTCGATTGAAGAGGCCCTCCGCATCTTCGATGCGTTCAGTAACGTACCTATCCGTTTCTATTATCAGAATCCGCTAGACTTACCCGCTGATATACAACAGGAGTATATCTTGACACTGGCCGAATATGGTATCACACCTACCAATCTTTTTGCCTCCCAGCAAGGTGGGCAGACTTCCCGGCTGATATTTCCGGGAGTGGTAGTGCGAAATGAAGAATACGAGGTGGGTGCCCTGTTGCTGAAAGGGGAGCGTGGCATGTCTCCGGAAGAGATACTAAATCACTCCATTGAAAATCTGGAGTTTGAAATGGGCCAGGCGATAAAACGGTTGGTGGCCAAATACCAGCGATCAGTTGGTTTGATTATGGGGCATGGCGAGATGGATCTCGACGATGGGTACGGGTTAGTGGAGGCGCTGAACGATGATTTTGAAGTATATAAGGTACCCTTGGAGCAGGCCGGTAAGGTGGAAGACTTGCTGGACTTTGAGGCTTTGATCGTAGCAGGCCCTAGGAAGCCCTTTGACGAACGGGAGAAATTTCTCCTAGACCAATACTTGATGTATGGTGGAAACCTCCTCTTTTTTATAGACCAAATGGCGGTTGATCTGGAGTATGCAGGAGGGGATGGAACCGTAGCTATGCCCTTTGACACTGGGTTGGATGATTTGCTATTTCGGTATGGCATTCGAATTAACCGGGATTTGGTGCAGGATCTCAATTTTGGTTACCATCCCGTAGTGGCCGGAGAATTTGGTGATCAGGCCCAGATAGTACCTCTGCCCTGGCCATTTTACGTAATGGCCGGTCGAATGGCCAACCACCCCATCACCAAGGGGTTGGATCAGGTACAATTTAGGTTTGTCAGTAGCCTAGATACCGTAAAAGCGGATGGGGTACGGAAAATACCCCTGGTGTTTTCCTCTGACTATAGCCGTAAACTTCAGGCTCCGGTAAGGGTGGCATTTGAAGACATGACCCGTGAGCCGGATGTGGAGTCCTTTGGACTCTCGCGGTTGCCATTGGTCTATTTGCTGGAGGGTTCCTTTACGTCCTATTTCAAGAATCGCTTTCTTCCCGAGGGAGTTGATGAATCCGCCTTTCGGGATTCCGGCAATACCGGCAAGGTACTGGTGGTAGGTGACGGCGGTTTTGTAAAAAGCATGCTGAATCCTGTTTCCGGTGATCCTCTTGCTCTAGGGGAGGATCCTATCGGAGAGTCTTCCTTGGCAAATAAAGCATTTTTGCAGCATGCACTGCATTACTTGTCCGACCCTGAGGGGATAATCGCTTCCCGTACCAAGCAGTTTCAGATTAGGCCCTTAAACAGGGCCAAGGTTAAAAGTCAACAAACCTTTTGGCAACTGCTTAATTTGCTCGTACCGGTAGCTCTTATCCTGATCGTCGGGTTTGTCAGGCAATTGCTGAGGAGGAGCAGGTATGAATCCGCCTAACGACATGTACGGCATTTCCTGTTTTTTCAAAAACTTTCACAGGAATACCCCCATACACAAGGGCATTTGTGATTTTATTTCTATTTTTACCCTGTTATAAAAGGAGGTAAAAAAAATGCAGGGATAGCGATGGATAATTTGCAGCGATTCCTTTATTTTGGCAGCCTAAATTCAGCGAGTAGCCCAGTACAAACGGTCGAATAAGGCCATAAATATAAATCAAGATCAAATGAAATTCATTGTTTCTTCTTCTTCGCTTTTAAAGCATCTTTCGTCCATTAACGGTGTGGTCACTACGAACCCGGTAGTGCCTATACTTGAGAATTTTCTTTTTGAGATAAAGGACAGCAAGCTTACCGTTACGGCTTCTGACCTGCAGACCTCCATGATTACGGAGATAGATGTGGAGGCAAAAGAGGATGGAAACATTGCAGTGCCTGCAAAGATTCTGATCGAAACCCTCAAGAACCTTCCGGAACAACCCGTTACTTTCAGCATAGACAAGGAAACCTATAGCATAGAGATCAGTTCGGACAATGGCCGGTATAAGTTGGCAGGCGAAAATGCCACCGACTTTCCGAAAATACCGGTGGTAAACAACGCCACTTCCGTCGATATGTCTACGGAAGTCCTGAGCAGTGCAATAAACAATACCATTTTTGCAACCAGTGGCGACGAACTTAGGCCGGCGATGACGGGGGTGTACGTCAACCTAAGTGACACAAATACCACCTTTGTGGCAACAGACGGCCATCGATTGATCCGCTACCGGCGGGTAGATATCGTGTCAAGTGACCCTGCAAGTATCATTATACCGAGAAAGGCACTTAACCTGTTAAAGGCAACCTTGCCCTCCGACAACGTACCCGTGAGTGTGGAGTTTAATGCCTCCAACGCGTATTTCAAATTCAACAGCATCAAGATGATCTGTAGGCTCATCGACGAGCGCTTTCCCGATTACGAAAACGTCATCCCTTTGGACAACAACAACAATATGACCATTGATCGGTTGGATTTTCTGGGTTCGCTTCGTCGGATTGCCATCTATGCCAACAAGACGACCCATCAGGTTAGGCTTAAGTTGACCGGAAGTGAACTGCAGATTTCGGCGGAAGATCTGGATTTTTCAAACGAGGCCAACGAGCGACTAAGCTGTGTGCATGATGGGGAAGATATTGAGATCGGCTTCAATGCCAAGTTTTTGGTCGAGATGCTTAACAACATCAACTCCAGGGAGATCACCTTGAAGTTTAGCGCACCAAACCGGGCGGGACTTATTACCCCATCGGATATGAAAGACAATGAAGATATCCTTATGTTGGTGATGCCGGTGATGCTCAGCAACTACGTGTAAGATTTTCTTTATCCGGCAGAACGTCTACAACCCTTTTTTCCTCCTCCAGGCATTTGTTTGGGGGAGGTTTTTTGTTTTATTTCCTTTTTAATTAAAAAATTAGGTGTATATTAGGGTATGAAATTCATATGGTTATCTATTTTTCTGACAGTAGCGTGCACCAAGCCTAGCGACCGGGAGGTTGAGACAGAATTATCTTCAGATTTGATTTTGGTCGCCGTTGATAGCATAGAAATTCCCTTTATTGGCAAACCAGTCGTTAACGACATACATCCCAGAGCACGTCGTATCCTCTTTATGGATCAAAGGGATTTGGGGGAAGAAATTTATGTAGTAGATTTTGAGGGTAATACATTGCATTCCTATTCCAAGTTTGGAGATGTGCCAGACAGATATGGGGTACTGATGGCACCGTTGACCTTCGTGGACAACCATCATTTCTTAGCGTATGGGTTCGTAGGTTTTAATACCTATTAATTATCAGGAAAGCTCGTGAGTTCAACAAAAGAAAACAATATGGAGCCCCACGTTTTTGCCCAACGGGTTTTTGGTAAAAGTTTTGCCAAACATGGCGACCGCTTGTTGTATTTCGACCAAGGGTCACGGACTAGAGAAAACGAGGGGCCTGCAAGCTACGCAGCAATGCACTTACTTAAGTGGCTTGATCCATCAACTGGAAAAAAGGAGGCTTTTGCCAACTTCCCAAATGGGAGCTTGTTTAAAAACGGCAATTACTTTCCCTTTGGATCATGGTTGCCTGCTTTCTGTATTTCAGACGGATTCATTTATGTTGCCTTCGGGATTGAACCTGTGATTTATTTATATGATGTTGATCCACCGCATGAGCTGATTTCTCAGTTTAAACCCTCGCTAAAGGACTATCATTACTTCCAAGGTGGTGAAAATGCCAAGGTAGGAACCGATATTGGATTTTTTTTATTGGGCGGAAAAATTGAAAGTATCGTCCGTTTTAAAGAATTTCTCCTAATAGCGTATTTCCCGGGGTATAGTCCTGCGGATTTAAGCGCATTTCAGGAGAATATGGGTGTTGAGGAGCGCATTGCATTGAGGGAGCGCATGGACGAAAAATATAAGCGACGTGTATGGATAGGTGACCTGGAGGGTAACACTTTGGGTGATTTTGTCCCCGAGGTTTTTCAAGCCAATAATATAGGTGTTCGTGAGGGGGAATTGTTTGCCATTGGGGTGGAAAATCCAGATATTGAGGAAGATTTATTCCGTATATACCGGCTGGATATTGCAGAATCAACAAGTCGGGATATTGAATAGTAAGATTCGGGTCCTAGAGCAGTACGATATAATCCCTCCTGAATTTTTGAATATTGTGTTGCTTTTCCTAGTTTCGGATCAAACTCACGACTAGCTCTTACATCGAACCCATGCCAACCACCACCATTCGCCTGATGACTGCCGATGACCTGGATGCCGCCATGGCACTCAAGGATGCCGAGGGGTGGAACCAAACCCGGGAGGATTGGAATTTATTTCTTGGCATGGCACCTGACAGCTGTTTGGTAGCGGTGGAGGATGACAAGGTGGTCGGCACGGTGGTGGGCATAAACTATGCAGACAGGGTCGCATGGATTGGTATGATGCTTGTAAATCGATCCCACAGAGGTCGGGGCATCAGTAAAATGCTGATGAAGGCTGTGATCCAATCGCTGAATAGGGTAGCGTCTATTAAGTTGGATGCGACTCCGGCCGGATTTCCTGTGTATCGTCAACTTGGGTTTGAGGAGGAATATACCTTGTTGCGAATGGTGGCCTACGACCCCCAATCCCCTTCTTTTTCCAACGTGTTGGTAAACAGTGTAGGTGTTCTCACAGAGGAAGAAATGGTCCAGATTTACCCTTTGGATAGGAGGGTTTTTGGAGCAGATCGTGGGCAGGTGGTACAACATGCCTTTCGAAGCATGCCCGGATTGGCTTGTCGGATAAAATCAGAACAGGGAGCCCAAGGGTACCTTTTCGCACGTCAGGGAACCCGCTACTTGCATTTGGGGACAATCGTGGCCCAAACGGATGCCGAGGCGAAGGCATTGCTGGCCTTTGCACTTAATGGATTTACAGGAGGTTGGCTGGTCATCGATGTGCCTAAAGAAAAGCAGGCTTGGGTCTCTTGGCTTGAATCTTGTGGCTTTCAGGTTCAGCGTGAATTGTTTCGCATGTTCCTGAAGGGTAATCCGTATCCAGGGGATCCGACAAGGGTATTTGCCGTATGTGGTCCGGAACTGGGCTGAATGCCAACGATGTTTAGAATTTAACCAGTTGTTTTGAGTAGACGTTACCTGATAGTCCTTTTGCTGGTTCTCTTGTTCGTTTTCAGCGGAAAACGAGCCGATGCACAAATCTTGAATATTGAGCGGCTGCGTATGGAAAAGGACACCGCCAAGTATTTCCAGTTTAAGACCACGTTTGGGTTGAATCATTACAACCGGAGTGCGGGCGTAGATGATCCGGTAAGTCTTTTCGGGTATAACCTGGACGTAAATGCGATCTATTACCCCGCCAAACATGCCTTCGTTTTTGTTTCCAATTTTGACTACCTCAAGATCAATGACGCAGACTTCCTTAATTTTGGGTTTGTCCATGGTCGTGTTAACTTCCTTAGGGAGGAAAAAGTAAACTATGAGGTGTATGGGCAGTACTCATTTGATAATTTCCGGGGCTTGGATCCAAGATTGCTAATCGGCGGGTCTGTCCGGTTGAGTACAATCAAGACGGATCGGCTAACCTTACTTGTAGGGATAGGGGGGTTGAAGGAATGGGAGACTTGGCAGCACCCCTATTTGGAAGAAATTAGACAGATTAGTTTGTTCAAAAGCTCGAATTATTTCTCGTTACGTGCGACCTTAAACGACTTTGTCGATGTGAATCTGGTTAATTATTACCAAGTGGGGTTCGACCGGTCCATTTCTGATTTCCGACAGCGGTTTAATAGCTCCACTATAATCAACACCAAGATCAGTGACCGTTTTTCCCTTACCAATACGTTTGATCTCAGCTATGAAAACAGGCCAATCGTTCCTATTACGAATTTGATCTTTTCCTTCCGCACGGGCTTGTCACTGGATTTCTAACCTACATTAAATCAGGATGCTACAGGCATTCGTTTTTTTTAATCCAATTTGCCATTATTTCATTTGGATTAATTTTATAACTTGCATCAATGGAAAATTTTGTCGTCTCTGCCAGGAAATACAGGCCTTCCGATTTTAAGAGCGTAGTGGGACAGCAGCATATTACCACCACGCTGAAAAATGCCATCAAAAACGACCACCTTGCGCAAGCATTTTTGTTTTGTGGGCCCCGTGGTGTAGGCAAGACCACCTGTGCGCGTATTCTGGCGAAGACGATCAACTGTGAAAACCGTACCGCAGATTTCGAAGCTTGCGACCAATGTGATTCCTGCCTATCGTTCAAGGCAAACAGCTCCTTTAACGTCCACGAGCTTGATGCCGCCTCCAACAACTCTGTGGACGACATCAGAAACCTGGTAGACCAGGTGCGGTATGCACCGCAAAAAGGGAAGTTTAAGGTATACATAATCGATGAGGTGCATATGCTCAGCAATCAGGCTTTCAACGCATTTTTGAAAACCCTGGAAGAGCCGCCAAAGTATGCGATTTTTATTTTGGCCACTACGGAAAAGCACAAGATCATCCCCACCATCCTTTCCCGCTGTCAGATATTTGATTTCAACAGGATACAGATAGCCGATATCACGGAGCATCTTAAGTATATTGCCCAAAAGGAAGCAATTGCCTACGAGGAGGAGGCCCTTCGGCTTATTGCCACGAAGGCAGATGGAGCACTGAGGGACGCACTTTCGATTTTTGACCTAATAGTCACATTTTCGGACGGCAATAAGCTTACCTACCAGGAGACGATCAATAACCTGCATATCCTTGACTATGATTATTATTTCAAGGTGACCGATGCCTTATTGGAAGAGAGTATATCGGCTGCCCTGTTGATCTTTGATGAAATCCTGAAGAAAGGGTTTGATGCGCATAATTTTTTGGTAGGTCTAGCGGAGCATTTTCGGGAGCTCATGGTCTGTAAGGATCCGGCGACGTTACATCTATTACAGGTTTCCGAATCCGCGAAACAGCGCTACAAAGAGCAATCAGAGAAGGCTTCCCTCTCCTTTTTGCTCACTGCCCTGAACATGGCAAACCATGCTGATTTCTCCTACAGGACCAGCAAAAACCAACGGCTTCATGTGGAGCTTTTATTGATGAAGCTGGCCAATCTTCCAAGCGCCATTTCCCTGGCAGCCCTTGCCCAAGATGAGGCAAAAAAAAAAGTTTAGCAGCTGAACCCAAATCCGCTGGGTCTGCGGCGTTGTCCGTGATTGCCGCATCCGGAAGGGAAGGGAATACCCCGGTAAAAAAGACCATTTCCATACCCACTACCCTTCGGGAAGCCGAGAGGCAATCCAAGGATAGACCTATTGTGTCGGTTTCGGCAACTAAGGAGGAGCCCGGTGGCGAACCGGTGGATCATGTTCTGTCCACAGATCCCCTCGAAATCGAACGGGTTTCCGCCGCACTGGAGGAGATTCTTTCCGATTATAAGGCAGCTCATAAAAACATGGAAGTAGCTGTGCTTCGTCAACCTTATGAGTTGCGTGGGATAGCGATTCATTTTCTCTTGGCAGGGGAGTTGCAGCAGGATATTTTTATGCGCTGTAAGCCGGAGCTTACCGGGCTTTTCAGGCGAAAGCTTCATCACGCAAAGGCGGAGATCACCTGCGAGATCAAGGAGGAGGCCCAGGATCAGTCAAAAAATCTGTACACCGCAAGCGAAAGACTTCAGTATCTATTGAAAAAATCACCAGCACTCAACGAACTGAAAAAAAGGTTTGATCTGGAAACCGATTTCTGACCTTCAAATACGCTATCATCAAAAGTCAATACCAATGCCGAAGTTAATCATGTTTTGAAGCTGGATCGCCCGGGAGGAGGTGCCATCTTCCTGTTGGATGAAAACCCGCTCATCATATATAAGTACCGTTTCGATTCGGGTGGTAATGTAGCGGTTGACCCGCATGGAAAGAACAGAGTTGAAGTTCACCACCATGTTTCCGAGACGTTCGTAATTTGAGAATAGGTTAAGGTCTGCCTTCCAACGGATATTTTCCATGACTTGGGTGTCAATAGAGTTTCCCAGTGAAACACCCGCCTCTGCCCGTACATTTTCTCCGGGTATTACCCCAAAAGCTCCAGCCCTGCTTAGCGAATCATCCAGCACGATTGTAAAACGACCTGTGAAGGGGGATATAATGGTCGAGAATCTACCGTTTTTTTTCAGCTCTTTCTGGTAATTGAGACCGGTGGAGGACTGCACATAGCCTGGGCTTAGTAAATCTGAAATGCGGGATCGGCTTTCCCTGTCCTCACCAGGAGGCCTGAAATATCTGTATCCTCGAAGAAGTTGGGTTCTGGCATCTATCTGGGTAGATAGGTACATTTTTTTGGTGATCTCCCTACCATATTTGCTGATAAAGATGAAGTTGTCATTGGTTTTTCGGGTAGGGAAAGCCCGACCGGTCTGCCGGTTGAGCCCATAGTTCACCGTGAGTTTGGTGTCCCAAATCTTATCGCCTTTTTTATAGTTGGCAAACAACAGAAGACCGGTATTCAGGGCAGAGGAACTTGCACCACCAGCCGACCAATTGCTTAGCGATACCTGCTGAATACTTAAATTGAAGTTTCCCCCTTTTTTCCAATAGATTTCCCGTGCGATTGGGGCAAAAATAAGGGAGTCACCCAACATAATGAGTGTATCGCCGCTGATTATAACCGTATCGGCTCTACTCAGCGCTCCCACGTCTTGCGCATTGGCCCGCAGGGCAACGCAGCATAGTAAAAAAAATAATGCTATTGGGAAATACTGCTTCATCACATACTGGGTTATTTCAACACCAAAAAGCGAACTATGCCGATCACTTTCGGATGACAAGCTTTTGTCCAACTTTTAACAGGTTGTCTGCGCCGATTTGATTCCATTGTTTTAGCTGTTCAACGGTTACCTGATGCTTCCGCGAAATGGCATAGAGCGTATCCCCTGGTTCCACCACGTGCTCTATGATAGAAGCCGGCAAAGTAGTGGTGGTGGAAGGGGAGGTGGTTTGGGAAACACGGGGAGCCACTTGGGATGTGACAGTGTTGGACGACGAGGCCTGAGGTCTGTTCCCTGTATCGGCCAATCGAGTCTCTGTGCGCACAGGTGCGGAAGGCCTAGGGGTTGGGGATGCCATTTTGATTTCCTCTCCCCGCTTTCTGTAATCTTGAAGCAACAGAACCATTCCCGGTTTCAGGTCTTTATCCTGGTAGATGCGGTTTTTTGCCTTAAGTGAATGAACCCTTATGCCGTGGATTTGCGAGATTTTCCAAAGTGTTTCCCCCGCTTGAACGACGTGTTCGGTGGCTTCGGCTTTTCCTCTTTTTCGTTTGGTATAATAATATTGACCGGCTTGGATGGGATCGGACTTACTGAGATCATTTAATCTCCTTAGTTTCTTTTCTTTCATATCCACTTGGTTTGCAAGCTGGGTGATGGGACCACTGGCCGAAGCCATGACGGCTTTTATGCCGTTTACGCTTACTTGGCCACGTTGAGTGGCTTTGGAGGTGTTGCCTGTTACCTTCGGGTAGGGAGATACCTGCCCGCTTTGGGCCAGCACCGGGCCCGTCTGTCCTTTTTCGGTTGGTGGGAGGTCTGTCTGAATGGCCGGTCGAACAGGCGCGATGCCTTTTTGAATATAAGTCACGACATAGGTTTTGTCACCAGGGATCGTACCGGTCGGGGCCCATTTGTTATAATCTTTTAAGTGGTTTTCGGATACTCCCAACTGCCTGGCCACCTCGGCCAGTGTGGTTGGGCCTTTGACCGTATATTCGTGTAGGTAATCGCCATTACTTACGAGTTTGCCGGTTTGTCCTTCGAAGGCGATTTTATGGGCGAGGTACTTTTTAAGGTACCAATGGGAATTTCTGTCTATTTCCATGGTTCGCTTCCCCTTATACTGGTCGCCAAAATACCCCCGTGCTCCTCCGAGGCCCATTTGATAAGACACCAAGGCTGTTGCCCAGTTGTTCAGATGCCCTTGGTGCTTTTTCAGGTACAGGGCAGCCCCTCGGGTAGAGGAGACGATATTCTTTCGCTCGTCGACTTGGTTGTCCACACGCAGAAAGACCTCTTCGGCCGTCCCTTTTTTAAATTGCCAGAAACCCACTGCATTGGAGGTGGAAACGGCATCTGAAATCAAGCTACTCTCTTGGATAACCAGGTATTTTAAATCATCCGGAACGCCCTGTTCACGAAGCACCCGCTCTACTATGGGCATGTACAGGTTGACACGGTCCAGCTTGATCTGAAAATATTGGGGATTTCGATAGAGTGCGTTCACATCCGCTTGTATTTCCCTACGTGCCTGCTCATTGAGCTGAAGCGTCATGTCCGCAAAGTAGATCACAGAAGGAACTTCCGGTACCTGCGCAATGGCCGGCAGGGAAGCCAGCCAAATCATTAAAAGTGGAAATATTTTTGCTATTCTCATGCCCTGTATTAGGTTCGTTTTCTGGCCATCATAATGCCGTCACGAATCGGGAGTATGACATTTTCTACCCTGTGATCGTTTTGAACTTTTCGGTTAAACGCCAATATGGCGGCCGTATCTTTATCCAGCTTTTTGCGGTGGCTCTCAAGTACCTTACCGGACCAGAGAATATTGTCGGCAAAAATGATTCCTCCCGGATTAAGGCGGTCTATTACCAAGTCATAATACCGGGAATAGTTGATTTTGTCCGCATCGATGAACACCATATCAAAGTTACCAGTAATTTTTGGAATTAATTTAAGGGCATTGCCTATGCGGTAGTCAATTTTATGTCCAACACCCGAAGACCCGAAGAAGCCCCTCACCATTTCCTCAAGCTCATCGTTGATGTCCAGTGTAATAAGACGACCCATGTCATCCAAGCCTCTGGCCATGCAAACAGCCGCATAGCCGGTAAATGTGCCTATTTCCAGCACCAAGCGAGGCTTAAGCATTTTGGTCTGTAGTTCCAAAAATTTTCCCTGAACGGGGCCGGATATCATGCGGGGTTTGAGCACTTTCAGATGGGTCTGCCGTGCGATATTCTCCAACACCGCATCCTCCTTGTCAGTATGATCGACACAGTAGGTAAACAAAGCATCTTCTATCATGGTCTAATCGGGTTTGGGGAGGTAGGATAACACACTGAATTGATCCTCGTTGTAAACTTCTTGGGCAAGATCTTGAAGATCCTCTGCAGAGGCCGATTTTATGAGGGAAAAAATACGCTCCAACGGCTCAATATAGCCTTTGTCAAGCAACGTTTTGCCGTATACCAACATTAAGCCAGGGTAGTTTTCCTCTGCCATAGCCATTTGGCCGATGGTCTGTTCTTTTGCCATGTGGAGTTGCAATGTGCCGAGTTTTTTTTCGCGTATACGCCTGAGTTCCCGCATGACTATCCTACGGGCTTTGGTCGCGGACGGTTCTTCCGTACCGTAAAATATACCAATGAATCCTGCGTCGGTATAGGCCTGATACACGGATTCAATGCTGTAAACCAGCCCATGTTTTTCCCGCAGGGCCATATTCAATCGCGAGTTCATGCTTGGTCCACCTAAAATATTATTGAGCAAAAACAACTTGTAACGGTTGGGGTCTTTGAGCCCCAAAGTAGGCCTTCCCAAGGCACAGTGGGCCTGTGTTATCTCCTTGTAGGTGGTGGTAACCTTTGGTACATACCCATTGACGGGAAGACGCCTGTATACGCTGCGTTTTGAGGGGATGGCAGACAAGAAGGGAACTACTACTGTCAAAACTTTTTTAAAGCTGATGTTTCCAACTACCGAAAAGACAATTTTTGAGGTATCCATGCGGCTCTGGATAAAGTCGAGGAAGTGTGCTTGCCTAAATGCCCGAACAGATTCTTCCGTCCCTAGGATGTTGTTTCCTAGACTGTGCCCGGGAAACAATATTTCATCAAAATCATCTTGGATGGAGTCGTCAGGGGAATCTTGGTACATGGCCATCTCTTCCAATATCACCTGTCGTTCTTTTTCAATCTGCTTCGGAGGAAAAATGCTGTTGAAGGTAATATCGCATAGCAGCTCGGCGGCTTTGCCAAAGTGCTCTTTTAGTACACTGGAGTAAAAGCACAGCTTTTCCTTGGTTGTATAGGCATTGAGCTCGCCACCCAGGGAATCGAGCCGGTTGATGATATGAAAGGCTTTACGTTTATGGGTACCTTTAAAAGCCATGTGTTCCCAAAAATGCGCCAACCCTACCTGGTCTTTTTCCTCATCCCTACTTCCTATGTCCAAAATAAATCCACAATGCACCATTCGGGTATGGGTGACCTCTTGGTGAACAATGCGGATCCCGTTTGCTAATTCCTTGATCTGATACGACATTCCAATTTGATACACTTCTAAAATACAAAAATAGCAGCAATAATCGGTAATACATGATAGGAATTGTGGGAACGCATGAAAAACCTGTTTTAAGGTAGACCATGGTTTTGCTGCCCATTTGGAGACCATGCCGGAGCAATACAAATAGGTATTTGACCTTGCCTGTCTTTCGGTGGTTGGATGACTTTTATGTGTTTCTGGTAACTTTTTATCGGTAAAGGTGATATCTTGCCGCGGCTTGGGCGGCCTGCTTGTATGTTGCTTCGAACGGGGACTTTACCGCAAGTGGAGGATAATTTCCTTCCTTGCGGGTTATTTCCCAGTGTGTGAGGGCTGCGAAGTGTTTGATTTATTTACACTAAATGTTTTATCAATTACACCAATCTGATTAGTATGCGTTATCAACCGTTGGATAAGGATCTGTACATTCGAAATCGAAAAAAGTTGGTTGGGAAGCTTCCCCAAAATGCACTTGCCATATTTCACGCAAACGACGTACTGCCTACCAATGCAGACGGTACCATGAGGTTTAGACAGAACAATGATCTCTTTTACCTCACAGGTATAGACCAGGAAGAGACGATCTTGGTTCTTTGCCCGAATTGTCCCAAAGAAGAAATGAGGGAAATTCTCTTTATACGTAAAACAGACGAGCACATAGCGGTTTGGGAGGGCCATAAACTGACCAAGGAGGAAGCAAGTGCAAGTTCCGGAGTCTCCCGAATAGAATGGCTGGACGCTTTTGAAGGGATATGGACGATGCTGATGGCACTAAGTGATGAGGTCTTTTTAAACACGAATGAACATCTGAGGGCCACCGTGCACGTGGAAACAAGAGACGCTCGGTTTATCAAGCAATGCCGCGAGCGATATCCCCTGCACACTTACCGGAGGGTAGCCCCATTGATGCACCGACTACGAGCGGTGAAGGAATCCGAAGAAGTCGCGCAGATGCAGCATGCATGTGATATCACGGAGGCGGGGTTTCGTCGGATTTTACAAGTACTCAAACCCGGTGTGAAGGAATACGAGTTAGAGGCTGAATTTTTGCATGAGTTTGTACGTCGAGGAAGTAAAGGCTTTGCCTATGAGCCCATCATTGCCTCTGGAAAGAATGCCTGTGTCCTTCATTACACCGATAATGACCAAGTCTGTCAAGAAGGGGATTTGGTGTTGTTTGACGTGGGTGCGGAGTATGGTAATTACAATGCGGACATGACCCGTACCCTGCCGGTGGGTGGGCGATTTTCCAAAAGGCAACGACAGGTATATGAAGCGGTTTTGAGGGTTCACCGAAAGGCCTGCAATATGCTCTGCCCGGGGATCACTATTCAGGACTATCACCGGGAAATCGGCGCGGTGATGCAGTATGAACTGATGGGGCTGGGCTTGATTTCTGAGGAAGATGTGGCCAAGCAGGATCCGCAATGGCCGGCATACAAGAAATATTTTATGCACGGGACCTCCCACCATTTGGGTCTCGATGTGCACGACGTTGGAACCATTTACGATCCTATCGAGGAAGGGATGGTTTTCACCGTGGAGCCGGGGATCTATATTCCGGAGGAGGGGATCGGGATTCGTTTGGAAAATAATCTTTTGATACAGCAAGGCGGAAACCTGGATCTAATGCAACATATCCCCATCGAAGCAGAGGAAATAGAGGAATTGATGAATCAGGGCAGGGTTTTTTAACCCGCGTCCGGATTGAGGTCAAACCCTATCGGAGGTAATTGATCTGCAGTTGGATCAGCTCCTCTGCTTCCATCCAAGTACTCATTTCCATCAGGTAGCTGCTTGCATAGTTGGCTTGGCCGATTTTTCTGCTATACCTAACCAACTCTATCCAAAGTAGCGGGTCGCGGTTTAATCTGGTGGCAGCGTGAAGCAAGTTGTATGCATCAATGTCGTTTTCGGTTTCCCTCGTTTTGCGCAATACGAGTGGGGTCATATAGGCATTTGCGACGGGATCTGTGGCGATTTTTGGTAGCCACTCTAACGCTTGATTATCAGGGATGGGTAGGTCATCCCTAAAAAAGGCAATAATGGATTCAATATCAGCCGTTTTGTCGGGGTAGGCTGCTTTTAGTACTTTTCCTATGGTCTCGAACTCGTGGGATTCGAGCCAGTGGGATTTCCGGAAAAGTAACTGAACTGCATAATCGGCCTTTCGCTGTGCGCCATTAAGCCGATCTAGGAATTCCCAGGCAGGTTCCTTGGTGTTGGTAAGCAAGCCGGCCAATCCTTCAGCCAAAATCATAAGATCGTTGGGTTCTGTAGAGGTATCTTCGCCCAAACTCATCCAAGCTGGAAAAGTTACGCTGTATTTTTCGGCGAGTCTTTGCGCTTCATCCCCTTTTCCCGCTAGTTTGATTATTGCCAGGACATCTTCGTCTACCTGTGAAAAGCCTTGTTTCTCAGCTTCTAAAAAGGCGTCGGCTGCCCGGTTAAAGTCGTACTGAGAGGCAAAGATTTTGGCCTGCATGGAAAGAAAAAAACCTGCACTGCCCGTATAATTGGTTGCCAGGAATCCAAGGTTGTTCAACGTGGCGTTTAGTTCCCCTTCCTGGTAGTTCCTGATTACTTTGGTTTCCATGAGTTCAGCGACCACAGACGGTGGAAGTTCCCTTTCCAGGATTCGGTCTATTTGGTGAATGTCTTGGACGTAATCTGTATCAGCTGCTTGGCTCCATTGGTTTCTGAGTATGGCAAGATTTACCGAGGAGGGTATCCGGATCGAATCGGTATGGAGGGAAAATGGGGCGGTTTGATGTACCATGTTATAATTGGCCATTCTGTTTACCTGCCCCAGTGGGTTTTTGTCCAATTCCCCGTCAACCCAAGATAGGTCATGCAAGGCATACAACGCTTGTAGGTTGGCATCTCGAATATCTACCTTTTTATCCATCTCCTGCCACAGTGCCAACGCCTCTCTGGGCTTAAGCTGTTTGGCTTTTAGATACGCAAGGTTATTTAACAGATAGGGATTTCTGGGGAAATACTTGAGACCCTCCTCAAGGTAAAACAGGGCATCGCTGTGTTTGGAAGTGCCCTGCAATTTTGACGTCAGCAGGATGATATCCGGTACGTTTGGGCGTTCGTCAAAACTTCTTATCAGGGCTTGAATACCGGGAGTGGGCTGTCGCTCATTGAAATAGAAATGGGCAAGGGTGTTTAGGTTTTTCGGGTTGTTCCGGTATCGGTCAAACGCATGTTCATAAAGAATAGCTGCCTCTCGATTCCTTCCCAATGCCTGGTAGTAGTCGGCAGAAAGATTGATCGAAGTAGAATGAAGCTGAACCAGAAGAACAGCATCAGAAAAGATTGCCAGTACAAGAAAGCTCAGCAAAGCTCCCATACGCATGTGAAAATAAGGGAAAAAGGGCGGCCGATACATGATTTTTTCCACAGGAGTACCTGTGTTCATGATGCCAATGAAGTTGGAAATCAAATACAAAAAAAACAACAACCCAAATCCGATCTGTGAATACAGGAATACATGCGTAAGGAAGTCGCCCATCGGGGCATTGGCGGTAAGTTCTGCCTTAAACCAAACCAAGCTGCTAATGGCAAACCCTATGAGGTAAATGCCCTTGCCAATCAATGCCAGACCATAAGGCTGAGGTATCTGCCTGATTTTGCGACTCGTTTCAAAGTAGCCAAGAATGCCGGTTGCGATAAAAATCAGGTATACGGGAGGCAAAGGGAACGAAGTCCGGATCTCACCTATGGCCTGCAAAAACAGCAATGCAATCAATGAAAGGTAAGCGATCGACAGTAAGGTGAAGTGCCAGGTAATTTTTAGCCCTATCCCTTGGTTTAGCGTCGAAAGCGCCACAAAACAACTGCCTATGACTGCATGCCCGATGTAAAGAATAAATATAGTGGATATAATCAGGGCACTTAGACCGCCCAGTTCGGACAGGAGCAACGTAGGTGCCGGTACCGGAGACAGCTGGATAAGTGTTGCCCAGGTAACGAACGCGATTGCAAGGATAATGCCGCTCCGTAGTTTCAGGGTGCTGTTTGGGAAAAAAGTATGTAGGACAATGGCAGGAAAGATCAGTCCAAGAAGAGAAATGACCAAGCCTGAGTTTTGTCCCAGCTGGCTTATCTCAAGGTCATTTACCCCAGACAGGACTAGTAGAAAAATAGCAACAACCATACCTCCTATAAATGGGTATCGCTGAAACCCACTGACCAATATCACTCCCAGCGAAAACAACAACCAGATAGATAAACCGATGATTTGGCTTTCCAAGGGAAAACTGAGTGGAGGGAGGGATTCAAACAGTTGGAATAGGAGGAAATTCTGTGTTTCCAAATGGAACTGGGCAAATCCCAATGAAATGGTATCAAGGGGTACATTGACCCTGTCGGAAACCACACCGGTAGCCAAGGGAATGGAACCTCGATAGAAAAACAATCCGGAATAGATGAGACCAATCCCCCCTAAAGCGGCCAGAACGATTGGCAATAACACGAAGATTGCTGAAAAAATCCGTTTTTCGGTGCTGGATTTCATTACTCCAATACCTTCGGAACCCTAAAGTAATCTGAGTCCCGGTGGGGGGCATTCATTAATCCTTTTTCATGGTTCAAGTGAGTACCTACCACATCCTCTCTCAAAACATTTTCTTCCGACGACATAGTAGTGATAGGTGATACGTTGCTGGTATCTACTTCGTTTAGCTTTTCTACCCAGTCCAGAATCTGCGTCATATCGGAAGTCATTTTTTCCGCACTTTCTTCATCAAATTCAAGTCGGGCCAAGTGGGCGATCTTTTTTAACGTAGCTACGTCTATTTTCATTTTTCTCTTATTTCAACAAATTACCTGTATTACTGCCTTGTGTCCATCGACACATCTG
This sequence comes from Lunatimonas lonarensis, assembly GCF_000390185.1. Taxonomy (GTDB): domain Bacteria; phylum Bacteroidota; class Bacteroidia; order Cytophagales; family Cyclobacteriaceae; genus Lunatimonas; species Lunatimonas lonarensis. The sequence goes on along the minus strand of NZ_AQHR01000088.1, from coordinate 272,221 downwards.
CCCCCGGATTGTCCCTAAGCAATTGTTCCTGAATAACACCAAAGCAATGCTCCTTCAGACCGTTCACCGTTTTTGTATTGGAACCATGAACAGACACTGGTGGGTGTATGACGACTTTGGCCTTTTTATGTCGAAGTAAAAACCTTCCGTCGTCGGGCAAAATTAAATGATTATAGGATAAGGTGATAGGAATAAGGGGAATTTGTTTGTCCATGGCGATACGAAACGCACCGTCCTTGAACCTTGCCAGACGCGGAGGGTTCTGACTGTTGATGCCGCCTTCTGGGAAAACTACCACACTGGCACCTTGATCAATTGCCTCTTTTGCCTTGGCGATGGAGGCTCCCCTGCTCTTGAGACTGGTTCTGTCTACGGCAATATGAAGATTCCTAAACATATAGCCGAAAAGGGGGATCTTTCCCAAAGAGGCTTTGCCCACAAACACCAAATCAAAGGGTATCAATCCCAATACAGGGATATCCAGGTAAGAGAAGTGGTTGGAAACGATCACGTATTGGCGGTTGGCCTTGAGATATTCCAAGTTTTCAAATCTTACGCGTATGAGAAGAAAACTGAAAAAGATGGTAGACCAAATCCGGTTAAGTTTTCGTCCGTATTTGTTCCAAGAAGGCACTTCAATCGTAAGAACAAAAACTGGCAGCAGCAAGAAGAAAGTGCCAAAAAACACGATTGTGCCGTAAATTGAGTATATTCTCCGTAAAAGGCGCATGAACGATCAAGTACAAGGTTAAAAGTTTAAGATACCCGGCAGCAGTGGACAGGGGAAGCATCTGTTTTACGTAATGGGATCAATCTTTCTCACTCGGAGCGACGTCCCCTCCGCACTGATGATTTTGACCCGATCTCCCCTGTCTATAAACTCCCCACGGGAATATGCGTCATATAGTTCGTCGTCTACTAGGATCTTGCCACTAGGAAGCAGACGGGTATGAGCGACACCCTCTTTGCCCACCAGATCGATGGAATAAATAGAAGAAGTGAAGCCGTCCGCGCGTTGTTGAGTGGTGGCCAAGGAGATCCGACTAAATGCCTTCCAAGAATTTACCTTTGGCATAATGGTGAACAGTAAAATGGTGGCAGTAATCGCCGATAAAAGCACCGTGAGAAGCGCAGTAAACAGTTTTCCTGATGCTACAAAGGTAAAATCAAAGAGATCGTTTGGCAGCATGCCCAAAGTTAGTCCTGTGAGGATCCCCAGAATTCCCAATACCCCAAAAATGCCAAATCCGGGTAGGACAAAAATCTCAATCAAGAGGAAGATGACGCCAAGGATAAACACCGCTATTTCCCAGTTGGCCGCAAGCCCGGTGAGGTAATAGGGTATAAAATAGAGGATGATAGCGATGACGCTTGCCAAAATGGGAAAGCCAATGCCGGGAGTCTGCAATTCAAAGTAGATGCCGGCAAAAATAATTAGGATCAAGAAGCCGCTGACAACCGGGTTTAGAAAAATGGATATGATATCCTCCACAGAGGAAGGCTCGTACTCAACCAGCTCGTGATTCTCCCATCCAATATGCGATAGGAGATCAGCGATTGTGGACACTTGGGCTTCGCAAAAATTGTTGGCAATGGCTTCTGACACCGTAAAGGTCAATACTTCTCCTTCCTTGGTAATTCCTGGTATCTCAATTTTTTCGTCTACCATCGCCTCGGCGATTTTAGGATCCCTGCCCCGCGCTTCGGCCGTGCTCCGCATCATAGACCTCATGTAGGATTGGTACTTATCGGGGGCGGCTTCACCTGTACCGCCAACTACAACGGTAGCAGCACCTATACTTCCACCCGGTGCCATGTAAATACTGTCGCATGCAATGGAAATCAATGCACCCGCTGAAGCGGCGTCTTTGTCAATGAAGGAATAGACTGGAATCTTGGACTCAAGGATCATGGTACGGATATCATCTGCGTCCTTGACGGCACCACCATAGGTGTCCATGTGGATGATAATCAGGTCAGCGTATATTTTCTCTGCCTCCGCCATTGCCAGTTTGACCTTCCGGTTGGTTCTTGGGTCAATGTCACTCTTCAGTTCAAAAACGAACACCTTTTTTTTGTCCGTCTCACGCTCATTTTCGTTACCATAGGCATGTAGGCCCAGTAGGACGAAAAAAATAATGATAATCAGCAAAACGTGTTGTCGATTCATAGTCATGGCTATTTGGGGTTGAATATACATATAAAATCCCTGAATGGCCTAATTGGTCATGGGCTCAGTTGCAATTGAAAAAATAAAGTTGAACTTTGCATTAGGATCAAAATTAGCATACACAAAACCAGCATTAGGGCATGAGAAGGTATCTGTTACTGTCTGTTTTTAGTATTATAACCACCCTGTCTTGGGCGGAAAATTTGATTCCTGTAGATTCCATCGGTGTTGAAAGGATAGGGGGAAAGACGTATATCGTTCACCAAGTGGCACCCCAAGAGACTATTTTTGGGATCTCCCGTCGATATAATACGCCCGTTAGTGACATTGTTCAAAATAACGAAGTGCTCAAGGATGGACTCAAAATCGGACAGCGGATTTTGGTACCATTTGTGGAGAAAGAAGCAATCCCTGAGGGAGCTATATTGTATAATGTCCAACCTGGTGAAACGCTTTTTGGCATTTCCCGAAAGCATGGCGTGAGTGTACAGGATATTCAGGAGTGGAATAAATTACAAGGCGCAGATTTGAGTGTAGGCCAGGCATTGGTGATCAAGGGAGTCAACCAAGAAGTGGCTGATCCGGTGACGCAGCAAATTCAAGAAACGGTGGCCTTGGCAGACCAAAAAGTGGCAGTTGCACAACCGAAAAGAGGTGAAGCCGCCAGGACGGAGTCCAAGCCCAAAAGGGAAGAAGTAGTGGCTGTAGCGGAGGAGAAACCCTCATCTCGCCCGGAAAGGAATGTCTCATCCGCTTCCCCGCCTCCAGCTCCCGCTACATCCAGTGTAGGCGGATGGAAATCCCATACCGTTTCCCAAGGGGAGACCCTCTTTTCTATTGCACAGACCCATCAGGCCAAGGTAGAGGATCTAATCACTTGGAACGCGCTTTCATCAAATAACCTTTCGGTGGGCCAAGTTCTTAAAGTAGGCCGGGAAACAGGTGCCAGTATACCTGTTACCAGGCTTCCAGCCCCGGATGCAGGCACTTCTAGTGCCTCCAATACCGTCTCATCTCCTCCGGCTTCCACTTCATCAGGTGCGGGGTCGACGGCAGAGGCAGAATCCACTGCTTTCAAAAATGTTAAAGAAACAGGGCAGGCTGAGGTAATTGAGGGAACAGGAAATCACAAAAAATACCTGGTTCTCCATAGAAACGCTCCGGTAGGCACCATCATGAGAATACGAAACGAAGACAACGACGTGACAATATTTGCGAGAGTGGTAGGCACCCTGCCCAATACTGGAGATAATTCCAGATTGCTCATAAAAGTATCCAAAGCGGCGTATGATCAGCTAAAGGCGGTGAACCCACGTTTTCCGGTTGAGATTTCCTACTAATACAGCAGAAGCTTTGGTTTTTGTTTGGCTCGCTCGGTTCGTTCATGATGGTCACTTTTTGGTTATTTGTTGATTATCAATTAATTTTGAGCAGTTGACTACCTACTAATGAATAAAATTCAGTTACTGTTCCATCACGTATTTAAATTCATTTGGAACGCAATCTTTATAATCTCCTATCCTGTGTTGGCTACCTTTGGCGTTTTGTTCGTCACAGTGACAATGTTCTTTTCATGGATTTCCACACTGCTAAGCAGACTAAGTAAGTCCAAGGTGAAGGAGGTGGTGAACAGTGGATGGGAGCAGATGAGCAATGAGTCCGACCTATTGGAAGGCAAACTGTACAAGCAGATTATTTTCGGCCCCAACTGTTATCATTTCAGGCGTAGAGACGGCATACCTTCGATAATCGAGGATTTTATTTTCGGCAAGAAGGTAAAGGTTTTGGACGAGGGGTTGATCGTAGAAAAATGGAACACTACTGATATCAAGGAAATTCCCGATTTTGACATCTGCTTATATAATCCTGACGATGATAAGCTGACTAAGCTCACCAATGTCAAATGCTTTGATTGGCATCTTTCGGAGAAGACTGATGACTTTTTGTATTTTAAGTGGTTTGATGGAATTCAGGGTGGGGAGGTGAAAGTTTCCATTGCAGGATGATTTTAGAAAACCTGCGGGAATTTCTAGAGGAGAAAGTGTTGGAATTTAACCAACCAGCTTTTATCCCTTCGGATCCCATCGTTGTACCCCACCAGTTTACCAAAAAGCAGGATATTGAAATTGCCGGCTTCTTTGCCGCCACATTAGCGTGGGGGCAGCGGAAAACCATCATTCAAAAAAGCTTCCAGCTATTGGAGTGGATGGACAATAGCCCTCATGACTTCATTCTTCACCATAGTGAGCAGGATTTGAGGCCGTTTTTAGCCTTTAAGCACCGAACCTTCAACGACGTAGACACTCTGTATTTCATTGCTTTTTTCAAGTTCCTATATGGGAAGCATGAGAGCTTGGAGGATGCGTTCACATTGGCTTGGTCCGGGGAAGTGGATGTCATGGAAAGGCTTCTGACTGGCTTCCACGAATATTTTTTTAGTTTGGAGGATGCCCCTGCAAGGACAAAAAAGCATGTGGCGACACCCGCAAGGAAGGCAGCGTGTAAGCGAATCAATATGTTTTTGCGCTGGATGGTCAGGGACGACGGGCGAGGGGTGGATTTTGGGATCTGGAGAAAGATCAAGCCCTACCAGCTAGTTTGCCCCTGTGATCTGCACGTAGACCGGGTCGCTAGAAAGCTGGGGCTGATCCAACGAAAGCAGACGGATTGGCTAACAGCCCAAGAACTTACGGCCAATCTTCGGCTATTGGATCCACAGGACCCTGTTAAGTACGATTTCGCACTTTTTGGATTAGGTGTGATTGAAAAATTCTAACGGAAACAGTGAATGTTCGTCACTGTTTCCAATTGGCAGGGTCTTGCCTCCATTGCCCCAAGGTTGCGAGGTCCTCTGCGGATACATAGGCGTTTTTGACGGCATTTGGTAGCATATGCTCATAATCGCTCAGTGAGATTAACTTGACACCGGCTTTTTCAAAATTCTCCCTGGCTATGTCAAACCCATAGGTAAAGATGCAGACCATGCCCATAACCACAAATCCGGCCGCCCGAAGGTCTTCGACTGCTTTTAACGAACTTCCGCCCGTAGACACCAAATCCTCAATAACGACCACCCGCTGTCCGGGGGTGACTTTTCCTTCGATCATATTTTCCATACCGTGCCCCTTCGGCTTGGAGCGAACGTAGAGAAACGGTAAGTTCAATGCGTCTGCTGTGAGGGCACCTTGTGGTATTCCGGCGGTAGCTACCCCGGCGATTGCCTCCGCCTCGGCGAAGTGTTCACTGACCACAGCCACAATGGCGTCTTTGATATAACTCCGAACTTTGGGATAAGAAAGAGCGAGGCGGTTATCGCAATAAATGGGGGATTTCCAGCCCGAGGCCCAAGTGAAGGGATCATTGGGTTTTAATCGGATGGCATTGATTTCCAGTAAGTATTGGGCGATTTTCTCCGAAGTATTCACTTGTTCTAATTCCATGGATCAAAATTATGGTATAAATTTTTAACCAAGGTTGTGAGGGGTAAAAAAAAAGTGCATTTTTGAAAAAACTTGCTTGGGCAATGAAGATTTTTATCAACGACAAGCCTTTGGAGCTTTGTTCCCCGTCAGAATTACAGACCAACCGTACCTTTGAAGTCATTTACGACAAACCAGAGGATTTGCCCCATTTTACCGGGTTGTTTGACGATGTGTTGATCATTAACCCCTCCCGTGAGATCATAGTGAAGCTGCTCTATCTTCTTCGTACCCGGAAGTTGAAAAAACTGGACAGTATTACGGTTGTCAGTGGGATCAAAGAGGAGTTGCAGGAATTCATCAAGAGCAGGTTTTACATAGTAAAGGCAGCGGGTGGAGTGGTTACGAAAGAGGATGATAAAATACTTTTTATCCATCGTCTTGGTAAATGGGATTTTCCCAAAGGTAAGTTTGAGAAAAAAGAAACCCCGGAAGCGTGTGCCATTCGGGAAGTGGAGGAGGAGTGTGGCCTTAAGGTCAGGTTAAAGGCACCTATAGGTAAAACGTGGCATACGTATACCCAAAACCGGAAGAATATCCTTAAAAAGACCTATTGGTACTCGATGGAATGCGTGAAGGATTCGGAAATGGCCCCTCAGGTAGAGGAGGGTATAGACGATATCCGATGGATGACGCATCAGGAAGCCAAAATTGCCCTAGTGAATTCCTATCCATCGATGCGATACCTGTATAAGCGTTTTTTGAAGTCCTGCCCCAAAGTGCTTCAGATGTCGTAGGGTAAAAATTCAGATACATCGCCTCCATAGCGGTGAACCTCCCGAATGATGGTGGAGGAAATTGCTGCGAATTGTGGGGATGTGATCAAGAAAACCGTTTCAAGCTCCTCGTTGAGGTACCGGTTCATCTGACTGATGGTGTTCTCGTACTCAAAGTCCGTAGTGTTTCTCAATCCCCGGAGCAGGTAATTTGCCCCCTCTCGTTTGGCAAGCGAAGAAGTGAGTTCGTTGTAGAGAACCACCCGGACATTGGGGTGATTTTGATACAGTTTTTCGATTTTGTCTACCATGAAATCCACCTCGAAATAGCGGGTCTTTTTGGTCGTATTATGTCCAATAGATATGATGATTTCATCGAACAGGTTTAGTCCGCGCAGCACAATGTCGTGATGCCCTTTGGTAAAAGGGTCAAAGGAACCTGGAAACAGTGCAGTCTTCATAATTGAACGTTAATGGCCCCAGTAGGCTTCAAGTAGACCGGATTTTTGAAACTCGATGGCGCCTGGCTCGTAGAGAAGGGTCTCCGGAGTGGCCATATGGTCAAGGCGATTGAAAAACGGCTGTAGCTGTTCTGTCGAACCAAATACATGGGCCAAATCCCCTATAATCCACGCCTGTATCGTCTGTTGGTCAAAGCCAAGTGTTTTAACCGTCGAGAAGAGGTATTTCATTAGGTCTTGTTCCGTATGTATGGGGAAATGATTGAATAAGACCAACTTTCCGGATTGAAAAGCACCAACATACAATGACCCTAGAGAGGGCATTAAAACAAGTTCTTGCTCGTTGGACGGGGTGAAGCTATCCAGGAGAAAAGAAAGATAGACAGTAGCCCCCGAGGAAACATCTAAATCAGGGAGTGCCGTGTCCAAGGCCGATAGCAACTCCTTCTCTGCGCATCCAACCACTTGGATGCTATTGCCATGAACACCATCGTAAAACACTTCCATCTCTGATGGAATGAAGGACGTGTGTAAGTTAAGGTATGCGTCGCAATGGGAAGGGTCAAAAAGGGATTGAGGCACCAAAATGAAGCAACCGTTGTGAAGGTAAAGTCGTCCGGAGGTATTGGGTGAGTTTATAAGCGGATCTTCGTCGATGATATTGTTTAAGTCCGATCGCTCCTGAAATGAATATAGATTGACCGCAGCAATTCTTTTGGATTCATTTTTGGCCAATACAATCAGATTCCTGGTAAACAAGAAAAGCGATAAACCGGATACCTCATCGAGATCCAGTTTATCGCCATGAAATTTACTCAGGATATATTTTCCGCTATTAGCCAAGGTTTATTCCCAGTTACCCGAGGTAGAGGCATCGACTCTAGAGCCCACGCGGAGTGCCTTTTCATTGTTGTTCTTCCTTCTTGCCGGGTTGATGGGAGCAGGATCCCTAATTTCAAATACGGCGATTTCACGCCCGCTTCTTTCGATTTTGTCGGTGAAGAACTCAAAGGTTTTTCCACCGGATCCAGGTACCACATTCAGGGTTTCCAAGTTGAAATCTGGATACTTTCGTTCGTTAAACAAGGAATCCATTACGTTAACAGAACCAAGTGTATCGAAGGTAACGGTAATCTCTTCCTTACCATAATCCAACAGCTTGGTGGTTTCTTTTCTCACCACTATGAAAATGTCACCATCACTGATGTAATCCCTTAACTCTTCCCAGCTTCCGGCATACTGACCTTTTGCCCCTCGGTAGGCGATCTGCGCATCACGGAGCATCTGGAGTTTTTCGATAATCCTGGCTTCTGTACGAGCAAGTCTTTTCTCTTCTTCCACTACTTCGTCCACTCCCAAATAAAGTTTGTACCCTAATCCAAGTGCACCCAATAGGAAGACGACGGATAAAATTCTGGTCAGATTCATTTTTGATTGATTTTAACGTCTGTTAATATGATTTAAAGATTTGATGGTTTTTAATAAGATGCTAGTTTATGCATTTATTTCCAAAATTAAAATATCCTTTCCATTTTCCTAGGTCATCCGCAGATTTTATTCCCCAGAACATGGCATGTTTTTCTTTGTTGCTGATTTTTTCTATGTCATCTACTCCAAGGAACTGAATTTCGCTGATCAGTTGGCTATTGCCATCCAGTTCGGGATCTTTTCCCAATTCCAGTTTGCCTCCTACCACCGACACCGCAAAGTATAGCTCGATGGCATGAAGGGGAGGCTCGAGAAACTCGTGGAGAAATAGGTATTCATCCACCTGTATGTGGAGCCCGGTTTCCTCTTTAAATTCCCTTATCAAGTTTTCGGGTGCGCTGCTGCCATACTTCATGCCTCCGCCCGGTACGTTCCAAAAAAATCTGCCTTCACCCATGCGGTGTTTGATCATGAGTATTTTGTTGTCCCTGACCAAGATTCCATTCACCCTGGTACGTAGCCGGTTTCCAAATTTCTCCTCAATTTCTTTTTTTATGTTAGGCATATTCCCCTTAGATTCGTGTCTGTTCCGTAAATATAACGCGTTGCAAAAGCCATCTGTCCACATTCGAAAATATTTTCCCCATCGGCCCACTGCCAGTCAAGAGCGTTTCTTCCACCTTATGGACAGATTTCTGGGGGAAGAGGTTGTACCTAAGTCTGCCTTCGTATTAAAGGGCTATGCCGGCACGGGGAAAACTTCGGTGGTTGCTGCGCTGGTAAAAGCACTGCCCCGCCTAAACATGCGGTCACTGATGATGGCCCCTACCGGTAGGGCGGCCAAGGTAATGAGCGGATATGCAGGCAAAACCGGATTTACCATACACAAGATAATTTATCGGCCCAGTGAAGACGGGGCTTCTTCCGGAGGAGGCTTTGAGCTTCAAAAGAACTACTATCAGCAGACCTTGTTTATCGTTGACGAAGCATCAATGTTGGCGGACGACAGCGGGACCTCCAACTTTCTGCTTCGGGATTTGGCGCTGTTTGTTTTTCAGCACGACTCCAATCGATTACTGCTCATAGGTGACGAGGCTCAGCTTCCGCCTGTCGGAAGCGAACATAGTCCGGCATTGGATAGACATTATCTAGTCCGACACTTTGGGCTTACGGTTGAGGAGGTGCAGTTTACAGAGGTGACCAGGCAGCAAATGGATTCTGGCATTCTCTATAATGCGACCAGGCTGAGAAATGAACTTGCAAAAAAGGAACCAACAATTAGGTTTTATTCTAGATCCTTCAAGGATTTTTTTCGTATGAACGGAGAACGCCTGGAAGATGGATTGAGGTATGCCTACGATACCTTTGGCCTGGACAGTACAGTGATAGTGACCCGTTCCAATAAGGCGGCGGTTCAGTACAATCAGTACATTAGACGAACGATCCATTTTTTTGAGGATGAGATCTCCGCAGGGGATAGGTTAATGATTGTTAAAAACAACTACACCTACATGGCCGATTCGGATCGGATAAGCTTTTTGGCAAACGGGGATTTTGTGGAGATTTTAAAAATCCGTTCCTTTGAGGAACTGTATGGCCTAAGGTTTGCTACGTTGGAACTGAGGCTAATTGATTATCCAGATGAGCCCTATTTCGAAGCAAAGATCATTCTGGATACATTGTATAGCACTTCGCCTTCATTAGGGCAGGAGGAATGGAGTAGACTTTATCGAGAGGTGTCTATGGACTACCAAGACGTGTCGGGCAAAAAGGAGCTTAGGGAGTCGTTGAAGAAAGATCCCTATCTCAATGCCCTGCAGGTAAAGTTTGCCTACGCATTGACTTGCCATAAATCCCAAGGTGGACAGTGGGATGCCGTTTTTGTGGATCAAGGTTATCTCACCGATCAGCAGTTGGATCGACAGTACATCCGTTGGCTTTATACGGCCATGACCCGAGCAAAAGAAGTGTTGTTTATGGTGAACTTTCACGGAAAGTTTTTCCTTAAAAGCGTAGAGGAGTTGGATTAACCACAATTTGAAAATATGAAGAAGATAGCTTATTTGTTGTTCGTCGGAATACTGATGGCAATGACTGTTCATGCACAGGAAAGGTCGGCCGAAACACCGGTGATTTCCTTTCAGGAATCCTCTGTTGATTTTGGCAATATTACCCAAGGGGATAAGGTACAGCATGTGTTCAAGTTTGAAAATACGGGTAAAACACCGTTGATTATCTCAAACGTAGCTGCCACCTGCGGGTGTACCGTTCCTGCTTGGCCAAAGGAACCTATTGCCCCGGGTCAGGGGGGAGAAATCAAGGTCTCCTTCAATTCAGCGGGTAAAATGGGAAAGCAGAATTCGGTGGTCAGGATTTATTCCAACGCCTCAGAACCTATCGAAAAGGTGTCGTTGATATCTAATGTGCTTCCTAAAGGAACAAGGTAGCATGTTCTCAGGTAATCCCATCGCTTTCCGTGGGCTTACCTGAGATTCATTTCATTCAAGATTATTTCCAGCAGCATTTCCGACCATCGGTCATATACTTTTTCGCTCGGATGTAGGTCGTCGCCTGCAAGGTATTGCTCCATATGGCCCAGCGAACGGTATTCTGTAGTTATGTCCAAATACCTGACGCCCAAAGCTTCGGTCAATGAATTCTTTTTCTCGTTAAAAAGGTCGATTTCCAATGCAATTTTCGTCTTATCACGCCCCAACGAAGTGGCATAGGGCGTCACTCCCCAGTCAGGGATCGAAATGACAATGACCCTTTCTTTTTCACTTCCGACCAATCTCAACGATTTCTCCAGTAGTTCGGTAAAATCCTTCCCATAATCATCAAGTGATTGCCCCCTGTATTGATTGTTTACTCCGATTAATAGCGTCACCAAATCAAACTGTTTATTGTCCAGGTCGGCTTCCCGGATTCCCTTTAGCAAGTCCTGTGTAGTCCATCCGGTCGTGGCAATGATTAGGGGGGGATTTATCTCAATCTCCCTTTTTTTCAATTTTGAGGTTAGGAGACTTGGGAAGTTCTGTGATGGCGCAACACCCTGACCAATGGTATAGGAATCGCCCAGTGCCAAATACGATATTGGTCCAGTCCGAAACGGGAGGCTTCTCTTTTGAGATGGATGAATGGGTGTATCTTCCATGATTGATAACCTGCCATCGCTGCATGAAATCCATAGGAATACCAGCAAGGAAAGCAGTACGACTGTTTTTAGGGGATGAATAATTTCTTTAAGGAAGAAGGAGGACATGGTGGGGTAACCAAAACCATCCATAGAAGTTTACAGGTGTTTTTCAATTAATTCAAATCCAGCCAAGAGTTTCGAGTAGTAAAAGCAAACAGAGATACCCATTAGCTAAATATCCGTTCGTTTAGTTTAAAATTGCCGGCATCTGCATCTAGGGTGATGCTAGCGCCCATCGGCAAGATAAACTGTTTTGGCACATGTCCGATCATGGCACCCCGGTAGGCGGGGATGCCTAGGGGTAGAATGTAGTCGTCGAAAATCTGGTCTAAGTTAAGATTGCCGTAGCCAGAGGAGGGGTCACAATCTGTACACTGACCAAATATGAATCCCCGGATCTGGTCCAGCGCGCCCATGAGTTTCAGTGTGCTCATCATACGGTCAATCCGGTAAGGTTCTTCGCCAATATCTTCCAGAAATAGGATTTTGTCTCGGAAGTCCGCAAGGTACGGGGATCCGGCAATGGCTGTAAGAACCGTCAGGTTACCTCCAAACAAAATTCCCTCCGCCGTTCCGCCGCGGATGGTTTGAATCCGGTTTTTTTTGATAACAAGATCATCTTCCTCCACCAATTCATTTTCCCATGTCAGGAGTTCACGTTCGAAAAAGATCTTTTCAAATTGACGCACGTTGAAGCTGTTCCAGCTTCCGGTACCGTTTGGCCCGTGGAAGGTGATCAGGCCGGTTTTTGCGTAGATGGCGTGGTGGAGTGCCGTGATGTCGCTGTATCCCAATAAGGGCTTGGGGTTTCTCCGGATCGCCTCGTAATCGATCAAAGGCAGTATCCTGGCGGCTCCGGAACCTCCTCGAAGGCATATCACGGCTTTTATCTCCGGATCCGAAAACATGGCGTTCAGATCTGCAGCCCGTTCTGCATCTGTGCCGGCCAGGTGTCCTCTTCGGTTAAAGAGGTTGGGCCCTGCCTTGACACGAAACCCGAGTGCTTCCAGTGCTTCGGTGGCAAAAGTGATCAGGATTTTTTCGGGTGTGGCGGCTGAGGGGCTGATCAATCCTACCAGGTCACCCTTTTTGAGTGGAGCGGGGAACAACTTTGCAGGGATTTCATAAGAGCTGGCGAACGATCTATGTCCTACAAACGGCAGGACGCTCCCGGCCATCAGCAGGCTTTTCATAAAATTTCTTTTGTTCATGGCGGTGGTTTTTGGTTCGGGATTGAAATTAAAAATTATCCCGGATATAAAGTAAGACTTTTTCGATTTCCCTTCGGACAGCCGTAGCACGGTAGGGGTAGTTGTTGTTCATCAGTGCAAAGGCATAGGTTTTGTTGCTCCGCGTTTTTATAAACCCTGCTAGACTATGGTTATTGCTTACGGTGCCAGTTTTGGCGATTACGTAAGGGGTGGGAGCATAATAGTTATTTTTGAGTGTGCCCGTTCGGCCGCCTACCGGAAAAATCTGGGCAATTTCTTCGTCCGGCAGTAATCGGTAGATTTTTTCCAGCACCGTTACAAGCGATCGGGGAGTTATCAGATTATGTCTGGAAAGGCCGGAACCATCTACCCACTGTGGCTTGTCAGGCAGGTCCATCAGGTAGGTTTTTTGAATGTACTCAATTGTCTTCTCGGTATTTAATTCCCGAAAAACTTCGTCTGATACCTGAAGCAACAATTGCTCGGCGATGAAATTGTCACTTTCAAGCATCATTTCCTTGTAAAGTGTACGTGTAGGTACACCTTTTAGTACAAAATGATTAGGGGGAAGAGGGTCTTTTGACGCATGAACTACCTTGCCCCATTCCAGGCTTGCCAAGTTGACAAAGGTCTTTTGGGAGGTAATAAATGGTACCTGCGCACGCATGCCATTGTAGGTTTTTGGATTGTAGAAAAAATCATTTGAACGCCATTCCCTAGTGACGTTGCGCACATTTTTGTCACTTTGGTAGACACTGAACAAAGAGGGGCTTAGGTGCGGACGGTTGTTCACGTTTATTGCCGTTACCAAATTGCCATAAAGCGGCAGTGGTGATTTTTCGGCGGAGTAGGCGAAATTATAGTCATCCCATTGCCAGCCGTATCCAAATGCTTCGTCTTTCCAGTTGTGGTCGGAGAAGAAGATTTCTTTGTAGCGGGCTAGAAACGGGTCAATTTTTGGTTTCGGTATGCCAGCGGCGGGGTAGTAGAGCGAAGGGTCTCCTGTTCCCCAGATGACGACATCATTCCCTTTGGGCAAATACCTAAGTAGCGTTGTGCTATCTCCCAGCACCAATAGTGAGGCAAAAAACGTAAGGATCTTGGTGGTGGAGGCGGGAATAAAATACAGGTGGCTGTTTTTTTCAAATTGTACTGTTTGGCTATCCAGGTCATACAGCAGGAAGCCTGTCAGGTGGTTGTTGAAGAATGAGTTTTGACCTATCAATCCATCCAGCTCCCTGTACCTCTCTCTTGGTGACTGAGCGAGCAACGAGGTGTAGATGAAAAAGGTTATGACAAAAATCGAAATCGTTTTGATGCCCATTCAGAATAATTCGGTTTAGCGATTGTTGATCACTGGTCTAGTTGGGATCCTCCCCAGGCGATCCAGCACCAGCCCAGGATGAAAGCAACTCCCCCCAAAGGCGTGATGGCTCCCAGCCAAGTGATTCCCGTAAGAGACAATACGTAAAGTGAGCCCGAGAAAATCAAGATTCCTACGAAAAAAAACAGTGCTGCCTGCCTCCACTGACGAATGGCAGGAAAACGGAGGGCAATGGAAGCACAGATCAGTGCGGCCAAGCTGTGGTAAAAATGATACTTAACAGCGGTTTCGAAGGTGTCCGATCTACCTTGCGCCTGCAATATCTCCGCGAGGCCGTGGGCGCCGAATGCGCCGATTCCTACCGCTAGGGCACCTAGCAGGGCTGCTGTTTGTACAATGTGTTTTATAGACATGGCTTACGTATATTTTCTCTCACCAAAAATAGCACTTCCTATTCGCACGAGGGTGCTACCCTCTTCTTGGGCTATCATGTAGTCACCGCTCATTCCCATGCTTAGCTCCTCCAAGCTTACGTTTGCAGGTAAATTTTCCGATTGAAAGGAGTCCCGAAGCGCGCGAAGCCCTGCAAATTCAGATCGGATGGTCTTTTCATCATCGGTAAACGTAGCCATTCCCATGAGTCCGGCAATTCGGATATTTGAGAGGTTTGGAAGCTCGGGCCCCAGCAGGATGGCCTTCAGTTCTGCGGGGTCTAATCCGAACTTGGTTTCTTCGGTAGCAATATGCACCTGAAGGAGGCAGGTAATGACCCGTTTGGTTTTTTTTGCTTCTTTATCGATCTGTGTCAATAGATTCAGCGAGTCCACCCCATGAATAAGGTGAATGAAAGAAGCGATGTATTTTACTTTGTTTCGCTGCAGGTGACCTATCATGTGCCATCGGATGTCGGTAGGCAATTGAGGTGCCTTTTCGGCCAATTCCTGCACTTTGTTCTCGCCAAAATCGCGAATCCCGGCATCGTAAGCTTCTTGAATAGCCGTTATTGGCTGGGTTTTGCTCACGGCAACCAATAGGCAGTCTTCTTTTTTGAAGGTTCTTTTGATTTGGTTAAGGTTTTCTTGAATGCTCATGTTTCGGGGGATTGCGAGATTTATTCTAGGTGTTTTCGCCTTTTGCAAAGATAGGTGTATATCTTTTTATGTGTAGAAAATTGACAGGATTAAAATCGGATAAATCAATAAGATACCTTGGGTGTTGTCGGTGCAGAGTTAAGATATAGCATAGATTTAATTGAATAATACTTTTAAAAGTTTACCGGATATTTTACGCAAAGGCTTTTCCGTTCATAAAATTTTTTTAATTGAAAGAGGTAAAAAAAACCGTTAACCTATTTTTTTTAATTCTAAAAACCTTAACTTTCGAAGTTTTTATTAGTCGCTATTCTTTGTAATTAAAACATAATACTGCATTGTTTGGCAATTCGAAATAAAATTTTATATTATATATTCAAAGGTCAGGCAGATGGAATTTCCGTTAGTGTAAAATGGTAGTGTTAGTTAATTTATATCGAAAACCGACAAATGTTTCAAATTAAACCAAAATGATCCGTTATGAAAAAACGATTACTAATGACCTGCCTGGCAATGCTGACGTCGCTGGGCATGGCACTTCAGGCCCAGACCATCTCTGGTAGGGTCACCGACCAGGCCGATAACAGCCCTTTGCCGGGTGTATCGGTCCTGATCAAAGGCACATCTACAGGTACAGCTACCGATGTGGATGGCAGGTATAGTTTGAATGTGCCGGGAGGAGAGACAGTACTGGTCTTTTCTTACCTTGGCTTTCAGACTGTTGAACAGACTGTGGGAAACCGCACCACCATAAATCTGGTGATGCAGGAGGATGCCTCTGAGCTTAGTGAGGTAGTGGTAACTGCGTTGGGTATTGAGCGTAATGTGAAAGCGTTGCAGTATTCCATTACCCAAGTCGGCGGTGAAGAGTTTACCCAGGCGAGGGAAAATAATCTGGCCAATCAGTTGGCGGGTCGTGTAGCCGGGGTGAACGTGACCAACGTGGCTTCTGGACCGGCTGGCTCTTCCCGTGTAATTATTCGTGGTAACACGTCGTTGCAGGGCAATAACCAGCCGCTATATGTGGTTGATGGTGTTCCCATGGACAATACTAACTTTGGACAAGCTGGCGTTTGGGGTGGCTCCGATGGGGGAGATGGTATGACCAGCGTGAACCCGGACGATATTGAGTCTATGTCGGTTCTTAAAGGTGCGAGTGCGGCTGCCTTATATGGATCCAGGGCAGCCAATGGAGTTATCTTGATCACCACCAAAAGGGGAACTTCTCGGAAAGGAATTGGAGTTGAATTTAACTCAAATGCTGTATTCGAGCGGATTAATGATCAGACGGATCTTCAGACCACCTTCGGATCCGGTAGATTTCAAGGTCCTCAGGCAACCGGTGCCTTTGTGCGTCCCACGACCGTACGTCAGGCCTATGACTGGGGTACACAAGCTTGGGGAGAGCGTTTGGGTTCAGGTACCGCCATGTATTTTGATGGGGTAGAAAGGCCCTATGTGCATGCTGGTGACAACTGGAGTCGTTTTTATGAGACCGGACAGGCATTTACCAACAGCATTTCCTTATCGGGTGGCAGCGACACACAGACCTTCCGGTTTAACTTAACTGACTTGCGCAGCACCTCAGTAATTCCTAATGCAGGCTTTGATCGGATTAATATGTCTATGTCTACGTCGGGCAAATTTGGCAAAAGACTTACCTTTGACGCCAAGGTCTTGTACTCAAACGAGAATACCAAAAACCGACCCCGCCTTTCCGACTCTCCGGGTAATGCCTTTCAATCGATCTTCGCCCTGCCGCCCAATGTGAATATAGAGTGGGGTAGGGGAAATCCGAACCGACTTGGTACCATTGCCCCCGGAACAGATCCGGCTTTGTTGGCGGTATGGGGGTTTGCCGAAAACGAGGAATACCTGATGACCAACAACCCATGGGGTCAGAACCCGTATTTCTCCACCTATCAGCTTTCGGTCAATGATATCAGGGATAGGATAATCACGTCCGGTTCCATGAAGTACAATATCACCGATCACTTGTATATAACCGGAAGGGCCGGTATGGACTGGTTTGTAAGACGGTTTTCGAGCCTTACTCCTCAAGGAACCGGCTACGATAGGGGCGGGAATATCTCTGAAGGAAATCGTACCGTGAGCGAAATCAACCTGGAGTCCATGTTGGGCTACAGTAGGGAGTTTGGAAAATTTGGGGTAAATGCGTTTCTAGGATCCAATTGGATGCGACGTAAGGACGAAACCATTTCCGCAAACGGTCAGCGTTTCAATGTGCCCTTCTTCCACGCGATCAATAATGCGGTGGTTCGAAACTACGGGTATGGCTTTTCCGAGTGGGGGATCAACTCAGTTTTTGGGTCTGCGGAATTCAGCTACAACAACTTCTTGTTTATCACAGCTACGGCTCGTCAGGACTGGTTTTCTACACTCAATCCGGCGTCCAACAGCGTACTTTACCCCTCTATCGGAGGATCCTTTGTGTTCTCGGATGCAATGACCGAGCTGCCCACTTGGTTGAGTTTTGGAAAGGTTAGGTCTTCTTGGGCGAGGGTAGGTAACTCCACAGTGGGGCCGTATCAGACGCTGAATGTGTATTCGCTGTTGGGAGCTCCTGCGGTGAATTTTGCCGGGCAAAACGTTCCCATGGCGTCTTTTGCTACCGCACAGGGCAATGCAGGCACCATTCCCAACCCATTCTTGGTTCCGCTGCTGTCCACAGAAACAGAGGTTGGATTTGATGTCCGGTTTTTGCGTAATCGGTTAGGCCTTGATTTTACGTACTACAGTCAGCTCAGCTCTGAGGATCAGCTGAATGCCCAGATTTCACGTACTTCCGGCTTTGGGTCGACCCTGGTGAATTTGGGTAGAATGAGGAACCGTGGCATCGAGGTATTGTTGACTGGTACGCCGATACAGAATTCAAAACTGACCTGGGATGTTTCGTTCAATATAGCCAGAAACCGTAACCGGGTGCTGTCATTGATAGAGGGTACAGAGTTGCTAAATGTGGAAGAGCCCAGAACAAGGACTGTATTTGTACAACATCGGGTAGATCAGCCTTTCGGGGTGCTTGCCGGATGGGTACAGAAGAGAACGCCCGATGGCCAGCCCATTTTTGAGCCAAACGGTGCACCCGTCCAATCTGATCAAATGGAAGTGATTGGTAATGGTATTGCTGATTTTACCGGAGGCATCAACAATAGTATCACATTTAAAGGGTTTAATCTCTCTGCACTTGTAGACTTCCGAATCGGCGGGGATATCTATTCTGGAACCAACCTGCGATTGACTCAGTGGGGATTGCATAAGCAAAGTTTGGCTGGTCGACCAGGCGAAGAGCCGCTGACCGTGACCGGGGTAGTTCAGGAAGGTGTCAATTCCAATGGACAGCCGGTGTACGTTCCTTTTACGAAGACCCTTACTCCGGGAGAGGCAGTCAATTACTGGGGACGTATGGGAGATCGCGTACAGGATCATTTCATCTACGACGGATCCTTCGCCAAGTTAAGGCAGATCACGTTCGGCTATAATTTCCCGAGAAGGATCGTAGAGAAAACCCCGTTTAACACGTTGGGTCTCTCATTTGTCGGAAGGAACCTTTCCATTCTTTGGAAAAACATTGAAAACGTGGATCCTGAATCGGCATATTCCTCTGGAAATGGCCAGGGCTTGGATTACTTTGGCATGCCCCAGACCCGTACGTATGGATTCAACCTGAGAGCTACGTTTTAAATCTAAAAACTAGAGCATTATGAAACTGATTAATAAAGCCATTTTGTTTGTCTTGGTTGCGCTGATCCCAATGGTAGGTTGCGACACAGAAAACCTGCATAACTTGAATATAAATCCGCAGGCAGTCACCCAGATCGATTTGAATTTCATCTTTACGGCGGCAGCTTTGGGGTCTGCATCTGGCGGATCAGCCGGAGATAACAGGTACATCGATTGGAGAACTAACATTGGTATGGGAGCGTATTTGATCCAGCAATTGGCCAATGCAGGAGGAGGAATAGCACCCGGCGATAAATACACCGAAAACTTTGAGTCCAGCAATGCACCCTTTGAGTTTTTCTACGGTGATGCGTTGAAGAATATTTCGGAGGTACTTCGTCAAACAGGTCCCGGTGGGTACGATGAAGGAAATAAGGTGAATATGAGAAATGCTGCCCGTATCTTATGGGTGTTGAATTTTCATCGCCTTACAGACTTCTATGGAAATATCCCCTATTTCGAAGCACTGAAAGGAATGGACGGTGTGTTTTTTCCCAAATACGACAAGCAATCGGATATCTATCCGGCCTTACTGAAGGAGCTGGAGGAGGCTACAGCTGCCATGAGCGCTACCAATCCGAATGAAGGGTTTTCCACCGCAGATATCATTTTCAACGGCGATATCGCAAAATGGAAAAAGTTTGGGTACTCCCTTATGCTTCGATTGGCGATGCGGGCTTCCAATGTAGCTCCCCAGCTTGCTGCTGAATACGTGACAAAGGCAGTAGCCGGAGGTGTAATGATGACCAATGCGGATAATGCATGGGTTCCAATGTCCGAAGGTCCCAGTGTTTGGATCAACCAAAACGGTATATCAAGAGCGTTTTATCCCGGTGATGGTGGACAACCCAGCTTCTTGAGCAAAACGCTCGTAGACTGGCTGAAGGCAGGTGCAACCACAGCAGACGAGGTGGATCCGAGGCTGATGATCCTAAGCGGAGGTATTGCACAATGGACAGCAAACGCATGGATCCCGACCAATACGGATCCTCTTGAACAAAAGGGCATGCCCAATGGATACGACGCAGCTGGTTTGGATGAACTGGAAGGACGCACGGTAGATCAAGTAGCTACCTATTCCCGAATTAATTTTTTGATGCTACAGCGAGATGATCCCTACATGTTAATGAATGCTGCTGAATCCCACTTTTTGATGGCGGAAGCCTTGGAAAGGGGTATCGGATCCGGTATTTCAGGAACTGCTAGAGGGCATTACGAAGCTGGTGTAAAGGCTGCCATGCAGATGTATACCCCCTTCGATGAGTCCTTGGTAGTTACAGATGCTCAGGTAGATGCGTATTTACAGCGGCATCCCTATGGTGTCGGAAAGCCGGCCTTGCAGATGATTGGGGAACAACTCTGGGTGAGCAAGTTCTTCAACTGGTGGGAGGCCTGGTCGGATTGGAGAAGGACAGGCTATCCGGTTTTGACCCCCACTAACCATCCGGCCGGTGTAACGAACGGCGTGATCATGCGGAAGTTGCGATACCCAGCTTATGAGGTGGCTGCCAATGCTAACTTCCAAACCGGTGCCACACTTCCCGATTTATTTACCACAAGGGTTTGGTGGGACGGAGGCAACTAAATTCCGCGCTTCATTGGATTCATTAACAAAGAGGCTGTCTTGATGGACAGCCTCTTTATTTTTTTGATCTCCCAGAAGACACAATCGACGAAAAATACGCTGATCGCTCTGAAAGGCCTGCTTTTTGGAGCAAGGCTTCGAGCAGTTTTAAGCCTATAAAATCAAGTAAAAGGGTATGCCTATCGGCGGTTTAAATAGGAGTTCCGAAATATACCGTCTCCATTGCGCCCCATGTAAGCACCCCAAGCGGGAAGCTTCTTTGTTTTGATCGGGAGATCGATGCGCTTGATACGCATTCCCAAAAACGACAGCAAGTCTGAATGGCTGAAGTATTGACAGTGCACCAAGTCTACAAATCCATCACCATCCATGTCACCGACCCATGGGGTTGTAAAGATGTTTTTCATGCCTTGGGTTTGGTCTAGGGTAAAGATTTCCCCGTTTTTAAAATCAATTCCTATGAGTCGATTAACGATCGGAAAGGAAGTTTGGTCTCCGATAAAGCGGTTGCAGTCAAACTCATTGATGCTTAAGATTACTTCATCACGACCGTCATAGTTGAGATCAGTGGCAATGGGAGAAGAGAAACCCGTACATCCTATTTCGGACATGAAGGTGATTTCGCCCGATTCCCCATCGATCATTACTTGGACAGAGCCGGTGTTTTCAGGCCAGACTCCCTTGCTCACGAACGTAAAGAAGTCTGGTATATCGTCGTCAGTAAAAAAGCCGACTGCAAAACTGTTGCTACACTCCGTATTCGGTATCGATTGTTTCCAGATAGTTCGTCGGGTTTTGCCGTCAATCGCAAAAACCGAGCTGCCATGAGAGATAGCAATGATGTCTAGGTATCCGTCCCGGTTGAGGTCAGCTAGGGATGGTGGCGCAATAAATCCATGTCCTTCTTCGGAGGCGATTCTTTCCGCCTTGCTGAGGTCGTTGGACATCAAATCGGTAAGTTTGGCAAGGTACAGGGATCCGTCCAGGGTTTCTCCGCCTGTTCCAAAAAGTACCATCCACTCTCCATTGTCGGGGCTTTGAAATGCCAGGGGGGTCATATAGGTTTCCTGTCCGTCGGGCACGGTGTCTGCGGCGAGCACCTCTCCTGTCTTGGAATCCAAAACAAGTATAACGGCAGGGAATCGGTTTTCTGTCATATAGGGTAGGGCTTCGTAATTTCCCCCGTTTGAGAGCAGGAGTTCAGGATAGCCGTTTCCATTTTGGTCCGGTACCTGCACCGAATGGTTGAAGTTGAATCGGGCATACTGAAGGATCGGATGATCGGCGTAGTTCAGCCCAAATTTCCATAGCAGTTTTCCCGATTTCCCGTCAATCGCTCTAAACTCGCAGGATCTTCCACCGATGAATATATCCGGAATCCCATCGCCGGTTATGTCGTGGAATGTCGCAGACCCATATATCTGATCGGATGCACCGTGTGCCCAGAGAAGCGAGCCATCCTTTCCATTTATGGCGATCACTCCGTGATCGGTTTCCTGAAACTCGTTTTTTCCCGCTCCCATCACAAAATCCAGTATGCCATCCTGATTTAGGTCTATTGAGCGGGGAGAGGATTGAGAACCTATCTGTTGGAAGCTGGTTTCCCAAATCAGTTCGCTTTGTTTTTTCTGTTTGCACTGGACACAAAGCACTAGGGCCATGGAAAAAATGAAAAGGTTTAGGGAATGGATCCCGCAAGAATTAGGGCGAGAATGGTGTCTTTTTTCCATGGCGGTTTACTGGATGAGGGCGGATAGGGCAGATGCACTCTTGGCTTGGGAAGATAATGCATTATTTGGGATTTCACAGCAGTTTTGGTTTGGAAAAGCGTGTCGATTTTGAAGCACTAGACCGGTTTTTTAGTTGGTAGAAAGGTATTAATCTCTTAGATTTACCTATCTTATCCAAATGGTATTTGGGGATTTCCCCAAATATCACTCGTCGGGGATTTCACAAAAAAAGGAATTGACCACTACAAGCCAGCGTCCAACCTTGCCTGCTTTTTCTGTGTTGTTAACGGAAGGGTAGCCAATTTTATCCTTAATTTGCCTTGAGCAATGCATAGGATCGATGATCCGACGATTTTAAAAAAGTTAAACTGAATTGCTTAAACAGCTATAAATCGGATATGCGCCAGCTAGAAAGAGGGACTGTATCGAAGTCGATAAATCGAATCACCTGTCTTATTTTGTTTTTGATGGGTGTCCTTTCGTTTGGTTCGCAAGCCCAGCAGCTTTTCGAAAGCCAACCGGCAAGAAGGAGTGGCATCCGTTTTCAAAATTCGCTTGCCGAAGACAGAAAGACAAACATCCTAACCTATGAGTACATGTACAATGGGGGAGGGGTGGCAGTGGGGGATATCAATAACGATGGTTTAGATGATATCTATTTTACCGGAAACATGGTTCCCAATAAATTGTATTTGAATCAAGGCAACTTTAAATTCAAAGACATAACAAAGGAAGCAGGAGTCGAAGGGAAATCTGCATGGACAACCGGCGTAACCATGGTAGATATCAATGCGGATGGTTTTCTGGACATTTACGTTTGCTATTCCGGAAAAGGGAATCCGGACGAACGAAGAAACCAGTTATTTGTCAATCAAGGTGACGGTACGTTTATAGATGAGGCGGCCGCTTACGGATTGGACGATGTGACCAACAGCATACAGGCGTTGTTTTTTGATTACGATCTGGATGGAGACTTGGACATGTATCTGCTCAATCACAATACCAATGTAATCAACGAGATCGAGTTTGATGCGAAACGGCGGGATCGAAACAAGTTTGCAGGCGATAAATTATTCCGGAATGACGGAGGAAGGTTCACAGACGTGAGCCAAGAAGCAGGTATCAAGGGCAGTTCCATGGGGTTTGGGCTTGGTGTGGCAGTAGCGGATATTACGGGAAATGGATACCCCGATATTTATATTTCCAATGACTATATTGAGCCTGATTACCTGTATACAAACAATGGGGATGGGACTTTCTCGGAAAGCCTCACGGAATACTTGCAGCACATCTCCTACTTTTCCATGGGTTCAGATATCAGTGACTTCAACAACGATGGATTGCCGGACATTTTTACGTTGGATATGCTGCCGGAAGAAAACAAGCGGCAAAAGCTGTTATATGGGCCTGAGAATTACGAACAATATGCGTTGATGGTGTTGAAGGGTTTTTACCATCAAAATATGCGCAACATGCTCCATCTCAATCTAGGAGGTGGTTTTTTTTCCGAAGTTGGCCAACTGGCAGGTGTGTCCAATACGGACTGGAGTTGGGCGGCTCTCTTTGCAGATTTTAACAACGACGGCTGGAAGGATTTATTTGTTACCAATGGATATTTCCGGGATTATACCAACCGGGATTTCCTAAAGTACAAAGGGGATTACTACTTTGCGCAGGCCAGGGCCAAGGAGCCCGCCGATACCCTGCATTTGGTTACTTCAATGAGTTCGACGCCCATTTCCAATTACATCTTCAGCAACAATCGTGATCTGACTTTTGCGGATCGGACCAAGGAATGGGGATTGGGTAGTCTGGGTTTTTCCAGCGGTGCGTCTTTCGCAGACTTGGACAACGATGGGGCGTTGGACTTGGTAGTCAATAATCTAAACGGGTCTGCGGGTATTTATCGCAACCGTAATCAGGAGCTGGGAAAGCGTACCAGCTACATTCAGCTGCATTTGGTAGGCGAAAATGGAAATTCCCTCGGAATTGGAGCCAAGGTTTATCTATACATAGACGGAGGCATGCAGTTTTATGAACAGCAGATAACCCGCGGATTTCAGTCTTCCGTAAGTCCAAGAATTCATTTCGGGCTGGAAAACAACAGCAGGGTGGATTCGATTCGGGTCATATGGCCAAGTGGAAAATCGCAGATCTTGACAGATTTGGCGGCAAATCAACAATACCGCATTTTCGAGCGCGAGGCTGTACCATTTAAGCCTGCGGTACGTGTCGCCGATAAGCCTATATTTACCGCTATTGTTCCGCCGTTGAATTTTGAGCATATTGAGCCCGGCTATAATGATTTCAAGCGGCAGCCCCTGCTTAATTATATGCTTTCTCCGGTAGGGCCGGTAATCTCGGTTGGTGATGTAAACCGAAACGGGTTCAATGATGTGTATGTAGGGGGTGTTCAGGGAACACCTGGAAAATTGTTTTTTCAGGTATCTACGGGTCAGTTTATTGAATCCCAAGGATTGGATACATCCAAAGATCAAGAGTTTACGGATTCTGATGCGGTTTTTTTTGATGCCAATGGAGATGGATGGCAGGATTTATACATCGTTTCCGGGGGGTACCACGACTATGAACCCAATGACGATAGGCTTCAGGATCGACTTTACATTAATCAAGGTGGAGGAAATTTTGTAAAAGCAGAAGCGGCGTTGCCCGATCTGCGGGTGAGCGGAAGCTGTGTGCGGCCGGTTGATTTTGATGGTGACGGTCATATTGATCTATTTGTGGGAGGCCGTGTTATTCCCGGTGAGTTTCCGGAGTCACCTAGATCCTATTTGTTGAAAAATGATGGGGCTGGGAAATTCACCGATGTGACTGAGGCTTTTAGTCCAGCGTTGGTGAACCTAGGTATGGTTACTGATGCCCAGTGGGTGGACTTGGATGGGGATGGGTATCAGGATTTGGTGGTTGTTGGCGAGTTTATGCCCATCCAGGTCTTTGTCAATCAAGGAGGTACCAAGTTGGAGTTGGCCACAGATCGCTTTTTTAAGGAGCCAATCACCGGTCTTTGGTCCAGTCTTCGGGTAGTGGATGTAGACGGGGACGGCGATATGGATTTGGTGGTGGGCAATTTTGGGTTAAATTCTCAATTGAGAGCTAGCAAAGAGGAGCCGATCACCTTGATCTTTGACGATTTTGATAAGAATGGTTCTCTTGACCCGATCCTGAGCACCTACATTCAGGGTCAATCCTACCCTTTTTTGAGCCGGGATGAGTTGTTGGATCAGATGTATGGCATGCGCAGCAAGTTTACGGACTATGAATCGTTTGCCGGCGCAAAGCTTACGGATATTTTCAGTAGAGAGCAACTGGCCAATGCCAAAAAACTGGATGTGACGGAACTAAGAACCATGTATTTTGAAAACCGAAATGGCGTGTTCGAGGGACATGCGCTTCCCAAGGAGGCACAATTTGCGCCTGTTTATGCCATCGAGTTTTTGGATTTTAACGGAGACGGCCACTTGGATCTAATTCTGGCAGGCAACCAAAACTCCATGCGGTTGAGGTACGGGGTTATTGACGCAAATTTCGGGCAGCTTTTCGAAGGGGATGGTGCCGGCAATTTCAAGTACGTAGATCAACAGCAATCCGGATTAGGTTTCTTCGGAGACGTAAAAGCCCTCCAGTTCATAAAGATGGGAAAGCTTAATGTGTTGTTGGTCGGCACAAACAACCAATCCGTAGCGGCTTATTTGTTGAACAAGCCCTAAAAAAAGAGTGAAAAACCACTATCTTGGGCACAAGAAAAATAGACCTAAAACATCCGATAATTTATGGACAGAAGAAAAATTATTTTGGAGGAATCCCAGATTCCTGAAAAATGGTACAACATCATTGCGGATATGCCCAATAAGCCGCTTCCTCCTCTTCATCCGGGAACATTGGAACCAATTGGGCCGGATTCATTGGCCCCTTTGTTTCCAGAGGCCTTGATCAAGCAGGAAGTAACGACGGATAAATGGGTGACTATTCCAGATGAGGTCAGGCATATGTACAGCCTTTGGCGACCTACTCCGCTTTATAGAGCGTATGGGTTGGAGAAGGCACTGGATACGCCTGCAAAGATCTATTATAAGTACGAAGGGGTGAGCCCTTCCGGTTCACACAAGCCGAATACGGCGATTCCGCAAGCCTATTACAACAAGCAGGAGGGTATCAAGCGGATCACTACCGAGACCGGTGCCGGTCAGTGGGGCAGTGCGTTAAGCTTTGCCTGTCAGCATTTTGGTATCAAATGCGAGGTGTACATGGTGAAGCTCTCCTTTCATGACAAGCCTTATCGAAAGATCATGATGAATACTTGGGGTGCGGATGTGTATCCGTCTCCTTCAGACCGTACCCAAGCAGGGAGGAATATTCTCGCGGCAAACCCGGATTCTCCGGGGTCATTGGGCATTGCGATCTCAGAAGCCGTCGAAATGGCCGCCACTCGGGACGATACCAAATACGCCCTGGGGTCTGTTTTGAACCACGTGAAGCTTCACCAGACCATTATTGGATTGGAAGCGATCAAGCAACTCGAAATAGCGGGGGACCTACCTGATATCGTGATCGCACCATTCGGTGGCGGCTCCAATTTTGCCGGTCTGGCCTTTCCATTTCTTCGACTGAACATGGATGAGGGAAAGAATATCCGCTGTATCGCAAGCGAGCCTGCCTCCTGTCCCAAACTTACACGGGGTGTATTTAGGTATGATTTTGGTGACACGGCAGGGATGACACCCCTTTTGCCGATGTATACGCTGGGCCATGATTTCATACCTGCACCTATCCATGCCGGTGGACTCCGGTATCACGGAGCGGGGGTAATTGTCAGTCAATTGCTCAAGGACAAATTGATTGAGGCGCAGGCCCACGACAATATTGAAATCTTTGAGGCAGGTGTACAATTTGCAAGGGCGGAGGGCATAATACCGGCTCCTGAAGCAAACCACGGGATAGCCACAGCTATAGCAGAGGCAAAAAAATGCCGGGAAGAGGGTGTCTCAAAGACGATTCTTTTCAATCTCTGCGGCCACGGAAACTTCGACATGAAGGCCTATGATGACTACTTTGCCGGAAAGATCAAGCAGCACGAGTTGACCCAAGCAGAGATAGACGCGTCGATTGCACGGCTGACAACACCATTGATTCCATCCTAAACGATGGCCCCTGAGCCGATTAGCCGGTTCGGGGGCTTTTTTTATATGAACAGGAGGGATTTTGTCGTGAAGGCCAGTATTTTCGGTGCAGCTACTTGGGTTGGATCCGGAATGAAGGCCCGTTCAAGTGCAGTATGGGATAATATCCCCTTGGTGGACACCCACTTGCACCTGTGGGATCGTCGTGAGATGGATTACCCTTGGCTTAGTGGGGTATTGGATAGGGATTTTTTGCCGGTAGATTTCGAAGTGGCGTCAGAGGCATTGCCGATATCTAAAATGGTTTTTGTCGAATGCGGCCGCCGTCCGGATCAGTATCTCCAAGAGGTGGATTGGGTTTTGGATAGGAGTAAGGAGGATCCTCGGATTCGTGGGATGGTTGCCTATTTTCCGTTGGAAAAGGGTCTTCAGTCCGAGCAAGAAATGGAATCGCTGGTGTCAAGGGGGATCGTACGAGGCATTAGACGGGGTATATCGGAAGAGCTTGTTGAAAATCCCCGTTTTTTGGAGGGCATATCGATGCTCAGGAGGCATGGGCTGGGTTTTGACCTAAACGTTTCTCCCTCTCTTATGGAGGCTTCGATCCGTTTGGTGCGTAGGTATCCGGATTTGACGTTTGTGTTAAATCATATTGGCAACCCAGATATTCGTGGGGGAGGGGATTTTGATCTTTGGAAGCGACAAATGCGGGTTCTTGGAAAATTCGAAAACGTAGTATGTAAGGTATCCGGAGTTATTACCAAGGCGAACCTTGATGCCTGGCGTTTTGCCGATTTGGTTCCGTATTTGGATCATGTCTTTATGGCATTTGGTATGGATCGTTTGGTGTTTGGAGGGGATTGGCCCGTAGTGCTTCGTGCGGGGTCCTACAGACAGTGGGCAGACGTTTTTTTACAGTATACTGCTTCGTTGAGCAAGAACGAGAGGGAATTGGTGTATCATGCCAATGCAGAGCGTATCTATCGCATTTGATTCCGATTCTTGTCGAGTTTTCGAAAAATGCGCTATATTCGGGTGTATTTACCATGTTGAACCATAAGAAATAATCCCCGAGGTATGAATAGCACGCCAGAAGCCACCCCGCATCAAGCAAGCACCAGAAGAAGATTTATAAAAAAGGCTGTGGTCTCAGCTACAGGGTTTTACATAGTTCCTCGGTTTGTTTTGGGTGGGCAGGGGTATACGGCTCCTAGTGATAAGGTCAATATAGGGATTGTAGGAGCCGGAGGAAAGGGAAGGCAGAACGCTGAGGATCTGATGAAGCTGGACGATGTGCAGTTGACGGCAATTGCCGATCCGGGAAATTTTTGGGATTTGGCCAATTTTTATTACCGCTCGATTGCCGGCAGAGGACCGGTAAAGCGGTTGATAGAAGAACACTACGAAAGCAAAACGGCTAATTACAAAGTTGCGGAGTACCTGGACTTCCGGCGAATGTTGGAACGCCAAACTGACCTGGATGCCATCTGTTGCTCAACACCTGACAATACCCATGCTTACATCACCTACATGGCTATGAAAGCGGGCAAACATGTATACTGCGAAAAACCCCTCACTCATAATATCTGGGAGGCGAGGATGATCAAAAAACTGACCCAAGAAACAGGTTTGGCCACTCAGATGGGAAATGTGGGGCATAGTACCGATGGTATTCGGGAGACAGTGGAGTATTTACGAGCTGGTGTGATAGGAGAGGTAAAGGACGTTCATGCATGGGTTCCGGCGACAAGGTGGATTCCTGAACTGAAGGCCATGCCTACTAAGAGCAGCCGAAAGCCGGACGGGTTTGACTGGGATCTGTGGTTAGGTCCCACCCCGCACAAAGCGTTCCATGATTGGTATTCTCCGGTTACCTGGAGGGATTTTTGGGATTTTGGCTGTGGTGCGTTGGGAGATTTTGGTTGTCATGACATGGATGCCGCCACTTGGGCTTTGGAGCTTGGTTATCCGGAAACCGTGGAGGTATTTCCTGCCGGGTTCAGTAACGAAGACATTGCTCCCTATGGTGAGATAGGTTATTACCGATTCGGGGCAAAGGGCAGTCGTCCCCCAGTGAACCTTACCTGGTACTCCGGAGGCGTAAGGCCCCCTTTGCATCCTGCCCTGCCGGCTAATTATCAGTGGACGGCTAGAGGTACCCTGTTCATTGGGGAAAAGGGTGTCATCGTGAATGAAGGAGGGAATAGAGCACCTAAGGTTTTCCCCGATTCCCTTGCCAAGTCGATGAAAATTCCTGCCCAGACCATTGCCCGATCAAAGGGACATTTTCGGGATTGGGTAGATGCAATTAAGGGTGGGCCAATGGCCAGTGCCAACTTTGAATATGGCGCGCACCTAACGGAGATAACACTGTTGGGTGTTCTGTCACTGCGAATGAAAGGTCAAAAAATCCATTGGGACTCCGACCAAATGAAAGCGAACGGGATCCCGGAAGCGGATAGGTTTATAAAAGAGCCAGTTCGTTCCGGTTGGGAAATGGTATAGAAAAAGGTTGTACCACTTTGGGCTCTTACGACTATTTGGTTTAGTTGGATACAGCACTATTCCCAAAAAGCCTTATTCATTTGGGCGATGTGGCTTATCGAAATGCTTTGGGGACATTCCACTTCGCAGGCACCGGTGTTGGAGCAGGCACCGAAACCCAGTTCATCCATCTTTTGGATCATCTTTTCAGTTCTTTCTTTGTTTTCAGGTTGGCCCTGTGGCAATTTGGCGAGGTGTACGATTTTTGCGGCAGTAAACAGGGCCGCTGAGGCATTTTTACAACTGGCGATGCACGCGCCGCAGCCAATGCATGCAGCGGCATCAAATGCCTCTTCGACTTGGTCGGAAGGAATCAGGATGCTATTGGCCTCCGGTGCCTGACCGGTACGAACAGAGATAAATCCCCCCGCCTGGATGATCAAGTCCAATGCGGAGCGGTCTACGCGAAGGTCTTTTTTGATGGGGAAACTGTTTGCTCTAAAAGGCTCAATGTAGATGGTATCCCCGTGGTTAAAGGATCGCATATGAAGGGTGCAGGTAGTCGTATTGGCCAGGGGGCCGTGAGCCCGACCGTTAATAACGATTCCGCATTGCCCGCAGATTCCCTCTCGGCAATCGTGATCAAATGCAATCGGATCGTCCCCTTTCAGTATAAGGGCTTCGTTCAGTTGATCCAGCATTTCCAGGAATGACATATCCGCCGAAATATCGTACACTAGGTAGTCCACGAATCTCCCCTTGACTTTTTGGGATTCTTGCCGCCAAATCTTTAATAGAAAATCCATTACTTATAACTTCTTTCGGTTGGTTTTACAAATTCAAATTCAAGGGGTTCCTTTAAAAGGACAGAGCCCTTTTCGGTATGTTTCCAGCAAGAAATAAAGGCAAAATCGATATCGTTTCTGAGTGCTTCGCCCTCGGCAGTTTGGAATTCTTCGCGAAAATGGGCACCACAGGACTCGTCACGGGTGAGGGCATCTTGGCACATTTGAATGGCAATGTCAAGATAGTCTGCCACGCGGCCTGCCTTTTCCAGTTCATCGTTCATCTCCTGGGGGCTTCCTGGTATTTTCACGTCTTGATAGAATTCTTCGCGCAGATCTTGTATGGAGGATATGGCACGATGGAGGCCTTCTGCCGTTCGGCTTAGTCCACAGCTATCGTAAAGCAAGGTTCCAAGTTGCCTATGGAAATGATCTACGGTTTTTGTTCCGTTCGCTGTGCAAAGGCGCTCCAACAGGGCGGACACTTCCTCTTCTGCCGTTTCAAATGCGGGATGGGAAATATCCGGTCTGTCGGAGGGTTTAACATCCGCTAGGTAATGCGGCAGGGTGTAGGGAATAATGTAGTATCCGTCTACACAGGCTTGAAGCAGAGAATTGGCTCCAAGTCGGTTTGCTCCATGGTCGGCGAAATTAGCCTCTCCGATTGCATAAAGTCCAGGGATTGTCGTACTCAATTCGTAGTCGACCCAGAGGCCTCCCATGGAAAAATGAGCGGCGGGCGAAATGAGCATGGGTTCAGAATAGGCGTTGACCCCGGTGATTTTTTCGTACATGTCAAACAGGTTGCCGTACTTTTTTTTGATGGATTCCATTCCCTGATGCCTGATGGCGTCTTTAAAATCCAAAAATACCGCATTTTTCATGGGACCCACTCCAAAGCCAGCATCTATACGTTCTTTGGCCGCGCGGGAAGATATATCTCTGGGGGCGAGATTGCCGTAAGACGGGTACCGTCGTTCGAGGTAATAGTCCCGTTCATTTTCGGGAATCTCGTTTGCTTTGCGCGCATCACTCTTGGACTTCGGTACCCAAATCCTTCCATCGTTTCTCAATGATTCCGACATAAGGGTAAGCTTGGACTGATGGCTGCCCGATTGCGGCAAGCAGGTGGGGTGAATCTGCGTCCAGCTGGGGCATGCAGTGAGTGCTCCTTTTTTATGTGCCCGCCATATTGCCGATCCGTTGCAGCCCATGGCCAGGGTGGATAAATAAAAAATCTTTCCAAAGCCACCGGTAGCAAGGATTATCGCATCGGCTGCATGCCGTGTAATTTTCCCAGTGTCCATGTTTCGGGCAATTATCCCTTTTGCGTGGCCTGCTATGGTTACCAAGTCCAGCATTTCATGACGGGAATAGCTCTCGACCTTTCCGAGAGAAACCTGTCTCATCAACGCTTGGTACGCCCCGAGCAGCAGTTGCTGGCCCGTCTGTCCCCTGGCGTAGAATGTCCGGCTTACCTGCACACCGCCAAAAGACCGATTGTTGAGGTACCCGCTGTACTCTCTCGCAAAAGGTACGCCTTGCGCTACGGCTTGGTCAATGAGATGGGCGGAGCACTCGGCCAAACGATATACATTTGCTTCCCTCGCCCGGAAATCACCCCCCTTAAGCGTATCATAAAACATGCGATAGACGCTATCCCCGTCGTTCTGATAGTTTTTGGCGGCATTTACCCCACCTTGTGCGGCAACGGAATGGGCTCGTCGGGGAGAATCATGGAAGCAAAACGTACTGACCTGGAACCCCATTTCTGCCAAAGAGGCAGCGGCGGAGGATCCAGCTAGCCCGGTGCCCACCACGATAACCTTGTATTTGGATCGATTGGTAGGACTGACCAAACGGGCATTTTTCTTGAAATTCGACCACTTCTGATCAAGTGCGCCTTCCGGAATCTTCGCATTGAGAACAAAGTTGGTTTCCATCTGGTTTTTTTATTACTTATAGCGGGTTTTTGGAAAGGAATTTATCCAGTTCTGAAATAATTTCAAACGAATATCGGTTTACACCTGTAGAGGTTAACACGTAAGTATACCAAAAAACCACCATTGAATCAACGGACTCTGTCCGTAATTGTTAAAAACCTGTTGGTACGGAGCGTATATGTATCTAAACAGGCGAAAATTTGGTGTAATTGATGAACCTTAATCAAGTATGGAAGGCATATCGCTCGAAAAATACCTCCAAATAGTGGCAGATGCCTATTATGGCTATATGCATTATCTGATCAACGAGATCATGTATCCGTCTTGGAACAATTACTTCTGGTGGCTGGTAGGGTTGTCCTTGGCTGTTTGGGCATTGGAGATTGTGTTTCCTTGGAGAAAAAATCAGGGTGCCATACGGAAAGACTTCTGGCTGGACGTCTTTTACATGTTTTTTAATTTCTTCCTGTTTTCCTTAATCATCTACAATGCGGTTTCAAATGTGGCTGTGGAGGCTTTCAATGACTTTTTGGGTTGGTTTGGTATAGAGAACCTGGTAGCCATAGAGGTAAGCAGTTGGCCAAGATGGGCGCAACTTCTGCTTTTGTTTGTGGTGGCGGATTTCGTTCAGTGGAATGTGCATCGGTTATTGCACCGTGTTCCGACCCTTTGGGAATACCACAAACTCCATCATTCTGTCGAGGAGATGGGGTTTGCCGCACACCTACGGTTTCATTGGATGGAAACTGTCATCTATAAGACCGCACAGTATATCCCCCTTGCGATGATTGGGTTTGGGTTGGATGATTTTTTTCTGGTGCACCTTTTTACGATCGCCATCGGACATTTAAACCATGCCAATCTGCGGATTTCATACGGACCATTGAAGTATGTGTTGAATTCACCGACCATGCATATCTGGCACCATGCAAAGATACTTCCTGAGGGTACGTATGGTGTCAACTTTGGGTTGACGTTGAGTGTATGGGATTACCTCTTTGGTACTGCTTATGTGCCTAGGGAGGGACGTGATGAGCGGTTGGGTTTCGAGGGAATGGAGTCGTTTCCGAATACGCTGTGGGAGCAGTTAACCTACCCTTTTTCCTCCAAAAGGAAGCCTAGGAGGGGCTAGACCTTACCGTTCAAGGCGGGGTACGGCGTTTTATGTGTGATAAAGGTTACTTTTTTTGGTTTCTGCGTAGCGTAATTTTGTATTGTTCATTAAATAATTAGAGCTATGTTTGGTTTATTCGGAAGCAGAACAAAAAATTACAAAGACATACATGCTGAAGCATTTAACAAAGGGATGAAGTCCCCGAACGCCGTTTTGATCGACGTACGTAGCCCGGGCGAGTTTTCAGCCGGGAAAATCGCGGGAGCGAGAAATATCGATTTGTTTTCTCCTACTTTTCAGCAACAGATAGCCAATCTACCAAAGGACAAGGAGTATTATCTGTACTGTCGTAGCGGCAACCGTAGCGGTCAGGCATGCAGCATGATGGCCAATTTGGGTTTTGAAAAGCTGTATAATTTGGAAGGCGGAATCATTAGCTGGCCGTATTAAGGGTTATTTGGAGCGGAATACCTGTGTGACAAAAGTCCTTTGTAGAAGGTTCCGCTCCAATTAAACTTGCCAAACCAAATCAATTGAAAAAAACATCAACGTACCTTATAAGAATTGAAATTATGAAAATAGAACAGATTTATACCGGTTGTTTGGCTCAGGGAGCCTATTACATAGAGTCTGACGGCGAGGCTGCCATCGTGGATCCACTCCGTGAAGTTCAGCCCTACATCGATCGCGCAGCGGAAGCCACTGCCAAAATAAAGTATATTTTCGAAACCCATTTTCATGCTGACTTTGTTTCCGGCCACAAGGATCTGGCAGAAAAAACAGGAGCAAAGATCGTTTTTGGCCCCACATCCATGCCGCTTGGTTTTGATGCGATCATAGGGGAAGATGGTCAGGAGTTTGAGTTGGGCAAAATAAAGATCAAGTTAATCCATACGCCAGGACATACCATGGAAAGCTCCGTGTTTCTCCTGATAGACGAAGAGGGCAATGAGCAGGCACTTTTTACAGGTGACACCTTGTTTATTGGAGATGTGGGCAGACCGGATCTGGCACAGAAAGTTATAGCAGACCTAACACAGGATAAGTTGGCGGGGCATCTATACGACTCGCTTAGAAACAAGATTTTACCACTTCCCGATCACCTGATTGTTTATCCAGCCCATGGTGCGGGAAGTGCCTGTGGCAAGAACATGAGCAAGGAAACGACTGATACGCTAGGTAACCAGAAAAAGACAAACTACGCGCTTCAGAAAATGACCAAAGAAGAGTTTATCAAGGAAGTGACTACAGGCCTTACCCCTCCCCCTGCTTATTTCCCACAGAATGTAATGATGAATATCCAAGGGTATGACAGCATCGACGATGTGTTGGACAGAGGACAACAGGCACTAACCCCTGAGGCTTTTGAAATTGCCGCAAACGAGACGGGTGCTGTGATCTTGGATACAAGAAAGCCAGAAGAATTTGCGCAGGCATTTATTCCTAATTCCATCAATATAGGAATTGATGGTAATTTTGCTCCTTGGGTTGGCACGCTGATTCCCGATGTACGGCAGGAAATATTGGTGGTGGCAGAGGATGGAAGAGAAGAAGAGATCATTACCCGACTTGCCAGGGTTGGGTATGACCACGCATTGGGATACCTAAAAGGAGGAATAGATGCATGGAAAGCAAGCGGGTTCGAAATTGATAGTGTGCCTGCCATCACGGTGGACGAGCTTGCGGATCTGATGGAGAGTGGGGAGATTTCCCTTCTGGATGTGAGAAAGAACAGCGAGCATCAAAGTGAGCATGTACTAGGATCCGAAAATATTCCCCTAGACTACATCAATCAGCATATGGCGGAGGTAAGTAAAGATAAGACCTATTACGTCCACTGTGCAGGTGGTTATAGGTCGATGATCTTCAATTCTATCTTACGTGCCAGAGGATATGAAAACTTGGTGGATGTAAGGGGTGGATTTGATGCCATCAAGGCCTCCGGTAAGTTTAAGGTTAGTGATTATGTATGCCCCACTACGTTGTTGTAGTCAGGCTTAGGTTGATTGGTGATTGTGAAAGTGGCAGAACAATGTATTCTGCCACTTTCATTTCCAGCCGGCCAGATGTGACTAATATCACCTATTTCGGAGGGTAGAACGGTTAATTTTACAATCGTGGGAAGGTATTTAGCATGGTTGATACTCGGTTTGACCCCCTTGGGCTTGGTTGCCCAGGAAGGGCATATCGAATCAGATAGTACAGGCATACATGCATCTCCTACGTTGGGTGAGCGTGTCAAGGCTGGCGAGGTGGAGTTTCATTTGCGGTCGTTCTTTATGGGGACGATCAATAGGGGGGATCTAATCGATTATCATTCCCTCGCTGTGGGGGGTGGAATCGGCTATTTTAGCCCCTCGTTCAAAGGGTTTCAGGTGGGTTTTAGTGGGTTCTTTGTGTTTCAGTTATATGAGCACAATCTTCGAATTCCAGATCCGACTACCGGTAACGTAAACCGCTATGAGATTCTGTTGTATGATATGAATGATTTGGAAAATACCCGGGATTTGGATCGTTTGGAGCATCTTTATCTGTCATATGAGAGAAATGGATTTCAGGCCGTACTGGGTAGGCAAAAGGTAAATACCCCTTTTCTGAATGAGCAGGATAACCGTATGAGGCCAAATATTTTCAATGGAATGTCCGTGTCCCGTCGGTCCAGTAATTGGCAGGGAAGCCTAAGCTGGTTCGATCATGTTACCATGCGTGGAACGGTTGATTGGTATTCGGTAGAGGAGTCTTTTGGTGTTTACCCTTTTGGCCGGAATGTTTTCGGTACCAGTTCAGGTTATAAGGGGAATGTGAGCAGTAAAGGAATTGGTGTAGGGAATGTTTCCTACTCCGGTAATAACGGAGAAAAATTCCAATATTGGTCTTATCTGGCTGACAACGTGTTTCAAATGCAGTTTGCCCAATTGGAAAAAAAATCAGTGGTTGGAGGGTTTGAGTTGACCGCCGGGCTACAGGGTTTTTACCAATCTGCCATCAATGACGGTGGAAATCCTGACCCCGAAAAGGCCTACATCATGAAAGGTGAAAAATCCATGGGATATGGCGCAAAGGTAGGTTCAAAGGTAGGAAAGCATGAATTCTCCCTCAATGCCCTTTCCATCACACGAGATGGACGGTTTTTGTTTCCAAGGGAGTGGGGGAGGGAAACCTTCTTTGCAAGTCTACCGAGGGAGCGTTTTGAGGGCAATGGTGGAGTCCGCGCCATCTCACTGAAATACGAATACAGGTTTGACAGAAAAACCAATGGGTTGCTCGGTGCCAGTAGCGTGGACCACCCCGATGTAAATAACTTCTCGCTGAATAAATACGGCGTGCCCTCGTACTACCATTTCGTTGGCTCCCTAGATCATCGTTTGGATGGATACTTGGAGGGTTTGAATATTAAAGTACTGGTTGTAAATAAAGCAGCTAAAAATCCGGATGAAATCCCAGATCAGAACAGGATCAACCGGGTAGATATGTGGAATTTCAATGTAGTTATGGATTACAGGTTTTAGAAAAAAACAAACAAGAATAGAAAAATGGAACAATTTATTGAATGGATTAGCCAACCTTGGCCTTGGTATGTAGCCGGGCCACTCATCGGGCTTACTGTGCCCGTATTATTGATCATCGGAAACAAATCTTTCGGAATATCCTCTTCCCTGAGGCATATCTGTGCGGCTTGTGTTCCGGCCAACATCCCGTTCTTTACCTATGATTGGAAGAAAGAAATGTGGAACCTGATGTTTGTGTTGGGGGTATTGATAGGGGGCTTCCTGGCGGGTACCTTCCTGTCAAATCCCGAAACGATCGTGGTAGCAGAGAGTACACAGCAAGATTTGGCAGCCTTGGGGATAACCGATTTTAGGTCGTTGCTTCCGGCAGATATTTTCACTTGGGCCAACCTGTTTACATTGAAGGGCTTGTTTTTCTTTGTGATAGGGGGCTTCTTGGTGGGTTTTGGAACCCGCTATGCCGGAGGGTGTACTTCAGGCCATGCTATCATGGGTATCAGTAGCCTGCAGTGGCCGTCTTTGGTGGCGACCATCTTCTTTATGCTGGGAGGCTTCTTTATGACGCACTTATTGTTGCCCCACATCATGGCCTTCGCAGGTTTTTAATTTAAAAAAAACAAATGATTGAGATCGGATTTGTAAGTCCAATCCTTTAGATCAACGAGTTCGTAAGCGAGTGAATGGTTCACGGAAATACGCTTATTGGGCAAAGGTTGTTCCTGGCTGGATCAAATTCCGATCTTTTAAAGACAAGGAAAAGTATATGACAGTAAAGGAAAAAAATATTCGGCAGGCGGGTAGTCCCGTGGAATGTGAAGCACCTAACATGCGACAGCAATCATCAAGGGATGGGCTTCTCAAGTATTTGATCGTGGGGATCATTTTCGGGATCGTGTTTGTGAAGGCAGAGATTGTATCCTGGTTCAGGATTCAGGAGATGTTCCGGTTTCAATCGCTATTCATGTATCTGGTGATTGGTTCTGCTATTGCGGTAGGGGTCATTGCTGTCCAGTTGATTAAGCGTTTCAATGTTAAAACCCTGACCGGCGAGCCGATCAAAATAGCAACAAAGGAATTCCGTAAAGGCCAAATCATTGGTGGATTCATTTTCGGACTTGGCTGGGCAATCACCGGGGCATGTCCAGGCCCACTTTTTGCCCAGATTGGGACGGGATTTACTGTGGTATTCGTGACGCTGCTAAGTGCCATCGGAGGCACCTGGCTATACGGACGGTTTGCTGATAAATTACCCAATTAAGGTTTGTTGAGTTTAGTGTTGAGAAAAGAGGCTGATTCCGGTGGAGTCAGCCTCTTTCATTTTTTTGTGCACTCTAGTACGACGGGAGCTTGACTTTGGTTATTGCCGCACAAATCACTACTCCATGTCGTCTACGAGCTCTCTTAAGTCTACAGGCACCACCCGTGAAACCCCCGCCTCTATCATGGTGATTCCATAGATGATGTCGGTGCTGGCCATCGTCCTTTTGTTGTGGGTTACGATGATAAACTGGGACTCATTCGAAAAAGTCTGGATAATTTGATTGAACTTGTCAATATTGGCATCATCCAGTGGCGCATCTACTTCATCAAAAATACAAAATGGGGCAGGTTTTAGCAGGTAGATGGAAAACAGCAACGAGGTGGCGGTTAGCGTTTTTTCGCCTCCCGAGAGCTGATTGATGGATAGGGGTCTCTTTCCCTTTGGCTTTGCGATGATCTCAATGGAGCTTTCCAGCGGATTGTCAGGATCGAGCAACTTCAAGTCACAATCATCCTCTGCCGTGAAAAGGGATCGAAAGACTTTTACGAAATTATCCTTGATTTTACCAAACGCATCTAAAAAGGTTACACGCGCCACTTCATCGATTTCCTGGATGGTTTCCAGGAGGGAGTTTTTGGCTTTGATAAGGTCATCCCGTTGACTGATGATGAAAGAGTGCCTCTCCTTTATTTCATCGTAGGCCTCCATGGCCATTGGGTTGATGGGTCCAATTTTTTCGAGGCGTTCTTTGGCTTTTTTTACTTCCTCCCTAATGGACTCCTCCGGTCTATCCCGATATTCGGGAGCTACTTCAGGATCTTCTTCCATCAGTCGCTCCAGATCCAGCTCAAACTCAATATTTAATCGCTCCTGCAAGCCGGTCAGCTTTAACTTCACCTCGTTGGATGCCTGCTGAAGATCCATAATTACGGTATCTATGCCCTGCAACTGCCGCTGATGTTCCCGAATGCTGCGGTCTGTATCATCTATCTGCCCCCGGTGGGCGTAATAGTCTTTTTCTGCCTCGGTTACACCTCCTTCAATACGGTCTTTTTCGCTGTACAGCTCGATCAACTCATCGTCCTGTAACTCGTTGTTTTCAATGAGGTTCCGTATCTCATGGTCTATTTGGGAAAGCTCCTGTTGACCCTTTCCTATTCGCTCCACGCTGCTGTCAAACGTACTTTGTTTGAATGAAAGCTCCTGTTCCAGTGTATTGGCACGGTTCATTTGCTGGTGGAAAAGGATGTTCTCCTCGTTGTATCGCTGGGAATGATGCCCCACTTCCTCCGTGGAGAGTTCAAGTGTTTCGTTGATTTCCGCCAATTCAATTTCCCATTCCGAAAATGACCGCCGTTCTTCTTCGAGGGCGGGATTTATCTCCAGCAATTCTTCCCCTAGTTGCTCGATCCGCGCCATAATGTCCTCCCGCTTGGTAGCATTGGACGACAGCATTTCCCCCAATTGCTCTTTTTTGGTCTTTACAGAAATATATTCTTGGTTTATTTCATTGATTTCTTGCTGCAGCGTTTCTATTCGGCTTCGATAGCTTATTTCTTTCAGTTTTAAAACCTCGCTTAGTTTGTGGTCTAGGTTGGCGCGAATGCCAGATATCCTCCTGTTCAGGTCTTTGATATCCTTTTCCAATTTCTCCAAGTTCTTGGCACGTCCGATTCGCTTACCTTCAAACAGGCCCACGGAACCTCCGGAGATGCTGAATTTTCGTTTGATGTACTTGGCATTTTCCGCTATGAAAATCGATTCTTCGGTTGTTGGGATGTCCTGAATCCCACCTTGAAGGATATAGACGTCGTCCAAAATGAAGGCAATCAGCTTGCCATATTTTTGGTCGTATTCGATTATTTCCGTTGCGGGGATCGTGTTGGGGTAGATCCTGCTTTGTGTGGCTTTAAACCGGTTGAATTGCTCCAGGACAAAAAAGTTTGCCTTTCCTTTGGCGGCGTCGCTCAGCAGGTTAATGGCAGCGACCGCTTCTTGATAGGTATCCACTACATAATAGTTCATGTAGTTTTCCAGGTAATTTTCTATGGTAACCCGGTAGCGCTCTTCCGTGGTTAGGATATCCGAAAGCAGGGGAATGTTCTTGCCCCAGCTGGAATTCTTTTTGAGGAATTTGATGGCTTCGGGAAAGCCCTCTAAATTTTCAACCAATGACTTGGTAAGGTTGTATTCGTTTTGCTTGGCATCGAGCTTCCTGCTTAGCTGTGTCAGTTCTTCTCGAATGATTTCCACGGTGTGGTTTTCTTCTTCGAGTTTTTGGAGGTGCTTCTCCTCTTCGGATTTTAACTGGCTGAGACTGCCGAGTTTTGCGTCAAGTTCCTCCTTGACCTGGAGAAGTCGATATTCAAATTCAGACAGGGTTTCCTCTTGGTTGTAGTCATCCGATGTCGTCTTTTCAAGTTCCTGTTTGAAGGTAGACAGCTGTATTTGCTTGATTTCCTGGGATTTTGTTAGTTGGTATATTTTCTCTTTTCGGATCAATACCTGACTGTTGAGGTGTTTTTGCTTTTCTTGGATGGCGGTTAGCTGTCTTTTCTTTTCCTCATAGATCTCTCGTAGACCAGCCACTTGCACTTTCCGTTCTGCCAGTAGTTTATCGGCGGCGGATTTTTCATGTTCCAGTGATTGGATTGCGAAGGCCGCACGTTCGTTACTTTTCTTATCCTGCGAGATTTGTTCCCTGAGCGCATTTGCCCGATTCTCCAGAAATCGAAGTCGCTCATTCTTGATCTTTTTCTCGCTTTCGAACTGTCGTATCTTATTAACCTGATCGTTGAGCGCGCGTTGGCGGGAAGCTAAGGTTTTTTCACGCCCGATCAATGAAGCCTTTTGAGCTTCCAGTGAGGCCTCTTTTTCGGAAAGTAGGGTTTGCAGGCTTAGCTTTCGGTCGTTCTCTTTTTGAAGGAGGGTGTGGATATTTAAAAGGTTTTCGCGGTGGAGCACCACACTTTTCTTTGCCAATGCGATGCTGGCACTTTTGTATTCCTTTTTGATTTCAAAGTACCTAGCCGTTTGTTTTGCCTGTTTTTCGAGGGATTTCAGGTTTTTGTCGATTTCGTACAGCAGGTCCTCTACGCGCGCGAGGTCGGCATCTGTGCCCTCCAGTTTTCGTAATGTCTCCTTTTTTCTGGTTTTGAATTTGGAGATCCCGGCTGCCTCTTCGAATAACTCCCTCCGCGAGTTGTTCTTGTCGTTTAGGAGTTCGTCGATCATTTTCAATTCGATGATCGCGTAGCTGTTCGAATTGATTCCGGTATCCATGAAAAGATTGGTGATGTCTTTTAGACGGCAGGCGATGCCGTTTAAGAGATATTCGCTTTCTCCTGAACGGTAATACCTTCGGGTGATGGTGACCTGCGTGTATTCGGTAGGGAGGAGGTTTTTGGTATTTTCGAACGTGAGGGAAACCTCTGCCATGTGGAGTGGCTTACGGCTTTTGGTGCCATTAAAGATCACGTTCTCCATCTTATCCGACCGCAGCATACGGGTTTTTTGTTCCCCGAGTACCCAACGGATTGCATCAACCACATTGGATTTTCCGCAGCCATTAGGGCCTACAATTCCTGTGATTCCCTTGTCGAAATGGATGACTACCCTGTCGCCAAAGCTTTTGAATCCCCGAACCTCTAACTTTGAAAGCTGCATGAAAACTATCGTTGATCAGGACAAAAATAAGCAGTTCAGCCAGATTATCAATAAAGGTTTTACATTGGCCTGGTTTTGGTTTTTTCGGAATACCATCCATTTTTCCCTGATTCAGGATCTGACCTTTTAGGGTGTTGATAAATTGTTCCCAGTTCTTTGCTTTTGGAGGAACCAGTCCTGCTTTGATCAGTCAGAAAGAAGATACCTTCAGCAGGTTCAAGCATTTACCAACAGATATTGGTTTAGTAAGATGATTTTTGTCAGGTTATACCGAAATAGTGCCGTTAATCTACACAAAAATACTTTTTATACGTTATATTTAGTATATAAAATAAGATATCGGGTAGGGTTGTTATAAATGCAGGAAAAAATGAGACAATATGATAATCAATCTATGGTTTGGGTGAACAAGGCGATACCAAGTATCCCCATCAAAACCCACTTCGGAAATACGTTTCTGAATAAATTATTCACAAACCAGTGGTTGCTCATTTACAGCAATCCCTTTGATCTGATTCCGAAGAATGCTGGCGAGAAAATACATCTCGAAGATTTTCTGGCGAGTTTGCGTAAAATGAACTGTCAGATGGTTGGGTTCAGTAATCGAACCTTTGAGGAGCACTTGGAGTGTACAAATTGGATCAATTCCTACCTCTCGGACGAGGATTTGTTTCCTGTGTTTTTTCAGAGCGAGAATTTAATGGCCTCGTTGGAAAAGGAAACCGTAGAGCAGGGTGGCAAAAAAGCATTGAATCCAATTTACTTGGTAGATGGCTCCGGTATAGCAAAAATCAGGTTTGATAGCCGTTCGAAGGAAAGTG
Source organism: Lunatimonas lonarensis (assembly GCF_000390185.1). Taxonomy (GTDB): domain Bacteria; phylum Bacteroidota; class Bacteroidia; order Cytophagales; family Cyclobacteriaceae; genus Lunatimonas; species Lunatimonas lonarensis. The sequence goes on along the minus strand of NZ_AQHR01000088.1, from coordinate 229,365 downwards.
ATCATTTCCGTAAGCTCCTGAGCAAAGTTGGGGAGCTGGTCTTAAATGGTCAACTCAGCCACAAAAATGCTTTTCAGAGTTAATGACCAGCTGTTGACCTGATCGAGGCTGGTTGCCTGCGCCCAGAGTGTTCGACGAACAAGTCGGCACCCTTTTCAATAAGAAGGGTGCCGACTTGTTTTTTGGCATGTATATGGTCGAAATTTCTGACCCTATCACCGGTTTAGTCTGGCTTCGTGACGATCAGGTTGTTATCGAACAAATAGAGTACCTCGCGTAGGGTTTCCGTAGCCAAGGGCTTTTCAATATAGCCAATTACCTCTTTGTATTTTTTGGAACGGTCTTTATCTATCTGCGAGGTGGAAGAAGTGACGATGACCACCAACGTTTTTTCTTTATATGGTTTTCCGGTTAAAAGATCCAAAAAATCCCAACCAGTCATAACTGGCATATTTAGATCCAATAATACGAGGACCTGGTCGGTATCATCACTTAGATCTTCAAGTTTATCTATTGCCTCTTTGCCATTTTCGGCAACGTGGAAATCACCGGGTATTAGGGTTTCTTTAGCCCTTCGCATAATGTAATGCAGGGCGAGTTTGTCGTCGTCTACGATCAAAGTTGAAAAGGTACTCTTCATAATGTGGATGGGTTTGAATCATAAAGTAAGAGATGCTCACATCTATTTACGTTATGATCCCGTTGTAATTGAAACACAAAATAAGGACTTATCCGTGTAAATAAACTTTTTTTTATCTTTTTTTAGCTCATTTCTTACTTTGTGTTTTTGGTGGACATCCTTGATTTCTGATTTACGTACATTTTAAGTAAATTCAAGCCATGGATTCAGGTACTATATTCTACATCATCGCGGTTGTTATCTATTTTATTTATTCTGCATTGCAGCAAAAGAAAAACCAACCCAAAGAAGGGGATATTCCGGATGGTTCGCAATCCGGGGATCCTACTGATTTGCCTCAAAAAGGGACTTTTGAGGATCTGCTGCGGGAAATCCGAAAAGGGCAGGCCCGCCATGAGGAGGATGCTCCCAAACCGGTAGAAAGAAGAGAAAAGCCTGCCCCCGTAGAGGTTCCGTCCTACAGGGAGGTTTCTATTCCCAAAGAAAAGACGACAACCTACCCAAGTACAGGTGGCTTGGCGGAGAAGTACGGGAAGTACCAAAGTAAGCAACCACTTGTTAAACTGGATGATGTGGTGGATATTCATGATGACCGCAAAATCCTTGGAGAGGTGGAAGGGACAACCAAAACCACCCGCCAAAATCCGTATGCCAAACTGCTCAAGGACCCGAAAAGCCTTAGGGAGGCTGTAGTGGTCGCCGAAATATTAAACCGAAAGCATTTTTAAAAAGGCCTATAATTTTTGTTTGTTGATCTATTTACAGGTTTCGCAGAAAATCAATCAATCAGAAAGTTGTTAAAAAAGGTGTTCTTTAACAGAATCCAGATAAAGAAAAAGAATACCCCCCACATAAGGTAGACCCTATAAAAGTCAATGGTTTCTTTGTAGCGGGATTCTGTAATTTCCGCTTTTTCCAATTCGTCGATTTCGTCGAAAATCCTGTCGAGGGCATCTCCGTCGGAAGCGCGGTAGAATTTGCCTTTTCCAATGCGGGCGATATCCCGAAGGGTAGTTTCATTTAAGTAACTTTCCACCATTTGTGGCCGACCGAAAAAGTCGGTTCCATAAGGTACCATGCCATCTTTTCCTACCGCAATGGTGTAGATTTTAATATCCAATGCTTCGGCCAGTTGTGCGGCGAAGATTGGATCCACATTTCCCGCGTTGTTATCTCCGTCACTCAATAATACCATTACTTTTGAATTGGCCTCCGATTCCCTCATGCGGTTGGTGGCCACCGCAAGCGCGCTTCCGATTGCAGTCCCTTTGGCGTCCATCATATTAAAGGCGATCTCTTGAATCAAATCTTTTAGTAGATCATAGTCGGTGGTAAGAGGAGCAAGGGAAAAAGCCTCGCCGGAAAATATAACTACCCCGATACGGTCGCCAAAACGACCCTCGATAAACTCAATGGCCGTTTCTTTTGCCGCCTCCAGCCGATTTGGAGTAAAATCCTGAAGATCCATTGACTCGGATATGTCCAAGACAAGCATAATATCGATTCCTTCCGTATACTGCTCTACCTTCTCATTTGTACGTTGGGGCCTTGCCAATGATACAATGACCATCCACATGCACAACGTAAAAAATGCCATAGGTACCAGTCTGAGGTAAGTCCAGGGATTATTGCGAGGAGCCATTTTTGGAATCGACAACTCAAGGCGGGGATTTTTTAGAATTTTGGTGAACTTACGAACCAACAGAATCAATGGAATAACCCAGAGAAGGTGCAATGCCCACAAATTTTCCCACTCGTAGGACCGGAAGGTTTCCGGGGTAAACCATGTCCACGAGAGGTAGCTGCTCAAATCATTCATGGTTGTGGAGATTTTTTATTTTAGCACTAAAGACGTCCTCAGATAGCAAAGAAAGTCTATCGCAGGACTCCTTGATTCGGTCTGTTACCCGGTTTGCATAGATTACCATCTCGATTTCCCGTAGATCGTTTACCAAAGTGGGCTGGTTTAGGCTGTCTGCTATTTCTGTGGCTGTCCATTCCCTGAAAGGTTTTCCGGTTAGTGATTCCATATAGCCTCTCCATAACCCCAACAGTTCATCGGCTGCCTGAAGGTTCTTATCAGCGAAAAACACCTGCTGCGCGGTTTCCCAACGGGTGAGAAACCTTTTTCTACGTTTTCTTTCCCTGTAAACAAGCCATTCATTTTTGATGCGTTCGCCAAAAAAGTAGTACCCCGCCAGCAAAAGTACTCCAAAGAGAACAGCAATTAGAATCAGAAATGGATAATCAAGGGCTCCCCGCATCGATTGGTAGGCATTGGTTTCCTGGAAAGCCAACACATCGGGTAGCTCATCAATGACCAGATGCAGGAAGAGTTCTGCATCCTGCGGGCGATGGATGATGCTGTCGTATCGTAAAATTTCGAATACAGGTAAATGATATCGTTTGACAGGCTCCAGTGAAAAATTGGAAAGGTAATAGATAGCACTATCCTGCGTGACCGAATCTTTGGTAAACGAACGGAACGTTTGTTTTTCGAGAAACTCCATACTGCCAAAACTATACAGGGAGTCTGGAAAAAGGATATCGACGCCGAGGGAATACTCCGCTTTTAACACATAGGCTACCCGTTCTCCAAGCTTGGCCGAGTCCTGCATAAAATAGCCATGTACCTTTACCTCTTGAGCTGGTAGCAGAGATGGAGTGAGGATCAAAAATAAGAAAAGGATTAAATAGCAGGTTCTAGCCACGCTTCATGCTTCGGTTTCTGATTTTGAATAGTTCCATCAAAGGTAAGACAATGTCCTGCCTCGTGTCAATCTGTAGGTAGTTGATTTGATTTTTTTTGCAGAGATCCCGCAGAGTTTCCCTGTCCTGATGGAAGGATTGGTAAATCTTTTTTGCAAATCCGCCAAAGGCCGTGTTCACCCAGGTTGTCTTGCCGAGTTCTTTGTCGTAGACTGGAATGATTCCCAAGGAAGGTAAGGCAGATTCCAATGGATCTGTGACCTGTATGACGATCACGTCGTGTTTGTTGGCAAGGGATTTCAACGGTTGCTCATAACCCTCGTCAATAAAATCCGAGATGATGATGAGTATGCTCCTTTTTTTTATCAGGTTAAGACAAAAGGAAAACATGGCCCGAAGATCGGTTTTCAACGACCGGTTGGTGTGTTTGAATATTCCTTGGATCACTTTTACGGCCTGCCTTGGCCCCTTGCCGGGGACGATGATTTTTTCCTTTTGGTCTGAATAACTGATCAGGCCTACTTGACTTCCTTCATGTACTGCTGCCAGTGCCAATACGCCGGCGATTTCCCTGCTCGTGTCTATTTTTTTATGCTGTTTGCTGCCAATGTCTTGGGATCCACTGATATCCAACAGAAAGTACACCGACTGATCTTTGTCTTCCTTGAAGGTCTTCACGAAGGTGCCGTGCCCCTTTGCGGAAACCTTCCATTCTACCGTCCGAATATCGTCGCCATATTGATAAGGCCGCAAATCGTCGAATTCCAGGCCTGCTCCTTTGAAAATGGATTGGTAATCTCCTTGAAGATGGTTGTTGGCAATCTTCCGGAGCATAATCTCATATCTTCGGAGTTTTTTGATCAGTTGGTTCATGCGAGCTATCAATGAGGGGCTAAGTTAAGAGACTAGGCCGAATAATAAAACGACTAGTTGGATACATATTGTCAAAATTGTGAAGAAATGGGTAATTTTGATCCGTGAAGTATTTTGTTTGGTTGGTTTTTATTGTGGCGGGATCCTTTGGGTGTACCTCTGGAGATAAGCCTCGGGGTCTGCTCTCTGAGGATGTGATGGTCTCGATCCTAGTGGACATACATCTGACGGAGGGTTTTGTTCAATCTTTGCCCATTCCCTACGATTCATCGAAAAAGGTATACCCTATCCTAGAAAGGGATGTTTTTGAGAAACATCGTGTACCTGATTCAGTTTATCTGGCTAGTCTACAGTATTACCTTCGGTACCCGGTTATGATGGAGCGCATTTATGCCCGCACCGTCGATTCGCTAACCGTGTATGAAAAAAGAGCAGAAAGTACACCATGAAGCTATATCCGACGAATCTTGAGCAAAAGATAAATTTCGACAAGATAAGGGAATTGATACGGGAAGAATGCAGCAGTACCTTGGGGACTGATTTTGTCCAAAAGATTTCTTTTTCGCGCGATGCGCCCCTGATTCAGCGGTTGTTGGATCAGACAGAGGAATTCAAGAGGCTGCTGCTTTCCGGAGAGACCTTTCCATCTTCAAATTTTGTAAACATTCATCCCTATCTGGATAAGGCCCGGTTGGAGGGGGCCTTTCTTTACGAGGAAGAGTTTCATGAAATCAGCTTGGGTCTGCAGACCCTTTCGGCCTGTGTGGATTTTTTTAATTACTACGCGGAGGATTATCCGCAGCTTTTTGCACTATTGGGAATGGTCAACGACGATCGGACCCTGGTTAAGGCCATCGAGCGGGTGTTGGATGAGCGCGGTAAAATTAAAAACAATGCCAGCCCGGAGCTCGCAATAATCCGAAACCAGCTTTTGTATGAGGAAAACCGCCTGCGCAAGGTGTTGGATTCAATTTTTAGACAAGCAAAGGCACAGGGGCTTACTCCTGAGGATGCATCCATTACCATTAGGGGTGGCAGAATGGTCATGCCGGTCCTTGCGGAATATAAACGGCGAATAAAAGGGTTTATCCACGACGAATCCGCGACAGGTCAGACAGTATTTATGGAGCCTGCAGAGGTGTTGGATATCAACAACGAAATACGGGATCTCGAATACATGGAGCGGCGGGAGGTGCAGAAGATTTTAACAAAGCTCACAGACATACTTCGTGCTTTTATTCCCGACCTACGAAAGGCCTTTCATTTTCTGGGCTTGGTGGATTTTATCCGTGCTAAGGCCAAGTTTGCCATAAAAATTCGGGCCAACAAACCGCTCCTCGAGAAGACCAAGCAAATACGCTGGACAAAGGCTAGGCATCCCCTTCTGGAACTAAGCCTAAAAGCCCAGCAAAAACAAATTGTGCCGATTGATGTGTCGGTAGACCATAACAAAAGGATCCTGCTCATATCGGGGCCAAATGCAGGAGGGAAATCAGTTGCACTTAAGACAGTGGCGCTGTTGCAATATATGTTTCAATGCGGGATTTTGATCCCGGTGGAGGAAGAATCTGTCTGCGGGGTTTTTGATCAGTTTTTTATTGATATCGGTGACGAACAAAGCCTCGAAAATGACCTGAGTACCTACAGTTCGCACCTTAATAATATGAAGCATTTCACCCGTTTTGCAAATAAGCGGACCATTTTTTTTATCGACGAATTTGGAACAGGTACAGAGCCTCAATTTGGGGGTGCCATCGCCGAGGGAATTTTGATTGCACTCAATAAATCAGGGGCCTTTGGAGTGATTACCACTCACTACGGAAACCTCAAGCAGTTGGCGGCAAAGGGGCAGGGGCTGTTCAATGGTGCCATGCGCTACGACGTGGAAAAGTTAGAGCCGTTGTATCAACTGGAACTGGGCAAACCGGGTAGTTCCTTTGCGTTTGAAATAGCCAGAAAGATTGGAATTGATGAAGAGATAATTCTTCATGCAAAAGCCCAAGTAGGGGAGGTGAGGGTGAATTATGACAAGATGTTACTCAAGCTGGAGAGTGAGAAAAACCGCTACGAGCAAGTATTAATTGAAAATGAAAAAAAGGAAAAGCTTCTCAACAAGCGATTGGAGGAATACAATGCGTTGAAATCAACGCTGGAAGTCAGTAAAAAGACCATTATAAACGAGGCAAAGGTACAAGCGAAAGCATTATTGGATGAAGCTAACCGTCGCATTGAAAGCACTATCCGGGAAATCAAGGAGAAGAATGCCGACAAAGAAAAGACCAAGCAAATAAGAAAGGAACTCGAGGCACACAAAGAGGCCATAAAACCTGAAAAGACCAAGATACCCCAACCACCCAAAGAAGTGAAGGTACTGGAAGGCGAAATTAAAGAGGGCGATCATGTACGGCTAAAGGACAACGGTGCGATAGCAGAAGTTATATCCGTACAGCAGCGATTTGCCGAAATAAGCATAGGAGATTTAAAGTCAAAAGTCAAACTGAACAGATTGGAACGGATATCCAATACCGCAGTCAAGAAAGAAAAGAAATCATACGTGCGAAGCAGTGGTTTTGACAGTCATTCCCGCATGCTGGAGTTTTCCCCAAACCTAGACCTCAGGGGAAAACGGGGAGAAGAGATTTTTCCTTTGGTTCAACATTTCGTAGATGATGGCCACATGTTTGGTCAGTCTGAGTTAAGAATCGTTCATGGTAAAGGAGACGGAATCTTACGGGACCTTTGCAGAAATATCCTTAGAAACATGCCTGCTGTCAGTAGGTTTGAAGATGAGCACGTAGAAAGGGGTGGTGCTGGCGTAACCCTCGTTTACCTAAAAAGCTCCTGAATCAATTCTGCGACCTTGGAAGGGGGCGATTTCCCACCCCCTTCCAAACTTGGCCGGGCAAAGCGGTTCTTGATGGTGATTTTATCGTTTGAAAGCTTGCCTTGCCAGGAGTTTCCAATCTTTTCCTTCCTTTTGCCAGACCATGAGCACTCCCAAATTAACAGTGGCCGGATCTGCCCCCTTGTTATGGGTATTCCCTACTAGGTTGTGCCTTACAAGTGCAATCTTGCCCAGGACTTCAACCGTTTGGTCGGATAGTTCGATTTTTGTAAAGTTGTTTTTTCCGCTGGCAAGAACCTCCACAAAAGCAGCACGATCTTCGATGGTTCCGTTTGAATGGCCATAGGTGAGATGAGGGGACGCAATCGCGGTCAGTGAAGTAGCGTCTCCGCTTAGCATTGCCTCGCGTAGCTGAGCAACTGCTTTTTCTACAGCAGCGATTTCTTTATTTTGGGCGTAGGTAAAATGGGCTATGCTGCACGCGAGCAAGAAAGTAGTTAAAAGGGACTTAAGCATGGGTTATTGTTTTGGTTTGAGTGTAAATACATAGAATCCAACAAGCGCTTCCACACGGGCAGAAGCACTTGAAGGATTAGGAACGGTAAATTCAAGTCGTAAGTCAGTTCCCACCCGTTCGTAGAGGATGTCCCGGTTAGCGACGGGTTGTATTCCCGATAGGCGGAGTCTATTGTAATTTTCTCCCTCTAAAGTCCATGACCCAGAGGGGTCGAAAAGGCCACCGCTGCCTACGGTTTCATAATTTAAACCTGCCGACCCTCTATTTCTGAATTTTATCTCAAAATCACTGTAATTATTTGTCAGGGAGGTGCCATCTCGGGACACCGAGCCTCCTCCACTAATGGACCAAGTTTGCTCTGAGCTACCCGCCAGGATTTCAATAGCCAATTCCTCTGCCGTTTTTTGAGGGCCGTCGTCGTCGGAACAAGAAAAGTGAACCCAGGACAGAAAACCTAGGATTAGCATTGTTTTGGCTAGCTGCTTCATTTGACTGTCGGTAAAGATCATAAAATTAAACAAATTAGTAACAAATCAAATCAAAAGTGGTTCACTTGAAATTTTCAATCGCGACCTTTTCTGTGCAAAATTGGTACTCTCTCGGATCATTTGACCCAACTATGATCGATTTATCATTTCCAAAATCTGCTACCAAACCTTGAAACCATTGTACTCCCCGCTCATCCAGGTTGGAAGTGGGTTCATCCAATAGTAGAAGAGGGCAGGCAGAAAAAAAACACATCCCAAGTTTGAGCCGTTGCTTCATTCCAGATGAAAAATGCTGTATTGTCTTTTCCGTAGACTTCTCTAAATACATATACTGAACGGCATCTTCTATGGAAATCCCATTTTTGAGAGATTTGAACCGGAAATGGAAGCGAAGAAATTCAATCAATGTAAACTCTTCCGGTAGCTCCAGGTAGGGTGCCGACAGGGCCAACTGCCTATAGATTTCGGATGAGGGGATTTCCACACCCCTAATTCTGTACCTGATTTGCCCGGAACTAAGGGGCATTTGTCCCGCAATGCATTTAATCAACGTGGATTTTCCGGAGCCATTACTTCCGGTGATGGCGGTTTTTTGGCCAGAGGAAAGCAAAAGCGTGAGGTTTTTGAAAATCCATTCGTACTGAAACCGCTTTCCAGCTTCCTCAAGGCTAATTTCCAGCATGTTATTGAATGTAACCTTTCATCACACCCCGTTCTGAAGAGCGGATGAAATTGACAATCTCATCCCGTTCTTTGGTAGCGGGCAGGTTGATCTCGATTTCTTCGAGTGCCCGGCTATTATTAAGACTGTTCAGAAACAAATACCGGTAGACCTCCTGAATCTGATTGATCGTCTCACTTGTAAATCCTCTTCTTCGTAGACCCAAGGAGTTTACGCCGGCATAGCTGAGCGGTTCCCTGGCGGCTTTGGTGTAGGGAGGTACATCTTTCCGAACCAAAGATCCTCCGGAAATCATGCTGTGAGTGCCGATTTTGACAAACTGATGGATGGCACTGCTGCCCCCTACGAAGGCCCAATCGTCGATGGTCACGTGGCCCGCTACCTGCACGGTGTTTGCAATGATCACGTTGTTATTAATGATGCAATCGTGGGCGATGTGGACGTAGGCCATTACCAGGCATGAATTGCCAATTTTCGTAGTCTTTTTGTCGAGTGTGCCTCTATTGATGGTGACGCATTCCCGAATGGTGGTGTTGTCTCCTATCTCAGCGAGCGATACCTCACCCTGAAATTTCAGGTCTTGGGGGATTGCCGAAATGACGGCACCCGGAAAAATCTTGCAACCCTTGCCAATTCGTGCGCCCGGGTATATGGTTACGTTCGAACCAATCCAAGTACCGTCACCGATCTCCACGTTTTCGTGGATAGTAGTAAACGGCTCTACCGTAATCTGTTCGCCAAGCTTGGCATCGGGGTGAATATGGGACAGTTTACTAATCATGCGTCTTTCCTTACAATACTAGCGGTCATGACTGCTTCACACACAAGCGTATTGCCCACGAAGGCCTCGCCTTTCATCTTCGCTATACCCCTTCTTATTGGATTCAAAAGCTCACATTTGAAAATAAGGGTATCACCCGGAAGTACCATTTTTCGAAATTTGCAGTTTTCAATACTCAAAAAGTACGTCCAGTAGTTTTCCGGATCGCTTACCGTACTTAAAACCAAAATCCCGCCGGTCTGCGCCATTGCTTCCACCTGCAAGACACCCGGCATTACGGGGTTGTTGGGGAAATGCCCCATAAAAAAAGGCTCGTTAATTGTCACATTCTTCACGCCTGCAACCACCGTTTGGTCCAAATAGATGATTTTATCCAGAAGTTGGAAGGGATATCGGTGGGGGAGAATATTGCTGATCTGATTGATGTCCAGAACTGGAGGCAGCTTCGGGTCGTAATAGGGGATGTGCATGGGGCCTGCTTTTTCCATTGCACGTTTGATTTTTTTCGCAAAGGCCACATTGGCGGCGTGTCCCGGCCTTGCTGCCATTATTTGCGCTTTCAGTGGTCTCCCTACGAGGGCCAGATCCCCGATTACATCCAACAATTTGTGTCTGGCTGGTTCATTCTTGTAACGCAGCTCCACATTGTTCAATATCCCCTCTTTCCTAACCTCAACTTTTGGTTTTTTGAACATTTTGGCCAAGTGACTTAATTCTTCCTCTTGGATGGCCCTATCTACCACGACGATGGCATTGTTTAAATCCCCTCCTTTGATAAGGTTTTGATTATAAAGCATTTCGAGTTCGTGCAGGAAGCAAAAAGTTCGACAGGATGCAATTTCTGTTTTGAACTGGCTGATATCCGTGAGCGAGGCGTGTTGGCTTCCAAGCACAGGCGAGTTATAGTCAACCATCACCGTAACTCGAAAATCATCGAGAGGCAAGGCCGCCATTTCCACCTCCCGGGAGGCATCTTTGTAGTGGATGCTCTCAGGGATCTCGAAGAATCTTCGGAGCGCATTTTGTTCCTCCAACCCTGCCTCTTCCAAAATCTTAATGAAAGGCAGACTACTGCCGTCCATGATGGGCGGTTCAGGGCCGTTTAACTGAATCAGCACATTGTCTATTTCTAAGCCAACCAAGGCGGCAAGCACATGCTCCACCGTGAAAACCCGTGCATCGCCCTGTTCCAAGGTAGTGCCTCTCGAAACATCCACTACGTTGTCTACATCTGCCTCAACGATTGGATACCCTTCCAAGTCCATCCGTTGGAATTTGTATCCGTGATTAGATGGAGCGGGGACAAAGGTCATTGTCGCCACGACTCCAGTGTGTAAACCTACGCCGGAAAGGGTAACCTGCTTTCCAATGGTATGCTGTTTAACTTTCATTAAAATTTCTTATGAGGCCCTAATTGTCAGTGATAAGGGCACAAATTTATTGGTTTTTTTCCAGATCTTTTAATTTGTTCTGTAATTCGGGTAATTTTTTGAATACCGCATAGGACTTAAGAAAATCTTTAATGTCCATGCCTATGTACCCTAGAAGCGTTGAACCTGACGTTTCAATCCCCTTCATAATAGCTGTGTTGCCCCCTACTGTCGTGTTATCAGCGATCTTTATATGGCCTACAATGCTGGACTTACCGGCAAGTATGCAGTTTTTTCCGATTTCAGCCGATCCCGAAATGCCCGATTGGGATGCAATGACGGTGTTTTCCCCGATCTTGACGTTATGGGCAATCTGTACAAGGTTGTCGATTTTGACGCCCTGTCCTATTAGGGTAGATCCAATCGTAGCACAGTCTATGGTGGTATTGGCACCTATTGACACATGATCCCCAATCTGCACGTTGCCCAGTTGGGGGATGTTTTTATAGCGTCCGTCCGCCTGCGGGGCAAAACCAAACCCATCGCTCCCTATGACCGCACCCGGATGGATTTCGCAGTTCGTTCCCAGTCTGCTTTTTCGCATTATTTTTGCCCCCGGATGGATGATACAGTCATCTCCTATTGCGACATCGTCACCGATGTAGACATGGGGATGGATTTGAACCCTTTCTCCCAAGTGGCAGTTTTTGCCAATATAAGAGAAAGCACCGCGGTAGCCATCTTTTCCCATGACGCTGCTTTCATGCATATAGGAAGGGTCCTCTACGCCACCGAATTGGGGCTTTGACATCCGTTCCACTGATTCCAAGAGTAGCGTGAACCCCAAGTAGGCATCGGCCACGCGAATAAGGGCCGATTTAACCGGCTTAGACGGGCGAAACCCTTCCGAAACGATCACCGCAGAACTTTCAGTTGTATACAGGTAGGGTTCATATTTCAGATTCGACAAAAAACTGATTCCGCCGGGCTTGCCTTCTTGTATCTTGTCAATGCGGTAAACGTTTTGGGAACCATCACCCTCTACCTTTCCATTTAAAAGTTTGGCAATCTGGCTTATGGTAAACTCCATCGATGACTAGCTTAATAAATTTTTAACGTAAAGGTAAATCTTTAGCCCGACAAGCGTAGTGTTTTTTTACGATTTTGCTCATGGCCTTTATGTTCGGCAAGTCCGCGGCTTGTGCCACATCCACCACTTCTCCCTTTTTTGTAAGCACATAGATACTTTCATTGGCTACGTAAGCGTGGTTGCTGATACTGCCATGGGTGAAAAAATAGGGCATTTCTTCATTCGACAGGCGGAGTTTTTGCTGTGTTTTTTGTTGCATGTAGGCCAGTTCTTCCGCCAAAAAGGGAGTATTGGTTAGGGTTACCTTAAAAAGTTGCCGCGTCAAAAACATTCTGGCAATGTTAGAAAGTACCCTATCGGTATTTTTTTGCCATAACTTCAGGGCTCCCCATACGTCAAAGTCGTCCAGTTCAGCGTAGTGGTCCAGTACTTCTTTCCTTTGTTCAAAATCTGCCAGCGTGAGGGTGTTCTCTAAGAGAAAAAGTAAGGATTCAGATCCCGGGATGGGATGCCCTGACTTCCGTAAGTGCTTTGCCCGAAGTATCAGATTGATCAACATCTTTTCGGCACTTACCGTTGTTTTGTGCAGGTATACCTGCCAATACATCAGTCTTCGTGCGCTTAGAAAGTTTTCTATGCTATAAATGCCCTTTTCCTCTATCACCAACTGGTCATCTTTGATGTGCATCATTTTGATGATACGGTCTGCTCCTATCGTGCCTTCTGATACCCCCGTGAAAAAACAATCCCGCTGCAAGTAGTCGAGCCTATCGATGTCCAACTGACTGCTGACAAGCTGGTGGAAGAACTTCCTTTCATAGGTGCCATTGAAAATTTTAACAGCGAGGTCTAATTGGCCGCCAAATTGCTTGTTTAAACCCCGAAGAAAGAGTTGGGAGAGTGATTCGTGCCGAATGGAGGGAAGGAGGCTAAACTCCAGGGCATGGGAAAAAGGACCATGTCCAATGTCGTGAAGCAGGATAGCGATCAACGCCGACTCATATTCCTGATCGTCGATTTCTATGCCTTTATTTCGCAGATGGTCTAAGGTGATGCTCATGAGGTGCATAGCTCCAATTGCGTGGTGGAATCTCGTATGCAATGCCCCCGGATACACGTAATCGGTCAAACCTAACTGTTTGATTCTTCGTAATCTTTGAAAGCTGGGGTGGTCTATGATGGAAAAAATCAGTTCACCCGGTATATTTATGAATCCATAGACAGGATCGTTTATAATTTTGTGGCTTTTCAATGATCGCTTATTTACAGTAGTAAATCAAAAGTAAGTATTATCTATAAAAGAACTAACGAATAGGAGATGCAAAAATTCAATATATTGTGGGCAGACGACGAAATCGATTTGCTCAAACCCCATATTTTGTTCCTTCAGCAGAAAGGGTACGACATCGTGACCGTAAATAGTGGAATCGACGCAGTTGAAAAAGTAGAGGAACAGAACTTCGATATTATTTTTCTTGACGAGATGATGCCGGGTATGACGGGGCTCGAAACCCTTCAGCAAATAAAACTCCTTAAGCCTCAGGTACCGGTGGTCATGATTACCAAAAGCGAGGAGGAACACATCATGGACGATGCGATCGGTGCGAAAATCGCCGACTATCTGATCAAACCAATCAATCCCAACCAAATATTTTTGTCGGTTAAGAAGATCCTGCAAAACAAACAGTTGATCAGCGAGAAGACAAACCTTTCGTATCAGCAGGATTTCAGAAACATCAGCATGGCATACAACGATGCCATAGACCATCAGGAATGGACAGAAATATATAAAAAGCTTACCTACTGGGAGATAGAGATCGGGGAGACCGAGAACAGGGGCATGCATGAGGTGCTTGAAACCCAAAAGGCTGAGGCAAACGCGAACTTTGCTAAGTTTATTAAGGAGAACTACTTGGATTGGCTGAATGATCCCAAATCATCCAAGCCTGTGTTGTCCCATCAGGTAATGAAAAAGCATGTCTTCCCGAAGGTAAGGGAAGGAAAACCTCTGTTTTTTATCGTGATAGATAATCTGAGGCTGGATCAGTGGGAGGTAATAGAACCCATGCTGAGTGACTATTTTGTTTCGGTGTCAGACGACACCTATTACAGCATATTGCCGACCACTACAGCTTATGCAAGGAATGCGCTGTTTAGTGGCATGATGCCCTCGGATATGGCGAGATTTCACCCGGATTTATGGGAAGGAGAAGATACCGACGAAGGGAAGAACAACCAAGAGGAAGAGTTCCTGCGGGCCAACCTAAAACGTAACAACCTAAACATACGGTCATCTTATCATAAAATCATCCAGGTTTCGCAGGGGAAGAACGTTCTTGAGCAATTCAATAATATGTTGAAGAATGATTTGAATGTATTGGTATATAATTTTGTGGACATGATGTCGCACGCCCGTACGGACATGAAGATGATACGCGAGCTGGCCCCCGACGAATCAGCCTACCGGTCGTTGACGTTGAGTTGGTTTACGCATTCCTCACTTTTTGAGCTATTCAAAAAGATAGCAGAGGCAGGTGCCGAGGTTATCATAACCACGGATCACGGTACCAAACGGGTAAATAAGCCGTATAAAATCATCGGAGACAGAAATGTTACGACTAATTTGCGGTACAAACAGGGGAAAAACCTTAATTTTGAGTCTGGAAAGGTCTTTGAAATAGCCAAACCTGAGGAAGCAAAGTTGCCGAAGTTCAATATTTCTACCAGCTATGTTTTTGCCGTGGAAGACTATTTCTTCGCTTATCCCAATAACTATAATTATTACGTGAATTATTATCGGGATACCTTCCAGCATGGGGGGGTTTCTCTAGAGGAAATAATTGTTCCGATAGTCCACATGAGTCCAAAATCGTAATCGTTGAAGAAGTTTATCTGTTCCCATTTAGACGATATTGATGCCTGTGCAAAAGCCGTGATTGATTCTTGCAGGGGCAAAGAGGTGTGGGTTTTTAAGGGGCCAATGGGAGCGGGCAAAACAACACTAATCAAAGCGATTGCCTTTCGGATGGGCATAGTCGACCGGGTTTCCAGCCCTACCTTTGGGTTGGTAAATGAATACGGAGATGGCGGGGGGAATACCTACTACCATTTTGATTTTTATCGGATATCCGATCAATCGGAGGCGGTCGACATGGGCGTAATGGAGTATTTTGATAGCGGTAATTTGTGTTGGATCGAATGGGGTGAACGGATTCCAGACCTGATCCCGCCTGAATCCGTAATTATTTCAATCAATCCTTTGGACGAACATAAAAGAGAAATAACTATTGGGTAGCATGCCGTCGCAGATCGAACTTGCTGAGATAGCCGTGAAGGCGGGAGCAATCCCGAAGGAGTCCCTCGCGCGTATCGGAAAAGCTAAAAAGAAAATAATCATTGGAGTTCCCAAAGAGGACGCCAATCAGGAGAAGCGTGTTCTGCTTACTCCTGAAGCGGTCGGCTTGCTGATCAATAATGGACAGCAGGTAATCGTGGAATCGAATGCGGGAGTTGCTGCCAAGTTCTCTGATAAGGCGTATCTCGACGCGGGCGCGAAGGTGGTGTCCTCTAAAGAGGAGGCCTACGACGCCGAGGTTGTCCTACGGGTTGATCCACCCTCTGTCCAAGAGATCGGTTTTATGCGGCAGGGTGCCTGTTTGTTGTCTTCGTTGCAGATAAGAAATCAGACCGCTGAGTTTATCCAAGCCCTAAATCAAAAAAAGATCACAGCCGTAGCCTTCGAGTACTTGGAAGACAAGGTGGGCGGCATGCCGGTGGTGCGTGCGATGAGCGAAATAGCAGGTAGTACGGTGATGCTAATTGCGGCTGAGTATCTCAGCAGTGTGAACGGAGGGAAAGGACTGATTTTAGGGGGGATTACCGGAGTACCGCCTACGCAAGTTGTCATTATTGGTGCCGGAACGGTGGCAGAGTATGCGGCGAGGACTGCACTTGGGCTAGGAGCCAATATAAAGATTTTTGACAACCAACTTTATAAACTAAGACGGATAAAGCAGTTATTGGGTCAACAGGTGTTTACCTCTACCATCGATAATTTTACGCTCTGTCAGGCTTTGCGAGAGGCGGATGTTGTTATCGGGGCATTGCGAGCCGAGAGAGGGCGGGCCAAAATGGTGGTTACAGAGGAAATGGTCGCCCAGATGATGGATGGGTCGATCATCATAGATGTAAGCATAGATCAGGGAGGGTGTATAGAGACGGCTGAAGCAACCACCCATGACAATCCCGTTTATACCAAGCACAATATTGTTCATTATTGTGTGCCAAACATTGCGTCTAGGGTCGCAAGGACAGCTTCATTTTCCTTTAGCAATATCTTTACGCCTATGTTGTTACAGATGGCCGACCTTGGCGGGGCGGAAGAAATGATTTTTAACTACAAGTGGTTTATGAAGGGAGTGTATGGGTACAGGGGTAGCCTTACTAATGCTTACCTTGCGCGCAAATTTGGAATGCCGCATAAAGAACTACAGTTGTTGCTGGCCGCTAGGTACTGATGCTTTAGGATAGCAGGTTCTGCCTTAGTAGAAACTCAAGCTGGTCGTTGGCCTTTATTAGGCTGTCTGTCAACTGCTTGTTTTCCCTTCGTAACGAGTAAACCTCGTAGGCGTTCTTTACCACAGTCCGCAGATAATCTTCTTCCCATGGTTTTGTCAGATAGTGGTAGACTTTGCCTTTGTTGATGGCATCGATTACGGCCTGAACGTCTGTGTATCCTGTAAGGAGGATGCGCATGGGTTCTGGATGCAACGGAATAATGGACTTAAGGAAATCGACACCATTTTCCTCAGGCATACGTTGATCGGTGATTATGACGTCAATCTCTTCATTAAGAAGTACTTGCCTTCCCTCGTTGGCGGATTCTGCCAAAAAGATCTTATAGTCCCTTCTAAACGTCGCCTTAAACGCCTGCAAGTTATTGATCTCATCATCGACATAAAGGACCCTGATCTTCTCTCTCTCCATTTGCTAAATATCGTTATAAGCCTTCAAATAGTAAAGAAATAGGCTTGTAAAAATAAGCGTTCAATTGGTTTTCTGTCTTTTAATTTTCTGGTCAGCTAAGGGGTTACCTTTGTCTTGTTCTTGTAACATTGCGTTGATAGGTGTAAATCTATCAAGTTTGTTCAAAAAAAGCGAGCTTTTTTTTGAATGTAGGCACATTTATGGATACAAACATATAACTTTACTTCACTTATCACCTAATTTACACTACTGCTTGTTATGAATGAATCGGAGAAGGCTGGTGGCATGAAGCATGTTTACAAGCCTGAGATTTTATCTCCTCGAATACAGAAAGAAAAGCAACGGATTGAATTTTTGTTACATCAGCCTGGCGTTTTTATTGTCGATGAGATCGGAAGGCAACTAGATGAGCTAATTAAGATCGATCACCCCTCGAACCAGCTTGTGGAAGCAGATTTTGGGCGGATTCGGTTACGTTACCTTGACGGAGAGCCCATTGAGGATTGTGGAAATTGGGTTTGGTACCCGTGGAGAAATACCTTGGTTCACCTTCTTTCAGAACCTGAATTTGTTAGGCTAAGGACATCCCGGAATCAGTTTAAAATCACTCCGGAGGAACAGTCTATGTTGGCCCAAAAGAAGATCGGTGTGATTGGGCTATCGGTTGGGCAGAGTGTTGCGTTGAGTTTAGCGATGGAGCGGGCCTTTGGAGAGCTGCGCATAGCTGATTTTGATACCCTTGATTTGAGTAACCTAAACCGTATTCGTACAGGTCTGTATAATTTGGGACTAAAAAAAACGTATATTGTAGCCAGGGAAATAGCAGAAATTGATCCATATTTAAAAATCACGCTATATAATGAAGGAATAAATGAGCAAAATATGCATGATTTTTTTACCTTGGGGGGACAATTGGATATCCTTGTTGAAGAGTGTGACAGTCTACCCATTAAAATTAGCAGCCGGTTGAAGTCTAAAGCCCTACGGATTCCGGTTTTGATGGATACGAGTGACAGGGGGATGATGGATGTGGAGCGATTTGATATGGAACCTGACCGCCCAATTCTGCATGGACTTCTTGCTGCGTTTGGTGATGAGACAGAGCTTACGCGAATTTTGGCAGCAAATGCCAAGGATATTATGATGGCATTATTGCAGTTTGAACAGCTTTCGGACCGGGCAAAATACAGTTTTAGTGAGATTGGCAAGTCCATTACAACTTGGCCTCAGTTGGCGTCTTCCGTATTAATGGGAGGGGCTGCTTGCAGCCATCTATGTAGGATGATATTGTTAGGTCAACGTGTTTCTTCAGGAAGGTATTACTTAGACTTGGAGTCATTATTCAATTCCCATGAAGGTAAGAGTTAGGATAGTCAAAGCCATTGATGATGTGGAAGCAACCGAAAAGTATATCTATGGTCATCATAAGGTATTGGAGTCCTATGGGATCACGAAGGTTACCTCCGCTGACAGGTCTTGGGCATTAAATCCCCACGTCTACCTAATTCTTTTTGAATCAATGGAGGATTTTAGGGTGCTGGGTGGTGGAAGGATACAGATGCGGACTTCCTATTTTCCGTTACCTTTCGAAACAGCCATACAGGATATTGACCCGGGGGTAATCAGCTACTTGGCCGAGTATAAGGATCTGGAAGTGGCAGAGTACTGTGGTCTTTGGAACAGCAGAGAAGTGGCGGGCTATGGAATCGGAAGCATATATCTTGTTCGGGTCGGTATTGCGATATTACCCCAGCTAAACCTGAGGAAGCTGTTTGGATTGAGTTCCCCGGTTACCTTGAGTATCTCGAAAAGCGTAGGTTACGAGGTGATTACCTGTCTAGGGGACAACGGGTCATTTTATTATCCTAAAGAAGGCTTGATCGCAACCGCATTAGAAATAGTGGACATCGAAAATCTTCCTCTCGCCAATGAAGTTGAGCGTGAGTATATCTTTGATTTGAGGCGGAAAATGAGCTTTAACACCGTAGAGAGCGGGCCGAGGGGGAAGATGGAGTTACAGTTTGAGTTACAGATACCTAAACCAAATCAATGAAAAAAAAATACTCCAATTTCTTAAATACGGGCCTGACGCTCGTATTGGTTTTGTTGGTGATTATCCCAACCTTTTACTTTTTAGGTGTTTTCGGCGGTGGAGAGGCGATGACCTTTCAACAATTCAGGTATCAATTTGGCACGGTCGATACCTCCCAACCCTTTGACCTTAGCCAATATGACCGAACCGTGGAGAATAAAGTATCACTTGGTTTTATCCGTGAACCAGTTTCAGTTCTTATTGACCTTGATGAGCTTGATGGATTTAAAGAAGACACAGCTTACTTTTTGGAATTTAGCAACAGCGATATCCAGGAGGCGTACCTCTATGCAATTGATGAGCAAGGAGACTACCAATTGGCAGGGGTTTCCGGAACCAAACATCCCGAAGTAAACGATCTCAGATCTCCCAATATCTATTTTCCGGTTTTGGGAGACATTGTCAAAGCCAAGTACCTGGTTTTTGAAATCCACACGCAGATGCCTGTGGATTTTTCGGTTTCTGTATATGAACGAAATGAGTTCCTGGAAAATAACTCAAAGCGAAGTGTAATTATCAGTGTATATGCAGGGATCATGGTCGCCCTCTTTTTATACAACCTCATTTTGTTCTTTTCTATTCTGGATAAGGTTTATCTGTATTACTGTTTCTACATATTTTTTATTGGCTTGGCACAACTGTCGCTTTCCGGATATTCTTTTTTTATTCTCGGGCAAAATGTCTTTTTGTACGAAATCAGTATGGTGGGTTTCACGGCTCTTTCGAGCATCTTTGTGATTCCCTTTTTTCAACTCTTTATCAAGACATCGGTGTATGTTCCCAAAATTGAAAAATACCTGTACGTCATTATCGTATTTTACCTTCTTGCTTTTGCGCTGAGATTGTTCGGTTTGGTAGAGGTCAGTTATTCGATCGTAGATGTAAGTGGGCTATTGTTGGCAGTCGCGTTTTTCTCAATAGGTGGTTACGTTGCCAGCAAAGGGGATCGTTCGGCTTACTTTTTTCTATTGGCGTGGAGCTTTCTCCTGGTAGGATTGGTTTTGTTCATCATGAATAACCAGGGCGTGGTTGATTTGGGGGCCTATGCCAACCTGCCGATGCTTTCCGGTACGGCAATAGAAGCACTCTTGCTTTCTTTTGCGTTGGCCGATAAAATCAACATCCTTAAAGAGGAAAAGGAGAAAGAGCAGCACGATAAGCTGGAGGCGTTGAAAGAAAACGAGCGGCTGATCAAAGAACAAAACGTATACCTGGAAGACATGGTCAAATCCAGGACTATGGAGTTGGAGCAGACCCTGAAAAACCTAAAAGATACCCAGACACAACTGGTCAATCAAGAGAAAATGGCATCCTTAGGTCAGTTGACTGCAGGGATTGCGCATGAGATCAATAACCCAATAAACTTTGTCAGCTCAAACATTTCTCCTTTAAAAAGAGATATAAAGGACATATTGGAGTTGATGGATCTTTACAGGGAAAAAGGGGAGTTGGAGTTTTCGGAAGACAGCAAGTCCGAGGTCAGGGATCTGGAGGAGGATCTTGAGCTGGATTACCTGCTGGATGAAGTCAACCAGCTATTGGCAGGGATGGAGGACGGAGCGAAAAGGACGGTGGAGATTGTTAGGGGATTGAAACTCTTTTCTAGGATCGATGAGCAAGATGTTAAGGAAGTGGACATACATGATGGGCTTGATAGTACACTAATCTTGTTGAACAGCTCCATGGCCGGAAGGATCAACATCAGAAAGGAGTACGGTGATCTGCCATTGGTAGAATGTTTGGCTGGGAAGATCAACCAGGTTTTCATGAATATTATTAGCAACGCCATACAGGCGATGTTGGACCATCAAATAGAAGGAAGGACGCCCCAACTCACCTTGAAGACCTCAATATCAAACGATAAGGTGATCATTGAAATTGGCGATAATGGTCCGGGGATGCCGGAGCATGTACGGGAGAAGGTGTTTGAGCCGTTTTTTACCACCAAGCCTGTTGGCAAAGGAACGGGGTTGGGATTGTCAATTGTATATACTATAATTGAAAATCATAAAGGAACGGTGGTGGTAAAATCTGCACCTGGGGAGGGTACCAAATTTATCATTACCCTTCCCGTCAGGCAATAACAACAGAAAGAATGGAGCGGAAGATAAACGTGCTGTACATTGACGATGAGGACAATAACTTAAGTTCTTTTAAGGCCAGTTTACGCCGTGAGTTTAAAATATACACCGCATCCGATGCTGAGGAGGGTCTCCGGCTCGCAAAGGAACAAGAGTTTGAAGTAGTAATTGCCGATCAACGGATGCCGGGAATGACCGGCGTTGAGTTTTTTGAGAAGTTGGTTTCAGTTAATCCGCTTCCTACCAGGATTCTGCTTACAGGATATTCTGACATTGCCAGCGTGATAGATGCCATTAACAAAGGGGAGGTTTATCGATTTATCGATAAACCTTGGAATTTGGAGCAAATAAAGAATGCCATCATTAACGCTGCCGAAATCTACGAGGCAAAAAAGGAACTCAGGGAGAAGAACGAACGGCTACGAAAACTCCATTCCGAGATGAATCAGTTTGTATACAGCCTCTCGCACGAACTACGAGGGCCTCTGATGAGTATATCCGGAATCTCCAAGTTGGCGAAAATGGAAACTACGGACGAAGGGATTCTGGAGTATTTTGACATGATTGATTCCGCCACGCTAAAGTTGGATGATTTCATCTACAAAATGCTCGATTTTTACCGGTCTACCAAAATGGATAATAAAGTAGAGATGGTTGACTTTAGGCAGGTTTTTGATCAACAAATTGAAGATTATAAGGTAAAATGGGATCTTTCTGATGTGGATATCACGGTTGAAATTCATCAGGATTTCCCGTTTCATTCCGACGAGGCGAAAATACGGGTGATTTTAAACAACCTGATAGGGAATGCCTACAAATTCCAAAAAGAGAACGGTACCAAACGCATTGGGATCAAAATATCGGTTGCCAAGGGCCAAGCGATTATCATCGTTTCGGATAATGGCATCGGAATAGAAGAACGGCACCAAAAGGAGGTTTTTAATCTATTTCATAGGGCCACCCAAAGGAATGTTGGATCCGGGCTGGGGTTATATATGGTAAAAGAGTCCGTGGAGCAAATGAAAGGATCCGTTGACCTTAAATCGGAACAGGGTAGTGGCACCACAGTCACCGTAGTGCTCCCGGATCTACTAACTGAATAGTTTGGTTGGTGCCTGCAGGAATTCCCAACGATTTTCCCCTACGTTTTTTGTAAACAGCCGAATAGGAGGTAATTTGCGCCCTTAAATAACTTTCATTAAAACCTGATTTTTATGATTAATCCTTGGCATGATGTTAATATTGGAGAGGGAGCGCCGGAATACGTGACGGGGGTCATCGAAATTCCAAAGGGAAGTAAGGGTAAGTACGAGCTTGACAAGAAGTCTGGCATGTTGCTGTTGGACAGGGTGCTTTTTTCCTCGGTTCACTATCCAGCTAATTATGGATTCATTCCCCAGACGTTCTGCGAAGACCACGATCCGTTGGACATCCTGATCATCTCCCAAATTGATATTCCATCCATGACCCTCGTAAAGGCGAAGGTGATTGGGGTAATGCGAATGATTGACGGTGGCGAAGCAGATGACAAAATCATAGCAGTAGCGGCAGATGACCAGTCAGTCAATTACATCGAAGACATAGATGAATTGCCTCCCTATCTGATGAAGGAGACGCGCCGATTCTTCGAAGACTACAAAAAGCTGGAAAACAAAGAAGTGAAGGTAGAAAACTTTCTGGGAAAAGAAGAGGCGCAACAAATCATCTTGGATTCTATCAAGCTGTATGATAGGACCTTTAGGACGGTGAAGTAGCTGTTTGCAACATTGGCCCAATCGATAGATTGGGTTTCTTTTTTCAGATCTCTGCGGTATCATTCATGAAACTGAAACGTATTGCTTTGGTGCTTCTAATTAGTTTTCCCTTGATCTCGCAGGGTCAGGGAATTCAATCTCCCTTGGCGTTCGAAGGGTATCTGGAAACTTACTACCTCTATGATTTTGGTAGGCCTGAAAACCACGAACGTCCGGATTTTTTGTATAACTTTAAGAGACACAATGAGTTTTCTGTCAATTTCGCCAGCCTAGGTGTTAACTATCAAGAAGACGCCTACCGGGGTGCCCTCAGGTTGATGGTGGGAAACTACAGCCAGTATAACCTCGCGGATGAACCAGCTTGGGCACAGTTTGTTTACGAAGCCTCGGTCGGAGTAAGCCTCGGAGACCGCCTGTGGCTGGATATGGGCGTCATGCCTTCCCACATTGGGTTCGAAAGTGCTGTAGGGTCAGATTGTTGGCATTTATCCAGGTCTCTGCTTGCCGAAAACTCCCCCTATTTTCTAACCGGTATGCGTCTATCCTACGAGCTATTGGATGGCTTGAACAGTACGTTTTGGGTAACCAATGGCTGGCAGAATGTACAGCGTAGAGACCGGCATGAATCGCTAGGGTTCGGCCTGGGACTTAATTATCGTAAGGAAGGCAGGTGGGAGCTTAACTACGCCAATTACTTCGGCAATGAGTACCCCCAGCCGCTCCAACTGTACCGGTTTTTCCAAAACACCTATTTGCAATACCTTGGCGGCCCCGTAGATATTACCTTTGGAGTGGACCATGGAATAGAGCAAAGGTTGTTTACGGCTACATTTAACCAGTGGTTTGGAGTGACGGGATCTCTTCGAAAATCCCTGTCCGAATCCCTCAAAGCCGCGGCACGCCTCGAATATTATGCCGATCCAGCCGGTGTGATCCTATCCGATGGTATGAGGATATCTGGAGCGTCCTTAAACGTCGACTACCAAATCAGTCCCAATGCGGTATTTAGGGTGGAAGGCAGGCGGTTCATTTCTCCGGAACCCATTTTCAATCGGCCCTTGGGGTTGGTAAACCGAGGTAATTCCGCCCTGGCCACTTCGCTCGCGATTCGCTTTGACTAAAGGGGCTGGCGTTGAGTTACTGAGTCGTTTCACCAATCCTGTGGATTTTGAAGGGACGATACCGACAACGGTTTTTAGCCCAGTTTTGACAGGGATTCCTCCAGTGCTTTGATCTTCGCTTCCGCATCCGCCTGTTTTTTCTTTTCGTTTTCCACGACTGCTTCAGGGGCACCGGAAACGAAACGTTCATTGGACAGTTTCTTTAGGACGGAGGCAAGAAAGCCCTGTTGATACGTCAGCTCTTTCAGGAGGCTTTCCCGTTCTTTATCCACATCAATCTGCTGTCCGAGCGGGACAAAGCATTCGTCTCCCTTCACGACAAAACTCACGGCGTTTTCCACGGTTGTTCCAAAGTGGATGGCTGATAGATTGGCGAGTTTTTTAAGCACGCTGCCATAAGACTCGTAGACGCTTGGTTTTTCGGTATTTACCGTCATTTCAAAGGGTTCCTTTGGAGAAATCCCCTTGGATGCCCTTACGTTTCGTAATTGAGTCACGGTTTCGAATATCTGTTGCGCCTGCTCAATAACACTCGGGTCAAAGGGTTTGGCGCTTGGCCAGCTACTGACAATCAACGCATGTTTTGGATCCCTGGAAGCCAACTGTTGCCAGATTTCCTCGGTAATGAAAGGCATGAAGGGGTGAAGCACCTTAAGGATATTTTCCAAGAATGCGATCGTATGGTCGTAGGTCTGTTGGTCTATTGGATACTGGTAGGGGGGCTTGATCATTTCCAAATACCAGGAGCAGAAATCATCCCAAACCAACTTATAGGTACTCAACAATGCATCAGAGATGCGGTATTTACTGAAGTGATCTTCAATTTCCACCAATCCCTGCGAAAACCTGCTGTCAAACCATCGGATGGCTGCCGAATTTTCCGGATTTGCTGTCTCCGCAGACACTTCCCATCCCTTGATAAGTCTGAAAGCGTTCCAGATCTTATTCGAAAAATTCCGACCCTGTTCCACAAGTTTTTCGTCAAACGGAAGGTCATTTCCGGCCGGCGAACTAAACAGCATGCCGGTGCGTACACCGTCCGCTCCATAGTTTTTTATCAATTCCAACGGGTCAGGGGAATTGCCCAGCGATTTGGACATTTTTCTGCCCAGCTTATCCCTTACTATCCCTGTGAGGTAAACATTTCTAAACGGCTTGTCTCCCAGGTATTCGTACCCTGCAATGATCATACGGGCTACCCAGAAAAACAATATCTCCGGGGCGGTCACCAAGTCATTGGTAGGGTAATAGTAAGCCAAATCCGGGTTCTTTTTACCGGTGCGGAAAAAGTCTGCGTCAAACACCGAAATTGGCCATAGCCAGGAGGAGAACCACGTATCAAGGACATCCTCATCCTGACGAAGATCCATAAGGGTGTATTTTTTATCTCCCCTTTGATTGGCCTCTCTTAATGCCTCCTCCGCAGTGTAGGCTACAATAAACTCCCCGTTTGGCAGATAGAATGCGGGAATACGGTGTCCCCACCAAAGCTGTCTGGAAATACACCAGTCCCGCACATTCTCCATCCAGCTGCGATACATGTTTTTGAACTTGGGCGGAAAAAGTCTTACCTGGTCTTCCATTACAGCCGAAAGGGCAGGCTTGGTGATGTCGCTCATCTGTAAAAACCACTGCATGGAAAGCTTGGGTTCGATGACGGCATCGGTGCGCTCAGAGTGTCCGACATTAGAGACGTAGTCTTCTACGTTTGCAAGCTGGCCGGCCTCCTCAAGTAGTTTGGCTATTTTCTTACGGGCGATAAAACGGTCCTCACCAACAAGGATCTGCGCTTTTTCGTTTAAGGTGCCGTCATCAGCCAAAATGTCTATCACCTCTAGGTTGTGGCGGATGCCGATTTCGTAGTCGTTGATGTCATGCGCGGGTGTGATCTTTAGGCAGCCCGTTCCAAATTCGCGGTCAACATACTCATCCTGTATGATCGGAATGGTTCTGTTTATAAGCGGAATCAGGGCATTTTTTCCGTGTAGATGCTTAAATCTATCATCCTCTGGATGCACACAGATCGCGACGTCTGCCATGATGGTTTCAGGTCGAGTGGTGGCAATGGTCAGGTGTTCTTCGCTCCCCTCGATCAAATACTTGATATAGTACAGTTTGGAAGGGATTTCTTTAAAAATTACTTCGTCATCCGACAATGCCGTTTTCCCTTTAGGGTCCCAGTTGACCATACGGATACCTCGGTATATTTTTCCTTTTTTGTAGAGATCGACAAATACATGGATGACAGCATCGCTTAGATCCTCGTCCATGGTGAATTTCGTCCTTTCCCAATCACAGGATGCGCCCAGTTTTTTAAGCTGTTCTAGAATTATGCCCCCATATTTTTCTTTCCACTGCCAGGCGTGGGCAAGGAACTCTTCTCGGTTGAGTTGCTTTTTGTCGAGGCCTTTATCTTTCAGCATGGCTACTACCTTGGCCTCGGTGGCAATGGATGCATGATCAGTCCCTGGTACCCAGCAGGCATTTTTACCCTCCATTCTAGCTTTTCGGATCAGGATATCCTGGATGGTATTGTTCAGCATATGCCCCATATGTAGCACGCCCGTTACGTTGGGAGGTGGAATCACGATGGAATAAGGCTCTTTGCTGTGGTCAACCTGGGAAGAAAAATGCCTGTTTTCCATCCAATAGGCGTACCATTTGGACTCTGAGGAACTGGGATCGTACTTTGTAGATAAAGACATGCAAAATTGTTTTAAGAGCGCAAAATTAACATAAATACGGTTTTATCAGTAGCTATGGGACGTTTTTATGGTTGAGTGAACATCTACAAAAAAACGCTCAAACGCAGAAGAAAGGCTGCCTCTAGCAGGCATTTAGCAGCTCAAAACTGTTCCAATAAAAGATAGAAAAAGAGTCGGATTTAGCTTTCTGGCGCGGGAGATAGCTCTATAGCGTTGATACCCGGAATGATAGATTCCTCTGAACCAAATCCTCCGGTCAAGATATAAGGCAGTCCTTCCTTGTTTATTAGCTGAATCTCCTGAAGGATCAACCTCTTTAATTCGGACATTGGTTCCTGTTGCCCGCTCGCTACATCTACATCTACATTGAAGACATAAAGCAACCGTCCATCTTCTAGGTTTCGTAATTTTCCCCAAACACAATGTTGATGGTCTTGCTTTAAATCCATTTCGGAAGAGGTTTCCAAAGGTTGTATAGAGAAGTGACTATGATCTAAAAGCTCAAATTTTTCAGGGTTGTAGAAAATACCGGTAGACTTGGAAGATTCTTTGCTTAGCGAAACATAGCCTGTTTCCTTAAGCGACTCTTCATTTTCGGTGAAAATACCCTTATTTGGACCCAGTATGTCCAGTTCATGAAACTCAATCAATTGAATAAGATGGGGGGATCGTTGGCTGCCATCGTTTGATTTTTCAAAACAAATGGAATAGGTGGGAAGGATGCCGGGAAGTTCTTGTCCCTGCGATACACCTGCTTGAAAAAACAGGATGGCAACAAAAGGGAAACGTAAGGTATAGGAAAGAACTTTCATGGTACGCTATTGTGAAATCAATAGCAAAGGTAGCTATTTAAATTGATTTTTGTAAAAAATCAAACGAAAATTCGCCAAAGCGTTTGTTCAAGACTACCGACCCCCCAATCTCATCGTATTTGGTCGAAAAAAGGCATCCTAGCAACCACCCCTTCCAATCTTTTGATCTTTTCCAATTCCTTCCAGAACTCAACGGGTATGCCGGTTTTATAGCTCTGATAGGTTACTTCTACATCTCGGCTGATATCGGAGAGCAGGCGCTCTATCCAGGATTTCTGCTCGGGATAAAAGACTACTCTGAAGTCATCCGCAATTTCGGCTTTATTTGTTACCCAATTAATTGCTTCATCCAATCCTCCCAACTCGTCCACTAATCCGATTTCTTTTGCCTGTACACCGCTCCAAACCCTTCCGGATGCGATTTTTTCAACTTCGTTTCTATCCATTCCTCTCCCGTCTACGACTCGTGACAAGAAGGTGTCGTATCCCTCCTCAACGATTCGTTGGTAAATTGCTTCTTCGTCGGTTCTCATCGTACGGAAGGGACTTGGGAAATCTGCAAACTCCCCTGTTTTGACTACATCGGTGGTTATCCCGAGCTTTTTGTTCAATAGTTCTTGGGCATTAAACCATATACCAAAAATGCCAATGGAACCCGTGAGGGTATTCGGATGCGCAAAAATACGATCTGCCGCAGCGGACATATAGTACCCACCCGAAGCAGCAAAATCAGACATGGATACCACGAATGGCTTTTCCTCCTTTAACTCCTTTAACTCACGCCACATGACGTCCGATGCCAAGGCAGACCCTCCTGGAGAATTGATGCGCAGAATTACCGCTTTTATGTCCTTGTTTTTCTTGAGTTTTTGGATCTCGCGGATAAAGGCCTCCGAACTGATAAAACGGTCATCATTGCCACCCACTATTTCGCCTTCGGCAACCAAGACGGCTACCCGGTTTCGTGACAGTCGGTTTTTAGAGGGAGAGGCAAGATTCAAATTGGTAACATTGATGGTATTTATTTCTTTGTCTTCATCGATTTCCAGTTTTTCACGCAGTAATGCCATGACTTGATCGTCGTACCAGAGCCCGTCTACGAGCTTGTGCTCAAGTGCGTCTTTTGGTGTTTTTACCAACATGCGATTACTGATTTCGGCAATTTTGGATTGTTCAATACCTCTAGAGTAAGCCACACCTGCAATAATTACTTGATTCAACTCATCCAAGTAGGCCTGGCTTTGCAACCTGCTCTCTTCGCTCATCTTATCCAAAAGAAAGGGCTCTACGGCACTTTTAAAGTCCCCCACCCGAAATACCTGCGGCTCTACCCCTATCTTCTCAAAAAAACCCTTGAAAAACATCCCTTCACTTGCAAGGCCATTTAGTTCCAGCATCCCCTGCGGATTTATGTAAAGTTGGTTTGCCACAGAACTCAGGTAGTACCCACCTTCCGTGTAGAACTCTGAATAGGAGATGATAAATTTCCCACTTTCTTTGAAGGATTCCAAGGCCTCCCGTAATTCCCGGAGCGTAGCCTGACCAGCTTGGGGATATCCGGCTCGGAGGTAAATACCCTTGATCTTGTCATTTTCTCCCGCCAGCTGAATGGCCCTTTTGAGTTGGATCAATCCGGCAGTAGGAGTGCCTCCGAAACCCGGGATAGATGAAAAATCAAACTCGTCGTCGGAGGTCCTCTCAACGATGCTTTTTCCTTCCAAATTTATACTCAACAGGCTGTTTTCCTCAACGTTCACTTTTTCGGACGACGAAGCTAACGTAATAAGCCCGGCAATAAAAAAGAAAGCCAGTATTGTAAAAACAAACAAGCCGACGATTACGGAAAGCACATTACTTAAAAATTTCATAGGTTTACGGTTTGTTTAAAACAAGCAAAGGGACTTAATCGCCCGATACGTATCTTGAACACACAAATGCATAAAGTAGTTTTGTTGCTGGGGGGTAATTTAGGGGATAGGTATAAGAATTTATGTCTTGCGGATGAGCTTATTTCGCAACAGATGGTTTGCACCCAAAGATCTCCCATTTATGAGACCGAGGCATGGGGCGGCAGATCAAAGGGATTTTTTTTAAATCGAGTGATGGTGTTTGAGACCGAAGCCCAACCAATAGAGGTGCTCAGAATCTGCCAACGGGTAGAAAATCGCTTGGGAAGGGCACGGGATTTGAAATGGGGAGACCGAACCATGGACATTGATATTCTTTATTACGACAGCCTAATCATAGATTCACCCAAATTGAAGATCCCACATCCCTTTATAGCTGATAGGAGGTTTGCGTTGGCGCCGCTGGCTGCGCTCATGCCAGCGTTTATCCATCCATTGCTCAACAGAACCCAAAAAGACCTTCTGTTTGCCACCACTGATTCGGCAGAGGTTAGGGAATGGTCACCGGCATCCGAGCCTTGATACCTTTTCCGTTGTTTACTGTACACTCGCTACCTCGGCGGTTCGAGATATTTTCTTTACCAGCCCCTGAAGTACCTTACCGGGGCCACATTCAATAAACTCCGTTGCTCCGTCTTTGACCATTTGTTCTACCGATTGGGTCCATTTGACCGGGGCGGTGAGTTGGGCGATTAGGTTTGCTTTGATGGTGTCGATATCGGTCACCCCAATTGTGCTGACATTCTGGTATACCGGACAGGAAGGCGATGAAAACCTGGTTCCCTCAATGGCTTTCTGCAGCTTGATGCCGGCCGGTTCCATCAATGGGGAGTGAAAGGCACCACCTACTGGCAGGGGCAATGCCCGTTTTGCGCCCGCCTCAAGCATTTTGGCACAAGCGATGGCAATCCCTTCATTGCTCCCGGAAATCACCAGTTGGCCGGGGCAATTGTAGTTGGCAGGTACTACGGTTTGATCGGTGATGGAAGCACAGATTTCCTCCACTTTTTCATCCGGTAGACCCAATATCGCAGCCATGGTTGATGGATTGATTTCACATGCTTCCTGCATGGCCAAGGCCCGTTGGTACACCAGTAGCAGTCCATCTTCGAATGAAAGCACGCCATTGGCTACCAGTGCGGAAAACTCCCCCAAGGAATGGCCGGCCACCATATCCGGGTTGAATAGGGTTGCCGTCTTTGCCAATATGACCGAATGTAGAAAAATGGCTGGTTGAGTAACATTGGTTTGCTTCAATGCCTCCTCGCTGCCTTCAAACATTATATCGGTAATGCGGAAACCAAGCAGCTCATTTGCCCGTTCGAACAGCTCTTTGGCCCTTGGGTTTTCGGTATATAGATTTTTCCCCATTCCGGGAAATTGGGCTCCTTGGCCAGGAAACACAAATGCTTTCATGATTGGTAGGTTGTTTGGAATCTAGGGTGCGAAACTACAAATAAAACGGGAGAAAATTGTAGTTCAACTCTAGGCAATACAGTCTTCTGATTGCAAGGTGGGCTAATCTTCAAAGAAGTCAACGATACCTGTTTCTACGTCGTAAATGCCGCCGACTATGAGGATTCTTCCTTCCTTTTCTAAGGCAGAAATAATATCACTCCGTTCCCGTATTTCTTCTATGGCGTGAAATACATTTAGATTGGCCACTTTCTCGACGAATTCGGCGTTTTTTCCGTTACGCTCCTCTTTCACCGTATTTTCCTTATCAATTGCTGGCTTGATCTTGTGCATGAGGGCTGTGATGTTGCCATCTTTCACGCGATTGCAGGCAGAAGTCACCGCCCCACACTTCGTATGGCCCAAAACTACAATCAGTTTGGATCCGGCATATTTTACGGCGTATTCCATACTCCCAAGCACATCTTCGTTGACCACGTTTCCGGCCACCCTAACGCTAAAGACGTCACCTAGTCCCTGATCAAAAATCAATTCTGTAGCCGTACGTGAGTCAATGCAACTCAAGATTATGGCAAATGGCCACTGTCCCTCGGAGGTGTCATTGACCATTTGGAGCAGGTTTCGGTTTGCTCTGAGGTTATTGATAAAGCGATTGTTACCTTCTTTAAGGTAATCAAGGGCATCTTGGGGTGTAAGGCTATCCTGACTTTTTTTGTCGTGTGCTTTCATAAAGTATGCAAAATTAATACCTGCAGTCGACTCGAGGCCCACTGTGTGTGGTGAAGATAACTAAAAACTTGGATATGCCCGAAAAAAATCGGTCTGTTGACCATGATATAAATTAGCATTAGACACTAAAATGCTGTTTATTAGGTAGAAAACGAGAAGGGGCACCTCGCGTGATGCCCCTTCTACCAGTTACTTCATAAGCTGAATGGTACCTTTGAGCTTTTGTTCCCTTTGTGCAGGATCCAATACATTGAACAGCACGGTGCCGGAGTAGAAATAGGTTCCGGCCGGCAGGTCTCTTCCCTCCCGATCTCTGCCGTCCCAATTTATATAGATATTGTTTTCGGTAGACGATAGGCTGTTATAAGAATGGACAAGTACTCCCCAGCGGTTGTAAATTTTAATTTCTACGGCTTCCACAAAGCGCGGGCAACGCGGAAACGGATTGTCAAATGCCTGGAAGGTATCATTGATATTGTCTCCGTTGGGGGTGAAGGCATTGGGCAGTTCGTAATTTGGGCAGTTGTCTACGCACACGATATTAGAAGGATCACTTTCGTTTCCAGATCGGTCTACTGCCGTGATATAATAACAACCTTTCAGATCGGTAAGGCCACTGATTCGCGTGCTGTTTTCGACCACAGCCAGCGTACGGACGAGGGCAAAAGTTCCTTCCTCTCCCGTCGATGAGAAGTAAAGCCTATACCCGTTTAGCTCGGTATCGCAATTTCCGGAGAAATCAGGTTGCCAGCTGAGGTCATGGTAAAACTCATTGAAATTACAGGTTTTATCCGACAGGTACTCCTCGCAGTCTGGACCCTCATAGGTAAGTACAGGCGGACAGGGTAGGCGGTCGTCGTCGGGACGGGCGCACACTACCTGTGATTTGTTTGCCAGTGGGTACTCAAGTAGGGCGATATTGTAGGCACCATTTGTTACCACATAGTAACAATATTCCTTCTCGGTATCCAGTGTGACGCCGTTGTGACTGCCGTCATCCAGAAAAACAAATCCAGAAGTGGTTACATCTACCTCACCAATCAATGTAAATGTTTCGGTGTCGTTTGCCCCGGGATCTGTCCTGTTTCGATAGATCAAATGGGGAAATTCGGAAATCTCATTATTCCAAGGTACGGTAAAATTCCAGGTCAACTCGATCGCCTCGTTTATTATTGTCGGTTCCACCCGAACAGATGAGGCAGTGCTGGACCGATCCACTTCATCTCCTTGCGAAATCAATACCACTTGGTAGTTATGTACTAAGTTTTCTGTATTTAATCCGGTATCAACAAAAACCGTATCAGATGTAGTAATTAGACTTACCGAGTTTTGGGTGCCCATAAACCCTTGGTTACGAATGAGTCTGTACTGATAGGGACCCGGGAACTGCTCTTGGTCTATGTCGTAGGGAGGCGTCCATCGAACCAGTATTTCACCGGATTCCGTATCGGTATTTTCGATGCTTACGTTGGTAATTATCGGAACGTCTACGTCTATCGTTATACACCTTTCCTCCGATACGATACTCAAGCCACCCCTTGGAGAGGGGTAACTGGCCACTAGTCGGTAGCAATAGGTGTTTCCAGGGCTCAGCCCCATGCCATTATTCGAATCCACAAAATTCAGGGTGCCCATGCCCGTGGTACCCACCAAGTCGTAGCCGGGACGAATTCCCACCTCGCAAGAATCCGGTTCGTAGGGATCGCTGTTTATTCGCCGCCATATCTGTATATTTTCAGCCGAGGCCCCACAGCTATACGGATCCCATTCCAAGCTGGCTGACCGCCCTTCTCCTTGGACTATATCATCAAGGATGGGCGGAGGCCCTACAACGGTGATGTTCCACGTTTTGATATCCACCAAGGATGGACCTGACGAGGGTTGGTCGGAAATCCTAATCCGAACCTGGTACTGTCTGGCCCTTACGTGGTTGCAAACCGTTTGCCATTGGAAATTGATAATACCCGGCGAAGGCTGAAAGACCGAGACCGGCGAATAGGAGGCAGGGGAGGAGGTGATCTCGATTGGATCTCCGAATACCTCGATCTTAATAGGATCTCCATCGGGATCAAATCCCTGAATGATCTCGGATATGTTTGTGCCAGCTTCCACACAAATATCGTCGGGCATAATCAGCTCAGGGCGGCGGTTATCGGTATTTTCAATAATGATCTGCATGTCCCGGATGACATAGCCTATCCGAACCCATTCACCGGCCACGAGTCGCCATTCCTCGATACGGAAGGCTACGTTGTATTGACCGGCCAATCCCGGCGCATCCCAAATCAAATCTCCCGTGAGAGGATCCAATTCAAGGAAAGGCGGTGTCGAGCCATCCTGCCGGGTAAACGAAAACTCGGCTGATGCGGGGCTTCGGTAGTTGTTTACGGGTCGTTGAAACGCCTGCCTTGGAATATCCATTACATAAGCTAGCGAGTCACCGTCCGGATCATAGGCGCCTGGATTGTGAATATACGTCTGGTTTACCGCACCGTTATCGACCGGAGGAATGGTCAAGACCGGCGAATTGTTTACGCCTAAAAACGGATCAATGCGGATCATGGTCTCTAGGTAAAAAGGTGTATCCACCGATTGATCCATGTTTAGCGTCCCCGCGTTTCGGTTGAATTCCAAAAAGCGAATCGTGTAATTGCCGGGCCCTTGGTAGGTATGGGTGATGATAAAAACGTTTTTTTGGATGTTATTGCCCAAGGTTTCTGTCTGTTCGAAGTCACTTTCCGTATTCAGACGTTCTTCCCTACCATCACCAAAATTGATAACGCCTGGACCAAAGATAACCGAAGAGCGGGTATCCGTGTATCCTACTACGGTGATCCGATAGGTAAGGGTCTGGACAGAGACCCGCTCGGCAATAATCTCGCCGGCTCTAATATGAGTACCAAATACATTAGTCGATATTAGACTCAATAAAAGGGAAAAACCCAAAAGTAAGTAGCTATGCCTCATTTGATCTTCTATAGTTATCCAACAGGTGCAGATGCAGTCTCCGCGTGAGTATGATCGAGCTTTGGAAAATTTTACAAAGCAGCACCTCTCATTAAAACCCATGCCAATGAAACGACTGTCCGAAACCTATGGTTACTCTAAGTTAACTGATTGTCTCCCAATATTTCAAATTAATGGCAATATTAACAAAAATATTACCCGCCAACTAAGGGATACATTACACCTTTTTGATAACGAATTCCCTAAAACCGTGTAAGGATCTAACGCTACTTTCCCTGAATTAGTACTATAGGGCTAATTGTCAATAATTTAATGTGGTATTAAAACCTAAGGCACAAAGGTTGTAATTGGTTCGTCTTGCATAAACAAAGCTAGCCGTGGATTGGTTATTGTCGTTGGAGGAAAACACCGCCGAATTGGTTAATTGGCGGTTATTTAGAACGTTTTAAAATAAGAAGCTGCGTTTTGTTATTGATTGTTTGCTATTGAATCCAAGCGTAAATTTGGCGTTCGATAAAAAAAGCCATCAAAACTAGACAAAAGAATCTATATGAGTTGGGTAACGAAAACCTTAAGCAGTACCTTGGGCCGAAAGTTGATTATGGCTCTGACGGGATTATTTCTTATATTATTTTTAGTGGTGCACCTGGCCGGGAACCTGCAGTTATTGGCCGGAGATGGAGGAAGATTATTTAACATTTACGCAGAGAGTATGGCCTCCAATCCGCTGATACGGGTGGTCTCCATATTGAATTTTGTCTTCATCGCACTTCATGTGGTATATTCGATCATATTGACCAAATATAATAAGCAAGCTAGGCCGGTGGGCTATGCGGTTTCAGGAGCCTCCTCCAATTCTTCCTGGGCTTCCAGAAACATGGGAGTCTTGGGCACCATCTTGTTGATCTTCATCCTGGTACACTTAAGAGGGTTTTGGTACGAGTTCAAGTTCGGCTCAATTCCAACGGCTACCTATGAGGAAGGGACTTTCAAAGATGTATACACCATCGTTTCCTCGGCTTATTCCAACGTCATATATGTCTTGTTTTATGTGGTGAGCATGGGTTTCTTAGCCTTTCACCTATCCCATGGTTTTGCGAGTGCATTCCAAACCCTGGGACTGAATCATAAGAAGTATTCACCTCTGATCAAGAAGGTAGGGATTGGGTTTTCGATCCTTATTCCTTTGTTGTTTGCGCTGATTCCTGTGGTCATGTTCCTACAGGGGATGTAAAAAAGTTGAATCTAAATTGATTACGAATATAAATCTGCAGATCAATGATACTGGACGCTAAAATACCCTCCGGCCCCTTGGCGGAGAAGTGGACTAAACATAAATTCAACGTAAAGCTGGTCAATCCGGCAAATAAAAGAAAGTACGACGTGATCGTCGTAGGCACAGGCCTTGCGGGCGCCTCTGCGGCTGCTTCGTTGGCGGAGTTGGGTTACAACGTAAAGGCGTTCTGTTTTCAGGATAGCCCTCGGCGAGCCCATTCCATTGCTGCCCAAGGTGGTATAAACGCAGCTAAAAACTATCAAAATGATGGTGACTCTGTGTTCCGCCTTTTTTACGACACCATCAAAGGTGGAGATTATCGGTCTAGAGAGGCTAACGTGTATCGTTTGGCAGAAGTATCTGTGAACATTATTGACCAATGTGTCGCTCAGGGCGTTCCTTTCGCCCGGGAATACGGCGGATTGCTAGCCAACAGATCCTTTGGCGGTGCCCAAGTGTCCAGAACCTTCTACGCAAGGGGCCAAACTGGTCAGCAGTTGCTACTGGGAGCTTATTCTGCCCTCAGTCGGCAAGTGGCAAATGGAAAAGTAAAGCTGTATCCCAGGACAGAGATGATGGATGTGGTGAAAATTGACGGTAAAGCAAGGGGGATTGTAACCCGAAACCTGATTACCGGAGCCATCGAATCCCACAGTGCCCACGCAGTGCTTCTTTGTACCGGCGGCTATGGAAACGTCTTTTTTCTCTCCACCAACGCGATGGGTTCCAATGTAACCGCTGCTTGGAGAGCGCATAAAAAAGGTGCCTACTTCAGCAATCCCTGCTACACGCAGATTCACCCAACCTGTATCCCCGTATCGGGCGACCATCAGTCCAAACTGACACTGATGTCCGAGTCACTTCGAAACGACGGTCGGGTGTGGGTGCCTAAGACTGTCGAGACCGCAGAGAAGTTGCGTAAGAAGCAAATCAAGCCCCAGGATATCAAGGATGAAGACCGTGACTATTACCTGGAGACCAAATACCCGTCTTTTGGTAATTTGGTGCCTAGGGACGTGGCCTCTAGGAATGCCAAATACGTTTGCGATGAGGGTCGTGGTGTAAATGAAACCGGCGAAGCAGTGTTCCTGGACTTCAGGGATGCGATCCT
Source organism: Lunatimonas lonarensis (assembly GCF_000390185.1). Classification (GTDB taxonomy): domain Bacteria; phylum Bacteroidota; class Bacteroidia; order Cytophagales; family Cyclobacteriaceae; genus Lunatimonas; species Lunatimonas lonarensis. The sequence goes on along the minus strand of NZ_AQHR01000088.1, from coordinate 192,413 downwards.
ACGGGACGGCGAAGACCTGGTGAGAAGCAAATATGGTAACCTGTTTGACATGTATCAGCAGATCACGGGAGAGAACCCCTACAAGACGCCAATGATGATTTATCCCGCGGTTCACTACACCATGGGTGGACTTTGGGTAGACTATAACTTAATGACAACTGTACCGGGGCTTTATGCACTGGGTGAGGCTAACTTCTCAGATCACGGGGCAAACCGATTGGGTGCTTCCGCTCTGATGCAGGGACTGGCCGATGGGTATTTTGTGGTCCCTTATACCATTGGTGATTACCTTGCGGGTATGTCCTCAGAAAAGATTTCGGTAGATCATCCCGCATTTAAGGAAGCCGAAGCAGATGTGAAAGGCCGCATTCAGCAGCTATTATCCATCAACGGTTCCAAAACAGTGGACTACTACCACAAAAAGCTGGGTAAGATCATGTGGAACTACTGTGGCATGGCCAGGTCGGCTGATGGCCTGACCAAAGCCAAAGCCATGATAAAGGAATTGAAGGCAGAGTTTTGGTCCAATGTGAAGGTGTTGGGTACAGGTGAGGAGCTAAACCAATCCTTGGAAAAGGCACACAGGGTGGCAGATTTTCTTGAATTGGGAGAGCTAATGATAGACGATGCTTTGAATCGTGACGAAAGCTGCGGAGGTCACTTCAGGGAGGAATTCCAGACGCCGGAAGGCGAGGCGCTTAGGGATGACGAAAATTTCGCCTACGTAGCAGCTTGGGAATATTTGGGTGAAGGCAAAGAAGAACAACTGCACAAAGAGCCGTTGGTTTTCGAAAATGTAAAGCTTACCCAACGTAGCTACAAGTAAACAAAAACCACAAAAGAAATCGACCGTATGAATCTTACACTAAAAATATGGAGACAGAAAAACCACAGTGACAAAGGTGGTTTTAAGGATTATAAATTGGCCAATATTTCCGAGGACATGTCTTTTTTGGAAATGTTGGACGTGCTAAACGAGGAGCTTTCCGAAAAGGGAGAGGATCCAGTGCATTTTGATCACGACTGTAGGGAGGGAATTTGTGGTATGTGCTCCCTATATATTAACGGAAGGCCACACGGCCCCCAGCAGACGACTACCTGTCAGTTACATATGCGGTCATTTAAGGACGGTGATACCATTACGATTGAGCCGTGGAGGGCAAAGGCTTTCCCCATTATGAAGGACCTGGTGGTAGATCGGGGAGCGTTTGATCGGATCATCCAGGCTGGTGGTTACGTTTCGGTAAATACTGGCGGGGTTCCCGATGCCAATGAAATTCCCATTCCGAAGGTTATCGCCGACGAAGCGTTTGATGCAGCTACCTGTATTGGCTGTGGAGCCTGTGTTGCTGCTTGCAAGAACGCATCTGCGATGCTTTTCGTATCTGCCAAGATTTCGCAATTGGCCCTGTTGCCACAAGGGCAGGTAGAAAGGAGAGATCGTGCCGAGAAAATGATTGCACAGATGGACGCGGAAGAGTTCGGTGCCTGTACCAATACCGGCGCTTGTGCGGCGGAATGTCCAAAGGAGATCAAACTGAGTAACATCGCCCGATTGAACCGCGAGTTTTATACGGCAGCAGTTACTACGGAAAACGTTTAGTAAGCTGAGAATTGTTCTAATTATTTGAAAAAGACCCCGTTTTTCCGGGGTCTTTTTCGTTTGGTGCTTCCTGACCGGTTTAATCCCATTTTTCTAACAGAATTTTGTTACAACATGAATGATATTCAAGTACTTACGCCAACGGATAACGTGACCTATCTGGAAAAAAGGGAAATCGCAGACTTCCTCTTTCAACAGCTAGGACAATATGGCGACCCTTGTGAACACATACTGCGCTGCTTGGACTATGCATTGGATCCGGTAGGAGACCGGGGTGGGCTTGTGGTTTTGGCGCGGGAAGGCGATCAGCTGGTAGGGGCCGTGGTGGTGAACAAAACAGGGATGTCCGGGTACATCCCCGAAAATATTCTGGTATATATAGCGGTAGATGCCTCAAAACGGGGGCAGGGCTTAGGGAAGTGCCTGATGCAAGTGGTCCTAAACCTTACGGAGGGAGATATGGCACTTCACGTGGAGCCCGATAATCCAGCGAGACGACTTTACGAGGAACTAGGATTTACCAGTAAATATTTGGAGATGAGGATTTTAAAATCTAACATAACATAGCCGTCACACACTGGGATGCGCCGATGGCTTTCGGGGAAACAATGCAACCATTCTCCAAGCCCCTAAAATACCTTCATTGGTCGGTGGGTTTTTTGTCTGTAATTTTCAATAGGTTGGAAAGTGGAAGGGAGATATGCTAGGTTTTTGGCACAGTATTAGAAAGGCAGGGAATGCAAACCAATTAGAATAATTACCATGCAAAAGTTATCTTTATTCGTTTTAGTATTCATGGGAGCGGGAATTATGGCCGCACATGCGCAAATGAGAAGCCCTGCCGAAGAGCAGAGGGCTAGTTTTGGAATCCGGGGAGGAGCAAACTTCTTCAATTGGGGAGGGGCAGATGTGAGCAGCAACGATTACACCAACCGGGTTGGATTCCATGCAGGTGTTTTTGCAAACATGTTTGTGGTGGATAATTTTGCCATTGAGCCAGGAGTTTATTATTCGGTCAAGGGCACCCAAAACGATGATTTCGTCGATTCAAGGGCAATTTTGACCTATCTCGATGTACCAATTTTGTTTCGATTCTATGCTGGTGAAGGATTGAATTTCTTTGCGGGCCCTCAGGGATCAATATTGATGGGGTCGAAGTTCGAGGCCAATGTCCTTGGAAGTACGTTGGGGTGGAATACAGATGCCATCAATGACATTGATGCGGGTGTCGTGTTCGGATTGGGGTATAATTTGCCCGTAGGGCTCAACCTACAGGCGAGTTATGACTTAGGCCTTACGCCGGTGTTTAAGGATTCGCAGGCGGAAGTCTATAACCGAGGCTTTAAACTTTCTCTTGGGATTAGTTTTTAAAGGTTTCAGAGAGAAATAACCCTCATGACAAGCCTTCCTGATGGAGGGCTTGTCAGGTTTTCTTTAGCTGATCAATTTCTTCTTGTTGGTAACTTGGCGTTCCTCCTTCCTTGGTCGCTACCAGCGCGCCTAATGCACAGGCGTAGTCCAGCGTTTGTTCCAATGGTTTCTTTTCGAGGTAATTGGCCACAAAGCCGGCCAAAAAAGCATCGCCCGAACCTACCGTGTCCTTTACGGTAACCGGATAACCGGGATGGGAAATGACCTCGCCATCTTGGTAGATCAAAGCCCCTTTGGCGCCTAGCGTGACGCAGAGAAGTTCTATGTCGAACTGTTCGGCCAACCGCTCCAGTGCGAGGCTCATTTTGGTGGGAAGGTTGTGAAACCCTGCTATTGTGGTAAGCTCTTCCTCGTTGATTTTCAATACATTGCACGAATTCAAAAGTTGCTCAATGAGCTCTGCGGTGTAAAAAGGAGGTCGGAGGTTGATATCCAAGACTTTTAGGCAGTCCGTTTGGGCCAGGATATCAAAAAGTGTACCCCTACTGAGAGGCTCCCTTAAAGCCAAGCTGCCGTAAATAAACGCATCGGCTAGCAGGGCATTTCTCCGAATGGATTCATTCCATTCAATGCGGTCCCACGCGGCCGGCTTAACGATTTCGTATTTTATGTTTTCGGGATCGGAATCATCTACGTGAACGGTGCCGGTGGGGAGCGTCTCGTCCGTTTGGATCAGCGAGGTGTCCAGTCCGTAAGATTCCACAAAACGTATCAGGTCGGCCCCCATCTTGTCCTTTCCTACCCGGGAAATCATAGATGTTTCCAATCCCAGATGTTGGAGGTGCAGGGCGACGTTCATGGGGGCGCCTCCTGCAATTTTCTTTTTGGGAAAGACGTCCCAGAGCATTTCTCCGAAGCAGATTGCTTTTTTGGCCATGTCAGTTGGATAAATCTTGCTGAATCTCTTCCAGGGATCTTCCCTTGGTCTCGGGCATTTTCAACGCAACCCAAATTAGTTGTAGAACCATCATGACTGCGAAGAAGCCAAAGATCGGAACGGCCCCGAATTGATTGGCGAAAAACGGGAATATATTGGCAATGAGGGCAGCCAGAATCCAATGGGTAAAGCAGCCTATTGACTGACCAAACGCACGAAGCTCATTGGGGAATACTTCCGAAATGAAAACCCAAATGACTGCTCCCTGACCAACGGCGTGGGAGGCAATGAACATAAAAACAAAAATCGGAAGCAGGCTTACGCTGATTTGCCCACCTGAGAATGAATAGGCAATTAGCGAAAGGGAAATGATGTACCCAACAGATCCTATGTACATCAGTTTTTTTCGGCCTATTCGGTCGATAAGAAACAACCCCAGCATGGTGGCGACTAAATTGATGACGCCGATCCCGACAGTAGAGAGCAAGGCTCCTTCTGAACTTATCCCTGCCATTTCGAAGACCCTAGGTGCGAAATAAATGATGGCATTGATACCTGACAATTGGTTAAATAGAGCAATGACAACCGCCAGTAGGGTGACATGAATGTACTGGGTTTTGAATAGTGCCATAAAACCAACCTTGAGGGTGTTCTTTTCCTTTTCTTCCAGTGCCAGCCGGATAGCCTCTTTTACGCCGTCCGGATCGGTCTTGGAAAGAATCCGTTCTGCTTCTGCGAATGCATCTTTTTTGGAGATCAGCCAGCGGGGGCTTTGTGGAACCCGAAAAACCAAGAGGGTATAGATTAGAGCAGGTATGGCTTCCATGCCGAGCATCCACCTCCAACTGTCATTTTCGATAGCTGTATCGATCAGGTAGTTGCTGAAATAGGCCACCAAGATGCCAAAAACAAGGTTAAACTGAAACAAGGCGACCAGTTGCCCACGGTTTTTTGCCGGAGAGATTTCGCTGATATACATAGGGGCCACTACCGAGGATGCGCCTACCCCCAAACCGCCAATAAAGCGGAACACCATAAAAGAGATTACCTCCGGTGCAACGGCAGAACCCAAGGCAGATACAAAATACAAAACCCCAATCCAGATAAGCGATTTTTTTCGTCCGTACTTGTCAGCAGGGATACCTCCAAAAAGCGCTCCGATCACCGTGCCATAGAGGGCGATGGCTACCGCTAGGCCATGGCTCCAGTCACTGAGTCCCCACACCTGCTGAATATACCGCTCCGCGCCGGAGATAACGGCGGTGTCAAAACCAAAAAGAAAACCTCCCAGCGCGGCAACCACCGAAAGAAATAGCACGTACTTGTTCACTTGCATAAGTTGATTGGGTTTAGGGTGTTCATCAAATACTAAAACTAGAAAGTTTGCCAAGATAATAAAACCCAACGGACGAAAATAAATTGCCGAAAGTGAATTGTTACCAGATAGAGGTGGGTTAGATCACCAGCGTACCGGTCAGTGCTCCGGTATCGCTGTGTCAGCTGGCAATGATTGTTTCGGGGCTTGCCGGTTTTCTTTTCTTCGCAAACAGCTCTTTTTGCACTTCTTTTACCGCGCGGATTAGTTGCTGAATATCTGTCTCCGGTTCGGGAATTTCGTGGCAGGTGTACGCATGAAACTTCCAGATTTCCAATACTTGGCCTGCTGGAACGGTAAACGGCTCGAACAGTGGGTTGAGGGATGTCAGTGTTAGGACACCTTCTGGGTGGACTGTGACCAGCTTAAAGACAAAATCCTGCTGACCGTCGAGAACCACAATGCAGGGAGTGTTGGGTTTCAGGCGTGTCCAATCTTCTACGTATTGGGTTATGATGTCACTCCCTCCGGGAATGGGAAGCATCGAATCACCTATCGTGGGAAATATCCGATAAGTGCCCTGCTTGGGCAGGTTTGGCAGGGAAAATTTCGGCAAACTGGCGATAAACTCCGGGTCATTGAATCCCGACATGTACCCTGATTTGGCCTTTACGGGGACGTACTCTACGTTTTCAGTGTTGGTTTTATCCACGCTGATTGCCAATACTCTCAAGTTGCCACCTCGTATGTACACATCGTTACCGGCTTCCAGTTCACGGAGTTTTAGCTCACCGAGCTTAGATAGATCCACCCGGATCAGGCTGTCTATGCTGATGCCAAAAAAGCCGGATATGCCTAAAAAATCCTCCGGGGAAGGAGATTTCGTCTGCCCCGACTCCAGCGCGTTGACCTTTGACCGGGTGAGGCCCAGCGAATCTGCCAAGTTGTGCTGTGTCAATCCTTTGCGTTCGCGCAAAAATTTTAAGTTGCCAGGAAAATAACTTTTTGCAATGCTCATGGACAGGTGGGTTTCCGATAGGTTCAATTGACATTTATCGTGTCAATTTTACGAAAAATTTTTGCTAAAAAAAAGATCAATCCTCTAGGAAAGCCTATGCGCTCCTATTTTGGATAGGGACAGGCCAGCTTCGCCAAGGCCTTGGGATGGAAAATGAAAACCCCATTCCTCCCGAGGCTATTAGCCAACCGTGAAATGATAACCGAATCGTTAGAAAAGAGGTGTGGGATAACTCGTTGTTATTTACCTATAGGGATGCGGTAGTACACGATGAGTTGAGCGGCAATATCTGGTCTTAGGAGTTTTTGTTGCTGATCATTTCCCTCCATTTGACCGGTGGCAGCTATCAGTAAGGAACCTTCCAACCCAATTTCCCCTTTGGTTTTTTCCAACTCGATATAGCCACCCAACCTAACCGGAATGTACAATCCGGAGTTGGAACCGTTACTTGTTTCATCTCTAAATCCACCGGCATTGTTGAAGAATCGCCTGGTGTCCTCCCGAGACGAGCCAAAAAATCCAAGTCCCAGGCCTGTGTAGACTTTCACGAGCGAGGGAAGGTAGCCGCTTTTGTTCGGGTTGATATGGTAGATCGGCATGGCATCTACCAAAAACATTGAGCCGGTAAACGCGTGGGGCAGGCCGGCATCTGCGATTTTGGAGATTTCATTCATTCCGTAAAAGTCACCGCTCTGGATAGACTGAAATCCTATCGTGACTTTTGCATCAAAATTTTCATTGATTTTTTTACTGTAATCAAGGGAGAAAGCCGGTAATACCCTGAATTTAAACTCACTGTGTATACCCGTGTTGTCGCCATATAATTTGGAAGGGCCTAATCCTATGCCAATGCGGTCGGTTCGGTCATCTTGCCCAATAAGTAGCTGGAAGGTGGATAATACAAGGGTGATGAATAGGATTAATCTCTTCATGCGAACGAGGGAATTTCGTCGCAATATAATAAAATATGTATTTTAAATAAAGTTTTTTGTTCTTTAACCTTGTTTTTTGATTGAAACCCTGATCGTCAGGATGGGCTTACTTCACTGAGGGGTTTCAGGTTTTCAGGAATGGGAGGGTTGAGGTCGTCGTCTTTTTCGTAGGGGAATACCTCCACGATGGGGCTTTCCACTACCTCAGGGACATTAAAAGTTACCAGCATGTTGTTCAGACTCTCATAAATCCGTTCGTAGGCTTCCTTCACGTGGTGAGCAGTAACGAGCATAAATTGAGTGACTTTTTTTTCTTTACCACTGTCCGCGTCGGCCACTATGTAGGTGATCTTGCATTTATGCCAAATGTCTATGTCCTCGAAAAAAAAGACGTCCACAATATTGCTCTTACTGATATTGGTTACCTGAAAATCGCCGCGAATGACCGAGCCCAGCATATCGTAGATCCTTGCTTCGGCCTCGGTAAAGGATACTGCGTCTACCAAATATTGTTCAGATACGTTCTTCAGTAGTCCCTGCTCGTTTTCCTTGGCATATTTTACTTTGCACAAAAACCAAACTCTCATGTTTTTTCCCTATTCGTTTACGTCACGAAGGTACGGGTTAATCGGCAAAAGGAAAAAGCCTTTGGGATTTTCATCCTGCTGTTCCAAGTAGCCATTTCTATTATAGGTTAGTTTTTGATAGCCAAATTAACTTTGTAAAGTTTTACAAAATCTTCCTCCTGCTCTTTGTTGAACCTCGACAAAAACCACAATTCCCCGTCCCTATAGAGAAGTTGTCGGTAGTCCAGCTGACTGGGGATTTCAATATCAGCCAAGCGTTTCCCTCCCAGGTTCATGATGAGCAACCTATCGGTGTATTTGCGTTCCATTTCCGCCATGAATTCGGCGTAATTCCCCTCTAGGTTTTGATAGCGTTCCCTATCCAACGGATCAAACCCCGGATGGTAACAGGCCAAGAGGAGCGTGTCCACCAAGGCAAGCGATCGGGTTCTTCCGGCAGACGCATCCAACGCTATCCCTCTTACATCTGCCTCGGCCGGGGCTTTTCCCTGACCGGGGAAAAACAGGCTATGTTCCATTTTATGGACAGCAATCGGCGAGGAGGTGTCGTCTAGGTGGTACAGGTATAGGTTGGGATCGGTGCCCACGGTTACATACAGTGAATCTCCCCGTAGCGCAAATGAAGGTATCATCTCGGTGACGTCGTAAGCTTGGCCATTTCTAAAGAGACTTTCATTCGCAAGGTGTAGAAAACGGTGCAACTTACCGGAATCGGGGTTAAGGGTAGCCAACAACTGGAAGTTTTCATAGTATTCTGGCTCTGCTTTGGTGTGTTGTCCCCAAGCGGTAATTCCACGAAAGATGTATTTCGACCCATGACTTGCAGCAGGGTTGTCCGCGGCCGCTCTGCCCGAAAAGCCGGGTACATCTTGGGAAGAAAACGGCGTGGCCCGGGCTAATCGGCCATCCGGCCCAAATTCTTGGTAGCCTTTAAACCCAATGAGGAAGAAATGACCGTTTTCCAAAAATTGGGCTGGTGTCCACGGGTACATGCCGTAGCTATCCCTGTTATCGCCTCGTTTTTTCATAGTTTCCAGATGGGTTCCAGAAAAATCAGTCAGTAGGATGATCCCCCGCTGTGGGTCGTGTAGTAGGATTCTCTTGCGGGTTGGGTCGATGTCCATCAGATCCAGCAAGCCTTCGTAATTGACCTGGATGGAGTCCTCCAGCCGAAGTTCGACGGAGATGGGCTTTTCGTTTTCCGATGGCCGGTTGCAGGCGAAGATTGCTCCGATAGAGCAACTTAGGAAAAAGGAAAAAAGAGTTCGGTTCATGGACTGAAAGATAAGTTTCAGGTTGTAAGGTAGTTAATTAAAACTAAAAAAATAAGAATTCACGCTGTTTTTGCGGTATTTCTACAGCAAGTCCCTTTTAGCCAATTGGATCTTCAGACGAGTTGCCGGGCGGCAATCTGAATCGGGTCCCATACGCCCGAAAAGGGCGGCGCATAGGCCAGGTCCAAGTATACCAGGTCTTGTACAGTCAACTTTCCTTGGATTGCCGCTACCACGGTATCTATGCGTTTGGCAGCTCCTTGGGCTCCGGCAATTTGAGCACCTAATACAAGGCCGTTGTCTTTGCGGCATAGCAGTTTGACGGTGATCTTTCCGCTGCCGGGATAATACCGGGCTATGGTACTGCTTTCGATAGTGGTTTTTTGGTAGGGAATGGCCAATGCTACAGCTTCCGTTTCGGAGAGCCCTGTGCGGGCGATTTCCATATCCTTAAATTTAGTGATTGCTGTCCCGAGGACTCCGGGGAAGGTGGCTTTTTCGCTTGCGATGACAGAGCCTGCCACCAAACCGTGTTTGTTTGCGACCGTTCCCAAGGATATAAAGATGTCTTTGTTTTTAAGCAAATGCCGAGAAGAGGCACAGTCCCCCGCCGCCCAGATACCTGGCTCGGAGGTTTCCATCCGATCGTTTACGGCGATTGTGCCGGAGTCACAGAGCTGGATGCCTGCATCTGCCGCCAGTTCGGAGTTGGGTTTCACGCCTATGCCCAAAATGACCAGTTCGGCATCTAGGGTGCGCTTGTCCGTTTCCACCGCACAGACCTTTTGCGCAGCATCGGTCTGGATTTTGGTAAGGCTTTCTTCGAGAAAAAGCTGCACACCTTGGTCCTCCAGGTAGTGGGATACCAACAGCCCCATATCTTTGTCCAGCGTTCCCATGACCTGTTCGTTTCGGTCAATCAGGGAAACCGAGAGGCCCCGTTCCAATAGCGCTTCGGCCATTTCCAGCCCGATGTATCCTCCCCCAACGATGACAGCTCGCTTGGGTTGGTTAGCCGTTACATAGTTTTTGGCCAAGATACCAGATTGGAGCGTGGACAGGGAGAACACGCCTTGGGCTTGTACGCCCGGAATCTCGGGGCGTATGGGAGATGTACCCGTGGCGATAAGTAAATAATCGTACGTTTCCCATCCTGTACGCTGGGTAGCCAGGTTTTTTACCATCACCCGCTTCTTTTTGGGATCGATTTTTTCTACTTCGTGGCGGGTCTTGGCCTGGATTTGGTGTTTTTCCCAAAATGTCTCCGGACTGCGCGCAATGAGCGACGATGCTGCCTCGACGATGCCGCCAATAAGATAAGGAATGCCACAGGCCGAGTACGAGGTGTGGGGGCTACGTTCGTACACCACAATTTCCCAATCTGGTTGAGACCTTCTGACTTTGGAGGCGGCACTCATGCCGGCAGCATCCCCACCGATGACGACCAGTTTCTTTCTATCCATACCCTAAAAATACCCAATCAAAGCTTACCCAGCTTTAATTTCCCGACCAAAAAGCGTTTTTTCGTACGCTGGGTCTTCGACCGGTGGATTATTTCTTTTAGATATTCGATCACGGTTACGGTGTGTGGTCCCTTATTGATCATGATACACTCTGCCAGGGCGGCCTGTGCGGCGTCGGTGATCTCGGACCGAGTGGCAATACCTGTTTTATGTAGGGTTTCCAGCACTTGGGTAGCCCAAATTACCGGAATCTGTGCCGCTTCACATACCCAAAGGATATCGTCCTGGATTTCTGCCAACTTTTGAAATCCCGTTTCCACCGCCAGGTCCCCCCTCGCGATCATCACCCCCGATAACGGGTCTTTCATGCTTTCCAACAACAAGGCGGGCAGGTTCCTTACCGATAGTGCCGTTTCGATCTTTAGGATAACAGGAGGAGGGTTTTCGCTTAGCGTTCCTATGAGGCTGCGCAGCAATTGCAGGTCTTCTGGCGTATTGACAAACGAATAGCCGATTAGGTCTGCATGGGATACGATAAAAGGAAGGTTTTCCCGATCTGAGGCGGTGAGTGCCGGAATGTCTATCTTGCTATCGGGGAAGTTGATCCCCTTGTCGGCCTTCATGCGTTGTTTTTTGGTGAAGTATTTCCGTATCCGAACCGCTACGCCGCGTTTGTCTTTGGATTCGATGGTTCCATAGACCTTTCCGTCATCGAAAAGCACCCGTTGCTCCGGCCTAAGATAGGGAAGGACCTCCGGCACCGAGGGACTGACCACCCGGTCTTTTTTTCGGAAACCCTTACGCGACGCCGCCAGGTATAGCAATTCACCTTCTGCAATCGAGAGGGACTTCTTCTTCTTGTCGTCACCGAGAAATTTGGTTCGTATTTTAGGCCCGGCCAGATCCATGTAGATCCTGCACGGGATTCCTGAATCATGGGATGCCCTCCTAATGGTTTCAACCAGTTCTTTCCAGGTAGCCTGATCCCCGTGCGCACAGTTGATACGCGCCACGTTCATGCCGTGCTGCAGCAGTTCTCCCAGCTTATGATGCTCTCCTATCATGTCGGGATCCAATGTGACCATGATGTAGGGATGATGCCCGGGTTCCCCAGTCCCAAGGAGCTGATTGGCTTTTCTGGCCAAGTACGCCTTCGTTTCGGGGTAGGTGTGCTGAAACAGTTCCTCGGCTTCGTATTGATGGCCGAGCCGTTTTCTTACGGACTGTACCTGTGACAAGATATGGCTTTCGGCATTGGAAAGAGCCGACAGTCCGAGTCGATGTAGTGCCAGCTGTAGCTTAGTGCGGTCTTCGCTTCTAAACGCCAGGTAGTGCAGCAGATTTTTTGCGGCAGATTGATTATTGGGGTGGATGGCTTCGATTAGTTCCGGCTGTTCCAGGCACGCCTGTCGCATTTCTGATTCGATTAACGCCAATTGCTGCTCAATTAGGATCGGGTCCGCTTTCATTGAATGGTTTATGGAGTTGTCAGTAGGTTTTTCTTAACGATAAGGATGCCCTTTGGAAGGAGGTGGGCTTGCCGGGTGGCTTGGTGAAGAAACGAATTATTTAAAATGGTGTTGGCTTTTTTCGCAAATTTAATATTGGCGGATGCGGCCTTCCGCTTCTACTATTCCCTTACCGGATCCCATACGGGGTATAGAATCGGCTACACCTTCCTATTCCCAACCACCTTTTCTTTCGCAATCCCGTTTTGGCCATTTGCAATGGCTTACTAATGTGTTTTAGTAAACAATGACCTGCGATTTCGAGATCGGTCTGGATTAATAATGAACGGGCAGGCTTACCAGACATCCGGCAAGTAATTATTGTCCTTTGTTCGAGCGCGAGAAATAATGCGGGATTAGGTGATCTAACACTCATGGATTATTGGTAGACAGGTCCCTTTCCAACTGCTAAAAAACAGGAACTAATCGAAAAATAGAGTTAGCTATCGAGAGAAATTGGGTTTGTATTTTTTTTATCTGTAAATAAATTAGGGTTTTGCAAAGGGTATAAGTAAATATGAAAAATACAAAATAATAAAGGATTTACCCTTTCAATCCAGCCTTTTTTAGGAACTCGATGATCTGTTCTTTGGACAGGTTGTCGAGCTGTCCTTTATCGTAGATATGAACCAGGTACACTTCCAGATCTTCAGTCACCAGAAAGGTGATAATTCTTGCACCACCAGATTTTCCTTTGCCTTTGGAAGAAATGGCCATCCGTATTTTGTAAATGCCGTGACCAAGATCAATTCCTGTGGTTGGATTTTCTGCGAGTATGTTAATCAGCTGCTGCAGGTCAGCTTTAATTGAAGGATATTTCTTGACAAGCCTTTTAAAGAGTTTCTTGAAATCAGGCGTGGGGATTACCTTATAGCTCATTGAGAAAATCGCTGGCTGATTGCTTCGGGAGTTTGCCTTCCTGCATCAGCTTCACCTGATCAAGACTGCTTTGCAGTTCTTCCAGGGCTTTTTCCTCCGAATCTTCCACCTTCACATAGTCCAGGGTTTTGATGAACTCTAGAAAAGCTTTGAACTTACTGTCTGCGACGGATAGTGTGAGCTGCTTCATAGGACCAGATATTTTTTCGGCGTTGAAATCTTCGAGGAATCTATTTATAAGCAATTGCACCTGATTTTGTTCTGATCAACGATTTATTCCCTCCGTAATCTTTGACCATGCGTATTATTAATAGCAGCAAAATCATTTAATAAACAAAAATAGGTGAATAAAGGGTCAAAACCAACTCCGATTATTTAGGCAAGCCGTTCTTTGAGTGCACCGTTCTGAAGGAAATCCGCCCCATAATACTGGCGAATTCGGCCTGTCGCTTCTACTATTGCCTTACCGGCCCCCATACAGGGTATAGAATCGGCTACACCCTCCTAATCCCAACCTCCTTTTCTTTCGCAATCCCTTTTAGGCCATTTGCAATGGCTTACCAATGTGCGTTTTAGTAAACAATGACCTGCGATTTCGAGATCGGTCTGGATTAATAATGAACGGGCAGGCTTACCAGACATCCGGCAACTAATTAAAGTCCTTTTAGGTAATTTGTGGATGCTATGCGGATAACCTATTTTTCAGTTTTCATCCCGAATCTGAACCAAGTTGTTTTCCTTCCTTTTTTGGAATGGGATTTACACGATAACTGCGTTAATTTTCCGTCCGTACCCTCGTCTCCATTGATCAATGCCTTCGGGGATTTTTACAAACCCATCCTTGTAAGTACATAAAAATATTTTATTTTGTCTTACATAAATATCAAGAATATAAAAAATTACATTATAATTTGATATATAAAAATATATTAAATATAACTATTATTAATTTGATAATAAAAACGTTAAAAAAATAAATTATCAAAATACCTTTAAAATATATTTAGAAATAAATATATTAATTGATTAGGAAAGAAATTTTCCATCGCCTATCTTTCTAAAAAAGGAAAATAATGAGGTGTTTTTTAGTGCTTGTTTTTTTTACAGGTTTCTATGGTTTAGGTTTTGCCCAGGAAGGTGACATGATTCGTGCAGGCAGGCTTTTTCTAGATAAGAAGGTGTATAGTCTGGGGATCAATTCTCAGCTTGCGGTAGAGGGGCTGCTCGACCAAAGTACATTTACCCCGATGGAGATTTTGTTAAGGAAAGGGGCAAAGAACAACCAAGCGTTCCGGGTCCGGCTAAAAGGCCTATTGGCCAACACGGAAAGAAACGACGATCAGGAAAGGCGGAAAACCCATCAATCCCAGTTGGGCTTGGCGTTGGGGTACGAGTGGCACCTGCCTCTTGGTAACCGATTCGGCTATTATTATGGAGGGGAACTGGAACTGGGACGGAATAGAAATCATAACACAAGAAACTCTATTTTTCATGCATCTCATGGGGATTTTTTTTTAAAAAGATTGGATGTTGAAAAGGTCCATACGGTTGGAATTCTTCCTGTTACGGGTTTTACGTTTAGACCATTCTCCTATCTATTTGTTTCCTTTGAAATGCGGCTGGAAATACTTTATAAAGAAGCCAAATTAAGAGCTAATGGATTTCAAGCACCATTTGAAAATCCAAATGATTTCAGTTCCACAGGGTATAGCAGAGCTGATATAAAAAGTTGGATCTTTAACTTCCAGCCTTATTCGGGAATTTTTGTTAATATAATTTTATAACTATGAAAAAGATATACTTATAAAAAGACTTTGTTGCTGTTACTTAAAATTCAACTATTAGTAGAATAGTTGAATTTGGTTGGGATTGTCGCAATAAGCGACAATCCCAACTTGATCTCTGTTTTGACGAAAGATATATGAAACCAACGATAATCATCACGCTTTTTGCCTTTTTGGGTTGTATCAAGGTGTTTTCCCAAAGTCCTCCCGAGCAGGTTGAAGCCCCCATTGCCCTTCCTGAGACCTTGGGTAACTATGAAATGGGGATCAATACCTATTTTGCCTTTGACAGGTGGTTGAACCAAAGCGCAAGGTCTCCCTTGGAGGTCATGCTGAAGCGAAAAATCAAAGCCGATCGGATGCTAAGGGTAAGGGTCTACGGCAATTTATACAAATCCAATAAGGTTGAATTTAACGTTACGGACATGGACCGGCATGCAAAATACGGCCTTGCCATCGGGCACGAATGGCTAAAAACCATCCACAGGAAATGGCAGTGGTATTATGGGCTGGAACTGGAAGGCAGCCAGGACCGCCGCCATATCCTGTATGAAAGGCCGCGCTGGAATGAGGCTACAGATATTACCTATTTGGAAAAAACGGATAACTACCACCACCTGGACCGGCTAGCCCTGTCGCCCATCGCGGGTATCCGGTTTTCCATTTCACCTCGGCTGCTTTTCAGCACGGAATTCCGTCTAGTCGGCTCGGTCGGACGTCAAAGAATTACCACGGAAGAATCCACAAAAATCATGGATGAGGGAGCTAGGTACCAGCTGCAGTCAGCCGTTGGACATACCATAAGCGAAAACGGCATCCGGTTCCAGCCCTACACGGGGATATTTTTGAATTACCGCTTTTGAATGATGTCTTTTTTCTTCCCAGCCGGGGTGATTGATTAAACTTTCTATGCCTTGGTTTATATGCGTACCAGTAGTTCCTCCATGGGTCTTCTGACCTTTGGGGCATATACCATCGGATCGGCCTGTTGGTCTCGGTAGCCCAATGCCAGCATGGTGGCGCTGCCGAGGCCAAGTTTTTCCAGTTGCAAGATGCTATCTACCTCCTCAGGGTTGAAGCCCCCATACAGGGACAGGGTGTAGAGTTGGCTACACCCTGCGATTCCTAAATCCATTTTCATTCATAATCCCACTTATGCCTTCGGCGGAAAGCAACTGATTCACTTTAAACGGAATGTTGTATGATGGCAAGGGAAACATTACAAAGTTGGGTAGGCGCAATCAGATGACCGTATCCACCGACGGGGAGGTGGATAACCTGACCCAAACCTACCACCAACAGCGACTGACTAGCCCAGTTAGCTTAATCACAGCTATCGTTGACATTTGCCGCTAACGACTTTAAGGAACCTAGTACCACAGCATATTCCTACGATCCTGCGTATCTGAAATTCCATCCATAAGCAGAGGAAGAGAAATCTAATTCCCTCTAAAATCGTTATCTTTGAAAGGCCATAAATGTAGAAAGAATGAATACGATTGCAGCAAGGAAGTATGCAATTATCGAGAGGGTAATGCACTTGAATGAAGAAGAGCTCACTGAATTGGAAACCTCTTTGATCAAATTCACCGAGCAGCCGGTAAGTATTGATCAATACAATCAGGAAATGAAGGAGGCTGAAGCAGAGTTTGACAAGGGAGAATGCTATAGCCATGACGAAATAGAGAAAATGGCTAAAGAATGGTAAAAGAAAATGCTGATAGCAATTTTCCCCAAGAGCAACGCGCTATATCTTGGAGCAAAAGTGCCTATATTTCATTTCAAAAAGCGTACGAAAAAATCAGAGAAAACTCTCCTGCAAGTGCTGAAAAGGTCAAAGATGCCATTTTGTTTTTGGTACGTAACTTGCCAAAACACCCAGAAAGGTATCCATTAGACAGGTTTAAGCGAGACAACCCTGGCAATTACAGGGCATTTGAAAGATTCTCGTATCGAATCGCCTACCGCTACACCGACAAAGAAATACTAATACTCAGGTTTAGGCATGTGAAGCAGGAACCTAAGCCATTTTAAGCCTACGCCGACTAGGCGTAGGATCGGCTACACCCTCCTAATCCCAACCTCCTTTTCTTTCGCAATCCCTTTTTGGCTATTTGCAATGGCTTACTAATGTGTGTTTTAGTAAACAATGACCTGCGATTTCGAGATCGGTCTGGAATAATAATGAACGACCGCAATCTATGGCTTGTTTGAACGATAGGAAGTAAGCTGCGATTTCGAGATCGGTCTGGAATAATAATGAACGGGCAGGTTTACCAAACATCCGGCAACTAATTAAAGTCCTCTTAGGTAATTTGTGGATGCTAGGCGGATAACCTATTTTTCAGTTTTCATCCCGAATCTGAACCAAGTTGTTTTCCTTCCTTTTTTGGAATGGGATTTACACCAAAACTACGTTAATTTTCCGTCCGTACCCCAGTCTCCATTGATCAATGCCTTCGGGGATTTTTACAAACCTATCCTTATAAGTCCACAAAAATATTTTATTTTGTCTTACATAAATATCAAGAGTATAAAAAATTACATTATAATTTGATATATAAAAATATATTAAATATAATTATTATTACTTTGATAATAAAAACGTTAAAAAAATAAATTATCAAAATACCTTTAAAATATATTTAGAAATAAATATATTAATTGATTAGGAAAGAAATTTTCCATCGCCTATCTTTCTAAAAAAGGAAAATAATGAGGTGTTTTTTAGTGCTTGTTTTTTTTACAGGTTTCTATGGTTTAGGTTTTGCCCAGGAAGGTGACACGATTCGTGCAGGCAGGCTTTTTCTAGATAAGAACGTGTATAGTATGGGGATCAATTCTCAGCTTGCGGTAGAGGGGCTGCTCGACCAAAGTACATTTACCCCGATGGAGATTTTGTTAAGGAGAGGGGCAAAGAACAACCAGGCATTCCGGGTCCGGCTAAAAGGCCTATTGGCCAACACGGAAAGAAACGACGATCAGGAAAGGCGGAAAACCCATCAGTCCCAGTTGGGCTTGGCGTTGGGGTACGAGTGGCACCTGCCTCTTGGTAACCGATTCGGCTATTATTATGGAGGGGAAGTTGAAATGGGTGTGAATAACAACAAGGTTACCAGGTATTTTATCAATAGCACATCAATGGGGGATTTTTTTGTGAAACGAACAGACTTCGAAAAAACACGAAGAATCGGTGTATTACCTTTGGCTGGTTTTACCTATAGACCATCGCACTATTTATATGTTTCGCTTGAAATGCGGCTGGAAATTTTCTACGAGAAGCTCAAGTTTAATTCGGATTCGCTTATTGCCACAATTGAAAACCCAAATAATTCCATGCCTGGTTCTTGGGGCAGATATAACGTAGCAAACTGGAAATTCAATTTCCAGCCGTATTCGGGAATTTTTGTTAATATAATTTTATAACTATGAAAAAGATATACTTATAAAAAGACTTTGTTGCTGTTACTTAAAAGGCAAATATTAGAAGAATAATTGAATTTGGTTGGGATTGTCGCAATAAGCGACAATCCCAACTTGATCTCTGTTTTGACGAAAGATATATGAAACCAACGATAATCATCACGCTTTTTGCCTTTTTGGGTTGTATCAAGGTGTTTTCCCAAAGTCCTCCCGAGCAGGTTGTAGCCCCCATTGCCCTTCCTGAGACCTTTGGTAACTATGAACTGGGGATCAACACCTATTTTGCCTTTGACGGTTGGATGGACCAAAGCGCAAGGTCTCCCTTGGAGGTCATGTTGAAGCGAAAAATCAAAGCCAATCGGATGCTAAGGGTAAGGGTCTACGGCAATTTAAACAGATCAAACATGGTAGCTGGCACCATAGTGGAGATGAGCCAGCATGCAAAATACGGCCTTGCCATTGGGCACGAATGGCTAAAAACCATCCACAGGAAATGGCAGTGGTATTATGGGCTGGAACTGGAAGGCAGTCGGGACCGCCGCCATATCCTGTATGAAAGGCCCCGCTGGAATGAGGCTACGGATATTACCTATTTGGAAAAAACGGATAACTACCACCACCTGGACCGGCTAGCCCTGTCGCCCATCGCGGGTATCCGGTTCTCCATCTCACCTCGGCTGCTTTTCAGCACGGAGTTCCGTTTAGTCGGCTCGGTCGGACGTCAAAGAATTACCACGGAAGAATCCACAAAAATGCCGGATGAGGGAGCTAGGTACCAGCTGCAGTCAGCCGTTGGACATACCATAAGCGAAAACGGCATCCGGTTCCAGCCCTACACGGGGATATTTTTGAATTACCGCTTTTGATTGATGTCTTTTTTCTTCCCAGCCGGGGTAATTGATTAAACTTTCTATGCCATGGTTTATATGCGTACCAGTAGTTCCTCCATGGGTCTTCTGACCTTTGGGGCATGTACCATCGGATCGGCCTGTTGGTCTCGGTAGCCCAATGCCAGCATGGTGGCACTGCCGAGGCCAAGTTTATCCAGTTGCAAGATGCTGTCTACCTCCTCAGGGTAGAAGCCTTCCATGGGGGTGCTGTCCACGCGCTCTTCAGCAGCGGCAATCAACGCCGAGCCCAGCCCGATATAGGCCTGCCGGGCCGCCCATTCAAACTGGTCTTTTTCGGGCATGGATGCAAAGCGTTTGATCAGTGACTGCTCGTACCCGGCCAGGCTGCCAACCGCCAAGTTACGCTCACGGTAGACCTGCTCAAAGTAAGTGCGGATGCGCTGTTCGGAAATGGTTTTCCAAGCGGCAAATACCAGCAAGTGCGATCCCTCCACGATCTGTGGCTGGTTAAATGCCACCTGCTGAATCTTCTTACGCACCTCCAAATCACTGATAAGCAGCAGTGTAAAAGGCTGTAATCCATTGGAGGTGGCCGTCAGCCGTACTGCCTCCAAAATCGTTTCCAGTTTATCTGCGGGAACCTCGTTTCCGCTCATTCGCTTGGTGGCGTAGCGCCACCTCAAGTTTTCTATTACCGTGTTCATTACGTGTATAAATATTTAATGTATATACATTTAAAAGAATGTAATTGTTCTCGAAAGTGGTAAAATGATTTTCCGCTAAGTAGACTGGCAGGTCGGCGCTCCCGGTCAATAGCCGAGGGACTGCACGGAAGGAAAGTTTGTGTTGCTGTTTCGTGAAGTCGATTTTTCTGGTGTACCGAGCGAAAAATCGTGATAAAACGCTAAATTGAGCAATCAAAAAAGAGATCAGGTGAGTTAATGTGGTTAAGTATACTGAAACCCAGACAGGCGCTGAACAAAGCCTTCTTAAAGGTAAAACCAAACCGTGCGGACATAGAACGGTTTAAGCGTGGCCTTATCCAATTGCTCGATACTACCAATGAGGTGAGTTCTGAGGAGTTCCATAAAAACCTAGTCATCGATTTTTTGAGGAAGACCTACTATGATCCGGGCTACTTCATCAATACCAAGGAAAAAACAGACCTGGTCATCCACAATGGTCCCAAGCCGGATAGCTCGGTGGGAGTCATTGTAGAAACGAAAAAGCCCACCAACAAAAGCGAAATGCCCCAGGCATTCGAGACCCCTAAAAACAAACAAGAAGGAGGCCAGATGGTATCGGCTGAAAAGCTAAATACCAAAGCCTTCCAAGAGCTTGTCCTATATTACCTGCGAGAACGGATTACCCACAATAACCTTGAGGTACGCCACCTTATCATCACCAATATCTACGAATGGTTTATCTTTGACGCTGGCATTTTCGATAGATGCTTTGCCCAAAGTAAAGGCCTGGTCAAACAATTCAATGACTTTGAAGCGGGCCGCCTTGCGGATACGCGGACGGATTTTTTCTACAAGCAGATCGCGGAGCCTTTTATCAACGGCATTTCCGTAGAAATCGAATTTACTTACTTTAACCTGAAGGAGTATCAGAAGCCTCTACGCAACGAGGACAAGGCGGATGACAACAAACTGATTGCCCTGTATAAGTTGCTGTCACCCGAGCACCTGCTGAAGCTCCCCTTTGCCAATGACAGCAACAGCTTGGACAAACGCTTTTACAGCGAATTGCTGCATATTATCGGCCTGACTGAAACTAAAGAGGGCGACAAGAAGCTGATCGGAAGGAACAAGGAAGATGACCGCAACACCGGGAGCTTATTGGAAAACACGATCCTCCGATTGGACAGCTTGGATAAGATCCGGTTCCTCGAGCGGCCCTCCCGGTTTGGACTCACCTATCAGGAGCAACTCTTCCAGGTAGCCCTGGAGCTTTCCATCACGTGGATCAACCGAATCCTGTTTCTGAAGCTCTTGGAGGCACAGTTGATCACCTACCATCGGGGGGATACCACTTATTCCTTTCTCAGCTTGGATAAGGTCAAAAACTACGACGACCTGAATAGTCTATTCTTTGATGTTTTGGCAAAGAAGTATGACGAGCGGAACACCGATGTCAAAAAAACGTTCGAGCGGGTTCCCTATCTCAACTCATCCCTTTTTGAGCCCACAGAAATCGAACATGCTACCCTGTTTATCAGCAATCTAAAAGACGACAAGACCATTCCCATTATTCCATCTACGGTGCTGAAAGATGGGCAGGGAAGGAAGCGATCAAGTAAGCTGCCTACCCTGGAGTACCTCTTTGCGTTCCTGAATGCGTATGATTTTAGCAGCGAAGGCTCGGAGGAGATCCAGGAAGAAAACAAAACCCTGATCAACGCATCCGTGCTGGGGCTGATCTTTGAAAAGATCAACGGCTACAAAGACGGATCTATCTTTACGCCCGGATTTATCACCATGCACATGTCCCGTGAAACCATCCGAAGAGCGGTGGTGCAAAAATTCAATGAAGCCAAGGGATGGAGCTGCAAATCCTTTGAAGAGCTGAAGGAGGATATCCAGGAGGAAATAAAAGGCGGGGACAGAAAGGAATTGAGAAAAGTAGCCAACCGGATCATCAACAGCCTGCGGATCGTAGACCCGGCCGTGGGATCCGGCCATTTTTTGGTGTCGGTACTGAATGAATTGATAGCCCTCAAAAGTGAGCTGCGGATATTGGTAGATGCCAACTGGGAGCCAATGAGCCACTACAGGGTAGAAGTAGCCAACGATGAACTGGTGGTCAGCGACGAAGAGGGCGCCATTTTCCAGTATAACCCCAAAAACAAAGAGAGCCAACGCGTACAAGAAACCCTTTTTTATGAAAAGCAGACCCTGATCGAAAGCTGCCTATTTGGCGTCGATATCAATCCCAACTCGGTGAAGATCTGTAGGCTACGGTTGTGGATAGAGCTACTGAAAAATGCCTACTATAAAAGCCCTACCGAGCTCGAAACCCTACCCAATATCGACATCAACATCAAATGCGGCAATTCCCTGGTCAGCCGCTTTGCCCTCGATGCCGACCTGAAGCAGGCGCTGAAGAAGAGCAAGTGGAGCATCGATGCCTACCGTATCGCCGTAGACACCTACCGGAATGCCCAAAGCAAGGAACAAAAACGGGAAATGGAGCGGTTGATAGCCGACATCAAATCGGATTTCCGCGGCGAGATCGCCAAAAACGACCCCAAAATCAAGCGTAAAGCCCAGCTGGCCGGCGAGCTGTACAACCTGACCATGCAGCAAGGTCTATTTGAAGAGAGCACAAAGGAGAAAAAGGAGCGCAGCGGCAGGGTGGCCAAGCTGGAAGAGACCCTCCACAAACTGGAAACGGAAATAGAGGAAATAAAGGCCAATAAGATCTACGAAAATGCTTTCGAATGGCGCTTTGAATTTCCCGAGGTGCTCAACGACGAGGGGGATTTTGTGGGGTTTGATGTGGTGATTGGTAATCCGCCCTATATCAGGCAGGAGGAATTTTCTACTCTCAAGCCCTATTTGCAAACTGCCTTCAAAACCTTTCTAGGCACAGCTGATCTCTACGTCTACTTCGTAGAGCTCGGTATGAACCTGCTGAAAAGGTCAGGCAATTTCATTTTTATCATTCCCAATAAATGGCTGCGGGCTTCTTATGGAAAAGCGCTCCGAAGCTACGTCAAGACCTTTGAGATTCAGGAATTATTGGACTTTGGAGATTTACCTGTTTTCGAAGAAGCCACTACCTATCCATTGATCATGGGGCTGGGAAAAAGAATGCCATCCAAAAAGTTCACGGCGGTAAACCTCAACACACTGGATTTTCCAAGGGGAATGGGTAGCTATCTGCATGAAAATCGGATTGAGGTGCTGGTGGAGGCACTTGCCGAAGATGGCTGGACTTTGACTGACAGGAAGTCTCAGGAATTGCTTCTCAAGTTAAAGTCCAAAGGGGTACCACTCTCCGAGTATGTAGATGGAAAAATCCTCTACGGAATAAAGACGGGATACAACGAAGCCTTTGTCATCGATCAGGCGACTAGGGAACGGCTAATTGCCGAAGATCCCAAAAATGCTGAGGTAATCAAGCCGTTTTTGGCGGGAAGGGATATCAAGCGGTATCAGTCGCCCGAACCGGAAAGGTATCTCATTCTTTTTCCTAAAGGATTTACCATCAAAAGAAATTTGCCCGACGGTGATCCGAATAAGATAAGCGAAGTAAACGAGCCACCAAGATATGGGTATATGGAGTATGACCCGGCTTGGGAGTGGCTCCGGAGAAATTACCCAGCCATCGCAAACCACCTAAAGCCATTTGAGAAGGCAGCAAGAAGGCGCACTGACAAGGGGGATTTTTGGTGGGAGTTAAGGGCTTGTGACTACTATGGCGAGTTTGAGAAAGACAAGATCATGCTTCCGGATATTTCTATCAAAGCAGAGGCGTTGTTGGACCGAAATGGCATGTACTGCGTCAATACAGCCTATATAATTCCGAAAGCGGATTCGTTTTTATTGGCTCTTCTCAATTCTTCGTTGGTCCACTTTTTCTATGCCAATCTAACATCTACCATCCGAGGAGGGTATTTGAGATATATCCGGCAATATTTGGCCCAGATACCGGTAATTGATCCACCCTCCGAGGTTCGGGAGAAAATAGAACAGCTTGTTTCGAATATCATTGAAACAAAGAGAATATCCCCGGTAGAAAACACCTCCCCAATTGAATCCGAAATAGATCAACTGGTTTACCAGCTTTACGGGTTGACGGAGGAAGAAATCAATCTCGTTGAGGGCAATGGCAAAGTTCCATCGTTATTGGTCAACTAATTGACGTAAACAAAAAACAACTACCATCGAAAAACTGAAAACCATATTGCAACAAATGGGATCAATCCCGGATAGGGAGTTTGACCGGTTTATGGGACTGGGAGAATGCGCATTCCGGCCTAAGGGAAGCCGGTTATTGGAGCCTGGGGTACGCTGCGACCGGTTGTTTTTCTTTGACACAGGGATAGCGAGGAGCTTCTACCTGCGAGAAGGGAAGGACGTCACCGTGAGCTTTACCCGACCGGGGGAATTCGTCACTTCCATGGCTAGTTTTATTACCGGGGAGCCCAGTTACGAAGGCTTGGAGATCATTGCTGATGCCCAGGTGTGGTGTGTGTGCCGGGAGGCTCTCATGGGACTGGTACAGCAGGATCTCTTTTGGGCGGAGGTGTACCGGCGGGCCTTGGAGGAATATTATGTGCGCGTGGAGGAAGCCTTCATTTTTTCCAAATTCAAATCAGCCCGGGAGCGGTACGAGGAATTGATCCGGACAGGCCCTGAAATCATCCAATCTGCATCCATTGGACACATCGCTTCCTACTTGGGGATCAGTTTGGAAACCTTGAGCCGGATCCGGGGATCCAGGTGATTTTTTGACATTTGTCAAATGGTGCCCGTTTCTTTTTTCAGTAGTTTTGAGGGTCAAAAAACCCTAGCCACGTATGAAAGTTGCTCCCATTGCCCGTTTGCCCATCATTCTATTTGTCCTTTCCCTTTGTTTTTCCGCCTGTAATTCCACCAATACCGAGATGACCTTTGATTCCAGCAAGCTTCGAAGGGCGACGGAACAGGAGGTGGAGAAAGTCATTGAGGCCTTTATACTGGCAGAGGACGACGCGTTGATCGAGATACCCGCAGGTTTTTATGAATTGAAGACACAGCTTATCCTAGAGGGAAGGAAAAATGTGCGCATCGTGGGTGCGGGCATGGCCGAGACTGTACTTTCTTTTCGGAATCTCCGTACCGGAGGTGAGGGGGTAAAGCTGGTAGGCGATAACGTGACCATACAGGACCTGAGTATTGAAGATGCGCCGGGTGACGGCGTGAAATCCCAGCACTGCGATGGCATAACCTTTCGGAGGATCAATGTGACCTGGACGAATGGGGATAAATCTAAAAACGGCACCTATGCCATCTATCCGGTACAATGCAAAAATGTGGTCATCGATGAGTGTATCGCTTCCCATTCCAAGGACGCGGGTATTTACGTAGGTCAGTCAGAGAATATCGTCGTGAAAAACTCCCTTGCCTTTGGCAATGTGGCCGGCATTGAAATCGAAAACTCCGACAATGCAGAGGTCTTTGGAAATACAGCCCGAGATAATTCCGGGGGAATACTGGTCTTCAACCTGCCCGGATTGCCCAAAGCAGAGGGCCGCGGCACCAAGATCTACGACAACGATATCGTATCAAACAACCATGTCAATTTTGCGGTACCGTTGGGTGATAATCCCAACGGGAACACCGTCACCATGATTCCTCCGGGCTCCGGTGTTATTTTGTTGGCGGCTAAGGAGGTCGAGGTGTTCGGCAACCGGATTCACCGAAATAAAACCGTAGGTATTTCCATTGCCAACTACCATATCACCGGGTTTCCTACCGAGGCTGCCAATTGGTCGCCATATACCTCGGAGATCTATATCCATGGAAATGACTACAAACGGACCTGGAAATTCCCCGACCTAACCAAGGAATTTGGGCAGCTTATCAGCGTATACAATGCCCACGGAAAAGGAAAAACCCAAGACATCATTTACGATGGTTTTTGGGACAAGGAACTTGCTGCGGATTGGCGGTCTAATCCCATGCGAATCTGTATTCAGGAGGAGGGGCAGCCGAATTTGAGGTTTAGTCATTTCGATCTTTCCCGCGGAGCGGATGACATCACTGCATCAAAGGAATATGCCGATTTTTCCTGTTCGCTCAGCGTTCAAACCGATGTAAAAGCCCTTTCAAATCGATAAGGTATGCGGCTATTGCGTTTCATTTATGGGTTCGTTTTGGTGGTTCTTCTGGCTTCCTGTGTCAAGGAACAGACAACCGTGGAAGTAGACGATGTCATACGGATACCCTATGGCGACTGGGAGGCCCCTATGCTGGATACGGAAGAGCTGGATTTCACGGCGATTCCCTTTCCAAAACTTTCAGATTACGGGTTGTTCGAAGGAAAGCTTAGGGAGTTTCAAACGGCCGAAAGGGTGATTTCCTACGAGCCGGTTTCGGCATTGTTTACAGACTATGCGCACAAGTCCCGTTTTGTATGGATGCCCTCCGGAGCGGAGGCAAGGGTGTTGGACGATGCGGAGGGAACCATAGCATTTCCAGATCGGACGATCATCGTAAAAAACTTCTACTATCCGGCGGACTTCCGAAAGGAGGACGAGCAGATACGTGTGTTGGAAACCCGGCTGCTTGTGAAGCGGGCGGGTAAATGGGAAGCCTTCCCGTATGTGTGGAATGCCGATCAGACCGATGCGGTGTTTAAGGTGGTAGGGGCTGAAATTCCCGTTAAGTGGACGGACCTGACGGGAGAAGATCAGGTGATCAACTACATCGTGCCCAACAAAGCCCAATGCAAGAGCTGCCACAACGTGGGCGAAGAAATGCAGCCCATCGGCGTGAAGGCCAAGTACCTCAATTTTAGTAGGGGTGGGCAAGAGGCCGAAAATCAGCTCCGCATGTGGGAAGGACACGGATTTATCCCTCCATTAGATAATCTGGAGGCATTTCCCAAAATGGCCGCCTATGAGGATGAAAAGGAGGCACTGGATGCCAGGGCGAGAGCTTATTTGGACATTAACTGCGCCCATTGCCACCGGGCGGAGGGGCCGGCCAGCACGTCAGGGCTTTTTTTGACCTATGAGGAAACAGACCCCATGAAGCTGGGGATTTTCAAAACACCGGTAGCAGCTGGTTTTGGTGCGGGTTCGTTTACGTATGATATCCTGCCCGGAAACTCCGCCGAATCCATATTGACCTATCGAATGGGCACCAATCAGGTGGGAGCCGCCATGCCGGAGATTGGCAGGGTAAGTGTGCACGCAGAAGGCTTGGCATTGATCAAGGCTTGGATTGATGATATGGAGGGAAAATAACCGGAAAATTGAGTGGAAATCTGGCGTTAGCGGATTTCGGTCTCTATCTTTCGACTTGTTTTTTTACATCAGGGAACAGCTAGGGCCATGAGGTAGGGAGTTTTTCGTCCCGAAAATCAAATCCCTTGATAATAGGCTGATGTCAAACCCAACGTAAAAGAGATAGCTACATGCAACGAATTTTCGAATGGATTAGATCTAGGCGGTGTATTGGAATACTGTTTGCCGTATTGTTCGCCTGTGAAGGGCAGAAGGAAGACGACTTACGGGCAAGACCCAACGTGGTAGTGATCTACACAGATGATGTTGGGTACGGAGATATTGGCTCCTATGGTGGTTTGATTCCTACACCGCATATCGATCGGTTGGCAAAGGAAGGATTATTGCTGGAAAATGCCTATGCCACCGCTGCCACTTGTACTCCCTCCCGGTATTCCATGCTCACTGGCGAGTACGCATGGAGGGCACAGGGAAGAGGCGTAGCTCCCGGGGATGCCTCTGCGCTCATTCGTAAGGGCAGGGAAACCTGGCCGGCAATTATGAAAAGGGCTGGATACCGCACAGCGGTGGTTGGAAAGTGGCACTTGGGGCTGGGCGGTGACGCCGGTCCGGAATGGAATGGCGAGATCAGTCATGGACCTTTGGATATCGGGTTTGACTATGCATTTATCATCCCATCCACCGGTGACCGGGTGCCTACCGTATACGTGGAAAACAGGCACGTGCTGAATTTGGATTCACAGGATCCGATAGAGGTGAATTACCGTGAAAAAGTGGGGGACAGGCCCACGGGGCTGGATCATCCCGAGCTATTAAAAATGAGGTGGTCTCACGGCCACAACCAAACCATCATCAATGGGATCAGTCGAATCGGCTATATGGCTGGAGGGGAATCGGCCCTCTGGAGAGACGAGGATTTTGCGGATATTTTTGTGGAGAAGTCCGTTCAGTTCATGGAGGATGCAGGTGATTCGCCATTTTTTCTTTTTTTGGCTACTCATGACATCCATGTTCCCAGGATGCCGCATGAGAGGTTTCAGGGAAAATCGGACTATGGCTTCCGGGGAGATGCCTTGCTTCAATTGGACTGGACGGTCGGTGAAGTGCTGAGATTCTTGGATGAAAAGGGACTTGCCGAAAACACCATCGTTGTCTTCACCAGCGACAACGGCCCGGTCCTAGACGATGGTTACCAGGATATGGCGGAAGAACGCATCGGTGCCCACAAGCCTTGGGCAAATTTACGGGGAGGGAAATACAGCGCATTTGAGGCAGGTACCAAGGTCCCTATGGTGGTGAGATGGCCGAAAGGAATCCCTGCCGGCATTGTCAGCTCGGCTTTGTTTTCACAGGTGGATTTGATGGGGTCTTTTGCGGGCTTTTTGGAGGCATCGTACGATAAGAAACAAGCTGCGGATACCAGAGACAGCTGGGAGGCGTTCGTCGGATCGGACAAGGCGGGAAGAGAAGGGCTGGTTCAGGAGGCGATACAGGGTGTACTAAGTTATGTCAGTCGAGACGGCTATAAATTCATTCCTGCCCACCAAGGGCCTGAACTGGTACCTTGGGGTACCGGTATCAGTACCGGGTTTTCTCCCGTCGACCAATTGTTTTATTTGCCCGATGACCCGGGCGAGAAAGTGAACCTTGCAGCTGCCCAACCGGAAAAGATGGAAGAGATGAAAACCTTGCTTGCTGCGTTGCGGAATCCAGAGGTGGAAAAGTAATTTGGGCGGAGCACTGGTAAAAGGGCAGTTGTCAGGTATACCCATTGTGAGGGCTGCTCCTCAAACGAAAATTCCCTTTCACCCAGGGTTGGGGAAAGGGAATTTTCTAAGTGGTTGTCAAGGACGTAGGTGCAGAGACCTTTTCGATAATAAATGTTCTTTTTCCAGCGGGCAATTGCCATTCGAACTCCTTGCCTTTCTGAAACCCGATCAGGGCTACACCCAGTGGCGAAAGAATGGAAACACGCTGCTCCTGTAGGTTAGCTTCGCCGGGTAGGGTAAGTGTCAGGCAGAGTTGCCGCTTAGAGGTTATTTCCCGCACTTCAAAGTACGAGCCTAATTGAATGACGTTTTGGCTGATTTTGTCGTCTTCCACGATTTTGGCTCTGCGCAATTCGCTCTGAAGCGTCCCCACTTCTTTGGTTCGCTGGGTAGGGTGGATGCCTTCGATCAACGCTTTGATCGTTTCATAGTCGCTTTTTTTTAAGATAGGTATCATCATGATGTTTGGAATGTTTAAAATAATGTATGGAAATGCCCATTGCTAGGCGGATGCAAATGTGTGTAAGTAGGAGTTTTCCCCTGCTTCGTAGGTACTAATAAAGGTGAGAGCAGGGGGTTATATTACAAAGGCTTTTTGGTGGGTATGGAATAGGCATACCTTTTTCAGGCCCGGTTTGCCGGGCGAAAAAATCTTATTTGCGGTATCGTAAAGTCCTTTCCTCACGTGAGTTAAACGCCTGCTGTAGTTGAGACGATAAATAAAGGAAAAGTTAGTCATAAAAGTTCATTTTCGAAAGGAATATGTTGTGCTGGATGATTAAATCTGAATAGCCTGTACCGCGGTTTCTTGTTTTCAAGGCCATTCGTGCAGGATTTTTTTGTTAAATCCGGCTCACTGAAATTTTTTTTCAGTGAGCCAGCGTATTTTGGGGGTTCATAATCCGCAGGAAATGATCCACCCTCTCTATATTTGTATAGTCAAGCAGCTTTTCACCATGCAGCTCTCGCTGCCCACCAAACTTTCGGTTTTTGGTTGGGTGGTTCCTTTTATACTTCCCTTCTCGCTTATCGTTGTGTTTTTTCTCTATCGTCTTTGGGAAGACTTCAGCTACCTGTACCTTTATTCAGCTTTTCTGATTTGTTTGGTGTTGTTTAGTATGGCGAAATTCCATGGCCATGCCTATTTGGATCCCATCCACCTGTTTCCACAGGGTGCGGATCCGATCAAACGAAGGGCCTTGGTTTTGTTGGCAGGACTCGGGGGCCTCGGTATGTTTCTGTTGGGTTTTTTTGGCGTGATCTTGGGTATTCACGCTTTACATCCCGTGCGTGATGTTTCCTTGCTGATTCTTTTTTATGCAGCGTTTATAGCTTGTGATACCGCTATGCTGGAGCCAAGTTTGCGGATTAAGTGGATACGGATCATTTATCGGTATGGCTACTTTTTTTTCCTTCCATTTTGTTTTGCAAACACCCGGTTTTTCCCTTATAATTTCGATGATAGTATTGCGCAGGCTGCCTTTCAACAGCGTGCAGATGGCTGGTATCTAGAGAACTATGGTCTCTTGTTTGGAGGTACAGCGTTCATATTAGCTTGCGGAATTTTTTCGTTTTTTGTCCTTGGCGGTATTGCCCAAACCCGAAAGCCCTTTATCCGGGAATTCAATGATTTCAACCAATTTTTTTAGGAGGCAATGATGTTTAGATTGTTATCGGCCATGAGTATATCCGAAGGATTTCTGTTGAAGTCACTGCTGGTTGGGTTGGTGGCCTTACCGTGCTACTTGGTAAACCCGTATGTGCCGGTGATCGTGGTGCTTGGACTAATGATGAAAGCAATCTTGGAGGCATATTTTCCTACGGAGGGAGTGTATGCGAACTATCGTCTATACGGAAGCAATTTTTTGGGTATCGTACGCCAGCTGGATGCCTTTGTATTTATCGTGCTCAATGGGTTGAATTTCATTGGCGTTGTCGTACTCCTTGTCCTGAACCCCGCCTTTTCTTTCGGGATGGTGTTTCCCCAGACGATGTTCTATAACGGATCGATACTTTGGGTCCTGATTTATACGCAATCATTGGCTGCTTATAGTTTTTACAGTGGACGGCCCGAGGTGCTTCGAAGTATTTGGGCGCTTTTGGCAGGGGTGATAGTGATGTGTTTGGGATGTTTATTCTGGTTGTGGGTCGGTTTTGAACAGGTCGGCAGATGCTTGATCCTAGGGTTGGCGCTACTTAGCTTATGGTATTTTCTGCCTATGCAACTGGCGGCTCGTATAAAAAAATCAATGGTGGATGATGATATCGGTGAGAAAACTTGGTAAGAATTTTGGCAAACAACGGGTGTTGGAAGGATTGGATCTTAGTGTCTCCCCAGGCGAGGTAGTGGCCTTAGTTGGTAAAAATGGTTGCGGAAAGAGTACCCTGATACAGGCGATTGCCGGCTTGATTCCGGTAGATACCGGTACGGTACTCATCGACGAGGTACCCATTGGCATCCGGTATCACAGGATGTTGAGGCGGGTAGGTTTTGTCTTTGACCAGCCGATTTATGTGGAGGGGTTCAGTGGGTGGAAGTACCTGGAGTTTGTAGGCAGGCTTTATGGATTCGATAAGACGGAAAGTCAGCGAAGGGCCACGGAGCTGGTGGAGTTTTTTGATCTACCCACCGGGCGAAAGAAAATCGCCGATTATTCCAAGGGCATGAAGAAAAAAGTGTCCTTTGCCGCGGCGTTGGTCCATCGTCCGATGTACCTGGTACTGGACGAGCCCTTTGACGGGATGGATGCAGCGACTGTGTTAAAGGCCATTGAGCAGCTACGCGAACTTGCCCTGCAGGGAACGGGTGTTTTGTTGGTTACCCATCACAACGGGCTGATTCGAGACCTTGCCACAGCAGTGGCTACCATGGAGCAAGGCAAAATCAGTCAGGTTCGGCCGGTAGAAGATTGGTGGCAGGAACTCCCCATCCTTCAGCGAAGCGAGGTACTCACAGCCTTTTTGGGGAATTGAGGATTTTAGGCATTGATTTTCTGCCTTTTTCCGATAAATTGTACCAGTGTATTTTTACATGCGTTAAAAAATGAAAATAAGGTTTTGTTACTTCAGTTTGGGATGGATTTTGCTTGTACTGCTCCTACCCGCATTTGCTTTTGGCCCGAAGAATCTTTTCGATTTCCGTTGGATGGTGGATCATATTCCAAGGGTTTGGACAGATGAAGCCATGAAGGAATGGGAGCTTCCCCATGCAAATCCTGCCTTTTCTGCCGAGCCAGTCTCGGAGCAGTTTTATTACAAGCTTCCCGAGCGGGTTATCTACAGGACCTACCCGGTGTATCATCCCGATCATGAACCGGATGGGTATTGGGAGTGGCTGCATGAACAGGAGGCTGAGGTAGTTTTTGACGAGGCGCAGCTGGTGACAGAGGAGGATTGGGTACAGGCTGGCGAGCTGCTTTTTGATTACCCCATCGACACGCTGGGAGCGGTCATCAATACCCAACATGTGCGGAATAGGGAGTTTTTTGAGGCTACTGCCATGCCTGTCACTTCCGAAGGTATAATGCCTTTTGCCAAATGGGTGGTAGCCGGAAAAGGGAAGGTTTACCTGGGTAATCTTTCCTGTGGCATGTGCCATACCCGGGTGATGGATGACGGGTCGCTGCTAAAGGGGGCACAGGGTAATTGGCCTGGAGACAAGGCATTTGCTTTTGCACTGGAAAGTGATGGCGTATCTGAGAGGGGTGTGCAGGGAATAACCAGTTTTTTGTTTGGAAGCCCTTTTGCCGAGGGGGATCCCCATGGCAAGCTGATCGAAAGTGGCCGGGAGCAAATCATTCAAGCATACAAGGCCGTACCGGAAGGGGCTTTTGGCAGGCAGGGAACCAGTATTTTGTTTCCGCCACAAGCCCCCAATTTAATTGGCGTAAAGGATAGGAAGTACCTGGATCATGGCGGTTTGGGGCAGCATCGGAGTATAGAAGACCTTATGCGTTACATCGCAATGAATCAGGCGTTGGATTTTCTGAATTTTTACGGTGATTATAATCCACTGGGTTTGACAAGAGAACGGCTAAACAGCGGGGATCCTATCTTCTTTCCTGGCACCTACGACAGGCATTCAGATGCGCAGCTATATGCGATCGCCAAGTACGTCTATTCCCTCCAAGCTCCGGAAAACCCGAACAAGCCGTCAGAAATCAGTGAACGGGGCAAAATCATTTTTGCCGAGCAGGGGTGTGTGACCTGCCATACGCCGCCTTTGTTCACCAACAATAAGCTTACCCCCGCGGACGGATTTGACATACCGGACAGTCATTACGACTCCTACGATATCTTTGATATCTCTGTGGGCACAGATCCCGGGTACACGATGCATACAAGAAGAGGCACCGGTTATTACAAAGTGCCCTCCCTGCTGGGATTATGGTACAGGGGGCCATTTTTGCACGATGCCTCCTTGGCTAGGTTGGAGGATCTTTTCGATGCTCGGCGCCTTCAGGAAGACTATGTTCCCACCGCTTTCAAGCCTCATAATGTGGAAACGAAAGCAGTAAAGGGGCATGAGTTTGGGCTGGATCTACCCGAGTCTGATAAAATGGCGTTGATTGCTTATCTGCTGACCTTATGAGGAAGAAGTTGCTTTTATTGCTGCTCGTATCTGCTTGCCCCGCTTTGTTGTGGGCCCAATCCATCCAGCCCGATCAGCCCATTCGGTTTAAGGTCAAAAATGCAGGGATAGTCGTAGATGGAAGCTTTGCTGATTGGGAGGTGACGGTGGATTTTGACCCCAAGCGTCTCTCTGCATCGAGCATCCGAGGGACTGCAAATCCCGCAAGCATCGACACTGGTATCCGGCTGCGGGATAAGCATTTGTTGGGGCGGCAGTATTTCCACACCAATGCGTATCCGGTAATCCGGCTGGACTCCAAGGGATTTCGATCAAATGGTAGAAATGCATTTATCGGCGTGTTCGATTTGCAGATACGGGACGTGATCAAAGAGGTGGAAATACAGTTTACACTAATCCAGTCAGGTAGACAGCGCAAATTCAAGGGTGAATTTGTCATTGACCGGCTGGAGTATGGATTGGGGGAGAAAAGCTTGGTATTGGCAGATGAGGTTACCGTAACAGTGGAGTTTTGAAACCGCAAGTCAACAAGCGGCTTGAACCCTTTGTGATTGTTGGATAGACACGCTAACATTTTGTTTTTGAATACGTATTCAGAGGATAGGATTCACTTTTACCAACAGCATATATGATGAAGATCGGGATTATTGGTTGTGGCATGATTGCAGAGTTTGGCCATATACCAGCCATTCAGCAGGTTTCAGGATTGCAAGTATATGCCCTTTACGATAATGATTTCTCCAGGGCGGTACATTTACAGCACCGATTTCATGTTCCCCATGCGTACCCGACGGAGGAGGATTTTTTTACATCCGACATCGATGCCGTAGTGATTTGCACGCCCGCTCCGATTCATTACAAGAATGTGATGGATGCTGCCAAGCACCGCAAGCACGTTCTGTGTGAAAAGCCACTCGGTATGGATGAGGAGGAGATGCTGGAAATGAAGCGGGTGATGGAAGAGGCCGGGTGCATGCTGTTTACGGGTTTCAACTACCGATTCAGTCAAAGTGCCAAAGATATCCATAGGCTTGTGCGTGAAAAGGCCATCGGAGAGGTGCGTCTGCTGAGGCTCGTTTACAACTGGCATCTCCATGGCAAGTGGCACTGGAATGAAAAGGGAGAGCGTGTGGACAGTGCACTTCGGGTGGGAAGAATGCTGGAAGGAGGACCTATGGTGGACTGTGGGGTTCATCAGATTGACCTTGCCCGGTGGTGGCTTGGCTCTGAAGTGGCCTGGCAGCATGGTATTGGCGTTTGGTTGGACAACTATGAAGCCCCCGACCATGTCTACCTCCACATGGCCCACGAATGTGGTGCCCATACCATGGTGGAGGTGAGTTTTTCCTATAACACAACATCAAAGGAACCCCGACCCCATTTTCAATATGAGCTGATCGGCACCGATGGGGTAATTAGGTATAACCGGGAGGAGCATTCGTTTGAGGTTCGCAATTCCCACGGTACCCAGTACCTGCCGTGGCATCCGGAGAAGAGTTTTACGGGGATGTATATGGAGCTGCTCAAGGCATTGCAGAACGGCACCCCCGGAGAGCTTCCTACTGCGGAGGACGGTATCAAGGCCACCCGCATCGCCAAGGCCGCCACCGACCAAGCCATCCGTGAACGAGATAAGCCGAGCAAGGGATGTCCATCTACCAAATCCCGAGCGGAAATCGGTAGGCTATATCCCGATGAGGTTCCAATGGATTTTTACGACTGAAAGTAGGATAAGATCTAAATTTCTGATCAAGTGGGCAATATGCCAAATGAATAAATCGAATACTACGCAGATGACACGCATCGGGATGTTTACATAACCCGTGATACCGGCTATACCATAGCGGGCTGTCCAAGTAAAACCCGATATTTCTCTATTACTTTAATGGTGGATAGTGTTGACACAAGGTGAAAAAGTTATATTTTTGTGTACTTGGGTACGGTTTTTTCAAACTGTTCGACGGTCGTTGTAGAGAACAAAAAGGTATATGCGAAGATTTGGCCGGATACTTAAAGCGGCGTTGTGAGATAAGGCGTATATCTTGAAGTTGGATTAGCGTTTTTATCGAAAGATCTGTCAGGAAGATTGGGGGTTAATTGTAGGTTTTACCTTTCCATTGGAGGGCTGTCTTACGAATTTAGCCAATAGTTGGATCCAAGCATCAAACCTAATTGTTTTGAGAGCTGATTTGAGTGATATGGATCGGTAAAATCGGAGCTTCAAATACCTACGGCCATTATTTGTGGTTTAATAATTGGCGGTAACTAGGATGGAAAAAGGAGGGGTTGGATTGCAGATTCCGGATTATTTGCAAAAGTCAAAAACTTTTTTGCTGGTAGTAATTGATTTTGACGGGAACTATCTTTTTGGGAATGAATTGTTTCAGCAAAAATACTCATCGATAGATAAAGACTTTATTGGTAAACCATTCCAGCTTACTGTTCACCCCGATGATTTCGAAAAATGTAAACAGGCGGCTTTTAGGTGTTTTACCAACGAGGAGTTTTCCACTGTCTGTGTGAGGAAACCTGGGCCTTCAGGGGATGTTTTTTTGTGGACGCAATGGGAATTTTCCATTTTCAAAGGAGCGGATGGAAATCCGGTAGGCATATTATGCGTAGGTTTCGATATTACAGAAGCCGAGAAGGCGGCCATTCAGGTAAAGGAGTTTGCGGAAAAAGTTGAGACAATCCTAAACGAGATTCCAGATGCCTATTTCCAGTTGGATGCAAATTTAAGAGTGATTGAGGCAAATAATTTGGCACGTGAGCAATTCGGAAAAATTGGAACCCAGGTGCTTGGAAGCTCCATTGGTTCCATTTTGGTTGGATCCTCCGATAATTCAGAAGTGGTAAAGCTAAAAAAGGTACTGGAGGAAAAACGGTTTGCGAGCTTTGAGTATTTAAACAAGAGTTTATGTACTTGGTACCAGGCTTCGGCCTATCCATCAGGTGAGGGATTGACTGTTTTTTTACGGGATATTTCGCAGGATAAACGGAGATGCGAGGAACTAGAGGAATCCAAAAGGGAGCTAGATTCCACCTCACGAAAACTTGAAAGTATCCTTAATGGTATGTCGGATGTAGTTTGGTCGATAAGTCTTCCAGAGCGGAAGATGCTATTTGTGACGCCCTCGGTACAAGTTATGTTCGGACTTTCAGTCGATGAAAGCATGGCAGATAGTGGATGGTTGGAGAAGCGGATTTTTGATGAAGACAAGGAAGTGGTTCCTGCTTTATTCAACAGCGTCCAAAAGGTAGGCCAATTTGAAGAAGAATTCCGTGTGATAGATGGAAAAGGGCTGATAAGATGGGTGTCCTGTAAGGCCACAAAGATAGCTGATGGATCAGGTCGTGCAGTTCGAATCGACGGAATCATTCGAGATGTTACCGACAAAGTCCTGGCGAAGAAGCAGCTGGAAAAAGCAAGGGATTTTTTAGCGCATACCAATAAGGTAGCTAAAGTGGGAGGTTGGGAGTTTAATCGATTGACAAAAGAGGGTTTTTGGTCGGATATGGTTTGTTGCATCCACGAAATGCCTCCTGGTTTTTCTCCTTCGATCGAAGAGGCGCTTCGGTTTTACGTTCCTGAGAGCAGATCTGTTTTGGAAAATGCGCTGAAAGCAACATTTGAGACCGGTCGTTCATTTGATTTGGAATTACAGCTACGGACGGCGAAAGGAAACCTGATTTGGGTAAGAGCGATAGGGAATGCAAGCTATAATAGCGAGGAGATCACGGGTTTGTTTGGAACTCTCCAAGATATATCAGAGCCCAAACGAAATGAAGAGTACAGAAAGGCATTGCTGGCCAGCATCCCCGATCTATTATTTGTGCTCGATTCGGAGGGTGTCTTTTTGGATTTCAAGGCTGAGATTGACGATTTGCACACTGATCCATCTTTGTTCCTGAATAGAAAAACTACAGAAATACTGCCTTTTGATATAGCTACGCGTCTTGTAAATTCGATCAAGCTCGCTTTGACCAAGCGTACCACAACAGAAGTGGAGTACCTGCTGGAAGTGAATGGAAGGGAGCGATTTTATCACGCACGCATAAGCCCACTGGGTACCGATAAGGTGATAGCTGTATCTAGGGAATTGACGGAAATTAGGGAGAAGGAGCTGAAATTATCGGAGAGCGAACAAAAGTTACAGAGAACCATTGAGGCAATTCCCCACCCATTTTTAATTTTAAGCGAAGACTTCGTTGTTCTTGATACGAATAGGGATTTTGAGAGTGTTTTTGGCTATTCAAAAGAGGAGGTGGTCGGAAAACCAATAGATTTTTTGATACCGGAAACATATCCGAAAGGTGGAACCTCAGCATTGTCGAGACGTCTACCTAACGTACCCAACTTTGGTATCGAGGATTTCCTGCCCGTATTGACCAAATTTGGCACGGAGGTGTTTTTAAGTATCAGCAGTAGTAGCTTTATTTCGGGAGGGAAGGTATGGATAATTGCGGTTTTACAGGATGTTACCAAATTGGTAAAGACCCAAGAAAGGATTTTGGAGCATAACGAGACCCTGCGTGAGATAGCCTGGCAACAATCCCACGAGCTGCGCAGGCATGTGGCGAATATTCTAGGGCTTGCCGATTTGTTGAAAAATCTAACCAGTGAACCGGATGAAGTGAAGCAGGAGCTCATTGACTACATCATTCTTTCGGCAAATCAGATAGATGATGTTATACATAAGATTGTACATCAAGCGACAAAAGGTCGGTTTTGAGTCTGGGTATGATAAATAGTGCGTTGTGTCTGTTGGTTAGGGGTTTTATCGGCGGAGATCGCTGGGCCGTTTTGAAGAGGTGCTCCAGAAGACATATCAGAGACCTGTTTAGTAACTTTACCGTGCTACTGCCTTAAAGAAAGGTGGACCGCTCGTAAGCAGCGGTCCACCTGACAAAGCAATAGCTTAAAACTACCTTCGAGATTCGCTCGAGATCATCTACCACGCCGGGGTGAAATTCAACCCAAAAACTCCTCCGGTCCACTCCCGCTGCCAAGGTACTGCGTAGAAGGCCTCCATGATGATGTAGCCCAAGAGGTTCGCACGTAAAGATACTCCCGTACTAGCCACAGGTCTGCGAACGATATCCACTTCGCCGGTCAGCCCGATGGGTGGGTTGACCAAGCCCCGGTTGTCCCAAGCCATGCCACTGTCCACAAATAGGGACAATTCCGTTGGAAGTATCTGAGAACGAAGCATGGACAAGCGTTCGGGACCCGAGAGCGGATACCGCACTTCAAAGTTGCCAACAGCAATCTTGTTTCCGGTCAACTGATTGATCGTAAAGCCTCCGGCCTGATTGATGTTGTTTTGGACAAAGGAGTTTCCGGTAAAGCCACGTACCAAGGTAGGCTGCCCAATGAACAGGGGAGGCAGCAGGTTTTGCCGCGCATCCTGCCCATACCGCCCGTAGTGGTATAGCCGTGTGGCAAAGGTTACCGGAGCCACGCGCAAATACCTCCTAAAGTCAGCCAGCGCAGTATAGAAATTCGTGGCGCCGAAATAGCGCTCCGCCTCAAACCGGAAGCGTGTTCCCCTAAGCGGACCCACCGTTCCGAAACTGGTGTTATCGCCTACATAGGCCAGGTTAACCTGGCCGATATTAAACCCGGGCGGTGATGGTTCTCTGGTTCTCCGTTCACCGATCAGTATGCCCCGGTGGAAGAAGTTGCTTACACGATCCACCCGGAAATGATAATGGGTAACGGATAAGCCACCCTCCAGCCGCAGGGATCGGGAAAGGGGGTAGATGCCAAAGCCTCCCACGCGGGTTTCATAGGTTCGTATCAGGTCAAGGGCACTGTTGACCACCGGAATTTGTATTCCTTCCCGGGTTAAGGTGTCTAGGAACATACTGCTGGTAGCAGACTGGTAGGGGACATGTGAGAATAACCCACCCCAATTGATGGGGTTTTTTCGGTTGATATAGGCACCCTGAAGGCCAATATCGAAGATCTCTCCATTAAGGGACACCGCCGAAAAAACCTGGTGATTTCCCAGAATATCACTGAAAAGGGCATTTACCCCACCGGCCAGTCCCGTAGCAAAGGAGCCTCCCACCATGTTGATCTCCCCCGTGTTACCGATGTAATCCAGCTTGAATTTTGGACGGAATGTCTGTTCCGATATTTCCTCCACATCTACCGAGAAATTTCTGTCAAAGGCCGCCAGCCGATCCGCCTTTCTTTCTATCGGTAGACTATGGGTTGGGGGAAGCGTACCGGCACTTTTGTCTACCCGTTTTCCGTCCGAGTTTTTATATATCGCGTAGAAATCAGCTGGATCTGCCCTGTAGATATAGTATCTGCCGTTGCGGTACAGAGAGTAGGCCATCAGTCCGTTGTCCCTGGCAACAGTAAGCGCGGGGGACCAGTTGGTAATGCCGGATATGCCGGTGAAATAACTGGTGAGCCGGTACATCTCATCCCGAACAATACTGTATTCGTACAGGTCGCGGAACCCATCGGCATTTGACAAAAAGTAGATTACGTTTCCGTCCATGCTGAATTGGGGATTCATATTGTCCGCCCCCGGAAAGATATCCAATACGTTGATTTCATTCGAATTAACGTCCAGGAGGCAAATGTTGAAACCTTTTGTGCTGAAACCATTCGAATCAGTAGACGTGTTCCGGTCGGAGACAAAGGCGATCCAATTGCCGTCCGGAGACCAAGTGGCCTGAATGTCGGAGTGGTGGTCGTCCGTGAGCTGGCTTAGCTGTTTTCGATTGAAATCATACAAATACAGGTCAGACTGTCCTTCTTTCAACCCAGTCATTACCATATACCGGCCATTGGGAGACCAGGAAATATAGTTGAAGGCCTCCAAACCCGGCATCGCGATTTCCTCCAGCGTGTTTCCGGTACGGGTGTCGACAATGACCAATTGGTTTCTGCCCTTGCTGTATACGGTATACGCAAACCTTCTGCTGTCAGGTGAAAAGGTGCCTACAGACTCGATGAAATTGAAGTCGTCCACGTGCATAGACTCCAAGTGGGAAGTCAGCTTCCGTATAATACGCCCTGCCCTGACATCTACCAAAAATATGTCGATGGAAAATAATGCCTTTTCGGAAATAAACGCCATGTACCGGGCATCTGGACTATAGACGGGAGATAGGTTGATATTGCCCGTGTTTTCAGGATGAAACCACCTTATCCCGGTCACTTCGGTAGTGTCTTGGGTGAATGGCTCGTAATAGGATCGGGTCTGGTCAGCCCATTGTTTGGAAAACTGCTCCTCAGTCATTCCAAGTACGCGCTCAAGTGCCCGTTCGTAGCCAAAGGCAGCACTGTTCAAAAACAGCGGACGGATGATTTCTTCTCCCCAAATTCCGGTTACATAAGCCCAAAAGGCATGGCCAAACCGATAGGGAAAAAACTCGAAGCTACTTGTCATTTGGCGCAGTGTGGGAAAGCGGTCGTTGGCAATGGCATCCCGCATCCACATGGCAGTATGGGAATGTTCCCTGCCCAATGACATGTATTCTGCCATGCCCTCTACCAGCCATAGGGGCAGGTTGCGCATGGCGGCTACACCCAAGGTGTCACTGCTCAACATATTAAACTGCATGGCGTGCACCATTTCATGACCCACTACGTGGCCTGTCTGGGCCTGTGTGTGGTTGTAGGGCATGATCACCCGGTTTTTTAGGCTTTCGGCCACACCTCCCGTACCGACCGAAATCTGCCCGGAAATGGTGTTGGTCTGTTGGAAGTCGGCATGGTGGTTATAGAAAATGATAGGGTTGCGGGCTCTGAGGGAATCCTGCAGAACTTCCAAATGTTTTTTATACCACCATTCATGCCATTTCACGAGGCGCTTTGCGGTAGAGTCGTTTTCCAGGTAGTGGTAAAGGTTGAAGTTTGGTGACTGAAGTAACCGGGCCTCGTTGCGCTTAAAACGAGGCTTGTTGCGTCCGAAATATTGCGCGTAGGAGTCAACACCCACCGAAACAAACAGGAGGAAGAAAAGGATGCATTTCCTGAATAAGCTCCTACGAGACGCAAGAATAGATACACGGATTTCCCTTGCCATAATTTACATAGCATATGTTACCAGAAAGAAATGTGAGAGAAAGAGAGGAAAAACAGGGTTTCCGCTATAGAATGGGAAACCCTGTGCAAAACGGACCTACTGCCGTGGATCGGTATTTGAGCTGATAAAGTACGGCGTCTTGCCGTCGCTGATGATAATCTTGGTGGCGGGTGAACTGGCCAAGTCGGATAGGGTCTCCAGGCTTCGCAGTTCGATGATTTCTTTGGTCAGGCCTTCTGCTATGATCATCTGGGCATCGCGCTTGCCCTCTGCTTCGATGCGTCGGCGCTTGGCCTCCATTTCTTCGCGCTGAAGCACGAACTCCATTCGCTGTGCATCCTGATCTGCAGTTAGCTTGTCTTCAATGGCCCTGGAAAGACCGGCCGGCATGCGGATACTTTTCATGAGCACTGACTCGATAATGAATCCACGGTCACCTAGAACCTCGTCCATGCGTTGCTGAATCGCTCGCTCGATGGTCGCTCTTTGTGCGGTGTGCATATCTTGAGCAATGAACCTCGCTGCTATATCAGCTGCCGCTGAGCGGAATACCGGAAGGATCATATCTTCTTCATAGGTAACGCCCACCTCGGTAATTATTTTTGGGAATAGGGCTTCCTCTATCCGGTAGAGAATCGAGATTTCTGACTGGATCGTCAATCCCTCCCGGCTGGGTAGGTTCAGAAATACCTCCAGGTTGTTGGTTCGAATCGGAGCCTTAATGAACTTGGCTACGATGGGGTTGTACCAATACATGCCCGGTCCGTACGTGTTTTCGGAGAGTCTTCCGAATTTTTGCTTTACCCCTACTTCACCCTGCCTCACCACTCCCGGTGCGCAGGAAGCAAACAGCATCATGGTAGCTGCGGTTGCCAAAAGCATCCTTGTTTTCATAGTTTGTAGATTTTATAGTTGGCTTAATTAATTTGTTCGGCACAAAAACCAATTAACAGCTGGTCTAAGGGCATTTCCAAAAGAATACATTAGTTACGGTCAGTATAAAATGCTACATGTAGGATCAAGTTGAGAGGTGGATTTGATTGAAAATTTTTACTATAAATTATTTGCTTTTGCAAGTTTTTACGAGGGTTTTTTCTGAAGGTTTTGTCAAATGGACAAATTCTTTTTTTGACGGAGCCGCATAAAAATATCAATGTGAGGGAATTCGGATTCAATGGGTTAAAAGTGAAGGGCTTTGTTGACGTATTACAAAATGGGGTAATCGCCGCAGGATTCGCAGCTTAAAGGGTTAAGAACGTGCTGATTTTCTATTGCAAGTAGGTGCCTGCACCGTTTTGTTCCCAAATTTCTTTTAACCATTGAATCAACGCGAAAAATGTATAAAATAATTTGCTGTTTAAAACAAAAAAAAATACTTTTGGATACAATTTATTTTGTTTAAAGAGCCTATGTTGTTCAATTCAATTGAATTTGCTGTTTTTTTGCCGGCAGTTTTCCTTGTTTATTGGTTTTGCTTAAATAAGAACCTGAACTATCAGAATATCTTTCTCCTTTTGGCAAGTTATTTTTTTTATGGTTGGTGGGATTTCCGTTTTTTGGCTTTGTTGTCGTTTAGCTCTTTTTCCGATTATTTTCTTGGTATAGCCATCGAAAGGGCCGGTATAGCTCGGCAAAAAAAAATGCTGCTGGCAGCGAGCCTTATTGTGAACCTGGGGATACTTTGGTTCTTTAAATATTATAATTTTTTTATCGAAGGGTTCACCGATGCATTTACGTTCTTTGGTGTTCCTTTTTCAGGAGATAGATTGAATATTATATTGCCCTTGGGGATTAGTTTTTATACATTTCAAACCATGAGTTATTCGATCGATATCTATCAAGGGAAAATTAAACCCGTTACCAAAATCGTCGATTTTTTTGTGTTTGTATCCTTCTTTCCTCAGATGGTTGCCGGCCCGATTGAAAGAGCTACCAATTTGCTTCCTCAATTTATGAAGCCGAGGGTATTCAATTATACTAGGGCGATGGATGGTATGAGACAAATATTATGGGGGTTGTTCAAGAAGGTTGTCATTGCGGACAATTGTGCGATTTACGTCAATGATATTTTTTCCAATCATACCGACTACAACGGAAGTACCCTTCTTTTGGGCGGGTGTTTGTTTGCCATCCAGATTTATGGAGATTTCTCGGGTTATTCCGATATCGCAATTGGTGTGGCCCGACTTTTTGGATTTAGTTTGATGAGGAATTTTGCCTTCCCTTATTTCTCAAGGGATGTATCAGAGTTCTGGAGGCGTTGGCACATCTCCTTGTCGACTTGGTTTAGAGATTACCTTTATATACCACTCGGTGGAAGCTTGGGGCCACTTAGTTTGAAGATAAGGAATGTCTTCGTTATTTTTATTGTAAGTGGAATCTGGCATGGAGCCAATTGGACATTTTTAGTGTGGGGAATTCTAAATGCCCTCTATTTTCTTCCTTTGTTACTTACTTCTGCCAATAGGACACATATAGAAACAGTGGCGAAAGGCCGGCATTTGCCGAGTTTGGTTGACTTTCTGAAAATATTGCGGACTTTCTTTTTGACAGTCATAGCTTGGATATTTTTTAGGGCTGAAAATATATCCCATGCGCTGGACTATTTAAAAAATATGTTTGGCAATTCGCTTTTTAAATCGCCGATCAGGGATTTTTGGAGTATGAACACCGGCAATCACCTAATTTGGCTTACTGTGTTTTTGGTTCTTTTCATGTTGACGGAATGGGTGCAACGTGAGAAAAACCATGGGCTCGAATTTAACGAGGATTCAAGATTACCCTACTTGGTAAAATGGCCAATCTACTATGCAATTGTAATCGCCTGTTTTATGATGAATGGAGTGGAAAAGGATTTCATTTACTTTCAATTCTAAGAAATGGGAATCACGCTGTTTATAAAGAAGTTAATTTACTTCATGCTGCCGTTCGGGGTGTATTTGATCGTTGTCTTTTTCGTTGACCCTTTCAATTACATTAACAGGGTACCTTTTTCACACGATCCTGAAAAGACAAAGATAGCCCTGGAAGAATCCCCTCATCTATTTAAGCTGGTGGCTTTTCGGAATGACCCCAAAAGCAACCTTGTACTAGGGGATTCTAGATCAAATGGTATTTATCCTCAATTTGATAACGGCTCGTGGTCAAATCTGGCTTATGGAGGGGCTAGCCTAAGAGAGATCATCGATTCCTATTGGTTTTCAGTAAAATATGCGCAGCTAGATACCGTCTTGATAGGTGTAAGTTTGAGTCAGTACAGTCGTTTTAACAAACGATTTTGGGTTGAGGAAACCATCGAGCGACAGAGTTCCTTCCTTGCCTACACACTCAACAAGCATACTTTCAATGCTACGTTCAGGTTTCTTGGGAAGCGTTTGCTTCCTGACGACCACTCCCCTTCTGTTGATTCTCAAGCAACGGAGGATTTTGAGGCCGAAAAGCAATATCATTGGTCTAAGAAGCTTGATGAGGTCGATAAGTTTTTTTCCAATTTGGGATACCCAAGCGACTATTTTGAGCAACT
Organism: Lunatimonas lonarensis; assembly: GCF_000390185.1. GTDB lineage: Bacteria > Bacteroidota > Bacteroidia > Cytophagales > Cyclobacteriaceae > Lunatimonas > Lunatimonas lonarensis. The sequence continues at coordinate 147,571 of NZ_AQHR01000088.1, read as the reverse complement.
TAAGGAAATTGCGGCTGATTGCGAAAGAAGGGGCACGGTTCTCTTGTTTTGGGTGCCACCTAGTCACACTGATTATCGAAGTAAGGTGCTTGAATACCAGGTGGACGAATATGAGGCCACGTTTCTTGAAGACCTATCGTCGCTCGGAAGTGTTTACCACTTTGACTTCCCTTCCACGTTGACGAATGACTATGAAAATTTCCGGGATCCGGTTCATTTTACAGATCCAATTGCAAGGGTTTTATTCGAGGTTTTGACCGGATTGAAGGATCATGTAGGTATCTATCGTTTACTCTAATCATGCTCAAAGAAAATTTACCTCGGTTCTGAAGCAAAAGATTTGATTTTTTGTTTTTGTTGGGCATCGCGGGTTATCGTATTGGCCCAAAAACCTAGTCCCCTTTGCTGATTTTACGTTAACTTGTGGAGCGAAACAAAATTAATCCCACTAGTTATGCATAGTTACCTATCCAGTCGCTTGCTTCCATCTTTTTTTCTGCTGCTCACGTTTTTTTCTTTCTCCTGTCAGCAACGTGCAGACGAAAACCATGCGGTTTCCCTGTCGGCGCTTGAGAGGCATATTCAAATCCTCTCCTCCGATGAATTTATGGGGCGAATGCCTTTTACTGAAGGAGAAACAAAAACAGTCGCCTACATTACGGAAACGTTTAGGGAAATGGGCCTTTCACCGGGAAACAACGGGAGTTACAAGCAGCAGGTACCACTTAAGTCGGTTACCACGAAAGCAAATGGAGAGATGACAGTCCGCAGCGAAAAAGGGGTACATACTTTCGAAGGCCTCAAGGATTATGTGCTTTGGACACAGCGTACCGAAACTCCGTTAATCATTGGGGAGGCGGAACTGGTTTTTGCAGGTTTTGGCATCGTTGCTCCTGAATACGGTTGGAATGACTACCAAGGTCTTGACGTAAAAGGCAAGATTGTGCTCGTATTGGTGAATGATCCGGGATTTGGATCGGATGATGCAGCGTTTTTCAAAGGAAATACCATGACTTACTACGGACGCTGGACGTACAAATTCGAGGAAGCGGCCAGGCAGGGGGCGTTGGGATGCCTTGTAATCCACAATACCATTCCGGCGGGATATGGGTTCAATGTCGTGCAGAACAGCTGGAATACTACCAAACTTTACCTTGATGGGGCGCAGGAAACAGGAAGGGATATGGCTGTGGAGGGATGGGTATCTTATCCGATGGCTACGAAGTTGTTGGAGCTTGCGGGCTACAACGACCGTGAGTTGTTGGCAAAGGCGAGAACTACCGCGTTTCGTCCGATTCCGTTGGGACTAAGGGCAAGTACAGACATGGAAGTTCAGGTAGCAACCAACTCCTCCGTAAATGTAATTGCCACCATCCCCGGTACTACTCGAGCCGACGAGTATATCGTCTACACCGCCCATTGGGATCACTTGGGCGTAGGCAAGCCTGACGAACGAGGGGATTCGATCTACAACGGTGCGCTTGACAATGCCAGCGGGACCGCCGCATTGCTAGAAATCGCCCGATTATTTGCCGGGTCACCGAAAAAACCGGAGCGGACTGTGGTGTTCTTGGCGGTTACTGCCGAGGAACAGGGATTGCTGGGTTCTGCCCATTATGCCCAAGATCCGGTGTTCCCCTTGGAAAAAACGGTGGCCAATATCAATATGGACGGCATCAATCCCTATGGCAGGATGCGGGATATGGAGCTGGTGGGTATGGGACAGTCGGAGCTGGAAGATTTGGCGGCGGAGGAGTTGGAAAAGGTAGGACGTTACGTGGCACCAGAGTCCAACCCAAGTGCCGGTTTTTATTTTCGGTCCGACCATTTCAATTTTGCCAAAAAGGGCGTTCCTGCCCTATACATGGGGACAGGGATTGACCATGTCGAGAAGGGAAAGGAATTCGGCAAGGAGCTGGCCGATAGCTACGTAGCCCAGTATTACCACAAGCCTTCTGATGAATACGATCCAGACCGCTGGAACCTCGAAGGAGCCGTAGAGGATGTGGGCATTTATTACCGTGTTGGGCACCGATTGGCCTTTTCAGACATTTGGCCGGCTTGGAAGGATGGTTCGGAATTTAAGTTGCTTCGGGAAAAGTAGCTGTTAATATTTTAGTTTTAACGAAATAATTAATAAATTAAGGCTTCATTCAAACTTGGTTCCAATGAAGCTTCCCATCCTCCCTTCTATCCTAACGGTTTTTATTTTGTTGCACGCTGCCTGTGGAACGCAACAAAACAATGAATCCGAGCGAAAGTCATTCGAGTTGGTGGTCTTCGATTCACTGACATTCGAGCACTTGGGGCCTTACAACCTGCTGGATTATCACAAGGACAAGGGTTTGTATCTGTTTTCTGCGAAGCTGTTAGAGGGAACCTACTACTTGGTAAACGACGCAGGTGAAGTGGTCGCAGAAAATTCGCTGGCAGATGGTCCCAACGGGTTTGGCATGGTGCTTCATCGGGCGGGATTTGTGGGCGATGAGGTTGTGTTGGTAGGCACCAACCGTGTTTTTGTATACGATCTTCAATTGGTGCGACGGCGCGATTACCCATTTGAACAAGAGGTTCGTTTTCGGCTGATCCATGCCGTTCGTGATTACCTGGCTACTTATCAGTTGGACGGGAAGGAGTGGCCCTTGGTCAATATCAGCGAGCAGATCCTTCCCCGCTATCCGGTGGATTATTTCGATACCTTGAACTTGGTACATTTGATGGATGTGCAAACAGGAGAGGTCCGGAAGGGCGGAAAACTGGATGCACAAAGTGCCTTTATGCAGGGGCAGCTGAGTCCCTGGAATGACAAGCCCGTGTACTTTTCCGATAGGGAATCTGACCTGATCAGCGTGGTGCTTTTTGGAGACTCGGTACTATACCAGGTTGATCCCCGCCGTTCGTTTTCTACGGCAAACCGAATTTCATTGCCCCGTCCTCAGCCGGATGAGTGGCATGGCATTCCCATGGCGGATGCCACCATGGAAAATGTGCAGGCCGGAAGGCGAAAATCGGTGCTCAGCGGCACATTTTTTAATATGATGGGAAAAGGGAATGCTTTTTTGTTAGCCTATAAAACCGGCGGTAATGGCATGCTTTTGTCTGAAGAAATGGACAACGAGGCAAGGCGAAAGTTTCAGGAATCCCGAAAAGTTTTTTACATTCCCGTACGGGATGGAGAAGTTCAGGGCCATCCCATCGCCTGGGATAAGCCGGGGGACTTAGTGCTTGGAGTGGGAGAGAACCGCTACATACAGTATGCAACAGACCAAGCCGTCCTGCATGATTATGAAAAGGATTATCAGTGTTTTTACATTTTTGAGCTGCGGGAAAAGCATCCCTAGCAATAGACTGATCCATTGGTGTTTTTCAAGGTTGGATATGAGGACAGAAACCGCTATCTTTTTGACGGTTATTCTCATGTAGATTTATGTCCCTGTCTTTCCTTCGCCTTTCCGTTCTCTCACTGGTTACTATCCTATTTTGCTGCCTACTTCCCTCGGTCCATACGCCCGCACAAGGACTTCGTGCGGCTGTGGTCAAGACCGACATCACCCCCGAAAGCTCGCAGTGGCTGGTTGGTTATGGTCCGCGCAAGTCCACCGGCATCCACGACCGCATTTATCATCGGGTGTTGGTATTGGATGATGGGAGCACTACCTTCTGCCTCATCTCTTCCGACATCTGTTTGGTATCACCAGCAGAGTACGACCGGGTGGCGGCGCGTGTCCAACAGGAGCTGGGAATTGAGCCACAAAACCTTTGGTGGACGGTAACCCATACCCATTCGGCCCCTGAAGTAGGGCCTCCCGGATTGCCGGAGGTGTTTATGAGTGAACGCTACGAACACGAGTGGGACAGGGAATACACGGGCCTGGTGGAAGACAGATTGGTTTCCTCGATCGAAACAGCTTTGGCCTCGCTCGTGCCCGCCAAGCTGGGCATAGGTTGGGGCCATTCCAATGCCAATATCAACCGGCGGGCCATAGGTCCGGATGGCCGGGCTTCTTTGGGACTGAATCCCGACGGCCCGGTTGATCGGCGTATTGGGCTGATTCGGGTAGATCATCGGGATTCCGACCAACCCCTGGCATTGGTAGCCAATTATGCGATCCATGGAACCGTGCTCGGGCAGCCCCATACCGAGATCAGCGGGGATGCCCCGGGCATTATATCGGCCTACGTGGAGGAGAAAATCGGTGCGCCCATGCTCTTTATCAACGGTGCGGCCGGCAATATTGCCCCGATCTACAGCACCTACCCAAATCCCCGTGCGGGACATCTGTCTCAGTTTCAAGTATTGTTGGGCGATAAGATCTTGGAGGCCTATCAGCAGGTGCTGGGTACCTCCTCTGACATCACGTTGTCATCCGGGGGGTTGACGGTGCTCACTCCCCGCAAGGAAGGACTGGGCTGGCCGGAAGACCTGCATGCCTATGCCGCACAGGCTCCCGATGGCAGACCCCTGATTCGCCTGCCGATCCGATTTCTTCGTGTGGGTGGGCAATTGGCCATTTGGAATGCTCCCCTGGAGTTGTTTTGCGAAATTTCCAATGAAATTCGGGATAAATCACCCTTTGACTACACCTATTATTTCGGTTACGCCAACGGATGGCTGGGGTACTTGCCTACTGCCGCTGCCTACGCACAAGGCGGCTACGAGACGGATGTGGTCTCGGCATTTACCCCACGTGCCGGAGAGGACCTGATACAGGCCGTGCTTTCTTACCTGCATGGCCCCATGAGGTCCGCAAGAATCCACTCCCCTGATAATCCCTGAAACAGTGATACTACACCCCCATGGCTTTACCTATTTCATGCCTGTTCACCCATTTTATGAAAAAATCAGTTCATTGTAATACCGCTTTAATCGTGAAAGTTACATTTCCTTACCTACCTACTTGGGTTTTCAGATCCCTATTGCCAATACTTGGATTTACCGCAGTTTTAGCTTGTTCGGGTGCGAAGCAGGATCAACTTCCGCCCATCCCTTCCTTTGAGCTGATGGAGGGTTTTCAGATCGAGCTGATTGCTGCTGAGCCCTTGGTGGCTGACCCAGTGGATATGGAGATTGACGAATACGGACGCATGTATGTGGTCGAAATGCACGGATATCCGCTGGATCTCAGCGGCACGGGTAAGGTAAAGCTTTTGGAAGATACCGACGGGGATGGAGTGATGGACAAGAGTACGGTGTTTGCTGATAGCCTGGTACTTCCCACAGGCATCATGCGTTGGAAGCAGGGGGTATTGGTGACCGACCCTCCCCACGTGTGGTACTTAGCAGATAGCGATGGGGATGGAGTGGCTGATATAAAGGAGGTCCTATTGACCGGTTTTGCCCGGTCCAATCCGCAGCACAATGTCAACAGCCCCCGCTTGGCGATGGATAACTGGATTTACCTGGGCCACGAACCTGCGGTGACCACCAATCAGTACGAAGAACTGCTGGGAGATAAAGGCAGCGAAGTGCACTTTCCAGCAAATGCAGCGGGTGTGCGCTTACCCGTGAACGCCGCAGGCCGTGGGGTTCGGTTTAAACCGGAGGGGCATTCCTTGGAGCTATTGTCCAGTCGCACCCAGTTTGGTCATACCTGGGATGCGCATGGCAACCGTTTTTTGGTCAACAATAACAACCACGTCATCCATGAGGTCATTCGTGCGGAGTACCTTGGGCATAATCCCTATTTTCCGGTATCGAATACCACTCAGTCCATTTCCGATCACGGAAATGCCGCCGAGGTCTATTCGGTGACCCACCAGCCCGAGCATCAGTTGCTCACGGATATAGGGGTAATGACCTCGGCCTGTGGCCCGCTGATCTACCTGGGCGGTGCCTTTCCGGAAGCTTTTGAGGGGATGTACTTTGTCAACGAGCCCGTCAGCAACTTGATTCATGCCGACCGTCTCACGGCCAATGGTGCTACCTTTTCCGCCGGAAGGCTACTTGAAAACACCGAATTCCTGGCGTCCAAGGATGCCTGGTTTCGTCCCGTAAACCTCTACGTGGGACCGGACGGGGCGATGTATGTCGTAGACTATTACCGGCAGATCATCGAGCATCCCGAGTGGATGGCCGAAGAGGTGGTCAAGTCCGGGGCCCTATATAACGGTACCGACCAGGGCAGGATCTACCGCATCACGCCTAAAGGTACAGGTAGGGCCACCTGGAGCCATCGGCTGCTGCTGGGCGATGCAGGTCCGGCCGAACTGGTATCTTACCTGACCCATGCAAATCAGTGGTGGCGGAAAAACGCACAGCGCCTACTGGTAGATCGCAGGGATCCATCTTCCATTCCGTCCCTGTTGGCCTTGGCAGTGGATGACGCCAACGAGCTTGGCAGACTCCATGCGCTCTGGACACTGGAGGGAATGGGTCAATTGACCGACAAACTGATTGAGGATGCGCTTCAATCCGCATCGGCAGGCATACGTATGAATGCCGTAAGGCTGGCGGAAAGCCGTTTGCCTAATTCCTTGCCGCTTACCAAGTCCCTATTGGCCCTCTCGGCCGACTCCGACCCCCAGGTACGGTTTCAATTGATGAACACACTGGTTTTTGCGGAACATCCCGAGGTACCTTCGGTACGGCAAAAGCTTTTGATGCAGGACATGGCCGATGAGTGGGTCCAGGTGGCGGCCCTTTCGGCAAGGTTCGAGCAGGTAGGCCCCATGTTGCCCCTTTTGCTGGAAGCGTATGATCCGAACAATGCATCGATGGGTTCTCTGGTGCGAAAGCTTGGCCGCATGTTGGCGGTGCAGGGTGATGGGGAGGTATTGGGTAGGTACTTGGATCAAGGGTTGGCCCAGCCGGCTAGGGCTTGGCAGGGGCCTTTGCTCAGTGGGATTCAGGAGGGCCTGCGCAATCCCTCCAAACTTGGCCTTATATCAGATGTTCGTTCAAAGGCACTGGCGTCGGCTGTATTGGGGCAGTCTGATTTGGAACTTAAGGGTGCCGCGGTTGAATTATTGGAAAAATTGGGCTCCAAGCGAATGGTATTGGATCGTGAGCAGCTGGCGATAGCGAAGCAATGGGCCAAAGATCCTGGGCTAAGTGGCGAGGAGCGGGCGGTGTACCTACGCCTCGTTGCTATGCATCCCGAGTCGGATTTTATGGAGAACCTGAAGAGCTGGATTGGCAGCACGGAACCGCTTCCCGTGCAGCGGGCGGCCCTGCGTCAGTTGGCGCAGCAATCGGAAGAAGATGTGCCGGCTTTTTTGTTTGGACGTTGGTCCAGACTAACGCCCGAACTTCGGGAATCGGCCCTACAAGTGCTGATGGCCAAGCGGCAGTATATCGTCGCCTTATTGGATGCCTTGGACGAGGGAGTGGTGCACCCTTCCCACTTGGGTTGGCCCCGCACGGTGCAGTTGATGAACCAGCAGAATTTGGCGCTAAAGGCGCGGGCTCGGGAGATACTCACCCGGCATGAACAGGAGCGGGAAGGTGTGTTGGCTTCCTATGCCGAGTCACTGACGCTGGAAGGATCGGCCCTTGCAGGCGCACAGGTGTATGATGCCAACTGCGCCGTGTGCCATCAGATGGGCAAAGACCGTGGCCAGGCCTTTGGGCCGGATTTGGCATCTTTACGAAACCGGCGATTGGAAAACATATTAAGCGATATCCTGGATCCCAACCTGTCCATTGCGGACAATTACGACCTATGGTCGCTGGAGCTGGTAACAGGGGAGACGGTACAGGGGCTGGTTGCCTCCGAGACTACGACGGCTCTGTCCATTCGGCAGGCGGGAGGGGTGGAGCGTACTATCGCCCGGGATCAGATCCGAACGATTCAGACCCTCGGCGTATCGGCGATGCCCGCCGGTTTGGAAGCCGGCATCAGCAAGCAGGAGATGGCGGATTTACTTGCGTTTATTAAGCAGGGGGGGTAATGGCAAGGAGAGTCGGGAAAAAGCAGCGTTATGCCATCTGGTCTTTATTTAATCCCCTGTACGGGATCTCAGAATCTTTATTTATCGTCGCACCATTGGTGCTTTCGGGACTTGTGATGATCCGTTTGCGTAGCCCTAACAGGCCATGCTAATGGTTACTGCACCGGTGGTGCTAGAATAGCGTGGCCGAACGATTTTCAAAGGCATGTGGGCTATGTTTTTTTCCGTCGCAACCTTATTGCTTACTCAACTATCCGCACCAAAGGTGTACCATCTTTAGCCTTGGGCAAGGCCCAAGGAAGCATAATTAAAGTGATACCAAAGCACCAAAGGTGCGGAATCACTAGCAGACCCAGAAGACTTAGGCCCTGCGTATATCTACCATGCACCCCGGCTTGGAAGTTGACATCAGTAAGCAGGAGATGGGTGATTTGTTGACGTTTATCTCGCGTACCTTTGGTGATTAGAAAGAACCTCCTGTAACAGAACCATCCAATGCCGTTTTTGAGCAATTTTAGGATAGGCATCTACTCCAATTTAGGATCAATCCGATGTTTTTTCTTAATTCAAGATGCACTTCCAGTTGCCGCAGCATCATCTTCTAGACCTAAGTCTAAATCAATGTCTAAATAATGCCAAACAGGTTCTATCCAATGTTTTTTCATAGTTGTGTTGCGTTTGAAAAACGGTAAGTTATAGAAATCATAATTTTAAAAAAAAATTATGAGAGCAAATTTCAGCAAAAAGTGGAGACGACAATCCATTCGTTTTTCATGCGCATTGCTGTTTTATCCTGAGAACACAAGGTTTTAATTTTTCAGGATTTTAACAAGATTATGTGATAAATCATGGGGAATTAAAGGGAAATATGCTTGTCAAAATAACCTGCCGCAGCATCGTTTTATGAGGAACAAAAATCCCCCTAGGCTCTTACCTGATGGTGTAGGTAAGGCCTGAGGAGGATTTGTTATTTTGCCGGGCCATTAGCCGTGTACGGCCACTGCCTTACTCCAGTCGACCCAGCCTCCGGCGTAATTCTTCACGTTGTCAAAGCCGTGCGCCCGTAGGATGGAGTAGGCGATTGCCGCCCTGCCTCCGCTCTGACAATGTACGATTACGGGACGGTCTTTTGCAACCTTGTCCAAGTTGTCCGTAAGCTTGCCCACAAAGAGGTTGTCGGCACCCTCGATATGGCCCTTCTTGTATTCGGCCACGCCGCGCACGTCGATTACCTGGGTATTGCCTGCTTCCAGGGCCGCTTCCACTTCCTCTCGGTCTATAGGCTGGTAGGTTGCCAGGTTGCCGGATTCATAGGCTCTCAGTTGGGTGGGGCTGATGTATCCGTGGATATTGTCCAGGCCTATGCGCATCAGCTTGCGGGTCAATTCGTCCATCTCCGCTTCCTCGGCGATCAGTACGAAGGACTCCTCGTAGTTCAGGTACCAGCCCATCCAGGTGGAGAAGGAGTTGTTATGGGTGATGTTATACGACCCCTGTAGGAATCCCTGGGCAAACTGCTCGGGGCTACGGGTATCGATCAGCTTGAGGCCGGCGGCCTTCGCATCCCTATAGGCTTTTTCGCCGAGATTGGGTACCTTAGGAACCTCAGTTAGGAGTTTTCGGTCTACCTTGTTCAGCTTTTTCATCATCGCAAAGTACTTCGGCGGCTCGGGCTGATCGGCTAGCAATTCCTTCGCAAAGGCTGTTTTGTCGTTGAGCAGCTGTAGAGCCCAGTTTCTGATTTTTTCATACCCTACGGTGGTCATTGGTACGGCACCCAAGGCCTTGCCGCAGGCGGAACCTGCCCCGTGTCCCGGCCATACCTGTATATAGTCGCCGAGTTGGACAAACTCGTGTAGGGAATCGAACATCTGCGCGGCTCCCACATCTTGCGTGCCTTTAAGGCCTGCGGCCTGTTCCAGCAAGTCTGGTCTGCCCACGTCACCGACGAATACAAAGTCACCGGTAAATAGCATCACGGGTTCGTGGGATGCAGGCTTATCGGTCAGGAGGAAGCTGACGTGCTCGGGGGTGTGCCCCGGTGTATGCAATACTTCGAAATTCAGGTTGCCCAGTTTGATGTTGTCTCCGTGCTTGATCTTGTTATGCGGAAAGGCGTATTTCCAGTTTTCATCCCCCTCGTCGGAGAGGTAGAGCTCGGCACCGGTTAGGGCCGCCAGTTCCCTGGATCCGCTTAGAAAGTCCGCATGGATATGGGTTTCCAAAATGTGGGTAATCTTCATGTTGTTGGCCTTTGCTATCTGAAGATAGGTGTCCACATCTCTCTTTGGATCGATCACCGCGGCCACACCCCCGGCCTGACATCCAATCACGTAACTGGCCTGCGCCAAACTTTTGTCGTATACTAATTCGAAAAACATCTTTGTCTTATTTTTTGGTTTTCACTGCTTGATTGCGACGGGTAAGACTTTCTTCGGAAAGTTTTACGGTTCCCCCGCTCGTTTATGGATACAAAATTGGTACCTTTTGGGTCTGTTTTCAGTGACAAAAATTACCAAACACCCGCGAATGGGCTAAATAGACATGATGAACTGCCGCTTAATTGCCTTGCTGGGAATCTGTTTTTGGGTGGGTTCCCCTACAAACGCCCAAGTGGAGTGGATGCAAAGCGCCAAATTATACCTGGTATCCGAAGGAAGGGAAGCATCGCTCCCTGAGTTAGTAGCTACCTTGGAGGGGGTAGATGTGGTGTTTTTCGGCGAGGAACATAACGACAGCATCGCTCACCGCATGCAACATGCCCTATATGCCAAAATGCTGGAGGCCTATGGATCTGTGACGCTTAGCATGGAAATGTTTGAGCGGGACGCCCAACTGGTCCTTGATGAGTACTTACAGGGCCATATCACCGAAGCGAAGCTGAAAGAGGAGGGCAAGGCCTGGCGGAATTATGCAGATTATGCCCCCTTGGTGGAGTTGGCCAAAGGATCGGGGCAGCGGGTGCTTGCCGCCAATGTGCCCACCCGCTACGCCAACCTGGTAGCGAGAAGGGGATTGGCGGATTTGGAGGCACTTCCAAAGGAGGCCCGTCGGTGGATGGTACGGTTGCCTATTGATACACAGCGCCCTGCCTATCAGCGGAAATTTGACGAAGCCATGGGGGGGCATGGCCACGGCATGGGGCCATCTGTCTTTCATGCCCAGCTGTTGCGGGATGCCACCATGGCCGAAAGCATTTGGCTATCCTACCGAAAGGATAGAAAGACGCCGATCCTGCACATAAACGGTCGTTTTCACAGCGACAGTCGCTTAGGTACCGTAGAGGAACTGTACCATCTCACCAAAAAGCCAAATGTGTTCACGATCAGCTGTTTTCCCTCCGATGATTTTAAGGATCCCGACTGGGCATCCTATGCAAGCCTTGCGGATCTGATTATTCTGACCGATCCGGCCATTTTCGAGTGATGGCGAAAACATGAAACAGTAAGTCAATTTAAGCTATTGAAAGTGTCTTTTCTTTCGGCCAAACGCAATACATTCAGCCTTTTGGCCGGTAAGTAGGCCGCATCCGGGTACCTACCATCTTCGTATCCTGATATTTCTGAAGTAAACCTGATCTCCGTGATCGGTAAGAAGGATATGGCCGCTTTTTAGCTCGCCATAGTTTCGGTCGTTTTTGAACTTGGTCTGTGCCTTACGCTTTAGAAAGTCCTTACTTCCCCGCTTGTAGGACACGACCTTAACGCCGTTGAGCCAATGCTCTACCTTTTTTCCTTTGGCCACTATCTTGCCGCTGTTCCACTCCCCGTGGGGGTGAAGGGTTTTGTTTTTGGGGGCGTACAACAGGTAGCCGGAGGCGGTTGAGCTCAGCCCGTTGGGGTCCTTTTTGATCTCAGGATGATTGAAGTCATCGATGATCTGGTACTCGGGACCATTGATCATGGTGGTTCCGGTTTCCTCGTTTACCAGTTCTCCCACAAAATACTTGATGCCGCTGTTGGCTTTTTCGGTGAGGTTGAATTCAAAGACCAGTTCAAAGTCGCTGTAAACCTCTTTGGTGATGATATCTCCGCCCTTTCCGTACAGGAAGAGGACGCCGTCTTTGTATTTCCAGGCATGTGCTGGAAAGGCCGGGTCTGTTTTGCCCCGCCACTTGTCCATATTGGATCCGTCAAAGAGTGTTTCCCATTCCCCCTGCGCCCGCAGAGAGGAGGAGACACCTACTAATGAAACGACAAGAAGGACAAAAGATAGTTTGTACATGGTATTTACGTTCGTTGATGTCAAGTGTAGATTAGTTTCCTTCCGTGGGAAGGTGAAGGGGCCGAAGGTCGATTTCTTCGGCCAGTTGCCCAATGGCGGTGAGGATGCGTTCCTCTATGCCCTTTTCCCAGGTGCTAGGCAGCCCGTAGACCATTTGGGAGGAGTAGCCTTCGTATCCCCCTTCTTCCAAGATGATTTCCGAAGGGATGTATCCCATCACGTCGTTGGAATAGGCCATTACAAAGCTGTCCTGCCCAAAGGTTTGTTTCAAGGCATTGGCATAGGCCACCGTAACCTCCCCGCCTAGGTTAAAGATCAACTGATGGCCCAATTGCCATACCTGAATGGGATAGGGGTAGCTGGTCGGGTGCTGAATTCCTTGTGTTTGCTCGGTCAACATCCGTTCCGCCCAGCGTTTCAGGTAGCCTGATTGTTCGTTGGCCATTCGGGTAAGTTCGGTCTGACTGGGTGCCGGGGCAAAGGGCAGATCGATTTCGGCGTAAGCGGTTTTTGCAGTAGCTGCCATAGGCTGCATTTCTTCTTCTAATACCCGTTCCACGGCTGCGGCCAGTGTTTTTCCATATTGCTTGGCTAAAGGCAGGGTACGGCGTGGGATGGGGTTTTGGTCTCCGGAGGCACCCTGAAAGAACATGGCCATGGTTCCGGGATATAGCTTTTCCAATTCGATCTGGGCAAAACCAGGATAATCACCAGACCAGGAATAATGGTCAAGAACAGTGGGATGACAGGCATAGCCAAACAAAATGGCTAGGAGGTTGCCTGCCTGGTCTTCAATTTTGGTTACCGGAACGGCATGGTCTATAGGCCCGGCCAGAGCGGTCTTCGAGGCAATGTCCCGCTCTACATTTTCTCTGCGGTTTACTTGAAATCGAGCTACCCCGTTGGCAGAGGAAAGTTTAGCTGGGCGCAGGTTTTGGTGTGCCTCCTCCACAAGGGTCAGTACGCGCTGTTCCAGCCACTGGGAATAAGATTTCACAAGGGCGAGTTGCTCTGTGTCCAGGGGGTAGATATCATAGAGGGCTTCTTCCAGTACGGGGCCAGAGTGGGTGTGGCTTCCATTGAGGATGATCTGACTTGGGTTCCAGCCATATGTTTCCAGAAGTTTCCGGCGAATTCGGTCGGACATTTTCTTTGGAAACCCAAGAATATCGGAGGTGACCAGTACAAGCTGCTTACCGCTTTGATCTTCCAGTACCATTACCTTTGCCCATAGGTCATGGTAGACGCCCGTGGCGGGGGTGGTCCTCGCTGCATATCCGGCCATCCACATGGGCGTCTCAGGGGTAATCACGCTCTTGCTGAGGCCTATTCTCCAAGTCATGTCGTTTTGGGCATGGCTTTTTGGTACCATGCAAAACAATAGGAGCGTACAAAGAAGGATCGATTTCATGTGTCTATAATTGATTTTCAGGGGTCACAATTTGTCCGTGTTTATAGGGATATCTGCCTTTCGGCAGGCAGGTTGCGGGCTTGACAGTCGATATCCTGGTGAGCGATGGACAAGTTAGCTCTTTCCGCCTTTGGTGGCCTCGTTTTCATTTATTTTAGTGTCCAGTCTATACTTTGGTAGAGCAGTTGGATAAATGGCGTGGTACTGAAATCCGTCGGAAAACCCAATGAAGTGTAAAACACTTTACTCTTTCCTGCCCGCCGGAGGATGGCAATAGGTTCCTGATGCCCCGCCGATTTGCCGGTAAGCAAGGTTTGGGTATTTGAATGCAGTAGCGGACTGATCAGGTAAATATTGCCCTGACTTGTCCAATCCGACACCGGAAAGTTTTTTAATATCGAATGCTTGCGCTGTAGGGATACTTGGGTTGGCTGTTCAGCGGATCCATACCCCCTATTTTCATGTCCCAAAATGGCGGGAACAAAGTCCCACCAAGCTTCGTGACCTTCCTGAAGGGATTCGGGAGGAATGGAAAAAGCATGGTTGGCCGTTCGGATGCCCAACAGGGGTTTGCCCTGCGCCAAGTGGTTTTTTATCAAAGCCAATTGGTCTTTTGGAAGTCCTACCCGCCGGATAAACACCACCAGCAAGTCCGATTCGGGGATGGTTTCGATAGCAGGAAGTGTATACCCTTCCCGAGGCCCGGAACCTATCAGTACCTGGGTTCGGTATCCCCTGTCATCCTGAAGTGCCTTGGCAAATGCAGGAATCGTCCAGGTTGCCTCGTAATTATTGGGGTCTTCACTGATTAAGAAGGTGACGAGTTTCTCTCCATTTTTGGCTTTTTTGGCTTCAGAGAGGCGGGATGGGTTTATCCGGACCTTTCCTTTCACCGCCAACTTATAATCTTTGTAGGTAGAATATCGGCCGCTAAGCCAAAGTACAATTTCTTTTTCCTCGTCGGCCAAGACGATAGGCCGGATATTGTTTTCTTTGGACTGGTAGGTGACAGGGGTCCATTCCCATTGGGTCTCGGTGGTGCGGATACCCCGGAAGATCTCGTAGCGACGTTCGCCATCCACCAGCAATGGTTTTCCATTTTTGGGATCTACGTCGGTGGAGATGTACACAACGTCCGATCGGAGGGGATGGAGGCTAATGAGTCCTGTGTATTCGTTTTCACCGGGGTACAGCCGGCTACCCGCATAAGCGATTTCCCTTTCTTGCCAACGTTCTCCATCCCATGAGGCAAAATGATACCTGTGGTCAAATCCGCCTAGAGCCGTATTTCGTGTTTCCCCTCGGGTAATGGGGTCTTTGGTTACAGAAAACACGACATAGGGCCTTCCGAATTCGTCCAAGCGGATATCGCTGGTCCAGGCCACATCCGCACGGGTAGATCGGTCTCCATCGTATACCAAGGTAAAATCGGTAGGTTTGTAGGGACTGCTGGCGGTTCGGCTAATAGGCCCTACCAGGGTGCCGTCGCTCCGGTACAGGTTTCCCTTTTCGTAATATCCGTGATATATGCTGTTGTTGTAGTGGCGCGGATGCTCTTCTGTGGTGATAAAATGGATTCTGCGTTTTCCGTCTGATGCATACCGAAGGTAGGCACGTCCGAAATCCTCAAAAAGCCTGCCTCCAAACTCCCAATGGCTGCCGTCATCGTTGGAAAGGAGGAAATGGGGGTTGTTTTGATTGCCACGGTAAAAGTTAAACGTCTCTTCGGTTTCACTTAGGCGGTATACATTGGAATAACATACCCGGCCGTTCGTCTTGAAGGTTTCTTCTGGTCCCCAGCTGCGTATGTCCCCAGGCTGGTCGGAAAGACGGAATCTCACAAGCGAGTCAATGGAGTGGCCGGCATAAACCGCCAGGTACCTTCCATCAGGACGTACCATAAGTGCACTTACATTGTGGTCATCCGGAGGGAGTGTTCCTTGCGTCAGGTTGAAGGAATGCGTTTGGTTTGTTTTCAGGTTCCATTCTGTCACGGTATTGTCTCCTGTGGAGGTGACTCCGGAAAAAAGCACCTTGTCGCCTCGTAAAATCGCCCGATCATCCTGAAACCAGCACCAACTTCCGTCTTCGTGGAGGGTAATGTCCTCGCTTGCGAGAATAGCCTGATGGAATTGAAAGGCATAGGTGAATGGGGCGTTCGCAGTAACAAAAAGCAAGGCGCACAGTGCAGTGGTTCTTAGGTCAATGGGAGGGGAAGAAAACATGTATTTGATACTATATGAAGCGATGGTCGGACTACTTTTTGGGTAAGTTTACAAAAAAAATCTTGCCATCCGACCAAATCTAGGCCGGGCGGAAAGTGTATTTGATGGCTTATATGTTGTGGCCAGTTGTCAATGGCCTATTTGGGGACAACTTTCACGTTGGTAAACCATAGCGATTGCATTCCCGCGTCGTTTTTATGGTCCAAGGTTAGCATAATACCTTCGAAATTCTGGATATTATCCCAAGTTACCGCTCTTCCCTCCGGTCCATTTCCCCTCCGAAATACCCACTCAACGATTTGGAGGTCGTCGTTAAGATATAGATCGTAGGCATCGCCGGGCGTGTAGCCATCGCTGTCATTGTAGATGATGGAAAGTTTGGTGGCAGGTATTTTCTGTATGGGGGAGGATAGGTTTTCCGCCACTTCATAGCGATAGCCGCTGTCCCAAGCCAACTGAAATGGAAACATCAGCCAGTACTTGTCGTTGATAAAACGTTGGTCAATGGCGTCTAACTCGGGTGTTTTTTCGGCCAGCAGGTAAGTGACCGTTGTATCGGGCCCAGCATAATGCACTTCGCCTTTGACCCGGTTCCATCTCCAGTCGCGGGACACTACCGTCACGCTATCCCGCCGGACATTCCAGGTGTAGGAGATTTCAGCTATGTTTTCCAGGTTTTGAAACCCATAAGCATCCGCTACCTGTAGGGGCAGGCTTTTTTCGTCGGCCGGGGGGGTGCAATAGGCCAACAGGAGGGCGATCACGGGTAGTATTAGAGATCTTTTCATATTATTTTACTTTTTTTTCAAAGGCCATATGGAAACCCTGCCTTCCGGCAGGTTGCGTTTAAAGAAGTCATCCCATTGTGTGTCTTTTGCTCCATGCTCGATTTCATGGATTTACAGTTGTTTACACGTCGGGCGTTCATCGGTATTACGTTCGATAGCAGTCAGGTTACTCTGCTTGGTGGGAATGTCCATAGCTGTAGTGGTTTCCCAATACATCCTCACCAAAATCATTGTTCAAATCACGCACTACCGTATGTACATGGTTGGCGTTGTTTTGAACGTTGTCGTACTCAATCAGTAAATCGGGGTGCTGAATACGGTAGTAGTGGGGCTGCCCGATGGCATTAACCGTACTTCCGGCCCAGGCAAAGTGTACGTGCTGTATGCCGGTACTTCGGACTTTTCCCCATAATCGATCACGCACCGAATCTGTGTAATTGATTAGGTAAACGGCAATCAACTCTTCCAACATTTGCTGTTGGGATTTGGTCAGCTGGGAGTAGCCTATGCCTTTTGGGCTTTGCAGGGAGGCTTTTCGGTCGTTGCCTGTTAGGATGTCATTGGGTGCTTTGTCCGTGTAGATTGCGATTGCTTTTTGTGATTCGTCGAGGCTTTCGAGGAAGGCGAATCCTAGGTTGGTTTCCTTTTCGAGCACCTGTTTGCCCCGGTGCAAATCTACTTGGACGATTCCGGGATTAGAGCCAAAGAAGGTGGGGGTAGCGGACGCAATCGTTCCCCGTTTGGACGAAAAGTTAAGCGACACATGGTGTCCCTCAAAGCGCCATCCCCATTCCCCAGAAGCGTCGGGAGTGCCAAAGAGGGAGAAGAAGTAGTTGTCCGGATCTCGGTAGGTGTCGTTGGGAGGGCGGTTTTCCACCACCCTAAGAACGTTTTCCAGTTCGATGATAGCTTGTGTTTTTTCCTGTCCGGGCAATCCCAATGAAGCTTTGAGTAGCTGTAGGCCGGCCTCCGTCTGGACGGGGTTTAGGTCGTGAAAATTTACGCCTTTCCGTTCCCTAGGAATAAAGTGCCAGTTAAACCGCTCCGAGTGATCGAAGGGGAAGGTGGCTTTTTGTCGCAGGTTGGGATCCAATGTTTCTAGGAAGGCTTTTGCCTTGGAAGACAAATCTTGGGCAAATAGATCCTGTGTGAGCCAGATACTGACAAGGATGATTCCCAATGTGAGGATGCTTTTGGCGTACATAGTGCGGGAGTTTTAGTGGGCTTATTGGCTTCTGTTCCAGTAAATTTTTAGGTTGTTGGTGGCTCGTCCTGCGGCGATGATATCGGGCCTTCCATCTCCGTCCAGGTCTGCTACCTGTAGGTCTTCGCAGGCCATGCCACCCTCGTCTACCCACACCACATCCCATTCATTGGCTGCGTTGGGGATGTACAGCTGTACGCCGATTTCGCCCGCCGGGTTTTTTTCGCGCCAGCCCACCACCAACTGATCCTGCCCCATTTTCAGCAGATCAACAGCTGCCAGTCCGTGACCTTGGTTCAGTTGGTCGGTAAGGACGGTACGCTGGAGGTTTTCCCGTCTAAATAATTGGGTATTGGGTATGTATGTTGTCAGGAGATTGCCGTGAAGGGGTTCGATGGCTGTAAGGAATTTCCGTCCTCCCTGACCTCTACCTATGCGTAATTCGCCAAACGAATGCCCTTGGACAAGCCATTCCCCGTCGCTGTGTGCGACCCAGCGGCCATTTTTGAATTGGAACGCCTTGACTCCTTCTTTTCCACCTATGTAAACGGCGTCCCCATTTTCTTCCGGAAAGACGTCCAGGTTGTGGGTAATATGCATGGTATTGTCGATGATGTGGTGGGGCCAGGCTTGGGTAGGGTCTGCCGGAACTTCGTAGGCAATGATGTTTACACCTACACCCTCACCGCCTTTATTGCCCCGACCGTGGAGTGGAGCCATAATAAGCTGGTAGGAATCACCTGCCTTGGCCCAGCGCATGCGGTGTACAGTCGGCTCGTGATGCAGCTGCACAGGGGTCCATTTTTGCGTGGGGTCTGCGGGGCGGATCAGGTAATGCACGGATCCGGATTTGGCAGGATCGCTGGTTTCTCCCGGATTCCACTGGGCACCTACTGCCACTTCAACCTTTCCATCGCCGTTGATGTCCGCGGCGGCAATGCATACATTGTCTGATTCGGTGAGGTTTTCGACCATCACGAAGCGTTTCCAGTCGCCATTCCGGTACCAGACAAATTCTTTTTTGTCTACCAGCAAGATATCGGGCTTGCCATCCCCATCCACATCACCAATGGCCAATCCATAGCCTATGGCCACTTGGTCATCCAGTAATTGGGTTTCGAATCTGGGCGTAAGCGCGGGCGCTGGGTCGGCCAATAGCCATTGAAAAAGCATGAAGTACCACATCGGTCGGGTTATGTTTGGTTTACAGCTCAATATAACCACTTTTTTGCATTTTTTACCTTTATAAACCAATCCGGACAGATCCAGAGGCAAATTTCTTCACGCACCACTCATTTTTTTGTCAATAATGGTTCTGTCCTGTGTTTTTTGGATCCATTATGAGTATATTGGTTGTCAAAACAATAACCCAAGACCTGCATTATGTCGATTTTTCTTTTTGTATTGATGGCCTTGGCCCTTATTCTGGTTGCCATCATTCGTTTTAATATACATCCCTTTCTTGCGTTGTTTGTTGGGGCAATTCTCTATGGATTGTCGACTGGTATGTCCACGGACCTCATCGTTAAGTCCATCTCCGATGGGTTTGGAGGAGTACTGGGGCGAATCGGCCTCCTGATTTTATTCGGGGTTATTATCGGAACCTTCCTCGAAAAAACGGGTGGGGCTTTCGTAATTGCCCAGCAGGTGCTGAATTGGATAGGCAAAAAGTTTGTCATGCTGGGTATGATGATCACCGGTTATATTTTATCCATCCCGGTATTCGGAGACAGTGCCTTTATCATGCTGAACCCCATCAATAAGTCCTTGTCATTTAAGGGTAAGCTTCCGTTTTTGGCTACGACAGTGGCGCTCACCTTGGGGATAACGGCTACCCACTCGCTGGTGCCTCCCACCCCTGGTCCTATCGCGGCCGCCGGGATATTGGGAGCGGACTTGGGGATGATCATCTTTTATGGTTTGATCATCAGTGCGGTAGGATTGGTGCCCTGTTATTTTTACTGCAAATACTACCTTTCGAGGTTCCATTTGGAGCCTGTGTTTGCAGTCGCGGAAGGAGAGGCGGTAAAGAAGAAGTATCCAAGCCTCGGCAAATCCTTTCTTCCGGTGATCATCCCCTTGGTGCTGATTGTGTTGGCTTCGGTGGCAGCCTATCCCACCCGTCCCTTTGGAGAGGATAACCTGTTCACACATGTCATTCTGTTTGCCGGCAATCCCATCATTGCCCTGCTTATTGGTGTGTTGTTGTCTTTTTCCCTTCCCGAAAAATTTGATGTGCAGCTCCTTTCCGCCTCGGGTTGGTTTGGAGAAGCCCTTTTGATAGCTGCTCCGGTGATTCTGATTACCGGAGCAGGTGGGGTGTTTGGTAAAATGCTTGAAAATTCGGGCATTGCGGATCATGTGGGGGCGTCTCTCCTTCGCGGGAATTACAGCCTTTTGCTACCCTTCTTCATGGGTTTTTCGCTGAAGTCCGCGCAGGGCTCCTCTACCGTGGCACTGGTCACCACCGCTTCTATTATGTTGCCCCTAATGGTGACCCTTGGGCTGGATAGCGAACAGATGAAGGTCCTTACCGTCCTATCTATTGGGGCAGGTGCCATTGCGGTTTCCCATGCCAATGACAGTTTCTTCTGGGCGATGACTCAGTTGACCGGTATGGATATAAAGAAGGGGTATATTTCCCATAGTGTGGGGACGGTGATTCTGTCCCTCACTGCCATGGGATTGATTTTGCTGATAGCGAATTTTGGCTGATGGGCGGTTTTCGTTGCCCTTCAAATAGTTGTGGTAATTTAAATGGCTGAAAAGTCTAGTTTTTACTCGGGAATAGCCGGAGTTAGGAAAGGGGTAGGTTTACAGGTTAGGCAGTTTTCCGCCTATTTATGTATATTTAGAAGCTTATTGATTTGAATGGTTGCGGGTCCAACCCCTAATAGTGTTGTAGAATACGATGATGGTAGTCAATGCAAACTATAGCAGTTTTTTTGCCCTAAATCCTTTTCCGTCTTGGGTATACGACCCGTCCTCCCTTCAGTTAATGGATGTGAACCAGGCAGCGCTTGACCTCTTTGGTTTCCAACGGGAGGTGTTTTTGGGTTTGAACCTGCGGGACCTGATCTGTGTGGAGGAATGTGCCAGTTTTCTGAATGCGCATGATGAGGTGAAAGAATTTGGAGTAAACGCCTGTTTAGGTGTGTTTACCCACAGAAAGCATACGGGAGGGAGCGTACGTTTGGAGATTCACGTCCACAAGGTGGAGACCGACGGACGTTGCTGTTTTGCAGTCACTGGTAGGGATGTGACGCAACAAGAGAGCAGTGAGCTGCGGTTGAGGGATTTTGAGGAAAAGCTAAAGGCTCTTTCAGCCATGGCCAAGATCGGATACTGGCGGATGGAAGCGGATGGGGTCAACGTCTACTGGACTGATGAAGTTTACAGGATTTTTGGCAAAAACAAGGATCGGGTTGAGCTGAATTTTGATCGTTTAGCGCAATCGATCCATCCCGATGACAGGGAAATGGTGGATAGGGAGCGAGATGCCGTTTTTGCAGGAGAGAGGGAGTTGGATGTCGTTTTTCGTATTATCCTCGATGAGGGCGGCGTGAAATGGGTATATGCGATCGGGAGATTGGAACGGTCTGATAATGGTACTCCCATCGCGTGTGAAGGCACCGTTCAGGACATTACCGAGCAAAAGGGATTGGAACTTCGCATGGCAAGGATCAGTGAAGAGCTTAGAAAAAGTGAACATCGGTTTAAAGCTGTGCAGGAAATCTCTCCAGATGGATTTTCCCTACTGCGACCTTGTCGCGATAAAAATGGAAAAGTTGTTGATTTTACATGGATTTTCCAGAATAAGGCCATTGAAAAAATAAACGGCATCGACTCCAATGAGATTGTCGGCAGAAACCTGTTGGAGTTGTTTCCTTCCCATCGGGAAACCCCACTCTTTTCGTCGTATGTGGAGGTGGCAAACTCAGGCGTTTCCAAGATCATGGAGGAAGTCTACGCAGGTGATCTTGTTTCCACTCCTACCTGGCTTCGGATTGTTGTTGTTCCTCTTGCAGGGGACATAGCGATTTTAAGCCAGAATATAACCGACCAAAAAGTCGCACAGGAAAAGTTGCGGGCGAGCGAGGCTAAGTACAGGACGATTTTTGATATCGCTTCCGTCGGGATCGCGCAGGCAGATCCTAGAACAGGTAGAATTACCTTGGTCAATTCATATTACGAAACGATAACAGGATATAGTCAGGCCGAGTTATATGCGATGAATTTCAAAGAGTTGACCCATCCGGATGACCGACAGCGGGACTGGGAGATATACAGCAAAGCTGCGAGGGGCGAAGCGGAATACAAAAATGAGAAGCGTTATGTACGCAAAGACGGTTCGATCGTATGGGTTCGCCTTCATGTGGTATTTGTTAGGGACGAGGAGGGTGCGCCCATACTGTCGGTAGCTATTTGCGAGGAAATTACCGAACGAAAAACCTATGAGCAGCAGTTGCTTGCCCTGAACGATTCGCTGAAAAAATACGCCCATGAACTGGAGCAATCCAATGCTGAATTGGAGCAGTTTGCCTTTATCACTTCCCATGATCTACAAGAGCCTCTTCGAATGATCTCCAGTTTTATGGATCAGTTGAAGAGAAAGTATGGGGATCAGTTGGACGAAAAGGCCAATCAGTACATACACTTTGCCTCAGATGGTGCCAAGCGGATGAAGCGGATAGTGGTTGACCTACTGGAGTATTCCAGGGCAGGAAAATGTGAGGATTCAATCGAGTACGTGGACTTGGCTGAACTCGTGGCGGATTATCAGTTGCTTAGGAGAAAAGTAATGTCTGATAAATTTGTTAAGTTGAATGTTGCCAAGCTTCCTACTGTCAAATGCTGCAAAGCCCCGCTTATCCAGGCCTTACATTGTTTGCTGGATAACGCCATAAACTATTCCAAACCGGGGGAATCACCTGTGATATCCATCCAGTCGGCTGAATTGGAGGGTTATTGGGAAATCAGTATCAGCGACCAGGGTATTGGCATAGCTCCTGAAAACCATGAGCGTATTTTCGTCATCTTTCAGCGGTTGAACAATCAACAGGAGTATGCCGGAACCGGCATAGGCCTGTCAATTGCTAAAAAACAAGTGGAATCCTGGGGAGGGAAAATACGCGTGGAATCCACGCTTGGCGAAGGGTCTACGTTTTATTTTACCATCCCGAAGGGATAATCTTCGTTTTAGGACATTTTACTTCGCCGTCCAGCCACCGTCTACAGTTACCATGGATCCCACCATATAATCGGCAGCCTCGCTGGCCAAGAAAATGGCTGCTCCTTGTATCTCTTTCAATTCCCCCCACCTAGCCAGTGCGGTGGCCCCAACGATGAAGCTTTTTGCCTCCTCGGTATGGGCGATGGGCAGGTTCATTTCTGTGAGAAAAGGGCCCGGGCAGATGCCGTTTACATTGATGTGGAAAGGAGCCAGTTCCAGGCCCAATGCCCGCGTCATCTGCACGACGGCCCCCTTGCTGGACGTGTAGGGAGTACGGTTTGCCAAGCCCACTAGGCCCAGTGTGCTGGCGAGGTTAATGATCTTGCCGCTTTTTTGGGATTTCATGTAAGGGGTCACTGCCTTGCAACATAGCCAAGTGCCGGTGACGTTGATGCGCATGACTTCCTCGAACTGCCCAAGGGTTAGCTCATCTATGGCCCCCCGAATATTGATGCCGGCACTGTTGATCAGGATATCGATGCGACCAAACCTGTCCATGGCAAATTCTGCCATGGCCGCTGTTTGTGCTTCGTCGGTTACATCCACTGAAAAGGAGTCGACCTTTACGGGGTAATTTGCCGCTACCTGTTCGGCGGCTTTCCGGCCTTCGTCGGCGTTTCGGTTGGCGATCAGGATAGTTGCTCCGGCAGAAGCAAGCCCCTCAGCCATGGCTAAGCCTAGACCTTTGGAGCCGCCGGTGATGATCGCGGTCTTACCGCTGAGGTCAAACAGTTTGATGCCGGGTAGGGGTTGGTTCATGGTTTTTAGGGTTCTTGTTTTTCAGGTTTCTGCTATTTCCTAAAACTAAGTTATCTTATTCGGTATGCCAAAGAGCTTACCACATTTTTTTCTTCCAGCGCCAGCAGTTCCCTGGCGGGCAGGTGGCTGACCTTGGGTAGGGGGTTACGGTGTTGCGTTACCATGGCCAAGATGCCTGCAAGTCTGGAGGCGGGTACCCTATCTCCGAATGTGGCCCAATACCCGTCGGTAAGGCATGGAATCACCAAAGGGTCTCGGGTAATCATTTCCAAGTTGAAAGTGACCTGAGGGTTGTAGCGTCGACATAGTTGACCAATTTTTTGGAGGTCAAGGATGCCTTTACCCAAAGGTACTTCGGACATGCTAAATCCATTGGAATGTAGGTCTACCGCCATGTCTTTGATGTGGGTGCTGAATACATAAGGTGCCAGTAATTTAGCTGTGTATAGTGGTTCTTCCATCAGTGCGATGCTGTTTCCAAAATCCAACGTCACACCCACCCATTCGGACTCAAGCCGGTGTAAAATGGCCAAAAGTTCCTCGCTCCGCCAATCTTTGTGGTTTTCTACCGCCAAGCGCATGCGGTGCTTCTCTAGGATGGGCACGGCAAGCTGCAGTGCTTTTAACCCTCGCTCTTGGAAGTCGAGGAATTCCTGGTAGCTATGCAGGGACTCGTACCTCCGAGGGCCTAGGCTTACGCATCGCAGTACGTTGATGCCAGCTTCCTTTGCGATTTGCACCTCTTGGTCGAAAAGGCCGAGGACGGAAGCATCCTTGGGCAGCGCGACAGACCCCTCCACATACATCCCAACCTGCTCGCTTTCTTCCCTTAGCTGCCGGGCGAATGCATTTGTCCACCCCCGTATGGCTGTCTGTATGCCTCCAGCCCCGATGCTGTGACAGTGCCGTAAGAGTCCCAGGGCATCGGTGATTGGGGGAAACTGCTCATCGGCGGTTTTAGATTGCCACCTCGCCGCATAGGAATGTACTACCACGCCGGTACGATTGGTGGCGGCTAGGGCAGAAAGCAAGGGCAATTGGGTCGCCAGGGCACCCAATGCAGCCAGTCGAATGAAGGATCGCCGGTCGGTGGACAGGTTTGTTGAAGCAGTCATAAGCGGTATTTAGGGGGAAGGGGGTGATTCACGGTTGATGTAGTTACGAAGCTCTTCCGCCGACCAGGGCAATACCCGGCCTTGGGTGACATTTCGGGCTGTTGCCACAAAGCGTCGCTCAATGGCCCCGGCTTGGTTGCCCCATTCATTGCGAATATAGGTGAGGATGGAGGCAAGGGTTCCATCATCCAGACGGGTATGGGCAGGCATGGAGGGGAGAATCTCGGGACTGTCGTATAGGACTCCGTTTACCTCGATCGGGCCTTCCATGCCGTGTAAGACGATCAGGGAAAGCTGCTTTTCGTCACCAATGACCCATTCAGAACCTGCGAGAGGCGGCCCCATTCGTTTCACCCCAGCTCCATCCGAGCCGTGACAACCGGCGCAAGCACTGAGGTAATGGGACCTCCCCTGTGTGAATAATGCCAGATCCTTGTCTGACAGTACTGAGGTAACAGATGCCCGCGGGGGGGTTGGAATATGTCCGGGCCAGGTGAAAAGTTGTTCTATTGCGACAGACTGTTCGGGGCTGAGAAGAGGGCTTTCGCTTGAGATCAGGGTAGGCGCATGCAGGAGGGGAATGGGATCAAGGGAAGGGTTTCTAGACAGCAGGGATATGGCAGCTAGGAGAGGTCGGGCAGTCCATTTTCCACTCTCAAGTAATTGGGCCAGCGACTCCGTCAGCTTTTGGGATTCTGTGGGATCCTTGTGCCGTAGGATGGACAGCGCGACCATTTCCACAAAAATCTCCCCATCTTGGTCGGAGGTATGCCAATCAGGATGGATGCTCAGGGCTTGGAAAAAGCCAAAGGTATCTTTTCCCAAGCTACTCAGTACAGCGTCCCGAAAGAGGGGAACATCACGATGCTGACTGATAAGGTCCACTAGAAGTTTTTGGGATACATCCGGTGAAAACCAACTGGCCGATAGGCACATTTGCAAAGTGAGCACAGAGGGATTGGTCTGCTTGAAGGGTTGAATAGCTTCCAAAACCTTTGCCTGTAGGTCTGGGGTAGCGCCTGGCTCGGAGGTGATGAGGCGTAGGGCAGTAGCTGCCAGATAGGGGTTTTCTTCTTTCAGAAATGTCAGAAGGCTGTCAGGGTGCAGGGCATGTAATCCCTGTAGGGTCCACAAGGCGTGAAGGCTTCCCCAGCTGTCCCGTTGTTGATGGGCCATCTTCCAAAGGTGTGTGATGACCGTCGTGTCCTCCCGCTCCACCAGCAGCCGCTGTGCCATGTCCCTCTGCCAACCATCTGGATGGGCCAGGCGGTTAACCAATTGATCGGAGGGTATGGCCGAGAGGTGTTCGGCTGCCCTCGCTTTCCATCCTTTGGGGACTATCCGCCAAATTCTGCCCCGGTTGATGGGCAAAACGAGGTTTCGGCTCAAGGTTATTTCCTTGAGGTAAGGAGAAATGTAGGCCCCGTGCTGCACCAATCCCCGGTACATATCGGCAATGTAAAGGGCTCCATCCGGTCCGCTGCATAGGTTTACCGGCCGGAACCGCTCGTCCGTGGAGGCGAGAAATTCGGTTCCGGGATTGGGATCGATTGCCCGGAGGTTGATTCCTTCTTCGATAACTTGGTTTCGTTTGATCAGGTTTCCAGACGGTTCGCAGACAAACACATTGCCATAAAACGCCTCAGGTAAAGCGGTGCCACGGTAAAAAAAAGGCGCGCAGGCGGCCGTAAATTCCTGCAATTTGCCTTCTTCATCCAGTATGCCGGGGATGTATCCGCGATTGATAGCCAGATTTGGCCGGATGGGATAGATGCGTCGCTCCACTGTGAGTCCGTGGTCGATACCTGTTGTGGGCTGGTGGTAGGGGTTGCGCTGTAGCAAGTTGGGAGGTACCAGGTCGCCATGGAGCTGGGACCAGTTGTAATTGTAGATCAACCGGCCGAAGTTGTCCTGGCTGATGCCCCATTGCCCTCGGAACTCGGTGCTGTCGCGTAGCCACCCATCGCCTGTCAAGCGATACCGGAAGGTGGATTTGGCATTGTAATACCAGTTGTCCATGGCCCGCAGGAGCCCATTGGCCGAATGCTCGGGCAGGTGACTTCCGGCATAATCCGGGTCTATGGCGGTTTTCACGTCAGCTTTCCAGTCCCCGTCCAGATCCTCCGTCCACCACAGTGTGCCGTTCTCTACTACCAGCGCCCCGTTTTTTACCAATGCCAATGCCCTGGGCATGATCAGACTGTCCAGGTAGATGGTGCTTGTATCCATGGTGCCGTCTCCGTCGAGGTCTTCGAGGATGTTTATTCTCCCCACCGGTTCCTGCTCGCCGATGCCGTCAATGTCGGGCATAAATCCGCGCATCTCCACTACCCATAGACGTCCGTCGGCATCAAATTGGATGTGAACGGGATCCTGCACGAGGGGTTCCGAAGCCACCAGACGTATCTCAAGTCCATCGTGCAGACGGAACGTTTTCAATTGGTTTGAAGGAGAGAGGGCAGGGGAAGGACCGCGTGTTTCAGAGGTACCAACAAAGAAAAACCACCCGGCCGACAGGCACAGGATGCAAAATAGGGCTCCAAAAAAGGCTGTCTTTCGCAAAGGGTACTGGGTTGACTGTCAATCTCTTTAAAAGTAAGGGATATTGAAGAATATTTGAAATGCTTTTGAGGTTAATTTTTTTAATTGTCTGATAAACTATTAGTTTTGAAATTATGCGAGGTAATTTAATAGTTGGTGTTGGATTTTTGGCGTTGTTCAGCGCATGCAGTGGTCAGCACGAAGAAATTCACACTGGTAAGCTTGGGGAGTTGATTGTCGGTACTTATTCGTTTGAGCGGGATGTGACGACCTCTTATTTCTCCAGTTTTAGAAGTTGGAATTACGATGGAAGGGATTTAGTAGTCTATGAGACGAACTCTCCCGAAAGGAACAGTGGAGTGAGGGTTTCGGTAGTTGACTTGGAGACCCATGATGTGCTTGCACGTTGGGATATTCCCCGGGAAGGGCCGGAATCTATGAAGTCATTTCCTGATCTTAGAATGCCATTGTCATTGGATACGTTGTTCGCTGCCAGTGCATCTGGAAGAGTCGCTAACTATGATACGTTAGGCAACAAGATCCGCGATATCGAATCCAATGCACGCTTTCCTACCACCAAAGAAGCCTATGTGCGCTTTTTTCCGATAAATGGGCTGATGTTTCGTAAGGAAAAGGAGGTTTTTGTAGGGCTGAATCCCTACAATATTTACCAGGAAGCTGCGCCTAGCGACTATGCCGCTTGGATGGTGCGTCTCAATATGGAAACCGGGCTACACGACCAAGCCTACTTTAGGATGCCCAGTGACTACGCCCGTTTCTCCGCGGATTTGGCAGCCTTTCAGACGTATGGTGGATTGGATCGGTTACGAGGAGAGTTTTGGTTTGGTTTTCCGTATTCCGATACCTTGGTCATGTTGCGTGGTTTAAAGGAGATTAAGCGATTGGCACCCAAAACTAATCAC
Source organism: Lunatimonas lonarensis (assembly GCF_000390185.1). Classification (GTDB taxonomy): domain Bacteria; phylum Bacteroidota; class Bacteroidia; order Cytophagales; family Cyclobacteriaceae; genus Lunatimonas; species Lunatimonas lonarensis. Next base: position 119,258 of record NZ_AQHR01000088.1, on the reverse strand, counting down.
AGGTTTACCTATCTTCCTTCCGAGCTTAGAGACTATGGTAGCTTTAAGGTATGGTTACAACCAAAAGAGGCATCGAGTCATTTGGGACTGTTATACGATGAATTCCGGGATCTTTTCCTTATGCTAACAAAGCTCGGAGAAACGGGAGATGGGGACAACACGTTTGATCGTACCAAACATTACCTGATACGGATCTTTGATGGGGACTGGACGCTGAAGGGAGAGTATACGGTTGACTACCCTGGCAGAGAGGAGTTGAAAGATTGGTTTGTTACCAGAAACGGCCTATTTGTCAATGCAGCGTTTCAGGACCTTGAAGATGAATACCGCTTCGATCAGGTAGATCTGTCAACCTTTCTGCCTCCCCGCTGACCTATTCCCCTATCCCGATGGGTTTGTCGTTGCGGGACCACTCGCTCCAGGAACCAACATACAGTTTTGGTATTGGAAGCCCTGCATGTGCCCAGGCCAAAAGGGTATGGCAGGCCGTAACGCCTGATCCGCAATGCACCGTCACGTTTTCAGAAGCGGAATTGTCCGCGAAGGGCTTGTAGAGATGTCTCAGTTCCTCGGGGGATTTGAATCGGCCTGTGGCGTTCAGGTTGTTGGAAAAGGGGATATTGACCGCCCCGGGAATATGACCTGCTACCAAATCTATGGGTTCGACGATTCCCAGGTATCGGTCTCGTTCCCGGACATCGATCACCGTTTTGTTGGGGTCTGAAGCAGCAGCCTCCGTTTCTGCCATATTTACCAAGGGCAGTTGCCATGCCTGAATAGGATAAGGCGCAACCGGGATAGGAATTACCTCGCCTGATTCGGTTGGAAATCCCGCTTCTACCGCTGCCTGAAACCCACCGTCGAGTACCTGTATTTTTTCGTGTCCCGCCGCGCGTAGCATCCACCAAAACCTTGCCGCGGACATGCTCCCCTGCTTGTTGTCGTAGACAATTACATGGGTATCGGATTTTATGCCCCATTTTCCCAAGGTAAGGGCAAACTGTTCCGTAGTAGGAAGGGGATGCCGGCCACCTTGGGCAGCGTCCGGCTGTATATCGGAAAGGTCCGCGTTCAGGTCGGCATAAATGGCTCCTTTTAGATGGCTGGCTTCATAGGTGGATTTGCCAAAGCTCGCGTCAATTAATAGATAGCTTTTTTCCGCAATTGAAAAGAGCTCTTCGGGCGAAATCAATGGAAGTAGAGGTTGTGTCATGGTTTTTGTGAATTATCGCCAATGGCGGGTTTGTATACTGAATTGGCAGAATGTTGGTGAACTCAGGGTCTGACCTGTCCATCTCCCCGAATCACCCACTTGTAGGAGGTGAGTTCTTCCAATGCCATGGGGCCGCGGGCATGCAGTTTTTGTGTGCTGATACCGATCTCTGCGCCCAAGCCAAACTGGGCCCCATCGGTAAACGCCGTGGAGGTATTGGCATACACGGCAGCAGCATCTACCGCCCGTAGAAAGTGGTCTATCGTCGCCTTGTCTTCGGCAATGATCGCCTCGCTGTGCTTGGAACTGTACCGGGCAATATGGGCCAAGGCTTCCTCCAGGCTGTTTACGGTTTTGATGGATAGTTTCATGGCGAGAAATTCCGTGCCGAAATGTTCTTCTGTGGCCTCCGAAAGCAAGGTGTCGGGATAGGAGCCTTTCAAAATTCGGTAGGCCGGCCCGTCTGCAAAGATCTCCACTTCTTTCTTCGCCAATTCCTTTCCGATAGGGAGCAGGTCCTGCAGGCGATCTTGGTGGATCACCAGACAGTCCAACGCGTTGCATACACTTACCCGGCGGGTCTTTGCGTTCACGATCACGGGCATTCCCTTTGCCAGATCGGCGGAGCGGTCATAATAAGTGTGCACGATCCCGGCACCGGTTTCGATGACCGGCACCTTGGAGTTGTCCCGCACAAAGTTGATCAGTCCCTGGCTTCCCCTTGGAATGATAATGTCGATGTAACCGACCGCCTGTAGCATCTCCTTGGTGGCCTCTCGGTCTGCGGGAAGCAGGGTGACGATATCCGAAGTAATCCCTTCTCTTTCCAATACCCGGTGGATGCAGGCCAAAATGGCGGTATTGGAGTCGTGGGCATCCGATCCCCCTTTGAGCACCAGCGCATTTCCGGTTTTTAGGCAGAGGCTAAATACGTCGAAAGTAACATTAGGCCGTGATTCATAGATGATGCCGATCACACCGATGGGAACCCGCACCTTTTCGATATGCAGGCCATTTTCGAGTGTTTTTTCGCTCAGCTGCGCTCCCAGGGGCGTGGGGAGGTTGGCCACATTTCGGATATCGGACGCGATGGCTGAAATCCGTTCTTCGGTCAGTAACAGCCGATCATACTTGGGATCCTTGGGATCCATCCGGGCAAGATCCAACTTGTTTGCTTGCAGGATGGTTTCCACCGACGCCAATGCTTCATCGGCAAGAGAGCGTAGGATGCGGTTAATGGTATCTTCCGAGAGCATGGAAAGGGCTCTGCTGGCATTTTGTACTCGTTTGAAGGTGCCTTCTAAACTCATAATAGCTTTTAATTCGGTAATTGGATGATTATTTTAGGTCGTAAAGGTATAGGTAGTCGTAATGCACCAAGGGTCGCTGATGCGGCTGCCCGATTTTCTCCGCTGCTGAACTGGCCCCATACTCCGCTTTTCCCAAGCCCAGTATCTGGCCCGCCTCGTCCACGATTCGGATGATGTCACCTTTCAGAAAATCGCCTTTTGCAGCTACGATCCCTATGGGAAGGAGGCTGGTTATTTTTTGGGAATTGAGGGCATTTTTGGCACCTTCGTTCACCACTACTTCGCCTTTGGAGTAGTTTTCACTGTGGGCGATCCATTTTTTCTGGTTGTGTCGGGTTTTGCCCGGTTCAAAGTAGGTGCATACCAGCGTGCCATCCGCAAACCCCTTTAATACATCGTCCCGTTTACCATTGGCTATCAATACTTCGATGCCCAGATCCGCTGATTTTTTGGCCATGGTCATCTTGGTGAGCATGCCTCCCCTTCCAAAGGAGGATTTGCCGGTGGTGATGTATTGACTGAGGTCGGGTACCTGCCTACCCACTTTGGTGATGAGTTCCGAGGAGGGATCTGAGGGGTGTCCTTTGTAAATACCATCCACGTTTGTAAGCAGTACCAAACTGTTGGCATCGATCATGGCCGCTACCAATCCCGCCAGCTCGTCGTTATCGGTAAACATCAGTTCGGTGACCGCCACCGCATCGTTTTCGTTGATCACCGGGATCACCTGGTTTTTGAGCAGCCCATCCAGGCAGTTTTTCATATTGAGGTAATGTACCCGGTCGCGAAAGTCCTCTTTGGTAACCATCAGTTGGGCAACGGTATGGCCTTTTTCCAGAAAGAGGTTTTTATAGGAGCGGATCAGCTCAATCTGACCGATAGAGGCCCAAACCTGCTTTTTGGTGATGGAATCCGTCTTTGGGTTGAGGGGCAGGGCCTTTCGGCCAAAGGCTACCGCGCCCGAGGTAACCAGTACAATTTGGTGACCGATCTCCTTGAGAAATACCATTTGGCTCACCAAGGAGGCCATGCGGTTGTGGTCAGGAGTGCCATCGTCCTGGGTCAGTACATTGGAGCCTATTTTGATGACAACCGTCTTGGCCATAAAAACATGGGGTTTGGCGTGAATTTAATAGGCACAAAAATAGAACTCTTTGGGCAATATGGCTATTTTGTACCCGAAAACCTACCAACAACCAAAACCGACCGACGTGGGAGATTTAATCATTGAATTTAGTAATTGGATATGGGGTACGCCGCTGTTGCTGCTATTGCTCGGCGGCGGGCTCTACATGTTTGTTTATTCGGGCTTTATCCCTTTTGTAGGATTTAAGCATGCCCTGAAGGTCGTTGGAGGCAAGTACGATGACCCCAATGCCACCGGCGACATCACATCCTTGCAGGCGCTATCCTCTGCCGTAGCTGCCACGGTGGGTCTTGGAAATATCTCCGGTGTTGCCCTCGCCATCGGCATGGGTGGGCCCGGGGCCATCTTTTGGATGTGGATGTCCGCTTTTGTAGGCATGGCCACCAAGTTTTTTACCTGCACACTGGCGATCATGTACAGAGGGACGGATTCCTCCGGCCATGTACAGGGAGGTCCCATGTATGTGATAGAGGAAGGAATGGGCAAAAAATGGAAATTTCTGTCGGTGATATTTTGCGTGGCGGGAATTTTGGGCCTATTGGTGATTTTTCAGGCCAATCAGCTTACAGCCGTTCTGCGCGCTGTCATGTTGGAACCCTTTGGATTGGATCAGGGTATGCCTACGCGCTGGGCCATTGGGCTGATATTGATGGGGTTGGTTGCTACAGTAATCCTCGGGGGTATTCAGCGGATCGCCAAAGTGGCCTCCCGCTTGGTACCTTTTATGGTGACGGTATACTTTATAAGTGTACTCGTTATTTTAGGGAAGAACGTTGGACAGGTGCCGGAGATGCTTTGGTTGATATTGCAGGATGCTTTTACCGGAGATGCGGTCTTGGGTGGTGCTGTCGGGCAGGTAATCATCATCGGAGCCCGGCGGGCGGCATTTTCCAATGAAGCGGGAATTGGAACAGCTCCCATGGTACATGGTGCGTCCAAAAACAGCGAGCCGGTGCGGGAAGGGCTGATCGCCATGTTAGGGCCATTTATAGACACCATCGTGGTCTGTACCCTGACCGCCTTGGCCATCATGGTGACGGGCGTTTGGCAGACAGGCGAAAAAGATGGGGTCTTGCTTACGCTGTCGGCTTTCGAGCAAGGGTTGCCGGGGATAGGCAAGTACTTGCTGATGGTTTCGGTGTTGGTGTTTGCACTCTCTACCATGTTTACCTATTCCTACTACGGGCACAAGTGCTTCAATTACCTGTTTGGAGCCGACAAAGCGGACTATTACAATTATTTCTACTTGGCGACCTTGGTGGGAGGTGCGGTGACTTCTCTGAGCGTGGTGATGAGTTTTGTAGATGCGATGTATGCCGTGATGGCATTCCCTACCATGATATCGGCACTATACCTATCGCCCAAGGTGCGGGAGGCATCAAGGGATTATTTCCAACGGATGAAAAACATGGACACATGAAATGGTTAGTAGCACCGAATGCATTTAAGGGTACCATTGAAGCCGACCGGGCTGCTGCTCTCATCGAAAAAGCCATCCTCGATGGGGACGCCTCTCATCAGGTGGAACTATGCCCAATAGCCGACGGTGGCGACGGTACCTGCCACTTGCTGTCCGATATTTTGGGCATGGAAAGGGTGGTACTCCAAGCCTGTGGCCCGCTTGGCCGCCCCATCGAAGGATTCTTTGGGTTTGAAGCAAATTCCAAAACCGCATTTGTAGACGTATCAACCGTCTCAGGAATCAAATGGCTGCATGCCCGTGAACGGGATCCCTGGACGGCCAGCTCCTATGGAACGGGGGAGTTGATTCTCCGGGCGGTAGATCTAGGTGCAACGGAGGTGGTACTCGGACTGGGAGGCAGTGCAACCGTAGATTTGGGCACGGGCATTTTACGGGCGTTGGGATTTTTGTTTTTGGATGAAAATGGGCGGGAAATACCGGTCTTTTCACCCGGATTTCTGTCAAAAATCGCCCATATTCAGCAGACAAGGCCTTGGAGCGATTTGAAGTTTACCATCCTCTGTGATGTGGACAATACGTATTTTGGAGAGCGGGGGGCTATCCCTGTGTTTGGCCCGCAAAAGGGATTGAAACTGGAGGATTTTCCGGCGTTTGAAGAAGCCTCCCGCAGTTTGGTACATCTTTTTGGGCGCAAGTCAAATCGGGAGGTGGAGGATAAACCGGGTTTTGGTGCGGCGGGAGGAATTGCGTTGGGGTTGAGCCCGTTTTTTGAGACTAACTTGGTGTCCGGTGCCAGGTACTTTTTTGACAAAGTGCACATGGCGGATCGAATTGGCAGAGCAGATCGTATCGTGACTGGCGAAGGCAGGTATGACAGTCAGTCGGATCAGGGGAAGGGCAGCCACGAACTGCTGAAGTTGGCCAAGGAGGCAGGTAAAGAGATTTGGCTGGTTACGTCCGGAACGGATGCCACGAACAGCGGCTTCGATCGGGTGTTGCAGCTTCCTGACTTGGATTTTTCTGCGCATGACTTAGCCGCGCGGGCGGAACAAAACTTGGTTACCACATTGAAACAGGCAATTACCTGACCGTTTGTTTGCAGGTAAGTAGGTAAATTGCGTTTTAGGTTCTTTATATGAGCAAAGCCGATCACTATAAAACCCATGCTTTGATGATTTATTTAAGTAGGCATATTCTTCTTCTGGTATTGACCTGTCTTTTGGCCCCGATTGCCTTTGGACAGCAATCCGCTCTTTCAGTTGAAAAGATCATGCGGGATCCCAAGTGGATGGGTACCTTTCCGTCTGACGTCGTTTGGGATGATCACGGTGAGGCCGTCTACTTTAAGTACAATCCGGATGGAGATCCGGCAGATTCCCTGCACCGTTTAAGTGTCCGCAGTCGGCAGATTTCCAAACTGAATTGGGAGCAGGAGCGGGCTATGGTGCCGCTTAGGGGGGTATTCGATGAGGGAAAATCCAAGAAGGTCTATGTGAAAAATGGCGTTCTTACCCTGTACGATTTACCAACCCGTTCGGAAAAGGAGTTGCTCCAGCTTGGGGGGAGCGTACAGGATCTGCAATTTATTGAAAAGGGAGCATCCATAGGCTTTCGCCATGGAAATGATGCGTATCTCTACCGGCTTAAGTCGGGATCCTTACATAAGTTGACTCAGGTCAAACCCGGCGACAAGACAGAGGAGAAGGCTACGGAGCAGGAAGCATGGTTGAAGGAGGACAACCTGAACCTGTTGCAAGTGGTAAGGCAGCGGGAAGAGAAAGCGAAACGAACCGACTCGCTGGCTAAGGAAAAGGCGGTAAAAGAAAGGTTCACCTTTTATCTAGGTAAGCAACAGGTAAGCAACCTCAGGATTTCGGATGATGCCAGGTACGTTTCCCTGCTGTTGACTACGCCGGCTGACAATAAAGGCACTGCAGTGCCTGATTTCATTGCTGCCAGTGGGTATACTTCGGATCTTTCGGCTAGGCCAAAGGTAGGGGCCCAGATGGCTGAGTCGGCCCTGGCAATTTACGACCTGGAGCGGGATACGGTCTTTAGGGTCGATCCGGGGGATTTACCAGGTCTTGGTGACCTGCCTGATTTTTCATCGGATTATCCAGACAGGGACTGGCGTAAAATGGAGCGCAGGCTGATCTTTTCGCAGGCGGTTTTCAGTTCCCGTGGGAGCCAGGCAGTGGCCCAGCTACGTTCCACAGATAATAAGGACCGGTGGATCATTGCGGTGGACTTACCATCAGGGAAAGTGCGGAGCTTGGATCGACAGCGTGACGAGGCTTGGGTAGCAGGACCGGGAATAGGGTGGTCGGGATCGGGCGGTATCCTAGGCTGGCTTCCTGACGGAGAGCATATTTACTTTCAGTCCGAGGAAAGTGGGTATTCCCATCTATACTTGTTGCATGTTGCGGAAGGAAAGAAAAAGGCTTTGACCGAGGGAGCATTTGAGGTGTTTGACCCTATACTGTCTGTAGACAAGAAGCATTGGTACCTTACCACTTCGGAGGCGCATCCTGGAGAACGGCATTTTTATCGGATGCCGCTTATGGGGGGTAAAATGACCCAACTCACCAGCCTAGAAGGGAATAATGAGGTTGCTCTTTCTCCAGATGAAAAATGGCTGGCGATCCGACATTCTTACAGCAATAAACCATGGGAACTGTACCTACAACCCAATAGGGCTGGAGGCCACCCGGAGCCCATTACAGCTGGGCAATCTGCCGATTTCAAGTCCTATCCTTGGCGGGATCCCCGACTGGTAACCTTTACGGCAAACGATGGGAAAGAGGTTCCTGCCCGACTTTACCTCCCCGAACCGGAAAGAGGAAATGGTGCCGCGGTAATCTTTGTGCATGGTGCCGGTTATTTGCAGAATGTGCACAAATGGTGGTCCTCCTATTTTAGGGAGTACATGTTCCATAATCTGCTTGCCGACTTAGGGTATACCGTACTGGATATCGATTACCGGGGGAGTGCCGGTTACGGGCGGGATTGGCGAACGGCCATTTACCGTCATATGGGAGGCAAGGATCTTTCGGATCAGGTGGATGGTGCCCGGTATTTGGTTTCCAGCCACGGGATAGCTCCGGAAAGCATCGGGATTTATGGGGGTAGCTATGGTGGTTTCATTACCCTAATGGCACTGTTTAATGAGCCGGAGACGTTCAAAAGTGGGGCTGCGTTGCGTTCCGTCACAGACTGGGCCCACTACAACCATCCGTATACTGCCAATATTTTGAACGAGCCATCGGATGACCCCATCGCCTATAGGCGTTCGTCCCCCATTTATTTTGCGGAGGGTCTGCGTGGCCACCTGCTAATGGCGCATGGCATGGTGGATGTAAATGTGCATTTTCAGGATATTGTACGTCTAACACAGCGGCTGATTGAGTTGGGAAAAGATAACTGGGAGCTTGCTGTGTACCCCGCCGAGGACCATGGTTTTGTGGAGCCCAGCAGTTGGACGGACGAATACAGGCGTATTTTAAAACTCTTTAACCAAACGTTATTAAAATGATCATTTCATGTTTTCGCAGCGGATTATTCGTTCTGTGCATGGTATTAGTCCTATTTGGGTGCCGTGAAAAGGCGGAGTATTATGTAATCGCCACGGAGTTGGGAGATATTGAGGTGCAGTTATTTCCCAAGCAGGCGCCGAATACCGTGGCCAACTTTTTGGCCTATGTGGAAAGTGGAGCCTATGAGGGATCCACATTTTTCCGTGTCTGTACTCCGGAAAACGAAGCCGACCGAGAGGTAAAAATTGAGGTCATCCAAGGCGGGAACGTGGCCGAGGAGCAACTGCTGCCCGCCATTCAGCTGGAAACCACGGAGATGACGGGACTTAGCCATCGAGATGGAACATTATCTATGGCGAGAGCCACGCCCCACAGTGCCCAAAGCAGCTTTTTTATCTGTATTGGGGATCAGCCGGAGTTGGATTTTGCAGGCAAGCGGAACCCCGATGGACAGGGGTTTGCAGCCTTTGGTCAGGTTACCGCCGGCATGCCTGTAGTCAGAACCATTCAGGGACTTGAAAACGTAGGACAATACCTGATTGATTCGGTGCGAATTCACCGGATAGTTCGGAAGTAGGGGGAGTTGCTGATAAAAAAAATTGCCGTAGCGATAACTCACTGCGGCATTTTTTCTGATAGGTAACAATAAAGCTAGGTATTATCCGATGGATACTCGCTTAAATGCGGCTACAGTCAAACCTTTCGAAACTCCGTCCAAGTATTGGGCGATGGTTTTGCTGTTGTCTTTTACGAAAGCTTGGCTAAGCAGGGTGTTTTCTTTGTAGAATTTGTTCAGCTTGCCCAAAGCAATCTTTTCCAGCATTTCCTCAGCCTTGCCTTCTTGGCGGGCTTGTTCTTTGCCTACCTCGATTTCACGTTCTACCACAGAAGCGTCTACACCGTCTTTGTCAACAGCTACCGGGTTCATGGCGGCGATTTGCATGGCCACGTCCTTACCGGCTTCTTCTGCGTCGTTGCCACCAGTGTTTTTAAGTGCTACCAACACACCTAATTTGCCATTGGAATGGATATAGGCTACAGCCTGGTCACCGCTTACTTTTTCAAAGTGGGAAACTTCAATTTTTTCACCGATTTTACCGGTCATTTCGGTGATTTTCTCACCGACGGTGATTCCCTCGTAAGGAAGCGCCAAGATAGCTTCGATGGAAGCGGCGTTTTCTTTTACTGCCAGATCCAGGATGGCATTGGCAAGGGATCCAAATTCTTCGTTTTTAGCAACAAAGTCGGTTTCACAAGTAAGGGAAAGCAGGGTGCCCGCTTTACCGTCTTCGGCAATGTGGGTAACTACAACACCTTCTTTGGTTTCTCTGTCAGCTCTTGAAGCAGATACTTTTTGTCCTTTTTTACGAAGGATGTCAATAGCTTTTTCAAAATCGCCTTCGGCTTCGGTCAGGGCTTTTTTACAGTCCATCATGCCGGCTCCGGTCATTTGTCTCAGTTTGTTTACCTCTTGTGCAGTAATAGCCATTGTAATAGTCGTTTATTTTGAATGTGTTTTTTTGAAACTTACGTCTCCTTCACCTAAGTGGGGACAGGGTGTCAGTCAAAAACAAAAAATTGAACATCAGGTCATCCGATGTTCAATTTTTTGAAATACTAAAATCATTGTGGATTACTCGTTTGACTCCGCGTCAACTGCTTTTTTTGCCTCCTCTTCTTCAGAGAGTTTTGCGTCGTCTTTATCTTTTTTGCGTTCTGCCAACCCTTCCTCTATGGCTGCACCAAAGGCTTTCACCAGGAGAGAGATTGATTTGAATGCATCGTCATTGGCTGGGATAGGAAAATCCACCTCATTTGGGTTGGAGTTTGTATCCACCAATGCAAAAACAGGGATACCAAGCTTTTTTGCTTCGGATATCGCAATGTGTTCTCTTTTGATATCTACTACAAACAATGCCGAAGGAAGTCTGGTCAGGTCGGCAATACCGCCCAGTACCGACTCAAGCTTCTCACGCTGGCGAGTGATCATTAGTCGCTCTTTTTTTGCCAGGTTTTTGTAAGCTTCGTCCTTCATCAATTTGTCGATGGAGGACATCTTCTTCAATGATTTGCGGATGGTCGCAAAGTTGGTCATCATACCACCTAACCATCGCTCGGTAACGTAGGGCATTTTTAGCCTTCTTGCTTCCTCCGCCACCAAATCTTTGGCTTGTTTTTTAGTAGCTACGAACATTACTTTTTTTCCGGAGCGTACTATCTGCTTGATTGCGTTGGATGCTTCTTCAAGGCAAACAAGCGTTTTGTTTAGATCGATGATATGGATCCCATTCTTCTCCATGAAGATATAGGGTGCCATTCTCGGATCCCACTTTCTCGTTAAGTGTCCGAAGTGAACACCAGCATCCAGTAAGTCTTTGTATTCTATATTGGCCATTTAATAATTAAGATATATAGGTTGTTGTATCGAATATAGTAGATACAGCCCCAACGATTAACGTTTGGAGAACTGGAATCTTCTTCTTGCTTTTCTTCGGCCCGCCTTCTTACGTTCCACCATACGAGAATCCCTGGTAAGGAAACCTTCCTTCTTTAGGGGGGGTCTGTTCTCACCGTTGATTTCGCAAAGTGCCCTGGAGATGGCCATTCGGATGGCTTCCGCCTGTCCTTTGATTCCTCCTCCATCTACATTGATGGCAATGTCGTAGGCACCGTCCTGATTTACGAGTGCCAAAGGCTGCTTAACCACAATTTGATGCAGGTCAAACGGAAAATACACCTCCAACGCTCTTTTGTTGACGGTGATATTGCCATTTCCCGGCTTCATGTAAATCCTTGCCACGGATGTTTTTCTTCTTCCGATCGTGTTAATTACTTCCATTGACGGCTGACGTTAAAATTTAACTTCTTTTGGTTGCTGTGCGCTGTGAGGATGCTCCGAACCGGCATAGACGTGCAGGTTGGTGTACAACTGCCTGCCCAAACGGTTTTTGGGAAGCATGCCCCGAACCGCTTTCTCCACCAAGGTGATCGGAGACTTCTCCATCAAAATCCGGGGAGTGGCAATACGCTGACCACCTGGATAACCGGTGTGGCGCACATATACCTTTTCGTTCCACTTCTTACCTGTCAGCCTAACCTTTTCTGCGTTTACAACAATTACGTTGTCGCCACAGTCTACGTGGGGAGTAAAATTAGGCTTGTGCTTACCCCTTAAAATCTTTGCCACCTCACTGGCAACCCGACCTAGCACCAAGGAATGGGCATCCACAACCACCCACTCTTTTTGTACCGTAGCCTTGTTCGCCGAAATGGTCTTATAGCTTAAAGTATCCACTGTTTAAATGTTTAATTATTAGCTTGTTATATACAGTTCACCCTCAAAAAGGGACACAAAGATAGATGTAAATAAATTTATTTGCAATACATTGCCAACTTTAGTGCCTTATTTTCACAAGTATAGGGAAAACCAAGTGCTTTTTACCGCTTCTTTGCCTCCCCCTTGCATAGGAACAATGATTTAGCTGAACCGCTCCAATTGTTTTACCAAAACCGCAAAATCCTTCGGATAGGGTGCTTCGATGGTGATTTTGCTTTCATCCATCAATCGGAACGTAATCGCCTGCGCATGTAGAGCCACCCGCTGCATTAGAGGTTCTTCTTCGGTGCCTTTCTTAAGGTTAAATTTCCGCTTGAGCTGGGAAAGGTAGGCAGGTTTTCCACCATACAGCACGTCGCCGCAGATCGGAGCGCCCAAGAAGCTTAGGTGAACCCGTATCTGGTGCATCCTTCCTGTGATAGGATTGCAGGATACCAAGGTATGGCGGGTGTAGGTTTTTAGCGTGTCAAAGTACGTCAGTGCCGGTTTGCCATCAATGCTGACCTTCACTATTCCCTTGTTGTTTGCATAGAGGTTTCGGTCTGCGATGGTCTGTTTGAAATCGTGGATTCCATCCACTACCGCGTGATAGATCTTTTCCACGCTCCGATCTTCAAACTGCATGGCCATATGCCTGTAGGCGTCGGGGTTTTTGGCGATTACCAAGCAGCCCGATGTTTCCTTGTCCAGGCGATGGCAGACCTGGGCGTCCGCTACATACTGTTTGGCCAGCTGTAAAATATTCTGCGCCTCATGCCGATCCTCTAACGTGGGCATGTAGGGAGGCTTGTTGATGACGATCAAGTCATCGTTTTCAAACAGGATAAGGCTGTTAAAATCAGTTTTTTTCATTGCATGCCCATTCTTCTTCGGGCTGCAAAGCTAGCCATTTAAAGGCAATGCATGAAATCCAAACTGGATTTATGCAGGCATTATAGTTTGGTTCTGCTGCTACTCCACGAAACAAATCTCACCGCTTTTTTGCTCCTTCCTGTGGCAAACTGACCAATCAGGTATTTGCGCGTATCACCCAACGAGTCTGAATCGATTAAAAAAACAGGAAAAACCCTCGTTTTTTTCGATGATGGCGAAGAGCTTCTTGTTCCGGTCGGTCTTCTGTCCAAGCATGTAGTCACGGAATGAATCGGCATTCATGGCTCCACGCAGATTGTCTGCTATTGTCTAAAGGGTTTTCCTAATCTATCTTGGCCTTTTTCTGTCATTTGCCTGCTTTGAGGAACCTGTCTTCCTTCCAGGAGGCAGGGTTGTTTAAAATGTATGCTGTAATTGTTTGATAGGATTTGTCATCACGTATAATATGGTCACAAAATACGCGGCATTCCACCCGTAATCCCAAAATGGGGCACGGGCAGAGTCAATGCGGTATTTGTTTTTGAACCTGTCCATATCAATCGGTTAGCTTAGGAAGCAGCCCTGCTTTGCATCAATCTCTTTTTATGCACCTTCACTCGCACTATTTTCTACGCCTATTCCTCAATGAGCGAATCTACAGACGAAAATCTACCTGCTAAATATAGTAAAATCTACCTGCCTGATTGAGTAAATGCCCGCAGTGTTAGATACCTTCCTTCAATCGCAAAATAGGAAGATACTTATGGGTAGGACGGCAGGGCAAACAGTACCTTTTTTTCCTTTCGGTCGATACCAATAAGCCCGCCACTTACCGGGTCAATGGCAATGCCCTGCCCGGTAAACGGTGCCGGAAAGGTACCCCTGTATTCCAACACGGTTCCCACGTTGGGGATTTTCACATAATAGACTTCCCTGTCATCGTGGCCGGTTATCAGAAACCCTTCCCGGTAGGCCACACCTCCGGAGACGCTCATGCTGCCTAAGTTGCGGAGCACCTTCTTCGGAAAGGTGAACCTGCTTATCTCCTGCCATTCCGAGTCCCATTTTACCAGATAACTCGCGGCGTTGTTTTCTTTGTAATGGGCAAACATGCCCCACCAGTGCTCCTCTTGGCGAACCACCCAAGTGAGACTGCCGTCTGTTTCGCCAAAATCAACCACCGTACAAAGATTTCCCGATCTCGGGTCAAAGCTGCGGATATCACTTTGGTCGGGCTTTTGAGGGTAGTTGGAGTGGGCCATATACAACAGTCCATCAAGAAAAAATCCGCTGTTCAGATGTATCGTGCCCGGGACACTTACCAATTTTTGAAGTTCTCCGGATTTACGTTTATACTGTCCGATTTGGGTATTGTTGATTGCATAAACGTACAGACTGTCAGCAGCTGCCGCCTGATGGGCTTCTTTGGCATAAAAGGCACTGTACAGCTTCCACTCATTGGGTAGTGCATCGGGATTCAGGGCTTGTTCTACATGAAAAATATTGACTCCTGCGGATGAATCCAACTGATAGGGGGCAGAAAGGATGGCCAGTTTGGCATTTTGATAATGTAGTCCGCCTGCAGCCTTGAAATCAGCCTCTAGGGAAGGAACGAAGGTCTTTGAGCCCAATTTTTTCAGCGTGACGGATTGCTGCGGAAAGGAGTCTATTTTTTCTGGCAAACCGGATGAATAGGAGCTCACTAGCGTAAAATCAGGACTTGCCCAATTTTCTTTTTCCCCGATTTCAATAGAGAAGATGTCTGCCACCTGCCTATTTTCGGAGGTTTTGGCAAACCCGACGAGGTACAGGGTCCTGTCTTCGGAAACCAGATTAAGGTTTTGGTAGGAGTGCCAGGCTGGGTCAGACCAGTCCTGTCTCGGTAACTGAGCGATTTCCACGGTTGCGATTGGCTGGAAGGCCGCGGATTGGAGGCGGAAGGCATTTTCGGAAATAGCGTAAAAATCCAGGTTACGGGCATCCCAATCGGCCACTACAAGCAGCACGGAACCTTGGTGTGAGGTAATGCCCACCGCCCCGGCCGTTGATCGTTCGTAAGGCCCGGACCGCTCCACGGTATATAAGGGGTTTGTCCAGGTATCCACTGACATGGATAAATCATAGACCAGTACCTTGGAGCTGTTGCGCTGGTGGTTGTCTTCTATGCCTACCGCTAGATGGTCTTGAAAAATCTGAAAGCCACCTGCATGTCTGTAGGGGGCCATCAATAGGGTGTCAATCGAAAGAATACGGGACGTTCCTCCCTGTAGATGCGCTTTGGCCATGTAGGCGACATGGGAAGAGGATCCGGACAGGTAGGCGATGGTGTCCCCCTTTTCTATATGAAGCTGAATCCCTTGGATATGGCCTCCCCGGGGATCGAACGAGGGGATGTCCTGAAAAGCATAGTCGACAGGGTGTGAAGAAATCCTTTGAAAATCAAAAAATAGGCATTGATTGGAGAAGAATAGCTTTAAAACAAGTAACCAAGGAAGAATGAAAAGTGTAAGAAACGGATGCATGAAAATTGAATGAATAGGTTATCGGATTGGTTTTGAGGTAAAAATACAATAAATCCTCGGTAGTCCGAATCATTTTCCAATTCGGTTAATTTGCCATCTGAGTTGGCATTTGTAGGAAAGCCAGACAAATCATTCGCCAAATTGCCAACGGCATTTGATTTCAAACGCCTGGTAACCGGAGTGTTGTTCGGCGATCCCATCGGTGTCTGGACTTGGCGAGGTTCAATAGCAGCCTGGCTTGGATAAACCCACCCGAAAGATCAGTACCTCCATAGTTTCTGAAAAATGTATGGTTACTGATTACCTGAAGAGCGACAAAGCTACCTCCTTCTCCAAACGTTTTTAATCCAATGCCATAATTTCCTACAGGACTAAAAGAAAGCCTAGCAGGTAGCTCATTTTCGCGATCCATCTTTACTGTGGTGATTTGGGCAATTCCCAATCCGGAGAGTAGATGAATTTGAGTGTTGTTGGTATGAAGTAAGTTCCAGCAATATTCAATCCCCATCGAGAAATAGCTAAAATGATCCGTGGTTTGAAGTTCGTCAAGGTGCACAGTTTCGTAGTTGTTCTTAACGCTGTTGATAAAGGTGCCGCCGATCACAACGTCGATGCTGCTCAAGTCATTGGTGATTCCAAAGTGGAAATTCAGCACAGGCCGTCCCCCAACTACAGCGAGATTACCGAAAGGAACCCATGATCCAAAGCTAAAGGCAAAAAAGCTGTCGAAGATTTCTTCGGTTTTTTTTACAGCATCCTGGTAACCCGAGTGAAGTGAGCTGTCCTTTGTTTGAGTCGATTGGAGAGAGTGGAAGAAATAATCGATTTCCCCTGAATACAACGAGGCGATCAGGTGCGCGTAACTCTCCTCAGGAAATCGTCGCTTAAGTTCCCTTGCCCATTGAATCAACTCTTGATCAAATTCGTGCGAAACTGCATTGTTTCGTTCGAAGGCTTCGTCTGGAAAAAAGTTGGGCCGCTTGGATCTATGCTCCATTAGCGGGTTGATTCGTAACTCAAAGTATTCCAGGTAATCGAAGAAATCCCTGTCTATGTCTATTTCGGTAAAAGCTCCCTTTTCCATCGCAATTAGGTGTCCGAGTCGATAGATAGGTTCGATAAGGCCACACGAACCCTTCCAGATAGCAGACAACTTTTCAATTTTTTGAAAGTTTTTTTGTTTCCTGTAGGTTACGATTAATTCGGAGAAATCCCTTGACCGGACAGTGCAGTCACTTGTTCTCAACACCATTTGCTCGTCCCATTCTGGAAGGGAAATTTCTTTTCGTAAGTTAAATAGCTCCTCTTGTGCAAAGAATGGTACCCATATTTTCAAGACATGAATCTGATATTTGTTCAGTTTGCGTTCAACATGTCCCTGATGAGCTTTGTAGGCTTCTGCTAGTGGGAATTCCCTGTATGGCGATTTGGCCATGTACTGCGAAAATAGGTCGGGTTGGTTGGCATAGATCAGTGCCAATAGGTAGGGGCTTGATTTTGGGTCAAGTGTAGACAACAGATTTCTGGCCCACGCCTCTGTAAATTTATCAAAATCTCCACCAAGGCCCATAAATCCCAATTGCTCTAGGTATACTTGTGAGTAAATAGCGGAGAGTTTTGTCGATTGTGCTATCGATTGCCTGTCTTCATAGGCTCTCACATAGTCCAATAAGGTATCGTCTATCAAACTTTCGTGGAAGCTGGAGTTGGCCAAGGCCGTCAAAATTCTAAGTCGAAATACAGGCTCTGATAAGCCACAGTAGGCTTCCCAATAATCAGTTAATTCGCTTAGCGAGCCGTAATTGCTCTCCTCCAATAATCGTTTGGAAATAGATACTACATTTAAGGGGATGTCTTCGCATCGGACGGGGGTCTCTCGTAGGATATCGTTTTCCGTAGAGGTTTGGGAGAAAGATAGGCTAAAAGGGAGATTTACGTAAAAAAGAAGAACAATGAAAACCTTGAAGTTGGCATTGGCCAGTAGGTGGGTTGGTTTGACGAGCAGATCCATCATTTCCATCGTTTGAAGTAATCTTCCATCGATATTCTTGCCAGTTCCTGCCAGTTTTCCTCTGTTATCATTATTGCGGAAGGCAGTGCCTCAGCCTCTCTCCTGGTGTCGGTTCTCATCAGTTCACTCGTGTGCAGTGCTTGGCTACTGTAAACGATTTCATTTTCATGTACGATGTACACAATGAGATTTAGATAAGTAACCAGGTAGAAGCCATTGGATCCTGACATCCCACCAGAAGTAATGTAGCCGGTAAATGCAATTCGGTTTAGGATATACAAAAAGGGGATTAGCTTGTAAGTGCCTTTGGATTGCCCGGCCACTTCTTTGATCCAGTCGCTGTTTACACGTCGGGTTCTGACCACATATTTTTTTATGAACGTGCTATCAATGTGATTTTTGCCCAACTCCAGTCGGTCTTGGATCGGAGCTCCCAGGTTTTTAAAGGAGGCGACTAAAATCTGCATGACACTGTCCGAATTCATTTCCATGGGCTCGTTCTCGGCTCCGAATGATAAATGGGTACGGGTATTGTAAAAAATGTAATCTGAGACAACCAGCGTATCGTTTGGAGAATAACTTTTTAAAACGGTACTTTTTCCCCGGCTTAGTTTTCGATAGTCCTTTACGCACCCTGAAACAATCGGCACCAAACACAATAGACAGAGCACCCATTTTGTTTCCATGGCAAAAAGGAGTAGGACAGATCTAAGGACTATGGATTTAACGGTTTTTTATAATGCCCAGGTTCTTTTTCAGAGGGATAGTTTTTAAAATGGCCAGTTTTTTCCAACTCTTGGTTCATCAGTGACAAAAGCCTCTCTTGGCCTAGCTCACTGAGATGTCCGTGATCGATGTAGTTTGATAGATCTTTGTTAAAGGCAGAGGGATGTTGGTTTATATTTATCAGCAGCACCTTGTCGGGATGGCGCAGAGGCATCTCAGTGATTTTTGTCCAATAGCTGTCGAGGATTTCCCGGTTAGCCCGATAGATATCGGCTGGAATAGGATGGAAATAGAGAAGAATACGGGCTTCTGTTTGATTGATTTGTTCCAATAAGGATTGCAGGGAGTGCAGTCCTTCCTCGTGGCTGGCCAGTCGGGTTAATTCCGGGTCGTGGATCTTTTTCTGTATATGAGAGACAATGTCCGGCACTTCGAAGAATCGGTTGTAATCATTTCGGCCCTCAGAGCTGTATTGATTTTGTGGGTATTTGCTCTCCCAGAGTTTAAACTTCCGTATCAACGCCAATGCATATACGCGAAGGAGAGATACGGAACCCATAGCGGATTGAAGGCCTTTTTTGGCAAGGTGTGTGTCTGTTTTTTCGGTTTCCCCGGTCAGATACGGATGAATGCTGATGATGGCCACTTCAAAATCAGCACCCTGGTCCACGGCCGTAGAATAGAGTTGTTCCAATTGACCAATTCGAGCTCCCATCAAGCTGGCATTGTATATGCGGAATCCCCTAATTCGAGAAGGATCAAGATTGGCGGACAGGGATGCACCCATCCATATCCCATCAAAACATTCAGGGACATACCGGTGCATATGCAGGTACTTACTGTACCTTTCCTCCCCGTGGAGGCCGATTCCTTCGCAGGTATGGTTTCTATAAAGTCCAAAGATGTCGATTTGCCTATTAATCCCTATAACAGCCAACATACCGACCAAGCAGCCAGCCAGTAAAGTCAGAAAATACCTTTCGTTGTTCATCGCCTAGAAGTCAAAATACAGAAAATCCTGTTGGATCATCGAGTTAAGATACAACAAGTTAAGTAGGAAAAGCGAAACGATTAGGATAGCGTAGCGTAGATTTGGTTTAAACCGTTCACCTATCTCAACGCTATTTGGGCAAAAAAGGAGTATGATGCCTATTAGCCAGACGGGGGAATCGTATTTGTTGGCGACCAGGAAGAATTCGGAAGATCCCGGATGCTGTACAATCATCCGCTCCAACAGGGTAAAGGCATCTGAAAAGTCTGCCGCCCGAAAGAATACCCAGGTGAAATTCACGAATAGAAACGTGAAAACGATCGCCAAGGCATTCGGAACCTGGAAACGAAACCTTTGCAGGAGTTGGTAAAAGACCAATGCCAACCCATGAAGCATTCCCCAGATAACAAAGGTCCAACCGGCCCCGTGCCAGATTCCCCCCAGCAGAAAGGTCAGGAATAGGTTTCCCAATGTTTTTGGGGTGCCCTGTTTACTTCCTCCAAGGGGGATATACACATAGTCCCGAAGGAATCTGCCCAGCGTGATATGCCAGCGCCGCCAAAACTCCTTGATGTTTTTGGATTTGTAAGGGGAGTCAAAGTTGATGGGTAAGCGGATGTTGAACATCAATGCGAGGCCAATGGCCATATCGGAGTATCCGCTGAAGTCAAAATAGAGTTGGACAGCGTAGGCCAGGGATGTAATCCATGCCTCTTGGGTGCTTAGAAGTTCGACGCCGGCGTAGCCGGTATTTGCGACGACACCAAAGGTGTCTGCTATGACCACTTTTTTAGCCAGTCCCATTAGAAAGATGAAAAAGCCCTTGCTAAGGTTAAAGCCGTTTATCCGAAAGTTGGCCGGAGAACTAAACTGCAGCATCATCTCCCGGTGATGCACGATGGGGCCGGCCACAAGTTGCGGAAAAAACGAAACGAAGACTCCGTAGCTGATGGGGTTGTATTCCGAGGTTAGTCCCCGATAACTGTCCACTAAATAGGCGATTTGCTGAAAAGTGAAGAAGCTGATTCCAAGGGGAAGGACTATTTCCACCAGAGGCCATTGTTGCCGGGTAAATTGGTTTACTGTTTCGATAAAAAAGTCTACGTATTTGTAATAAAACAAAAGGCCTAGATTTCCACTCAGGCCAAGCATCAGCAGCGTTTTTTTGAATGGATGGGCGGGCAGTGCTTTTCCAAGTCCGAAATTCACCAACATAGAACCTATAATCAGTACCGAGTAGGCCGGGTTCCACCGGGCGTAAAAGAACATGGAGGCTGAAAGAAGTAAAATTTTCGCACTAAGGCTTCCCACTAACCTGCTTATGAAAAAATAAAGGCATACGGTTAGCGGTAGGAAAAGAAAGATGAATTCAAAGGAATTAAAAAGCATAATCTGTTCATGGTTTGACGGCACTCTTTGTTGAACAAGTGCGCGTTCGTAGGCTAAAGATACCGTGGG
This sequence comes from Lunatimonas lonarensis, assembly GCF_000390185.1. Taxonomy (GTDB): domain Bacteria; phylum Bacteroidota; class Bacteroidia; order Cytophagales; family Cyclobacteriaceae; genus Lunatimonas; species Lunatimonas lonarensis. The sequence continues at coordinate 98,735 of NZ_AQHR01000088.1, read as the reverse complement.
AAATCCAAAAAGTAAAAGGCCTGTGCAAAGCGAATATCTGCACAGGCCATCTTTCTTATCTTATTTTTTGGGGGTTCCTCTTGGCTTTTCCGGTTTGTACGGGTCAAAAGGATAGGTTTCCGGAAGTACTTTGACACCGGTAGTCAATTTGATGGGGGCTTTTCCAGCGTAGGTAATTTCTACAAAGTGTCCTTTCCAGCCTTTATCAGGGGCTTGGATAGGTATCTGGTAGACACCGTTTTCCTGTACGGGGATTACGGTGTCCATCCATTTAGGTCCGAATACATCTATTCGAAAATCCCTCGCCTCCGGGTTATGGGCTTCCCAAAGTTTCACTTGTACGGGTGGGTTTTGCGGATCTACCGTCACTTTTATGTGGGTATCGGTCACCTCCCAACTGTATTCCGGTCTTGCTTCATCCATAAGAATGTGCTTATAAAATCCAAGCAAGATCTGCATGGCATCAGAGTTGTCCAGCGAGTGTCCAGCATTTGGGATGTACACCAAGTGCTTCTCACCGGAAAGATCGTCCCAGTAAAATTTCCAACTATCTGGAAGGAAAAATTGATCCCCGGATCCATTGATGAGTAGTTTGGGGATATCCCGGAACACCTCAATAAATGAGTAGGGCTCAGTGATCTCCAGCAAACGGTCATATTCCTCCGAACCCATCCAGTCCATGATTCCCTCACGGACGTAATCCTTTACGGCCGGTGCCCAAAACCCGTAGCTTCTCCAGTGGTGTTGGAAGGATGGGACGAGGTTTAGGAGATCGATAACGATGGGTGCCATAGCCACCACTCGGTCGTCCATTGCGGCGGTGGTCCAGGTAGTCCAACCCCGTTTTGATCCGCCTGCTACGACGTATTTCCCAAGGTTTAACCCCAATTCTTTTCCGGTATAGTCAACTACGGCATCCATGGAGTGGATGACGGCCTTTGTCATGGGAAGGCGGGCAAGCCAAATGGCGTCTTCATCTTTGGCTCCTCTTTCCATAAACTCTCTCCATCCATACGCAATCAGGCCATCTTCTACCCGGCCCTCTACGGTGTCACCTACAAAAGTTACCGGCTGAAAAGGGATGTTATGCACCTTAATGGCAGGGGAATGCGTAGCCAGCGCAGCTTCCACCAACATCTGATCGGGCTTTTCGGGAAGCTTGGTATTGGTACTGCCACCCGAAATCATCAAAAATGACGTTTCGTGTGCGAGTTTTTTGGGAATTACAAAGGATACCCAGTGCCACCATAATGTCTCGGTAACCTCCTTTTCGGTGAGCCAATGCTGCGACTCCAACCGGATTACGTAGTAGTCATAGAGTGCCTCTTCGGCATGAAACACCATTTCGTACCGGGTTGCGGGATCCGTGCTTTCCACGTATTCCCTTAGCGGGTCGCTTGGGTTGGAGTCACTTGGATCTGTTTGGGTTTCAGAAGAAGGGGATTGGCACCTAATAGAGGCAAGAGCGGCAAAAACCAGGATTATCTGACTCAGCCGTTGTTGAAAAGTTTTTTTAGTCATGATCTGTGAGTTAATGGTTTGATACTTGTCAGCGTACACAATAAGATAGTACGTAGATGGACAGCATCTGTACTACTCGCTTACCTGAAAAGTGGCCCCTCTTCTAAGAAAAAGGTAATGTCGGGCCTGTAGGCTTGTAAGGCATGGATGATTTCTGGTTTGACCGGCGTGCCAAAAACATATACTTCCTTCAGGTTGGGGATATTCAGCAGGTGAAAGATATTTCCAGGATGTATAGGCGAGAAGGATATGCTCAGCGTCTCTAAATGTTCGTGGTTGTGAAAGTACGGAAGGCCGGATCCGTCGACGCGGGTTTTTTGAATAAACAGCCGCTGAAGATTTTTCATTTTGGCAATAAAAAATAGTTCATCATCGGAAATGTCCGCCGATGCAAGGGAAACGGAAGAAAAATTCATAAAGTAAGGCTCCAATGCCAGTAGCTCTTCATTTGAAAAGCGGCGCGGGGGAAACTTCATGCGCAAACGAAAAAACGGGCCTTCTGCTTCGGGATCCCGTTCGATATGGACGTTCAGTTCTTCCGCGAGGGTAGCGAGTGAACTTGCTGCTTCCTCGAAAGCTTCCTTCTCCAGAAGCATGCGCCGTTGGTTTTGCTGCACTTTTGGGATTAGGGATTCGAAGGATATAGCCACCGCAGGATCTTCCAAAAACTCGGGTAGCGGTTGGTTTTGGGGTGCACCGACTTCTATCCAGAGGCTTATGAGCGAGATTTCTTCTGTCGTTAAGCCGGGTTTTCCCTCCGGAGGCATTCTTTCATCGTCATCTTCTGGAAGGTGTACCCGTATCAGTAATTCGCTTTCTTTTGGATTTCCCGGGATTAAAGCGGGTTTTCCACTTTTTCCGGATTTCAGTAAGTTCCCATAAGAGGTCATCAGCAAATCCCCTTTGGTTTTGTTCTCGTTATGGCAATTCAAACACTTGGCGTCGAGGATAGTGTGAATCAGGTCTTCGTACACCAGCATTTCCTCCGCCGGCTTTAGCGCGACTTGTCTGGTTGGGAATATTTGGGTCAACGGCTCGGTGAGAAAATCCTGACCGTGGGTAAGGGAACCTCCTACATGGCTCGTATAAGCGAGCATGCCATTGGTAACCAGCAAAAGGGATAGGAATATTGGACTTTTCGTGTTGTTTTTATATTTTTTCTCCCGGAAGAAAAAATAAGCGGTGGTGAGGCAAATCCCCAATCCGGTGAGCACACCTCCGCGTAGGTGATTTTGTACTTGAATTCCCGAATAGTTGTCTGAGGCGTACAACAGGTAGCCAGCCACTATGGATCCGAATGCGGAAAAACAACCCAGCAGCAGCATACTTTTTATCAGCAGTGGTTGGGAAAAAGTACTGTGAAGGAACCCTGCTACAACAAATAAGGTCGTGAGGAGGATGACTACAATGGGGAAATGCAGTAGTAACGGGTGCAGTCTTCCACCAAAAACCCAAAGGGCAGAGCTACCCTCAAAGGAATCTGGAAGAAAGAAAATGCCAATGATGAGAAGGGCGATCACAAGAGGAACCGACATTCCCCAGAATCCATACCATGAAGATCTGGATTCTGGGGAACTATCCGTGCTGGGTTTAATCATACGTATACGTGCCAAGCGGCAAATCGACAGGGTTCCCTGGGCTTAAACTAAAATTTCGTGAAGGGTTCTTGTACTGTCCGCAAACTTGGCGGTGTTCATCCCGACGGTTTGCATCCAGGTGGTATAGAGGTTTGCTAGGGGCGTGTTGTCTTCAAAAATGAGGTTCTGCCCTGTTTTGATTTTTCCACCTCCTCTACCGGCCACGATGATGGGCAGATCTCTTGGAGAGTGCCTATTTCCGTCCCGAAGGCCTGATGCAAACATGACGAGGGAATTGTCCAAGAGGGTTCGATCGCCTTCTTTGATGGATTTGAGCTTCTCACAAAAATATCCATACTGCTCAAGGTGCCATTTGGTAATGCGGTCGTATTGTTCGAGGTTGTTTTCATTGTTCATGTGGTGGGAAAGCGAGTGGTGGGCGCCGGTTACACCATCCAAAAAGGAGAAGTTCCGGTTGCTTACCGAATTGCCGTACATGAAGGTAAGGACCCTTGTAGCATCGCTCCAGAGGGCCAAGGCCATGATATCGTACATCAGGCGCGTCTTCTCGGTCACATCGATTCCGGCATTCAAATCGGTAAACTCCTCTATGCTGATGTGAAGGCGGTTCAACTCCTTACGGATATCAGGAGTTATTTTGCTTTCAAAGTCTTTCAGGTTGCCTTGATTGGAGATGCGTTTTTCGATGGAGCGAATCGACTCCAGGTATTCCTCCAGCTTATCCTGATCGGATCGGCCCAGGTTGTTTTTGAGGGATTTGGCGTCTTCTTTTACTGCATCCAATATGCTGTGCTTGTGCGGGTTTTCACCCTTTGGGGTTCCGTCTACAAATGATTTGAAAAGCCTGTCAAAGGCCAAACGCGGGTCAATTTCCTTGGAAAGAGGCGTGGTTGGGGTCTTCCAGGAAATACTGGAGGCGTACAGCCTCGTAAAGCCGACGTTGATGTCCACTCCCGTAGCAATACGATCCAGGCCATACTCCAGGGAGGGAAAGAGTGTTTCGTCCTTAAAGTGCCCGGCAATTAGTTGATCGACGGATACACCTCCGGCATTGATGTTGTCTCCGGCGGTCTTGGTGATGGGCATGGAGGTAAGGAGGTTGGCATCCTTTGCATAATGTCCGTCTGCTCCCTGGAAAATGGAGTTCTTGTTCATCATTTGTCCAAGCACCAAAATATCGTTCTTTAGGGATTTGAGTGGCTGTAACGTGGGCGAAAGCTCAAAATGAGTCCCGATTCCAGAAGGAGTCCACCGGTCTGGATGTACCCCGTTTGGCATAAAAATGAATGCCGAGCGAACTGGGTAGGCCGGATGGCTGCTCGCTGTGGCCGAAAGCGGAAACATCGCGTCCAAAAAGGGGAGCGCGATTGCCGCTCCCACACCCTTTAACATTTTTCGTCTGGAGATTTGCCACTTTTTTCTCATTTCCCTATGGTTTAATTGGGTTATTAATCTTGATAACGAGCAAGTTAGGTTGTTTTTCTGCTAATTCAAAGCCTAAATTGATTGCCCCTTGATTTAAATTTCTGTGGATCGCTTCTGAAAATCCTTGATCTTCATGCGGAACGAATAACTTTTTACCAGTTCACTGATAAAGTACTTTGGGTGGAAATCATGTGTCAGTAAATTCTCGGTCAAGTCGCGAATGGCAATCTCATCCGAGAACAACACGGATCTTCCCACTGCATAGGAAAGGAATCTGCTGCTTAGATTACGGGCAAATTTCTCCCTTTCTGCCAAGAGGAGCTTCTTTAGCTCGCTTGGCCCGGCAAATGTTTCTCCGGTACTGAGTACCCCGGATGGGTCAATAGGGATATTGCCGTAGCTTTCCCGCCATTTCCCGACCGCATCGAAGTTCTCCAACCCAATTCCGAGCGGATCCATTTTTTCATGGCAGGATTGGCACGCAGGATCAGATCGGTGCCGCTCCAGAAGCGCCCGCAAGCCAAGATCTTCGTGCAATCCATCATCTTCCGGTAGCTCACTGACATCTGGAGGTGGAGGTGGCGGGCTTATGCCCAATATCTCCTCCATGACCCATTTCCCCCTAAGCACCGGACTGGTTCTGGTAGGTAATGAGGTCACGGTAAGCACACTTCCCATTCCCAGCAATCCGCCTCTCGTACCGTCGGTGAAATGCACTAATTGAAAGTCATTTCCTGTTACGTCATTTAGTCCATAGAAGTCGGCAAGATCCTCGTTAACAAAGGTATAGTTGCTGTTTATCAGATCGAGGAAGTTGTTGCTTTTAGTCAATACATGGTGGAAATACGCCGTTGTCTCCTTATACATCGCTTCCTTGATGGCCTCTGTAAATTGGGGGAAACGTTCGGTGTCTGCTAAAGGAGCATTTGGATCCTTAAGTTTGGTAATGCCCAACCATTGACTGACGAAAGACTCGGAAAAACGCCTTGCTTTCGGGTCATCTAGCATTCGTTCCACCTGTTGTTCCAGCACCTGTTCCGACTGTAGTTTTCCTTCCGCCGCAAGTTGAAAGAGTTCTTCATCCGGCATGCTAGACCACAGGAAATAGGACAGTCTGGTGGCAATCTCAAAATCATTCAGAGGAACCGGCTTATCCAGGTCAGGCTCTTCTTCCATTTTGTAAAGAAATGAGGGGGCAATAAGAATCGCTTTGTACACCTCTGCCATACTCCTGTCAAACCGCTCTGGATTTTTGAAATTGGCATTCGCGGCGTATACCTCTTCAAAAAGTTTTGTGAGCTTGCTTTTTTCTTCGGCTTTTAGGTATCTCCTGTAGGCCTTACTGGCAAAGGGGTAAATCACTTCTTCTGCGGCTTCTTTTACCCGGACGCTGGGGTTATAATCTGAATTGAAAAGTGACCTAAACCAGTCGATGATTCGGTGCCAGAGCGTTGTTCGAAACACAATAGGCACTGCACTGCGCCACTTTTCGCGATCTTCGTAGAGTGCCTCTACGATCTCCTCGGCGGCATCGAAGTAGCGCTCCATCTTGAGTGGCGTAAAAAAGAGTGCACGCCCCTGATTATCAAATCCTCCCCCGCCGGAGCCATCTGATGGAAACCGGTTTTTGGCATCAAAACTGATTCCTGTGAGATCCAAAACGGTGTAATGATATTCGGTATGGTTTAACCGGCGAATGACCACTTTGCCTGGAGTTTTGTTCTCCAGTGATTTGATAAGTATTCCATTTACCCCTTCCACTAGGGTGTGGTACTCATCGGCAGAGAGAGGGGGTTTGTTGCTGGGAGGCATCGCCTTTCCCTTTATTTCATCGATTACCTTCAGCCAAAATTGCCCATCTTTGATTACGCGGCCCTCCTCTTCGTAGATTTCAAGGTTTACGCCTCCCTTTGGATTGCCTACATTGTGGCAGGAGTAGCAGTGATTGCGCAGGACGGGGATAATGTCTTTGGTGAAGCTCAGCGTTTCTTGAGCCTTTGCCTCGGAGACGATCGCAACTCCGACAACCAAACAGAAAAAAAAGCCTCTTAATTTCATTTTTGACAAATATCCGCCCTAGCGTATTGAAAGGTATTAGCCGAAAATATAGGTAAAAATTAGTTTTTGGACAAAATACTTTTGATGAAAGGAGAATAACCATGCCGATGACCCGAAAATATGGAAGCAAGCATGCCGGACGCAAAAAAAAATGCTGGTCAATCGTTGCATCGACCAGCATTACAATGGCAGTAAGGAGGGCGTTTAGGCGTCAACACCAAGTGCCTTTGCCATAACTTCTCCGATTTCTCCAGGGGTTTCGGCGACGTATATACCATTCTCCCGCATAATCCTCATTTTTGCTTCGGCTGTATCATCTTTTCCGCCAATGATGGCACCGGCATGACCCATCCTTCGTCCAGCGGGAGCCGTCTGCCCGGCGATAAACCCAACGACGGGCTTCTTGTTTCCGTTTTCTTTGATCCATCGGGCTGCATCTGCCTCGTAGTTTCCTCCGATTTCCCCGATCATGACGATGGCATCGGTTTCGGGATCTTCCATCAGCAGCTGTACAGCTTCTTTCGTGGATGTTCCTATAATGGGATCTCCGCCTATACCTATAGCGGTAGATACGCCCAATCCTGCTTTGGAGATTTGGTCTGCTGCTTCGTAGGTAAGTGTGCCCGATTTAGAAACCACACCAACCCTACCGGCTTTGAAAACAAAGCCTGGCATGATACCTACTTTTGCCTCTCCGGGGGTAATCACTCCGGGACAGTTAGGGCCAATCAAGGTTGCCCCTTTCTTTTTCACATAGGGCTTCACCTTCATCATATCCTTAACAGGAATTCCTTCGGTTATGGTAATAATCACTTTTATTCCTGCATCAGCAGCCTCCAAGATGGCGTCGGCGGCAAACGCCGGCGGCACAAAAATGATCGAGGTATTCGCCCCCGTTGCAACAACTGCGTCTTCGACGGTGTTGAAAACAGGTTTGCCCAAATGGGTGCTTCCACCTTTACCAGGGGTCACTCCGCCCACCACATTTGTGCCGTACTCGATCATTTGTTGTGCGTGGAAGGAGCCCTCGTTTCCGGTGAATCCTTGCACAATCACTTTTGAACTGCTATTTATCAATACACTCATAAGCCGATTTTTAAGATTTGCTACAAAATTAGAAGTTTACACCCTTTCACAAAAAGAATTGACAAACATTATCAATTTAATTTAGAGAATAGAGAAGTTTTCATAATTTTAAAACCATAACAGCAACGCATGAGCAAATCCCTACCCAAGCTACTTCTTTTTTTTTGGATTGTGGGCTCGTTACATGGACAGACCTTTAAATCCACCAAGCAAATTAGAGGGTTTGATCTCTCCAGTGAGAATGTGTTGGGTATTCAGCAAGACCGAAATGGGTTTGTATGGCTGGCCACGGACCGGGACATCCGGTTTTCGGATGGGATCAGGGAGGAGAGCGTTCCCGATTCCATACGGTTGGCACTAGAAGGCAGCAAACAGGTGTTGGTGGATACGGATGGGTGGGTTTGGGCTTCCCAGACAAAGGGTACGGCACGCGCATTTTTTTTTTCCAATGGTACTTGGCATGCACCTGTATTGGCACTCCCTCCGGCAGCGGCCAACTCGGTGCAGCCCAATATCAAAATGGAGCTGATTGGTTCCGGAAAAGACAAACGATTGGCCCTTGCTTTTGATTTTGAAGTTTTGATCCAAGACTTAGCCGGTAATAGGTTGTTTCATGCTACCGTGGATCCAAAAGAATCGGGTAGGTTTGTCTCTTTTTTTGCTTCCGAGGATCAATCCTGTTTTTTCCTTTTTGAACATGGAGTATATGGGATCAGGGATGGAGAGCTTTTTAGGGTTTCCATGGAGTACAGGGATCGCCAATTGAATATCGTGCGGGTTATTTACAATGACTCGGATGGCTATTTTTATTACTTGGAAAATGATGGCCTATACCGAGGTAGAGATCTTTGGAAGGTGGAGGAAAGGGTATATTCGGGTTTTTCTGACGTAATCAACTCTATAAGAGATGTATCGGGATTGCTGAAATATGGGGCTGATGTCTATTTTTTTTACAATTCGCAACTGTATAAACGGACTGGAAAAACAGGACGAATTACCCGTATTTCTGTAATGGATGAATTGAAGGTTGTCAACGTCCAATCCTGTTTGGTGGATAGAGAAGGCCAAATTTGGATTGGCACGTATAGGGGGGTTGCCCTATTGGAAAGCCTGCGGTTTCAGAATTTTGACCGTTCGGTTGGACTTCCGGAGACGGATATTTCGGCAATCGTTTCCCTTGGGTCCGGCAAATACGTTTTGGGGTATAACAACGGCATCCAGGTTTGGCAGGGAACCAAAGCGGTAAAGGACTTTATGTTCACGACAGGACCACAGGCAACTCTTGGTAGAGTGTTGAACTTTTCACTCGACGCCTTTGGCGGTGTTTGGTTGTCTACGTATCAGACTGGATTAAAGCGATTGGACCGTCAGACGTTGACTTTAAAGGATTATTCTCTACCGGTTGATATTCCCGTGAGTTACGTAGAGGCGGAAGGGGATAGGTTGTATGTGGTTTGTAACGATAAGGTTTTCAGTGCCAAGTTGGGTCCCGGGGGATTGGAATCCGATTTTGAGCCAGCCCTTCCATTTATAGAGGCGGAGAATATGAGGAATTTTATCCGTAAAATCGGCAAATTCAAGGGAAAATGGATTGTCATGGACAACGATGGTATCTCCAATCCCAAACACGTGAAGAGTAGAAGTGCCGAGCATATCCGCATTTCCGGCTACGATTACTTGGCTAGGGCAGATACCCTGTTGATCGGAACGGAGGACGGACTTTTTTTTGTGGAAGGGGATTCCCTGAAGCCTTATATTTACCAAGGGCTAAGTTTCAATGTTCCGATGTACTCAATCAGGCAGGATGAATCAGGAGTACTTTGGCTGGGCACAAACATGGGGGTTATTCAGTTGGGTCCCCACGGGGTAAGGCATTTTACCGAACGCAATGGCTTGATAGGCGACGAGGTGAACAGAGGGGCACTCTGTATCGGGCCAGGAGGTAGAGTGTTTATTGGTACTCAAAATGGGGTATCGGTATATGTGCCGGAAGAAGATTATGTCCGTCGGACTCCTCCCAAGACCTATCTCGAGCGGATCAATGTGATTTCGGATTACTTTGTTTCGGCTTCTCCGACAAATATCCCCTATGCCTACAATAATGTTCAAGTTGAATACAGAGCGGTAAGCTTTGTGTCTTGGCCCCGACTCCTGTTGTCTTATCGACTGAAGGGGCTACACGATGATTGGAAGACCGTTGAAAACCCTAGGGACAATAAGCTGTTTTTGAATAATTTGCCGCCTGGAGATTACCAGTTGATGCTTAAATCCAGCCTGGGAGGGCAGTTAGAGTCGGATATCGTATATGGGGAGCCCTTTCGGGTCAACTATCCCTATTACTTGCAGGGCTGGTTTATCGGAATAGTAGTGTTGGTTTTTGTGGGCCTCGGCATTCTAATCAATTTTCTGTTTGTCCAGCACAAGTATCAGGGCGTATTAAAAAGCGATTTGAATGAAAAGAAAAAGGAAATCCAGAAGACCGAAGATCAGTTCAAAAACGTTTGGAACAGTTCGGAGGATGGGCTGATGCTATCGGTAATAGGCGGTAGGGTTATCGCAGCCAACCCTGCGCTTTGCCGCATGGCTGGCGTGGAGGAGGCTGCACTCATTGAACATGGGTTAACCTATCTTTTTACCGATCCGGGATATTATGCCAAAAATAGAGAGCAAGTAACCAAAGGGATAGACAAAGCAAATGGGGTGACAATCGAAATGAAGATGCCCTTCAAAGCCGGTGAACGGGAGGTGGAAGTGTTCATCACCCGTATGGCGGTTGATTACGAAGGCAAGCCCTTCTTTCTCAATATCATCAAAGACATTACCCAGAAAAAGGAGTATCAGCGAAGTCTACGTCTGGCGAAAGAGAGAGCGGAGGAGGTTAGTAGGCTAAAAAGTAGTATATTGTCCAACATGAGCCATGAGATCAAGACGCCGTTGAATGGTATTTTGGGAAGTGCGGAAAACATATTACTCACCCAACGTGGTAACCCGGCCGTTTTGGAGCAGGTAAACATCATCAAAGAAAGTGGAGACCGCCTTTTACACACAATCAACGCGATCTTGGACCTGTCAAAGATTCAGTCAGACTCGAAAAATATCGATTACCAAGAAGTAAACGTTGACGAGTTTCTGTCCAAGGTTATTTTGCCTCATAAGGCAAGTGCTTTTAAAAAGGGTGTGTTGCTTTCGACAAAATATGGCATCCGCCCATTTACCGCAAAAATCCCCTGCTCTTTCATTGAGATGATCGTCAATCACGTGGTGAGCAATGCTGTCAAATACTCCGAGAAAGGGATGATCACCGTCTGGCTGGGTAGGGAGGATGAAAAGCTGCTCTTGAAGGTAATTGATCAGGGTGTAGGCATAAGTGGCGAGTACCTGGATAAATTGTTCATTCCATTTGACCAAGAGAGCAAAGGGTATGACCGGAAGTACGAAGGGTCGGGGGTTGGCCTTGCCATCACAAAGCACTTGTTGGATCAGCTGTCGGGTAAAATTTCCATTACGAGTGAAAAGGGTGTCGGAACCACGGTTGAAATAGAGGTGCCGCTGAGTAGTTAACCATTTACGTAATCAATAATAATCGCTAATTTTACGTCCATGTTTTCACTGAAAATCTTAATTACCGAAGACGATACGGTTTCGGCCTTACTTTTAAAGAAGGCGTTGGAAAAGAATCATCACGAGATCATCGGCATGGCCGACTCTGGCGAGATGGCATTGGAAATCTTGGAAAACACAAAAGCGGATATCGTCATGATGGACATTAACCTGTCCGGCAAACTGGATGGCATCAAGACGACGGAAATAATCAACGAGCGTTACAGCATTCCGGTTGTGTATTTGACGGCCAGTTCGGATACAGAGACGCTTCAAAAAGTAGCCGTAACCAATCCCAGTGCCTACGTTATCAAGCCGTTCAATATCAGGGAGCTGAACATGGTAATTGAGCTTGCCATTTTCAAGGATCGTAAGGAGAAGGAACTGCAGAATCTGAACAATGAGCTGGAGGAGAAGGTAAAACAGCGTACAGCGGACCTCAACGAAGCGAACAAGGAACTCCAAAAGGCCCTCGAGAAAGAAAGGGAGCTTAGTGAGCTAAAATCTCGAATCGTGCAGAATGTGTCACACGGCTTCAAGACTCCCCTTACCTCTATCCTAAGCTCTGCGCAGCTTCTTCAGATGTATGCGGAAAAAGACCATCCCTTCAAAGCGAAGATCAGTAAACACGCGACCAAAATAGAGAACTCGGTGCGAAGCTTAAACAGTTTACTTACCAGTGTACTGTTTTTTGGAAAGGCGGATGCCGATAAGATGAACTATAAGCCGGTAAAAATCTACACAGCTTCGTTCTTGAAGGATGTGGTCGATATGGTAAAGGCGGGCATTGACAACGAGGTCAAAATTGAGACCACATTTGATAAGCTGCCCAAAATGATTACCTCAGATATGGACTTATTATACCAAATCCTTGAAAATCTTCTGGCCAATGCTGTAAAGTATTCCAAGGATGGTGGGCTGGTCCAATTCAAGGTTTGGGTGGAGGATAGTTTGTTGAAAGCGGAGATTAAAGACTATGGCATTGGTATACCCGAATCCGAACAGGCCCAGTTGTTTGATCGGTTTTTTAGGGGCAAGAATGTGGGACTCCGAGAGGGATCCGGTTTGGGACTATCTATCGTCAAAAAATGCATTGAGGTAATCGGTGGAAAGATTTCCTTTGAATCAAAGGTGTCGGTAGGGACAACTTTTTTCTTGGAAATTCCGATTAAGTAATATTGAATATGATCTTACAAGCCACACAATTATCCTTTGCCTACAACCCTACCGTATCTTTCCAGCTTCCGGACATACAACTGGTCGCAGGAGACGAGCTTTTGGTTCTGGGGAAATCGGGCTCCGGGAAAACCACGCTGCTTAATATTCTCGGAGGCCTGCTTAAGCCACAAAAAGGAGAGGTAAAGGTGAATGGCACATCTCTTTACACCCTTCAAGGGAATTCCCTGGATAAGTTTCGGGGTAAAAACATTGGGATCGTTTTTCAAAAACCTCACCTACTCTCGGCCTTGACTGTGCTGGAAAACCTGGAGGTGGCAAATTACTTTGCAGGCAAAAACAAGAGAGTCTTAATTGAAAAGAATCTAGAGGAGTTGGGGATCGTTCACAAAAAGCAGTCTAAGGTGACTACGCTAAGCGAAGGAGAAGCCCAGCGTGTTTCCATAGCCCGGGCACTGGCCAATGAGCCGAAGCTGATTTTGGCAGATGAACCCACCGCCAGTTTGGACGATGACAACGCGGAGGCTGTTATCCGTCTTTTAAAAAGTCAAGCAAAGCGACTGGGAGCCGCACTCGTCGTAGTAACCCACGATCAACGGGTAAAAAACCATATAGCGAACCACCTGACCATCGGAGATCTGTAGACATGAATTTACTGAAGCTAAGTTGGAAATATCTGGTGGCAAAGCCACTGAATACAGGGTTAAACATCCTACTTTTAGCCTTGGGTCTGGCGATCATCACTGTGCTGCTCCTTATGCAGGATCAGTTCGAAAACAAGATGAACAAAGACGCCGTAGGCATTGACCTGGTCATTGGGGCAAAGGGTAGTCCCTTGCAGTTGGTTCTTTCATCTGTCTATCATATTGATTTCCCCACGGGCAATATTGATATGAAGGAGGCCATAGCAGTGTCCAGAAACCGTTTGGTAAAAAATGTCATTCCCCTTGGGATGGGCGATAATTTCCAAGGTTTTAGGATCGTAGGCACCAACCATGACTATTTGGAGCTATACGATGTGTCCTTTCAGGAAGGACAAGCCTGGGAGGAGCCTTTTGAAGTGGTGTTGGGTGCATCGGTAGCTGAGAAATTAAATTTGAAGCTTGGAGATACATTCATCGGATCCCATGGCATTGGTTCTGCCAGCCATGACCACGATGAACATGACTACGTAGTTAAGGGAATCCTGGAGCGAAAGGGAAGTGTGGTTGACCAACTTATCCTTACGAGTATTGAGTCGGTTTGGTATACCCATGATGAACCGGAGGACCATGCCCTGATGCACCAGCCTGTGGCCAAGACTGGCTTTCCAGAGACCGAAGAAGACAGGGAAGTGACGTCTCTGTTGGTAAAATACAGCAACCCCATCGCTGCGGTCCAACTTCCCCGAATGATCAACAGTAGAAGTTCGCTCCAAGCGGCGTCGCCGTCTTTTGAGATCTCCCGATTGTTCGAATTGCTCGGTGTGGGTGTGATGTTGGCAAAGGGGCTTGCAGTTATCATCATCGGCATTTCCGGACTCGGCATATTTATTGCGTTGTATAATTCGTTGAAGGAGAGAAAATATGACCTTGCTGTGATGCGGGCGATTGGTGCTTCAAAAGGGCAGTTGTTTGTCCATGTCTTGTTAGAAGGCGTAATACTTACATTTTTGGGAGCATTGGTTGGCCTGGCGATCGGACACTTTTTTCTTCTCCTTTTGGTTACCAATTATGATCAGGGAGCCCTTTCTTCGCTAAGTGCTGCGGTTTTTCTGAAAGAAGAACTGTATTTGGTTGTATTTGCGCTGGGTGTGGGGGTAATCGCCTCGCTCATACCTGCATACAATGCGTATAAAACGGATATTGCCACTCAACTGACTAAGTAAAAGAAAATATATGACAAAAATGAAGTATTCGCTGCTGTTCTTTGTTGCTATCTTAATTAGTAGTACTACTCTTCACGCACAGGAATCCGTGTGGAAGGATCTCTCCGAGGTGACCTACAAAATAGGACAGGATGAATGGGGAGAACTATATCTGCCGGTGTTTGGGCCAAAAATCAAAAAAATAGAGGGTACCGTCGTAGAGGCGGATGGCTATATCATCCCATTTGAGGGTATGTTTAAGCCTGAACACATTATTCTATCCTCATTGCCTTTGGCGGAGTGTTTCTTTTGTGGCTCCGGCGGGCCTGAAACGGTGATGGAGGTAATGCTGAAGACACCCATTACCTACACTTCCAAGCGGGTGCGTGTGCGCGGTACCCTCACCCTGAACGATAAGGATCCAGAGAAGCTCATGTATATACTGACAAACGCCCAACTACTCAACTAATTGGGTTTATTGTGCCTTCACCTATCTGACTCTCTGGAGTGAAGTCTAGGGGATCCCTCCTAGGTGAAGGTTTTTTTTGGGCATGCATCCCGTTTTTGTCATATTTTTTAGTTTCTTTTTTCGTATATTTCGACTAGCATCAATCCATTCCTCTGGCCGTCATAGACGATTGATGTCCAGGGTGCCTAGGACTGTTGGTCGAATGTTTGTGGCTTACAAAGTGCCCTGAGGATCTCATAGAGGAAGGCCTGATTATCGTGATTAGGGACAAAAGGAAACCAAGTCGAATCTTTATGAAAGACCTAAAATACCTTATTGCCTACAGTATTCCAGTTTCCGCCTTTCTCGCTATACAGTGGGTTGGGTGGTGGTCGTGGGCTACCGTTATTTTGGCATTCGGGGTATTTCCGCTATTGGATCTGATCCTGCCTTTTTCCAGTGCCAATTATTCGGATGAGGAGGAAAAAAGGCGGGTGGCCAACCGTTTTTTCGACTGGCTGCTCTACCTGTGTCCTTTTATCTGTTTTATACTATTGTATGCCTATTTTCAGCGCATAAGTAGTGCTGAGTTGGGACTGTTTGAGCGGATTGGCCTCACGTTGAGTTTGGGGGTGGTTTTAGGGGCGTTGGGTATCAATGTGTCACATGAGCTTGGTCACAGAGCGTCTAAGTGGGAGCAGTTACTGGCCAAAGCAGGCTTGTTACCTGTGCTTTACCAACACTTTTTTATTGAGCATAACCGTGGCCATCACAAAGCAGTAGGTACAGATGAGGATCCGGCATCCGCTCGTAAAAACGAATCAGTATATGCGTTTTTTATCCGTTCGATTACGGGGCAGTATCGGAATGCGTGGAGATTGGAGCGAATGCGACTGGCAAAGAAAGGCAAGTCCTTCTTTTCCTGGAATAACGGAATGATTCGGTTTACAGTCTATCAGGCTTCGTATTTGCTGGCGGTAGGTTGGTTTTTTGGTTGGGGGATGATCCCGTACGCCATATCTGTTGCACTAATTGGCGTATTACTTTTGGAGACGATCAATTACATAGAGCACTATGGACTTCGAAGGGCTGTCCTGGCCAATGGGAAACCGGAACGCGTACGCGCAAAGCACTCCTGGAACTCAGATCATGAAATGGGACGAATTGTCCTCTTTGAACTGACCCGGCATTCTGACCACCATTACCTCGCTTCGAGGAAGTATCAGATCCTTCGGCATCTGGACGAAAGCCCGCAGTTGCGTACCGGATATCCAGGCAGTATGCTGTTGGCCCTGCTCCCGCCACTTTGGTTTTATCTTATGAACGAAAGACTGGAAGCCCATGGGTGCCAGTAAATTGATTGGTTGAGCGCATGTACTACCTTCCGTTCCTATCTTTTTCTATACCTTATTACATCTTTAGAGGGCTACTGTTTTGTCGTGTACCTAATTTTCAAGCTACACCCTAAAAGTCTATCGTTTGTAAAAATCTACCGCAACTATTATTTGGGTATTTGTTGGTTGCGTGGGGGTTTTGACTTAATTTTAGCCATTAACCACTAATTTAATTCCTTGACTATGAGCTTGAAACCCAGCAGACGATCGTTTCTTAGGCGTGCCACGATTTTGGCAGGAGGTGCATTTTCTGCACAAAGTATCTTTAATCAGACGTATGGATCGGTTTTTGACGATCTCGCTGCGAAATATTCCGGGATTGCGCCAGCTGATTTGGCCTATGACGAAGATTATTGGTCAGTTATACAGCAAGGCTACACGGCCAGTTCCGCGCCGGTACTCAACCTGAATAACGGAGGGGTTTCTCCTTCGCCCTTGGTAGTGCAGCAGGCAGTGGAGCGATATGGTCAATTATCAAATCAAGGTCCTTCCTACTACATGTGGAAAATTCTGGACCAGGGAAGGGAGCCCCTACGAGAGAAATTGGCCCTCCTGGGTGGCGCAGACCCGGAGGAAATCGCTATCAACCGCAATGCCACGGAAGCATTGAACTCCATTATTTTTGGCTTGGATCTAAATCGAGGAGATGAGGTTATCGGCTGTTATTTTGACTATGGTAACATGATGCACGCCTGGCATCAGCGTGCCAAACGGGAAGGTATTGTATATAAGCAATTGAGTTTCGATTTTCCTATCGAAGACGATGACATGATCGTGCAGGCCTATAGGGAAGCGATCACGGAGAAAACCAAAATCATCCACGTAACCCATGTTATAAATTGGATTGGGCAGATAATGCCGGTTAAGAAAATCTGTCAGATGGCTCATGAGCGCGGGATAGAGGTAATTGTGGATGGAGCCCATTCGTTTGGTCTACTCGATTTCAAAATCCCGGAATTGGAAGGGGACTATTTTGGAACCTCCCTTCATAAATACCTTTCGGCCCCGATTGGAAGCGGTATGCTGTGGATCAAGAAGGAAAAGATAAGCAAGGTATGGCCTCTGTTAAGTAATGGAGATCCGCAAAGCGGCAATATCCGTAAGTTTGAAAGTATCGGAACCAGGAGTTTTCCGATCGAACAGGGTATAGGTGAGGCGTTGAATTTCCATAATGCGATTGGCGCAAAACGGAAAGAGGAGAGGGTAAGGTATTTGAAAAATTACTGGGCAGAGAAGGCATTGGAAATTCCGGGGGTAAAGTTACACGCCTCTTTAAAAGCGCCGTATAGCTGTGCGATCGCAGGCGTTTCTGTGGCGGGTATGTCTCCAAAAGAGCTGGAAAATAGTTTAATGTCCAGATTTCAGATCCACACGGTTGCCATTCCTTATCGAAATCTGGATTGTGTGCGGGTTTCCCCTCACATTTATACCAGTTTATCCGACTTGGACAGATTTGTAAAAGCTTTGTCGATACTGGCGGCAGAAAACGCCAACTTTGACATGGGAGGTAAAGGAGCTTAAGTGGCCGCTACGGTGGAGGCTTCGAAGCGTTCAAATTTTCGCAGTAAATCCTGCGTAACCGGTCCGGGTACCCCCCTTCCAATGATGGTCTGATCAACGGAAGTGATGGGAAGGATCCGCTTCGTCGTGCTGGTCATGAACAGTTCGTCTGCCTGCATTACTTCATCGAGCGTGATATCGCGAACAAGTACATAAGGTGCTAAATCCATTACTTTTTGCCTGGTGATGCCTTTTAGGATGTGTTTGCCGGGTGTGCTTATTACGCCTTTTTTAACAATAAAGACATTGCTGCGCGAGCTCTCCGAGACAATACCTTGGTGGTGGTAAAGAACATCCTCTATGCCATTGGCTGCCCATTCGGTACTCAATAGACAGGGGAGGGTATAGTTTGTGGTTTTGATCTCTGCGATAGGTCTAACGTAGTCTACACTTGCTAACTGAACTCCCTGTTGGTATTTTTCGGCCCCTGGAAGTTTGAGGGATTCGCAAAAAATAAAAAGGGGACCTTTTGAGGGCGTGAAGAAATTTTCCGAAATCCCTCCCGATAGTACCATGCGGATCCCACCTTCCTCTAGGCTATTTTTTTGGATTAACTCTTCGATAATCTTTCTCAAGGAATCCCTATCATAGGAAAGCGGAAGCCGTGCTTTCCGCGCTGAATTTATAAACCGGGTAAGGTAGTCTTCCAAAAAAAGTGCGCTGCCCCGGACGGTCCGGAAAAAGTCAAAAATGGCATAGCCCCGTATTAACCCAATATCCAGGGGGTGTAAACTTGCCCGTTGGGAATCCATGATAGTGTCTCCGGCAAAACAATAGGGTTTTATCATTTGATTGTGAGTGGCGTGTTTTTTGAACTAATCGAAATTTATCAGTACCTTCAATTGTTTAATTAAGGTGTATAACTTTGTGCAAATATAACCTTACTGGATAAGAATGAAACGAATTCCGTTGTTTTTGGTAGTATTGGGCCTGATTTTTTTCAGTGCCTGTGGAAGCTCGGAGGAGTCAGAGGTAGAGAGAATGAAACGTGAAGTTATCGCCGTTCATGACGAGGTCATGCCGCTAATGGGAGAGCTCCGGTCCTTTCAACGCTCCTTGGAAGAAAAGGCAGATGAGCTGGATTCCCGGGGGGTAGAAAGCCCCTTAGTAGGAGAATATCGCACCGCCGCATCCGCTTGTTCAGCTGCCTATGAGGGTATGTTTATTTGGATGCGTCAGTTTGATATGAGGATGGAAGAAATGAACGAGGATCAATCCCTGGCATACCTAGAGGATCAGGCTATAAAGGTTGCCAAAGTCAACGAGGATATTAAAACAGCCTTGAAGCTAGCTGAATCCTTATTGGCAGAGTGATCGTTAGTGGATTTTGGTTTCTTGAGGAGCCAATAGAGGGCGTTGGTCAGGACTTCTATTGAACTGGCCAGTGTTTATGGTTTAAGGTAATCGCTGACCTGATCAGGGGTTACCAATATTTCTCCCTGACCCCAAACTGTGTAAATATAGGTAGTGATTTGGGCTATTTCGATCGGCTTTAAGATGGGATTTCCAGGCATGGGTTGGTTGTAAACCTGTCCATTTACGATGATTTCGCCCTTTAATCCATGGCGGATAATACGTACTGTTCTTCCCAGATCGTTTATCATGTAATCGGAGTCTTTCAGTGGAGGAATGACAAGACCCAACCCGGTGCCATCTTTTTGATGGCAATTGGCACAGTGTTGAACATACAACTCCCTGCCCGCAATTGCATACTGCCGGGTTTTCAGATCCTTGATTTTGTGTAGGCTTACCGTATTTTCCGTTTTTGGTTCTCCACATCCGAAAAGAAGGAATACCATCCAAACAGAAATAGCTGCAAGCTTAGTAGGATACTGCATCTTCTTTGAGAAGTTTTGGGATGTCACGCATCAGCCGGTTCACCTGATCTTCTTTGGTTCCGTCGTATACGCCCCGTATCCGCCCCTCACGGTCAATAAGTACAAAAGCTCCGCTGTGCAGGTATCCCCCGAGCTCGTTTTTGTCCTCCATGGCAGTGGTTAGGTAGCTGGTCTGTCCAATTTCAAAAATGCGCTCCTGATCCCCTGTCAGGAAATTCCATGTTTGCGCATTGGGTATACCCAGACGAATGGCATAGTCTTGGAGAAGTTCCACCGTATCGTGCTCGGGGTCTATGGTGTGGCTTAATATCAGAAAATCAGACTCATTCTGAAAGGTTTCGTATACACGTAGCATTTGTGTCTTCATGATCGGGCAAATGGTAGGGCAACTGGTAAAAAAGAAGTCTGCCACATAGACCTTTCCACGCACATCACGGTTGGAGACTAGTTTTCCCGATTGGTTTCTAAATTCAAAATCGGCTATCCGATGATATACGGTATCCACCACCTTTTTGCCATCTACAATCTTCTCCTCGGTGTACTTATTCCCCAAAATTGGAAGTTTACCACCGTTATTAGATCCTGTACAGGAAACAGCTGATACCACCATAAACAGCACAAAAACCAACCCTCGCATTTTCATTTTTCGTTGTTTATTTGAAAAGACAACCGCCGCCGGTCTTTAGTTCCTGCTTCGTATTGTTTTATAAAGTTTGATTCCCAGCATCAGCAAGGCTGCCAAACCGATCAGGCCGGCAATACCCCATACCATGCTCATCAGGTTTTTTGCCACAATCAAAAAAACAATGGCAAAGAGTAGCAGGGTAGAAGCCTCATTCCATAGTCTAAGCTGCCCACTGCTCCATGCACAAATACCTTGTTGTAGTTTGGCGTAGATAGCGTGGCATTTTAAATGGTAGGCGTACAGCAACACTACAAAGAAAAGCTTGGCCTGCATGAAGGGCAGCTCTATGTAGCCCCATCGGTAGGTCAGTACCCAAATACCAAATATTAAGGTAAGGACAGCCGACGGCCACGTGATAATGTACCACAGCCTGTAAGCCATTAGATCTAGTTGGGGTTTTAGGATTCGCCTTTCATGTTCAGGCTTATCCATGGATTCGCGTTGGTATATGAACAGCCGCACGATGTAGAAGAGGCCTGCGAACCAGGTTACCATAAAAATTATATGCAGTGCTTTGACGTATTCGAATGCCATTTCGGTAATTTTGGTCGAAATTAAGGTTTTAACCGTTATAACTGTAAATCATGAAGAGGAATTATTTGTTTCATGCGTTACTGTTGACCGTGGTGGGGATTGTGTTTTGGATGATTGCTGACACCATTTCCCAGCCGGGAGTGGGAGACCTGTCGAGTAGGTTTGAGGAGCTGGACTCCTACCGAAACGAGAACAATACAGGGCCGGTGCACAGGGTATATCTGGTCTTCACCCCCGACATTAACTGGGAGGAGATGGAAGCGTACGGCAATTTCATGCCACATACCAAATATGGTGTAACCCGCGTTTTCTTCGTCAATGAGCGTTTGTCTCCGCCGTTTGACTTGGACATCCGAGAACCCTACCTAGCAGCAAGTGCACAGCGCGCCTGTATAGGACGCTATGAAAAATCCCCAATGGGAGAGGTTAGTTTCCGGAAATACCCTTTCGATAAATGATGATTGGCGGAGATCCGAACGGTAAAAGGGGAAGGCTGGACTTGGAGACGTACGTCACAGGGATTCTTAGCGGCGAAAGAGCCATCCTGAGCAGAGCCATTACACTGGTGGAAAGTACCTTGGATTCAGACAGGAAGCTTGCAGGAGAGCTGATGGAGCGTCTTTTGCCTTATAGTGGGAAGTCCTTGCGTATAGGAATTACCGGCGCGCCGGGTGTGGGAAAAAGCACGTTCATTGATGCTTTTGGACAGCTCCTTGCCTTGAAGGGACATCAAGTTGCCGTCCTATCGATCGATCCTAGTAGTATCGAGTCCAAAGGAAGCGTTCTCGGAGACAAGACTAGGATGGAAAGGCTAGCACTCAACCCCTCTGCGTATATACGGCCTTCACCCTCGCAGGGATTGTTGGGCGGGGTTAGTGCAGCTACAAGGGAGGCGTCCTTGCTTTGTGAGGCCGCGGGGTTTGATCGGTTGATCATCGAAACGGTAGGCGTAGGGCAATCTGAGGTAGCGGTAAAGCAGATGGTAGATGTGATGGTCTTTTTGACCATGCCCGGTGCTGGAGATGAGTTGCAGGGGATCAAAAAGGGCATCATGGAGACCGCTGATCTGATTCTTGTCAACAAAGCGGATGGAGATCGCGTGGCAGCCAGCCTTGCCAAGGAGCAGGTTGAAAACGCCTTGAAACTTGCGTCGGCCAAGCCCAATGGGTGGAAGCCGCGGGTGCTTAGCTGTTCCTCCCTTCGGAATGATGGAATTGAAGAAGTACTGACCGTTCTAGAGGAGTTTGTTCAAACCTGTCAAAATACAGGATTTATCGAGAGAAATCGGGCAGAACAGCGGGTTCACTGGTTAAGGGAACAGCTTAAGTATCTGCTGGAAAAGCGTTTCTTTGAAAATGAAGCCGTTCGAAGGGAGTTTCCCTTGCTAGGTGATAAAGTGCGGGAAGGACATGTTTCGACCTTTGCGGCTTCCAATCTGTTGCTTGCTATGTATATCGAAAGCATTAAATCCAACTAGAACGAAATCAGATGATTAGAATTTTGTTTTTCTCTTGTGTGGTTATTCTATTGAATGCATGCGGTGCAGACCAGGTCAAGAGCCAAGTAAATTTATCCAGCCCAGCATCTGTCAGGTCGGTGGAAAGGGAGTTTTCCAAGTGTGTGAAGGACGTTTGCGTCACAATAGAGTTGTCTTTTCCAGCTTATGAGGAACAGAGCGGTTTAGACAATTTCTTGAATGCAGAAATCCAAGGTTTCGTAAAAAACGCTCTATCTTGGGGTGATAGGAAAGCTGATGAGTACGCCGATTACGAAGAAGCAGCGGAGGATTTTATAGCTGTCTTTGAAAAAGCCGAAACCGATGGGTTTAATGGTATGGATTGGTTTTTTACGTTGGAAGGTAGCGAAGCCTTTCGATCCTCCGATCTTATTTCTTTGCGTTTTTCGACCTATCATTTTACCGGAGGTGCGCACCCAAACGGTTTTCAGACACTGCTGACTTATGATTTGAAAGGCGAGGGGGCAAAAGTGGAGGACAATTCACTGGTACTGGATGAGAAGAGACTTCTAGAAATCGCACTGGCTAAATTTCGTGCCTACCATGAGGTGGCGGACGGCGTTTCGCTCGAGGATGATGGGAGGTTTTTTCTGGACGAGGGGCGTTTTTTTCTGCCTCAGACGATGGGCTACGGTGATGGCGTCTTTTTATTGATCTACAACGCCTATGAAATCGGACCCTATGTTATAGGAGTTACGGAACTTGAGATCCCAATCGAAGAATTGGGAGGTGTTGTCAGGCAACCTTTATTTTAATTCAACCTACACCTCGTTTTTCGCAGACGGCTAGTAGGACTTCATTTTGAATTTTTTCCGCAATTCAATGATGGCTGCTTTAAAAGAGTTATCCGTTTCCATCAGGTCATTGACTGTCTGTACCGCATGTATCACGGTGCTATGGTCGCGTCCGCCAAAATGGTACCCTATGGATTTTAGGGAATGGTTGGTAAATTCCTTTGCAAAATACATGGCTACCTGCCTTGCAGTCACGATCTCTTTTTTACGGGTTTTCGCCTTGAGATCCTCTAATTTGATATCGTAATAATCGGCACAGGTTTTCTGAATAAAATCTATACCCACCTCTGCCTCGATATCCTTGACAATGTTTTTCATGATTGTCTTGGCAAGACTAAGGTCAATATCCACCCGGTTCAGGGACGCGTGGGCAATAAGGGAAATCATGACCCCCTCCAATTCCCGCACGTTTGTGTCCACAGTATAGGCGAGGTATTCGATTACATCCTCGGGAATGGAAATGCCTTCGCTTTGCATTTTCCGCTTAATGATGGCAACCCGGGTCTCAAAATCCGGCATTTGTAAGTCGGTAGTCAGCCCCCATTTGAATCTGGACAGCAAACGTTCCTCAAGTCCCATCAAATCTTTCGGGGCACAATCTGAGGTCATGACTATTTGCTTTTTGTTCTGGTGCAGGTGGTTAAAAATATGGAAGAACATCTCTTGGGTACGTCCTTTTCCCGCAAAAAATTGGATGTCGTCAATGATGAGTACATCGACCTGCATATAAAAATTGGTGAACGGCTTCACGTTGCCGTCCTTAATGGCATCTAGAAATTGGTTGACAAATTTTTCAGATGAAACATATAGGACGAATTTGTCCTCCAGGTTGTTTTTTATCTCGTTTCCGATGGCCTGTACCAGGTGGGTTTTTCCCAATCCTACGCCACCATAGATAAGTAGCGGGTTGAATGAGGTTATGCCTGGCTTATTGGCTACAGCATATCCAGCAGACCTTGCCAGACGGTTACAATCTCCTTCTATAAAATTGGCAAAAGTATGGGTTTCAATCAGGTTGGATTGCAGGGTTGTCTCGGCATTTAGGGAGGGCAGATCAAACGGACTATGGTCAAAATTATCTCCCGCCGCTACCGGCTGCTTTTCCTTTAATTTTTTTCCAGCTTTCGTACCTTGGGGGAAGCTGACTACATAGGGTTGGTTTTGTGAATTTCCACGATCTACTACCACTGCGTATTCTAATCGCCCGTTCGCCCCCATCACGGTTTTGATCGCAAGTTTTAAAACGTCGACGTAATGCTCCTCGATCCATTCATAAAAAAACTGGCTTGGAACCTGTATGGTTAACGTGGTACCCTCCATACGAACAGGTGTGATAGGAGCAAACCAAGTAGAAAAGCTCTGCTCATTGACGTGTTTTTCAATTACACGTAAACATTCTTTCCATATAGCGCCAGCCTCAGTACCCATTGAACAATCTAACTATGCAACACCAAACTACTCTACCTCGATTTTTGAAGGGAGACAAATTTGTCAAAAAGAAAACAAAATAAAAAATCCATTTTGGCTTGATTTTTTTACTTTTCCGCTCAATTGCCCGAAAAGCGGGTTTTTCATGTTGCATTTTTTTTCCAGATTTTATCAGGCATTTTCAGCACCTGTTTTTTGCAGCTAAGTAAGTTCTCAAAAGGCGGGATTTTCGTATCCATCCGCATCCCATTATTCTTTTTTTCCACTACTAATTGGAATACCACGAGGGATCCTCGGAAAACGGGTACAATTGGGTTACATTTGGTTATAAGTAGTTTGTTTACTAAGGTGTTTTAAGCGAATGTGTGTATATGAACCTTTTAAGTGATTCTTTTCCCCCGGTCAATAAGGAGGAATGGAAGGAGCGGATGCAGCGGGAAGGGTTGGATTTGTCCCGAACATTATTGGAAATTGAAGAGGGCTTGGCGGTGGATTCGGTTTGTACCCAAGAAAATGCTGTTCCGCTGATGAAAGACTACCAAAACCGGATTAGACGGTTTAAGTCAAACGAACGGGTATGGGAAAACGTCGAAGAGCTCGACGGGCAATCGGATGAGGAGCTAAATGCCCGAATTCACGAATCGCTGCGGGATGGAGTGGACGGGGTGTTGATCTCCCTCACACCTTCCGCGGACTTGTCCGTGGTATTTAAGGGAGTGTTGTTGGCGCATGTTGGTGTGTGGATCAAATTCAATGGTAGTCCGATCGTTTCGATGCGTCAGTTTGCGGCTTGGATCGGAGATCAATCTTTCGATCGGCGACAACTATCCGGAGGATTTCTCTGGAGTAAGGAACAACTCGAAGGAGTTGATTTTCGATCTTCTGAGGTTTTGGAGTTAATGAATTTCTACCTGGCATTGGACAGGTTTAAATGTTTTGGCATTCAGCTTTCCCAGCAGCACCGGGCTTCAGGTAGTTTAACCGAAGTAGTAGAGGTTCTTGGGTTTTTCCAGGATAGTGTTGGGAATCCCCCTTCCATCGAAGGCTGGAGCAGGGCGTTCTTCGTGCATATTACGTTGGAAAGCCATTTTTTGCGCCAGATTGCGATCCTCAGGGCGATGAAAGTACTGGTTCACCAAGTGTTTTTACATTTTGGTTATACCGTGCACCCGAGCGATTTTTATATATTGGCAAGCAGTACTCCTGAAGGGAGCGACGGTTTTCATTCCCTGATAAGGCACACGTCCAAGGCTTTGTCAGCAATTATCGGGGGCGCAGATGGCCTGCTCTTGACCACTTATCCCAATACAGTGGATGGAACTATCGGCGTCAAGAGACAAGTCACTTCTAGGATAGGCAGGATTTTAAGTGAGGAGTCATGTTTATCGGAAGTGTTGGATCCGGTGGGTGGAGCTTTTTTGATAGAGAAGATAGCTTGGGAACTGTTGGATGCGGTAATGGCTACAATCGAAAAGCGGATCGTGGGATTTGGTTGGAGGTCTTTAGGTGATCTGGGGGTCTTGTATGGTGATTTGGGTGAAGCTGAATCCAGTTCCTTTCTGCTGCCTGAGGGAATATCTTGTTCCGCGGTAAATACACCGGCTGATCTCAGTAAGTTCTTTCCGATAGGGTCTGTTTCCGGCATGCCTCCGTTTCTCAGGGGACCCTATGCATCTATGTACTTGGCAAGGCCTTGGACGATTCGACAGTATGCTGGGTTTTCTACGGCAGAAGAGTCCAACCGGTTTTATCGGGCCAACTTGGCGGCTGGGCAGCGTGGGTTATCCATTGCTTTTGATCTACCGACCCACCGAGGGTATGATTCCGATCATCCTCGTGTAAGGGGTGATGTGGGCAAAGCAGGCGTAGCCATTGATACAGTAGAGGATATGAAGCAGTTGTTTGAGGGAATACCTTTGGAAAAGATGTCGGTGTCTATGACCATGAACGGGGCGGTAATCCCTATCATGGCTTTTTTTATTGTAGCGGGGGAAGAACAAGGGCTTACGCCGGATCAGTTAACGGGCACAATTCAAAACGATATCCTGAAGGAGTTCATGGTTCGTAATACGTATATCTATCCTCCTGGGCCCTCTATGCGCATAGTATCGGATATTTTCAGCTACACTGCAGAGAAAATGCCCCGGTTCAACTCCATTTCGATCTCGGGCTATCACATGCACGAGGCCGGCGCACCAGCGGATTTGGAGCTTGCCTACACCCTTGCGGATGGGCTGGCTTATGTCAGAAAGGGTATGGAAGCGGGCTTACAGATTGATGATTTTGCACCCAGGCTATCCTTTTTTTGGGCTACGGGAATGAATTTTTTTATGGAAATTGCCAAGCTCAGAGCAGGGAGGGTTATCTGGGCACGCATGATGAGTAATTTGGGTGCCAAAAATCCCAAGTCTTTGCAATTACGTGCCCACTGCCAGACTTCGGGCTGGTCTCTCACCCGACAAGACCCATACAACAACATTTGCAGGACTACCTCAGAGGCTATGTCTGCGGTCTTGGGGCATACCCAATCCCTGCACACCAATTCCTTTGACGAGGCCATTGCTCTTCCCACGCCTTTTTCGGCAGGCATAGCCAGAGAGACCCAACTTTTTCTTCAACAGGAAGCTGGGCTGACCGCAGCGATCGATCCGTTCGGTGGTTCCAATTACCTAGAGTACTTGACGGATCGGTTAATAATGCGGGCTGAAGGCCATATTCGTGAAGTGGAGGAGCTCGGAGGAATGGAGAAGGCGATCGAACTGGGAATACCCAAGATGCGTATAGAGGAAGCAGCAGCCAAAAAGCAGGCACGTATAGACGAGGGTATAGATGTCATTGTCGGTGTAAACCGATACCAATCCACAGACGATGAGGAAATAGACATTCTCCGTGTTGACAATGAAGCGGTGAGGCAATCCCAGGTGAATCGCATCCAGGAAACTAAGAAAAAAAGAGATTTAAACACCGTAGAGAATTGTCTGAACCGTATAGAAGAAGCAGCGGAAACAGGTGTAGGGAACTTATTGGCGCTGGCGGTAGACGCAGCGAGGGCTCGGGCAACCTTGGGAGAAATATCGATGGCTATGGAAAAAAGTTTTGGGAGGTACCAGGCAACCGCAAGAACTATTTCGGGTGCTTATTTGTCGGAGGCCGGAGATTCAAAGGTGATTCAGTTGGCAAAGGAAAAGGCAGATGAATTTGCTAAGCTGGAAGGGCGTAGGCCAAGGATCTTGGTCGCCAAGATCGGACAGGATGGGCATGATCGGGGTGCAAAAATAATTGCGAGTGGTTTTTCAGACCTGGGATTCGATGTGGATGTGGGCCCTCTTTTTCAGACCCCTGAGGAAGTAGCCAAGCAGGCAGTGGAAAATGACGTGCACGTGGTAGGCGTTTCCTCCCAGGCTGGGGGGCATAGAACACTGGTGCCCGAGTTGATTGCTGAACTGCACAAATCCGGAAGGCCCGATATCACAGTGGTTGCCGGTGGTGTGATTCCTCCGGAGGATGAGTCATACCTGCTGGAATGTGGCGTGAAGGCGGTATTTGGTTCCGGTGTGGCTGTCAGTAAAGCTGCTCTTAGGGTTCTGGAGGTGCTCTCGGAATGATCGATATAGGCAGTTTTGTTTCTCCTCCAAACCCAGATCACCTTTCGCTTAAAGGTGCTTTTGGCAGGCAATATCCGGGTTCCTTTTTAAAAAGAGATAGTAATTTCGGGCCATATTCGGTACTTTTAGTGTTTCAATAAACGATTACTACTTAACCATAAATTTATTTACCATGAAAAGAAAAGCAACGGCCATTTGGAAAGGTACAGGTTTAGAGGGAAGCGGGACATTGGATGCTCCCAGCGGTTTTTTTGATGCGACGCCTTATTCGTCCAAAACCCGGTTTGAAAACGAAGATGGCAAGGCGGGCACCAACCCAGAGGAACTCATAGCGGCCGCTCATGCAGGGTGCTTCTGCATGGCATTGAGCTTTCAGATAGCCGGAAAGGGATTTGCTGCGGAAGAATTAAATGCGGTAGCGACGGTGTCTTTGGACAAGCAGGAAGCAGGCGGTTTTGCCATTACAGGAATTACGCTTGATCTGAAAGGAAAGGTGCCAGGCATGGATGAAGCTCAGTTCATCGAGTTGGCCCAAGCAGCTAAGGAAGGCTGCCCTATCAGTAAGGCATTGAGTTCAGTGCCCATTGCCCTATCTATTACTTACCTTTCGTAATCAGATAACTTGTTTGCATAGTAGATACCTCCCCTTGTAGCTGCGTGGGAGGTATTTTTTTGTGGTTCGTTGGAATCTCCCTAGGTTGACTTTGTTTTTAGGTATGTCGGCTCCAATTATATCATTTCTTCATTGCTATGGAAGGTATTAATAATATATTTGTCGGATGTTAAAACTTAAAAACTTTCTTTGATCGAGGATATGGAGCAGGTATTTCTTTATTTGGTGCCCTTTTTAGGGATCATCGGCCTCTTGGTAATGGCAGTTAAGTCGGCTTGGGTGAGTAAGCAGCCTTCTGGAGAGGAAAACATGGTAGAGCTTGCGGGATTTATAGCCAAAGGCGCCATGTCATTTTTAAAGGCGGAATGGAAAGTCATGATTTATTTTGTGATAATTGCGGCGTTGATCTTGGGGTGGTCGGGTACTTTATTGGAAAACTCCAGTCCTGTAATTGCAATTGCCTTTTTGATAGGAGCCGTCGCTTCCGCGTTCGCAGGGTACTTGGGCATGAATATCGCCACCAAAGCCAATGTGCGAACAACGCAGGCTGCCAAGACGAGTTTGAAAAAAGCGTTGGAGGTTTCCTTCACTGGGGGTACGGTGATGGGATTAGGCGTGGCAGGTTTAGCGGTTTTGGGAATGGGCTCCCTTTTCATCGTTTTTTATTATATGTTTGTCATTTCTCAGGGAGGTGACGTCAACGGCCATGAGATGGAAACCGCTCTGGAAGTATTGGCGGGATTTTCCCTAGGTGCTGAGTCGATTGCGTTGTTTGCCCGGGTCGGGGGTGGTATTTACACCAAAGCTGCCGACGTAGGAGCTGACCTAGTGGGTAAGGTAGAGGCTGGAATTCCAGAAGACGATGTGAGAAACCCTGCAACCATAGCCGACAACGTCGGTGACAACGTGGGTGACGTGGCAGGTATGGGCGCTGATCTTTTTGGTTCCTACGTGGCAACCATTTTGGCCTCCATGGTTTTGGGAAGAGAGATTGTTTCGAACGATAATTTGGGAGGTATCGCGCCGATTTTGTTGCCTCTGGTCATTGCAGGTCTGGGTTTGATATTCTCTATTGTGGGTACTTTGTTCGTTAAGATTGCCGACGATAATGGCAGTGTTCAGTCTGCACTGAATAAAGGTAACTGGATATCAATCGTATTGACCGTAGCGGCATCCTTCTTTTTGATCGATTTTATGCTCCCGGATGGTGATTTGGTTATGAAACGGGATGCTTCGGTAGCCTTTACCAAAATGGGCGTTTTCGGTGCTGTATTTATTGGATTGATCGTAGGGGCACTGATGAGCATCATTACGGAATACTATACGGCGATGGGCAGGCGACCGGTAAATTCGATTATCAAACAGTCTTCAACCGGGCACGCAACCAATATCATAGGTGGATTGGCGATCGGTATGGAGTCTACGGTGCTGCCAATTTTGGTATTGGCAGGTGGTATTTTCTCATCGTACCTGGCTGCTGGTCTTTATGGAGTAGCTATTGCCGCGGCCGGAATGATGGCTACCACAGCCATGCAGTTGGCAATCGATGCGTTTGGGCCGATAGCCGATAACGCAGGTGGTATTGCCGAAATGTCCGGGTTGCCTAAAGAAGTTCGGGAGCGTACAGATATTCTTGACGCTGTAGGTAATACGACAGCCGCAACCGGAAAGGGATTTGCTATTGCTTCGGCAGCGTTGACCGCGCTGGCGCTTTTTGCAGCGTATGTGGGTATATCAGGGATCAGTTCTATTGATATCTACAAAGCGGATGTTTTGGCGGGTCTGTTTGTGGGTGCTATGATTCCCTTTATTTTCTCGGCTCTTGCCATAGCTGCAGTCGGAAGGGCTGCCATGGACATGGTCAACGAGGTGCGAAGGCAGTTTAAGGAAATTCCCGGTATCATGGAGTACAAAAACAAGCCGGATTACGAGAAATGTGTGGAAATTTCTACCAAAGCATCTATTCGGGAAATGGTGGCTCCTGGCGCGATTGCTCTGCTGTCACCTATCGCTGTGGGATTCCTATTCGGCCATGAGGTGTTGGGAGGCATGCTCGCCGGGGTGACTGTGTCTGGCGTGCTCATGGGTATTTTCCAAAACAATGCGGGAGGTGCTTGGGATAACGCGAAGAAATCTTTCGAGAAAGGAGTCGAAATCAACGGTCAAATGTACTATAAGGGGTCTGAACCTCACAAGTCGTCGGTAACCGGCGATACGGTAGGGGATCCCTTCAAGGATACCTCAGGGCCATCGATGAATATATTGATTAAATTGACTTCCATCGTCTCCATCGTCATTGCTCCTTTTATTCCCGGAGTAAGCCCTTTGGGCCTTGCCTTGGAAGATGATAGGCCACAGTCGATCGAAGTGGTGCATGAGGAGATCGCTTCAGATAAGGAGATCGAATCCCTTCCCATCAATTAACCGAACCCCATGATCAGGAGTGAGCGCATCGTTGGGATGGCTCACTCCGGTTTTTTTGACCCGGTGCGGTTCTTTTTGGTGGATTGGTTATGGGATCAATGAAAGCTTGGAAAAGTAGGGTCTTACATGAAGTGCTGGTCTTCCGTTGTTTTCTCAAATCCCAACAGATCTGTTTTGGCAGCAACCACCGAAACGATTTAATAAGTTGAAAAAAAATTAGATGAAGTTAGCACCATTCTACCGATCATTTCTTTGGATCCTATTTTTGCTTAGCTCCTTTTCGGGGATAGCGCAGCAACCAATCGCCCCCTTGGCTGGGAAGGTAATCTGCCTTGATCCCGGACATGGAGGTACGGCGGATACAGATCAGTATCGGGTAGGACTTGCCGGAGAACGGGAGGAGTGGATCAACCTTCGCGTTGGTTTAGTGTTAAAACGTCTGTTGGAAAAAGCAGGTGCTACGGTGCTGATGACAAGAGAGTCGGATCTGCTTGTTAGCTTGGCAGACCGGGCTGAAATGGCAGTGGCCAACAAAGCAGATATGTTTGTCTCGATTCACCACAATGCCACTGCTGACCGTTCGGTTAATTTCCCCATTGTTTATTTTCATGGCAGTGCAGAGGAAAATCTAGCGGGGGTTAGGCTGGCCAAGTTGATCGGAGATTCCTTTGTGGCTTCTATGTTTAAGGGTCAGTCGGAATTGAGTGTCGTGTCTGATTTTGCCATTTTTCCCAACTCAGGGGCCGGAGTACTTAGGGGAACCTACGGGATTCCGGCAGTTGTTGCGGAGGCCTCCTTTTTTTCCGATCCAAAGGAGGAGAAGCGATTGCGAAGGCGATCCTACAATCAAAAGGAAGCCAAGGCTTATTTTGAGGCAATTTCAGCCTTTTTTTCCCATTCGGCCGATTTACCCATCCTCGAAAAGAAGCAACCGCTGACACTTACCCCCTTTTTGGTTTTTCAGGAGGCTGAGCGGATGTCACCTGAGGCAAAGAATTGGCACGGGAATTTCATGGAAGGAAAAAAAATTGTGGATGATCAATCAATAGAACTTTTCGATAAAGCGCTTGATCTCCTGACGTTGTCGGTAAAATCATTTCCGGATTCGCCAGTAGCCGGAGTAGCCCACGACTACCGAGCGAGGGTGTTGGAGGCTCTGGGCAAAGAAGCGGATGCAGAACAGGAAAGACGCAGGAGGCGCCATTTTTATCCACAGTGGTAATATTACAGCAAACTACTGAAATCCCTTTTCAATTGACCAACGAGTTCGGCAAGTTGCTCCATAGCTAGGGAAACTTGGTGCGGCAGATCGGAGGAGTTTGGCCGGTTTTCTGCCAAGTCTTCCACCTGTCTGATCGTTTTTCCCAGTTCCTCCACCCTGATATTGTCAACGCTTGGTTTAAGCTGGTGCGCCAGGTTTCGGATCTCCCGGATGTTTCCTGTATCCAGGGCTTGTTTCATACCCTTCATGGTGTTTTCGGCCTGGTCTAGGAACAGTAAAATCATCTGCTCGATAAACTCATTGCTGCCTCCGCTTATTTCCTCCAGGTTTATCAGGTCGTAAATTTTTTCGTGACGGTCCGGCTTATCCATTCGCTATCAGTTTTGTAAATTGTGTGGTTGCGAATTTACTACATTCATACCTTAATTCCCTACCTCGTTTTTCAAACTTTTTGAGGCAATACGTCTTATTTGGAATTAACTTGCAGACCTAAACCGAAAACTGATATTGACAGAACACGTTTGCAGATGGTAAATTTGAATCATTATCTAAAGATCGCCGAAGAGCTGGGGATCCAACTTAAACAAGTAGATGAAACCGTAAGCCTACTGGACGAGGGAGCCACAGTGCCTTTCATTTCAAGGTATAGAAAGGAAGTTACGGGGAGTTTGGACGAAGTACAGGTAGCGGCCATCAGAGATCGGATTCAGCAGCTGAGAGATTTGGAAAAAAGGAAGGAGGCGGTGCTGAAATCTATTAAGGAACAGGGGAAGCTTACGGAGGAGTTGGAGAAGAAGATTGCTGCCGCAGAGACTATGTCCGTGCTGGAAGATATTTATTTGCCTTACAAGCCGAAGCGTAGGACAAAAGGTACTATAGCGAAAGAAAAGGGATTGGAGCCCCTCGCCGCAAAACTCTATGAACAGGAGCGGGGTTGGGATATTACTGCCATGGCAGAGAGCTTTATCGATGCGGACAAGGAGGTACTCACCGCAGACGATGCGCTTCAAGGCGCAAGGGATATCATGGCGGAGTGGGTCAACGAAGATGCCACAGTAAGGGAAAAACTACGGAACTTGTTTATCGAGAAAGGTAATTTCGTATGCAAGGTAATTCCGGGAAAGGAAGAGGAGGCGGCAAAATACCGTGATTATTTTGATTGGACGGAACCTATCAAAACGGCGCCTTCCCACAGGGTACTGGCAATGAGGAGGGGAGAGAAGGAGTTGTTTTTGATGTTGGATACCTGTCCGGATGAACTGGATGCAATCAGTTTGATAGAAAAGCAGGTGCTCAAGGGCGACAATCCCGCATCAGAACAGGTGAAAGTAGCGGTAAAGGATAGCTATCGACGTTTACTGAAGCCTTCTATGGAAACGGAGGTACGGCTGTACTCCAAAAAGCGGGCAGACGAGGAGGCCATTAAGGTGTTTGCCGAAAATCTGCGTCAGTTGCTGCTGGCAGCGCCTTTAGGGGAGAAGGCTGTAATTGCGATTGACCCTGGTTTCCGGACGGGTTGTAAAATGGTTTGCTTGGGACCACAGGGGCAGTTTTTGGCGTATGAGACTATTTTTCCCAATGAGCCACAGCGGAAAGTTGCTCCCGCCGCCGCGGTAATACTACAATGGGTGCGGCAGTACCAGGTTACTGCGATTGCGATTGGAAATGGAACCGCTGGAAGGGAAACGGAGTCGTTCGTCAAATCCATTGGGTTGCCCTCGGAGGTAATGGTGGTGATGGTGAATGAAAGTGGAGCGTCCATCTACTCTGCGTCGGAGGTGGCGCGGGAGGAGTTTCCCGATTTAGACCTGACGGTTAGGGGAGCCGTCTCCATTGGCAGGAGGCTAATGGATCCGCTTGCGGAACTTGTCAAAATTGATCCAAAATCAATTGGTGTTGGGCAGTACCAGCATGACGTGGATCAGTCAGCCTTGAAAACCTCCCTAGATGATACGGTGATGAGCTGTGTGAATGGGGTGGGAGTAGAGCTGAACACTGCTTCTAAGCAGTTGCTGACCTATGTGTCCGGATTGGGTTCGGCCCTGGCCCAAAACATTGTCCAATACAGGAATGAGCATGGGCCTTTCAAGAGTAGGGAGGAAATTAAGAAAGTGCCCAGGCTTGGGGAGAAAGCGTTTGAACAAGCGGCTGGCTTCTTGCGGGTACGGAATGGATCAAATCCACTAGATGCCAGTGCAGTACATCCGGAGAGATATGCGTTGGTAAATCAAATGGCAAGTGATCTGGGCTGTGAGGTGGCAAACTTGGTGCAGGATCCCAAGCTTTCCGAAAAGATAGTGCTTCAGAAATACGTCAATTCCGATGTGGGGCTGCCTACATTAAAAGATATATTGGATGAATTGGCAAAGCCGGGGAGAGATCCTCGACAAACTTTCGAGCTGTTTGCATTTGAAGAAGGGGTAAATTCCATGCAGGATCTCAAAGTTGGGATGAAACTACCAGGGATCGTTACAAATATTACCAAGTTTGGGGCATTTGTCGATATTGGTGTTCATCAGGATGGACTTGTACACTTGAGTCATTTTGCGGATAAGTTTGTCAATGATCCATCAGATGTAGTGGTTGTGAACCAGAAGGTGACGGTAACTGTGATGGAAGTAGACATTGCAAGAAAGCGTATCGGACTTAGCATGAAATCCGACCCCTTTGCGGAGAAGGGAGCTGTTAAGAGAGGTGGGGGCCGCCCAAATCAAGCTCCTAATACAAGGGAAAGGGAAGCGGAAGGGGATTTGGCGACCAAACTTGCCCTGCTTAAAAGTAAGTTTCGGTAGATCCGTCTGCGATTTACGTTTCGTGGTTAGCATTTTGAGCCACTTGGGAAACCAAGTGGTTTTTTATTTGGGGATGGACTACAGTCCGAAAAGCGGTTTTTTTGGTCTTGTTCACAATTGGAAATACTGTCTTCGAAATGTGTGCATACAAGGGGCAACGGTTTATATCGCTGCATTCGGTAGCGATGAAGAGGGATGACCATGGAAACCACTTAAGACATCAAATTAATAAAAGTCTGTAAAATACGTATTAATAGAAATATAATTTTTTAAAAAATCAAAAATAAAAAATTAAAATAGTTTGTAGAATGTTACCTATTTTAATAGTTAATAAAAATACTTATATTACGGAAAAATGAAGATAAAATTTTGATTTAGGGTTAAAAATAAACCAATAATAAAGAGTAAAATATCCTATGGTTGAAATAATGGTAAAAAATATATCCAGTTACGAGACTACAAGGAAAAATGTTTCGAGTAAGAATTAAAAAATAATATATAATAAAACAAATAAAAAATAGATTTAAAAATATTAAATAAGTATAATAATATAATTAAAAATTAATAAATTAAAAATAAATAAATATTTTTTTCTTAGCTTCTTTTTTAGTTGGTTGAAAAAATAAATTTTGGTTTGTTGTTTTTTACCTGATTCCTGTTCTATATTTAAATCGGGAAATGAAGGAAGCCCTGATAACATCAGAAGGAAAGCCTTACGACCTGCATTATTAGTCTTTTTCAACTAGCCCAAATAACCTACGTTGCGCAAGCAAAAAACCTGCATTGCAGGACCCTATATAGTTCACTTTAACCATTAACAACATGATCAAAACGTTTACACTATGGAGTGGGAAACATTCCTTCCTGAAAGGTTTATTTCTCGTTGCAGTCATCGCTGCGGTGTCGGTACTCGACAATCCGCTATTCGCACAGGGGAGATCCATCTCCGGTAAAGTATTGGATGAAAATAATGATCCCATCATTGGTGCCAGTGTGCTGGTAAAGGGGACCGTCAAAGGTGCAGCCACTGACTTGGATGGGGAGTTTTCATTGTCTTTGGCTGAAGGCGAAAACATTCTGGAGGTTTCCTTCATTGGCTACAACAAACAAGAGGTAACCATCGGAAACAGAAGTTCGCTAAGCGTATCACTCGTTCCAGATACCCAAGCACTCTCCGAGGTTGTAGTTACAGCCTTCGGGATGGAACGTGAAAAGAAGGCACTTGGCTACACCACCCAATCGGTGGATGGCAGCAAACTGGCAGAAGCACGGCAGCCCAACGTCGTGAATAACTTGGCCGGACGAATCGCCGGTGTCCAGATCAACAGTAACTCTATGCCAGGTTCGGGATCCCACGTGGTAATTCGTGGATCTTCTTCCGTATCCGGGAATAACCAGCCTCTCGTGGTGGTGGATGGTGTTCCATTGGAGCAGACCGACACCAGAAGGTATGGGGGTGGACTTTCTGAAATCAATCCGGACAACATTAAGGAAATCAACGTATTAAAGGGGGCGACAGCCGCGGCATTGTACGGCTCTCGGGCTGCCAACGGTGTGATCATGGTTACCACCAAGGATGGTTCAGGAACCAAAGGTATAGGTGTCGAATTTAACTCAAATGTCACCTTTGACCGGCCGTTGATTAAGCCAAACTTCCAAAATATATACGGTGGAGGTGCGGGATACAGAACTTGGTATGTAGACGGCAGAAATGGGTTTGATGCAGACGGAATCAGGGGAACGGCAGGAGTAGACGAAAGCTGGGGGGCTCCCATGGATGGCAGGTTGGTACCTCTTTGGTATTCCGCTCCCGATCGGGTGCCGTTGCTTCCGCAACCTAACAACTGGGAGCAGTTTTGGGAAACCGGTAGTGCCGTTCAGAACAACGTAGCTGTATCGGGTGCAAATGAAAGTGGAAATTTCCGGCTTTCATTGGGAAGATTGGATCAGCAAAGTATTATGTATAACAACGGCTACTTCCGTAACAACTTTAAAATCAACGCTGGCTATAACCTGACCTCCAAATTGAATGTTACGGTGAGTGCGGAATACGTAAAGTCCGGATCGGATAATAGGAGATATACAGCGAGCTCGGATTTTATTTGGGCTCACCGCCACACGGAATACGATAGGCTCAGAAACTGGGAGGATTACTACGAGATCCAAAGGGCGACTTTTCGACCTGGTGATGACTATCCCTATGCGAACTGGCAGCACGAGTATTTTGCGAACCCCTACTTCTTGCAGGACAGGTATCCAAATGCCAATATGAAGGATCGCTTGGTGGGCAATATTGCCGCTACCTACAAGTTCACTGACAATCTAAGCTTAATGATTCGATCAGGAACAGACTATTGGTCAGACAACCGAACGGATGTGACCAGTGTGGAGCGAACCAAGAACTTTGTGCGTATTTTGGGAGCCTACACCCAAACCAATATTAGCAGCCAGGAAACTAACAGCGATTTTATCCTTAATTACAATAAGACGTTCGCTTCTAAGTTTTCCGTCAATGTGCAGGCAGGTGGAATCAACCGAACCAATGATTTTGTCAGCAATGCCGTAAATGTCCGGGAATTGACCATAGATGGACTCTACAATCTGGGTAACTATGCCAGTCCGGTAGTTCCCTCAAGTGAAATCAGGAGACAGACCGTAAACAGTGTGTTTGGCGCCACCCAATTTGGCTATAACAATTCGTTGTTTTTGGACATAACCGGTAGAAACGACTGGTCCAGCACCTTGCCGATTAATGCCAACTCCTTCTTTTATCCCTCGGTAGCTTTGAGTGCGGTGATCACCGATATCTTTGACATACAGAGCAGGGTCTTGTCCTTTGCAAAGGTACGTGCGTCCCTCGCACAGGTGGGTAATGACGCAGATCCTTATCAATTGCGACAAACATTCATGGCACAAGGGCTGTGGGCAGGAACCACCCCTACTTACTCTGAGGCTCCTACCATTGCTAACAGGGATCTGAAACCTGAAATTACCACCGGCAGGGAAGTTGGTTTGGACCTGCGATTTTTGAACGGGAGAATTGGTTTGGACTTGACCTATTACCACCAATCTACCACCAACCAAATTCTCGCAGTGGCTATATCAAATGCCTCCGGTTATCAGTTCCGTACGCTAAATGCAGGTGAGGTTACCAACCAAGGAGTAGAAGCTATGTTGACGGCTTCCGTATTACAAAACAGGGGAGGATTAAATTGGGATGTGTCTGTAAACTTCTCCCGCAACCGAAACTTGGTTGTTGAGCTTGCCGAAGGGTTGGAGAACTACATTTTGGGCTCTCAAAACAGTGTTACCTCCGAGGCTCGCATAGGGCAGCCATACGGCACTTTTTATGGCCGACGTTACCTTCGGTCACCTGAAGGGGAGATCGTCTACAATAATGGATTGCCCCAATTGGAGCCGGGAACCTTTGCGCTTGGTAACATACAGCCCGATTGGATGGGAGGCATTGCCAATGACTTCAAATACAGGAATTTCTCTCTTGGTACTTTGATTGACATCAGGATGGGTGGCGATATCTTTGACGTGGGCACGGGCCTTGCCAGAAAAACCGGTCAGTACGCAGAGACAGCCATAGGTCGTGAGGAAGGCGTGATTGGCCAGGGAGTTAAAAACGTAGGAACGGCGGAAAATCCCTCCTTTGTACCGAATGATGTGGTTATTCAGGCGGCTACTTTCTGGAATGCGACAAACCCACGGAATTTCCACGAGGCGGGGATATTCGACGGTTCTTTCGTAAAACTCAGAGAGGTGACTTTTGGGTACACCATTCCTCAGTCTATTTTGGGCAAAACCTTTATCCAAGGAGTCCGGGTGTCGCTGGTTGGAAGGAACCTAGCCATGTTGCACAGAAACCATCCACACATGGATCCAGAAGTTGATATGAAGGGGGGTAACGCACAGGGATTCGCGTCCGGCGAGCAGCCTTCTACCCGAAACATTGGGTTCAACCTTAATGTCACTTTCTAATTGTTTCACTAATCCGACAGTAATAATGAAAATTTATAAAAACATACCTTTCGCATTCCTCTTGGTCTTTGGCCTGATAGCCGGTGCCTGTACCGGAGAATTTGAGGAAACCAACACAAACCCCAACGAACCGGAGGTGGTGTCCCCTAGCTTACTGCTTCCCAATGCCATCCAAGTTTCAGCTGATCGGTATTGGGGTCACAGCACGAGATACCAACGGCTCAATATTGATGCGGCCATGTGTTGGATTCAGCATATTGCCAGGAACATATACATTAACTCCGAGGGTGACAATTATGAAGTTCCCGTAACTATTTCTTCAGGTACTTGGGATAACGTGTACCGTAATTCGCTGGTTAATTTTGAGAGTATCCTCAAGCTATCCAGACCAGGGGCTCGCTATGCGAATGTCAACTATGAGGGGATTGCGCTGGTAATGAAAGCATTCACGTATTCCTACCTCACTGATGTATTCGGCCCCATTCCCTACTCGGAGGCCCTAAAAGGAACGGCAGATGAGCCAATCTACTCTCCAAAGTACGATTCCATGGAGGATATCTATGCAGGCCTCCTTGCCGACCTTAAATTGGCCAACGAGAAATTGACCGTGGGCGGGCCAAGAGTCGACGGAGATATCCTTTATAACGGGAATATCCTACGTTGGAAGAAGTTTGCAAACTCCCTGCGCTTGAAGTTGGCCAATCGCCAAGCAGCGAAAAAGCCTGCCGAATCTCGGGCGATTATGCAGGAAATACTGGCAAACCCCACCGCCTTCCCCATTTTCGCCAGCAACAGTGAGTATGCAGCACTCAACCATGCAAACGTGATCGGAAGCAGAAATAAAATGTTTGACGTATTCTCGACACGATCTGATTGGAATATCAGTAGTACGCTAATCGGAAAGTTGTTGGAGCTGGACGATCCACGTATTAACGCCTATGCAAAGCCAACGCCAACTGGAGAATTTGCCGGACTTCCGAATGGATTAACAGATGAA
Organism: Lunatimonas lonarensis; assembly: GCF_000390185.1. GTDB lineage: Bacteria > Bacteroidota > Bacteroidia > Cytophagales > Cyclobacteriaceae > Lunatimonas > Lunatimonas lonarensis. The sequence goes on along the minus strand of NZ_AQHR01000088.1, from coordinate 58,588 downwards.
GCTGCTGCGACCTTTGTGGCTTCAACCATTGGTGATCGATTCCTTGACCCATCCGCGCCTAGTATCCTGATGACCTATTCCGAACTGTTGTTTGTCCTGGCAGAAGCGGCATTCGACGGAGATATTCAAGGTGATTCCCAAGAGTATCTACGACGAGCAATAGCAGCGTCGTTTGAACAAAACGGGTTGTCCATGCCAAGCGACTATATGTCCCGTTTGGGAACGATCAATAAGGAAGTTATCATGACTCAAAAGTGGATTGCCCTATTTGGTCAAGGCATTGAGGCGTGGACTGAATACAGGAGAACCGGTTTCCCTGTTATGCCTGCACCGCATCCTAGCTCTATATTTACTAATAATGGAGTGTTGCCTACCCGTTTGGAGTATCCTCTTGGAGAATATTCCCTGAACAGCAGCAATGTAGCCACCGGAGTCCAGCTTTTGGGAGGAGATGATACGATGAGAACCAAGCTTTGGTGGGCAGAGTAATGGTTTCTGGCCCGAAGATTATTAACTACAAAACAATTTAAGACATATGAAAATTCTGAATAAAAACCTAGGTATATATATAGCCCTCTTGGCGGTAGTATGCTTCTCCTGCGTTGAAGAAGACGGGCTGGTGACACCCAATGTAGCCTCACCAGTATTGGTACTGCTACAGGGTTCTTCCTTTCAGGCCACTGCCCCAGTGACCGTTACGGGCAGATTTTATGAGTTGGATAAAAGCGGGATACTAGATCATCGCGTAGGGATCGATTCTATTCCGGTTTCCGGACTTCAGGTTAGGGTTTTTATCAACCATAACCAGGAAATTGGGACTGCGACCACTGACAATACCGGTTCTTTGGTATTTCAGCAGCCTTGGTCAACTCTCGGACTATCCTCGCCAAGAGTAGGGAATTCTGTACGGTTGGAGTTTGCCGGCGTGCATAAGAACATAGCGTTCCGAACCTATCACAACGTGGTAGTAAGGCAATAGAGCCAATCATTTTTTTGTAGAGTTAGGGAGTACGCAAGGTCAATTCGGGACGGTTTAAAGGAACCTCCGAACATTTTGCGGCTCCCTAATTATTTTTCCAAATAAAAATCGTATATTTCTAAATACTTAAATACTTTAACCCCTAATCCACCATTTTATGAAAAACCTTAATCGGAGAAACTGGCTGAAGGCCAGTATGACCGCGACCGCAGGGATATTGACTGCGGGGTATGTTCAGGCAGCACCCTCCGCTCCTCAGCATGCACTTGCAAAAAAGAGACCCGCTGATTATTATGCGCGGTTGTCTTCCAATGAAAATCCGTTTGGGCCTGCAGCCTCTGCAAAAAAGGCCCTGAAGGCGGCTATTGACGATGCGTTTTTGTATCCAAGGCACTACCGTGACCAACTGGTTGAAACCATCGCAAAGGTAGAAGGCGTGGATAAGAGCTATATTCTGCTAGGAGCAGGCTCCAGTGAATTGCTTCATGCCGCTGCCAGGGTATATGGAGGCAAAAGTACCAAGGTTCTCTCAGCGGATCCCACCTATTTTTCCTTGGTTCGTTCGGCAGAGTCTCTGGGAGCTGAGTGGGTAAAAGTACCGCTTACCAAGGAATTGGATCACAATCTGGGAGCAATGGAGGATAAAGTCTCCAAGGATATTTCCCTGCTTTATTTGGTAAATCCCAACAACCCAACAGGTAAGATCATGACTGGAACGGAAATCCGATCTTTCTGTGATTTGGTATCTGACAAGGTTCCGGTATTTGTGGATGAGGCCTATATTGATTATATGGACGATCCAGCAGGCAGTACTACGGTCGAGTGTGTTCGTAATGGCAAAAATATTATTGTAGCAAAGACTTTTTCGAAGGTTCATGCTTTTGCAGGTTTGCGCGTAGGCTATTGCATTGCCCAACCGGATGTGATTAAAGCATTGTCAGCAGAAGGCCCCCGTAATACCTTGACCGGCCCTTCGATGGCGGCAGCAGCTGCGAGCCTTACCGATGCAGAGTTCCTGAAATACTCCGTCAAAAAGAATGAAGAGGGAAAGCAGTTCGTATACAGTGAATTGAAAAGACTGGGATTCGAATACGTTCCTTCCCACACCAATTTTATCTTATTCCCTATTGGAATGGACGGTGCTGAATTCCAGAAGAAAATGATGGCCAATCAAGTCTCCATAAAGACCGCTCTCATAGATGGTCAGCAATATTGCAGAGTGAGCATGGGTACCTTGGATGATTTGGGAATGTTTGTAGATGCATTTAAAAAGGTTCACACCCATAAACTAAATAAAGTATAATAGTGCATTTTTGTTAGTTACCATTCAGGTGTTTTTTTTCCTGTCCGGGTTTTGCGCGTTCAGTAATGGGGCGGGAAATCTGGGCAGGTTTTTTTATGGACTTTTTTCCTTTGTCCCACCTTATCTGGGTTTTCTGGTTTTCTATACCGGTGCGTTCTTTACACCAAAAAAAATGGCTGTCGAAACTCAACAGCCATTTTTCATATTAAAGGTGTTAGTGGTGGTTTTATTACTTCCTAGGGTTTGTGATTATCGGATCTGATTAGTTACCTTCTTTTTCAAAGGAAGGTTTGTACTCGATTAGGTTAAACCAGGAAAGTACTGGTTTGATAATTCCTAATGCTACTAGACCCAGTCCCACAGTAAACAAGGTTGCGGTAGAAGCAAACAATTCTCCAAATGAAAATACCGTTAGCATGATCAACGTTGAAAATGGCAGCGATACGGCAAGGATATTGACGGCCAATTCCATGTCGAAAGTTCTTTTGCGACTGTTTTCCTGTTTTTGTTCCAACGCTGTAATGGATGCCATGTGTGCAAAGGGCCAAAAGCTAATGGCACTTTGAGGAAAAACCACGAGTACCATAATGGCCGCGTAAGAAAGATTCGGAGCAAACATCAACACCAACCCGCTAAGGACGAAGGTAAGACCTGCCCGAACCATCAACAAACCGGCGATTTTTCTGATTTGTCTCCAATTGAAAACTACCGCGATACCTATGAAGATAAGTACCAAGGGAGTCATTAGATTGCTCAGTGTGCTGATGGCTGTGGCGATAAAGCTCGGAAGATCAACTAAATGGATATCAAAGCTCAAAAGCACCAAGGCCAATACGATGACGATGTTTATTGGCTCGTTTATCAAACTTAGAAGAAGGGACTTTAGCTTGTCACCGTTTCCCGCCTGAATATTGGTGTTGATTCGGAAATACCACCGCATGGCGATCAGGTAAGCTATGATCAACACAAATATCTTGTTGCCGATATCCGCCAATGCGCCCCAAGCCAATGCATCGTCTCCCAAATATTCGATCAGAAAAGGGAAACAGGACATCCCGGGCGCCAAGGACGGAAACAGAAGCAGGTACGTTCGGTAGGTGCTGCTATCTTTGTCAATTCCAAAAAACGGTAGCGTAAATTTCAAAATGAAATAAAGCACCACGTTAAAAGAAATGGCGAGGATCGGCAGCATCAATAAATCTGGCTGAACCTCAGCCTTAAGCAACGCAACAAAGATGATGGCTGGTAGTGCCACCGTAAGGATTAACGTTTTCAACCCTTTTTGCTGAGCAGGATCCCCCAGCTTTCCTCTTAACAAAAACCCAATTACCAAAAGCAGGAGCAAGGAAAGCGTCTTTTGGACTGCTATGTTCATAAATTAAATTGATTATTAGTGGCTAATGCATAAATAGAGAGGGTTATTTGGGTTTATTGTTTCCGTTTATAGCTTTAGGTAGTAGATACTTTGAGTGCGTCTACGAATAGTTTCATCTCATCCATAGTGCCCATACTAACCCTACACCATGAAGAATCATACATGGAATAGGCTCGAATGCCGACTCCCTGATCCATCATTTTTTTGGAAAACTCCCTGCCCTCTTGGGCGATGGGGAAGATCACAAAACTCGTGTGGGAAGGGATTGGCGCAAAGCCCATGGATACAACCTTTTCTGTAGTAAACTCCCTCGACTCTTTGTTCCACTTGCGGCAATTGGTGAGGAACTGCTCATCCTGCATACTGGCGATTGCTCCCTTCAATGAAGTGACGCAAAGTCCCATGGTTCCTCGTACCAATGAAGTGATTGATTTTACGCGTTCCTCAGTGGCAACCAAGTATCCTACACGAAGACCTGCCATACCGTGAATCTTTGAGAAGGTACGGGCTACCATCACGTCATATCCCTCGGCGACCAGTCCGGCCATGGTGTTGTCCCCTGGATTGTCCATAAATTCCAAGTAAGCCTCATCAACGAAGATAGGTGCTTTTTTGGATACGGATTTGCAAAACTCCTTCAAAGAAGAGCCAGCGGTTATCGCCCCCATTGGGTTGTTTGGATTACATACATAGACCAATTTGGTAGTATTGTCTACTGCTGCACTCATTCCAGGTAGATCGTGAGAGTAGTCGCTTTTCAGGGGAACGGCTTTCCAACTGCCACCGATCTTTTCAGCAGTATTGATCAGGGACATGTACGTAGGATCCGCAGACACAACATTTCCTCCGTCCTTACAAAGTACGATAGCTGTTTTTTCCAAGAGATCTGTGGAGCCAGGGCCAAGCATAATATTTTCTGGTTTCACACCTTCTTTTTCAGCGATCATACTGATAAGGTAGGCTGCGTCTGCATGGCCGTAGCGGTTTCCCATAGCAATGGATTCGGAAATAGCTTTCTGAACCTTAGCTGAGGGGCCAAAGGGGTTTTCATTTGCTGAAAGCCTAGCCCTCATCTTAATTTCATTCATTGGAGGGTAGATGATCTCCTTAACCATGCTCTCGCTGCTCCAGTTGCTCAAAGAGCCGCCTCCGTTTCTTGCAAACAAATCACTAGATGCCAAGGATATGGAACCCAATCCCAGCACGCTTGTTTTAAGCCAATTTCTTCTGTTAATGTTTTTCATGTTTTTAATGTTGTTAGTAGTTGCCTAATGCGGTTTAAATTTAGCTTAATTTCCAAACAAAAAAAACAAGTGTCCAAATATTGGTTTAAAAAAGAACCAATAAATTAATTAAAGAAATCATAGTTGATTTTTATGGGTAAGAATATACCCTATCCTTTGGTTATTTTTAAAAAATGATCCAGAGGGGGGTTGAAAATTGGCTTGAATTCCAGCTAAATGGTTTGTTTATTAAATAAACAATTGTATCTTTGATATGTTGGTTTTACAAACAAATCAATGAAACCTCTAAATACCAAGCTATATGCAGATTAGTTATACCACAAAGCAATTACCCTCCGGGAATTTACAAGTAAAGTTTTCAGTAGAAGGAGGGGAGTTTCCACGATACGGCTATCTTCTGATAGAGGGCGATCGTACAGACGAAGAGATCTATGCGGAATTGTGGAGCAGGATTACGATGCGCAAAAGAGCCACGTTGGATTTGATGAAGTTTTCATTCAAGGAATACTGGAAAGATGACAACCGGTTTTTTATATACACTGCCTAGATTATAAAGATGCATGTATTTGGCAAAAAACATTCGATTTTTACGGCAGCGCATAGGTATGACCCAGGAGGCTTTGGCAGCGAAACTGGGCATTCAGCGAACTATGATTTCTGCCTATGAAGATGGACGCTCCGAACCCAAGCTTTCATCGCTCACCATATTGTCAAACGTATTTGGTGTTACCGTCGATGGGTTGATGATGCGGGATTTGTCATCCGGGGAAGGAAAGGAAACGCTCGTGCATCCCCCTCTTCGCGTGTTAGCCGTGACGGTAGATCGGGAAGACCGGGAAGGTATCTGCCTGGTAAGCCAGAAGGCGTCTGCCGGATACCTAAGCGGGTATTCAGACACTGAATACGTGGGCACTTTGCCGCAATTTCAACTTCCCAACCTCCCCGGTGGCCGAACCTATCGGGCATTTGAAATAACCGGCGACAGTATGTTGCCCATTCAACCGGGAACAATAATCATCGGATCTTTTTTGGAGCAAATTGAACACCTGAGAAATGGCAGAACCTACGTATTGGTGACCACGAACGATGGCGTGGTGTACAAGAGGGTGTTCAATTACCTTGCAGAGCGGGGTAAATTGTTTTTGGTTTCCGATAATGAACTATATAAGCCATTTGAGGTAGGGGCGCAGGAGGTTCTTGAGATTTGGGAAGCCAAGGCTTTTATCAGTACGGTGTTTCCAAGTCCCAGGGAGCGAGATCAAGCCGTTTCCCTAGAGGCTATCGCCCATATGATCCGTGATTTAAGGGAGCAAATCGTCAAATCAAAATAAAAAACGGCAGAACCGTCTTTTTATCCAGATGCCTGCCGTTTTTGTTATGCATACCCTAAGGCCGAATTATTCCAAATCTCCGCTTTCTGCTTTTTCCAAAAGGGTCTCATTGGCCGTTATTCCTATTTCAACTCTTCTGTTTTGGGCTCTTCCCTGGTCGGTATCATTTGAAGCCACAGGACGTTCAAAGCCATAGCCAATGGTAGTGAGTCGATCGCCGGATACACCTTTTGTCTTCAAGTAGTTAGCGACCGAATTCGCCCGGCGCTCAGACAGCCCTTGATTGTAAGAGGCGCTTCCCCTGTTGTCGGTATGCCCTTCGATCACCACGTTGGTGTCCGGATACTTGTTTAGAATGTCGGCCAACTCCATCACACTTTTCTGGGAGTCAGGCGTCAATGCAAAGGAATCAAAGCCGAAAAGTATACCGGATTCGAAAACGATCTTGATACCTTCCTCTACACGTTCTACCTGCGCATTTTCGATAGCCTCCAATTCCTTGGCCTGCCTATCCATGTATTTGCCTATGGCTGCACCGGCGGCTCCTCCCACGGCTGCACCGATGATCGCACCGCCAGCGGTATTTCCTTTCTTATTGCCGATAAGTCCCCCTATCGCACCTCCTGCACCTGCTCCGACTGCAGCCCCTTTTCCCGTATTGCTCCAATCCGCGCAACTGGAAATAATTGTACCGCTCAGGAATAATCCAAGCAAAAATTTCATGTGTTTCATCAGGACAACTGGTTTAGTTTTTCGAATGTATTCTTTATTTGACTTTTTGCGTCAAATGACTCGTCTAGGTTGTATATCCCTTGGCTAAAATCATGCCATAAGCCATCGCCCACATCGATGTAGGTACCCTTTTTGGTAGGTTCAGATGCTTTTGCGATTTCGTAATCATAATCCGGCAAAAATATGTTGGACAACAATTCTTTGGCATCCTCCCAATCCATGTGAACTGATGCCCCGTTTAGCCTAAGGTCAATTTTCCGGGTGGCAAATCGAATCGTCATTTCATACATCCATACCTTTTCGGGAGAAATCGATTTATAACGTATGGTAAGGGGAGCCTCCCGTTTGCTAACCTCGTAGATCGCTTGTATAAACTCCTGTGCCAAGTATTGCCATTCTGTCTGATTATTTGGGATACTTCGCACAAGTTTGCCATGGATGTCCTTTGCCAACACCTTGACGCCACCCTCTTCACCCAGCAGTTTCTGGTTAGACCATTTGGTCTGGGCATAAAGCTTTTTCAAAGGCGACTCCCATACTTTCGGTATCTCTCCTACAAACCGGAAATCATCGTCGGGTGTGAACCCTTCGTTTATAATATCCGCCTCCGAAAGTTCTTCGCGATGAAGGTACTGGATCTCAAACTGCGCATTGACAAAGGTTTTTTCAAAACTGAGCTTCAATTTATAGACATGGTTGAACGGAGGGGGAATGTCGCCCGTTGAATAGTCCAACTCTAGCCGTATAATATCATCCGATTTTAGGTGCATGTGCGCTCTTGGTGTATTTACAGGACAAAATTAGGCGATTGCCTTTAAAAAAGGTCACGAAACGGAAATTTCATCTGTTTATATTTGCAATAAAAAAGGGTCGGCATGTCCAAAGAAGAGCCAGATTATCTATCCATAAACGAAGCAATCGCCCAAGCAGTATATGAGCAAGGTTGGGTGGTGGTTGATGATTACTTACCGGAAGTTCTTCGTAGCCAGCTGCTCGGTGAGCAGCAGGAGTTGTTGTCCGAGGGTAGTTTTAGACATGCTGGCATAGGCAAAGGCGAGTCATTTACCATCAAACCGGAGATTCGTAGTGATCGGGTTTTGTGGATGGATGAACGCGCCCTTTCCCCTGTTCAGGAGCGCTATTGGTCTCTAATGGAGCGGCTACGTCAGGCTATTAACAGGCGGTGTTTTTTAGGATTAAGATCCTTTGAGTGTCACTTTGCCGTATATCCACCCGGCTCTTTTTACAAAAGGCATCTGGATCAGTTTCAGGCGGTAAAGTACCGGGTAGTCACGGTAATTCTATACCTGAATGAAGAATGGGAGGAGTCGTTTGGTGGGGAACTTAGGATGTATTTGCCATCTTCAGATAAAGAGGAAAGGCTTGTTGATGTTTTGCCAAAAGGAGGGAGGCTCGTCGTTTTCTTGAGTGGCGAAATCCCCCACGAAGTTTTGCCTACCACACAAGATAGAGCCAGCATCACCGGGTGGTTTCGGGATGTAGCCGATGTCTCCTAAAGATTCATTCGAATGGATATTTTTTTCGGAACTTCCTGTAGCCTGAACGCTGCTTTTTCAAAAGGGGGCGGCCCAAAAAGCCCTTTCGCATTGTTTGAAAAACCGTAGGCGTCTTTTGGAATACCGAAGGCTCCAGTCCTCAGGACGCCATCGTTGTCGTGGTCGTGGAAGGTCGAGATCGCATATGTGCCCACGGGAAGACCGCTAATGGATAGTTCTGCTGCGCCTTCGCGGATCGGAACCTTAAAGTTACGGTATGCTTTGTGGGGTTGGTTTGGAAAGCCATCCGGTTGGTTAAAAAGCAGCACATAGACGTAGCCTTGGTTACTCGGCAGATTCGTGAATGTGACGCTGAACTGTGTGTTGATAGGGGTTGCCATCCAGAAATAAAGCATGAAAAAAACTAAACTGCTCATGTTAAGTAAGGTTTCAGTGTCTCCAATTTGTTTATTTTTGAAGATTCGGTTGTTTGCATTTGATCTACGGAAAGGATCGCTTTTGGGATGTGGTATTTTGGCAGATGCAGTTTTAACTCCATCAAAAAGGCTGCCATGTTCGGTTCGGTGGTGCCTAGTTTTTCAACAACCAACAGGACTGCTTCCCCAAGCGTTGGGTCTGGCGTTTTCCATATAAAAAAACGGGTTCCTGGAAAACGCATCCTCCAGAGGGGTTCTATTTCGGATTCGATCTGTTCTGGATACAGTTTGATACCACCCGAATTGATAACAAAATCGATACGGCCTTTCCAGATGAAGCTATTTTTCCCGACCAACTCGACAAGGTCATTTGTTTCCAACTTCGGTGCTATGGCCATCTTTGCTTGGATGACCAATGTCCCTTGTTTGGAGGTGGTTAATTTTACACCGGGCAGGGCTTTATAAATTAAAGGCCCATCGCACTTAAGGTCTGCCATAGCAATGTGGGATACCGTTTCGGTCATCCCAAAGGTCTGATAAACCTTGTTTTTCAGGTCTTTGGTTTTCTCTTTGAGGGTGGGTGAGATAGGTGCACCGCCTACCAGTAGGTTTTCGATACGGTTTAGAAGTGCCCGTGATTCCGGGTTTTCCAAGCTGGCCTCCAATTGCATGGGCACTACTGCGGCCAAGTCTATGTGTACGTCATCAACAGGCGATGATATGAGGGTACTGGGTTTGCTCAAATAAAGTTTACTCTGCCACTCTAATGCCCGCACCAGCATCATCTTTCCGGCGATCATCTCGGTATTCAGGCTGCAAAGTAAGCTGCAGCCCATGCCAAGGTTGAGAAAACGTCTTGTGTTGCGCGCGCTAATGCGCATCTGCTCGCGGGAAACTTCTATCAGTTTCGGGCTACCTGTGGATCCGGAAGTATTTAGCGTAAATATGTTGGTACCATTGAGCCAATCATAGCAAAACTGAAAGGCTCCAGTCCATTCTGGTTCATCTTCCGTCCATTTTCCCTGCTTGATTTCCTCAAACGTATAACTATTCAGGGTTGTAAAAATCAACTTTTTAGACAATTGGTGGGCGGAAGAAATCAAACCAAATTACTTGTGTAAATACCAAGGATTTTTGCCTAAAAAGCTCGCTAGGATTCTTAATAGGCCTCTGAATCCATCTCCAATATTCGTCAAAAATTCCCAGAAGCCTGTTATCTTGCAGGAAAAAAAGAAGCCAGAATGATGAATTGGGAAACTGTAAAGAATTTCGAAGATATTACCTATAAGAAATGCAATGGTGTGGCCCGAATTGCATTTAACCGTCCCGAGGTTCGGAATGCGTTTCGCCCAAAAACGACGAGTGAGTTGTATGAGGCCTTTTTGGATGCGAGGGAGGACACCTCGGTTGGTGTGGTGTTGCTATCAGCAGAAGGGCCATCCCCGAAGGATGGTGTCTATGCATTTTGCAGCGGAGGCGATCAGCGGGCGAGAGGTCATCAGGGGTATGTAGGAGAAGACGGTATGCATCGGCTCAACATCCTGGAAGTACAGCGACTTATCCGTTTTATGCCCAAAGTGGTCATTGCCGTGGTGCCAGGTTGGGCCGTGGGAGGGGGGCATAGCCTCCACGTGGTCTGTGACTTGACGCTTGCCAGCAAAGAGCATGCGATTTTTAAGCAAACAGATGCGGATGTAACGAGTTTTGACGGAGGATATGGCTCTGCCTACCTAGCCAAGATGGTCGGTCAAAAGCGGGCCAGGGAGATATTTTTTCTCGGTCGAAACTACAGCGCGCAGGAAGCATATGAGATGGGTATGGTAAATGCCGTGGTTCCCCATGCTGAACTGGAAGAAACCGCGTATCAGTGGGCACAGGAAATTTTGGCCAAGTCCCCAACTTCGATAAAAATGTTAAAGTTTGCATTTAACCTAACCGACGACGGAATGGTGGGGCAGCAGGTTTTTGCCGGGGAGGCGACCCGCTTGGCTTACATGACCGAAGAAGCGAAAGAAGGAAGGAATGCCTTTCTGGAGAAACGAAAGCCTAACTTTAAAGACATCAAGTGGATTCCCTAGGGATTGGTATGATCAATTGAACTAAAAAATCAGCCTCTTGTATGTCAGAAGGCTGATTTTTTAGGTACAATCTCCTCATCAATAGTAGAGAAATTTCCTTGGACAAAGGTAAACATGGTGCTACCGCATTTCCCAACTTATATTCCAAATTCAACCTGGAAGGTTCCGGTCACTCCAGAAGAGAGGCCGGCAATGGAGGAAATACGGTCGATCCAACGATAACCGAAATTACCCTGGATCTTTATGCGGTGACCGTTTAAATAACGGGTATATCCAAAGAGCAACTCATCTATATCTGCTTCTCTTGGGTAAAGAACTTCCTTTGCCGACGTAAAGGCGTACCTGACGGCTAATTCGCTTTTTCTGGAAACCATTTTGCTAAGCTGGGTATTCATGCCATGGCCTACAAATACATGGCGGGTCAGTCCCTCTGCATTTTGGGTAATCGGATTGGCGGCGTTTCGCTGCATGTATTCCGATGATAGTGCCCAACCGGTATATTTGAAAACGCCATCCAGGATCAGGCTGTTGAGGTTCCGCTCCTCGTAAAGAACCAATCCTGTCTGCCCTCCAGCTCGCGTTGCTTTGTGGTTTCTACTTACCGTTGCGGCAAGTGAGAGTTTGGGTTTTGGCTCAAATTGCTGGTCACCCTCGGAATAGTCGCCATTGTTGGTGAACTTACCAAATGGTAGTAATTCTATGCGACCGGTATAGGCAAACCCATCATTGTTGTTGAAGGAATTTCGGCCTTGCCCGGTGGTTACGGCGCCTTTAAGCATCGCTAGGGATCTTCCCGCCAAGGGCTGCGTATAATACCCAAAGAACCCAAAATCCCGGTCTATGTTAAAGAAGGCATTGGCCACGGATCTATCGGCAAACTGGAGATTTCCGGAACTGACAACCCGTTGCCTGTTTCCCGGTAGTTTAGACTGGCCAAATCCAACGTAGAATTTGTCGGAAAAGGTATAGTATACGATGGCGTCCCGCAGTGTTTGGGCGGTATTTCCCGATTCCAAATCCATATCCGAACGTGAAAAGGCCATTTGGATGTAATACTGGATTTTAGGGTTTAGCACAAAGCCGTCCAGTCTCAACCGAAGCCTTCGTACCTTCATGTCATACATATCCACAGAGAAATTGTCTCCCCTAATATTGTTATAACCAGCCCGATTTTGGATCCTAAATCGAAGGTTCAGGAGGAAGAGGGAGTCTTTCTGGAACCCAAGACCTTCTTGCACATTGATCAGGGCCCGTTCATCTGATTCAACTTTTTGGGCTATCAAGGTATTTTTGCTCAAAACCAAAAAGAACAAAGGAATAAAGAAGAGGCATCTCGAAGTGCCATTAGGGGTCTTAACTTGCCTTTTTTGTGTCATTAGAGATAACTTGTTTCATTTCAAAGCCAGAAATCCTCGATACCACGTTTATCACAGGTGCCGTCACCGGCACGAAGCGGAGAAAGCTCATTTGAATTCAATTTAGAAAAATCCGGCTTGCTTATTATACAGGCGATCGGGAGGTGTAGTAACCTGATTCAAAAGGAAGGACTTTTCTATACAGCTAGGGTACTACTTAAATTGACTAGATTGGACTACTGGTACATTGTGCCAAAATGGTTTTTTCCTGTATGAAAAAGCCAGGCCCAAACCGGACCTGGCTTTTATTATTTCAAATGCAGAAAGTGTTACTTGCCTGCTTTTATTAGATTCAAGGCAGACCCCGCTTTAAACCATCCTATTTGTCCTTCGTTGTAGGTATGGTTCACTTTGATAGAATCTTTGGTGCCATCTGTATGGTTCAAAACAACCGTAAGAGGGCTGCCAGGAGAAAAGGTCTCCAACCCTAGTATATCGATACTGTCGTCTTCCTTGATCAGGTCGTAATCGGCAGGGTTGTCGAAAGTCAACGCCAGCATGCCCTGTTTCTTTAGGTTTGTCTCGTGGATTCGCGCAAATGACTTCACCAAAATAGCACGAACACCCAAAAACCGAGGTTCCATGGCAGCATGTTCCCGAGACGACCCTTCACCATAGTTTTCATCGCCCACCACTACCGAACCGATATTGTGGAGCTTGTATTGGCGCTGCACGGCAGGAACTTCACCATATTCTCCGGTGATTTGGTTTTTTACTTTGTTTGTTTCACCGTTAAACGCATTTACCGCACCGATTAGCATGTTGTTGGAAATATTGTCCAGATGACCTCGGAAACGCAGCCAAGGCCCTGCCATGGAGATATGGTCGGTGGTACATTTTCCCTGGGCTTTGATAAGCAGTTTCAGTCCGGTAAGGTCTGTTCCTTCCCAAGCTGCGAATGGATCCAGTAGTTGAAGCCGGTCAGATTTGGGGTCTACTATTACCTCAACCGACGAACCGTCAGCTGCTGGTGCCTGATAGCCCGCGTCTTCTACGGCAAATCCTTTGGTAGGCATTTCCAAACCCTGTGGCTCGTCCAACTTTACTGCTTGGCCTTCTTCGTTGGTAAGGGAGTCGGTCATGGGGTTAAATGTCAGGTCTCCCGCTATCGCCATGGCTGTCACTATCTCCGGTGAAGCCACAAAGGAGTGGGTATTTGGATTTCCATCGGCCCTCTTGGCGAAGTTCCTGTTGAAGGAGGTGATGATGGAGTTTTTTTCCTGTTTTTCGGCACCGTGGCGCGCCCACTGTCCGATACAAGGTCCGCAGGCATTTGCAAGTACTACTCCTCCCATGTTTTCGAATACTCCTAGGAAGCCATCGCGCTCTACGGTATACCTCACCTGTTCAGATCCCGGTGTAATGGTATATTCTGATTTGGCAGTCAGCTTTTTGTCGACAGCCTGTTGGGCAAGAGAGGCGGCGCGGGAAATATCTTCATAAGAGGAATTGGTACAGGATCCTATCAATCCTACCTCTAATTTTTGAGGCCATCCATTTTCCTTGACAGCGGCGGCAAATTTGGACAAAGGCCAGGCCAAATCTGGGGTGAAGGGCCCATTGATATGGGGTTCCAATTCGGACAGGTTGATTTCGATTACCTGATCGAAGTAGGTGGCAGGATCAGCATATACTTCGGGATCACCGGTCAGATGCTCTCTAATACCATTCGCAAGGTCTGCTACCTCTTCACGACCGGTTCCCCGTAGGTAGGCCTCCGATTTTTCATCATATCCGAAAATGGACGTGGTGGCACCTATCTCAGCACCCATGTTGCATATTGTGCCTTTTCCTGTTGCCGAAAGTGAGTTTGCTCCTTCGCCGAAATATTCTACGATGTTTCCAGTACCTCCCTTTACGGTCAAGATACCGGCTACCTTAAGTATAACGTCTTTGGCGGATGTCCATCCGGAAAGTTTGCCAGTGAGCTTTACACCAATTAATTTAGGGAATTTCAGTTCCCAAGGTAAGCCTGCCATCACATCGCAGGCGTCGGCACCGCCTACACCGATCGCGATCATGCCCAGTCCACCGGCATTGGGCGTATGCGAATCGGTACCGATCATCATGCCGCCAGGGAACGCATAGTTTTCCAAAACAACCTGATGGATGATCCCTGCCCCAGGCTTCCAGAATCCCAGTCCGTACTTGTTCGACACGGAAGCCAAAAAGTCATAGACCTCTTTATTTTTGTTTTTTGCTTTCTCCAGATCGGTGCTTGCACCAACTTCAGCTTGGATCAGGTGGTCACAGTGAACGGTAGAAGGCACAGCTACTTTGGCTCTACCCGCTTGCATAAACTGCAACAACGCCATTTGGGCAGTGGCATCCTGCATGGCTACTCGGTCTGGTTGGAAATCCACATAATCTTTTCCTCTTGCATATGCCCCCGAAGCATCTCCCTGAGACAGGTGCGCGTAAAGGATTTTTTCCGTAAGTGTAAGCGGCTTGCCAACCGCTTTTCTAGCGGCTTCGATTTTCGCCGGAAAGCTGGCATACACAGCTTTGATCATTTCAATATCAAATACCATTGGGAATGTTTTATGGTTATGTTTATTAAAAACCTAATTTCCCGCAAAGATATAAAAACCAGTCAAAAAAACCTGTAAAATCGGCCTCTTTAGCTTATTTATAGTAATTATGGCAAGTTGACCGAATACATTGCAAGCGACCTATTGAGGACAGCACTGTTACCTCAGAGCGAAAGCAAAAATTGGATGGTGTCGACATTGTCCGCATAATCGCTTACCACAGGGCACTGTGCGGATCCAAAAGGGATAGAACCGGGTAACCAGCCACCTTTGCTGAGGGTACATTGAATGCGATCCGATTGGTTTCGTAATTTTTCTTCAACTTCTTCTTGAGAGTGGTACATGGCGTAATGTACAACAGCTATGGGGGATACCAAATCTTCTGATTGGCGCATGAGAAGAAACCCATTGTCCAAATGATCCTCACCATTCACCAGGTAGATGGATTTGTTGTAATCGTAATTGTTCGCGTATTTGTGATGATCCATTACGTGGCTCATCGGTGAAGAAGCCTCCAGAAAAGCAACAATCTGCTGTGGACTGCTTACATATAACTTGGAAACATTACGGCATCCAAGGCCAAAATACTGCAGCACATCGGATGTGAGAAGGACGAGTTCCTCAGCGGTTTCCTTTCCGTTTAACACAGCCACGGAAGTTCTGTTCTTTCGAATGATATGGGGATACTTTCCAAAATAATAATCGAAGTACCGGGCGGAGTTGTTGCTGCCGGTAGCAATATAGGCATCCATTCCCTGTAGGCGTTCGGCCCATCGGATTTGCTCCGAAAATCCCGGTTCTATTTCAAGCAAACGATCCACCAGCCATGGTATCAATACTCTATCTGTCGAGCTCAGCTTAATGTGGGCGATATGCCCGGTTAAAAGAACGCATAATAGGTCATGGAATCCCACTCCTGGGATATTTCCAGCCATTACCAACCCAATGGATTTCTGATCAATTGTGGGCGGGATGGGGTAATTGGCCAGCCAATTTTCAAGCGAGTCTGGCCGAAGCATTTCCCGGATCCCCTGTATGGCTAATTGGGTTTGGGCAGGAATAAACCAAGGGTTGTTTCCCACGATTTGCGGAAAAAGGTCCTCCTGAGTAGAGGAAGGTAGGCTTTGTAACAGGTTTCCCAATGCGGTAAAGGCATGGATACGTTGTTGCAAGGATAAATCCATCAGGTAATTCAGTAAATTTTACAGGCCAATCGCTAAGTAGAAGGAGGTAGCCCTTGAACGTTTCCCCACAAAGGTAGGGCTTTGAGAAGGAAAATCCTCGAGTGCCTAGGTAGGGATTGGATATTTAGTGTGACAATTAATGTATATGGATCTTTTTCGGGTTTTCGAAAACCAAAATGTTTGTTCAATTGTATTATGGTTATTAGTTTTGCAAACAATCTAACGAAGAATTGACATGGCCATAATGATAACAGACGAGTGCATCAATTGCGGTGCATGCGAACCAGAGTGCCCCAACACGGCGATTTATGAAGGTGGAATAGAGTGGACCTGGGCAGGGGGCACCAATTTAACTGAGGTTACCCTGCCAGATGGTACCGTGGTCGATGCCAACGAAAAGCAGGAGCCGGTTTCGGATGAATTTTATTACATTGTGACTTCCAAGTGCACGGAGTGTACCGGTTTCCATGAGGAGCCTCAGTGTGCTGCTGTTTGCCCTGTCGACTGCTGCGTAGACGACCCTGACCACCGGGAATCTGAGGAAGAGTTGCTTTCCAAAAAGCTGTACATGCACGGCGAATAATAGGGGTGTGTTGATCCCACACTTTCATACAGACCTACAAAATTGTTTTTTCCACCAACAATTTTGTAGGTTATCACATTTTTTCAGAAAAAAAATCGGTAGATAGTTTGATTTTAACCCATCATTTGGTTTATCTTGCCAATAAATTCATTTTTGAATAAAAAAAGGAGGAAAGTGGAAGACAACAAAGATTACGATAGGGATGAGATCTTCTCTAAGAAGGTGAAAGCAGGGAAAAGAACCTACTTTTTTGACGTCAAGTCAACTCGCTCAAACGATTACTACCTAACCATAACGGAAAGTAAGCGTAAGATGAGGGAGGAAAATTATTTTTACGAGAAGCACAAGATCTTTTTGTACAAAGAAGATTTTCAAAAGTTCATTGAAGCCCTGCAGCGTACGGTTGACCATGTGAAGAATGACCTGATGCCTGAGGTTGATTTTAGCCAGTTTGACATGGGGTCGGATAACTCAGATGGTGATGATGATGCGTTTAAAGATGATTTGAAGTGGGATTAAATTACTCCAACTACCGGCATTAACCCTTGAATCAGTGGCTGCCGGAGAGAGTTTAGCGTAACCATCCTTCTTTTACCAAGCTCTTGGAACTCTTTGCCCAAAAAGGTGACGCATTCCAAGAGCGTTTTTATTATTTTTGCCAGTATGAATCGGGTTGTCATCAAATTACTCCTCGGATTGGCAGTTTTGCTTGTCCTGGGATGGTATTTTTCCAACATTAGTCTCTACTTTGTGTTTTCGTTGGTCATAGCTGCTGTACTTAGGCCGATGACCAATCGGATCAATGGGCTCTACTTGATTGGGCAACCTATTCCCCGGGCGGTAGCTATATTCCTGTCATTTTCTGTGGTGATTGCTTTGGTTATATTTCTTGTTTTGTTGTTTATACCGCTTTTTCGATCTCAGTTCGAGCTTCTCAATGAATTGGATGTAACGTACCTATACGAGCAGATTCAAAAGCCGGCAGCTTTTGTAGAGGATATATTAATTAGGTATAGCTTGGTGGTAAATGAGCCGGGGTTTCTTTTGGCACAGATTCGGGAAAATCTGCTATCCAGCGTGGGGGGGTTGGACATACAGGGTTTTGTCAATCGGTTTATCTCTGCTACCAGTTCCCTTTTGATCAGCGTATTGGCCATTTCATTTATCACATTTTTTCTTTTGCTCGAAAATGGCCTTTTGCGCCGAAATTTCATTGGGTTTGTCCCAAACGCTTATTTTGAGCTATCAGTGTCTACGTTTCATAAAGTCGAACGTCTACTTTCAAATTACCTTATTGGCCTGCTGGTTCAAATGACCTCAATTTTTTCGATTGCTTCTCTGGGACTTCTTTTGATGGATATTGAATACGCCATGAGCATTGCGGTATTTGCGGCCGTAGCCAATTTGATTCCCTACGCAGGGCCAATCCTGGGTGCTTCCTTCGGGATATTGGTAGGTTTATCTACCGGCACATTTGGCGAAGCCGCAGAGGTATATTTGTTCTTGGCCAAAATTTTGGGGGTTTTTGGCGTGGTGCAGTTGTGTGATAACATTATTCTCCAACCCATGATCTTTTCGAAATCGGTAAAAGCCCATCCGCTTGAGATTTTTGTTGTTATATTTGCCGGGGCAAAAGTTGCCGGTGTCCTCGGGATGATCTTTGCAATTCCGGTGTATACCATTTTCCGGGTTTCCTTTAAGGAGTTCTATAAAGGGTATAAGGACTACCGAATTTTCAAAATAGATAAGATTTAAATAGTTCATGGGATTAAAGTGTGGGATTGTTGGGTTGCCCAATGTTGGGAAATCAACTCTTTTTAATGCATTGTCTAGCGCAAAGGCCGAAGCTGCCAATTTTCCTTTTTGCACGATCGAGCCAAATGTTGGAGTGGTTACCGTACCAGACAGAAGACTTCAAGCGCTGGAACTGCTGGTAAAGCCGCAGCGGGTGGTCCCTACGATCATCGAGTTTGTTGACATCGCCGGATTGGTAAAGGGAGCAAGCAAAGGGGAAGGATTGGGAAACAAATTTTTGGCCAATATTCGTGAGGTCGATGCGGTTATTCATGTGATTCGATGTTTTGAGGACGATAATGTCGTCCATGTGGCAGGAGGGGTGGATCCACTGTTTGACAAGGAGGTGATTGATACCGAGTTGCAATTGAAGGATTTGGAGTCTATTGAGAAAAAAATTCAAAAAAACGAGAAAATAGCAAAATCGGGAGACGCGAAGGCGAAAAAAATACTGAGCACCCTGCTTTCCTTCAAAGAGGGGCTGTTGGCAGGGAAAAATGCCAGGGCGATAGAGGTGGAAGAAGAGGACTTGGAGGCTGTGCAAGACCTGCACCTCCTGACCATCAAGCCGGTGCTCTACGTCGCCAATGTGTCGGAAAAGGAAATCACAACGGGCAATGCCCATGTCGATAAGCTACGTGAGGTGGCAGATTCAGAGGGAGCCGAGGTGGTTCTGCTCTGTGCTGCACTGGAAGCACAAATAGCTGAATTTGAGGAGGAAGAGGAAAAGCAAATGTTTTTGTCAGAGTATGGACTCGAGGAAAGTGGTCTCAATCGCCTGATCAGTGCTGCATACAAGTTGTTGAACCTCATTACCTACTTCACCGCCGGTGTTCAAGAGGTTAGGGCATGGACAATCCGAAGGGGATGGAAGGCACCGGCTGCCGCAGGGGTCATTCACAGTGACTTCGAAAAAGGATTCATCAAAGCGGAGGTCATCAAACTGCATGACTATGAGCAGTTCAAAACCGAAGCGGCATGTCGGGAAAATGGTAAAATAGCTATTGAGGGAAAGGAATACGTGGTTAAAGACGGGGATATCATGCATTTTCGTTTTAACGTATAAAAATAATTCAAATTTTATTGTTAAGTTTGTTGCAACTTAATTACCCAAAAATTAGTTAACCACTTATGAAAAAGTGTTAAATTATTGTTTAACTTTTCATTTTTACCATCGTGAGAATTAGATTAATATTTTCTTTGAAGAACAAGGGAGCTTACCTCCCTTTCCATCATCAGTATATCCTTGCGCAATTCCTGAAGGGGTTGATCGTAAAAGGTGGAAATGAATCTTTTTTCAATTACAATTACTTCAACTTCTCTGGCTTGAAAGGTCAAACCAAAGTAAGTAGAAGCGGGTTGCACTATTATTCCAGTTTGGTAACCTTGGTCCTGTCTGCACCTGATCAGGACTTTTTGGATTACCTGTTGGAACAAGTGTTCAAGACACCGAAAATTGAATTGGGGAACCTGATTCTTTCACCTGAGTATACCGAAAAGGAGACCGAACCTGAATTGGAGACCTCCAACAAGTTTGTTTGCATCTCTCCCTTGGTGTTGCTCATGCCTACCTTTGACGATGAGTCGGGTAAGCGGTTTATCAATCCTGACACGGATGAGTTCTCGGATCTTCTTTACGAATCCACACTGACCCGTATGGAAAAATCCGGTTGGTACACCCAGGAGCAAATGGAGTCTTTTTACAAATTCCAAGTGGTGCCGGACATGAATTACGTTAATAAACTACGTGAGCAACAAAAGAAATTCGCCCGTATTTATTCGGTGTATGACATGGATGTCAAGTATGAGGTTCGCGGATACACGCTGCCGTTCACGCTTTACGCCGCGGAGGAAGTACAAGACTTTGTTTTCAAATGTGGTTTGGGCGCCTTCACGCACAAGGGGTTCGGCATGTTGGACTTAGCCAACAATATGCCTAGTCAGCGAACAGAGCCCTACAAGTTTAAGCGAGAGGGATTTGTGCCTTATCGTCAGCATGTAAGTGAGAACCTGCCTAAACGTGAAGGCGGAGACATTCCAGACTCGATCGAATAGCATTAAAAAGGGAAGTTTAACTTCCCTTTTTTGTTTTCAAAGCCGGCGTTTATTCGGGTTCAAAACCGTGTATCCGATCAGTTCGTCGTACCGGGATCCCATATCCCTGTAGTAAAAAAACACCTCGTACTCGTTTTCTGTTTGGAAGTGCGTGCCCTCAAAGGGCTCCATATCCCACCCACGTTCCGTCTTCAAGCCATACTGGTAATCATACCAGCCTTGCTTAAGGAACAGTGTGGTCTGGTACAGTTTTTTCTCCTTATTATAGGTCATTTTGGCATCCGCACTGGTTCCCCATTCCGTAAGTGCACCCAGGACATACGGTGCCTGTGGCAATTCGGGAGATTGTAAATTAAAGGTTGTCAAAATGTATTCGCTTTCCAGGTGGTGGTTTTGCCGCTCCACATTCATAACAACATACTGTCCGTTCAAATCCAGGTACTCCAGGTAGGCCTGATTCCGTCGCACCTCATCCACCCCGGCTTCTGCGAACACAACATCCTCTTCCATCCGTACCGAGGCTACATTTCGACCACGGGTCCGAACATAACGTAGGTCTATAAACCTGAATTCGTTGCCTGCCTGGAAGGAATTACTTCCGTCGAATAACCGGTACTCAATTTGCCTTAAATCTTCTCGGATAAACGTTGGCTTCAAGTTATAGATGGCCTGATCCCAGCGTTGGTTTTGCCGGATAACGATACGGGTATTGTTGATCGGATCCAACAGCTCCCGGTTTGAATAGTTTACGATCACATCGATTTGGTGCGAACGCTGCCGTTCTGCCGCATTTGATGGTGGCACAATACTGGCTCCTAAATTGATCTGGTTTTGAAACACCATGAAGCGTTTGGTGATAACGGTGTTGGCTTCGTTACGGCCGCGGTATACCTTCAAGATATAGTTTCCTGTTTTGGTGACCCTGGGGACGGCAAACGTGTAATGGATGTACGGGATTCGGGTATTGATCCCATATTCGTAGTCGTTTACGTTGAATTCGTTATACTGCGTAAGGTAGTCTGCCTCCCGCAATCTAGAGGGGGTCCAGTCTACGTTGCAGTGGATCAATTTTGCCGAATATTGGTCAGCTTCGTAGGCGATATCGTCAAAGGTGAGAAGGAGCGGGATCGAGGAATTTAGAGAGATGACAGGAGGGTTGGTTTGGGTGGAAATATCCATTGATGCCGGAAAAAGCCTTACGGTCTGAATATTTTCGTCATGGATCTTGTCCTCAAGGGCTTTTTGTGCAAATACACTGCTGCTGACGAGAAATAGCAGTGAAAGTAAGTTTATACGAATCGGCATGTGGAACTGCGTTTGGGTTTAACGTTGGTTAATCGAGGGTGAGAACTTCACCTTGCAACCTGTCGATTTCCTCCGCTAACGCCTCCCAGGTAAGGTTGAGATGGGCTTCCCGCTTAAGTAACGATTGGTAGTCCTCGTTTAGTTTTTCGATCGAAGTAGATTTTTCGTACAGGTTAGGATTTGCAAGGTGTCGTTCAAGATCCGCCTTTTGGTGTTCCGTTTGACTGATTTCATGTTCCAAGGCCTCCAGTTCCTTTTCTTTGAGCTTTAGCTCTTTTTTTAGCTGGTTTAGGGCTTGCCTGTCTTGGTTTTTCAAAACCACGGGCTCTTTTTTTTCCTTTTTTGGACGCTCCACTGATGAGGCGTTTTTGGTGTTTTGCTGTTCAGACCAGTAAATATATTCATCATAGGTGCCCGGATATATTTTGATTTCTTGGTCTTCGATATACCAGATTTTATTCGCCACACCTTTTATGAAGTGTCGGTCGTGGGATACAGTCACAAAGGTTCCCTCGTATTGCTGCAACGCTTGGATCAGAATATTTACTGATTGCATGTCCAGGTGGTTTGTGGGTTCATCAAGCAGAAGGAAGTTTGCCTCCGATATCATGGTTTTTGCCAAGGCCACTCTCGATTTCTCACCCCCGGATAATACCTTTATTTTTTTGAATACATCATCGTTTGTGAACAAAAAACAGCCAAGGACATTTCTCAATTCCGTTTCCGACTTGTTACTGCCTGACTGCGCCAGCTCCTGGAGGATTTCATTGTTTATATCCAGGGCTTCCAGCTGATGTTGAGCAAAAAAGGATTTGATCACATTGTAGCCTTCTTCCCTGTTCCCTTCGATTTTTTCTGAGCCATCGATTATCCTTAGTAGAGTTGATTTGCCCTTGCCATTGGCTCCTATCAATGCGATTTTATCTCCTCGTTCGATTCGTGCACTGGTGTTTTTCAGGATTTCGATGGGACCGTATGCTTTTGACACATTTTCCAAAACGACCACGTCCCGGCCAGACCGCTGCGAAAATTTGAACTTGAAGTTGACCGAAACCTCGTCACTGACCACCTCCGATACCCTCTCCATTCGCTCCAAAGCCTTGATGCGGGATTGTACCTGGTTGGATTTGGTGGCTTTTGCCCGGAACCGTTCTATGAACTTCTCCGTCTGCTTGATCATCTGCTGCTGGTTCTCAAAAGCGTTTTGCTGGATTTCTTCCCGTCCGGCTTTTTCTGTTTTATAAAAATCGTAGTTACCTGCGTAGCTGGTGAGTGTCTGTCTCGATACTTCCACCGTGATTTCCGTGGCATTATTCAGAAAGGTGCGGTCGTGTGAAACGACAACGACCGCTCCCTCATAGTTTTTCAAGTAATTCTCCACCCACTGAATAGAGGGTAGATCGAGGTGGTTGGTTGGTTCGTCGAGCATAAGCAGTGACGGCTTTTCCAGCAGGAGTTTTGCAAGCATCACCCGCATACGCCAACCGCCCGAAAAAGTCTTTAAGGGGCGGGAAAGATCGACTGTGGAAAAACCAATGCCTTCCAGTACCTCCTCTGCTTTTGCTTTGATCGTATAGCCTTCGTTTGCTTCAAAGCGATCTTGGAGGTTGGCGAGTTTCTGGATGATTTCCTCCGAATAGTCTGTTTCCATTTGGGCCAAAACACGGTCAATTTCGGCCTGAAGGGCGAGTGTGTCTTTGAACGCCTCCAAAGCAACCTCCAAAATACTGTCCTCCGATTGATAGGATAAGAGGTCTTGGTTCAAAAAACCGATTGTACAGTCGTTTGATTTTTGCACCTCTCCACTGCTCGGAGCCAGATCTCCGTTTATTATCTTCAGGAGAGTGGATTTTCCGGTTCCATTTTGACCGACCAAAGCTATTTTGTCTTTGGGCCGGATATGCAGGGACGCATTTTCATACAAGGCACGGCCACCTATGAAATACGAGAGGTTGTTTATCGAAAGCATGCCGTAAAATTAGGAAAATCTGCCAAAAAATCCCGAAAGGCTTCAGGTACAAAGGACGGCCATATGGGAAAGCGGTGTGAAGGCCATAGAAATAGATCGTGCTTTTGGGTAGTTTGCCTATATTGTTTTTGAATTTGATTGATTGTGTTATAAAAATATTAAACAAATTGACAGCAGGACTGAATTCGGAATTTTATTCTTACTTTTGCACTCTAATTAAAAAATCAACATGCAGAGTATCCGTAACATAGCGATCATTGCTCACGTAGACCACGGCAAAACAACACTCGTGGATAAAATTATCCACGCTTCTAAAATTTTTAGGGAGAACCAACAGTTTGAAGACCTGATTCTGGACAACAATGATCTGGAGCGGGAGCGGGGCATTACCATTCTATCCAAGAACGTTTCAGTCCGGTATAAGGATATCAAGATAAACATTATCGATACGCCGGGTCACGCGGATTTTGGTGGCGAAGTGGAACGTGTGTTGAAAATGGCCGATGGAGTTATTTTGTTGGTGGACGCATTTGAAGGGCCCATGCCCCAGACGCGATTTGTACTGGGTAAGGCATTGGGGCTTGGATTGACGCCTATCGTGGTCGTTAATAAGGTCGACAAAGAAAACTGCCGTCCGGATGAGGTGCATGAGTCTGTTTTTGATCTTATGTTCAATCTCGACGCTACCGAGGAACAGTTGGATTTCCATACCCTCTACGGATCTGCCAAGCAAAACTGGATGGGACCGGATTGGAAAAACCCAACCGATTCCATATTGCCACTTTTGGATGCAATAATAGAATGTATTCCCGAGCCAAAATTGGAAGAAGGTACACTTCAGATGCAAATCACCTCCCTGGATTTTTCCAACTTCGTCGGGAGGATAGCCATTGGCAGGGTAAAAAGAGGAATGATCAAAGAGGGAGCACAGGTTACCCTATGCAAGTCCGACGGTACGCTGAAAAGGGTCAAAGTGAAAGAGCTTCATGTGTTTGAAGGACTAGGAAAAGTTAAGGTTTCGGAGGTCTCTGCCGGGGATATATGTGCCGTAACCGGAATAGAGGATTTCGAAATAGGGGATACCCTGGCCGACCTGGAAAATCCAGAGCCACTACCGCGCATTTCGATCGATGAGCCTACCATGAATATGCTCTTCACGATAAATAACTCACCTTTCTTTGGCAAAGAGGGCAAATTTGTGACTTCCCGACATCTAAGGGATCGATTGTTTAAGGAGACGGAAAAGAACCTTGCCCTCAAGGTCGAGACAACCGATTCGGAGGATAAATTTCTTGTTTATGGCAGGGGTATCCTTCATTTGTCTATCCTGATAGAGACCATGAGACGTGAGGGGTATGAGCTACAGGTGGGTCAGCCTCAGGTGATTTTTAAGACCATAGATGGGATGAAACATGAACCTATTGAAACCCTTTCGGTCGATGTGCCTGAAACGACGGCGGGAAAGGTAATCGAATTGGCAACCCAGCGAAAAGGGGAGCTTTTGGTCATGGAGCCCAAAGGAGATCTCCAGCACTTGGAGTTTAAGATCCCTTCACGAGGGTTGATCGGATTGAGAAACAACGTATTGACGGCTACCCAGGGTGAAGCGATTATGAATCACCGATTCACTGCGTATGAGCCATTTAAAGGAACGATCCCGGGAAGGATCAACGGATCGTTGATTTCCATGGAGGGAGGGGCTTGCACGGCCTATGCGATAGACAAGTTACAGGATCGGGGTACCTTTTTTGTGGATCCGGGAGAGGAACTCTACGGGGGGCAGGTAATCGGTGAGCACAACCGTGACAACGATATCGTCGTTAACGTGCAGAAGGGGAAAAAGCTGACCAATATGCGTGCTTCTGGTTCGGATGAAAATACAAAAATTGCTCCCGCCAAGAAATTCTCGCTGGAAGAAGCAATGGAGTATATCCAGAAAGATGAATACCTCGAAATCACCCCGAAGAGTATCCGCATGCGTAAAATTTACCTGGATGAAAACGAGCGTTCCAGGAAATCCAAAGAGCAGCAGGCGGTTTAAATCAGAAGAGGATGATTGATAAAGATCATCCTTTTTTTGCCTTTGAAGAAAATAGTGACCTAAATTGGAGAGTTTCAAACCTATTTACCAATGAAAAAAATAGCGGTGTTTACTTCAGGCGGTGATTCCCCAGGGATGAATGCCTGCATCCGTTCGGTGGTGAGGACAGGCCTCTATCGCGGTTTGGATGTATATGGTATCATGTACGGCTATGATGGCATGATCGAAGGGACAATCAAAAAGATGGCCTCCCATTCTGTCAGCAATATTATTCAGCGCGGTGGTACGATTCTAAAATCGGCAAGGAGTGAGGCCTTTATGACGAAAGAGGGAAGGCAAAAAGCCTATGCGGAGCTAACGAAACTTGGAATAGAGGGCCTGGTGGCGATCGGAGGCGATGGTACGTTTACAGGAGCCAAGGTGTTTTTTGAAGAATACGGGATACCCACCGTGGGCTGTCCTGGCACTATTGATAACGATATCTACGGAACCGACTACACCATTGGGTTTGATACGGCAGTAAATACGGCACTGGAGGCCATCGATAAGATTAGAGATACCGCGGCTGCCCATGATAGGATATTTTTCATAGAAGTGATGGGACGGGACAGTGGATACATCGGCATAGAGTGTGGTATCGGTGGAGGCGCGGAGCTGGTTATGGTGCCCGAAACCAGAACGAAGATAGAAGATGTGGTCAAATCGCTCAAGGGCTTGCGAAAAACCAAGACCTCCAGTATCATAATCGTTGCAGAAGGTCTAGACTGTGGCGATGCCGCCCAGATTATGGAGCGTGTGAAGGCCAGTTTTAAAGACGAGGAAAAGGAGTTTAAAGTAACTACCCTGGGCCACATCCAACGTGGCGGTAATCCCACAGCGAAAGACAGGCTATTGGGCAGTAGAATGGGAATGGCAGCAGTGGAAGGGCTCTTAGCGGGCGAATCCAATTGTATGGCGGGAGTCATGAATGATCATGTGGTGTACACTCCCTTTGCAGATTGCATTACCAAAGAAAAACCGTTGAAAAGTGATTATCTTAGGCTTCAGGAAATACTGAGTATTTAATAGCATATGGGATTTGTACCGATTTTCATTACCCTTGGGGCTTTTGTTGGCATGTTTTCACTCTTGGTGAGTCACAACATGGGCCTGCGAAGAAAGAGATACATGGCGGCAGTTGAGGAGCTCCAGAACCAGCTTCAGGTTTCGTCTCCAAAAATATCATCAGAAGGGGACGGACTTAGGGTATTGGAGGGTGAATTTCAGCGACAAAGGGCCGCGAAAAAGGTTTCGGAATTGGAGATTGCTAAGATAGAACGACTTTTTCAGGAGGCAAAATTGGGTCGGCATGCCTATAGGACGCTGATACGTACTAAACCCTATGCATTTGTAGCCAAATTGTTTGGTCATCGTCCCATCTGATCTTCCACAAAGGAAATGATCTCCTCCAGTTGGTCTGGATGAAACCATCGGTAGTCCGGATCCCGTCGAAGCCAGGTGAGTTGTCGCTTTGCATACCTCCTCGAATTTCTCTTTAGTAAGCGGATCGCTTCTGCCCGATCATAGCATCCTTCCAGAAAACCGAATATTTCGGTGTAGCCCACCGTTTGCAGTGCATTTAGGTGCCTGAATGGGTAGAGTGCCTCAGCTTCTTCAAATAGCCCTTGTTCGATCATTAGGTCCACACGGTGGTCTATCCGATCATAGAGTTCTGTCCGCTCACGGATTAAGGCTATTTTGATGATGGAAAAGGGACGATTTTCTCTGTTCCTGGTTCTAAAACTGCTAAAGGGCTTCCCGGTGGCCAGGCAAACCTCGAGTGCCCGTATAAGTCGTTGGGGGTTTTGCGTGTCTACTTGGCCGTAGTAGGTTGGATCAAGCGTAGACAGCAGTTCCTGTAGTGCTGAGATTCCTTCCGTCTGGAATTGATTGGTAAGCTGATGCCTCCATTTGGGCTCAATCTCCGGCATGTTGTCCAGTCCGTTGGCTACCGAATCAATGTATAGACCTGATCCTCCGGTAAGGATGATTGGATTGTATTCCGAAAACTTCTGTTCAAGAAGAGTAAGCACGTCCAATTCAAATCGTCTGACGTCGTATTCATCGTGAATCGAGTGACTATCAATCATGTAGTGGGGGATCCTTTTTAGTAGCTCTAAGGGTGGTTTTGCCGTACCTATATCCATTTCCCTAAAAAATTGTCTGCTGTCAGCGGATATGATAAAAGTTTTAAATTTTTTGGCTAAATTTATGCATAAATCGGTCTTGCCAACTGCAGTCGGGCCTGAAATGATCAGAAGTGTGTTTTTTCGTTGTACCAAATGGGAGGGAAATTAGGAGAAGTACAGCGAAATTAATAAATTTTAGATATGAAAAATAAGGTAGTCCTGATTGTAGATGACAATGCGCTGAACAGGAGGGTTTTTGAGAACATTTTAATGCATAACTATTCGTTCGAATCGGCGGGGGATGGATTGGAGGCGATAGAGAAATTGAAATCAGGTAACTATGATTTGGTATTGATGGACATACAGATGCCCCGATTGGATGGGATCTCTGCACTGAAGCAGATCCGGGAAGATAACCTTACAGAAAGTCCTATTATTGCTGTTTCAGCTTATTCGAATCAGGCAGACAGGGAGTATTTTTTGTCTACGGGGTTTGATGATTTTATCGCAAAGCCGGTAAAGCCCAAGGATTTGTTGGAAACGATCCATTTCCATTTGGAGTACCACGACAAAAATGAAGTACTTGCAGATAGCACCAGTATGGATAACGGAACTTTGGATGAGACGGTTATTTTGCAGTTGCTGAAGTTCAATTCGCTTGAAAATATTAGGTCGGTTTATGTGGATTTTCTAGAAGAGGCGGAAAATTTACTCAGCGGCATAAAAAAATCGTTAATTTTAAAGAACTTTGATGATATTGGGGGAAAATTACACATCATAAAGGGAAATTCTGGCACCTTGGGCATAAACGATGTTTTTAGGGTTTCAGCCAGTTTTGAGTCAGATATCAAGGAGGCCCGCTATGAAAATGCGGAAGGACATTGTGCCACGCTGGAAAAGAGCATCGATGTTTTTAAGGAGAAATTGTTAAACCAAAAATTGTTTGAAAAATATGAGTGAATCCAAAAGAGTGTTGGTGGCAGAGGACAGTTCGGTAATCATCAACCTAACAAAAAATGTGTTAGCCTTTGATAATTACAAGATCACCTCCGTGAAAAATGGAAAGCAGGTGTTGGAGAAGCTTCAGACTGAGGATTTTGATGTGATATTGATGGATATCAACATGCCTGTTATGGACGGAATCACCTGTACCCAGGCGATCAGGGCGCTTCCTGATAAGAAAAAGTCAAAGATCCCGATTATTGCCATAACTGGTAACTACAAGAATTTCACCTTGGATGATTTCATTCAGGTAGGGATGGATGATTATGTGCAGAAGCCGCTCGATTACGATTTATTACTTTCAACGGTGAGGAAGCATGCCTATAAATAGGTTATGGGAGTAAAGTACACGAAAAGCTACCTTGACAAAATAGAAAACCTTTTCTCGCAATCTGCTTATCACCTCAGGTACGAGAAGGGAAATTTCAAATCCGGATATTGCATTCTTAAAAGTACTAGAGTTGTCATTGTCAACAAATATTTCACCCTCGAGGGTAAGATCAATGCGCTACTTGATATAATCAAGGAGCTTCAATTGAATCCCAAGAGTTTTGAGGACAAAAAGGCACAGGAATTCCTAATTGAGTTGCAACAAACTGAATTAAAGCTTTGAAGGTTACTTTTCTTGGGACAGGAACGTCGCAGGGCGTTCCGGTTATTGGTTGTGCCTGTGGCGTATGCAGATCACTTGATTTTCGGGACAAGAGGCTTAGAACATCCGTTCATATAGAAGTAGGTGGCAAAAGTTTTGTTATTGACACCGGCCCCGATTTTCGAGCGCAAATGCTCAGAGAAGGCGTTGAACGCTTGGATGCGGTCATCTATACCCATGAGCACAAAGACCATACTGCCGGCATGGACGATATCCGGCCTTTCAACTACAAACAAGGGGCAGATATACCGATTTACGGCACCCAAAAAGTGATCGACCAGTTAAAGGCAGAGTTTTCGTATGTGTTTGCATCCAAAAAATATCCAGGTGTACCAGGTGTAAAGGTGCATGAGATCACCGATCAGCCTTTTGAAATACAAGGGGTGAAGTTTACCCCCATCGAAGTAATGCACCACAAAATCCCGGTATTCGGATATCGAATCCGAGATTTTGTGTATATCACCGATGCCAACCGTATCGATTCTTCCCAAATCGACAAAATCAGGGGCTGTGGGGTGTTAGTATTAAATGCTCTTCAGATACAACCCCATATTTCCCATTTCACCCTCGACGAAGCGCTTGAGATGGTGGAATTGATCAATCCGGTCAAAACCTATTTCACGCATATCAGCCATAGGCTGGGGACGGTGAGGGAGGTCGAAAAAAGACTCCCAAACGCTGTTTCATTGGCGTATGATGGGCTCCAAATCAATC
Source organism: Lunatimonas lonarensis (assembly GCF_000390185.1). Taxonomy (GTDB): domain Bacteria; phylum Bacteroidota; class Bacteroidia; order Cytophagales; family Cyclobacteriaceae; genus Lunatimonas; species Lunatimonas lonarensis. The sequence continues at coordinate 28,200 of NZ_AQHR01000088.1, read as the reverse complement.
TTTAACATGCATTTGAACTACCACTTTTTTAAATTCCTCTGTCCTGCGCTGGAGGAGCGATTGGTCGATAAGCAGGTTTCGGAATGCTTTAGCCAGAACAAAGATGAATTGGTTATTTGTTTTCAGGATGATAATTTGGGTGTTTTTTACGTTGTTGCCCACCTCATTCCCGCAGCGTCTTGCTTATATTTTCCCGTAGATTTTAAGAGGAGCAAAAGAAATAATGTAACCTTATTTCCTGAATTGCTCGGACAGCGGGTGGTATCGGTTCACCTTTTTACATTTGAGCGGGCGTTTTCGGTCAGGTTTCGATCGGGAGGGCAGTTGGTTTTCAAAATGCACGGCAGTAGGAGCAATCTATTGTATTTCCCCCCGGGGGCGATAATGCCTGCAACCATGTTTAGGAAATCACTTAGGGATGATGCGCTTTTAGAGCTGGCCGGTTTGGAAAAGCCATTGGTGCTCGATAAGACGCGTTTTTATCAGCTTCAGGGCAACGTCGCACAGTTCTTGCCTACCTTGGGCAAGCAGCCCCGAAATTGGTTAAAGGCTCGAGGTTACCTCGATTTGGACATCGATGCAAGATTCGCATTGATTCAGGAATTGTTGGATCTGCTCGATAGTCCCCTCTTTGCGGTTTTCAGATTGGAGGAGGAATATGTGCTCACGTTATTGCCCTGCCCGGATGCCGAATTCACAACTGGAGATCCCATTGAGGTATGTAATGTGTATTTCAAAAAGGCGGTTATACGCCTCGGCTTTGAGCAGGAGAAGCGCCAATTGGTCAAATCACTGAGGGATCATATTGTAAAAACGGACAATTACCTTCGCAAAACCTATGAAAAGCTGGCTGAACTGGAATCCCAGACATCTCCGGGACAGTTGGCAGATATCCTCATGGCCAATCTGCATCAGATCCCTCCGGGAGCAGAGCAGGTTGAGCTGTTTGATTTTTACAAGGAAAAGACGATTTTGGTTCCGCTTAAGCGGGGGGTTTCGCCGCAAAAGCAAGCAGAGACCCTGTACAGAAAAGCCAAAAACCGCAAAATAGAACTGAGTCAATTGGAAAAGAACCTTGAAGAAAAGGAAGGCCTTATGGAGCAATTGACAAAAGATTTGACCGAGGCAGAATGTCTGGAAAACCATCGGGAGCTGCGGAGTTTCATGAAGGATAGGGGATTGATGCCTGAATCAAGACAAACCCAAGAGCCTATCCCCTTCAAGCGGTTTTCGGCAGATGGTTTTGAGATTCTAGTTGGCAAGTCCTCCAAGGCCAACGACGAGATGTTAAGGAGATATGCTTGGAAGGAGGATCTTTGGTTGCATGCGAAAGGAGTTTCAGGTTCGCATGTGCTGATCAAATACCGATCAGGAGCTATGTTTCCCAAGCCGGTAATAGAGCGGGCGGCGGCATTGGCAGCGTATTATTCGAAAAGCCGTACAGATAGTCTTTGTCCGGTGATTTTTACCCCTGTCAAATACGTGAGGAAGGTGAAGGGCGCTGCGCCCGGTGCTGTGCATGTGGACAGGGAGCAAGTGGTCATGGTCCGACCAGAGGGCCCCGAGGGGGAGAAATAGAAGAAAGCTATCCAATACGGACAGCTTTCTTCGTTGGGTTTGTTGGTAAAATCAGGTTACCTGATGGATTTTCAGCATGTTGGTACGCCCCTTGGATTTGAGCGGCATGCTTGCGGTGTTTATGATGATGTCCCCCTCTTTTACGTGCTTGTGTTCCTTTAGGATATCCTCGATATCCTGGAATGTCGCATCGGTGGATATTTGATTGTCGTAAAAGAAACCACGCACCCCCCACACTAAACTCAGCTGAGTGATAAGCAGGGGATTACTGGTGAAAATAAAAATATCCGCAGACGGGCGATGGGACGAAAGCCTGAAACCGGTAAAGCCGGAGGTGGTGATTCCTACGATGGCTTTTGCCTTTACATTCCTGGATAGTCGGCTGGCCATCAAGAGCAGGTTATTGCTCAAGTAGCTATCCGTGTCTTCCGGTATTTTGTACAGATTGTGGTATATATTCCCGTTTTCTTCGATGTAACCGATGACGCTGGTCATCGCCTTTACCGCTGCGATCGGATATTTTCCTGATGCGGTTTCTGCAGATAGCATGACAGCGTCTGCTCCATCCAAAACCGCCGTGGCCACGTCGTTCGTCTCGGCACGGGTAGGTCTTGGGTTTACGATCATGCTCTCCATCATCTGAGTAGCTACAATCACCGGTTTGCAGGCAATTTTACATTTTTCCACCATGGTTTTTTGCCATAGAGGCACCACCTCCATGGGGACTTCCACGCCAAGATCCCCTCTTGCCACCATAATTGCGTCGGTTGCCGCTATGATGGCGTCGATGTTTTCAAGTGCCTCGGGTTTCTCTATTTTGGCTACTATTTTACAGCATTTTCCGGCCTTTTCGATCCGTTCCCTGAGGTCTGTGATATCTTCTGCCGATCGAACGAACGATAGAGCAATCCAATCCACATCGTTTTCCAATCCGAATTCAAGGTCTTCTAAATCCTTTTCCGTAAGTGAGGGAGCACTTACTTTGGTGTTGGGAAGGTTGATGCCTTTGCGTGATTTCAGGATTCCGCCATGAACTACCGTACATACTACGTTTTTTCCATCTGTATTAAGTACCACCAATTCGAGGTTTCCGTCATCGATTAGAATCCGATCTCCCGGAACCACGTCATTGGGCAAGTTTTGGTATACGGTGCTTATCAGTTCCGGTGTTCCTACCACCGGGTCGTTTGTGATGGTGATTTGTTCTCCTGGTCGTATGACCACTCCATTGTTTTCTACTTCCCCTACACGGATTTTCGGGCCTTGTAGATCTTGTAGTATCCCGATATTTAGGTTGTACTGCTTGTTGATGCTTCGGATGAGTTGGATAACATTTTTGTGCCCTTCGTGGGTACCGTGCGAAAAATTGAGACGAAAAACATCAGCTCCGGCCATTGCTAGCTCAGTCAGCACTTCTTCATTATTACTGGCAGGCCCTACCGTGGCCAAAATTTTTGTCTTGTTGAAGATTGGTACTCTCATTTTCCTTTTTTTAGTGTTTAATAAGTTAGTAGGTTGTCCCTTGATTTTAATTTGGTGATATCAAGCTTCACCACGTTTTGTATGCCCTTTATTTTTGATAACTCATCAATACAGGTAGGCAAGTCTAGCCCGTTCGCGGGATCCTGGACAATTAGAAAATAGTCCATTATCTTGAGCTCCGGTATCAGGAAGCGGGCTTGGCCGGCTACCGGATACGACTTGTTACGCAGTAATTGGATGAAGCCATGTTCCTTTTCCAATAGGTATTGGGAAATGACCAACGTGGGCTGGTTGGTGAATTCCATGGTGTAATCCGCATCTCTTTTCAGCTCCAAACCGAGACTTCTATTGATCAACCAGGCTATTTTGTAGTCCTTTATTGGAGCCACAAGACCCAACAGATCAAAATCGTATGATGCCTCAATCAGGAGTTTACTTTTCTTCATTTAGGAAGAATTTAAAAAAACAAAGTTAAAAATTTTATCTCAACTTCTATCTTTGATGGGAAGTTCTTAAATTTAGTCAGCCTTTTTTTTTGACATTAAGGTTTTAAATAATTTTCTTTGCGGAGTGTTTTAACTAAACTGATCACAAAATGTCTGAAATTGCACAAAAAGTAAAAGCCATTATCGTCGATAAATTGGGCGTAGAAGAGTCTGAAGTTACTCCTGAGGCAAGCTTCACCAATGACCTAGGAGCAGACTCCCTGGACACCGTTGAGCTTATCATGGAGTTTGAAAAGGAGTTCAATATTTCTATTCCTGATGACCAAGCTGAGCAAATCGGTACTGTAGGTCAGGCTGTTAGCTATTTGGAAGCTAACGTAAAATAATCTGTACTTAAAATCATTCTATGAATTTAAGAAGAGTAGTTGTAACAGGTTTAGGTGCCCTCACGCCTATCGGTAACACCGTTCCGGAATTTTGGAAAGGGTTGTCGTTAGGTGTGAGCGGTGCTGCACCTATTACTAGGTTTGATGCCTCGGCGTTTAAGACGCAGTTTGCCTGTGAGCTAAAAAATCTACAGGTAGAAGACCATCTTGACCGGAAGGAAGCCAGAAAAATAGACCCTTATGCGCAGTATGCCATGATAGCCGTGGAAGAAGCCATGCAGGATTCTGGTATCGATCTGGAAAAAGTAAACCTAGTGAGGGCCGGAGTAATCTGGGGTTCGGGAATTGGAGGACTGAAGACCTTTCAGGATGAAGTGACCTCCTTCGCTACCGGTGACGGGACGCCAAGGTTTAATCCTTACTTTATCCCCAAGATGATCGCCGACATTGCTGCCGGCTTCATCTCCATTAAGTATGGTTTTCAGGGCCCGAATTTTGCGACCGTATCTGCCTGTGCATCTGCTACCAACGCGCTTATTGATGCGTTTAATTACATCCGGCTTGGAAAGGCTGACGTATTCATCTCTGGCGGTTCAGAAGCGGCAGTTACAGAAGCAGGGGTCGGCGGATTCAATGCGCTTAAAGCCCTGTCCCAACGCAACGATTCGCCGGAAACGGCGTCCAGACCTTTTGATAAAGATAGGGATGGATTCGTTTTGGGTGAAGGTGCCGGAGCAATTGTGCTTGAGGAGTATGAACACGCAAAAGCAAGGGGCGCCAAGATTTATGCGGAACTGGTTGGCGGTGGCATGACCGGTGACGCATACCATATTACTGCCCCACATCCTGAGGGTAGGGGCGCTGCCAACGTCATGAAGTTTGCACTGGAGGATGCCGGAATGAACCCTGAGGATATAGATTATATCAACGTACATGGTACATCCACTCCTCTGGGAGATATCAGCGAAGTAAAAGCTATCCAGCAAGTGTTCGGACAGCATGCCTATAAATTGAATATCTCCAGCACGAAATCTATGACCGGACACCTCCTGGGTGCTGCGGGTGCCATCGAAGCCATAGCTAGTATTTTGGCGATCAAGAACAGCCTGGTGCCCCCTACTATCAATCATTTTACGGATGACGAAGGGCTTGATAGCAAATTGAATTTGACCTTTAACAAGGCTCAGGAACGTGTTATGAATGCAGCATTGAGCAATACTTTTGGATTTGGCGGGCACAATTGCTCGATCATCTTTAAAAAACTAACCGAATAAGTTTGAGGATTTTACGTTTACTGCGAATTCACGAGCTGGGATATAGTAAACAGGATAAAAGGCTTGCTTCTGCTATCAAAATGATAGTGGGGAGCAAGCCTTTAAACTTATCGCTTTATCGGCTGGCGCTAAGGCATTCATCTGCCGCCGAGGAACTGAGAAATGGAGTTAAGGTATCCAATGAGCGATTGGAATACCTAGGCGATGCAGTTCTCGGGACCATCGTAGCCGAATACCTATTCATGAAGTTTCCTTATAGGGATGAGGGGTTTTTGACAGAAACCAGGTCACGGATTGTAAACCGGGAATCTCTCAATCATGTTGGCCAGAAAATAGGTCTGGCTGCGATCGTAGAGGCAGGGTTGGCATCCAAGAATCCATACGCCTACAAATCCATTTATGGCGACACCCTTGAAGCCATGATCGGGGCCATTTACCTGGACAGGGGCTACAGGTTTTGTCGAAGCTTCGTATGCCAGCGATTGATTCTGCCCTATTTTGATATAGACAATATTATCAATACGACCACCAACTTTAAAAGCAAAGTCATCGAGTGGTCGCAAAGAGACAACAAAGAAGTTGATTTTCGCTTGATATCGGTGTCCGGGGCCCAACGATTTAAAGAGTTTATTGTTGAGTTATATGTCGACGGGGAGCCGTTGGCAGAGGGTAAGGGGCCTACCAAAAAGAAGGCTGAGCAGGAAGCCGCTAAAGCAGCCTGTGAGAAGCTGCAAATGTCCCTTTAAACCGTTTTTCATTAAATTCGCTGATATTATCATCCTTTTATGGCATCAATAAAACTAGGCGGCGCGACCGTAAATCAGACGCCCTTGGACTGGGAGGGAAACTTCAATAACCTGGTTTCTGCCATACACGATGCCAAGAAAGAAAAAGTCCATCTTCTATGTTTTCCAGAGCTGAGTATGACGGGCTATGGGAGTGAGGATCTCTTTTTAAGTTATTGGTATCCGAAAAAGGCACTTGCCTACGTCCAAAAGCTCCTTCCTTTTACGCAGGGGATGGTCGTATGTGTGGGGCTTCCCCTCCGGGTGGGGCAACTGGTTTACAACTGTGTAGCCGTATTGGAGGACAAGGAAGTGAAGGGGTTCGTTGCCAAACAGTTTTTGGCCATCGATGGAGTCCACTATGAGGCACGCTGGTTTACGCCTTGGAGGGCAGGCGAGGTAGTTTCGTTTGATTTTTTCGGGCAGGAAGTCCCTTTAGGGGATCTCATATTTGAAGTGGAAGGCGTTACCTTTGGGTTCGAAATCTGTGAGGATGCCTGGAGGGGAGATAGTAGACCCGGTTTTCGGTTAAAAGACAGGGGGGTGGATCTTATTTTAAATCCCAGTGCCAGTCATTTTGCCATGGGTAAAAGTAGGCAACGGGAAATTCTGGTAACAGAGAGTTCTGCAAGTTTCGGGTTGACCTATTTTTATGTCAATTTGCTGGGAAATGAGTCCGGACGGATGATTTTTGATGGAGAGATACTCCTGGCCCAGGAGGGTTTCTTGCTGGTAAAAAACCCCCTGCTTTCCTATGCATCGTATCAGCTGGTAACATTTGAGTATAGTACAGCCAAATCGAGAAAGGAGGAAGTATCTACCGATCACAACAAAAATGAAGAGTTTGCGAAAGCAGTATCTTTGGCATTGTTCGATTATCTCCGAAAAAGCAGAAGTAAGGGCTTTGTATTGTCCCTAAGCGGTGGGGCAGATTCTTCTTCCATAGCTGTGTTGGTGGCGGAGATGGTTCGAAGAGGTATACAAGAGCTCGGGATGGAGCAGTTTCTCAGTAAATTACATATTGGCGGACAAGAGAATAGCTATAAAGATAGCAACCAGGTAGTTGCGCGGTTACTGACTGTTGCCTACCAAGGCACCGAAAATTCCTCCGAAGCTACCTTTCAAAGTGCCCTTCAATTGGCTGACAGTATTGGTGCCGAGTTTTTCCATTGGAGTATTTCGGAAGAAGTAGCCTCCTACACCCAAAAGATTGAGAAGGCATTGGGTCGAAAACTCAGCTGGGAGACCGACGATCTGGCACTTCAGAATATCCAGGCGAGGGCACGCTCTCCAATCATCTGGATGCTTGCCAACCTGAAAAATGCGCTGCTGCTTACTACCTCCAATAGAAGTGAGGGAGATGTAGGCTATGCCACTATGGATGGAGATACCAGTGGAAGTATTTCACCTATTGCAGCCGTGGATAAGGCTTTTATACTCCAGTGGCTTCGATGGGCCCAACATACCCTGGGGTACGAAGGGTTACGTGGGGTCAATTCGCTTCAGCCTTCGGCAGAGCTCCGTCCATTGGAGAACAAGCAAACGGACGAGGAGGATTTAATGCCCTATGATGTAATTGTGGCTATTGAGCGGCTTGCCATTCGGGATAGACGTAGCCCCGCGGATGTTTACCTGATTTTGAGGGATGAGTTGGATCTGGATCCTGGTCGCCTGAAAGAATACATCCAAAAGTTTTTCAGACTCTGGTCACGTAACCAGTGGAAGCGAGAGCGGCTCGCTCCATCCTTCCATTTGGATGAGTTCAATGTGGATCCCAAGACATGGTATCGATTCCCCATTCTATCGGGGGGCTATGAGGAGGAATTGAGGGAATTGGCGGGATTAGATTGATATTAATGTTATTTTAGCCAAAATTTTGCTGCCATGATGGAATCAGTTTTGTCTTATGTGGTGTGGAGTCCCCACCCTGCCGTATTTTCAGGATTTGAACGGCTCCGTTGGTATAGTTTGTTGTTTGCCTTGGGATTTATTATTTCCCAGCAAATAATGATTTACATATACCGTAAGGAAGGGCACGATGAAAAATTGGTTGATCGGCTGACTATTTACATGGTACTGGCTACCATTTTTGGTGCCCGATTGGGCCATGTTCTATTTTATGAGCCTGAGAAATATCTCAGTAATCCCATCGATATCCTTAAGGTATGGGAAGGTGGCTTGGCAAGTCATGGAGCGGCCATCGGAATTCTGTTTGCTTTGTGGCTATATGCCCGCAAGACTCCCGGCCAAAGCTACCTTTGGGTAGTTGATCGCATTGTCATCGTGGTAGCGATGACCGGTGCCATGATCCGTGTGGGAAACCTGATGAATTCCGAGATAGGAGGTAAGGCTACGGGCAATGATAGCGGTTTCGTTTTTGCGCGCGATGCGGAGGAAATATTGGAGACGCTCAGGCTTCCCCTATTGGACGTGAGTGCATACAAACCTCAGGACCGTTCCGACGAGTTAAATGGATCAGGCATTGTACCCGTTAACTTTGATTTGAAGGTGTCCAAGGGCGGATTCGATGAGCAGGAGCTGGGTGAAGCGATTGCAAGGGATGTCAAGTATGCGCTTACCCGATTTAAAAGCTCGCAGAAGTACCTTGCAGAGGATGTAGGCAGTCCGTTGGATTATTCCATTGCAGACCGGGGAGACCATTTTCTTGTCACCGTGCGAACCTTTGGAGTAACCAAGTACCCTACGCAGATATATGAGTCGTTGTCGTATTTTGTAATTTTCCTAGCACTTTACCTTGGTTGGAGAAAATATACGCACAAAATACCGGAAGGCCTCTACTTAGGTGTTTTTTTGGTGACCGTTTTTGGTATGCGCTTTCTTTGGGAGTTTATGAAAGAAGTACAAGTGGACTTTGAGGAAGATCTTACCTTTAATATGGGGCAGGCCTTGAGTATACCGCTCGTATTGGCGGGGATTGCATTGATTTTGTATGCCTGGAAAAAAGGTTCTCCAGCTCAAGGTAAAACATCTTCCCATTCATAGCGTTATCACGGTACGGGCTTAGTGATTAGGGAACGGGATCGTGTCCGTGACTTCCCCATGGGTGGCATTTCGCGATTCGTTTGATGCCGAGCCATCCACCCCTGCGTACGCCATGCTTCCCTATAGCTTCCTTCATGTACTGGGAACAGGTTGGCGTAAACCTACAGGACGGAGGGAACAACGGAGAAATGAGGTACTGGTACACCAAAATCGGAAAAATGGCTATCTTCTTTATTACTTCCTTCAATTTTTGGCTGTTTGTATACTAAATCCTTTATTTGCCTGATTAGTTCTTTTTGCATATTCATTTATATGGGATGGCGATTCAAATTTAGTATTTACTGTATGACGAAGCGTATTACCGGCCTCGTGGGGTTGGTACTTGTTTTTCTTGCGGGTGCCCATGCCCAAGTGACAACGGAAGATTTGGAAAGCGAGCTCATGGTTCCCAAGCAGGTCACGGTAAATACCATTTTTATCATTGGAAATGAAAAAACCCGAAAGAACATCATTTTGCGTGAAATGGATATTTCGGAGGGGGTTACGTATGAGTGGGAGGAGTTTGTGTCCATGCTTGTCGCAGACCAAAAGAAAATCTATAACCTGCTCCTTTTCAATACGGTTGACGTTAAGCCCTATTTTGTCGCGGATGATCAGGTTGAAGTCTTGGTGTCTGTCACGGAGCGATGGTACATTTTGCCCAGTGTGATTTTTACATTGGCAGATCGTAATTTCTCCGAGTGGTGGATTAACCAAAACCGTGATTTCTCCAGGGTCAACTACGGAATCAAGCTCGACCATAACAATGTGGGAGGCAGAAATGAGAAGTTGCGGTTGGTAGGCCAGCTTGGTTTTACCCAGGCATTTGACATCCAATACAGCAAACCTTACATCGATCGAAAGCAGTTGCATGGCATTTCTGCCCGGTTCAATTACTTCACCAACAAGACCATCGCTGTTAGGTCCAGTGACAACCGTCAGGTTTTTTATACAAATCCGGAAGAGGATGTACTTCGAAAATCCATGAATGCCCTCTTGAACTATTCGTTTCGAGGAAGTTATTACAATTTTCACTCGGCCACCGTAGGGTATCATCAGAGTAGGATTCACGAAGACGTGCTGGTGCAAAACCCCGTTTATTTCCCCAATGGTAATACGCAGCTAAGTTATTTTTTTGCTTCCTACAGTTACCGCCACGATAAGCGTGATAACAACGCCTATGCCACGGATGGTGAGTTACTTGTTTTGGGGGTAAATAAGTATGGGCTATTTGGACGTGACAATATCGACGAGACTGAGTTTACGTTACAGGCCAACCGGTATTTGCCGCTTCGTGGCAGGTTTCATTTGGCGACAGGATTGTCTGCCTCTACTTTTTTGAGCCCTTTGCAGCCCTATACGCTGGTTCGGGGTATAGGGTATAGGCCTGATTTTATCCGTGGTTACGAAATAAATGTGATTGAAGGGCAACAGGTGGCTGTTCATAAAAACAGCTTGCGTTATGAGCTTTTTAACGCAGCCTTTGATATTTCCAACTACATGCCCATAGACGAGTTTGCCGTGTTTCCCTTCAAGATGTACCTAAGTGCCAACTTTGATCATGGCATTGTCCATGACAGAAATCGGCTCGTCGAAAACCTGCGGCTGACAAATCGCTATTTATATGGGTATGGAGTAGGGTTGGATTTGGTTACTTTTTACGATACCGTTATTAGGTTTGAGTATTCTATCAATGATGTTGGTATGGGTAATTTCTTTATTAACATGAAGGCACCTCTGTAATTTTTTAATTTTTGCTTTTGTTGAATATATTTTTGTATTATATTTCTTGGGTGTTTTCTTTTTTGATCAAACTTCATTTTTATGGGAAGTTTAAGGCTACTGACGCATTGTTTTCTTTGGGCTATACCTTTGGCCGGATACGCGCAAAATGGCACGGAGGTGCTTCCCTCGGGTGCCAGAAGCCAAGGTATGGGTAATTCCCACGTCACGCTATTGGATGCTTGGTCAGTTTTTAATAACGCAGGGGCAATGGCTCAAGTGGAAGAATCCCAGGTTTTTGTGGCATACGATCACCGGATGGGCCTAGATGAACTTACCACGCTTGGAGCTGGTGGGGTCTGGAAAACGGATGCGGGAGCTTGGGGTGTGGGTGTGGGCACCTATGGGGGAGAACACTTTAACCAACAAACCCTAGGATTGGCATATTCGAATAAATTAGGTATCGCCAGCTTGGGTCTGAAAGTCAACTATTTTCAGACCAACATTGAGGGATTTGGGCGGGGCGGCGCACCCTTGGTGGAATTTGGAGGGGTTGCCGAACTTGGCCCTCAGGTACTTTTTGGGGCGCACATCTATAATTTGACCAGGGCCCGTATGGGGCGTATCAGTGAAGAGTTTCTGCCCACCGTGATCAGGGCTGGGATCTCCTTTCGCGCCTCGGAGTTTTTGCTGGTCAGTGTGGAAGTGGAGAAGGAGATTTATTTGGATCCACTGGTGAAGATAGGTTTGGAGTACGCTGTGCAGCAAAAAATTGATCTGCGGACCGGAGTGCATCCTCAGGCGGGACAGTTGTTTTTTGGGATCGGTTTTCGTCCACGAAGGTATCGCATAGACTATGCCATGGCACAACATCCGCAGCTGGGTTTTACCCATCATTTTTCCATCAACCTACTTTGGGCTGAACGATGAGCAGCCGTCAAGCCAAGGTGGTTTTATTTATCCTGCTTTTTTTGCAGTCTGCACCTCATTTTGCCCGGCAGCGTTCGAAGCCCGATATAGATATGGAGGCTTTTATTGAAGAATTGTTTGCGATGCAAAAGGACGACGTAGACTACGAAGACCTTTACGAGAATCTCCTGCAATTATACCTGAACCCCATTTCACTCAACAATACGCACGCGGAAGAGCTTAGCTCCCTCTACATATTAACTCCCCTTCAGGTTAACCGTTTTTTGGAATACAGGGAAACGGTAGGCCCTCTGATTTCCATTTATGAGTTGCAGGCAATACCAGATTGGGATTTGGCTACCATTCATAGAATCCTGCCATTTGTAACCCTACGGCAGAATGGGCTGACCCGACCTAACAGCCTTTGGCAGCGGATCCGTAGTGAGAGGGACGGTTATTTGATATTCAGGCATCGAAGGGTGTGGGAAACGAGAAGGGGTTTTACACCTCCGGACACATTGAGCGGGGGAAGGTTGTCTACCAGGTACCTAGGTGATCCGAACGACCTGTACCTTCGTTTTCGGGTACAGCATGCAAAGGATTTCAGCGTTGGTTTTACCGCTGATAAGGATGCGGGAGAGCCATTCGTTTGGGATAGACCGACCAATCGATACGGATTCAACTTTCTTTCCTACCACGCTACTCTTTATCAGCGGGGCAGGTGGAAAGCCATAACACTGGGTGACTTTCAGCTTCAGTTTGGTCAGGGACTGGTGTTCGGTGCTGGATTTGGCGTGGGTAAGGGGGCCGAAACAATTACAACTACCCGCAGGAGCTCGTTGGGCATTCGCCCCTATACCTCCGCACTTGAATTTGGGTTTTTTAGGGGCGGGGCAGCGACTTATCAGACTGGATTATGGGAGTGGACCTTGCTCTACGGCGATACACCGCGCGATGCCAGGCTCCAATTTTCGACCGACAGCCTCGATACAGGAAGTTCCCACTTTTCGTCCCTCCTGCGTAGCGGGCTTCATCGCACCCCATCCGAAATTGCGGCCAAAGCCCAGGGCAGGGAGCGTAATGTCGGGGGCAATATTCAGTATCGTAGTCTGGATAGAAATTTTCAATGGGGCCTAAATGCCCTGTATACGACGTATAGCCAACCTTTTCTCCCTGCCGCACGCATATACAATGCCTTTGATTTTAGGGGTCGTCAAAATCATGTGCATAGCACCTATTTTTCATATAACTACCGGAACTATTTCTTTTTTGGAGAAGGGGCTGTTTCCAGGAGTGGGGGAACCGGATCGGTGGCGGGTCTTATGGCGAGCCTAAGCCGAAATATGGATGCCTCATTGTTGTGGAGGCGGTATGATCGGCATTTTCACAGCTTTTATGCCAATGCGTTTGCCGAGGGGTCTCGGCCCACCAATGAATCCGGCATGTACATAGGCTTTCAGTACAGGCCCGGGTATAAGTGGACATGGTCATTTTACCATGACAGCTTTAGGTTTCCATGGATGCGTTTTCGGGTTTATGCACCTTCGAGCGGAAATGAGTGGCTTAGCCGATTAAGTTACAGGCCTGACAGACGCACGCACCTGTTCATACAATGGAGAGAGGAAGTGAAAGATAGAAACTTGATTTCGGCAGATCAGGATGCAAACCACTATCGGCTGATGCCTGCTTCCAAACGTAACGGGGTGATTAGTTTGGATAGACGCTTCAGCAATGTATGGACGATGAAATCCAGGGTGCAGTTCAGTGACTTTGATTTTGGGGGCAAAAAAACCACGGGATTTGCCCTGATGCAAGATGTGGAGGGCACTTGGGATAGCTTTCGCCTTAGTGGAAGGTTTGCACTTTTTGATACCGACGATTTTGACAATAGGCAGTATGTCTACGAAAAGAATGTGCTGTGGGCTTTTTCTGCACCAAACTATTTCGGACAGGGCATGCGATATTATCTTTTAGGGCAATGGAAAATCAGCCGGCAATTCACTGTATGGGCAAGATGGGCAAGAACGGCCTACACCGATAGAGAACGTATCGGTACAGGCCTTCAGGAAATCAGTGGTAATACGCTGTCCGAAACCACCCTTCAGCTTAGATACCAATTTAACCGTTAGAAGGGTTAATTCAGGCTTTGTTATCACCCAGTCTTGTTGGTTTTTAGTAGATCCCTTATCTCCTCCAATAGGACTTCGGTTTTGTTGACGGTGGGAGTTGGGGGTGTTTGGGCTTTTTCTTCCTTGCGTTTTAGCTGGTTGATCAGCTTAACAATCATAAAGATAGCGAAGGCCACAATCGCAAAATCTATAATGACCTGAACAAATGCACCATAACCCATCGTAACGGCGGCGATTGCCTGTCCGTCTTCCCCAATGCCCGCTTCTTTGAGCGTGATAGCCAGATCGGAAAAGTCTACGCCGCCGACCAAAAGCCCTATGGGGGGCATGATGATGTCATTTACCAGAGAGGTCACTATCTTACCGAAGGCTCCTCCAATCACAACCGCAACCGCCAGATCCACTACATTGCCTCGGACGGCAAAGTCTCTAAATTCTTTTAATAGGCTCATAAAATTTAAATTTGATTGTTAATGCCACGAACAATTTTAGTTGGTAAACAATATAGTGAAAACAGGCTTTTATACTGCGAGATTGGAAGAAAAATTAATTTCTTTGTGGGAATGAAGACAAACCAATTAAGGGCAATGCTAAAGAACAACCACCTAGTACCTCCCGTCGCACCGAAGCGGGTCAAGCAACTGGAAGCGCATGGACACATACGCGTTGATGAGTATTACTGGATGAACGATCGGGATAATCCGGAAGTCATTGATTACCTCAATGCAGAAAATCATTATCTAAAGTCGGTGATGGAGCCCACAGAGGCACTCCAGGAACAGTTATTTCAGGAAATGAAAGGGCGCATCAAAGAGGACGATGAATCCGTTCCCTACTATAAAAATGGTTATTATTATTTTAACCGCTACGAGAAGGACAAGGAGTATCCCATCTATTGCCGGAAAAAAGAGCATTTAAATGCCCGAGAGGAGGTAATGCTAGACGTGAACGAGCTGGCCGGAGACGCTGCCTATTTTCAGGTGGGTAGTCTCGGGGTATCCCAAGATCAGCGACTGCTTTGCTATTCCTTTGATGCGGTTGGTAGAAGGATCTATAATCTGGCCATTAAAAACTTGGTAGATGGCTCCATGCTACCCGATGAAATCGAGGCTGTAACCGGGAATTTCTGCTGGGCCAACGACAATCGTACGTTATTCTACGCAAAGCAGGATCCGGAGACACTCAGGTCTTACCGTATTTACAGGCATGCCCTAGGTACCCCACAGGAGGCCGATGAGTTGCTATATGAAGAAACGGATGACACATTCACCTGCCACGTGCGTAAGTCCAAGTCCCAGCAGTTTCTCTTTATTGTATCTCAGAGTACCGTGTCCACCGAGTATAGGGTGCTTCCGGCGGACTCACCCAGTGAAGACTGGAGGTTGATACAACCTAGGGAACGGGATCTGGAGTATGAGGTAGAACACGCAGAGGATCATTTCTATGTGTTGACCAATGCGTTTGGTGCAAAGAATTTTCAGGTGATGCGGGCACCGGTAGCTACCTGTGGCAAAGAGTTTTGGCAGGAGTTCATACCCCATAGGGAACATGTCCTCTTAGAGGGTATGGAGGTATTTAAAAATCACCTGGTCTTGGAAGAACGTTTTTATGGACTGGGCAGGCTTCAGGTGCGTTCGTGGGATGGTATAAGTAAGCATTACATCAAAATGGATGAACCGGTCTACACGGTCTGGATCGCTCAGAATGCCGAGTTTTACACCCATATACTTCGATTTGGCTATAATTCGCTTTGTACGCCCAGCTCCATATATGATTACGATATGGATAGCCAATCGAGAGAATTGATGAAGCAACAGGAGGTAGTAGGGGGCTACGATGCAAGTGCTTATCGTTCCGAGCGCTGCTGGGCTTTGGCATCGGATGGTACGGAAATCCCTATTTCCTTGGTTTACAGTAAGCGTCTTTTCAACAAAAACGGAACCAATCCATTGCTCCTGTATGCGTATGGATCGTATGGCTACAGCATGGATCCTACCTTTAGTAGCAGCCGGCTTAGTTTGCTGGACAGAGGGTTTGTATATGCGATCGCCCATATACGAGGAGGTCAGGAGATGGGCAGATATTGGTACGAAGATGGGAAAATGCTGAAAAAGAAAAATACGTTTACGGATTTCATCGCCTGTACGGAGTTCTTGAAACGGGAAAAATACAGTGCGTCGGACCGTATGTTTGCTATGGGAGGAAGCGCAGGAGGACTTTTGATGGGGGCGGTGATCAATGCACGTCCAGATTTGTTTAAAGGAGTGGTGGCGGCGGTGCCCTTCGTGGACGTCGTGACGACCATGTTGGATGAAAGCATTCCATTGACAACGGGTGAATTTGATGAATGGGGGAATCCAAAGGATAAGAAGTACTATGACTACATGCTATCCTACTCACCTTATGATAACGTAGGCCGTAAAGCGTACCCCAATCTGTTGGTTACGTCGGGTCTGCACGATAGTCAGGTACAGTACTGGGAACCAACCAAGTGGGTAGCAAAGCTTCGAGATCACAAGGTGGGCGACGGCCTTCTCCTTCTATATACCAACATGGTGGCAGGACACGGAGGTGCCTCGGGGCGGTTCAAAGCCTTGAAGGAATTGGCGATGGAGTATGCGTTTATAGTCGGTTTGGTAGAATAAAGACGTGAGCGCGCGGTTGGTTTTTTGATAATATTTTACTAAGTTGTCCAAGTCTTACTACCCGTTTGGACGAAAGCGTAAAAAACCCAAAAGACCTGCCCCCAAGAGGCATCCGGGGAAGGGCCAACAATTCATGCAGGCACTGCATTAGTTTTTCCCGTGGGCTTCTTGGTAACCATTACCAACCAAAACGTGATCTTATGAAGTTCAACTATGCCTATTCCCCCGATTTTTACGATGAAATGTACTTTCCCGATGGCACGCCAAGACAACAGGGTGCCGCATTCAACGATTTGCTGACTACCACGCCCCAAAAAAAGCTTTCCCGCCTTCAATTTTCGGCGGATAAGGCCCAGATGGCGATGGGAATGACCTTTAACGTGTATCATGACAAGCAAGGCGTGGAAAAAATCCTGCATCTGGACATTATTCCACGGATCATTTCCGCCAAAGAGTGGAATCATTTGGACCGTGGTCTCAAACAGCGCATAGAGGCACTGAATCTTTTTTTGCAGGATATTTACAATGACGGAAAGATCATCAAAGACGGTGTGGTTCCTGATGACCTGATATATGGGAGCAAGGATTTTCTGGAAGCCTGCAGGGGATTGACCCCTCCCAAAGGGATTTGGTGCCACATCACGGGTACCGATTTGGTGCGTGATCACCACGGTGATTATTACATATTGGAAGACAACCTCCGCTGTCCTTCGGGTGTTTCCTACATGTTGGAGAGCCGTGAGATTATTAAGCGGGCTTTTCCGGGGCTCTTTAATAAGCTTGGTGTCCGGCCTGTTTCGGATTATTCGGCCAAGCTTCTTTCCATGCTTCAGCACCTTTCCGACAAGGCCAAGCCTGTGATCGGTGTTCTCACCCCCGGTATCTACAACTCAGCCTATTTCGAGCATTCCTACCTGGCGCAGCAGATGGGGGTGGAGTTGGTATCGGGGATGGATCTGACCGTAAAGGACAAGAAAGTGTACATGCGTACCACCAAGGGGCTACAGCAGATAGATGTGATCTACCGAAGGATCGACGATGTCTTTTTGGATCCGTTGGCGTTTAATCCGGATTCCTTGCTGGGTGTCCCAGGACTATTTGAGGCGTATAAGGCCGGAAGTATTGCACTTGCCAACGCCCCGGGTACGGGAGTGGCAGATGATAAGGCCGTATATGCCTATGTGCCAAGAATCATCAAATACTACTTGGGCGAAGATCCGATTTTGAACAATGTACCTACCTACCTCTGCAGGGAAGAGCAGGATCGGAAGTATGTGTTGGAAAACATCGCTGATTTGGTGGTGAAGGAGACGAATGCAGCAGGTGGTTATGGCATGCTGATCGGTCCCAAAGCTACTAAGGAAGAACACGAAAAATTCAAACAGCTGATTTCTGCCAACCCCAAAAATTACATCGCCCAGCCTACTCTTTCGCTTTCTACCGTACCTACAATTATCGATAACAAAACTATCGAGCCAAGACACGTGGATTTGAGGCCCTACATACTTTATGGTCGCGAGATTCAGGTGATACCCGGTGCGCTTACCCGAGTTGCGTTGAAAAAGGGCTCCCTCGTCGTCAATAGTTCCCAGGGGGGCGGCAGTAAAGATACCTGGGTATTGTTCAATGACTAAACCACTTCAACATGTTAAGTAGAGTAGCAAATTCGATTTATTGGCTGGGAAGGTACCTGGAAAGAGCTGAAAACTATGCCCGGTTTATAGATGTCAATTTTAACCTTATGCTTGACCTCCCAGGCGATTTGGAGGAGCAATGGGAGCCATTGGTAATGGCTACCGGCGATGATGCCCTCTTTCGTTCCAAGCATGCGGCCTTTACAAAAAAGGAGGTGATCCACTTTTTGGCATTCGATACTGACAATCCTAACTCACTGATATCTTCCGTGACCTTTGCCCGCGAAAACGCCCGGATCATTCGTGAAAACCTCACCAAGGAAACGTGGGAAAAACTTAACGAAACCTATCATTTTGTAAAAAGGGGGGCAGACAAGAAAGAATGGATGAAGGAAGACCCGAGAGGCTTCTTTGAAAATGTTAAGTGTCAGATTCTGCTCCTGTATGGACTGGCAGATAATACGGTGGCACGAACCGAGGGTTGGTATTTCCGGCAGCTGGGTCAGTTCCTTGAGCGGGCCGACAAGACAGCGCGGATCTTGGACGTAAAATACCACATTTTGTTGCCGTCTACGGATGAAGTAGGGACGCCGTTGGATTTTCTCCACTGGATGGCACTCCTCAAGTCCGTTACTGCCTTTAATACGTACAGGAGGCTCTACGGGAATATAGATCCTGCCGGTGTGGTCGAGTTTTTGGTGCTGAACAAGTATTTTCCCAGGTCAGTCTTTTACTGCCTCAAGGAGGCAGAGTCATGCCTGAAGAAAATAACGGGCTCCAACGGGTCGGGATACACCAACAGCTCCGAAAAGGCAATAGGGGAGTTGCGTTCCAAGTTGGAATACGATGATGTGGCCGAAATCATCCAAGGAGGCCTCCATGAATACCTTGAGCATCTCCTTATCAAAACAAATTTCATTTCGGATAGGATCAATGAGAATTTCTTTCAAATAAAGGATACCTTTGCGAATCAAATAAGTGTGCAAGGATGACATTTTGTATTGGAGTCAAAACCCGCTACGGGATCGTAGGACTGGCGGATACGCGGATTACATCGGGAAGTGATACCACCACGTCCAAAAAGCTGTATACCGTCAACCGTAAAAGACATTCCTTTTTTATCATGACCTCGGGTCTTCGGTCGGTTCGCGACAAGGCAATCACCTATTTTGCGGAGTTGATTGAAAAGGAAGACGATACCTACGACAAGATGTATAAAGCTGTCAATGGATTTGCGGATCAGGTAAAGCGGGTGGCCAAGGAGGACAAAGCTTCACTGGCCGAGTCAGGTTTGGCTTTCAACCTGTATTCGATTATAGGCGGGCAGCTGGAGGAAGACAAGGAACCCAAGCTTTTTATGCTTTACCCGGAGGGCAACTGGATCGAGATTCGGCAAGGTACCCCATTTGTCATTATTGGCAATACGGGATTTGGCAATCCGGTGCTGCGTCGATCCCTCCGATTTGATGAGCCATTGGACTTTGCCCTTAAGAGTGCATTTTTGGCCTTTGATGCAACCCGGATTTCTGCCAACGACGTGGATTATCCCATAGATACGGTCATCCTGGAAAACAACAGCTACAATATCATCGAAAACCGGTTTGAGCAGCATGAGTTGAGCCATATCTCCGAGTATTGGAACAACTGCCTCAAAGAAGCGATCAACAATCTGCCGTCTGATGGATTGGCGAAAGCCTTCTCCCATGCGGAAATCGAGGATTCTGAATAGTCACGGAGGCACATGAAGATTAGGATACACCATGAAACCTTATACACGTATAGTTCAAAGGTGTTCCTGAACCCGCACCAGTTGTTGCTGAAGCCCCTTCAACGAGACTATTTGCGTATTTTGGAATACAGGCTGGATGTAGCCCCTGAGCCTTCGGGCATCAGTGAGCGGTTCAGCTTGGAAGGTAATCCCTATTTTCAGGTTTGGTTTGGCGAATCCTCCGCCGAGTTGAGGGTAATGCTTCATGCCCACGTTGAGAGCAGACCGTTTAATCCCTATGCCTTTGTGATAGATTCCGGTTTTTTGGAGTCGGTTGATGTTGCAAGGGAAAAGCCGTTCACATACCATTCTGAAGAAACCCCACTTTTGGCCCCCTTTCTTGCAGGAGGCGAGCATTCCGAGTTAACTAGCTTTGTCAGAGATCATATGACTTCGGGAGATCCCATACTTTTCCTGACCTCCCTAAACGCTTCGTTATATGCCGAATGGGAGCATATGATCCGCCTTGAGGAGAATGTATGGGAACCGGTGTATACATTTCACAAGAAGCAAGCGTCTTGCAGGGATTTGGCATGGATGATGATGATTATGCTTAGGAATGCCGGCATTGCATCCAGATTTGTAAGTGGCTATGCTTTTAACCCGGATCTGGACGAGGGGCATGAACTACATGCATGGGTGGAGGCCTATCTGCCCGGTGCTGGCTGGATTGGATTGGATCCAAGCCTGGGACTATTGGCCGATCACCACTACATACCCCTGGCGACCGGACACCATCCATCCCGAACATTGCCCGTACACGGGACAGTCGGGGGGGATCGGATAGTGAAGGCAACGCTAAGCAGCCGGGTAGAGTTGATGCAAACCGACATTAATCAGGGATAAGTAAAACCTTTTCGGTTTTATTTCGATTATTTAACAGCACAAACTCCTACGAATGAACAATCTTGGTCCGATTATTTTTATCACTACTGTCTTTCTCTTTAGTTGTTTTTTGAATTGGTATACCTTTCAAGGGTTTAAGGCACTCTTTCAGGGTTGGGATCATACACGTGGAAAACTACTTGTATTTGCCGCCTATTGGCTTGTGATGGTGGGCATTACCTTGTGGATTCTGTTTACCTTTTTCCGGATTTCTAGAGAAGGAGAGATAAGCCGGGACTCCCAGCAGGTGTTAAACCTGTTTCTAACGGTTACTGTCACGCAGATTACCGTTATCCTGTTCTTGTTTGCTGAAGATATCGTACGGGTATTGGCTAGCGGATGGAATTATTTCTGGGGCGAAGCGCAGGGCACAGGTGGTTATCTGCCGGACAGAAGAAAATTTGTTAGCCAATTGGCCTTTGCGACGGCTGCCATCCCCTTTGCGGGATTTGTGTATGGGATCGTCCGGGGCAAATATAATTTCCGCGTCATACGTCAAACCGTTTATTTCAAGGACTTGCCCGATGCCTTTGACGGATTTACCATTACGCAGCTTTCAGATATCCACGCCGGAAGCTTTACCGACCGGGATGCGGTGCAGCGGGGGATAGACCTCGCTGCAAAGCAGCAATCGGATCTATTTGTGTTCACCGGTGACTTGGTTAACCACAAGGCGGATGAAATCAGTCCCTTTGCAAAGGGGTTTGCCAAGATAAGGGCTCCCTTTGGCCAGTTCTCCATCTTGGGCAATCACGACTATGGTGACTACGTCTCCTGGCCCAGCAAGGAAGAGAAGGAGCAAAACTTTCGACGGCTCAAGGAGTTGCATGCAGAAATGGGATACAGGCTATTATTGGACGAAAGCGTGCTGTTGGAAAAAGATGGGCAGCGTATCCGCTTGTTGGGTGTGGAAAATTGGGGAGTAGGCTTTCACGCGAAGGGAGATTTGGAAAAAGCACTGCTAGAGGCCGATCCGGCAGAGTTCAAAATACTTCTTTCCCATGACCCATCCCATTGGGATGAGGAAGTAAAAAACCATCCCAAGCAGGTACATTTAACGCTTAGCGGCCATACCCATGGTATGCAGTTTGGGATAGAAACTCCCTTGATACGCTGGAGTCCTGCTCAATTTCGGTACCCGAATTGGGCCGGTATCGCGGAGCATAATGGCAAATACCTTTATGTCAATCGGGGATTCGGGTTTCATGCTTTTTCCGGTAGGGTAGGTATCTGGCCTGAAATCACCGTGTTGGAGCTGCGCAAAGCCTAGCTTTTTTTGCGTTTGGATCACGCATCCAATTTGAAGATTTCAGGCCGATATCTATCCGTTTTTCGCGGTATGCCGCAGACTCCCAAGTAAACTACTATCGCGAAAAAAACAGACGAGTGATAAAAATCCCCTGACCATCGTCCGGACCGGCATTGCTTTCCACTCCACTGGTTACAAAGGTCAACTTCCACCCGTCCGAGAGCATGGTGTTTATTTTGGAGGTAATAATCGCGTCATTGGAAGCAATATTTTGGAAGTTGATCCCGGTGGCACTGAAAAAGTTTAACAGCTTCGTCTCTTCAATTTCATCGATCCGTAGGTCCGAACGGCTGATCTCCCGCTGATTGCTCCTTCTACCGTCGGTTCTTTCCGTAGTGAACTCTTGATAATCGGTAGTGGCATTGTTATCAACTATCCTAGATCTACCCAAGCCCATCGGAACGATGGATTCAACTACGGTTACAATTTTGAACTCCTGCTGCGCATGGATGGATGCTGTAAATAGTAAAAATAAGGCAAACAATAACTTGGTCTTTTTCATTTTTTAAAAGGTTTATATTGAAGATGAATGGTTTTATAACGGAGTTTGTGGTAAAAAGGTTCGGGTTAACGAGGCTTATTCCGTCGGGTTTTTCGTTGAAAATCCAGGGTACTGGATACCTTCGTTTTTTAAACCATAAATCAATTAACAAAGGTAGAATTGCAGAGCCAAAGGCTTTTGATGTCCGAAAAATTTCCTTTCTTTGAAGATCAATTTCGGTCACGATGAGCATAAAAATAGGCATCATAACCTCCTCCGATCGGGCGGCAGCCAACGTATACGAAGATATTTCAGGTAAGGAAATCATCCGGACACTTACGGAATACCTCCTTTCTCCGTGGGAACCGGTCTATCGGGTGGTGCCCGACGAGCAGGATCGGTTGGAAGAAACCCTCATCGAACTTTGCGATCGGGAGGGCTGCTGCCTCGTGGTAACCACCGGTGGTACGGGGCCGGCACTTCGCGATGTCACTCCCGAAGCCACCGAGGCGGTCTGCCAAAAAATGATGCCTGGATTCGGCGAACTGATGCGGCAGGTAAGCCTTCAATACGTTCCTACCGCCATCCTTTCCCGGCAGACGGCCGGCATCCGAAACCAAAGCCTGATTGTCAACCTTCCAGGGAAACCGTCCGCCATACGGCAATGCTTGGATGCGGTCTTTCCGGCCATACCCTACTGCATTGACCTCATAGAGGGCCCTTATTTGGAGGCAAATCCAGCGGTAATCAAGGTTTTTCGCCCCAAGAAATAATCCTTTACGAGGCTGAGGGAATCAGCGCATCGCCAACGTGCAGGCTGGAACCTCCCAATAGCAGCATATTCTGCCCAAACAAGACTTTCCCCCCTACATTTCTGTAGCCGGCCAATGTGCGGAGAGGCTCTTTGCCCTTTTTTGCTGTGGCCTGGTCTACCGTGGTCAGTACACACCGGGCACAGGGTTTGGTAATTTTAAAAACAGCATCCCCTATTCGTAGGGTTTTCCAGCCGTCGTCCTCATAAGGAATCCCCCCTGAAAACACCAAGTTGGGTCTAAATCGGTTCATCGGAACGGGGTTTTCAAGACGGGCATTCAGATCATCAAGGGATGCCTGTCCGATTAGTAGATAAGGCATGGCATCCGCATAGCTCACCGTTTCCCCTTTTACGGCGTATTTGGGATCGATTTTTCGCTGGATATTTTCCGGCATCATTACCAACTCACAAGGCATTCGCAATATTTCAGAAAACCACCTGCCCGCTGTTTTCGACACCACCTGACCTGCTACCAGGTCCTCCCAGATTGACACAGGGATCATCCGATTCGTTTCCGGGGTGAATGGAACCAGTATAGACTGTCTCTTGTCCATCTTGTGGGTAATTCGTAGCCCCTCGGGCAGCACGCTTACCCCCAAAAGTGCCATTTGCGGATGGGTACGCTGAGAAAGAAAGCAGCCCTGCGCATCTACGAGCATCCATCTTCGGTCGTACTGGATTCCTCGTTCTTCTAGTTTGGCAGATGCCAAGCGGATACCACCCAATGACTTGATCGGATAGATGTAAATGTCCTGTAGCTTCATAAAAGGACTAGTTTGTGGAATTTTAAGGGAATATCATTTTGATTTGGTTGCAACGGGGAGATAACATCTAGCAGGTGAGTTTGATTTAGTCGGAGCAATATATTCATTATACGCTATATACGATAGCCCCTAAATCTGCCATGTTGATAGATTGCATGCCGGTTTTTTCATGCAGCTGTTGGTAATGGGAGAGGACTTGTCTTACCTCAGCGAGGGAAGATTCCAGGTGATGGCCGTGATTGTGGGGGTGCCACCACATATGATATACCTCACCTTCGGCTGCCGCCAGATTCATTTCCTGAAAGATGCGTTTTAACTTGAGGCGATTGACCCAAAGAGCTTTGGATTGGAAAGGGCGAAAGAAACGGGAGGCGGGGACTTGCACCGGCAAGGGAGGTTTAGGTACATGGAGCATCGCGCGTGGGTACGAGGTTTTGTTACTCAGAGGAAGTATTGAGTCACCTGTACGGAACAGGCGTTTGGAGAATTCGTGATCTTGTGGGTTTTGCCAGTACCAATCGTAGGGATTTGTGCGCACCATGGAAAATCCTTCTTCTCCGGAAATTCTCAGTACTTCGTCATTATATTGATTTCTGGGAAAAACCAGGGAGCGCATGTCCATGCCCAGTTTTTCCTTTGCTATCCGTCTGGCTGCTTGTAAGTCGGCACGGAAACTGGCTTCGCAGGCACCAGCTGCCCCGGTATAGTAATGGGCGTGGGTATGGCAGCCAATTTCCTGTCCCGGATAGCTGTGTATGCATTTAGCCAAATCAGGGGCGAAGAGAATGCTGTCGGGCACTTCGTGTTTCTCGTACCAACGGTAGGCCGAATAACCCTCGGATTTGAACAGAGGCGGTACATCGGGCTGATAGATCCGCCATTCCTCACGGTCGTTTGCCAGTAGCATGCCTACCGTAGCCCAAGTAGCTGAAATGCCAAACTCGGCAAAAAGATCCAATAAACGCGGAACAGCCTCTCTTGCCCGTTCATAGTAGCCCAGCCTACCAAGGTAGGAAGTCTTGTCGAAGCGGCCCCAGTGCAGCTCAAAATCAAGGGATATGACGAAAAATGACTGGCTCACTACGATGGGTTGAATAGTAAGTGACAAAGCTAATTACCGCCAAAAATAACTTTCTTTTTGATAAGAGCGGTATAGGGAAGCCATAATAGCCCGAAAAACGGTAGTAAAATGCTTTTCATGCGCGTGATGATGCCCAGGTTGTTCAGCGTGACACTGTATAAGAGCAACATTGCGATGCCAAGGATGAGCCCCTGCAAGACAAAGTGTGGAGGGTTTAGCAAGGTCCTTTTCCATACCCCTGTGCCTAATGCGGTTAGGGAAAGTAGCAACAAGAAACTGTTCTCCAAGGCTGCAGCCCATCGCCATATCCCTACGCTCTCCCCCAGGTGTGGGCGAAAAAGTACCGTCCAAAGCCGCACAGGCCACGTGTACTCGTGCATGGGGATATAACTTCCCGCCTGAAATCCTGCCAGAAATTCCAGTTGGCTGTTGAAAAAATCGTAAATGGCAGCGAGGCTCCAAGCAGATAGGTGGGTTTGGCGAAGTAAAATGTAAAGCAAAAACGCCCCCCCCACCGCAGAGAGGGCGATAACTGGCCATCGAAAAGGACTATTCAGGATTTTCCGGTCTTGGAGTTGATAGACTGTGGTGATCAAAATGAGCACTGCCCCGTGGATCGGACGTGTCATACCGGTCAAAAACAGGCCTAATAGGAGCCAGTGGCCATTTTTCCAAAGGTTGGTGTTTCCTTTGAGTACCCATATCGTTCCCAGCCACAAGACGGCTTCTTTTCCTACGCCTGCGGTCCAGAAATGGGCACTTGGTATAAAAAGGGCAAGAACCCATGCATTTTTCAGAAGGCTTCCCTTTTCCCACCCCCAGTGGGTAAGTCCCAGGCGAAGCAACTCCACAAAGCCGAGAAAACCTACCAGACTAAAGAGTAAATTTCCAGTGAGATAGGAAAGTCCCATAACCCGAGCTGGAACGTAGGTTAGCCATTGCATGAAAAAATTACCGTACTCAAAATAGTCCATCCAGCCCAGTGCCGGACGGTAATTGGTGATAGAAAGTTGCCAGTACGCAATCGAATCCCCACCATGAGTAAGCAGGTAATGGTGAAATAACACCGTAAAGAGGAGGTGGTAGAGAAGAAGTAATACAACTAGACGGACGGCAGTACCCGGCATGAAGTCTTTTTTGGGATATGGAAGTTAAGTGATTTTTTTCGTCTCTCTGTCATGGGTTCGGTGCCAGAGTCCAAAGAAAATGCTTTTTTCGCCCCACTGAAATTATTTTTCAGTGAGGAGGCCGTACTTTGGGGAGTTGAACAAACGCTGTTTCCGATGAAACTAAGAGGCGACCTTATCTATCGGGCTACGGCCTTGGTTATAGCTATTGTGTTTTTGATCCTGCCTTTCGATATTATCAACGGGGGGGATTGGTATGGATTTTTTCCTTCAGCGATGTTGGCAATTTTACTGTTTCACATACCGTATTTTTACTATGGGGTAACCCATTTAACCCGCAGAGATAGTTGGCCACTGATTCCATTAGCCGGGATAAGTACCTACTACTTTTTTCTAAATGGTATGTGGGTAGGTTTTTTTTATCTCTCTGCAGTGTGTTTTATTGTATTTTGGGTGCGGTATACCATTAGTGGATCTCTACAATTTGATTACGGCGAAGGCCACAGCCCATTTACCTTGTATAATGCAGTCCGTAGCGTTTCGCTAGATGTTACAGTTTTTGGGTTAGCCATTTTCAATTTCTTTCTGATGTGGTATCTCCGTGAGCCGCCGTTGTTTAATGTAATTAAATGATATATGCTTCGCGATATAGGTGGATATATGCCTGCGGCGATATATTGGGTTACGTTTTGGGGGATAGAATTGCTTCGGAATCGTGGTTTTGGAAAGGATGTGGGATCGTAATTTTTGCGAATCTCACATCTTAGGTCTAACGTCTAACGTCTCAGATATAAGCCTTCGGCGATACTGAAATGATATATGCTTCGCGATATAAGTGGATATAAGCCTTCGGCGATATATTTGGTTGCGATTGGGAGGATAGTTTTGCTCCGGATTCGTGGTTTTGGAAAGGATGTAGGATCTTAATTTTTGTGAATCTCACATCTTAGGTCTAACGTCTAACGTCTCAGATATAAGCCTTCGGCGATACTGAAATGATATATGCTGCGCGATATAAGTGGATATAAGCCTTCGGCGATATATTTGGTTGCGATTGGGAGGATAGTTTTGCTCCGGATTCGTGGTTTTGGAAAGGATGTAGGATCTTAATTTTTGCGAATCTCACATCTTATGTCTAACGTCTAACGTCTCAGATATATGCCTGCGCCGATATTAAAATGATATATGCTTTGCGATATTCGTTGATATACGCCTGCGGCGATATATTTGGTTGCGTTTGGGAGGATAGTTTTGCTCCGGATTCGTGGTTTTGGAAAGGATGTGGGATCGTAATTTTTGCGATGTCACATCTTATGTCTAACGTCTAACGTTTCAGATTTAAGCCTTCGGCGATATATTGGGTTGTGGTTATAAGGTTAGTATCTGTAAGTATGCAACCCGTTGGCGTAGGAGCATCTATAGTCGGCGTAGTATTTCTAACCTATACTACCGGTCCGCTTTGGGCGGTTGCCGGTGGATGGAGCTTATGGGTAGCAACAACAGCCGCAGCTGTGTACGGATGTGGAAATACATTGGGTTCACGTTAAAGATCAGAGATGTTTCGGACTTTGTTATTTGTTTATTTCTTTGGCTGTCTTGCTGCCAGTATTTACGCCTTCTTGGCTCCGGGTACCGATGTATCCATACTAACCCGTATATCGTTGGTAATGTTTACGGCACTGGCGGGATGGTTACTTTATTGGAATGGCCGGAAATCTCAGTTTAAGAAATAGATTTTCCGATGGCCGGGATTTATACAAAGTGATATGAAATGATATATGCTTCGCGATATAGGTGGATATATGCCTTCGGCGATATATTGGGTTAGGTTTGGGAGGATAGTTTTGCTTCGGGTTCATGGTTTTGGAAAGGATGTGGTATCGTAAATTTCGCGCATCTCACATCTTATGTCTAACGTCTAATGTCTCCTATCTTCAAA
>NZ_AQHR01000087.1 GCF_000390185.1 Lunatimonas lonarensis | reverse complement strand
CAAGGGTGCGTTAATCGTTAGCATGGCCTGCTAGGGCTATGCAGACATATGATTCCAAATTCCGGAAGCACTAACGGTGCGACAATCAATCCCACAAATACCTCTCATCATAGTCAATCTTATATTTTTTTAAAAATGCCAAATACTCCTCCTGGAATGTTTTCGTTTTATGGTGCTCGGATTGATTTTCAATATACCTCACCACCACGTCAATTTCGGAAGGATTCACCGAGAAACTTCCATATCCACGCTGCCAATAAAAGTTATGATATTTTTCTCCTTTGGTCTTCATCCACTTGGAGGAATGTGATTTCACTTCTTCGATGAATTTCATCAAAGTGATTTTTCTGGACAAAACGCAAAGTATATGTACATGGTCTTTATAGCCCCCAATTTTCACAGGTTTGAAATCCAAATTTTTACAGATCCCACCAATGTATTGGAATAACTCACACTCAATAAATTCATCAATAAATGGACACCTGTCCTTCGTACTAAAAGTGATATGGCTGTAATTGTAAGCTATAGATTGTGGCATTTTTTATCCCTCTTGTCATCTAAAAAACAACTCTTACTGTGGTAAAATTAAAAAAAGTATTGAATACCAAGAAGCTTTATTGTATTGCTTTCAGAGTGGACAGGAGCTCAAATTGAGCTAAGCATAGGCAGCAGGGTCGCCGAAAGAATGTGCGGCCGCCTTAGGGATCTTCTCAGCCGGCCTTTTCTTATGGCTGAGACCTGGAGATTTTCCAAAGCAGGGGTGTTGCCACTGACTGTTGATTCCGCGCCTTTGGCGCTTGGGTGGCGTATTCGCATGTTTCCTTGGGCGTTGCCCAAGGCTATTGATTTGGCACCTTTGGTGCTGGTAATCGAATAAGCACCTACGGTGGTACCGGCACTAACCTAGCCAACACGTCTATGGAATCATTCGGCCACCTCTGCAAAAGCGCCAAGGGTGCGGTAGTTACTTTTTTTCGTCGTTGGGACACCCATTTTAATTTCGGTTATTAAAATTGACCTGATACCTTTTTTCGTCAAGGCTCTTGATGGTTTGATGTGACCCGTTAAAGTGTATATTGGATAAAAACCACATGCTCACGGTATCTACCGCCTTGCAGATTTTGGCGTGAAGAAATCCGGGCAGTGCGGTGGCAAAGGCAGAGGCATGTCTGACGAGGTTTTTGGGTCATAAATCCATTTTGTAGTACATGGACTTTCCAAAAACCGAGGAGTTTGCCTATGCGCGGGCTGAGCACGGATTTTAGCCAAGAGATGCACAGCGGCGGGGTTTTTTGGTTACTTTTTTGACCTGTAGCAAAAAAGTAACAAGGATTCAATATAGGTAAAGTTGGTTAGGTGAAGGCAAACGGCTTCTACACCTGTTCACATAGAAACTACCTGAAAAGCTTACCTTTTGTCTTCATCTTACCACAGGGGTTTTCATGCCTGTCCACGACTCAAAATAGCGACAAAAATGACTGGAACATCCAAATTTTTACAGATCCCTCCAATGTATTGGAATAACTCACACTCAATAAATTCATCAATAAATGGATGTCTGTCCTTCGTACTAAAAGTGATATGGCTGTAATTGTAAGCTATAGATTGTGGCATTTTTTATCCCTCTTGTCATCTAAAAAACAACTCTTACTGTGGTAAAATTAAAAAAAGTATTGAATACCAAGAAGTTTTATTGCGTGGCTTTCGGAGTGGACAGGAGCTCAAATTGACCTAAGCATAGGCAGCAGGGTCGCCGAAAGAATGTGTGGCCGCCTTAGGGATCTTCTCAGCCGGCCTTTTCTTATGGCTGAGACCTGGAGATTTTCCAAAGCAGGGGTGTTGCCACTGGCTGTTGATTCCGCGCCTTTGGCGCTTGGGTGGCGTAGTCGCATGTTTCCTTGGGCCTTGCCCAAGGCTA
Organism: Lunatimonas lonarensis; assembly: GCF_000390185.1. GTDB lineage: Bacteria > Bacteroidota > Bacteroidia > Cytophagales > Cyclobacteriaceae > Lunatimonas > Lunatimonas lonarensis. The sequence goes on along the minus strand of NZ_AQHR01000087.1, from coordinate 2,537 downwards.
ATAATTTTGCACCTTTGGTGCTGATAATTGAATAAGTACCCACGGCGGTATCGGCACTAACCTAGCCAACACCTCTATGGAATCATTCGGCCACCTCTGCAAAAGCACCAAGGGTGCGTTAATCATTAGCATGGCCTGCTAGGGCTATGCTAACATGTCCTCCCAATCCCCGCAAGCACCAACGGTGCGACAATCAATCCCACAAATATCTCTCATCATAGTCAATCTGATATTTTTTCAAAAAAGCCAAATATTCCTCCTGAAAGCTTTTCTTTCTATGGTGCCGGCTAGGGGATCTTCTCAGCCGGCTATTTTCTTAGGGAAAATTAGGTCTCTTCATTAGGTCTCTTCATAATATACCGCATCCACAAGGCCCGAAGAATAAACAACACCGAGGCCATTACCATGGCCCATTTGGTACAGGTGACAAATCCCACGGCACTGGCGATCAGTCGGTACTCTTCCGGGTATTGCGACAGCAAAAAGATCAGCGTGCCGTTTTCCAGGTAGTCCACAGGAAGAATCCATAAAGGTAAGTAGGCCCAACCCGCGTGTTTGCTCAGCCGGAAAATGCCAAAGGCCAACATCAGGCAATAGAATACAGGGTATACAAAGTCCAGGAGGAGGGTACCTCGGATGTACATGTTCCGGTACTCTGTCCCGTAATTCCCGATGATGGCATAGGCTTCCTCGCCGGTGTAGAACAGGAAGGTGTCCAGAATAGGCTCCGGAAAATCCCGGAAAAACCATACCAGGGCGAGGTTATTCAGGATGGTCAGGGCAACCAACAGCAACAGGTTGGAGCGGGTGGCGTAGGAGGAGAAAAACCGGTGCATCTTTATCGTTGGTTATACTATTAAAACACAGGAAGCGAAGAAAAAAAATCGGATATTCGGTGTCAATTCCTAAAAGATATAAACAAAACCCCCATTACTGTACGAACGGGGGTTTTTTTCGGGTTTAACCCTCTTCTTACCAGGTTATTATGATCAATTATCACATGCTTTATCTCTGTCTTAACATTGTCGACACGGATTCCGATATAATAAACAATGCTATTCTACAATCTAACGGGTATGTTCGTGCTTCTCTTCTTTCTCCTACCCATTCTCTTTATTTAAAACCTACCAAATCTATAGGATTTTGGTATTGGATTTGCCCGGTAGGGTCTTATTTCGAAGCACAAAATAGATGAGCCATGCACCGCAAACGATGGCCAGGCCAGTACTCAAAAGCAGAAAAGCAGTAAAGGAATAATGAAACCGCCACGCTTGTTCAGTACCCAGTAACGGCTTGAATCGGAGAAAGGTAAAGCCTGCCCAGCCGATCAGCGCAATGAGTGGAATTATTGAGAGGATTGCCCCAGCTCCTTTTTTTGAGAATTGATTTTTCATCTGTTTATAATTTGTTCTTTAGCGGTCAGATGGAATCTCGCACGAATTCCCGATAGCTATCGGGGCGGCCCTCCGTGTGTCGCTTGCGTCGTGCTCGATTTCATGATAAGTTAGTATTTTATTCACAATACGAAGACGCCCCAAGTAAAGCTCCTCCAATTCCACCAATTACTCCCATTGCAACACACCCTGAGACTACTCCTACTCCATTTCCAATTCCTGGAGCTACTGTACCTACAGCGCCCCCAACTAGAGCACCTGTCGCGCAGCCCCCTATACCGCCCGTTATTCCGCTGCCCAACACTCCTGCCGCACATTTGCCCCAACATGACCACCAGCCATTACAAGTTGCTGATGTACCCAAAGCGTTATTGGTCGATTCCATCCAATTTACGAAAGAATTCATAAAATTTATGTTTTCTACAACTAAATCTTTTTCCATTTGGGACATTCTCGATCCATCTGTCGATATTTTTAGTTTACTTAATGTTTCTATGTAAATCTGATGGGTAGAATGGGAGGCAGCGTCAGTAAGAGCTCTTGAAATTTGAACATACTCATCTGAGGGTCTAAAGTTGGTGCGAAGAGTGGGCTGAGAAGATCCTAAAGAATATACTCTTGCTCCCAATTCGTGGAGATTCTCGATGTATTTATGCGATAATTCTTCTTTAGATAGTGTCATATCTGACGCTAAATACTCATAAAGAGTACGCTCTAATGATTTTAAAATCTTTTCATTTTGTTCTAGATCAGCCTTAAAGTGGGAAGTAGTTGAGTTGTCGACGTTGTCAATACAAGACACATTTCCCAAAATACCACCAACGAGTAAAAGAAAGTAGGTTATCTTTTTCATAGTCTTATAATTTTAGGTAAACGTTATAAATTATTTTGATTAAGATTTATAAAGCAAAAAAAAGCATGTACACTGAAATTTCATTTCAGTGGGGGGAATTAATTTCTAAGTTTTCTGTCGTCGACAAGCTTAAGCAGTCAGCCCACTCCTTTCATCGCTGTGGTAGAGTTTATCGGACATGTAACTGGGTAGCGCGGGAGATGCTATTCTTTTATTGTGTCATCATCCTTGAGTTACACTTGAGGCTTTAACCCACATTGCGTCCTTTCCCGGTTAAAGGAGATATTTTG
>NZ_AQHR01000086.1 GCF_000390185.1 Lunatimonas lonarensis | reverse complement strand
AGTCCCAGTCACTCCGTTGGTGCTTATGAATATCCGCACCAAACGTGCAAAATCATTCACATCGGACACCACCTGCACCCGCCGATTTGGGGAAGCCCATGCCCAGAGAAGCTATGCCAGTCCCAGTCACTCCGTTGGTGCTTATGTATTTCCGCACCAACCGTGCTAAATCATTAGCCTTGGGCAACGCCCAAGGAAGTATGGGAATATACCACCCCAAGCGCCAAAGGCGCGAAATCAATCGCCATGGGCAACACAGCACCGGAAGATCCTGCTCGGAAGGACAGAATATCCGATTAGACCTGCCAGGTTTCCACTCCAAAAACAGGATCCCTGTGCAAAAAAAGCCCAAAATCCAACGCAAAAAAACCTGGCAGGTCTCGCATTTTACGAATGACCGGAAAATTAAATTTGGTTTAACACACTTACAAAATCAGTCATTTTTTTGCCTCGTTTGCCGATTTTTTAATAGCTTCGTGCCCAAGTCTCAGATGGGACTCACGTGGTGAAACTGTGTGTTAACCAATCTATTTTTTAGCAATAACCCCTTTTATCACACAGACTATCAACTACTTAATACCTTAACCAGCGAAACCTAACGAAGATTACGAAATAGCAAAAATGCATTTCAAAAGTTGTTTTTTGACGTTTATAAATTGAGTTTTCGGACTGCCCACAATCGATCAGACGTCATTTGGTTTTTCGCAAAAAATAACAATAAAATTTCTTGTTCATCCGGGGTACATTCCTTTTGTTTGTCCCCCCACTATAATCCGCTGTTTTTCATGGCATGGTTTAAAAAGCTACTAGTTATGGCCTTGACGCTGGCCTTAGGCGCGTCCTGCGTATCCAATAAACGCATCATCTACCTCCAAAACCTCGAGGGCAACGTCCCCATCGCAGACGGAGAACTGATTACCTACGAACTCCCCGAGTACCGCTTGCAGTTTAACGATATCCTGGACATCAACGTGAAGACGGCCGAGGATATGATCAAAGAAGGCTTTGGCTTTAAAGATCAAACGGGAGGAGGGGGAAACCGGGCCATGATAGGTCAGATTGCCCAGACCGGAGGCGATATCTACTACATGACCGGATTTACGGTAGACCGAAACGGCAACGTACGCCTTCCCCTCCTGGGGGAGGTATCCGTAATGCAGATGACCCTGGACGAGGCCCGGGTGACCATCGAGGAGCGCCTACGGGAGTACGTCAAATCCGAACTCTTTGTGACCGTGAAGCTGGGGGGGATTCGCTTCTCCACCATCGGAGAGTTCCGGCGTCCGGGCAAGCACGTGGTGCTGCAGGACCGCATGACCATCTTTGAGGCCATTGCCCAGTCGGGAGACCTGACCACCGTGGCCAAACGCGACGAACTCCTGATTATCCGGCAGTACCCGGACGGCACCAGGCTGCACCGGGTCAACCTGAACGACCGGCATATCGTACATTCCCCCTTTTACTTCATACAGCCCAACGATCAGCTTTATGCCGAGCCCATGAAGGTCCGTGAGGTGGGCGCAGGAGAAAACGCCTCCCAAACCCTGGCCCTCTTGGCCTCCTCGATCTCTGCGTTCGTCCTCGTGCTGAACCTGATTGCTCGGTGGTAACCCTCGGGTTAACAGAAGAAAGTACTAAGCACCCTTGACTTTCCGTTACGTTTAACGGTATTACCTGGAAATTAAAAGTTGGTTGGATCCCTTGCACGCCCTGCAAATTCGGCCAATGAAAAAATAAACCATTCATGAAGCAAACCCAATCAAATCCCCAACAAACATCCAATCCTGCCCTAGAGGAGGATCAGATCGACTTGCGGGCCACGCTCTTTAAGTACCTAAACCATTGGCCCGTTATCACCATCTCCGTGATCATTGGATTGGCCGCCGCCTTTTTTGCCAACCGCTGGGCCACGCCGGTTTATCGGGTGGAGAGTACGGTGGTGGTAACGGATGATCCCTCCGGAACGGGCGAAGACCTCTTTCGCGCTGCGGCCATGTTCCGTCCCCGCTCCAATGTGGACAACGAGATCGGCATCCTGAAGTCTTACTCCCTTGCCGAGGAAACGGTCAAAAAAATGGACCTCAACGTCCGCTACTACCTGAAAGGCCTGCTTAAAACCTCCCAGATCTACGGCAATAACCCCATCTACGTAGAGGTGGACTGGACCAAACCCCAACTGGTGGGCGGTCGCTTTAAGGTGGAAGTCCTAAACCAGGAACGCTTCCTGCTAACCTTCGAGGAGCCCCAATTTTCCCTATACAACCCACAGGATACCCGCTACAAAAGCCGGGTAGAAAACCCTCCCGCACTGGAGGGCGAGTACCGCTTTGGGGAAACTATCGAAAGCCCCACCTCCTACTTTTCGATTCGGAATACCAGTGCCCTGCCGGGCGAAGTGGTCTACTTTGACTTACAGGATACCCCTTCTTTGGCACTTGCCTACCGAAACCGCCTGCAAGTAGCCTCCTTAAACAAAATGGCGTCCATCCTTACCCTCAGCCTGGAAACCTCCATCCGGCGCCTGGGCGAGGAATACCTCAATACCCTGATGGACTCCTACCTGGAGCGGGAACTGCGGGAAAAGAACCGGGCCTCGGAAAACACCGTCCTCTTTATCGATAATCAGCTTAGGGGCATCACCGACTCCCTCAACTACTTCGAAAGCCGCCTGGAACAGTACCGCTCCGAAAACCGCATCTTTAACCTTTCCCAAGAGGGAAATCAAATATTCTCCCGCTTGCAGGACGTAGAAAAGGAAAAGAGCACCGCAGAGCTTCAGCTTAGCTACTACCAAACCCTGCAAACCTACCTCAACCGGGACGACCTGAACAACATCGTGGCCCCCTCCGTTATGGGTGTAGCGGATCCCCTACTGAATGCGCTGGTACTCAACTTATCCGAGCTACAGGCGCAGAAAATAAGCCTTTCGGCCAACCTTTCCGACCAAACCCCCGCCGTGCGGGAGATCAACAGCAAAATAGAGAGCGTAAAGCGGGCCCTGCAGGAAAACGTCAACTCGGCCATCCGCAACAACCAAACGCTGATCACCGAACTGGACAGCCGCATCCGACTCGTCGAGCGGGAGATAAATACGCTGCCCATGACCGAGAGACGCCTCCTGGGCCTACAGCGGCAGTTTAGCATCAACGAAAACATCTACGTATACCTGCTGCAAAAACGCGCCGAAGCCGAAATCACCAAGGCATCCAATATGCCCAAAAACAAGATACTGGACTCCGCCCAAGCGGGACAGCTACCCATATCGCCCCGTAGGGCACTCAATATGCTGATCGGCCTGATCATGGGGCTGATCATCCCCATCGGCTTTATCAGCGTACGGGACCTGCTGAATATCAAACTCGAGGATCCCAAGTACCTGGAAAAAGAAGCCGCTGTCCCCCTGATCGGCACCATTGGCCGCAATACCACCGGGCAACGCGTACCCGTATTTACAAGCCCCCGCTCCACCGTCACGGAATCTTTCCGGGGCCTGCGGGCCGATATCAGCTACCTGGTACCCAACCAGGAAAAGATCACCGCCCTGTTTACCTCCAGTATCTCCGGAGAGGGCAAGACCTTTGCCTCCATCAACCTGGCCGCTGCCTATGCGCTGATGGGCAAACGTACCCTCCTGATCGGACTCGATCTGCGCAAACCGAAAATCGCCGAGGAATTTGGGCTGACAAACGACACGGGGGTAAGTACCTTTCTTAGTTCCCAGACCACCTGGCAGGAGGTGGTAAAGCCCTCGGGATACGAAAACATGGACATCATCCTTTCCGGTCCCATCCCCCCAAACCCCTCCGAGCTTCTCCTCCAGGAGAAATTTGCCGAAACTATGGAGGAACTGAGGCAGGCCTACGACGTCGTGGTGATGGACTGCCCGCCGGTGGGGCTGGTTTCCGAGACCAAGCAGCTTTTTGCCTTTGCCGATGTCAGCTTCTATGTGTTCCGTCAGGACTATTCCATCCGGGAAAACGTACAGATCCTCAATAACCTGGTGGAAAAAGGCGGCGTCACCAAAATCTACGCCCTCTTCAACGACGTGCACAAGGACCTGGGTTACGGATACGGTTATGGCTACGGCTATGGGTATGGCTACGGCAACACCTACGGCTACCACGACGAGGTCCTCCTACCCTGGTGGAAAAGAGCGTTGAGGAGGAAGAAGTGAGGTGGAGCGGAGATGTGAGATGTGAGATATGAGATGTTAGATGCGAGAGGTTAGATTTGAGATATGAGATGTTAGATAGTAGAACTAATCCCGATTCAACTGCTCGACAACGTTCGTCGAATCGTTTGACCGTCGAATCGTGGGATCGATGGCGTTTCGGACTGATATCAGCAATCCACCAAACCCCAACTATCTGACACTGATAACTCGCAATCCTACTGAAATCCTCGGTTCTGTCGAAAACCTTACGGTTCGACGAACCCACAGTTCGACGAAAAACGATTCGACAGTCAGATAACGCACCTTAGAACCGCTTCCACCGGGCGTCCACGGGTTTTGGCGGCACGGGGTTCGCACGATTGACGCCGCCGCTGGCCAAAACAGGATAGGGTCAGGGCTCCTGACCCCCGGGTTGGTACCCGGGGTTATTGATATTCGACCGCCTTCGGGGTCTTTTTTGGAGATGTTAGATGTGAGATATTAGACCCGATTTTCTCCCGATCCAACGGTTCGACGATTCGACAATACTAACGAGATTGCTTCGTCGCCCGCTCCTCGCAATGACGACAGCGGCTCCGTCATTGCGAGGCTTGGAGATTAGTGACAAAAAGAGGAATAGCTGCAAACCACAAAAACCAACATTAAAGCTGTCTACTGGCCTCAAGCCGACGCAATCTCTTTTGCAGACGTAAGATATAAGACGTAAGATCGATTTCCTCCCGATCCAACGATTCGACAGTTCGACGATTCAACAGTTCTACAAAAAACGATTCGACAAACCGAAGGCGCGCCTCAGAACCGCTTCCACTCGGCATACATGGGGTTTTAGCGGCACAGGATGGGCAGGATTGACGCCGCCGCTGGCCAAAACGGGAGAGAGACAGGGTTCCCAGCCCCCGGGTTGGCACCCGGGGTTATTGATATTCGACCGCCTTCGGGGTCTTTTTTGGAGATGTTAGATGTGAGATATTAGACCCGATTTTCTCCCGATCCAACGGTTCGACGATTCGACAGTGCTAAGGAGATATGAGATGTTAGATTTGAGATCTTAGATCCGTTTTTCCCCCGATCCAACGGTTCGACGGTTCGACAATACTAACGAGATTGCTTCGTCGCCCGCTCCTCGCAATGACGACAGCGGATTGGACGCTTGGTAAACTCAATTGGAATTAAATTCGTTAACCTGACTACGAACCCTCCAATAAATCCTGATTGTGCTTATGAACTACCTAATCGTTCACCCCGATAATGAAGCCAAACTCACTGCGGTAAAAGCAGTGCTCAAAGCATTGGACGTAGCGTTTGAAGAAGGCAAAGGCGCCTATGATCCAGCATTTAGAGCGAAAATGGAGGAGGGTGAAGAAGATATTCAGAAGGGTCGTACCGTGAAGGTAACACTGGACGATTTATGGAAATAGAATTCACCCAACGGGCATACAAAGACCTAGAGGAGTGGAAAATAAGTGGCAATTCAAAAGCCCTAAAGAAAATTAGAGAACTTACCGAAGCAATTCTAACGGATCCGTTTTCTGGGATTGGCAAGCCCGAACCTCTCAAACACCAGTACACGGGCAAATGGTCGAGACGAATAGACCGTGAACATCGGTACATCTATGAGGTCAGGAATAATACCCTATATGTCTTTTCACTACGCGGACATTATACACCATAGTCTCTAATAAGGTTCGGTCTGAAGAAAAACCTTCTCGCGCCGTCATTGCGAGGCTTGGATATTAGACGTGAGATGTGAGATGTTAGATTTGAGATCTTAGATCCGATTTCCTCCCGATCGCACGGTTCAACGGTTCGACAATACTAACGAGATTGCTTCGTCGCCCGCTCCTCGCAATGACGACAGCGGCTCCGTCATTGCGAGGCTTGGAGATTAGTGACAAAAAGAGGAATAGCTGCAAACCACAAAAACCAACATTAAAGCTGTCTACTGGCCTCAAGCCGACGCAATCTCCTTTTGCAGACGTAAGATTTAAGACGCAAGAAGTAAGATCGATTTTCCCACGATCCAACGGTTCGACGATTCGACTATGAGTACTACCACTACATTTCCTGAAATCAAGGATATTGGCTTTGTTAACGATAAACAAATGGTTGTCTATTTGGAAAATGGCAGGGCTTTGCTGATTCCGTTGGAACACTTCCCTCCCATTCTAGCCATGACTGAATCAGAGAAAATGGATTTCGAAGTAATAGATGGATACAACCTATCGTTTCTCTGCCTTGATGAGATTTTCTCGATTCAAGAATTGATAGGTGTGGGTATTTCCAACGCTAAGGTCGAATCGAACGACCCTCGAATTGGTGGCGTTTCGAATTGATAAAAAAAATTCATAATACCTCAACTATCAGACACTGATTACTCGCAATTCTACTGAAATCCTCGGTTCTGTCGAAAACCTGACGGTTCGACGATTCAACAGTTCTACAAAAAACGATTCGACAAACCGATGGCACGCCTTAGAACCGCTTCCACCGGGCGTCCACGGGTTTTGGCGGCACTGGGTTGGCACGATTGACGCCGTTGCTGGCCAAAACGGGAGAGAGACAGGGTTCCCAGCCCCCGGGTTGGCACCCGGGGTTATTGATATTCGACCGCCTTCGGGGTCGTTTTTCTCCATCTGACCTTTGGGGTTTTCAGAACCCCGAAGGTCTTTTACCCTACGATCCGCATTCGGTTTTGGCAGAACGGGATGGGCAAAATTGACGCCGTCGCCGGCCAAAACGGGAGAGAGACAGGGTTCCCAGCCCCCGGGTTGGCACCCGGGGTTATTGATATTCGACCGCCTTCGGGGTCGTTTTTGGAGATATGAGAAATTAAATGTGAGATAGTAGACATTCGCCATTCCCTAAATGGGGTTGGCAATGCGTCATCAAACCGATTGCCGCAACCCCGAAGGGGAGCCATGTCTATAGAAAAACAAAATAAACCAAACACCCCGTTTTGGCCAGCGGAAATGCCCATCGTGCCGACCAATTACCGCCAAAACCAGGGAATGTTTGATTTGCAAGCCAATTTCTACCTGTTTAGAGACGTAAGATTGGAGACGTTAGACATGAGATATGAGATATTAGACCCGATTTTCTCCCGATCGCACAGTTCGACGATTCGACAATACTAACGAGATTGCTTCGTCGCCCGC
>NZ_AQHR01000085.1 GCF_000390185.1 Lunatimonas lonarensis | reverse complement strand
TTTGCCTTATTGGCCAAAATTTTTAACTCCGTAAAGTAGTAATAGATAAGAAATTCTCAACGGAAGTGTTGAATTATTTAATAAAAAAAGGGGAATTAACAAAATACGAGGTTGATGAACGAATGTTAAATATTTTTCAAAGCGTTTATGTAATTGATATCTTTAATCCGGATAAGCTTAATCAAAACGGAATCTATAGATTTGGTCGAATTTCAAGCCATGGAAGTGTTTATCTCCTCATTAAATTTGATGATCAAATAGAAATAATTAATGATTTCAATTATGATGCAATTCAAAATAAGGTTGAAAACTTTCTTCAACTAGAAGCAAATGAATTTGATGACCATATTATTAATAAATATCAAGAAGCACTAAATAAATGGTTTGAAAACAAAACCTATTGAAGGAAACAACGAGATATACCATCACCTTAGGTCCAGCTTGCGTTTGGCGGCAGACAGGCGGGCGGTTCCGAGTAAATTGAAAGGTTAGTATCTTTAAGATGTTAGGAGTAGGTAGGATGAGAACGGATCCGAAGGCCCGCCGTCTCCAAGCCTGTCTGCCTTAGGCAAGCTCAAATCCCGTGTGTAAATTGAATCAGTTCCTTTGGGCTGAATGCTTTGAAATGGATGGAGGACTGTTGGGCAACCAGTGGATAGCCCCTCCGATGGCGGCTTGTGGGCCGGCCCTGACCCAGTCAGGAGTTCTCTGGGAAGGTGATGGTGAATTGGGAATCACCACCGCCGCTTTAAAAATATAGATACAGTGAGTAAATTCCCTCGCCTGACCCGATTGCTGGCAAGTGTATCAACAGCCATGATCGAATTACAAAACACATTTGATTATGAAGTCAAGACATTTACTTTTATCTATAGCCATTTTTACTATTTTTTCCTGTAAGGAAAGAAAAGACCCCTCAGCTTTCTATTACCCCGCCGAATGGGAGCCGCACCAAGCCATTTATATTGGATGGGGCGAAGCTGAATGGAAAAAGGAATACTGGCCTTTTATCATAGATATCGTCAGGGCTTTGGATGGGACAACACCCGTCATTTTTTTAAGCGACACAAGTGAAAACGTGCAGGTACTTAAAGATTATCTGGAAATAAACAATTTTTCTCCTGATAATTACGAGTTTACATCTCTGCCCTATTACAATCCTCTGGCACCAAGGGATGTAGGACCTGTTTACTTGATTAATGGCTTAGGCGAAAAAATGGTAATTGATTTTATATGGTCAGCTCAAGAGGCGTACAAGGATTTTTTAATAACCAAGGGCGTAGAAGAAAGCAAGGCCATAGCGTATGCCTCTATCTTAGAAAGCAATCAAAAAGTGGATAGCCTTTTGGCCGTCAAGGACGGTTACGATGTTATCTCATCCTGGTTGTCGATTGATGGAGGTGCTATTGAGGTGAATGGCCAAGGCACTATTCTGCTTAATGAATATTGGATGCTCAAGTATAATAAAGGTGCCAGTAAAGACAGTATTGAACAGGAATTGAGAAGAACACTCAATCTAAGCAACTTTATATGGGTAGGTATGGGCCTGATGGAAGATCCCCCAGATATAGCTACTATTATTCCGGGATATTTTGGAACAGGTACTGATGGACATACCGATGAGTATATCAGATTTGCCAATGCCAATACCATTCTTTTGGCATGGATTGACGAAGAGGAAAAGGACAAACATCCCATTCATGCAGGCAACTATAAACGACTGAATGAAACCTACCAAATCCTTAAAAAATCTAAAGATCAAAACGGAAAACCCTTTGACATTGTGAAGGTTCCATTGCCTGATTTGATATTTAAGCCTGTTCAGGTTGTAGAAGGGCGGGCTTTGGGCGATAGTACCGTTGGTATTTCTCAGTTTCTTGAATCGGAGGGAATTGTCGTCGGCGATACCCTCCAACAAGTAGCCGCCGCATCCTATCTCAATTTCCTTATCACCAACGATAAAGTATTGTTGCCGACCTATCTACACGTAGGTGGATCAAAAGAGAAGGAAGAAGAGGTGAAGGGAATTTTCACCAAACTTTATCCAAAGAAAGAACTGGTGTGGCTTGATGCCATGAGGTATAACTGGGGAGGAGGAGGAATTCACTGTTTTACCAAACAAGTGCCTTTATCTGTGAACACAAAAAAACACTGATAGAACTTGAATAGCACCAGCCATAAACATACAAGCTAAACCGAAGTGCAGCGTAGCGGAATTTTCGGGCTTGCTCCGTGGTGCCTGGCCGCGGCGGAACAGAAGCCTAGCGGTTTTTTTGTGGGAAGGTATCTATGGGGATTCAGAAGTTTGGGTGATTTCTGTCGGATGAAATCGAGCATGACGCAAGCGACACACACTGGGATGACTATCCGCCATGCGACCTGCCTGTTTGACCACACGATACTTGAAAGAGCCGATTTTCGGACTTCCTACAATTTTTCGATTGACCCGGAAAAAAACTGAATTAGGAAAGCCAAATTTTCTATTCTGGGCATTTTAGGACTTTTAGCCAAATATGATATTGACATAGAAAAATGACCCCAAGAATTGAACTAGCAAGCGGAATATCCACTTAGTTTATAAAAACTTGCCATCAAGGCATTTCCACCAAGATAAGCATGCAAGGCTCCCTTAACATAATATTTTGACCAAAAATCATATCGTCACATTCCACCTGATAGGTGTAGGCTCCATAGGCCCTGTTCATGAAACTTAGAGACGGTTGTACGGAACATTCAGGTGTTCCGGTAAATACGCGATTGCCAAAAAGACGCCCTGTAACCTCACCTCTTGGTCCTCTAAATGTAATATTCGCTTCCTGGCAAGGTAGTGGCCTATTGATGTAAAAGGTGACGTTGCCATTTCCTTCCAAGGGCCCTTGATCATCGTCGGCCCCACCACAAGAGACCAAATAAAGGCTGACAAATAACAAAAGAGATAGAATTCGAACCGGATGTTGCATGGCTTTTTTAGCTGTACATCGTGCATTTTAAAAAACATCATCAAGTTTTTTTATCTGGTTCTTCCTTATTTTATTTTTTGATAGTAGGACAACTGGCTTATTCAGCTCAATCGCTATTAGAATAACACCAAAAAAATACCAACCAGGGAAATGGATGGGGGAATACCCACTAATCCCTAACCGACATCCGAGCAAAGGAAAAACGGTCCTCTCAATGTATCAGGAGAACACCAAGCATGCCATTTGACGCCCTTCAGAAGCGGTCAGGTGCCAACCAAATGCCTGATGTCCAAGTAGTACATTTGCCGGGTACCCTCGTGGGTACTATCGAAGAATACCCGCTGACCTGCCTGATCGCACCTGGGGTGCAGGTCGCACCGCCACTCCCCAAAGAAGGGCTCCGGTGAATGGAATTTCCCCAGAATAACCTGCCGTTTTGTGGGGATGTGGTAGAGGTACAGGGTTATGTCCCGGTCCTTGTTGGGGTAGGTGTCGTTTAGTACCCATTCATCGTTCGTATTGGGAACATAGGTGTTATGCCCGTTGCTCGTCATGGTTTCCTCCCCCACGGGATGCATATTGTCTGATTGGTCTTCCAACAGCCAAAATCCGGCGTCCCGCCCAATGGGTTTGGTCCACGCAAAAATATGCTTGGGGTCTTTCCATACAAAATGGGAACTGTAGCCCGAGGGATCGGCAACAAACAGGTTTTTTCCATCCGAATCAAGGGTTATCATCCGGGTTACAAAGCCGGTCCGTGCCATTACCTGTGGTTCGAGGAGTTCCGGTCGCCACCGGTGGAGAAACAGCAAGCGTTTGCTGTCAGGGCTGACCAATAGGTGGTTGAACCAATGCCAGTTGTTGGAGACGTCTTCACCCAAATGGGGTAGCTGCGCCATCTCGGCAATGCTGATCAGCAGTTCGTGGTGTCCTGATTGCAGGTCAATTTTCGTAAGTCCGATTTCTCGGGGGGCCTTGGTGGACTGATAGGGGTCTGGTAGCCCTACATAGCCATAGCCCGGGCGCAGGTTTTGGATTCTGTTGAAGGCGGTACCGATCGCAAACTTTCCGTTGGGTGCCAGTGCATAGACGGGCATGGGTAGTACCCTTTGCCCGCCTGTCACGATATTGGCGATACGGCTTACATGGTTTTCGCCCTCTCGGTCATTCCAAATAACCTCGGTAGCGGAGCCCGGTATCCATTGCAGCATGCAGGATTGCTGCCAACCCCACGCTTTCGAGTTCCCCAGCTTCCGCCATGTATTTTTGTCTTCCAGGTCAATGATTCCTATTTCCAGTTCATCGGATGGACTGGGTGACCTGCCTTCAAAACCAACCCTGCAGCCTAAGGCGTACCGCCCGGTGGGGTCTACCTGAAATTTGTCGTAATAGCCAAACCAACAGGCAGCCGCCATATCGGTGATACGTGTGGGTGCTGGCAAGCCCTGACCCTGCACCCAAGTTGGGGTGAAGGCCAAACCCATGCCCATTCCGATGCTGTTGCGGATAAAACGTCTTCTATGCATGTCAATAGGGAAAGCTTATTTATCCCTAAAAATAACAGATTTATTGAGAAAATTGCCTAATGGTGTACCGTTGGGTACAACTATCCATTGATCGGGTTGCCATTGTTCCTACAAAACCCGATCTCGCCTACCTGGTTTCAAGTAATAAAAGTACCTGCGCGGTTATTGGAAACCTTATCGCATCCTAGGGTGGATTTTCGCTTTGTCAAGTAATAAGAACCTAAGGATACATAGATTTACTGTGAATACGTAAAATCCCTGCGGATAACCTCGACTCGAATAGTGTTTTGGGCCGATGGCGAAATCCTCCATTCCTGGGTTTCGATGCCACCCCAAAAAGGAGATTCCCAGGTTAGGATATCGCCGTCCAGCCGCCAAGTTCCCTCATAATCCTGGGTCACGATCGGTGGAGTGGCGCACCATCCGCTAAATGTGCGATTGACCATTTTTCCGCCGGGCAAAAGCCGGTACCCAAAGGTGTTGGCCGGAACACTCGAGACCTGCTGTAAGGTAAACCCCTGATCAACACGCTCCGCCTGTACCCGGGATTCAACGGGTAAGGGCCCGGAAAGGTCTTCTTGCTGTGTACAGGAGAAAAATGCACCCAATAGTAATGTCCACATCAAGTTCGGTTTCATAAGAGGAGGATTTTGGTTTTTTCCATGTCAAACTGAAAAGACACTTTGTTGAGAAGATAGGGGATTTAATTCCATTTTTTCGGTAGATGACTCGGTATTTTCCACTAAAACCGGTAGTTTGGAGTTTCAGATGTGCTTCCTGTCCATCAAACGTTCCATAAAACCCAACTTCCACCGATGTATTCAACTCCAACCAGTCTATGTATAGCCCTTTTGCTGGTTTTTTCCGTTGCCCTTGACCGATCTGTGGAGACCCGTTTCGATCGAACCAATCAGCCGACCTATATCCCAACCCGGGCTGCAATTCCGTCTGCTCCCAATATCGTTTTTTTGATCTCAGAAGACAACTCCAAGCATTTTATGGATCTGTTTGATCCGTCCGGCGTGGAAGTACCGGCGATTCGGGGCATGGCCAAGCAAGGGGTTACCTATAGCCATGCATTTTCCAATGCGCCTGTTTGTTCGGTAGCCCGAAGCACCTTGATCACCGGGACGCTGGCGACGAGAACCGGCATGCACCTGCATCGGAAAATAAAGTTGGCTCCCATGCCGGAGGGCTTGGAGATGTTTCCGGCCTATTTACGAAAGGCGGGCTATTATACCACCAATAACGCCAAAAAGGATTACAATGCGGAGGAAGGACCCGACGTATGGGATGATTCCTCCAATCAAGCTAGCTGGCGGGGTAGACCCGTGGTTGATCAACCCTTCTTTCATCAAGAAACATTTATGGAATCGCACGAAAGCCGGCTGCATTTTGGCAGAGACCTGATGGGGTCTTACCAGCCCGTGGATTTGCCCGAATCTATAAAACTGGCACCTTTTTACCCCGATACGCCGATTTTTAGGTTTACAACTGCCTACCATAGGGATAAAATACGGGAGATAGACCGTTGGGTGGGAGAGGTTCTTGGCAAGCTCGAAGCCGACGGCCAATTGGAGAATACCTTTGTATTCTATTTTGGCGATCACGGAGGCGTGCTCCCTGGCAGCAAAGGCTACCTATACGAAACGGGTCTTCATGTCCCTCTGGTGGTGAGAATTCCGAAGAATTTCGAGCATTTGGTGGATACGGAACTGGGCGGGATACAAGAGGGATTTGTAAGTTTTATCGATTTTGCGCCAACCGCGCTCGCATTGGCAGGTATTGCGGTGCCATCGCAAATGGATGGGAGGGCTTTTTTGGGGAAGGGAATAAAAAGCTTAGAAGTGGCAGCAAGGGATGAAGCCATTGGGTATGCGGACCGATTTGACGAGAAATACGACCTGGTGCGGTCACTTCGTAAGGGACGATACAAATATATCAGAAGCTATCAGCCCTTTTATCCCGATGCACTGCACAATAACTACCGGTACAAGATGCTGGCGTTTTCGGAATGGAGAGATCTGCATGGAGGTGATCGGTTGGACTCACTTCAGAACAGGTTCTTTTTGCCAAAGCCGGTAGAAATGCTGTTCGACCTAGAGGAGGATCCGTTTGAAATCCGAAACCTGGCCGGTGTGACAGAATTTCAACCCCTGCTGCGCCAACTGCGCAAGCGGTTAAGCGACCTTTTGCTGGAAAAACATGATTTGGGATTTCTGCCCGAAAACCTACTGGTGGCCGAGGCCTTGAAAGATCCGGTATCCTATGGCAACGAGTACCAGCGTCAATTGGTGAAACTATTGGAAATCAATGATCTGGGAACACAGCCATTCGCAGATGCGAAGGGTCCGTTGCTGCGGTTTTTGGAAGCAGGTACCAGTTTGGAGAAATATTGGGCCATCACGGTGGCGTCGGGATTTGGCGTACAGGCTGCCCCCTTAGCTCCCACTATCCGCAAGCTAAGGGTGGATGAAAATGCTATGGTGGCCCTGAGAGCCATTGAGTTCATGGGCATAGCAGCGGGGGTAGATCCCAACGATGGGTTGATCGAGTTGATTAATGGTACCAGGGATCCGGTAGAGGTACTGATTGCACTAAACTCACTGGTGTATTTTCGGGACCATACTTCCTTTGGCAAAACGCTCGATGCCTCGCAGGTAAGGCCGGTTGCCACCAATGAGGAGGTAAGCAGGCGATTGGCCTACCTAAAAGGCACCTGGTGAAGGAGGAATTGGTTTTCAAACGGATCGTTATAGTCAGAATGCGCTAGGATTACTATTCAGCTTAATGGCAAAGGGGTACGAAGGTTTTAGCGGGATCATTGGGAGACAACACTAAACTAGCGGCTAATCCCGGTAATCCCAATCTTTCGATCAATCTACCGTGATACGAATGAATCCCAGTTCATCATCCATGTTTTCAAATAGCCAAATCCGGTTGTCGGTAAAAAAATGGTTTCGAGGGTTTTTGGAAAGCCGCGGGAGCTGGGTTTCCTTGAGTATATCTAGATTGGCGTCCAACACGGTCAAAAAAACGTCGGCACCGATTTCCTCGTATTCCCCATCCTCGTTTGGCTCTACTGCAAATAGGCTTTTGTAGGACAGCCGGATGTAACGTTTTGAAACGGGGTCCCACATGGGATCCAAAAAAACGATCGACTCAAAAAACTTTTTCCTATGCTCTTCTACTTGTAGCAATTGAACGGTTTTTGGCAGTTTGTATTCATTTTGGTTGCCTGTCAGCTGGCTATCCCATGATTTGACGTACAAAGAATCAACCAGCACATCATACACATAGACTTCATTGAAGGTTAGCAAAGAAATGATAAGTTTGTCGTTTTGGATGGTTGTTGCCATGGGCGTAGCACCAAAACCTCCGGCGGGTCTGCCTTCGTGTTCAATTTTCATGTGGTAGCTTTTCAACCTTTCGGTTTCCGGAAGGGGTATTCGTTCCACGCTCTTTTGTTTGAGATCAAATTTTAATAACGTATAGGTATAATCCTGCCAGGTTATCATAAGACCAAAGAGGATTGTTGGGTCGTTTGGGTGCTCCAATAGGCGGATTGGGAAAGACTCGTAGCCTTTAAATTCATCCGCAATACTGGAAAGCCCCAAGTCCCTCAGTTTTGTTCCCTTTTGACTGAAAACGGCGTGAAGTCCGTAGGACCAGATAAGGATATGTTCGTCTTGGGTAATCGAAAAGCCGCCAATGTATCCACCCATCCCGTTTGGCCCCTCCTTTTCAAACAGAAGGGTCTCCTCCAGTTCCAAACGTTCCAGGTTGATCTTGTTGAACCTGTGTTCTCCGTCCGGATAGTGAAAAAGGAACCTGCCATCCTTCGATAGCTCCGGGCTGGACAGTCCGTACTTCAGGTTGATGATGTCTCCTTTTGGGTCGATAAGCACGGTGTCTTGGAACAAAAGAAACCCCTCGATATCTTGGCGGCCTGCTTCGTCCTTGGAGCAACTCCAAAAAATCCATAAAGCGATCAACATTGAATAGTGTTTCATCTGTCTATAATTGTTTTTTAATGGTCAGATGGAATCTCGCATGGCAGATAGTCATCCCAGTGTGTGATGGCTACGTCATGCTCGATTTCATCTGTCTAGATAGGTTAGTTGGAAATTGGCTTTAACAGAAAACGAAAGCTACCAAATCTCAGGATATAAAATTCCAGCTAGGATGGTTTTTTTCACATTTTTTAGCTTTATTTAACAAAAATAGCCGAATACTATACCGAGAGCGCATTGCCTAGGGTAGGGAATACAAACCTTATCAGCCCACTTTATAGCAGGTGATTGGGTAGAAGAGACGGCAATTCCTTGACCAGTATAAATCCCGTTGATCGATTACTTCCCTGATCCGGGTCTGTAGTTTTTTGTAGCGTGTTTGAGAATGTCTTCGAGGTAGTAATTTACGTCCTTAAACTCTCCCGCTGCATACATACCCGCTTGGTCATAAAAATGGGGGGAAGCGGGATTCCCACTCTGTCCTCCTGCCAGCAGGCTTTTTGCCCGAACCTTTTCGCCAAATTCCACCGCAGCAACGAAACTGTTGCCTACAGTGCCGTAGATCTTTTTCGTTGGGATGGGGCTACGGCCTACGTAGGACGCCAATGATCCCCAGGTGGCAGGAGCGAAGGGTACCGGAATGCTTGGGGCGTCGTCGTCGAAGGGATGGACGATGTCACCGGTAATTCGTTGAAACCGGTTGATTTCTCCCCAGGGGGTCTCCCACGTTCCGAAATTGGCCGTAAGGAGTTTTATCGCCTCTTCCAACGCAGCCAACTTCACCTCATCCGACGTAAAGTGCGCAAGAAAATCAAACAGGTACACTTCTGCCGGGCGATCCATTTGGCGTGTTTTGGCCAAAAGCGAAGTCCCCCAATAATGGGCAACCGAGGTTCCTACGGACTTCAATCCGAATCGACGGTCCCAATCCATCAGTGTGCGTACAGGTTCTGCTAGGGACTGCTTTCTGGAGTCAGAAGGGGGAAGTCGGTTGAATGCCTGTACAAGTGCTGGAATCAGCGGATCAAACGCGATCAAATAAGAATCGTGTCCCAACGCGATCAGGTTTTGCAGGGTAAACCCGCGCTGTTTTTCGAGCAGGCGAACGGCATTCAGGCCGCGGGCGTTTTCGGCGTCTGGTGCCATATAAGTGGGGTAGTTGCCACGGATTGGGCTTTCGGAGCCGGCTGCGGTGAAGGGGGTTGAGTTGCAGTTTTGTAACCACCCAGTGGCTGGATTGGCGATATATACCAAGTCTTCGATGGGGTGGAGTCCTTTCCAGTCAGTTTCGGGATTGCTTCCATCCACTACACCGGACCAATCAAAGGAGGGGTTTCGGATGGGTATAAAATTCCCGTGGTAGTAGGCAATGGTACCATCCCGGTCTGCATAAACCGTATTATTGGAGGAATTCGTGCGAAGCTGCATAATTTCCCGGAATTCGGTGTGATTCGTTGTTTTTGTCCGCAAATAGGATTGGGTCAGTGCTTTTTCACGGGCTACCATCAGCTGTATGGCAATCCATTTTTCGCCTTCCGCCCGGATCACCGGACCGTGGTGACTATAGAATGCGGTTACGGTTTCTTCGCCCCGCATGCCGTCTTCGTTGTAGGCAAGCCGGATCGTTTTTTCCCGCAGAGGTAGCCATGAATCACCGTGAAGGTATTCATGCCGGCCTTCGTGTTGACGAACCGTCAGTGCAAAGTGATCGATCACATCCGCCCGGGAGGAGGTGTGCATCCAACCGTTGTGGGCATTGAATCCCTGGTAAATGAAAAATTGTCCCCAGGTTACCGCACCGTAGGCATTGAGTCCCTCTTCACTTTGCATATGGACTTCGGGACGAAAATAAAAAGAGGTATGTGGATTGATGTACAGGAGGGCGTTGCCATTTACGGTGAGGTCAGGGCTAATGGCGAAACCGTTTGACCCACTTGGATTTTCCATTAATTCAGGCGCTGGGGGGGTATAGGCCTGAAATTCGTTTCCATAAAAGGCCCGCAAACCCGCCGGGGAAATACTCTCAATATCCCCGCCTATACTGCCTTCACTGAATGCCAGGGCCATCCAGGGCTCAAAACGGGTAAGCAGCTTGGGTTTTATCATTGGGTTTTCGGATAGAAAGCAGTTGATGCCATCTGCCCAGGCGACCATGAGGGTTTTTAGCCAGGCCTCGCTTTCGTCAAATTCACGCTTTAGGGTATCGGGATCGATATAAAACTTCATGCGCAGATCGGCAAAGATCTGGTCCTTGCCCATCACCTCGGCTGTCCGGCCCATTGCCGTGATATAATTCATCTCTACGCGGTTAAAATCGTCCTCGCACTGGGCATAGATCATCCCAAATACGGCATCCGCATCTGTCTTTCCCATTACATGCGGGATGCCCCATTGATCGCGGATGATTTCGGTTTGCCTGGCGTGTTGCTTCCAGCGTTGCTTTTCATTTTGCGCCAGGAGGAAGAAGGGAAGGGATAGCAGATAAAGTAACAGTACCTGTTTTTTCATGGTTGAAGTGGTTTTGGTGTAAGTAAAAGCGAAAAGCCAAACCCCGAATCGATAGGGTCTGGCTTTTCCGGTTATCGTATAATGGGTAATGTTATACTGCTGGGATAGCGACGCGAGTGGTGGATTTTGTTGTTGGCGATTACCCCCTCCGTTTCGTCGTAGTTATTGCCGCCGGTATTCAGGTTGCGATCAAATCGGGGGAAGTTTGAGCTGGAGACCTCGATCCGTATCTGGTGTCCTTTGTCAAAATAGTTGCTGGTAGACATGGGGGTCAGTTTTACCTCATACACCTGCCCCTCTTCCATAAAGACTTCCTTTCCATACCCTTCCCGATAGCGGACCCGCTGAATGGTTTCGTCCAAGTTGTATGCACGGCCGTCCGGATATACGTCGATCAGCTTGATCGTGACATCGGTATCCTTCACATCCGATGAAAGGTAAAGCGTGGATTCAATAAAGCCACTTATCTCCACTCCTTCGGCTAGGGGCTCGGAGGTATACACCAACATATCCTCCCGCAGCTCCATTTCCTGCTGATCGAAGGAACCTCCTTGTATGGCGGTACCCGTGCAGCAAACATTACCTCCGTACGAAGTGACAGGGTTCATGGGGTCGTAGGTAAAGCTATCAGGGCTATCTCTGTTGGGGCGTTTG
Source organism: Lunatimonas lonarensis (assembly GCF_000390185.1). Classification (GTDB taxonomy): domain Bacteria; phylum Bacteroidota; class Bacteroidia; order Cytophagales; family Cyclobacteriaceae; genus Lunatimonas; species Lunatimonas lonarensis. The sequence continues at coordinate 362,498 of NZ_AQHR01000085.1, read as the reverse complement.
GGAGTAAGTATGCCGTCTCCATTTCGGGTATTCGCACGGCCCTTGCTGTCCAGGTAATAGGTGGTCATTTCCGCATTGGCGGGTGGCCAAGTCTCGGATTCCTGCCATTTATTAGAGCCCATGGTGAAATATTTTACCCGAGGAAGGGTTTCGGTGATCCCATTCTTTTCTTCTTTTAGCCAATAGTCAAACCATCCGTAGACCAGCGCATCGTAGTCCAACCGGGCGTCGCCCATGCTTCGCTCGCCGACTAGTGTGTTTTCCGTGGCCCGTGTGAATGCGCAATGCAGGGTAGGAGCAATCACCAAGTACTGGTTGTCCCGAATCTGGGGGTCGGATGCTTTTTCACGTACGTGGTTAAACAGTGCCAAATTGGGACTGCTGGCTACATCGTACCAGGAAACAAACCAGAAGCTGGGCACCCCAAAGTCCATATCGTCGTGGTAAAGTCCGCCCTCGTACCATTTGGGATCGTTGGGCTTTCGGGTCACCATTTCCTCAAAAATTCCTTCGGGCCCTTGTGCGTTTTTGATAATATCCTTTACAGGAAGGTGGGCAAGTCCCTCTGACCAGTCTACCCGGGGGTATCTAGGAGCCATATCGTAAAAACGCTGCAAACGCAGCAGGTCTTTTTGTTCGATACCATCGGGCAGTTTGGGAGCCATGGGGTCGTGTTGGGTGCTATACAGCCAAGCAATGAATAGCATCTGCGTGGCACCTCCCCGGTACCAGTTGCCCTGCTCGTAGTAGTCTCCTATACGCCCCACTCCAGCGCCATAACCTTGAGGAATCATCGCGGCGTGGGCAGGATGGTCCATCGCGGCCACCGCCATCTGCCATTCGGCAGTGGAGGAACAACCTAGAGTACCTATTTTGCCGTTGCTCCAAGCCTGTTCTGCCATCCAGGAAAAGGCGTCGTAGCCGTCGGTAAGCGGCGTACCAAGAATATCCCATTCTCCCTCTGAAAAGAACCTGCCCCGTTCGTTTTGAACTACATAGGCGTAACCGCGTTTGACTGCCTGATAAGCGGTTTCCAGCGTTCGTGTGACCAACTCACCATCCCGGTAGGTGTTGAAGTTATACGGAGTCCTGGAAAAAATAATAGGTACTGGCTGGTCGGTTTTGGGTCGGTAAATGTCGGTGGCCAGACGTACGCCATCGCGCATCGGCATCATCACCTTTTGATCTATAACGGCAATCTCCGCTAGTTGATGTAGGATATCGGTTTCCTGTGCTTGGGAATATACCGAAAGGCATATCAGGAGGGCTATAAGGTGTATTTGGACTAATTTCATGAAATTGGAACTATAAAACGACATAGGTAATAAATGTGGCTGCGTAGAAGTGGTTAGCTTTGGGCATTTTGTTGGGCCAACAAAGTATTTACCAACTGCAGGCTGTGAACCACGGCAAGGCCGGCGGTTTCGGTCCTAAGGCGATTTTTACCCAGGGAGCAGGGTGTAAATCCTTGGGCAACAGCTTCCTGAATTTCTCTAGGCGCAAAATCGCCTTCGGGGCCTACCAACACCAAATAGGACTGCTCCGGTTTGGCCTGCTGTACGAGATGCAGTGGAATATTCTCATCCACAAAACAGATGAACCGTTGGAAATTAATCCAGTTTTTATCATGGATAAACTCCTCGAAGCTTCGGACCTCGTGGACTTCGGGAAGCCAAGTCTGAAAACTCTGCTTGCAGGCATTGACAGTTTTTTTGTAGATGCGTTCGTAGTTGATTTGGTCCTTTTCCGAATTTTCGGATCGGATGAATGTCACTTCCTGCACACCGATTTCGGTGATTTTTTCCATCATCCACTCCATACGGTCAGGGCTTTTTGTAGGTGCAATGGCCAGGTGGATGTAATGTTTATCCTGAGGGACGAACTCTTCTTCTACAATTTGCAACACGGCTTTTTTGGGGTGGTTGTCTTGGATCTTGCAGGTAAATAACGAACCCTTGCCATTGGTGAAATACACCAAATCTCCAATATGCTTTCGCAGCACCCGGGCCAGGTGTTTGGATTCGTCGGGGTCTAGGACGAGGTTGTCTCCCTTGATTTCTTTTTGAAAAAAAAGCTGCATGTAGTTTGTTAGTTGAAACGAAGATACATACTTTGATAACTTAATCCAAAATACGCATGATCGCATTGAAAGGGTATGTAAGGTTGGTAGTTGGGATTCTGTCCGCTTTCCTAGTGATCGCATGCCGGCAAAATCCGAATACATCGACGGAAGTGTTGGCACTGGATCCCGATCATGCCATGGAGAATACGCCTCTCTCGGAGTTTGCTACTGAAATCCGATATGTGGCGTTGGAAAACGAACCGGAAAGTATGTTGGTGAATGTGCGGGAGGTTATAATCCGGCAAAATTACATCTACGCAGTGGATCGGGTTCTCAAAGCCGTTTTTGTCTTTGATCATCAAGGAAAGTATATCGGTAAATTGGCACAATTGGGAGAGGGTCCAGGGGAGTATCAAAACATGCAGCATGTACTGGTGGATGAGGATGAGTCGTTTATTGACGTGTTTGAGTTTCGGGGCAGCCGATCGAGGATCCTTCGGTTTTCCAATTTGAGCTTTGAGTTACTGGAAGAAATCCCGGTTTTTCTCCCTCAAGCCAATTCCTTGAGGAGGGACCATAGCGGAAGGTGGTATTATTTTTCTGCACAGCAGATGGATAACGAAGTCAACGATGAGTTTACCAATGCAGATCTAGTCGTGGTGGATATGCAGAGTATGAAGCCCGCGTTGTTTTTTGAAAAGCGAATCCAAACCGAGGGTTCTTATTACACTGCCAATTCGGAAAGCTTTTCTACAAACGACAAAGGAGAGCTGTTTTTCTCAAGGATGTTTGATAACCGTTTTTACCACTTGTCTGAGGGGGGTGTTTCTTCGTTTCTCATGGTGGATTTCGGCGAAAAGGGAGTGGATCCTTCGTGGGGATTAAAAAGTACCCGCGAGCAAATGGATTTTTTGTATAGCAATGAGGAGGGTAGGGGATTGGCCTCTTTTCCAGTTTTGAATTTTAGCAATGAAAAATTACTGGCGATAACTTATAATTATAAGGACAGGGGAGGGCACATCCATGTTCACCAATTTCTCAAATTCAACAGCAACGCTACGGTAGTTCATACACGGAATTTAATAAATGACCTTACGTCATTTCCGGAAACGCTTTACCTATGTTCCTACTCCAACGGCATCAGCCATCCGGTGTATTTCAATGGAGATCTCGTAGAGGTGGTTTCTCCGGCTTATGCCATGAAAGAAAAGCAAGTAGATGTTCCGGGGTTGGGAACAGTAGGCAGGGAGGATAATCCGGTAGTAGTGTTTATAAAACCGAAAATGCCCCTTAAATCCGGTGAGTAGACAGCAGCAGAAGACAAAAAAACCGGACAGCTTGAATGGCCGACCGGTTCTTTATAAAGTATAGCTAGTTGGAAATTATTCCTCGATGGAAGCATGCAACTTGCCCAACTCTTGGTCAATGGTCCATAGACCGATACCTTCTTCTCCGATGATATCGAAGAGTTCCAGCGCACGTCTGGCAACGGTTTCTTCTTCCCGCTGTTCGGTCACATACCACTGCATAAAGCTGAATGTTGCGAAATCTTTTACCATAAAGCAGTGGTCTACGATGGTGTTGATGGATTTGGTTACTTCAATTTCATGCTCTAATATCAATTCGAAAATCTCACGCAACGAGTTGAAATTATGTCTGATCCCGGTTATTTCCGGTTGGATGGCATGTCCACCCGCATCGTTGATGTACTTAAAGAGTTTGAGCATATGTTGGCGTTCCTCGTCTGCGTGATCATAGAGAAACTTTGCAGAGTTGCTGAACCCCATCATCTCGCACCAAGACGCCATTGAAAGGTAATAGGCAGAGGATCTTCCTTCCATTTCAATCTGCTTATTCAGTTTTTTTTCGGTATCTACCAATAACGAACGCTTTAGCGTTACGATTTCTTTTTCTGCTGTTTTCATAAACATTACTATTCGGGTTAGGAGTATGGATTATCTATTCACATACAATTGTAACCAAATTTTTGGTTATAAGTTCCGTGTAGTATCTTATTTTTCAGTATTTAGAATTGGTATCATTAAAATAAATGCTATAATATTCTGTTTGTTTGGATTAAGTTTAAATAAGTAGGGGCTTGCCTTGCGTGGAGCGGTGCCAGGTTCGTTCTTTATTGGAAAACAATCGGGTGGAGGTTTATTCAAATTCGAAAGAAGGAAGGTATTCGGAAATCCGGGTATATCTACCGGGAGAGGAAGTGAATCTGATTGATTTCAAACTGGCTGTGAATGATGTGTTTATCTTAGATTGATGGTGTTCAGTGATTTAGGCTGCCTTTGTCTCTTTTCATAGGAATTGTGATCTGCCTGCACCTTGTTTTTGACTGCGACAGGTACCTGAGTCCATAGACCGGGCAGGATGTTTCAGCCCAGTCTATGGTTTGATTACCTCAGGGAATGTTTTTCACCCACACGTTGCAATATCCTTTTGGCAATTCTAACACGACTTTTAGGTTTTGGTAGATTGTACCCAGATCCAAGGCGACCTTTTCTGCACTCAGCTCAACTTCTCCAACAAGGCGATAGGTATCCGAATTGCCAAATCTGAATTGGTTTCCGGTTGTAATCCACACCTTGGCTTTCTGCCCGCTATCGTAGTCATGCCATTTCAGGTGCAAGCGTTCACCTTCCAGCGTGCCTTCGAGTCGATCGGCATAAGGTTTTTTGAGCAGGGAGATCCCGTCGATTTCCATGGCTTGATTTTTGGGAATAGGTATGCCCATAAAGTCTGCCATAGTTGGTAGCAGATCGACTACTCCGGGAATGGACCCTGCCCTCTCATTGAGCGATTGACTGGAGACTATCCACGTAGCCCTCTCTGCATCGGACTGCCCTCCATGGCCAAATCCGCCTTCGCCCCGTCCATGATCCGTAGTGATCAGTAGAAGCCACTCTTCACCATACAGCTTTTCCCTTTCCTTGATCGCAGACCAAATCAGCCCTACCTGCTTGTCAGCTTCCCTGATAGCGTGGTTCATTTGCTCACTGACGCCATAGCGGTGGCCCATATCGTCCGTATACTGGAGATATACCCAGGATAGATCTGGCCCCTTCTCCAACACGTCCTTGGCGGCATAGGCCGCTACGAGCTTGTCGATTTCGTGGATGTACTTGCTTTCATTGTCGTGCGGAAATCCCAATGTGTCTATCTCCATGCCATCGAAGTGATAATCCAACTGAAGATGGCCAGTTTCGGGTAGGTTTTCGCCAACCAATTTGGTTCTGTTATCAAGCCACGTAGAATAAACAGCCGTTGTTTTATGAGGGAAAGCTGTCTTTAAAAACCTAAAAACAGTCCAATAGTTATAGTTGGGCTGGCGTATACTGTTGTCCCTCACGTTGTGTTTGTTGTACCAAACGCCGGTAAGCAGGCTGTTGTATCCTACTGCCGAGATGGTGGGGGTTTCGGAGTATCCTCCACGCATGCCGCCGACATGGGCATGTATATAGTCACCCTTTTGGCTGATTTCATCGATTGAAGGGGTGGGGTTTTTCTCCAATAACTCCCGCTGAATGCCATCCAAAATTATAAACAGCGTTTTTCGTATCTGGCCGTGAGATGGATTTTGAACACTTAGACACAAAAATAGCCCTATCAGGGCAAGGGTAGATCGGTAATTTATCATCGTAATAAGAAGCTTTAGCCGCTGCGCGTATAGATGAAGGGATCGTACCTAAAGGTTGGTTTGAGTTGATACCAAGCTTTTTTTGTGAACCCCTCTTGTGGCTGTTCAACGAATCGATTTTTTGTTAAAAACAGAAAGCGCCTCCTCTGGTTTTGTCCAGAGGAGGCGCATAAAGGTACTTATTCCCATCCGAAAATCTGCTCAAGATTCGGATTCAATGTTACCTGCTGAAACGGAATAGGTCGGAAGTAGAACTTTGGATCGATAAACCGTCGCGGAGTTACCTCGGTCACGAGCGTTCCTCCGTTGGTGCCGTTTCGGAGATAGACGGTAACGTTTTCGCCAAATTCACCGGCACGGTAGTAAACCAGCATGGTTCCCAACGCGTTACGTTCCTTACTTGGATCGGGAGGAATGACAGCATCCCTTCCGATGAGAATGATGTCCTCGTGTCCATCTCCGGTCAGGTCGTATTTGCCCAAGCCGGGGAAGTACATCCCTTCAGGGATACTTTCAAGGAGTTTTCCGGATTTCCACCGCATCAGATCATCAAAGCGGTACCCCTCGAGAGCCAGCTCTACCCGTCGTTCTCTTCGGATCTCCAAAATTACGCCGGAATTGGGTCCCGTCACGGAAGGGTATTTGGCGGAAAGTACCGGGTCAGGATTTGAGTTGGCGCTGGCCAAGTTTAAATGTGGCATCGCGACACGGTTCCTTAACAAGTTAATGGAAGCATCTAGATCGCCTTGGGTGATTTCGCCAAGCTCCGCCTTTGCTTCCGCGAAGGTGAGCAAAACCTCGGCGTACCGGTACACCGGAAAGTCGAGGCTTCCGATTGCCACGTTGTCGACCGTGTTATTGTAGCCTTTTTGCTGGAAATAGCCGGTGAAGTTCCGGTTCATCAAGGGTACAAAAGCCGTAGGATCTGGCTGCCTGATCCATCCTGGATAGACGAGTGTCTGCGAAAGGCGTGGATCTCTGTTGGCAAATTCCTGAACATACTGCATCGTCTGGTAATTCGGCAGGTCGGTAAACCGTGAACCATCTGCCATTAGGTAGGTCTGCACCAAGTCCCTGGAAGGCGATTGCTCATAGGTTCCGAACACCGTAAAGTTGATGTTGCTGTTTCGGTCCCGGTTGATGTCGAAAGGGTTGACAAGAATGACCTCCGGATTGCCGACCAGGTTTAGGCTTCTGAAAAGCGCTGCATAGTCGGCATGGGGATTTCCGGTCGAATGAAGCGAAAACTTGCCCGATTGGATGATTTCTCCGGCCACATCTCTCGCTTTGGTCAAAAAGGCGTTGGCCGTTTGCTGAAGGTTTAGTTCCGTATGGTATTTTCGGAAAGTGCCCTCATACAAGGCGGTTCTGGCGTAGAACGTTTTCACGGCCCATTTTCCGGGGGTTCCGGATGGTACTTGTTCCCTGACGTGGGTTGCAGCAAATTCCAGGTCTTCCATCACCCGTTCCATCACGTACTGCCTTGGATCCCTAGCCTTAAACAGCTCTTCGTCCTGCGGATTGAGCAACGATCCATACCAGGGCACGTCGGAGAATCGTTTTACCATGCCCATGTAAAATACAGCCCGGTAATAGCGAGCAAGTCCCTCGTAGTGGTTTTTTGCTTCCGGCGAGGCATTGGCACCGCCCATGTATTCGAGGAAATAGTTGATGTTCCGAAGCCTGCCCCAGTTCCACCCTCCGGTTATGTTTTGGGAGTTTGGTGTGCCGGTCATGATCGTTTTCACCTCTACTGCGGCAGTAGTGGCGAGGTTGTCGCTGCTTTGGTCCGCTTGGTACTCACCCATGCCGGGCAGGGAGAGCAGACCATTTACGTATAGGCGAAGGTCATCTTCGGACTTGAAAAATTCCTCAGGTGAAATCGCTGTGCGCGGATACCTATCCATGAAGGTGTCGTCGCATGCCTGGGCAACAAGTGCCATAAGGCAAATAAGGATATACTTTTTCATCGTGAATGACAGGTTAAAGATCTATGTTCAAACCGGCAGAATATCTACGCTGGAATGGGTAGGCGCGGGCAAACCCAGCATTTACTGCCTCGGGATCGATAAAGTTTTTGATGGCGGAGAATTCGAACAAATTCTCGCCGGTTATGAATACGCGAACTCTGGAAGCCCTTATTTTTCGGGTTACTTCCATCGGTAAGGTATACCCGACGGCCAGGTTTTTGATTCGAAGGTATGCGGCACTAAGCAGGTACTGGGTCTGTGGAATGTCCAAGCCAGCACCGTAGTTGGCATCGGCAAGCCATGCCTGAAGAACCGGGTAGGTGGAGTTCAGATTTGCATCGGCAAGGCCCGCATCGAGGTACGCCTGAGAATGCCGTGCCCGCATGGCTTCCGAATCGGCTTCCGCACGGAAGAAATCAAGGTTCCATGGGTAGATATTGGCGTAGGGCTGTTGATAGGGCCCCCAAAACAGGTAGTGTCTTGGATAGAAATCTTGACGTCCGATACCCTGAATGAACAGGGACATGTCAAAGCCCTTCCAGGACATATCCATATTACCTCCAAACTGATACCTTGGTTGGCTATTGCCAATAATGCTCAAATCTCTCGGATCCAGTTCACTTTGGCCTCGTTCAATACGTCCATCGCCATTCAGGTCTCTGTACCTAGGCCAACCCGGCACAATATCCAATGCTCCCCAAGGAATAATGGCGGATTGGTTTAGTTGACTTATTTCGTCTTCATTTCGGAAAAACCCGTCGTTTGTCAACCCCCAAATCTCACCCACTTCCTGTCCAACCCGGAAGTTGGAGAAAAGTCGTTGTTCATTTTCAAATCGGGTGATCCAAGACCTCGAGTCAGATACGAACACCTTAGAGCCAAATTGGATAGGCTGGTTGCCGGTTGCGATTTGGGTCCGGTAGGACAGCGTCATTTCCCATCCCTTGGTCTGAAGGTCTGCGGCATTTTGCTGTGGCGGAGACGTACCAAGCACTCCGGGGAGCTCTACCGGATTGGTCAGCATATCTTTGGTGTTTCGGACAAAGTAATCGAATGACGCAAAGAATTTATCCTGCCAAAGACCTAAGTCGACACCGAAATTGGAGGTAATTACCCGCTCCCAGGTATAAAAATTGGGATCGACCGCCAGCGGTGGAGCAGACGTGATGACCATTTGCCTTTCACCATTGATTAGATGACTGGATAGGCCGGTTGGCAGTGCCTGTATGTAGCCAAAGTTTGCCACATTCTGATTGCCCAAGCTTCCATAGGAGGTCCTGAATTTCAAGGTGGGAGACAGGCCTGAATTCTGTCCGGGGAAAAAGGATTCGTCACTGACTATCCACGAACCGGAGATCGAAGGGAAAAAGCCCCAGCGGTTGGTCTTCGGAAAGCGCGAAGAACCGTCGTACCGTCCGTTGAATTCCAGGATGTATTTATTGTTGAGGGTGTAATTTGCCCGTCCAAACAAACTTTGGGTAGCGAATGAACTGTATCCCGGTGTAATAAACTGGTCTCCCGTAGTCAATCCCAAATAGGGCAGGGAGGAGGAGATAAGCACTCTACGCTCGGCCTGTACCGAGCTATAGGTATAACTTTCTTGGTTGTACCCCCCCAATAGGCTCAATGAATGCACACCGAAGTTTTTATTGTAGTTGGCGTACAAATCGTATATGGTGTTTTGCAAAATCCCGTTTCGCTCCGCTACCAGACCATCCCCTCCTTCGGTACGGATATCATTGGGGCCAAATCCAATCTGGAAGCTTCTCCTGTCCCATGCGTAGTTCCATTGCTCCCTTTTGAAACTGGCGTTGCCCGTCACGCTCAGGTCACCGTCCAGCATCGTGGCAGTGGCACGTACGATATTATGGAAGCCAAACATGTCCTCTTGGTTTCTACCTCCGTCGTTTAATCGGGCTGCCAGTCTTCCAGCTCCTGTATTCGCCCAAGTTCCATCCGGGTTTTCCGCTACCTGGATGGGTGTAAGAAAATAGATGTCTGTAATGTTTGTAATTGGGTCGGCCCGCTCTGTTTGGTAGATATTTAAATTATTGTCGAGCTTCAGCCATTTTTTGGGTGTAACATTTACCCGTGCGCGAAGTGAGTACCTGTCCCAATTATCCGGTACCAACTTATTTAATCCGTTTTCGCGTGTATAGTCTCCCGATATATAGTAGTTTATGGGGAGGTCGTTTGCGTTTGCACTGCCGCTGATGGCGAGGCTTTGGTTGGTTGAAAACGCCGACTGATTGAAGAAGTAGTCGTACCAGTCGTAATTGCCCATGTAGGCCCATCGGTTGGGATCGTTTGGATCAATCCTTACGTCCTCAATAGAAGGGTTTTCGGACCGCTCTTTTGCCCATTGGTAATGTGCATCGTTGAAATTTATATAGTTCCATGGGGTGTTGCTGGTCGCTTGGTCCATCACCCGTGAATAGATATAGGGATCGGTTACCGGGCGCGGTAGTACACTGGGCCTTCCCCAGGTGAAGTTGCTGTTGTAGCTGATGGTTTGTTTTGCGCCACCTGTTTTGGTGGTTATGAGTATCACACCAAAAGCTGCCCTTGCGCCGTAGATTGCCGCAGAAGCGGCGTCTCGAAGCACAGAATAGGACTCGATATCGGCCGGGTTTAATCTAAGTAGGTCTTCGTAGGCACCGGCCACACCATCAATGACAATAAGCGGACCACCACCATTTATCGACGTAAATCCCCGTATATTGATGTCCGGGACTGATCCCGGTCTACCTCCTGCATAGGTGATGTTGAGTCCTGGACTTACCCCCTGCAAACCCTGCATTACGTTAGCCACGGGTCGGTTAATAAGCTGTTCTCCACCTATCTGGTCCACTGCGCCCGTTAGGTTGATTTTCTTTTGGGTGCCGTATCCTACCACTATAACCTGCTCGAGGAGTGTTTCATCTGCAGACAAGATGACGTCCAGCACACTCCTTCCGGCTACTTTTATGGTTTGGGTTTCAAACCCAATATACGAAAAAACCAGTTCTGCATCGCCTGAACTGGTTTGGATGGTATAACGACCATCGATGTCGGTAATTGCGACACTGGAGGAACTGCGTTCATACACAGACACCCCCGGTAAAGGCAGATTTTCAGACTGATCCTTTACGATGCCGCTTACGGCATGCTGCGCATAGAGGTCTGTGCCTCCTGAGACAACCAGCACAGCCGCTGTAATCAGCGTTGCCAGCCAGTTTCTCGTTGAATTGGGTAAAGTTGTTTTCATTTGATTTATAGATAATTGGTTTTTAAGTCACACCTGATTTCCTGATGATGCCCGGAAAAGCCTTTCCAATGCCCCGCCCATCCCATGGGTTATAGCCCCTCGATTTTGTAGATTTAGGATATCGTACTTAGCAGCTTTCATTTCATTCAACAGATAAAAATTGAAATAGAAGTAATTGCAACGCAAGGTAGCTCACAGGCTTTACTCCAAGATTACCCCTGTGTTAAGAAATATTTATTGAATGTTCATTCAATATTAAATAAAAGTTAATTTCAAAAAAAATTAATTTATATTTTTTTAAATTTGTTTTTCAAGTGATTAGGAACGAACCAATTGGAAATGAAGAAATCGATTCGAGAAGAGCGGAAGACGGAGATTGTAGAGGGTTTTTATAAATTGGCACAGGAGGTTGGCTTGGAAAATGCCTCGATCGCCAAGATTGCCAAACGGTTGGACATACCGCCAAGTTTGATCATGCATTATTTTCCTAGCAAGGACCTGTTGATCCAAGAACTGATAACTTTTATCTTAGAACATTATCAATTAATATACGAGCCTACCTTGGAGCAACTACGATCTTCCAAAAGTCTCGATCTGGAAAAGCTGGTAGAACGCCTGTTTTCAAGAGAGTGGAACCTATTGTTCGATGATGGTGTGTTTTACAGCTGTTATGCCCTGATTTTTAGGGAGCCGGCAATCAAAAAAGCGTATCGCGAGCTTCATCTTGCACTGAGGGAGACGTTAGAGGGAATTCTGAAACAAGATCCGGTGTTGGCGAAAAGCGATACCCAGCGACTGGCTGAGCAACTATTTGTGGTAGTGGAGGGGGCTTACTATTACCTGGCTATGATCGAAGATGAACAGGAGTTTGCTGCCAAACAGGCGTTTTTTAAACAGCAGGTGTTGGCTTTGTTGCAGTTGGAGATACATAATGAATAGGACAACGGGTTCAATTACCTGTTGCCCTTCGTTGACCCGGTGGATTCAATGGCCAGTTTGTATATGGTCACTTGATTGGTCGTTTGCGAGCCACCGAAGGCTACATTTTTTAGACCATAGCTTATGCCTTCCGGTCCTTCAATGTATAGTATTTCTGAAATTTCCCTGGGTAGGTCTATTTCATCTGACCAGCCTTTGTCATAAAAATAAAACTTTAACACGTTTCGTTGAATGGACTTCAGGGCTCTTGGATCTGCATATCGTTGGTTATCCACTTCTTCCTTCGTCAGCCCTTCCCCGTAGGTGACCGCAAATCCTCCGGTAATTGGGTGAATACCGTCAATAACCCCAGGGTACACACCGTCCATATTGCCCAGAGGGATGGGTTGGGGAGTTACTTGAATAAATTTGCGGGCCTCCAATGGTATAGATAAGGAAGGTACGTCATTGCCCCTCAACACGTACCGGTGAATAATCGGGTCGTTATCCAGTACATAAAGTACCTCATCATGCCCACCAACAGCAATCAGTACATAGGGTGTATCGTGATACGTATCTTCCTGGAATTTGCTCTCGGGAGCCAGCTTAAATACAGGCTGAACCTCTCCAGATTCCAAATCAATTTTCTCCAGTAGGAAATTGTTCTTGAAGTAGCCCTTCTCAAATGGGTTGGTACCGTTCCTGCCCGGAAAGTAGACCAATACGTCGTTGCCCTGGGAGTCCAGGCTTTTCACGTTGCTCCGCAAGGTGGGTAGGGTAGATTGAAAGGGCATTTGCAAATGGCGTTGAAGGGTGAGACTACTGTCCATGATGCCGATTTCACCGTTTAACGACTGCAACAGCAAAGATCCGTCAGGCCGGTACCTCATGCCAACAATGTAGCCCATCGCTTCAGGGCCATCTTCGGGCACCGGTGCCGTCCCCAGTAGGTTGCCCTTGTTGTCAAACTGCGTCAACGAAACGTCCTTGAAATGGTAAAACACCCCGGTTCTGCCATTAAAAGCAACCCCATGGATTTCCTTGGTATAGTTAACCGTAAAAGAGTCTATTTTGACCAGTTTCCAAGAAGAACTGCTTTCGGTTTCTACTCCTGTGCGTTTACAGCAGACAGCTATACAGAGAAATAGGAGGGTGGCAAATGGGGCAAGTAATCGTTTGAGCATGCGCAAAAATACGACCAGGCATGTCAGCAATCAAAGCAGAAACGCAATGAAATTTAAGAGGAAGCTGAACCAGCTACTGATCTTCATACCATTTTTCTTCAAATGTGTAGGCACTGTCTACATCTGCCCTCAGTACCCGGTAAACCATCCAAAGTACAAGTACAGGACTGGCCGAAAACATAAACAAGATTACACCCATGCTTAGGTCAACAACCAAAACTGTCAGGTAAATAATCAGAAAACCGGTAACCAGGTAAACAGGCGTTAGAAATGAGTTCATCGTTTTTTATTTGTTAACTACAAATACCTGGATTTGTTTCTTTTATGCTCGGATTGTTTGCTACATTTACGCTAGTTCTGAATTGAACTTTTTCAATATGTAAAATGGGCTGATCGGCCGTGTGTGAAATGAATGAGATAATGGGTTTTTCAAGGCAGGTTTCACTTACATTCGTTGGTTTTTGTGTGTTTTTTCAGGTGTTTTCCTTTCAGGAGCAAGAACTGTTTCCGCTTCATGGAACGGTCACCGCGAGTTCGGTTCACCAATCTGCCTTGCCCGACAGGGCAATTGACGGAAACTTGAATACCAATTGGACCTCAGACAATCCCCTTCCGGACAGGTATCTGTCACAAACCCATCATAATGTGCTGTTAGGGATTCCATTGTTTTCAGCCTCCGGCATCCCACTTGCTGCGGCCACCGATGGCAGCCTGCAAACTGCCACGCCGTCCATTCCTGTCAGGGATGGCGTTGCCAGCGTAAGTCATTGGTTTCCTGAAGCCGTTCCCGTTGAAATTCTAGGGTTGCGGTTGGGAGGATTGCAACAAGCGGTGACGGTGCGATTATTTCAGGCGGATGGTGATATTCATGAACTTCACTACCCCTTAGCTGCCAACTTCCAGCATCTCCGGTTTTCTCCGGACATCCCACCCATAACCGGGTTTGAACTTAGTAGTCCAGCAGGTTTTTATATTTTTGAACTAGGGATGACCCGGCAGCCTTTCGTAGAGTTTTTGACGCTGAAATTGGACAGTGCAAATTGGGTAAAAGAGATACACACCAAGCATTGGGCGGGGGCAGGAAATGCGGAGAAAACGTCACTTTATGTCGGATTGCACCCAGACAGCCTCGACTGGGTGGCCGACTTGAATCCCGAATCACTGGAATTGACCCGTACCGTGCTGATGGATTCATACCGGGCCAAATACATACGCATCGCCCACACCGTTCGGGCCCAAAATTTTCGTAAAGTATCGGTGTTTGAAGTTGCCGCCTTTGGCGAGTTACGTGCTGATCCTGTGCCCGGGCCTCAAGTAGTATGGGATCCGGATGCGGGTATTTATGCGCCCCTATCCGAGGGAAGCCAGGTGACAGCAAGTTCATCGGTGTCCAACCCCGTCCATCAGCCCCAAGCCGCTTTGGATAATAATTTTGCCACTTCGTGGATTTCCGACAATCCGCTCCCTGACCGCTACCTTTCCAATCCTGACCAGAATATCCTCTTGGGAAGACAGGGCGAGGCATCGGGCGGGGTTCAGGTTGTTAACGCGACTGACGGAGTTTTGGGGAATTTTACGCCTTTGATCCAAGTTGGAACGGACGGAACAGCTACGTATCGATTGGTACTGGAGCCTGCCTTTGTCAGAAGGTTGAACTTGAGGGTGGGATCCGGATTGACGGTTCCGGTCACTATCCGGCTATCCAATGCCGCCGGAAATGTTACCGAGTTGATTCACCCGGCTGGCACCAATGCAAATCTGCGGCATGTTGTGGACATGGATGCGGTTACCGAGATTTTCCTCAGTGCAGAGGCTCCCTTTTCCATCCAGGAAATCGGAGCTTACTCAAAACCTCTTTCGGAGCACATTACATTGGATCTGGGAGAAATCAAATCGGTATCTTGGATTCGTACCAGGCATTGGAATGGCAGCAACAATTCATTGGGTGCCCGGCTATTCGCAGGCAAGACGCTCGAAGATCTGCAGCTGATAGAAGTATTGGATCCAAGTAGGCTCGATCCGCAGCTAATATCGATGGGAGAGCCCTTCGAAGCCCGTTACGTTCGTTTGGTACATGATCTGGTGGATGAGAATTTCAAAAAGGCCACCGTTCAGGAAATTACCGTATACGATCAGCATGGGACCTACGGGCCGGCCCCTTCCCCCAAACCGCAGCAGCGAAGTTTTTCAGAGTTATTTGGCCTTAACACTGTTTGGGCATGGGGTACAAACAAGATTCCTAGCTTGCAGGGACCAAATGAAGGTGCACAGAAGTTTAGTCGCGTTGCCTCACAGGCCAGAAATTACCATAACATCCATTGGGACACCACAGACCCGGACTTTACCCCTACCTATGATCCGGATAACCTGAATGTGCATATGCAGTGGACACAGTGGCACAGAGAATACCAAGACTGGAAAAATAAAGGATTTACGGTGGACGCAACCTTTACCTTTGACAGGTTTCCGGAAACCGCGTGGGGAAATCCTTTTGAATCGGCATACGCCCTTGGCCAGGCCTTTGGATCTGTCTACGGTCCGGCAAAGCTGAACCTGGTGCGGACGGTTGAGGTGGGCAATGAGCCCTGGGACTATTCAGACTCCACCTATGTCAAGATTCTGGAGGGGATGGCCAAGGGCCTAAAAGAAGCAGATCCCGATTTGATCGTTCTTCCCGCAGCCCTTCAGGCCTCCGGAACGGAATCAGGGAACTCAGGTGTGGGAAAGAATTACATGGGGTTAAAACTTAGTGAGACAGCGGCCCAATACCTTGATGGGGTGAACGTACACCTTTATTCCTATACCCGAAATGCGTCGGGTACCAGGATAGCTGTGCATCCGGAACACCCGGAGTCGACCATGCAGGCACTTTTTGCGGCTATGCGGTTTAGGGACAAAAATATGCCGGATAAGGAAGTTCATGTAACCGAATGGGGCTGGGATGCGTCGAGTGCCAATGAGACAGCCGTAAACTCAGAAGCCGTTTCTGCCATGGATCAGGCGGTTTACGCACTTCGGGGCTTGTTTTGGCTTAGCCGTATGGGGGTAGACCGTGCCCACTGGTATTTTTATGCCAATGTGGATATTCCTGCGGGAGGAACACCTCTAAATTACGATCGTTCCGGACTTACAGAATCCAAGTTATCACAGTTTAGAGAGAAACGCTCCTTTGTGGCAGTGGCAGCCATGCAGGAGCGTATGGGCGATTTGTACTTTGACGAAGTACTAAGGGAGGATGAGCAGGGATATGTATATGCCCTTCGGAATGACATGGGAGAACAAACCCACTTACTCGCCTGGCGGCCGGTGACTGGCTCCGATTCTAGTGCTGTCTTTTTGACCCTACCCATGGACCGGCCAGTTCGGGAAGCTTGGTACCTGTCTGGTCTATCCTATGATGGAGAGGAAGTAAGCATTCAAAATGGTGAGGGCGGGCTACAACTTCCACTCTCTTCCAAACCCCTGCTAGTTCGGTTGGGTTCTCCCAATGAGTTTTCAAATCCGCAAGGAGTTAATCTCCGTGTGGAATCGCAGGTCAATGTAAAACAGTTGGTTGTGGAAACCTCTGATGTGCTGGGGCTGGACGTCTATCCTTCGCTGATACAGGCAAATGGAGAGCAGGTTATTTCGGTCAATTGGGTACGTACAGGACCTCGATCTTGGAGTACCCAAGTATCCGATTTGCCTCCCGGCAGGCATAGGTTTAGAGCTACTTTTGACGTAGAAGCAGCTTCCAATGAGGTGGAGCTTGCTGTTTATCCGTCGTTGCAGCTGTTTCCGAATCCCGCCTCGGACCGGCTAAAGATTACCTTTTCCCATGCCCTGGAGACGGGAGGCCAAGTCGAAATCTATGGTTATGAAGGTCGGATTAGGCGCAGCATCCCGGTTCTTCCGGGAAGCCTTGGCGTGGAGCTCGATCTTACGGGATTAACGCCAGGGCTCTATGTGGTCAAATGCGCGATGGTGGCCGGCTTCCCTGCTCAGCAAAAGTTGGTTATTCGCTAGCCACTCCCAGTAGTAATTTATGGTTCCTCGAATCGCTCAAGCTAATGAAAATGGAGGTAGATCCTGTACAGAACAAATGCACCATGCCATTCTATGATAAAGGCGCAATGGAATATGTGTGGACAGGAAATTGTTAAATTTGTCTATTGGTGCTGACTTAAATAAAAAATCGATAGTTTAACTTGTAATTAGCTAAAAATTTCTTTTTTCAATTGGGTTTCTTATTTTTGGACACTACAACCATCCTAACGAATTCTCTATGAACCATTCCTTTTTCAAAAGATCCAATTTGATTTTCGCAGGCCTTGCCGCTTGCCTGTTGTTGGTTGCCTGTTCCGGAAATGACCAAACCGAAGAACGTAAACTGCCCCGTGTGGCCATTGCAGGCCTGGCGATTGAGTCGAGCACATTTTCACCGGCTGTAACGCAAGAGGATGCTTTTCATGCACGGATCGGGGAGGAAATTTTCTCCTATTACCCTTTCATGGCACCTGATTCGGCGAACCGAAAGCGTGCGGTGTGGTTCCCCACATTCCGGGGACATGCCATTCCAGGTGGAATTGTGGCCCGGGATGCGTATGAATCCATGATGGCAAAGACGCTGGACATGCTTCGGGAAAACCTGCCGTATGACGGCCTGTTTTTCGATATTCATGGGGCAATGAGCGTGCAGGGGTTGGATGACCCCGAGGGAGACATGATCACCCGCATACGGGAGGTAGTTGGAAAGGAGACCATTATCTCCACTTCCATGGATCTCCATGGGAATGTCACCAAGGAGCTGGCAGGCCACTCGGATATCATTACCTGTTACCGCATGGCTCCCCATGAAGATGCGTTGGAATCGAAAAAGCGGGCAATGGATAACTTACTGGATCGCTTGGAAAGCGGTAAGGGAAAGCCTGCCTACAAGGCTTGGATCCCTGTGCCCATTTTATTGCCGGGTGAAAAAACAAGTACCCGGGTAGATCCGGGAAAGAGCCTTTATGCCAAGGTGTACCCGGCAGCCGATAGGGAGGGAGTGGTAGATGCAGCCATCTGGATAGGATACGCTTGGGCAGATGAGCCCAGAAATCAGGGCGTGGTGATGGTGACGGGAGACGATAAGGCAGCGGTAACTACTACGGCCGAGGAGTTGGCGCAGGCATTTTGGGCTGTTCGGCATGATTTTGATTTTATTGCACCTACCACTACACTGAAAGAAGCCTTGGACAAAGCCGTCAAGAGTGACAAAAAACCCTTTATGATAAGTGATATGGGCGATAATCCTACCGCTGGCGGCGCCGGGGATGTTACCTGGACAATGCATGAGATATTGAAGCGTCCGGAGTTCAAGCGGGAAAATGGGCCTAGCCTGATATATGCATCTCTGCCGGGGCCGGAGTTCGTCGAAGCTGCGATCAAGGCCGGAGTGGGCAACAGGGTATCTGCCAAGGCCGGTGCGGCAGTTGACGATCGTTTTGCGCCTCCGATTTTGCTGGAAGGTTTGGTAACAGCGATCGAACATGGGGATCGAAATGCCGAAACGGAGGTGGTGGTCAAAGTAGGCAGTGCATACGTGATCGTTACGAAAAAGCGTAAGCCTTATCATTTGGAATCCGATTTTACCCGTCTTGGCCTCAAACCAAGGGAAGCGGATATAGTAGTCGTGAAAATTGGCTACCTCGTTCCGGAACTCTACGACATGCGAGGTGACTGGATTATGGCATTGACACCTGGAGGTGTAGACCAAGATTTGGAGAGGCTGGATTACAAACGTATCAATCGCCCAATGTTTCCGTTTGACAGGGACATGCCCGATCCCGATCTTCGGGCGGTGTTGATCCCGCTATCCCACGATATGTAGTGTAAAACCGGATGATGCTTTGGTGCCCGGCGTTGATTGGGATGGTAAAATCGAAAAGGATATTCCCCTTCGCTGTTGTCTGTGGGAGTTGCGGAAAAGCAGAGCTTAGCAGTTGTTTTTTATGATATTCTGGACAACCTTTTGAGGCCGATTTTCGGCTTCAAAGGGTTGTTTTGTAATGTACAAGGCTTCTGCGAGGCATACGCATGGAGCTAATGTCAGCTTTATGCCATTCGAATTTTTGCTCCGTCAAATAGGCAACTGGAGTGAAACCTCCCGGAACCTTTATAGATACCTCTGTTTTAGTCCAGTTGACAACGAAAAGGGAGATTTCATGGTCATTCTCAAACGCAATGGCATCTACCAATAACGGCTTCTCGCTGGAACAGGGGAGAGCTTTTCGGTAGTCTTTCAGCTGGGACCGCAACGCAAAGGCCGGTGATTTTTCCAAACCCTCGCCCACTTGCCGAGCCCAACCATTTTCCCCCATCAGTTCAAAAAAGCAAACTTTGCCTGCACCTGCCAGATGCAGGTACTTTAGGCTGATCAACCACCAAAAAGCCCCAAAAGGGGTGTATTGCCGCTGATCTGTCCAGCCCGTAGGTTCTCTCAGCGGCTTGCCGGGTTCTGTGGCATTGGGGTTCCATCGCATGTGAAAACTGACCGGACTGATTCCCACAAGTTTGCCGGGGTACAAGGATTGAGCGGACTTTACCGTGTACCCCTGGGCGGGTAAAGTTTCAATGAGAGATTGGTCATCAAAGGCGTGAACCTGAGGGTTGATGGAAAAACTAACTCCGTCCAACCTACCTGCATCGATCCTTTCCCGGTTAAGTTCGGCAAAGAAGGCATCGGTGCCACCGATCAGTTGGGTCTCTGGAAAAGCCTGCCTCAGTTCGGGCACTTTGTTTAACCAGCCCTCTGGAGTCACCTTTGAGGTATTACCGAAAAGCAATAGCCGCTTGATCTTTCCGGATTCCTTTGTCCAATTTTTCAGCTTTTCTACATCTGGGTCATCCGAAAACACCGCCAATTCCAATGGTATTTCCAGGTTTTTGGTACTGGATAGAGGAGATTCATCAGTATCCTCATCCAATTCAATATTTACCCGGAGATAATCAAGGCCAAGATCATTGACCAATTCACGGATGATCTCCTGTTTCATAGGTCCGGTGAGCATAGCACCCAACGCCGGAAGAGTTAGTGCCGAATCCTGATCTATAGATACAACTACGGGACTATCAACTTCCTCTTGGGGGGAAAGGCCCTCCGGTGCTTTTACCTTTAGCGTTATTTTTTGATTTACTTCGTCCCCTTTACGAAGCTGAACAGGGAAGGGAATGCCCAGGGGAGTGCAATAGGTCTTGTAACTTGCGTCTGTCCAATTTCGTTGGTCTTCCGTTTCAAATATTTCCCCTTCAAAATACAAGCCGGCGCCAATGTTCTCTGCGAGACTCCAATGCATTTCTTTGATGTCCATAAAGGGCTGATGGGGGTTGATTTGCACCGGGAAGTGGCTTTGGGTACGGCTTTGGTCGGTATGGACGATGGAGATCGGATTGCCCACACAGGGGCTTGCCGGGTGTAATACAGTGAACCCGATGCGATTTCTTGTAAAATCACTCAAAGCCCTTCCTTTATAGGAAAAACTTAGGCTGTTGTCCGGATGGCCCCGGATTTCGCAATCCAAGGCAAAGGAAATATTCCCATGATTAAAGGAGGCCTTGTAGTGGATATTAAAGGTTTCCTTTCCCTCTTTTATATTTTCCTCCTCGATTTTCATGGGTAAAGTGCCCCAGTTATGATCCCTCAGCGCGTGGTTGATCATGCGGATGACTTCCTGGTTCCCATATTGGATATAACGCAAAAAGCCCTCTTCATACCAGAGAGATAGTTTTCCGGCATTGAGTTTTTTTCCGGTCATGGCGTGGCGGATTTTTCTCCAATAATAACCACCCAAGGTTCACCTTGGGGCAGGTCATACGATTTGGTTTCCTCTTCACTTGAATTTCCCTGATCTTTTCTCTCTCCGGTTTTGGGATCCAAAAATACCACAGGAAGGTCTTTCCTGACCCCGCCCAACTGAAGCTTGCCCCCCTCGGGAAGGTAGGCCACATATAGTGAATCTCCTTTTTGAAGCACCTTTTGTCTATCATTTCCCTGGTTGGAAAGCTCAATGTCGGTGATGTCATATCCTTCCAGGCTTTTGCCAAAAAGGCCCGGGAATTTACTTCCTTCAAAGGCAGTAGCCTCTTCCCAGGAAGCGTTGGTGGTGGACCAGGCGTCAAAACCCGGTTCCTCTGTCCTTAGCTTCCAGTTCCAAAGTCCTGCAGCCCCATACACTACGCCCATGGTACCTCCAGAAGTCCATTGGGACCAGGCTTCATGGCCCTGCCACCATCCGGTGGCTTTGTCGGGGTTTCCAATTCTTTCATAAGTGGGCTCCCCGTTTGCCGCGGCTTTGGTCGGGGTGTTGTGGTACATCTTTTCTACCTTATGCAGAATGTGTTCGCCGCCATGGCCTGTTTGGCACCATTGAAAATCCAACCATTCTTCCGCTTGGTAAGATTTGTTTCCATGTTTTGGGAACCTATCCGGGTCACCGGTATATCCTGAGGGAGGAGCCTCATCAAAGGGGTTATAGTGAATACCCCTTGGCTGCCCATAGGCATCCCATTCCAAGAGCATTTCTCCGGTCTCTTTGATGCCCGGTTCTTTCCCGTGACCGTCTGCGGATACCAGGTACATAACAGGCATGGCTCCATACCTGGCCAGCAAATACTTGGTGTATCTTACATATTCCTCTGGAACAGCCTTATTGCCAAGCACATTTTTGCCCTTCCAGCCAAATCCTTGAAATACCGGCTGCAAAACCGGGACAATTTCATGGTCGTGCAGAATTCCCAATAGCTTATCCAACAGCTGAAAATACCCGGGGTTCAACTCATTGAGGTGTCCATCCTTTAGATCGTGAAAGCCCCTGCCAAACCCATAATCTTCGGTGCGGCTGTCCGGCCCCTCGGCTTCTTGGTCTGGCTGAACGGTCATCAGGAGGGTGGCATTAAACCCTTTTTTCTGGCGGTCTTTGGCATAGATGCCCACCGATTCCACCGTTCCCCTGAAGGGAAGTGCCCACGGGGTGTCTCCCACAAGCAGAAAAGGGCTGCCGTCTCTATGAATTATATTTCTTTTTCCCTCCGATACCGTGAGAAAGCCCTTCTGAATAAGCCTGTTATTGCCACGGTAAGGAGAAGAAAACAACGTTCCGTTTTTACCTACAAGGCCCGGATCCTGTACATTGGCAAAGGTTTCCCAGGAATAGGTACGATTTGCTTCCGGGGGAGCGAAGCGGATTTTCCAGACTTTGTCCCCGTCCCAAAAGGCCGGACGTTTGTGTGTAATCCCTGTTTCATCGGTGAAAAGGGCATACATGTCTACTCCCGTGTAGGGGTTTTCATAGGCATTGGCAGCCTCAAAGCTGATCTCATAGCTTTCCCATTGCCCTATGGTTTCTATGGTAGGGTCTGCTTTACAATTCATCATTAACACACCCAAGCTAAAAAACCAGGTGCACTTTCCAATTGATAACTTCATTAGGTGATGGCTTTAATTTGTTCTTTTACCGATTCAGGTTCAAATATTTCTTTCCAGTTGTCTTTAAAGATTTTCTTTTTGCCGATTTCAATGGCTTTGATAGCGGCATCGGAAAATTTACCTCCTGGCAATTGGTCAAAGAGCAGGGCAAGCTCTATATTGATATGTCCCATTAGAAACTCAAACACGGCTTCCTGGGGCACTCCTTTGGCAATGGCTGCATCCGCACCTTCTTTTAAGGCAGTGATCATGGCCCCGCAGAAGGTTTCCGACAATGCAGGTTCCAAGATCCCCATCTGCTCAATGGTTACTTCTATGGATTTGTTTACCGGGCCATAGATCACTTTGGCGATTTTTTCACCTACCTCATAATGCTCCCTAGGACCCTGTATCAAGGCGCATACGATGCTTTGCTTGGCAGCAATGCCTCCAAAGTAATCATAATGGGCTTTTTCGTTTGGTTCCCAATTGAAAACCGATGGGTGGCATGGGTGGGAGGCAAAGTAGCTGATATCCTCCCTATGTGCTAGATGTCCTGCCAAAGGGGCGGCGGGGTCTAGGAACATACCAATAGCCCCCGTCTTCATTTTTGGTACATAGTTGGCCGTCACTTTGCCAATCGCCACATCAGGCACCGCATAAATTACCACATCCGCATCGGGGACACAGTCTTCGGCTTTGCCGGGTGTCACCCCAATGGTTTTCATTCTTTCCAAACCCGCCTCGCTCACCTCTAGGTAGGATGTTTCGTAATCGGGGTGGTCTTTTAGGTTGTTGCTGAGCCGTATCCCCATTTTGCCTCCGGCACCTATCAATGTTACTTTAGTCTTCATAAGGGTATTTTTTATTTTTCGCAGTCCTTGACTGCATCTCACATTTATTTTCTATGATACAATTCCTCCTTGTTGGGCATATTCAAAATAGCGGTGATTGCCGTTCTGTCCTCCTTTGATGGCAATTTCCATCCCATCCACCCACTTGTTTTTGCCGTGGGCAATGCATAGGGGTGCACCCGGGGCCAACTCTCCAGCAAATTCAAAGGCAACTATGTCCAAGGCTTTAAGGATATACCCAGAGGTGTCCCCTCCGGCAGTGACCAGCCGTTTCAGGGGGAATTCCTCTACAATGGTTTTGGTTATCACTGCCTGGGCTTTGGCAATGGTTTGGGGTTCTTTTTTTGACCATTCGGAATTCAATGTGGCTTTCACGTGGGGATCCTCGGGTCCCAAGGCTGAGAAAACCACCGTATGATTCCCGTTTTGCAAGGAGCTGAGTGTTTCATTTACCACCCGCTCAATCTCCCCTTTTTGATCCTGCTCCTGGTACAGTTTCTTTACGTTTATCCTAACTAATTGAAATCCAATCTTTTCGGCGTGCAGGATCTGATCAGCCGTATTTTGCGCACAACTGCCAGCTACCACCAGGATAGGAGTGACGGCTTTGGGTGGTGATTTCACCTTGTTATCGGTGCCATATACCCTTCCCAGCGCATACTCCATCGCAGAGGAACCAAGTAGCAGTTGATTCCGTTGCCGGCAGTGCCTATGCAGCCATTGGCCTATGGGGTTGAGCTGATTGTTTTCCACGGTATCAAAGAGCAGTAGGGGAGCAGCCTCCCCTTTTTCTGGGATTCTGAGTAGCTCTTCGGGCTTTCTTAGGGGCAGGTTTTCCAATTCCTGAAGCTCTACGAGCTCCATGTCCCTATCCATTTGCTTTTTCAGGTGCAGCCTGATATCGCTCTCAGTCATGGGAGTGATAGGGTGCCGGGCCATCACCGGGTGTCGGTCCAGCCGGTAGGTGGTTTTTCCTATCCGTGCATACAGGTTCCCAAAGGCTACAAAGCGGTTTAAGGTGGGAAAACCCACTACCAAGGGGATAAAGTCTGAAGGAAAATGTTTTTCGGCCACCTTCATGGCAGTGCCTATATTACCCACCTTTGGGGAACTGTCCAGGGTGCTACAGATTTTATAATGGAAATACCGAAAAGGAATTTTGGCCATTTTCTCAAAAATCGGGTCAATCTCCTTTTCCATTTCGGCAGGGGCCAGGCTTCGGGCTATCCCAGCCACCCCAAAGGCGATTTGTCCAAAAGCTCCCAAATCCTGGTTCTTAAAGGCAAAATTTTCTACCTGCTCTTTGCTTGGGGCTTCCAAAAACAAAATGGTGGGGATACCCAGTAGACTCAGTACCTCCAACACATCGGAGGAACCTGTAAAGTCATCCCCGTAATAACCTAAGAGTATGTCTTTTTCCTTTCTCATCCAAAAAACTCAAATGCTTCATCCACAACCTTGTATCTTTCTCTGGCTGCCTGCTCATCGAGACCCTCCATTGCGGCTTGCCAGGCATAGCGCAAACTTTCCACACCGGCCGCTATCCCACCAGGGTGGCCCATGATTCCTCCCCCGGCCAAATACATGAGGGTGGTGGATTGTATACCTTTATAGGTGTCAAAGGCCTGACCAGCCCACTGTCCAGAGGAAAGTACCGGCATGGCCCTGTCTTGATCACTCCAGATGGGCGTAAGACAATCCTTGATGGATGCAAAAACCGAATCATCGGTTTCACAGAACTTGTTTCGGATACCATTGCAATGCAGATGGTCCACCCCGGCAAGTCGCCACATCTTGGCCATGGCAGGGTATTCAATACCCAAAAGTGGATGTCGTTGGAAGATGCCCCAACCGTTTCGATGGCCATGTATGGGCAACTGCGTATGACCTGCCATTTCTTGTATACCACTAAGCCCCACCCATATCAGGTTGATCATGATGCAGGTTCCCCCTTTTTCCAGGAGATAATCATGTCTTTTCTTCATTTCATCCATGGTACCGCTTAGGTTGAAGGCATACATGGGCTTCTTGCCGTGCTTATCTGCATAGTTGTTGATCACTTTCATACAGGCATCCACCCTTTCCGTAAAGCGGTTATAGGTGGGGTCTCCCATAAGTTCATCATCCTTGATAAAATCCAGCCCTGCATCGATAAGGGTGCTAACCTGCTTGGCGGTCAATGCTGCATCTAGTCCCACGCTGGGCTTGATGATAGTGCCTATGATAGGCCTATCGCTTATTCCGATTTTCTTATAGGTGCCTCCTATGCCAAATCCCGGGCCAGGATACACGCTTTCGAAGCTGTCGGGCAAACGTATGTCCAAAAGCTTGAGTCCTGAAAAAGGAGCCAATTCAAAAAGGTTTCCCGCCACGGTCGCCATGAGGTTGGGAAGATTGGGGCCTATGTTTTCCACCGGCCAACTAAGCTTCACTCTGGCCCTCCTTATGGGTGTTCCCTTCTTGGCATGGGGTAGGGCAGGTTGGTCTACGGTTTCCAGTTCCTCCAGCTCTTCAATTTTGGCGGCATATTTTTCCATCAACTCCCCGGTTTCCCCGGGGATTTTCACAAAGGTGCCGGTGGACTGTTCGCCAGCCATGGTTTGGACGGCCTTTTCCAGTGATTGGGAGGTTTCTATGAGGTAGCTTGCGCTAAATCGTTCGCTCATTGGGTAAACAAAACTTTATTGTTGTCAGAAGATTCGTAACTCAGGAAGACCAATTCCATGGTTTTTAGGTTGTCTTGACCACTGGTTTCGGCAGGGACACGGTCCATCAGGGCATCCAGTATGCTTTGGTTACAGGTGACCACCGATGAGTGGATAAGCGCATAGTCAGGATCTGCCCATGCATATTGCGGGGGATCGGCTTTGAATTTTTGGCTTCCTTGCCCTTTTTGAGTTAGGGTAATGTGGTGATTATAATCCAGTCGTATGGAGCCCTTATCTCCCTCGATGAGGATAAGGGTTTGAGGAAAGGTCTCCTGCTCCAGTTGGGAGGCATAGGAAACCTCCACAAAGCAGTTTACCCCATTTTTCATGGTCAAAAGGGTGTTGGCCACATCTTCCCCCTTAATGTTGGGGTTGATTTTCTGGGTCTGGCAGTAGAGTTTCTCCACGTCGCCAAACAAAAAGCGGCTCATATCCAGGATATGAACGCCAAGGTCCATGATGATGAAACGGTCCAGTTCTGCCAATGCGGGCTGGTTGTCAAATACCGGAAAGCCCGAGCAAAAAGTCATCTTGGCCCTGAAAGCGGTGCCAATCTTTCCCTCTTCCATCAGTTTTTTACATTCCCTAATAGGGGTCTGGAAGCGAAAATTTTCATGTATAAAGTACTTTACACCGGCCTCTTCGCAAGCTTTCACCATGGATTGGCAGGTGGCGTAGTCTTGGGCCATGGGTTTTTGGCAGATCACATGTACACCGGCTTTGGCTGCTGCTTTTACCAGAGGAGCATGGGAAGGAATACTGGAAATGATATCCACAAAATCCAGTTTTTCCTGCTCAAATAGGCTTTCCGCCTCAGTATATACTTTTGGTATACCGTGTTTTTGCGCCATGTTTTTGGCTTTTTCCTTGTCGGGGTCGCAGATGGCCAGTAGTTCTACTCCGCCCACCTGTTTCCATGCGCTGATTTGATAATTAGCCCAAAAACCGGCACCAAACACGGCAAATTTCAATGTGTTTTCCATGTTACACGATTTAATTTTCGAAAAGACCCAAGGATTGAAGATAGGCGATGCTTTGCCTGGCCCATGCCTGCTCTTTTTTTACAGTTTCTTCTATGTCCCGTTCGGGAGGGGTCCAGAGTTCCAGGATACAGGATCCGCATCTTCTGAAATGCTTTAATTTTTTGATGATTCCCGGGATATCCAGAAGCCCTTCACCGGCCGGGGTGCCAAAAACCTCAAACCCCATTTGATGATCCTTCCGCTTAATCCCAAAATCCTTGATGTGGAAATTAATAGTGAGAGGAATCAATTGGCCCAATACCTCCTGAATTCCTTCTCCCGCACCCAGGGAATTTACGGAGTCCAGGCAAATGCCCACCTGCAAGGGGTTGGTTTGATGGATAAACTGCGCAAGTTCCCTACTCAGAAATCGGTCGTGATTTTCTATGGCTAGGAGAATTCCTGCATTGCTTAAGGAGTTTAACCCGTCTTTGATGATATTTTGGATGGTTTCTTGGTCAGGTTCATAATCCTCCCCATCAATAACAAAGCGGAGAAAGGGGGAGCCAAGGATTTTTGCAATACGAATGTATTGAGTTAGCCGTTCGGGGGTAAGCCCTCTGCCACCTACTTCCAGTCCAATCCCCATATCGTTGGCTTTTTGGCCGAACTCCCTTAACGCTTCGTCTGTCCAGCGTTCCAATGGGATATTATCCGCCAGTTGAACCAGTTTTACTCCCAGTTCCATTGCCTTTTGCAAAAGCCCATGGGCATCCAGGGGAGAGGAGGGCTTTTGTTCGCCTACTCCGATAGACCAGGTATAGGTATATGAGCTTATGCCTAATTGCATGGTATGGGGCTTTGTTGCCGGTAGATTAAACCAATTTGGAAACCACGATGATCACCAGACCTATCAGGTACAAAACGAACATCCCCGCCAATAAGCGATTGGTCTTTTGATCAGAACCTGCAAATTCCTTCCAGATAAATACTCCCCAGATAGCCGCTACCACTGGGGCCGCGTTGCTTAGGGCATAGGAAATGGCTGGGCTTCCCGCTCCCACGGCCATAAAACTGAGTACCATTCCTCCCATCCAAATCAATCCCCCTGTCCATCCGGCAGCATGCTCCTTGAGGGTGGCGGCCTTGTAACCTTTCATGGAAACAGGGGTACCATGGACGGGGTATTTCATAAATAGGGGGTTGGCGATTAGCGTGCAAATAAGGGTACCTATGGAAAAGAAGAATACGGCTGTAAAAGGGGTGAGGCTGCCCGTACCCCCTGCCACAAAGGCATTGTCCATGGACTGCACCACGAATCCATAGAAAAAAGCTATAAGTATCCCAGCGATCACGGAAACCACTATCCCCTTTGTGGAGGCCTTGCTGTATTCGCCCTCCAGTTTTTTATAGGACCTGCCGGAGAAGAATATGGCCACAATGATACACAAAACCCCCACCAGCAAAAGAAGTGGGGATCCTTCTGTGCTGCCTTTGTCCGTGTATTCCAAGAAGAAATTATACCCAATCCCGAGCACCCAGGCCAGGCCTCCACCGATGGGGAAGGCCACGGCCAGCCCGGTGAGGGCTATGCCTGCTACCAATAGTAGGTTTCCCAGGTTCCATACGATTCCCCCGAGAATTGCCATCAAAATGCTCCTGCCCTCTGCCTGGGAGAGGTCTTCCCAGAAGGTACGTCCCTCGGTGCCCATGGAACCCAAGGTGATCGCTGCGACAAAAGCAGTGATCAAAATACCGATGATCAAGTCCCAGTAATAGAGCTCAAAGCGGAAATTACTGGCCATTTTCTGGGTATTGGCCCAGGATCCCCAGCAAATCATGCAAGTGATAAAGGCAAGAATGGCGAGGGTATAATTCTCGATTAGGATCATAAAAGGTAGGTTTGGGTTTATTCGAGTAAAAAGTTAGGCAAAAAATGTAAATTAAAAAAGCGGTTTATCTGTTCAGGTAGTCGTCGCCGGTTTCGATAGGTGATAACCGGGTAAGTTCCTCTTCGGTAAACAGGCGGGAACGGATCAGAAAGCGAATACCCATGGGGATTTCGAGTGAAAAACTACTTCCTCTTCCTGAGGTTACATCCAATGTCAGTTGGGTATGTTTCCAGTAGGAAAACTGATCCGCGCTCATAAAAAAGTCACAGCCGTGTACTTCTCCCATCCAAATATCCGATCCCCCTACTTTGAAATCACCTTTCTCGAAACACATTGGCGAAGATCCGTCGCAGCATCCGCCACTTTGGTGAAACATGAGCTCGGTGCCGTATTGCTTTCGAAGGCTGTCTATGACCTCCTTGGCAGATTCGGTAATCAGTATTCGGGCAACGTTATCTTGTTTTGGCACAGGGTTCGTTGTTTTATCTGGGGTTGGTTTCAGGGATGGGAAAGATAGGGGGCGGAGCACCGCGCCGCCCCCTAGTCAGTTAAAAGAAACCCAGTTTATTCTTGTTATACGAAATCAGCATGTTTTTGGTCTGCCGATAATGGTTAAGCATCATAAGGTGGTTTTCACGTCCAAACCCTGATTTCTTGTACCCACCAAAGGGAGCATGGGCAGGGTAGGCATGATAGCAGTTCACCCACACACGGCCCGCTTTAATGGCCCTTGGCACCTGATACAGTTCATGGGCGTCGCGGGACCATAGTCCGGCACCTAGTCCATAAAGCGTATCATTGGCGATTGCAATTGCCTCTTCAGTAGTCTTGAAAGTGGTTACTGAGGTTACTGGGCCAAATATTTCCTCTTGGAAGATCCGCATTTTGTTGTGGCCTTTGAAGATGGTGGGTTGGATATAGTAGCCGTTTTCCAACCCTGAGTTTAGGGAGGCGCGATCGCCACCGCAGAGAACCTCGGCTCCTTCCTGTTTTCCGATGTCCAGATAGGAAAGGATCTTTTCAAATTGATCGTTGGAGGCCTGCGCTCCCATCATGGTGTCTTCCGCAAGGGGGTGTCCCATTTTGATCGCCTTGGTCCGTTCGATTACCTTCTCCATAAAAACGTCGTAGATGTCCTCATGTACCAAGATTCTGGAGGGGCAGGTACATACCTCTCCCTGGTTAAGGGCGAACAGCACCGCGCCTTCCACGGCTTTGTCGAAGAATTCATCATCGGCGTCGGCCACTGATTTCATAAAAATATTAGGGGATTTGCCTCCCAACTCCATAGTGACGGGGACCAGGTTTTCAGAGGCGTACTGCATGATCAGCCTACCGGTGGTCGTTTCGCCCGTAAAGGCCACCTTGGCGACCCTCGGAGAGGTGGCAAGGGGTTTGCCTGCTTCCGGGCCGAATCCAGTGACCACATTCAATACACCTGGAGGAACCACATCCGCAATGAGTTCCATCAACACCATAATACTGGTAGGCGTTTGTTCGGCGGGTTTTACCACCGTACAGCAACCTGCCGCCAAGGCCGGTGCAATTTTCCAGGTGGCCATTAGCAGGGGAAAGTTCCAAGGGATAATTTGCCCTACTACGCCTAGTGGTTCCTGTAGTGCGATGGAAACGGTATGTTCATCGTGTTCGGAGATGGAGCTTTCGTCGGCCCGAATCACTCCGGCAAAGTAGCGGAAGTGATCAACGCATAGCGGTAGGTCTGCAGCGCGGGTTTCCCGAAGGGCCTTACCGTTGTCAATGGTCTCAACTCTCGCCAACAATTCAAGGTTTTCCTCAATAATATCCGCGACCTTGAGCAACACCCTGCTTCGCTCTGCCGCAGAGGTCTTGGACCAGGTCTGAAAAGCCTCGTGGGCAGCATCAAGTGCCATGTCAATGTCAATCTTATTGCCTCTAGCAGCCTTCGAAAAGGGCTTGCCATCTATGGGGGAAATGTTGTCAAAATACTCGCCCGAGGCGGGTGCCACCCATTTTCCGCCAATGAAATGGTCGTATTTTTCTTTGATTTCCGGTCTTTCTACAGGCTTGGCCTGCGTTAATGTGTTTGTTGTCATAATTCGGTTATTTTTAGATTACTCCAAATTTCCTCCAAATTTCCAACTCGTAATCAACCTATCGTATCTTCTTATCCACCTTGGTTGATCAAAACCAAGAAATAGGCACTTTTTTGCTTTGTCCCGGTTCCGAGGCAGATATTTTCGATCGTAAAGTAGTGACATGTAGTGGAAATCCCTTAACTTTAACCGAAACCCAACGTGATCTATTATGCCAGTCCAGTTTATTTCCGGAGTACCTTGGCGGTCTGACCGGGATCTACGAACCCTCGTTGAAAACCGAACCACCTACACCCTGGAGGAATGCGAACTGAACATTTTTGAAACCCACCAACAGGCAGAAGCAATTAACCTTCAATTTGGAGATTTGGTGCTGACTACGATGCTTAAAGGCAAGAAAGTGATGCATCTGTTCGACAAGCCTGGCTTTGACTACCTGCCCGGAGAGTCGGTGATTGTGCCTCCCAATGAGGTAATGAAGATTGATTTTCCCGAGGCCCAGCAAGATAACCCCACCCAGTGCATCGCACTCTCCATTTCACCGGAGATGATCAAAAACACATTTACCCTGCTCAACGAACGCCTCCCGAAAAAGGAGCTGACACAGGAGTGGGGGCTGGATTTTTCCTATTTTCACCTGATCAATACAAAAGATCTGTCCGAAATCATCAATAGGTTTATTCGTATCGGGGTAAAGGAACGATCAAAGGAAAAGGATTTGATAGCCTCTTTTGCCCTCAAGGAGTTGCTGATCCGCCTTACCCAGACCCAGGCCCGGGAGATGCTCGAACTAACCTATCAGTCAATGGCATCCTCTAATCCAGTGGCACATGTGGTGGCGTTCATCAAGGAAAACATCAGGGAACAGGTGAATCTGGATATGCTCGCTGAGAAGGCCTGTATGAGCAAAGCCCATTTTTCCCGTACTTTCAAGGCCGAACTGGGCTTGGCTCCCATGGAGTTTGTGCTGAAGGAACGCCTGAAATTGGCCAGACAGTTTTTACAGTTCGGCGAATACCAAGTACAGGAAGTATGTTATTTGGCCGGTTTTAACAGTCCGACCTATTTTATTCGTGCCTTCAAGCAGGAGTATGGCACCACTCCTAAAAATTTTATCCAACCGGGATAGAGCTTTTTCGATCGGTTGTATGGCAAGCCCATCCTGCAAAATTCGGTTGGGTCGAAGTGTGCGGTATACAGTCGGGAGATCCTAAGTATACCACCTGCGTGGCGCAGGCTGAGATTCCCTGCCCGGCGGGTCTGAAGATCTTTTTCCTGAAATAAGGATAAGAGTACAAAAAACAAAGGAAATAGGGCAGCAACCAGACGTAGGTATTTCCAAGGACGATATTCCTCCGTTCAGAAAGCACCAGATCACGCCGTTTTTATTGAATTGGATGGATGATAGCGTAATTCTAATGATTTTCTAATTTATTTCTAATGGATTCCTAAAGGCATCCTAACATCAGTGTCTCTAATTTTGTGGCGTAGGTAATCGAAATAGTGGAAATCAGTTTTAAGCGGCTAAAGCGGACATATCGGATCTGATTTATTCTATCAGGTTAGATGATTCTTTGCGCCACACAGTGGGGGGGTCTACATGACAATATTTGAATTCGTAATCCGACTGGGACTGGCTTTCTTGCTTGGATCGGCGATTGGTTTTGAAAGGCAGTACCGGCAAAAAAGTGCTGGGTTGAGAACAAACACCCTTGTTTCTTTAGGTGCCTCTGCGTTTGTGCTGCTTTCGGTCTCGCTTACCGGAGATACGGGCGACCCCTCCAGGGTAGCGGGTCAGATTGTAACGGGTATTGGCTTTCTCGGTGCCGGAGTTATCATGAAGGACGGGCTGAACGTTCAGGGGCTGAATACAGCTGCCACAATTTGGTGCTCTGCGGCGGTAGGATGCCTATCTGGGGTGGGCCTATACGCTGAGGCAACAGTTACAGCCGTGGCGGTGATGCTGGCCCACCTTTTATTGAGGCCGATTGGTAGGAAGGTGAACGCAATTCCGGATATGCCGGAGGATGAGAGGACGGGCACGTTTTTTTATGGATTTAGGATCAAGTGCTTGGAAAAGGTAGAGAACCATTTGCGGGTAACCATGCTGGATACTATCAAGTCTGATGGAAACCTTCGGTTGCAATCCCTGAAAAGCTTTGACAACGGAAACCCGCAGCATGCCTTTGTTGAGGCCAAGATCCTATCTTATGGAAACCGGGATCGAATCATGGAAACCTTGGCGGGAAAACTCCTCCTAGAATATGGGGTGATGGAGGTGACTTGGGAAATTGAGGGCCAGCAAAGTGAACCTTAAAAAGGAGACTCTTATGAAAGAACGATGGATAGTTATGTCCCAAAAGCAAAAAATCAAGGAGCTTTTACCGGCATTTAAAAAAATGCCTTCGGTGGAAGTTGCGGAAGTTTTGGAGTCGTTGGAAGAGAGCAGTATCCTCGAGGTTTTTGATCGGTTTGAGCCGGAGGAACAGGCAAAGGTATTTTCGCATTTTGAGATCACCCGACAGTTAAGCTTTTTCCAACAGATCAGCAAAAAAAGGTTTGCTCCCATTTTCGAAAACATGGCTTCTGATGACCGCTGTGACCTTTATCAGCACATGTCTCAGGAAGAACAGGCTGCAATTCTGCCCTATCTGAGCAAAGCTGCCCGAGAGGATGTCATCAAACTGAGTTCCTATCCGCCAGAGACAGCCGGTGGAATTATGAGCACGGACTTTGCTACCATCCAAGCAAGTATGAGTGTGGACTCCGCCATGGCGAAGGTGAGGAGGGACTCTCCGTCCAAGAAAATGATATACTATGTGTATGTCGTAGATCATCGGATGAAGATGGTCGGGTTTGTTTCGCTGAAAGACCTCATCATGGCTTCGCCCAACCAGCTGATTTCCGAGATTCTACATGACAAGTTCGTATTTACGACGGTAGATGAAGACCGGGAGTTGGTGGCCAAAAAGATAGAGGATTATGATTTGTTGGCTATTCCAGTTCTCAATCAAGCAGGACAGCTAGCTGGGATTGTGACGCAGGATGATGCCATTGAAGTAATACGCGCGGAGCATACAGAGGATATGGAGAAGTTTATGGGAATCATGTCGGAGAGCTCGGAAAACGACTATATCCATACCTCAAGTTGGCTGCATTTCAAAAAGCGGGTGGTATGGATCGTATCCCTCGCAGCGGTGGGAATTTTGTCGGGTATGATCATCCATAAGTTTGAATCCACACTGGAGGCGTTGATCATATTGGCACTGTACATGCCCATGGTGGCAGATACGGGTGGAAACTCCGGTTCCCAGGCCGCTACGGTGATTGTTAGAGCCCTTGCGCTGGGTCAAATAGGCCCCAGACAGTGGCTGGGGATCGTGTTTAAAGAGTTTAAAATTTCGTCTATGCTGGCGGTATGTCTCGGAGTGCTTGCATTTCTGAAAGTGTTGTTTTTGAGTTGGGAAACCAGTATTCCGGCAGAGTTTACACTTACCCAGCTTGCTTTTGTCATCTCCCTCGCCCTTTCGCTTCAGGTAGTATCAGCCACGTGTATAGGGGCTAGCCTTCCCTTGGCAGTCAAACGCTTTGGTGGGGATCCTGCGGTGGCCGCATCTCCGGCAATCACCACTGTGGTTGACATAACTGGGTTGTTGATTTATTTCACCGTGACCATTCTTTTACTGGGATTATAACCTAAACCATCTATTAAATAACGATTATTATCATGAAAACTGTACTATCGTTCGCATTACTGCTTCTACTTGTTCCTGTCATGGCACAGCAAACCTCGGTACGATCCAAATCGCTGGAGGCCCA
This sequence comes from Lunatimonas lonarensis, assembly GCF_000390185.1. Taxonomy (GTDB): domain Bacteria; phylum Bacteroidota; class Bacteroidia; order Cytophagales; family Cyclobacteriaceae; genus Lunatimonas; species Lunatimonas lonarensis. The sequence goes on along the minus strand of NZ_AQHR01000085.1, from coordinate 327,737 downwards.
CAAAAACAGTGATCGGCTGGCGATTCTGGATACCATTAGCTTACCCTTTGAGCTGTCGGAGGAAAAGCGGCTATCCAAAGAGGACATCCTAAACAAGAAAGAAGGTTTCTTTGTGACCGGACTTCCAAGGTTTGAGTTTGACCCAATTCGGGGATTCGGTGTAGGGGGGAATGTTTTTTTCTTCCAAAACAAGACTAAAGAGGATCCCTTTTTCTACTATACACCGTATCGCTATAGTATCAATACCGAGTTCTTTGTTTTCGAAAATGGTCGGGTAAAGGCGGCTGTAAATTTGGACGTTCCTTATATTTTTAATTCCAAATGGCGGTTGCGGGCCGACGCGGTGGTTTGGGAAGATCCCAACGCGCAATACTGGGGAATAGGTAGACAGTCTTTGGATCGCCTAAGCTTTCAGGACAAATCTACCGGTGCTGAGACCGGCGATCGGCAATTTAACCGCGTCAATGACTACGAGGAAAACCTGAAGCTGGCGGTTCCTGGAAATGGAGGCCGTTTGACGACCGATACCCACTACAATCAATTCATCCAACGGGAGTTGCTGTTCAACGCACTGGGTGAGCGGGTGGAAATGGGCGGAAAACTCCGTTTGATGTTTGGCTATGAGGCACTTTTTACCGCTTTTGAGGATTATACCGGACGAATCGCAGAGGAGGCGTTTTTACCGAATGGAACAGCCGTGGAGGCCGAGCAACGCCAAACCTTGGTAAACAAGCAGTTGAACGATGGAACTTGGGACCGGTTTAATCTGTCCGGGTTTTCTGACCAGTTTAAATTTACCTCTATGTTGGCTGCCGCATTGATTTACGACACGAGAGACCTCGAACCGGATCCATCAAAAGGGGTCTTTCTCCAGTATTCGCACGAGTATTCCGCTCCTTGGCTTGGCTCCGATTTCAACTTCAACAAATTTATGGTCCAAGGACAATTTATCCACACCTTTCACCGGTGGAAGGATGACCGAAATAGACTGACCTTTGCCGGGTTGGCAGCCTTTGGACATATTTTTGGACCCAATATCAACTTTATAGAGATGTGGGACCTTTCTTCCCAGGCCGAGGCGGGGGGCATTCTCGTGTTGGGCGGAGGACGTTCCCTTAGAGGCTACCGGGAGGCCAGGTTTTTGGCGCCAACAGTTGGCTTGGTAAATCTGGAGATGAGGGCTAGGTTGTTCGACTTCAACGCACTCAACCAGCACTTTGCCCTAGGAGTGACTCCATTTTATGACTTTGGGACAGTCTGGGAAGGAATAAGCGATGTCCAATTGAATAATTTTCGCGGGGCCCCGGGCATAGGCGGCAGAATCGCATGGAACCAATCCACGATCTTGCGATTGGATTATGCCCAAAGCAGGGAGGGTGGACAGTTCTTCTTCGGATTTAACCATATTTTCTGATGCCCTGCGTCGCTCCTTGGCGCAAGGAGTGGCCAGCATTTGTTTCGTAATAGGTTCTTTAGGGAGCCAATGTAAATGGCTAAGAAGGTGTTACGAATGCAAATGAGGTTAGAAAAAAAGGAGGGTGTAGGGGATTCTATATCCAGGCAGGTAGGAGGGAAGCGGTTCGAAGGTTGGTCTGCTCTGTTTATTCTTAATTTTTTAGGATGTTAATTTCCCATACACTACCTTTATTTGATAAGCCTAATTAGCAGGTAGGCATACAGTCTTTTGCCTACCTGCTTATCAGGAAACCAGTGTTTTACCCCTAAAGCTACCGTGTCAGCCATGTTCCATTTTCCTCTCTTCCATCAATCGATTGACCTACGGGTTACTTTTTCCTTGTTTATCACATCAGCCCTTTTTTTCGTTGGTTGTGGGTCAGATGTACTGGATAGGACTACTCCGGAAAAAGTGCTCCAAAATGCTGAAAACAAGCTCCGTATTCCAATAGATGATCAAACGGGCACCTTTAGTTATGGACTGGGGTACCTGGATGGAGAGTGCCCCTTTCTATTCAATATTCAGACCCCCCGAAATGAAATTCAGGTTTACGATATGGATCGAAAAGAGCTCGCAAAAACCTTGAAATTCGATGTAGAAGGAAATCAGGGAGTGGGTACGGTTTTCGGGTTTCACGTGCAATCTGCCGACAGCATCTTCCTTTTTACCACGCATCCGGGATCTATTTATTTGACAGATATGGATCAATCCTATCTCTCAAAGATTTCCTTTACCTCGCCAGAGGGATATTCTGATCCGCAAATCAGCACGTCCTTTTTTACTTCCTACCCAATTATCCGTGGGAACAAAATGTTGGCAAAAGTGTTGGTTCCGGGAAGTACAAAAGATACGGAAGAAAAAGCCCTTTCCAATCAATTTCTTAGTGTAGAACTGGATATGAACTCGGGAGATACTGAGTTTACCTCCCATAAATATCCGGAAGGGTATCTGTCAGATGGCTTACGGATACCCTATTATAGTATGGCAGCGTCGCCGGACAAGGTGGTTTATTCTTTTCTTGCGGACCATAATCTTTATGCAGCGTCCTCAGCGGGGGATCCGCTCGAAGCTTATCCGGCAAAAAGCCAATTCTTCCCGCAAACCTTTCCCACGCTTTCGAGGACTGCCGAACGGAACGAATACTTGCGGTACATGTTTACCGAACCTAGATACGGAACCTTACTTTATGATCCCTACCGAGAAGTTTTTTACCGATTTTGTTTTCCAAAGATAGAAATCGAAAATGAAGAGGAACTGGAACAGCTTCGAGGGTTTGCCAAGGATTTTTCGATAATGATCTTGGATAGGGATCTTAACGTTTTGGGTGAAACCCGGTTTAACGGGTACAACTATGTGACGGAAAATGTGTTTGTGGCCAAAGAAGGCCTCTACATGTCCGTCAATCACCCTGATAATTACGACAACGAGGAAGATTACCTGAGCTTTGTCCTGTATGAATTGGCGGATGGGAAATAATTTAGTTTACTAGTTTAATTTTCCATTCAAGTTTCCTTTATTCTTCCGGTTACAAAAGTTTTTTTCATGTGTCTATAATTGTTTTTCAAAGGTCACAACTTAGTCCCGGTTTATCGGGATGGAATCTCGCATGGCAGCACCGGATAGCTATCGGGGCATCCCTGTGTGACGGGTACGTCATGCTCGATTTCAGGAAGCTTTTTTGTTAGTGGGATTTTTTTGATTATGATGCATAGCTCCGGCATACGAAAGATTTACTCCGTTAAGCCCGCTATACCATTTCCGCTCTTGTCAAACATGCCGTAATGGGATGCTCCAAACCTTATCGCCGGAAAGTCGGATACTCGTTAGGTCTTTTTGGGGAGAGGTTTCATCTCTCTCGGTGCCCTTGGGTATGCTTTCCTGCGAAGGCAACAACAATTGCACGGTAGCCCCCTTGGGTATGGACAGCTTTATTACCCGCCTTCCCTTTTGCCCTTTGCTCTCAAAGCTCAAGGGGCCAAAGGGGGTATGGTATACAAGGGTGAGTTTTTCCAAGGATGCGGGTTGGGGGCGAATGCGGATAAGACTTCCTTCTGGATGAACCACTGATATACCGGCAAAACACATGTAAGCGGCAAAGAAAGGTGCGATGCCGGCATGGCTCAATTGGTTTTGGGTGTCTTTGGAAGCGGTCCAGTTTTCCTGTATGGTATTGTTTTCCCTTACAGAAAGCATGGTGAGCCATCTTTTTTCAAAATCAGCCAGAATAAACTCGGTGTTTCCCAAGGCGGATACGGCCCAGTATGTCCATATGGCGTTCGCTGGATAGCATCTCCCCAATCGTTTTGGCGGTTGGGTCAGCTCATGTAACACGGCCGTTTTGGCTCTTTCGGGTGCAAAGCCACCCAATATCCAATGGGCAAGGGATCGCTCGCAGGTTCTCATTTCCCCATCCTCCTTAAGCCAGGGCAAGTTCACGATCAGAAGGTTTTCGCTTGGCATAAAAAAGGTTTCCTCCACTTTTTTGGCCAATTGATCCGCCAGTTCGAGCATTTCTTTTTGCAGGTTTTTGTCTCCGAAGTGCCCTGCCAGCTTACTTAGCGCACATTTTAACATGGAGGCAACGTACAGGTTATATGCGCACTTTTTGTCCCTCACCACCTTGTAGGAGTCGGTATCCATCCAGACAGCGTTTACGCCCAGGTTTTCTACCGGAAGCAAGCCGTCTCTTACGATTGCATTTTTGATAAAGGCATAAAACCGCAGCAGCCGGGGGAAGGCTTCCTCCAGATCGGATTTATTTCCGGTATAGAGGTAATGGTGCCAACAATCAAAACAAAAACCCACACTGTGATCCAATAAGACTCCCCAGGGGGTAAGATCCAATTGCCGCTGGGCCAAGCGGTTTAGCCGGTCGTAAGCCGGCCAGCTGTCCATAAAGAACCCGTCCAAGGTCATTCCCTGGCTGTAGGTATCCACAAATCGGGCCGGCAACCTGGTTTCTCCAAATCCCACATGCAACGCATGCAACATATGCCCAATATCCCCGCTGTATTGTTGCCGTTCCCTACCTACGCAATCCACGATTGTCTCATGGCTGTTGTTCCAAACGGTATTGATACAGGCCTTCAATAGTTTGTTGAACCCCTCGTCAGAGGTTCCTACCTGTGGCTGCGCCGGAAAGTCATACAGCCGCCGGAGTAAGCCAACCTCACTGACTTTGATGGCGCCTTTTGCTTTATGAATATGTAGTTGAATCCATTTGACGCTTTCGTAATCGAAGGTAATCAGGCGATTCTCACCCTCTTTGCATATAAACCGTGTCCACGAGTTGAAATGGTTATTGATAAGGGCAGGTCCACCCTGACGATGCAACGCATGGGCCTGCTGCACCATTAGCTCCACTGTTGTACCTTCGCTACAATCTATCGTGAAATAGGGCCAACCAATCGCCTGTTCTTCCCATTCAAAGGCGAGTACCAACCCTTCGTTTGATGCCTTCGGCGAATCAAAAACCCAGGTTTTTCCATTCTCGGAAAACCCGCCTATCACCTCGCCAGGCTCAAAAGCGTGGTCTGTTTTGAAATCAAAGTATTCTTCCACCGATGTTTTCCATCGGATGGTGTGGGCCTCTTTTAATCTCAGGTCGGTGAGATGCCTTTCAAGAATCGGCGGAACGGACCGTTTTCTCAATTGGGTTTGAAGGTTTCCGCCGCTATCGTAAAGATAATCTGGGATAGAAGAGCTCAGCGCTGTCATGTGGGCGGCTTTGGAAAAGACCTTGGCCTTCATCCAGGAGGCGTCTTCTACGAAGCCTTGCTCCTTCCAGCCGACGGGATAAAGCCTGTTGTCGAACTCTTCCTGTAAGGCACGTAGGTACCAACGTTTGTACTTTCCAGCGGGCCAACTTTTCGCTTGCTGCACCGACCACTGTCCATCACTGACCACCGACGTTTTTTCTCCGTCCTCGAATTCCAGCTCCAGTTTAAAGATAAAGCCCGCCTTGCCCGCAGGCCAAGTCCCATCACCGAATCCAAAATATACCAAGGTGGAGGCAATGATATTTTCGCCCAGTTTCAGTTCAGTGGAAAAATCTATCGGATCGGCTTCTGAAAACCGCGGATCCGACGGCCCCGGTCCAAACTGAATCCTTCTGCCGTTTAGAAAAAGCAGATACCTGCTTTCTCCCTGTATCCATCCGATGGCCGATTTAACGGGTTTTTCCACCCGAAGAACCCTTCTGAAGTGAAAAAAGGAATTGGGAAGAATGCGCTCTGCTGGGTACCAGATCCACAAAGCTGGAGAAAGGTCAAGCTCTTTCCGTTTTGGCCATGGAAAAACGGAAATTGGGGTCTGCGAACACTTACTTGCATTCACCTGCCCAATCGGTTCGGCGTTGGCAAACGAAAACGGCATCAAGGATACAGCCCCGGTAGCGGATAGATAGCGGATAAACGCGCGCCTGCTTTGGGTATTTTGGTATTGATCGCTCATTAGGAGCTTAATTTACAAGTTAATTGGAGAAATATTCTATCTTGGGAAATAGTTTAAGGTGTTGGAATTCTAGGTTTGACTCCTGCTGGTCGGGTTTTTTTGGACTGATTTAGGTGTCTTTTTTTAAATTATTGAACACAAGAGGTTTATGATTTCACGAATCTACCGATTTGGTGTTTATAATCTCCGTACCATTGGTGTCTTCTGGCAGGAATATCCCGATGAACCGCGACAAATTATGACGGCTGAAAAATAAATAGGTATACATGAATAAGAAGTTTGACCCAATCCAGTTCCAAACCTCCCTGGAAAAAATGGTAGACAATAAGTCCATTTTTAGTGTGGCCATGAAAGTGGAAAATGGAGATGCTTCCTTATCCTGGTCGGGTGCTGCCGGTAGCATGCAAGTTGAAGACAAGTATTTTATTGCTTCTGTGACCAAAATGTATATCACAGTGCTTGTAATGAAGCTGATAGATGAGGGAAAGCTAAGCCTAGAGGATAAAATTAGTAACTATTTGCCGAGTGATTTCTGCTCTGCACTTCATGTTTTCAAAGGTGTGGATTACTCGGATCAATTGACCATCAAGCATTTGATTACCAACACCTCTGGCATACCGGATTATTTTTTTCACAAACAGGAAAATGGGCGGACGGTAGCGGATGATTTGCTGGAAGGGAAGGATGAAGCCTGGCCACTGGAAAGGACCATTGGACTTATCAAAGGATTGAAACCCAAATTCAAGCCGGGGTCGAATGCAGCTTACTCCGATTCGAATTACCAGCTTTTGGGAAAAATCATTGAGGAGGTTTCAGGGCTATCCATTCCAGCCATCATGAAGACGTATATCTTCGATCCCTTGGGGCTGAAAAACACCTATGTGTACCAAGACACATCGGATGACCTTCCCGCTCCTTTTCATTATGGTTCCAAAAAATTGTGGCTGCCCAATTACATGGCCTCTATTGGGCCAGAGGGGGGAATTGTATCTACCGTAGATGAGGTGATGGTTTTTCTGAAAGCTTTTTTCGAAGGGATATTTTTCCCCAAAGAAAAAATTGAATCCCTAAAGCAATGGAGAATGATTTTTCCCCCTCCCGGACTTTTCCAATTTGGGATTGGACTCGAAAAATTGTGGATTCCAAGAATTATGTTCCCTTTCAAATATCCCGGTGAGATCCTTGGATTCTGGGGACAGACAGGCACTTTTGCTTTTTACAGCCCTAAAACGGATTTGTATTTCTGTGGGGCTACCAATCAGACCAATGGGAAAGGCCATAGAAGGGCAACGGGATTGCTGATTAAAACCATCAAAAGTATGCTTTGAAATGAGGGAGGAGCAGCAAATACCGACCTATAAAGAGTTTAACGACTACTATGCCGCAGCTAACACTCCTCTGAGGTCAAAACATCAAGAATTTAATGTCCTGAGGTTTTATGATCTTGGCGAAACGCTGGTACCTAGCATGGGACCATTCAGTATAACCTACTTCCAGGTAGCCATTGGCAGTGACCTGAAAGCAGCGGTGGGGGTTTTTGATATCCGTGAAGAAATTGACGAATATACCATGGTCATTTACCTACCCGGACAGATTTTGTCCTGGGAGAAAACGGGTAATTGGGACGGCTATGTGGCCAATTTCAAGGAATCTTTCCTAAACTTGGAAAGTATGCCACAGCAAATGAACAGCTTTGGATTTCTCCATAGTGTACAACCTTTGGTAGTCCCGCTTAGCAAAAAGGAATATAAGCTGCTCAGTCAGTTTTTCGAAGTGATGTTGCAGGAACAAGAGGAATTGGAAGAAGAAAACATCCTTGTGATCCGAAACCTGTTACAGGTCATGATTGTATATATCAATCGCATTGTTACAAAGGTAAAAAGTGATGGAAGATTTGTAGCGCTTCAGTACCAAAGGATAGCCACTAAGTTTAAAGGATTAGTCTTGGAACACTTCCTACAGGATCGATCAGTAGCTTTCTATGCCACACTTTTGGAAATCAGTCCAGCCTACTTGTCAGACGCTGTTAAAAAGGTTTTTCAGACCACACCCAAAAACATCATCAATGAAATCACCTATTTACATGCCAAAACCCTGTTGTCTTCCACAGACATGGGCATTAAAGAGCTTGCTTGGAAATTGAGTTTTGATGATTACAGCCATTTTGTCAAATTCTTCAAAAAAATGAGCGGGCTAACCCCTGCAGCTTTTCGGAAAACCTTGAAAAAAGAAGGGTAGCGATCTTCCTGTATTTTTTTACCTCAACATAAGGTTAACCCTACCTGATTTTTTACCAAAATCCAACCCAATTTTTCCCATTAAATGTAGCTGTATTTATTGAAATTTACAGTAAATCAATGAGTTGAGCACTTAAACCCCACTACGATGAAAGCGCAAACGATAAACAACCCGACAGTAAAAAGTACCACTCCAGCGGTGCCCAAACACAATAAACCTTTGGTCGGGAGGATGAAGTTCTACTACAAAAATCCGATTGTAGATGCCTACTTTTCTTACCTACTTGCTTTTGGTGCAAGAGGAGGGGCGGATGTAGGTGAAGCATTTGCTGCCGTCAGTAATGTCAATCAATACGACACGGAAGCTTGGGTACGGGAACTGACCAAAGTGGCAGACCTCGCAGAAAAGGATGCAGAAAGAAGCTTCTCCCGTGGACATTTTATCACTGCCAGAGAAACTTTCCTAAGGGTGTATTACCTCAACAGGGCCGCCCTGTTTAACCTTAGTCCTGTCAAAGAAACCAAGCGTTATAGTGAGATTCTGGACCATGCAGTCGCAAATTTCAGAAAGGCTGCTGCCTTATTCAACCCTCCTATAGAACCCATTGAAATTGATTTCGAAGGAAAGAAGTTGAAGGGTTATTTTATGAAACCTGACAACAGCAATGTCAAAAGGCCTACCATTTACAATGTAGGAGGAGGAGAGTCCTTTAGTGAGGACATGTGTTTCCTTTTTGGGATTGGAGATCAGGAGCGTGGTTACAATGTCATCACGGTAGACCTTCCCGGGATGGGCAATACAGCCATTCAAGGAATGAAAATGGAGCCTACCATGGAAAAGCCCGTCAGTAAAGTGATTGATTACTTAGAAAGCCGGCCTGATGTGGATATGGATAAATTGGCAGTCTTTGGCCCAAGTTTGGGAGGTTATACGGTAGCCAGGGCAGCAGCCCATGATAAGCGTATCAAAGCAATGATTGCAAACAGCATCATTTTGAACCAATATGAGTATTTGGTGCAGGCAAAGGAGCTGAAGGTTTTGGCCAAATATGAAAACTTCCCCCTATTTAAATTGATTACCAGGCTATTTGGTTCCTGGTTGGCCGGTCTGTTTAATTTCATGGACATTTACAAATGGAGATGGCAGGTAAATACGATTCAGGAATGGTTGGATGCCTGTAAGAAATTTACCGTAGACCCTTCGGATATTGATTGCCCCAGTCTTTTATTGGTAGGTGAAGATGAGTTGGCTTACTCGGCTACCCATGGATTTATAGCAGATGCCATGCAAAAGATCAAAAACCCTAAAGTGGATTTGGTGATCGGTAAAGGTGATCAAGGCGCCTCAGGCAAAAACATGCTACCCAATGTTACGCTGATACGCCATACAGTTTTTGATTGGTTGGATGAAGTTTTCCAGAAAAATGAAGAAAAAGAAGTTGAGAAACCAAGCAAGGTGAAATTGAAGAATAATGTTGAATTTAGTTAAATTAAAATCACATTGTTTAAAATCCCATTGTGGTTTGGGTTAACCACCATGAACAATGACCGAAATTTCGATGAGAGAATTCGGACTGTATAAGTCAGTTTTTTTTACACCAATTCGAAAAAAATGGAAACCAAAATAATTTTGAAATGGAGCTTAAGGTTCCTTTTGCTTTTGATGCTCTATTTCCCCATTTGGATTTTGGGAACAATGGCGACGGGAGACCTAATACCTGATCAGCCATCCGAACCTGGGTTGATGGATGAAGGCATTGCCCTGCTCTTGTTGGGGATCATAAATACAGGCTTGATTATTGGATTGATCATGACTTCCCGTTGGAATGGTTTGCGATTGGCTTTGGTTCTTGGACTGGCCTATTATGGTTCATTCACTTTTCTTACTCAAATAGAGTCCTGGTATTTTTTAAGCGAAACATCCGTGCCTCCTCCACTGCTTCCCCGTTTGTTCCTGATGGGTTTAGCTATTCCATTGATTTATATACCACTTGCCATATTGATTTGTGGCAAATGGAAAAAAAGGGAAGACTTCAATGACCAATCAAATGGTCCAAGCTTACCAATCAAGCAGTTGCTTTTGAAATTGGGCATTATCGCTGTGATTTATTTGATCGTTTATTGGCTGGCAGGATATTTCATTGCCTGGCAGAACCCTGAGCTAAGGGAGTTTTATGGCAGCCCCGGGGAAATCAAACCTTTCTTTTCACATACCCTGGATACATTTTTAAACACGCCAAGTTTGTTGTTGCTGCAACTGTTTAGGGGGGTGATTTTTGCACTTGTTGCTTTGTTGGTTTTGAGAGGCTCCAATGTAAGTCTATGGCAAACGGCCTTTCTCGTGGGGTTACTGTTTGGCATACCACATTTGGTGCATATCCTTCCCAATCCTCTGATGTCTTTGGCAAGTGTCAGGTTCAGCCACATGGTTGAAACTGCCTCTTCCTCATTTATTTTCGGATGGATAGTGGTTTGGATATTCCGGGGCTATCACTTTGAAGGAAAAGATAAATTTTGACTTTTAATTCTATCGATATTATCATGAATAATATTCAACTTAAGTACAGCATTAGAGGAAAAGAGAACCAAGACACCATTCTTTTTGTACATGGGGCGGGGGGAAGCATTATCCAATTTCAGCAGCAACAGGAATATTTTTCGACCCAATACAAGGTAGTGTTGATATCCCTTAGGGGACATGGGGATTCTCCAAAGCCGATACCCAATACCACTGAGCAATATGCCTTAACCTTTTTTGCTGAGGATATAATCCAATTGATCAAAGACCTGGATTTGGAGCGCATCCATTTTGTCGGTAATTCTGCCGGAGGAGTCCTGGGCTATGAAGTTGTCAGTCAAGTTCCGGAAAAATTCCTAAGCTTAACCACTTTTGGTACTACCGGACAAATGAAATTCCCCAAATTTTTGGCTCCTTTATTCAGAGGTTTCGATGCCTTGATGCTCCGTTACTTTAAAAATTGGTACCTGAATCTGATGGCTGACCAAACCGCCATGAATGCATCCGCAAAAGAAGTATGCTTACAAATGTTTGTAAAGGCAGTGGCTGCCATTCCCCATTTCAGATATAATTTGGTAAATTATGACTATACAGAATTTATTGCCCAATGCCCTGTCCCCTACACCCTGATCAGGTGTGAATTTGACAAAGGGATCAACGGCATGTTAAAATCAACACTTAAGGCAATAGAAGTAAATCCATCGGCAAAAGTGATTGACTTAAAAGGGGTGGGCCATGTGGGCAACCTCGACGATCCAGTGGCTTTCAATAATTGCTTAAAGGAGAACTTGAACAAGTTAACATGAAGAAAGGAAGCATTTCAAGCGCTTACGGAGATATCCATTATAAACTGTCAGATATAGACTCTGGTCCTGCTTTGGTATTTATCCATGGAGTAGGAATGGATCATTTGACTTTCCAAGAACAGCTGGCATCCTTAGAGGAGCATTACAAGGTTTTGGTGTGGGATTTACCGGGCCATGGTGCTTCCACTTTGGAAAATTACCACAAGCGCTTCACTGAATTGTCTGCAGAATGTTTGAATGAGCTGATGGAGTCCTTACAAATTTCCGAGGCAGTTTTGGTAGGTCAGTCCCTGGGCAGTATGGTTGCCCAGCATTTCCAACTCAACTATCCCGAAAAAGTGATGGCTGTGGTACATGCCCCAGGAATTGAGCTGAAATCCCATGTGGGGAATTGGGCTAAACCGCTTGTTCCCGTTTTTATCTTTTTGATGGGCTTGATACCGGAGATAATGTTCTGCAACTCTTTTGGGAAACATAGGGCAGTAAAAAAGGAAGTTCAGGACTATTTAGCCAGAAGTATCGGGAAAATCGGTAAGAAGTTAGCATTAAAAATCACGGCTGACATGTGCTACGATTTGATCGATTCTTCACCCCAACCCACCAAAGTTCCCCTTTTGATGATTTACGGAGAAAAAGACTTGGGCTTTATCAAAAGCGCTTCCAAAGCTTGGTATAAAAAGGAACCCTCCAGCCAATGTATTGAAATCCCCAATGCCAACCATATTGCCAATCAGGATAATCCTGTGGACTTTAACCGTGCATTGAAAGCTTTTTTGGAAGGTTTATAAGTTTAAAACAGACCTGTCAGGTTTTAAAAACCTGACAGGTTTCCCGTACTATCCACAAATAATATCTATCAGTATCCAATATCAATCAATATCAATTAATTTCTATCAATATCTTCAATTCCCCAGCATCCATGAAATCAAAAAAGTTTTATCTCGGGCTAAGTTTATTCTTCCTTGGCCTATTGGGCATGTTGTCCATGTTGACGGTGGATTTTCCATTGCCTGAGGAAATGCAATCTATTTTGGAGGAACAGTTTACTCCATCCCAAATCCAATGGCTGATCTTGATCAATCCTACGATCATTATGTTGATAGCGGTGATTGTGGGAACCCTCCTCTACGAAAAGGTTAACCTGAGTGTTCCCATCCTCGAAAAGATGGTCGGCCTAAAAGAAGATTCCCCACAAACCCGCGAAATACTAATCTATGGGATTCTCGGAGGATTACTTACAGGAATTGTATTGGGATTACTTGGGCTAATTGGTAGAGGATTGGTACCTTCCGAATTTGAACAACTCACCGCAAACATTCAACTTACTTTAGCCGCCAGGTTCCTATATGGTGGCATCACGGAAGAAATCCTAATGCGTTTTGGATTGATGACTTTGCTGGTCTGGATAGCGGCAAAGATTTTTAAGGGGACTAAACCTATGGCTTATTGGATAGGAATCACCTTGGCAGCGCTCCTCTTCGCCCTAGGCCATTTCCCTATAGTTTTTCAGTCAGTAGATCATCCTAGCAGTATCATGCTTGCTTATGTCCTTATCGGCAATTCGCTAGGGGGTCTTGTATTCGGGTGGCTGTACTGGAAAAAAGGGCTGGAAAGTGCTTTTTTGGCACATATTTTCGCGCATGTGGGCATGGTTATTCTTGAAAAAATATTCCTATGAGTCCAGAAGTATCAAACAAAAAATCCACTCCTATCCGGTTCTTTGTAATCACCTTTTTATGGTCATGGCTACTTTGGTTACCCTTTGTTATGGGTGGATTGGGTATATGGGACTGGGACGAAAACCTTAGAAGTATATTGAGTATGCCTACAATCATTTTGGGGGCATTTGGTCCTAGCATCGCAGCGGTTTATTCTATCAGGACCCTCCAAGGGAAGTCAGCAGTTAAACCCTTTCTTCGGTCATTTCTCTCTTTCAAATTTGGTTGGAAAGTATGGCTGATCATTTTTGGGGCTATGGGACTGGCCAATTTCCTGGCTTGGTACCTTCCTGGATTTTTCGGCTATGAGCGCTTGCCCATGCTATTGCCCACCATTTTTGTTTTCCCGATTTACTGGCTGGTCATGGTCTTTTTTGGTGGAGGCCAAGAGGAGATAGGTTGGCGTGGCTACATCATGCCTTACTTGGAATCCAGGTATGGTATTTTGCTGGGAAATACCATCCTGGGAATTATTTGGGCTCTGTGGCATGCCCCCTTGTGGTTTATACCGGATTCCTTTCAGGTCTTTATGCCTTTTTCTGCCTTTCTGATCGGATGTATCGGATTGTCCTTTTTCTTTTCCTGGGTAGTAAAAGCCTCAAATAACAAGCCCTTATCTGCCTTGATAGCCCATGGCACCTCCAATGCCATGTTACCCGTTTTTCCCAGTTTGATCCTGGCTTCAGGAGTTTTCCAGCTCCATTTTTGGATCTTGGAGATTTTATATCTACTTATCGGTGCAGTTGCTTTGGCATCACTAAAAGCACAGTGAAAAGATGATCAGTTGTGTCAAACTCAGCTTGCTTGGTTTTTGCCCACTAGGTCTCCAAAATCCGTATACCAACTATTGACGTGTAAATTTAGAGAAATGAAAGCATGGCTATTGATGATTATACCGCTCTTCGTACAAGTATCGGTAGTTGCCCAGGACAATCAACGTACTATTTTTTGGAATGCGGGCACGCACAATGCGTGGGAGAGGGATTTCGCCTATTCACCCTTGTTGTATCAGGGGGCTTCATTTGGTTTTACTTTGGGCTATGCCAGTGTAGGGGAAAAGAAAACCGATGAGGTTTACCTTCATTTCAGCCGAATTCCCATGCAAAATGCCTTTGATGCAAGCATGGTTGGTACCCATGCCCAAGTGATGACCTACACCTTCTACAAGGCGGCCTGGTTGCCGGAAAAATTTACCCTGGGTTGGTCCAATAACAATGCCCTGAGCTTACGTAATTTCCAGGATGCCCAGAATTTCAATCCCAGGTTTGATTTTCATACTTCTTTTGGTCCGGCGGTACGTTATGAAACTTTTTTTGGAAAAACGGAGCAATGGAGGTTTTCCTCCCAGGCCCATTGGCAGGTGATAGGTTTCCTGTTTTCAGCCTCTTATGTAACCAGTCCGCCGGATCCATTTTTGCACGAACAGTCTACATTCAATGCGTTTTGGCAATCCATACGCTTGTTTCAACCCTTTCAGCAGCAGGATTTGGGCATTCTGAACCAGCTGTTCTACCAACTTTCCAATGGCAATGAAATCGGTGTGGGTTACCGTTTCAATTATACCCATTTGGAAAGCGCTCAGCGTTCCCAACGCTCCATTGGTCATTATTTCTTCCAATTAAATTTTCAGCTATGAGACAGCAGGTAGTTTTGAGCAGATTAGTAGGGTTCTTTTTGGCGTTATTAGCCATGTCCTGCGAGGAAATCATTGCCCCTAGGGCTCCGGAGGCCAGTCCAAGGGCCGCATTCGAACATTTATGGAGTGATGTCAATAACCGATACAGCTTCTTTGATGAGAAGCAGATTGATTGGGAAGCGGTGAGACAGCAGTACAGTCCATTGATCCATGAAAACATGGCCCCGGATGCGCTTTTTGATGTATTGGGGGATATGCTTGGGGAACTGCAAGACGGCCATGTCAATTTATTGAGCACGTTTAACCGTTCCCGCAATTGGAGCTGGTTTGAAGGCTTTCCATTGTTTTACGACCAACAGCTGATCGATGATGTTTATCTTGGGACGACTTTTAGGATCATAGGTCCCTTGCATGCACAGACCGTAAACAACGTATTGTATGTCAATTACAGGTCCTTTGAACGCACCTTAACTCCTCAGCACATGGATGAGATTGTTCGCCTGATGCAATTTCATGAGGGATTGATCCTAGATGTGCGAAGCAATGGGGGTGGTAATTTGCAAAATGCACTTACTATTGCATCCCGTTTTATTGAGGAGGAAGTGATCTATGCCCGTCAGCGTTTTAAAACGGGGCCGGGCAGGACGGATTTTACGCCTTGGGCGGACATGCGGATTTCACCCCATGCGGGAGAAAAGTACTTGGGAAAGGTAGCTGTCCTTACCAACCGACGTTCATTCAGCACCACTACTTTTTTTGCGCAGATGATGCGGGCTTTGCCACAGGCTCGTTTGTTTGGCGATCAGACCGGCGGAGGGGGAGGCATTCCGGTCTATGCGGAACTTCCTAACGGCTGGACGTATCGTTTTGCCGGAAGCCAAACAATAAACTTAGATGGCATGCAATTGGAACATGGGGTATCGGCAGATGTCTTGCTCACCGATCCAATGGACGCCTCCCCTGGTAAGGATCACATTATTGAGGCTTCCATCATTTGGTTAAAGCAAGGCTCGACGGATTAAATCTTCTTTTCAATCGGCCTGGTAGACTGTTTTGCCACCTACTATGGTCAAGACTACTTTTGTGTTGAGAATGTCGTTTTCAGGGATTTCCATTATATTTTGATCAAATACAGTGAAGTCCGCCGCTTTGCCCACAGAAATGGATCCTTTAAATGCCTCCTCAAACTCGGCGAATGCCGCATCAAGGGTATACGAGCGAAGTGCCTGTTCGCGGGTCATTTTTTGATCCGCTTCGTACCCTCCCTCAGGTTGCATTTTCAGAGTTTTCCGGGTTACCGACGCGAAAAAAGAAGGAATCGGGTCTAAAGGCTCAACCGGGGCGTCTGTTCCGTTGGAAATTATCGCCCCGGACCCTAACAGCTTTTGCCATACGTAAGCCCCGTCCTTGATCCTCTTGGCACCCAATCGACCAATGGCCCAAGGCCTGTCCGAACTTAAGTGAATGGCCTGTATGGCGGCAATGACACCAAGTGATCCGAACCGGCTGATGTCATCCGGGTGAAGGTGCTGGGCATGTTCAATACGAAACCGGTGATCATTTAATTCCGGAAATTTGGCAAAGGCCGCTTCGTAGCGATCCAATACCTCCCGGTTGGTCCGGTCACCGATAGCGTGTGAACAGATTTGAAATCCACTTTTCAACCCCTTTTCGGCAATTTCGGATACGAGATCCATGGGCATGGTTTCGTGTCCACGGTGCCCGGGTTTGTCGGAATAGTCTTCCAGCAACCAAGCCCCCCAAGGGCCGAGTGCACCGTCCATGTTGAGTTTAACCGCCCTTACGGTAAGCCAGTGGTCTGGATCAATTTTCGGTCCCTGCTCCAACCACTGATTGACCCATTCCCGCTTTCTACTGCTCAGCATGACATACATGCGAGCGGTCAGTCGGTCTTCTGATTTAAATTTTTGCAACAGGTCAATAACTTCCTGCCCACTTCCGGCATCATGAAAAGAGGTAATGCCTTTTTCAGCCAGTTCTTGCAATGCCAGTTCAAGGGCTTTTTCAGCACGCTCGGGCGAATCTTTGGGCACCAATCTGCTTACCAAGCCAGAAGCCCGCTCTACCAGCACACCGGTAGGGTTTCCCAACCCATCACGGATGATTTCGCCGCCCTCCACTTCCTGTTGGGCATTTTCACCCCCAAAAGCAGATATACCGGCGAGATCCATCGCTTTTTGATTGACAAAGGATGCATGTCCTGAGGCATGGGCAAGGTAAACAGGGTTATTGGGCGTTACGGCACTGAGTGCATCGTGCGTCTGAAAGCCCTTTACGGCGTTGCTCGGGAGTTCTATCCATTTGTCCTGATGCCATCCTCTTCCAGTGATCCATTCTCCGGGCTCTGCCGATCGGGCCGCTTCGGCAACCTTTTCCACCAGTTCCTCATAAGTAGTGACATACATGAGGTCAATCTCCAGTTTGTTATAGCCAATGTCCATCAGATGTGCATGGGATTCGATCAGACCTGGCGTCATCGTTTTTCCAGCCAGGTCGACAATCTCTGTAGCATCTCCTTGATAGGCCAGAACTTCGAGGTTGGTACCCAAAGCCAGAATCTTTCCGTCTCGTACAGCCACTGCTTCTACAAGCGGATACTGATCTTCGACGGTGTAAATCTTTCCATTAATAAAGACCGTGTCCGCCTGTTGGGTTTTGGAGGTACAGGAAATGGCTATGATTAGAATAGAGGCAAAAAAGAATTGTGGCATTTTTACTATCGTTGTTTTTAACCAGTCAAGACCTGTCCTTCACGAGAGGTAGGCTTGGCAAAGCATGTATAAGGGTATCTTCCCAACGGAAGTTTTTTTACGTATGAGTAACCTAAGGCGCTTCGGGATTATCAGACGCCAAATCTACCAAAATTATGCGTGTGTTTGGCACTGGCTGTTGCTGGGAAGATGTAAAAAACTTACGTTGGCTTTATTTCATGGTAGTCCAGGCTTTGGGGTGCCATGAAATGCAAGCTCGAATTGACACGTTTTTTGCTAGCTAAGGTTCAAAATGGGTTTTACTGCGGATGTCCTATCCGCAACCATACGTTGCAGATGGCTTCTTGCGCGGCTTAGTTGGGATTTGGACGTGCTTTCGCTAATATTCAGTTTTTCAGCTATTTCTTGGTGGGAAAAGCCTTCGATGGCATAAAGATTGAATATCTTCTTGTATCCCCGCGGCAGGGCTTCTATCAATTTCATTAGGTCTTCCACGGCCAGTTCATCAGAGGGTTGGCTTTGGGTTGAGGAAGGAAGAATGCCGTCCAATCCTATATCGCGATTTAGGTTCTTGGGCTTTTCCATGTACATGAGGCATTCGTTTACCATGATTCGTCGTATCCAACCACCGAAGTTGCCGGTACCTTTGAATTGGTGTATGCGATCAAATACTTTCGTGAATCCAATAATCAGGATGTCCTCAGCGGCAGCGGTTTCCTTGATATACCGGAAGCAGACTCCAAACATTTTTGGGGCATAACGCTCGTACAAGGCTCGTTGTGCCGAAGGATTCCCATTGAGGCATCCCAGAAATAACTCGATGTCGCTTTGCTTATTCATACAGTCGTTGTTTTTCAGCCTATTGTATCGCAAAGTTGGGGCGCTCCCATCGGATCTGAAATCGCATGTTTGGGTGGTATTTGCGTAGATTTGTGCAACCGGTGGGATGTTTTGTGCATCATCAGGAAAACGTCAAATAGAAAACATATATGCAAGGAAGAATGGAAGGAAAAAAGGCCCTAATCACGGGAGCCGCCAGGGGAATAGGGGAAGCCATTGCCCGGCTTTTTCATCGAGAGGGAGCTATCGTTATTATATCGGATATCCTCGAGAATCAGGGAAGACTGGTTGCGGACGATCTGGGGGAGGGAGCTTACTTTTGTTCGTTGAATGTAAAGAATGAGGGAGAGTGGAAGATTTTGTCAGAAAAAATCACCCTGGACTTTGGTGGGTTGGATGTTTTGGTCAATAATGCTGGAATAACCGGGTTTATGGAAACCACAGGACTCCATAATGTGGAAGATGTGGATTTCGCTTCTTGGCAGGAAGTAATCGACGTAAACCTAAACGGAACGATGTTGGGATGTAAGTATGGTATTCGTTGGATCAAGCGAAAGGGAGGAGGCAGTATCATAAACATTTCATCGAGGAGTGGGATTGTGGGTATCCCTGGGGTAGCTGCTTACGCGGCCAGTAAGGCAGCGATCCGAAATCACACCAAGCCGGTTGCTTTGTACCGTGCAGAAAATAGGTACCAAATTCGGTGCAACTCCATTCATCCCGCAGCTGTCCTGACGCCGATGTGGGATTCGGTGCTGGGAGAGGGCAAGGAGCGAGATACCGCTATTCTGTCAATAGAGAAGGGTATTCCGCTTGGAAAATTTGGTAGGCCCCAGGACGTAGCTTATGCAGCGCTCTTTTTGGCTTTGGACGAATCACCCTACATCACAGGTACGGAGTTACATGTAGACGGTGGAATCTTGGCGGGGGCAGAGGCAAGGCCGGAAAGGCATTAGTCTTTGCATTTCAAACAAGGTCTTCAGTTTTGATAGGGCGAATAACGGAAAAGGAACAAAGCGAAAAGCATTAAAGAACTGATGATCAAGCCTATAAATGGCTGAACGGCTATCCATGTGCCAAGACAAACCGACGCCAGATACAGCGGAACACCTACCAGGCCAATTAAAAATTTAAACGTACCATAAAAAACGGGATCCTTTATGAGGGGCTTTAGTAGAAGCCAAATCAAGACCAGTGGAAAAAATATAACATGCACGATAGTTCTGGTCTGAATAATTGGTTCTTTGATAGTGGATTTATACATTGGTGTATTAGCTGGCTTGGTGTTAATTGGGTAGACCGATTGGTTTATTGGCAGGCTATCGTCCACGACTGAGGTTTCGGATATCAGATCATTTAAGGCATCTTTGACCCGACTTTTTAATAGGGGTGCGTCAAATCCGCTCTCTTTAACGGCAAGGGCTCTTCCGATATGTAACCAGACTTTTGTGCCACCAAATTGGTGGGCCGCATAGTTTAAACCTACAGGTAGTACTTGTAGTGGCAGATCAGGTTGTTGTTCTAGCGTTCGAAAGGCAATTCGAGTGAATCCCTTGCTTATTGGACGAAGTTTTCGTTCCAAACTGTGGTTACCCTCGGGGAAAATCAGAAGGGCAGCTCCATTAGAAAGCAGATGAGTGCATTGCTCGAACGTCTCTTCGTTTTTCGGGATGTGCTCGATCCCGTCCCGCATTCGATATACGGGCAGGAGCTGTAGGTATCTTAGCATTCGGGCCACCACAGGGATTTTAAAAACATCGAATCTGGTTAAAAAGTAAGGGGTAAGACCAAGTTGGGTGGCCACCAGCAGAGCGTCTAGGAGTGCATTTTGATGGTTGGCAACCACTATCAATGGCTTGTCCCTTGGGATGTTGTTTTTCCCGCGTACAACGATACCTCCGAAATAGAGATACAAAGCTACTCGGATGATGATCCGCAAGGTTTCGTTTACTAGGGTCTTCACGTTATTTTTTTTGGTTTCCATAGGGCGGCGACACTTAGGCCGGAAAGGATATGCCAAATCCCCCACCATCCCGCTATGATGGCCATTCCCCCCAGTCCATCGAAATAGCCAAATATCAAAATCAGTGCAAGGCCTGAATTTTGAATGCCAGTTTCGATGGTTAGGGTCTTGGTGTCTTCTAGGCTCAGCCGAAACAGTTTTGCCAAAGAAAAGCCCGCCAGCAATGCCGCTCCGTTGTGGGCCAACACCCAGCCAAATATCAACAGGATAAATTGCAGAAACAGGTTGTAGTTGCTATAAAAAGCGACAAGCACAATGGCACCAAAAATACCTATACTGATAGGCTTTAATAGCCTACTGGCACGCATGGAAAAACCCGGAAAGCGGTGTCCTACATACATGCCAAGAACTAACGGAATACCCAAAATCAATGCGATGGTCTGGAACACATCCCAATAACTAAGGCTGATTTCCTTCAGCAGGGTATCTGTAGGCTCATACAGGCTTGCCCAGAAACCAAAATTAAAGGGAGTCAGTACAATGGAAAAAGCGGTTGCAAATGCCGTGAGACTAACCGAAAGGGCTGTGTTTCCTTTGGCTAAGTTGGTCAAAAAATTGGAGATGTTACCTCCGGGGCAGACGGCAACCAAAAACATGCCCATTGCGACACTTGGGATGGGCTGAATGAACCATACCAGGACGAAGGTCAGGAAGGGGAGCATAATAAACTGGGCGATGACGCCCAGAAGGAAAGGTTTTGGTGCCTTTGCCAAATAGAAAAAGTCCTCCCTACGGATGTCCAATGCCACACCGAACATGATAATGGCAAGGGAGACATTCATCAGGAAGAGAGAGTCTCCTTTAAAATTCAACACGCTTTGATCCAGTTCGTCCAGCATCCATTTCAGTTTGGTTCCAAAAATATGGAATAAAAGCATGCGGTAAAATTTCCGTACTATTATTAAAATTGATAAATTTGACCGTTGAAAATTTCGAAACAGCAAAATTTCGCTTTCTTTTTAGCAATTATGGTTGGAATTTTGCCGGTAGGCTGTAAAACGGCTATTACGTTTAGTTTCCTAACGCAACTAGTATAATTAAAAAGTAAAGAACAACTAACATTATGGGAAAAATCAAAGTAGGTATTAACGGGTTTGGTAGAATCGGACGACTCGTGTTTAGGGCAGCTCAGGAAAGAGACGATGTTCAAATTGTGGGCATCAATGACCTGATAGATGTGGACTACATGGCCTACATGCTAAAATATGACTCTACACATGGTCAATTCAAGGGAAGTGTGGAAGTAAAGGATGGTCAGCTTATCGTAAACGGAAATACGATCCGGGTAACCTCCGAAAAGAACCCTGCCAACCTGAACTGGGGTGCCATCGGTGCCGAGTATGTGGTTGAGTCTACGGGTTTGTTTTTGACCAAGGAATCTGCCCAGGGTCACATCGACGCCGGTGCCAAAAAGGTCATCATGTCAGCTCCTTCCAAAGACGATACGCCCATGTTTGTGATGGGGGTAAATGAGGATAAATATACTTCTGACATGACCTTCGTATCCAATGCCTCCTGTACAACGAACTGTCTTGCGCCCATTGCGAAGGTATTGAACGATAACTGGGGCATCGAAGAAGGATTGATGACCACCGTACATGCGACCACCGCAACGCAAAAGACCGTAGATGGTCCGTCCGCTAAGGACTGGAGAGGTGGTAGAGGCGCTGGCCAAAACATCATTCCTTCTTCTACAGGAGCGGCCAAGGCGGTTGGCAAGGTAATCCCTGAGTTGAATGGTAAGCTTACGGGGATGTCGTTCAGGGTACCTACCCCGAACGTTTCCGTAGTTGACCTTACCGTTAGACTTGCCAAGCCAGCTACCTACAAGGAAATTTGTGAAAAAATGAAAGAAGCCGCCGATGGCGATCTTAAGGGTGTATTGGGTTACACAGAAGATGCCGTGGTTTCCAATGATTTTATCGGTGATCCAAGAACGTCTATTTTCGATGCGGAGGCAGGCATTCAACTTAGCCCTACCTTCGTAAAGGTTGTATCTTGGTACGATAACGAATGGGGGTATTCGAATAAGGTTGTAGACCTGCTTGAGTACATTGCCAGCAAGTAATTGGGACAGTTGATCCATACAATAAGACCGGGAGAAACGCCCGGTCTTTTTTATTTCGCTGCGATCTGGGCGATCATTTGCCGAATATGGGATTTGCTGTCAAACATATCCTGGTGAACCGCCCGAATCACATGGTTTTCGTCGAGCAGGTAGGTGACTCGTTTGGGTATGTTTACCAAAGGGATCAAAGCATCGTAGGCTCGACAAACCGTGCCACGGGAGTCACCAAGTAGTTCAAATGGCAGATTATACTCTTTTTTGAACTTTTGGTGGGTGGCGATAGAGTCTTTGCTGATCCCGACAATAGGCACATCCAAGTCACGGAATGAGGCAAACTCGTCCCTAAATTCGCAGGCCTGGGCAGTGCAGCCACTTGTAAAATCTTTTGGGTAAAAATAGATAATGCCAGGTTTTTCCTTCCAATCTTCGGATAGTTTAAAGAGTTTTCCTGAAGTAGAGGGAAGCACAAAATCCGGTGCTTTGCTACCAATCTTTATTGACATGTTTTTTATTTTTGTTAACAATCTAGTGTGCCAAAGGTTTTTTCCAAGCCGTCCTATTTTCCAATTTAAACCCCAGAAGACGAATGCGATTTTTATTCAACCCTAAAAAGGAGAGCTTTTGAGTCCGAAGAGCGTGCAGCACATGCTGTTGGCGGGTTTGTTTTTTGCCTTCATGAACGTGACGGTGAAGTTTCTCCCCCATATTCCGGCGATTGAGATCATATTCTTTCGCTCAGTGTTTAGTTTTGTATTTACTTACATCATGCTCAAACGCGCGCGAATTCCGCTATTTGGCAATAATAAAACGATTCTGGTAATACGAGGTGCTGTGGGATCTGTTGGGTTGATTACTTTTTTTTATACCCTTCAAAAGATCCCATTGGCCAGTGCAGTCACCATCCAGTACATGGCACCTATATTCACCTCAGTACTGGGTATTTTTATTGTAAAGGAGCGTGTCAAACCCATTCAGTTTCTATATTTTGCCATAGCCTTTGCAGGTGTACTTATCATTGAGGGGTTCGATCCCCGCATTGAACCTATTTACCTTGCTATTGGGGTTACCTCGGCATTATTTTCCGGTTTAGCGTACAACGTGATCCGGAAGATCAAAAATACCGAGCATCCCTTGGTGATCGTTTTTTATTTTCCGCTTATCACCACGCCGGTGGCAGGGCTGATTTCCATTTTCGGTTGGGTGCAGCCTCAGGGATGGGATTGGTTTCTTTTGTTGAGCATTGGCGTGTTTACCCAATTCGCACAGTACTTTATGACCATGGCTTATCAAAACGCAAACCTTTCTAAGGTGGCTAGCCTCACGTATGTGGGTATCATCTATGCATTGGTTTTTGGCTACGTGTTCTTCGACGAGACCTACAATTTAATCACCTATACAGGAATGCTGTTGGTTTTGAGCGGTGTCATCCTTAATGTCCGTTTCTCTGGAAAGTAGCGCGCTACAATTGGCTGTTTTAGCTTGGCCTTTTGTGGTCAAAAGGATTAGATTTGTACTTTTATTCGAATTTTGCCAGAGTTTGCTATGAAAATTACCCGTGACTTGTATCAGGGCTCACTAACCCTTCTCACCGATTACTATCAGTTTACCATGGCCTATGCGTACTGGAAATCGGGAAAGGCGGAGCAAGAAGCGGTTTTTTCCTTGTATTTTAGAAAGAATCCCTTCCAAAGTGGCTTTACCGTAGCGGCCGGCTTGGACTACGTGATAGATTATTGCCGAAACTTTTCATTTCAAGAACCGGATCTACGGTACCTCCTTGAAATGAGAAACCCAGATGGGAGCCCTTCCTTTGAGACTGCCTTTATCGACTACCTCCGGGAAATGGAGTTTCGGTGCGATATTGACGCCGTGGAAGAAGGCGAGGTTGTATTTCCAAATATGCCA
This sequence comes from Lunatimonas lonarensis, assembly GCF_000390185.1. GTDB lineage: Bacteria > Bacteroidota > Bacteroidia > Cytophagales > Cyclobacteriaceae > Lunatimonas > Lunatimonas lonarensis. Next base: position 303,346 of record NZ_AQHR01000085.1, on the reverse strand, counting down.
TTGGTCCGCGTCAAAGGCCCGCTTATCCAGTGTCAGCTGCTTGAGACGCCCCTATTGAACCTTATCAACTTTCAAACACTAATAGCCACGAAGGCGGCTCGAATCGTGTTGGCGGCCAAAGGGGATCCTGTACTCGAATTTGGACTCCGTAGAGCCCAGGGCATTGATGGGGCACTTGCAGCAAGTCGTGCTGCGTACATTGGCGGTTGCTCCTCTACTTCCAATGTGATGGCGGGTAAACTGTTTGGAATACCCGTTGCCGGTACCCATGCACACAGTTGGATCATGTCTTTTGAAACAGAGTTGGAAGCGTTTGAGGCCTATGCGGAGTCGTTTCCGGACAATACCGTACTTTTGGTAGACACCTATGATACGCTTAACGGGGTGAGAAATGCCATTCAGGTTGCCGAAAAACTCAAAGCAAACGGAAAGTCGCTAAAGGGCATACGAATAGATTCAGGGGACTTGGCTTATTTCAGCAACAAGGCAAGGGAAATGTTGGAAAAGGCAGGCTTGAATGCGGTAAAGATAGTGGCCAGCAACGACCTAGACGAACATATCATTACCTCGCTGAAGCTTCAGGAAGCATCTATCGATGTATGGGGAGTAGGCACTAAGCTCGTGACCGCCTACGACCAACCGGCCTTGGGAGCCGTGTACAAGATGTCCGCCATGAAGGATTCCAAGGGCGATTGGCAGCCGAAGATCAAGGTTTCCCAACAGTCTATTAAAATAAATGTGCCGGGATTTCATAATGTGAAAAGGTTTACCTTGAACGGTAAGGCCATTGGCGATATGATCTATCTGGAAGACACGGCATCCAAGGAAACGGTAACCATTATCGATCCCATAGATCCGACGAGGCGTAAGCGAATACAGACCGATCAGGTTGAAGCCAAGGTCTTATTAGTGCCGATTTTCAGAAAGGGACAAAAAGTGTACCATCGCCCCGATCTCCACGCAGTTCGTCAGAATACCTTTGACCGGCTGGCCCAGTTTGACAAGACCCATAAACGGCTGACCAATCCCCATATTTACCCGGTTGGACTGGAAGAGACCCTGTATGAGGTACGTACCAACCTGGTGCTGAAGACTAAGCCTACCGAAATCGCCGACTAACCAAAAGCAGTATGACAACATCAGTTAAGAAAAGCGCTCTGATCATCGTGGATGTCCAAAATGATTTTTTGCCCGGCGGAGCCTTGGCAGTGCGCGAAGGAGACCGGGTGATTCCCGTCATCAATGCACTGCAGGCGAAGTTTGAACTGATTGTGGCCACCCAGGATTGGCACCCTGCAGATCATGGGAGTTTTGCGGCAAATCATCCCGGAAAAGTACCGGGTCAGTTTGTTGTTTTGGCGGGCATCGATCAAGTACTTTGGCCTGTTCATTGTGTGCAGGGATCAAAGGGCGCCGATTTTCATCCTGATTTGGTGCAAACCCATTGGAAAAAGGTATTTAGAAAGGGATCCAATCCCCAAGTTGATTCTTATAGTGGGTTTTACGACAACAATCGAATGGGCGACACCGGGATGGCGGATTTTTTAAAAGAGCAAGGAGTAGAGGAGGTTTTTGTGGTCGGAATCGCCACTGATTACTGTGTGAAATTCACGGTTTTGGATGCCCTGTCAGAGGGTTTTGCCACTTGGTTGGTGGAAGACGCCGTTAGAGGTGTCAATTTGGAAAAGGACGACAGTATAAAGGCACTACAGGAGATGGAACAAGCAGGCGCAAAGACAATTCCGTCTGGTTTAGTTTTGCAGGATTAGATTCGGTCGTTTGAACGTGAGCATTCTTGGTACTCCAAACGGATGATCGTCTTGGGATCCGTTAACTTTTTCCAGCCGCATAATTTCCATACTCCCACACGAAAAGGTAAGGTGACCCTCGTCGTTGATGGCAAAGGTATGGGCCGATTTTAGCAGCGTGAGGAAGATATCTTCTCCGTCGCCATCGCACCACGCCTTGGTCATTCCCAAAAAACCCATCACATCGATTTCGTTGCCCTGTAGATGGGTAAAGATGCTGAAATTGTTACATCCGGTGTATCCCAAAATCTGCTGATTGGTCATGTCAAAAAAGAGGCGGGGTTTTTTGCCTGGAAAGAGTTCTTCAAAGGGCTGGAACTTGTCATAAATGGCATGCACCTCCCATAATCCATCGAGATCTGCCAGTGTTGTAATTTTCACATCCGCAGATAAATCCTCCTTTTCGATTTCATTTTCGGACTGTCCGAATGCTACCGAAGAAAACAGCCAAGGTAACGCTGACAGAAGTATGACAAGCTTTTTCATGGTTATTGGGTTTCTTGTGAGTGAAATATAATAATTAAATACTTTAAAGAAAATATCCAGCAAAAAATTTGCCAAAATCACCCTTTGGTAATTTTATGCCTAATTTCATAGTAATTCCGATTCTTTCAGTAATTTCCCCCTTGTTGGCATTTATTAGGTTTGTCTGACGCCTACGGAGATTTACCCTAACTCAGAAGACGCTTTTTCTTGCCAACGGGATTTTTTACCTTTGGACAAATGAAGGTGCCCTATTACTTCGCATGTAGGTAAATTTTGACGAAGCAGTTTCCTTTTTGAGATACGGAATTAGACCAAAGCAGATGAAATCGAGCCTGCATACCGGACAGGCAGGCATGACACAGCCGTCACACACTGGGATGCCTCGGTAGCTACCCGGGGCAGCCATGCGACCTGCCTGCAGGCCGAAAGACAGGGATTCCATATGGCTCTTGAAAATACAGTTATAATCATATGAAAACCAAATAAATAACCTTAATGATGACGATAGAAGCAAAGATAGATCAACTTATCGAATTGATTTCGGATAGCAGCGAAGCCTTATGGGGTGTTTGGCTGGGGGAAACCTTAGCGTGTTTCGGTTGTTCTACCGGAACGATACATACCTTGGAGAACGGAACAACCATTCTCCGGTTACAGGCCCATGTAGGTGTCCCTGATTTTTTGTTGCCAAAAATGTCGGAGGTACCAATAGGTAAGGGAATGGCTGGAATTGCAGCGGAACGCAAACAAGCGGTTCAAGTGTGTAACCTACAGACGGACGATTCGGGTGTGGTTCGACCTGGGGCCAAGGACACCAAAGTTGAAGGCGCGATTACCGTTCCACTTCTGTTCAACGGAGAATTATACGGAACGCTTGGCATAGCAAAAAAAGAGCCCTATGAGTTTACCGACGAAGAGGTATCGGCTTTGATGCGCTTGGCTACCAGTATGGCGCAGAAGGTGGCTTGATTTATACCTTGTCTTGATGCCTAGGTATTTGGAGTTGGCCCGGTGGTTTTGCCGGGCTTTTTTGTGAGTTTTTTTGTATTCCCACGGCGAAGTAGTTTAGCTCTTTTCATTCTACCAGCTTTTTCTGCTGGATTCAAAGGGGTTTTTTCTAATTTGGTTATCAAAATGAATTCCTGTCGATAAAAGTTTTTGTAATATTTTATTTTATTTTTTATCTTACGACAACCAAGTAGTTATTATTTATGTCCAGAATCCATAGAGGCCTAACAATTACAGTCACCTTGCCGGAGGAGCGGTTGGAAGAAGCGGCTGTTCTATTGGAACAGTTGAATCAACAGTTAAAGGAATCGCAGTCCGCGTACCGGGAGAAGCTGGAAACCGTGCTTTTTTTAAGTTGGCTGGTTTTGCCTGTCCAATGGTATGCCGGGAATGAAAGATTGCCGGCCAGGATACTCCTGATGACAAGTTATGTGGGTGATCGTCGTCATCATTTGCGGGAGCTAGCCGAATATTTTGGTGACCACTTGAAGCAGGTATTTGAGATGAGTGATGAATTTCCCAAGCGCGGAAAAAAAATTAATATGGTGGCTTTTTTGCGTAGAAGGGCGGTTCCAAACACGTTTTATTCTGGGTTCAAGTTTATCGATACCCATGAAATTGCGCAGGAAGCCCATTTAAAGGAAGCTGTTTTTAAGCATTTGTCCCAGAAGGTACTGGATGGGGAATTGACTGATGACAGTCCCCAATCGATTAAGGATCAAATTGAGTCCTATATAACCGGACACCCGTCTTACCAATGGGTCCGCAAAGGAAGTAGGGGCTTGGGATGGGACAAATTTCGGATGCTTTTTCCTTTGGGAATTTTTGCACTCCTTATGGGTGGCTCATTGATTTCGCTTGTTTTGTGCTTTTTTATCGACAGCTTTCTCTTAAGCCTGTTAGCTTGGGTTTTCCCATCATTTGTTGTGTTAATGGGTTTGTTGCTGGTATTGCTAAGGTTTAATGAACTCAGCCCACATATACCCGGCAGCGAGGCAAGCGATGATCGGATACGGGAGATAGTTAGGCGGGAAACCAACCCCGTTATCAATGAAATGACGGTCATAGCTCCCCTGAAAAAGGGATGGATCAGGCGGGTATTTTTGGCGGTATCGCTCAGGTTGGTTTTTCTGATTCGGTATTTCTCCTACATTCCCACCGTTCACACAGCGAGGTGGCTTCAGCTCGATCGAGGGAGGCGGTTGGTGTTTATTGCTACCTTCGATAATATTTCGGAGGCCTATGCGCATGATTTTGTGGACAGCGAGCGACGGACGATGAATATGGCGGTTATTTTCAGCCATGCCTTCGGTTTTCCGGCCACCAGGTGGTTGGTTCACAAGCAGTACAACCACCGCAGTGAGTACATGAAAGGGGTGAGAGCCCATCAGCAGATTACCCAATGCTGGTATGCGCACAACCATGAACTCAGCGTAGAAAATCTCAAAAACAATCGTGCATTCCGGTTGGGGTTGTTTCGCAAAATGAAGGAATCGGAAATTCGAAACTGGCTACTCCGAGTATAGTATATGGAACTAGAACTATCAGACATTCAAGGATTGGCGATCCGGGGTCATGGCCACCTTCTGAGCGCCCGGTATTTGTTGCTTCAATTTACCGATTCAGCAAATGGCAAAGCGTATCTCGCCGAGTTGGAGCCGCTAATTACCACGGCAACGGAGAGGAAGCCCGATGTGGCTAGGCAGCTAGCGTTTACCTACTCTGGGCTACAATTTTTACAGCTACCAGAAAGGACGCTCGGCAGCTTCAGCAGGGAGTTTAGAGAGGGTATGACCGAGGCACACCGGCAGTTTATACTGGGGGATTTTGGGGAACATTCCCCGGATAATTGGGACTGGGGCAACAATCCCTCCGAAATCCACCTGCTTTTGATGCTTTTTGCGGAAGGGGAGGAGGATTTGCAGCAACTCGTAGACCAGGAATTGACCAGAGCATCCGCCTACGGCGTCAAACATCAGGTGTCTTTACCCACCGCCATGCTGCACGATCAAAAAGAGCATTTCGGTTTTCGGGACGATATATCGAGGCCGATTATCAGTGAGCTCGTAAAGGATAAGGAGCTTGGAACGACCCCTACCTTTCCTGCGGGGGAGTTTATTATGGGCTATAAAAACCTTTACGACGAATACGCCCCGTCTCCATTGGTAGAAGAAACGCAGCAAGGAGCTGAGGTTTTGTCAGGCCATCCAGACTTGCCTGGATTGGTAGATCTAGGTAGAAATGGCACCTATTTGGTGTTCAGGCAGTTGAAGCAGGAAGTGTTTTTGTTTTGGGAGTACCTGAAATCCCAGAGCTCCTCGATGGAGGACTCCATAGCGTTGGCTTCCAAAATGGTGGGTAGGTGGCCAGATGGGTCTCCCTTGGTGCTTTGTCCCTTCAAAAATGATCCATCCCTTGCCCAAGCAAATAATTTCGGCTACTGGGACGAAGACCGGGACGGTATGAAGTGTCCCATTGGTGCCCATATACGTAGAACCAATCCCCGGGATCACTTGGTGACCGAAACTTCCAAAAAAGATTCTACCGAGATGGTAGCCAAGCACCTGATGCTGCGAAAGGGACGTCCCTATGGCAATCCGGTATCAAAGGGTATGGTGTTAAATGAAATCCTTGCCGCGGAAGACGATGGAGAAGACAGAGGTCTGCATTTTATTTGCATGGTTACGGATATTCGTAGGCAGTTTGAGTTTGTACAAAACAACTGGGTAAATTTCCACAAATTTGGTGGATCAGAGGAAGACGCCGACCCCTTGATAGGCAATCATTATCAGGAGGGTTCGGTCGTTACAGACCGGTTCAGCATTCCCAGGTATCCCGTCCGTAGGCGGCTCGAAAATCTTCCCAATTTCGTACAGGTTCGCGGCGGTGGCTATTTCTTCTTCCCCGGCAAAAAGGCCTTACAATTTATCTCAAAGTACCATGAAGACTGAACTTACCGATAGACAGCAGAAGGATCTGGAAGAAATGATCCGAACGATGAAAGCGTTTTTGGAAAAGGAATACGAGGGTGCCACCCGAAAACGTAACTTTCATCCCAAAATGCACGGTTGCCTGAAAGGGAAACTAATCGTTTTTTCGGGTCTGAGTGAACCGGTTCGGCAGGGACTGTTTAAGGAGCCCGGAGAGTATGAAATCTGGGCCCGCCTATCGAATGCTCCACCAAAAGTCGGAAAGGATACTGGCAGCTCTGGGCGGGGTCTGGCGATCAAGGTCTTGGACGTGTCAGGTCCGTTGTTGTCGCCATTGGATCCTATAGGGGTACCTACGCAAAACTTTTTAATGACCACTAGCCCCATATTATCCGCTTCCTCGATTCGCCTGTATCGCAAAGCCATGTCGGCCGTTCTGGGCGGCCTTTGGCCCAGGATTTGGTTTGCGTTGAATCCCTTTCATTGGAGGAGTCTCTTTTTGACCCTAAAACATGCCGCCAAACACGATAACCTACTGGCGGTGGATTATTTTTCAGGTGCGGCTTTTCGCCTGGGGCCTGATCAATTTGGCAAGTTTGTCCTTAAATCCAACTATCCTCAGCTTGGGTACAGCTTGGATCAACCCAAAGGGTCCGACTTTTTACGGAAACAACTGGTCGCCGATTTAAGCAAATCCGATTACTCCTTCACGTTGCATGTGCAGCTCTACGAAAACGACCGACGTCAGCCGCTTGATGACACGTCTCGGGTATGGAAAGCTCCACTTATACCTGTGGCCACCGTCGTTTTTCCAAAACAGGAATTTGATTTTCCCGAAAGGAACGAATTTGGCGAGAAGCTGGAGTTTTCTCCTTGGATGGGATTGTTGGACCATGAACCAATTGGAGAAATCAATTTGGCCAGAAGGATGGTATACGAAGAACTGGCCAATTTCAGGCAGACTCAGTGATTTCTGGCGATTCGGCGAGTATATCTTCCATAAAGGGGTTTAGGAAGGTTTTGCCCCCGAATTTAGCCTGCATTTTTTTCCAGATGGGGAATTTAGGGAAGGCCTTTGCCACCATATCGGGAGCCCAGGGCTGTACAGAAAGTCCCCAATGGGGGATAGCCCCAAAAGCAATCAGTTCGGTTTCCAACCTTTTTAACAGGGTGAGGCTTCCGGTGACACCACGCACGCTTACCAACTCAATCATACATATATCGCCGGTGTTCATCATGGACATGTATGCCGGGCAGTGTTTTACAAAACGAAGGGAGAAGGGTGCAGCAAGGTAGTGTTTGTAGGTGGCGGCCTCACCACACACAGAGAGAATAAGGTCGACTGCTTCCAATACCCGGTTGAGCTCTATTCCGTACTCCGTTGCAAAGCCGTAAAACTTCAGCTCTCCTAGGCCCTGATCCAACACTTTTCTGGCGATGTCTTCAAAACCCTCGCCTCGCTCGGCATGATCCTCTATCCGGTTTAATGAGTTGTCTATCATTCGGGGGATAGCATCGGGGTTTTGATTAAAGACCCAAGGGGAAAGTTTTCCCGAGATGTTGATGCCTGAGATAAAACTGGACAGGTAGTTTCTCTCCATGCGCGAATTACTTTTTTTTGTGCCAGCTGCTGCGTAGTTTCGAGTCGTTACCAAACATTTTCTGGCCGGCGCGCTATCTGAGTCAGGGTCGATATAGGGATTGATCAATATCTCAAAATGACGGTTTGCGTTAAGGTAGGAATATAAATCCGGTGCTGTTTTTATTTCTGATTTTACTGCTTCCCAGTTTCGCACGATTCTTTCTTCGTAAAGCCGGTAGATAGGCTGAACCTCCAAAATCAAGGAAACAATAATGCCCATCGAGCCGACCCCCACAAGTACGGCGTGGAAGGCTTCATCGTCCTGAACCAGTTCAACGGAGACATCTGAACCTTGGATTTTTCCCTCAAATAAGGAAGGGTCGGTGATGCCGTCGCTGGGTTCGATCCGGTAAACCTTACCTCCTGTGCCAACCAGCGTAATAGAACGAACCATGGAGGGAACCGGGCCAAGACCAATGCCCGAACCATGCGTGGAGGTAGCCAATGCCCCCGAGATCGACTGGATACTGGATCCGCCTTGGTTCATAAGGTACAATCCATACTTTTCCAATACTTCTATTAGGTGTCTTATTTTGGTGCCTCCGCTGGTTTCGAAGAGATAGTGGGTTTCTTTGGCAGGGGTATTTCCAAAGTGGACGTCCACCTCAAATCCATCCCGGTAGTTGGATTTGATAAATTCCTTGGCCGGGCGCTGGGTGACATTCATGTATTGGGTGCAGACCAGGTAATCGTCGCTTTGCGCCACTGGAGTGAGTGCGTGTCCCGAACCCAACGCGCGGATTTTGCGGCCCTTTTCTTCCGCTTTTTTGACCTCGCCTACAATTTCAAGTATCATATCATAGTCGTACTCCAAGTGACTTTTACAGGCTGGGTCGAAGTCGGGAAACTTCCCTGTGCCTGGGATTAAAAATTTACGCGGTTCGGAACAATGGTTCTCATACCAGTTGGCCCATTTTTGACGATAGACGGATTCCTTAAGGTAGATTTTTTCGTGGGATAGCTCCACGTCCAGTGTTAGGTGTACCTGTTCGTGCAAAGGGGTGTTTTTGTTAAGCTTTTTTTCGATAAATCGGCGAACGAAGCGGGGACGGGTAAGTCCGTTTATTCGGTTTACCCACCAAGTTCTGTTTTTCCGGGTACAATGGTTGGTAAGTGCTTCGTCCAGCCGGTCTACGCGCAACGGAAGGTTTTCACTGTCAAAAATCAGCGTGTATAATAATTTGGTAAATTCCCACCCAACGCTCAGGGAGGCTATCTTTTTTTTGCCCATTGTTTTTCCCTATCAAATTGAAAGAATCATTTAGGTATTATCTAAAATACCTGTTAATATACTGTTTTTGTTCTAATAAACCTACATTGTTCTTGCATTATCTTTCCCATTGAACGTTTTTGTGATTGGGGACTTTTTGGAAATTTGGGCGATTAGTGACAAATTCCATCCGCAATGGAATGAAACCCGTCACAACGTATAAAAGGCAACGATGAAGTCAACGAATACTGGTTTTTTGGTGGTGCTAGGATGTTTTGATACCAAATGGGAAGTTTATGGCCAGCTATATAGATCCCTGGTAGAATCGGGAGCCTCTCCGAAAATGGTAAACCTTGGTCTGGCAGAAAGCGGAGGTGATTTTCCGGTGGATGTTGAATCCAGCGAAATAGCGGCACTTTCCGGCTATACTATTGGAGAGTTGAGAAATCGGGGTGATCGGGGCTTTGCCTTGGATCAGATGGCAATGGGTGCTCAGAAATGGCTCAGCGAGCACCATGCAAGCGGTTTGGTGAAGGGAGTGATTGGCATGGGAGGTGGTGGAGGAACCTTTTTGTTTCTAAAGGCCATCCAAGTGTTGCCGTTGGGATTGCCGAAGATGTGTATTTCTACCTTGGCTACAAAGGATGTATCCCTGTCGGTTGGGGTAAAGGATGTGGTTTTGGTACCCTCGGTGGTGGATGTGGCGGGTTTGAATCGGATAATCAGGCCCATTATCCACCAAGCTGCTGCTGCGCTGTTGGCAATGTCCCGTGTTTCGATCCCAGAATCTGCGCCTTCCAAGCCCTTGGTTGCAATCAGTATGTTTGGAAATACCACGGAATGTGTAAACAGGTGTACCGCGTTGTTGGAAGAAAATGGATTTGAAGTAATGGCGTTTCATGCCAACGGTGTCGGCGGTAGAAATATGGAGGCACTGATAAAGGAAGGAGTTTTTAATGCCGTGATGGATTTAACCACAACGGAGCTGGCAGATGAGTTTTGCGGTGGTATTTTAAGTGCCGGGCCAGACCGTATGAAGGCGGCCGTTTTGCAGCAGCTACCGTTGGTGGTAGCACCGGGATGCCTGGACATGGTTAACTTTGGAAGACCCGAGACGGTTCCCGCTGAACTCCGTGACAGAACGTTTTACCAATGGGCTCCCGATGTGACCCTAATGCGGACCAATAAAGAGGATAATCACCGCTTGGGTGAACACATTGCCAGCTTAGTGAACCCGCTAAAAAGCAGGGTGGCGATTGTCTGGCCGGAGGGTGGATTTTCCCAAGTAGGTTCCAAAGGCGGTTTATTTTTTGACCCGGAGGCTGATTCAGCCTGTCTTGACGGACTGCTCGCTGGGTTGGATCCTTCGATTTCGGTAAAGAGGGTACCTGATTCCATCAATTCACCAAGCTTTGCCGAAGCTGCTGTCGCTCAGCTCTTGCGGTTGGTCAACGGCAAATAAATTTTACACCTCGATAAAACGGCACTGGTGTCCCACCGTTTTTTTGGAGCAAAAGCAAAGGGCGGAAACAAAGATTCAAGTTCAACCGGGCAGGTGAATTCTTGAAACAACGATTGATTTAGGTTAACTTGCTGCGAAGTTAAAAAAACGAAGAAAAATATGCCAAATCCATGGACGGGGAAAGGAAACCCCTACACGCGGGAGGAAGTTCGCGAAAGACTCAGAAACACCCTAGCACAGAAAAAAGCGATCATCGCAGCCGGAGCCGGAACGGGCATAAGTGCTAAATTTATCGAGAAAGGCGGAGCGGATTTGATCATCATTTATAATTCGGGCCGATTTCGAATGTCTGGTCACGGATCTACTGCCGGGTTGATGGCCTATGGCGATGCCAATACGGTTGCTATGGAAATCGGCGAGTTTGAAGTTTTGCCTGTAGTGGAGGAGATTCCGGTTATTTGTGGAGTTCACGGATCTGATCCCCGCAGACGGATATGGCACCATCTGCTTAAAGTGAAGGATATGGGTTTTTCCGGAATCAACAATTTTCCAACCCACTCCATAGTAGACGGACATTTTAGGCAGGTACTAGAGGAAACCGGAATGGGATTCGAAAAGGAGGTGGAGATGGTACGCCTCGCTGATAAAATGGAGTTGTTTTCCATTGTCTACGTGGCTAAACCAGAGGAGGCCAGGCAGATGGCGGAGGCTGGCGCGGACGCGATTATCTCCCATGTAGGCACAACGGTAGGTGGATCGATAGGTGTGACAGGTGCCAGCTGTAGCATGGACGAGGCCGTCGAACGCACCCAAGAAATCATAGATGCCTGTAAGGAGATCAACCCAAATCTTTTCTTTTTATGCCATGGCGGCCCGATAAATACACCGGAAGATGTAAAAGAAGTGCTCGCCAGGACAAGTTCCCATGGGTTTGTGGGGGCTTCTTCGCTTGAGCGGATGGGTGTAGAGCAGTCTCTGACTGACCTTACAAGGTCCTTTAAATCCATCGGATGGGATGGTGTTTGATAACATGGTTGCTGATTTTCGGAAATTAGGCATTCGAAAAGGGTCAAGCCTACTGGTTCATGCCTCCCTTCGCTCGTTGGCGACGCCTACCCTTTCTCCGGAAGTGGTAATACAGTCATTGAAAGAAGCAGTTGGAACTGAGGGTAATTTGCTGATGCCGGCTTTGTCCTATAAGACAGTGACGGCGTCGGAGCCCTTTTTTGACCACCTGACCACTCCCTCCTGTGTGGGTGCCCTTCCTGAATACTTCCGGACTTCTGCCGGATCCAAGCGAAGTGCGCATCCCACGCACAGCGTATCTGCGTTTGGGAGGGATGCGGACTGGTTTGTGAAAGATCACCTCAAAGACCACACGCCTGTAGGACCCCATTCCCCATTCGCGAGACTGAGGGAGGCTGATGGCTTTCTGTTGTTTTTGGGATGCGGCCTTCGGCCAAATACCAGTATGCACGGAGTAGAAGAGTGGCTGGTTCCTCCCTATTTGTTCGGAGAGGAAAGAACCTATACCTTGAAGTTGTCAGATGGTACCTTACTTTCCAAAAAGTACATCCCGCACAATTTTTCCGGGTTTGAGCAGCGTTATGAGCGCATTGAACCGTTGTTGACAGAGGCGTCTAAGTCACTTGGGAAGGTGCTGGGGGCAACGGCCTACTTGCTTCGGGCCAAGACGGTCTGGGAAAAAGGGTTTGAGGTACTAGAGAAGAATCCGCTTTATTTTGTCGAAAAAATCACCATCCACTGATTTTCAATTGAGGCTGGTGTGATAGAATAAAACGCAAGCGGGAGGAACAAGTGGAAGCCTGGGTTTGTCCGCATTCCGGCAAACCCAGGCTTAAACCGGTAGCCTACAGGTCAGAGTAATCGGTAGGATACAATAGACGGGTATCGTTTTTGGATACTGTGTTTCGGTACTCTTCCAGATCTTTCATCGCCTCCCAGTCGGGATCTACGCGAAATGCATCCCATCCGGCATTGCGTTTTTCCATGTTTTCAAAGGTGGTCATGTACATCAAGTTGGGCATGTTGGCACCCGCCAATGTTTCCGCGTAAAACACGGCGTTGAACTTAAGTTTGTCAAAAATGTCAATTTCCCCAGAGTTGAACATTTTGACTTTTTGCTGATATAGCCGTTCAGTTGCGGCCTCGTAGCTTCTTAATTCGTAGATGCGATCTTTTTTCGGGCCGCTTACTCCGGAGGCTTTGAAGCGGGGCGCTCCGGTGAAGGCCTGCATCAATGCCACCTCCATGCGCTTGTACGGTGCCTGATCATGTGCAGCCTGAATGTACTCCCTTCCGGCAGCTTGGTAGGTCTGATCCTTTGCCAGTTTGCCCGGCAGGGAGAAGTAGCTCTTTGAATTGGCATAGGGAATAAACACGTAGATCTTTTTTCCGGCATCTGCTTGGGAAGCGATGGGCTTGAATACCCCTACCTGCTTTATTCCATGCCGGTGTGCAGCGGGTAGGAATGCGTTTTTAAGATAATTGTCGATCACCCTTTCCTGGGCCTCGCTTTCGATGTGGTAGATCCTGAGTTCATAGAGATCCCTCTTGCCGTCTTGGGCGAAGGTCGAAGAAGTTACGGTAACCGCAACGAAAAGGCATACGCATGTAACTAGGTAAGTAATGTTCATGGGGTATATGTTTTTTGATTAAACGAGGTTTATTTGTTTTTGTAAAAGTAGTGGATTATGTGCGAATAGTTGTTTGGTTTACACAAGCGGATAAAAACTAGGTGTTGGGTTAAGTTGAACGGTACCTTTTCGCGAAAGAATAGGTAAATGGCCTGTCAGTAGACAAATTCCAGCTTCAAACAAATCGGGAAGGAGGCTGCAAAATGTGGTTCGGATGTTAGCCGCCTAGACCTAAATTCAGACCCACAGCTACGGTAAAAGCTGGATATGCTCCTATTCATGAACGACGTAACGGACCTCATTCGGTAGGCTCGATTTCATCAGACGTTTAAATCCTTTTATTAATAGTGCTTATCCAATTAAACCAGCCAAACCTTTTCTTCGTCCAGCAGCGCCCGTACCTCCCGAATGACCGCATTGGATAGCCCGGGGTACTGATTGAGGTCTAATCCCCAAAACGGAACCATTGCCAGCACTCTAGGAACCAGTTCGTACGGTTCCCCGCTTTTCCAGATATCCGAAAAGTAGGCCATTACCTCTTCGGTGTCGTTTATGGGGAGTGGTTCTCCCTTGTAGCGGCCTCGGTAAAAAACCAACAACGCAGCAAGTGAAGTGATTAGGCAAGGAGGCAGTTTTCCTTCTTTTCGAATATACCCGATTAATGAAGGCAATACCCGGACTCTAAATTTGGATACCGAATTCAAGGCAATGGCACTCAGCTGATGACGGATAAAGGGGTTTTTGAACCGATCCAACACATCCTGTGCAAATTGTTCCAGCCCCGAGGGATCCATGTCCATGGAAGGGATGATTTCCGAATGCAGGGCATCCTGGAGAAATGTACCGATAAACGGGTCGTCTACCGCTTCCTTGACGATGCGAAGGCCTTTGAGATAGGCGAGCGGTACGATGGTCGTATGAGCCCCATTTAGAATCCGCACTTTGCGGGTTCGATAGGGGGCTAGATCGGGTACTACCAGCACATTGAGGCCTAATTGGCCGGTAGGAAACAGCTCCTTTAGGTACTCCGGTCCTTCGATGGCCCAAAAATGGAAGGGTTCCGCCACGACCATAAGCTCATCACAGTACCCCAACCGTTGCTGGATTTCTGCGGCTTCGTCGCTTGGATATCCCGGCACGATCCGGTCTACCAGCGTATTATAGTAATGTACCTGCCTGGAATGCCAGGCGACAAATCCATCGGGTAGTTTCCATCGATCGGCATAGGCGTTTACACACTCTTTTAATTTTTGTCCGTTGGCTTCGATCAGTTCGCAGGGTAAGATGTGCAACGCTTTGTTAAGAAGTTCTCCCCCCTTGCAGTAGCGTCGGTAAAGCAATGCGGTCAGCTTTCCCGGAAAGCTTGCGGGTGGTTGGGATGGATCTATATCAGATTCGTCCACGTAAATTCCCGCTTCGGTGGTGTTGGACAGGATCCATTCCAGATCAGGGTTTTCTCCTAGCGCCAAAAAGCCTTCATAATCCAAGTAAGGATTAACGGCACCTCTCACGCAGGTTATCAGGCGGGTTTCGTCAATGATTTTCCCCTGTTGGTATCCCCGGGTGATAACATGAAAAAGCCCTTCCTGTTTTTCTACTTCCGTGGCAGGTCTTTTGCCATGCACCTGCACCATTTGAATGTCGGCATTGAAGCCTGTTTTTTCATTGAGCATGTCTATGATCCAGTCGGTGAATCCTCGTAGAAAATTGCCTGTACCAAACTGGATCACCTTGATGGGCCTAATAGTCTGAATATTTGCCGTTGTTCTGTTTAGTTGGTTCATAATGATTTTTTGGGCTATGTTTTATATAGATAGTAGTCTTTTAAACTACGAAAATTTCCGGGTAGATGCTCTGAATATCACTTCAGAGCTTAGTACAATCTGCTGGACGGGCAATGCCTTGCCTTGGTTTTCCAGCAAATCGAAAAACATCTTTGCCACCGCCTGCCCCATAGGTATGCTGACCTGATCTACGGTAGAGAGTGGGGGGTCGGTGAACTCGGTAAATGGCTCGTTTCCAAAGCCTGCCAGCCCTACGTCCTCGGGAACACGGATTCCGTGTTTTTTCAATTCCTGCAATGCACCCACAATAGAATAATCCGATGCGGAGAAGATCGCGTCAAAAGGAACCTTCCTATCCAGTAGTTTTCGGGCGCTATCCCGGCCATCTTCCAATTGTAGATTGCTGTGAAGAATCAGCCTGGGGTCTACCGACAGCCCATAGGTCTCCAAGGCTTCCTTGTAGCCCCGGTAGCGCTCCTTAAATATGTTGACGGGCACCGGACTATTGAAGTGGGCGATGTGACGGTAGCCCTCTTTGATCAGGTGTTCGGTCATCTTAAACGAGGCCTGGTAATCGTCAATGACGACCTGCCCTACCGGAAGGTTTTCTGCCACGCGGTCAAAGAAAATCAAGGGAATACCCGCATCGATGGCTTTTTTGAAGTGCTGGTGACGGGAGGTTGTCTTTCCGAGGGATACCAAAATCCCATCCACCTGCGCATCGATCAGGGCATCGACGGTTTGTTTTTCCTTTTCATAGTCATCATAGGATTGAGTGATGATCACGCGATAGTCCCTTTCATTGGCAAATTCCTCAATTCCGCGGACTACCGATGAAAAGAAGTTTCGGTTTACAGTGGGTACCACAATGCCGATCAGCTTGCTTCTTCCGTTCCGAAGTGCTACGGCGAAGGAATTGGGCTTATAATCGATCTCCTTGGCTGCTTCGTTTACCAGCTTTTTGGTCTTGGCACTGATGCGGGGGTGGTTGTTGAGTGCGCGTGACACAGTGGAGGCCGTTATCCCCAGTTTGGTGGCTATATCGTGTATGGTAGCTTTCTCCTTTTTTCCCATCTGCTGCTGGCATCAGCCGGCTAATTTCTGGAATATTAGGCATTATCCGAATTAAATGCAATCGATTGCGCACAATTCTATTTTATTCTTCTCATTCTTTCTTTATATTTAATCCGCCGAAAGGTGGGTCAGCACTGTAGATAGACTCATTATCCGTTTGTTTTCAGGGTGTTATAGCCAAAATTTGAACGCTAACCAAGCATAAAACAGCAATTTGTATGAATGTAAAACCGAGGCTTTTAACAGGTGTATGTCTTTCCACCCTGTTTTTAACCCTTTCCTGCTCCACTGAACAAAAAATGGAAACCAGCATCCCAACGACATTCGAAGGAAAAGAAAACGAGATCAAACTGGTGACCTTGGATCCTGGGCATTTCCACGCCCATTTGGTTAAAAAGGCTAGCTATCCCCAAGTGGATCCCCAAGTGCACGTGTATGCACCGGCTGGTCCCGATCTTCAAGCCTACCTAGCTGCTATCGAATCCTATAATACCCGGGCAGAGGATCCTACCGACTGGAAAATGGAGGTCTACACCGGTGCAGACTTTTTGGAGAAAATGGTCTCCGAAAAAAAGGGCAACGTAATGGTAACGGCGGGCAATAACCGCAATAAGACCAAAAATCTATTGGCAGCGGTGAAAGGCGGGTTTCACGTGCTGGCAGATAAGCCCATGGCAATTGATCCCGAAGGATTTAACGTATTAAAGGAGGCATTTGAAGAGGCAGCGAAAAACGATGTGCTCCTTTTTGATATCATGACCGAACGCTTTGAGATCAGCACCATCCTTCAAAAGGAGTTCAGTCTGGTGGAGGAGGTTTTTGGAACGCTTCAAAGTGGCTCCTTAGAGGAGCCTGCTGTAACAAAGGAGAGTGTCCACCATTTCTACAAAACCGTTTCGGGCAAACCTTTGCAGCGTCCGGGATGGTTTTATGACGTTACGCAGCAGGGTGAAGGTATTGTGGACGTGACTACCCACTTGGTGGATTTGGTGCAATGGGAATGCTTTCCTGGTAAGATCATCGACTATACCAAAGACATCGAGATGATCAACGCTACCCGTTGGGCTACCGATCTGACCTTGGAGGAGTTTACCCGGTCTACCGGTCTCACGGAGTTTCCGGAGTATCTGAACCCCTACATCGAAAACGGTATATTGAAAGTGTATGGCAACGGGGAGATCAACTACAAAATTAATGGCGTACACGCCAAGGTATCAGTAATCTGGAATTACGTGGCACCGGAGGGATCGGCGGACACCCATTATTCGATCATGCGTGGAAGCAAGGCCAACTTGGTTATTCGCCAGGACAAGAAGGAAAATTATAGACCAGAGCTTTACATAGAGCCTATCTCCAGCACCGGACTCAAGGAGTTTCAGGATACACTGTTTGCTGCGGTCCAGAAATTGAGTGCAAAATTCCCAGGTTTGGGTGTCGTGAAGGTGACGGATGCCAACGCATGGCGGGTTGAGATTCCGGCCGAGTTCCGTACCAGCCACGAGGATCATTTCAGGGAGGTTACCGAGAAGTACCTGGAATACTTGGTCGATGGAAAGTTGCCCGATTGGGAAGTCCCCAATATGATTGCCAAGTATTTTGTGACCACTTCCGCGTTGGAAATGGCCAAAAAGTAACACACCCTTGGAAGTACCCCATACGGAGTCATCACCCACTACCGTCTAACTTATGAACCCTACTCGTAGAGACTTTATGAAAAAGACCAGCCTGGCCGGAATGGCACTTGCCGCCGGCCCGGTTTGGGCGATGGAAGGTCAACCCCGGCCACCGATAACCCCGCCATTTGTGATGGAAAACCTAATAGGAAGCTATGGCCCATGGGCCAATTCTCTGCATCTGGATTCCTTGCCCAGACTTTCGTTCCGCAACGGTCAGTTTACCGATTTGACGGAATGGAAGAAACTTGCCTTAGAACGGGTAGAAGACCGTATGGGTATTCCGGAGCTTGGATGGACGCCCTCAATGACCGTTCATAAATCATACACCTACGATGGACTTCAGATTGAAGAAGTAAGCTGGCAATTGCCCTATGGCAATCCGACCAAGGCAGTCATCTTGAAACCGGTAGGTGCTACAGGCAAGTTACCGGCGATTTTGGGGCTTCATTGCCATGGGGGTAATAAATATTTTGGATTGCGAAAAATAACCCGAACCAGCGACCATCCGCATGAGCTGATGGTTGCGCACCAAGATCATTACTACGAGGGTACTGCGTGGGCCAATGAAATTGCGAAGCGGGGGTATGTGGTGATGGTTGCCGATGCCTTTACTTTCGCGAGCAGGAGGGTTATGTTGGCAGATGTACCCGAACGTCAGCGAAACGGATTGAGCGATCAGAACCCGGAAGATCCTGAAAATATCAAAGCCTACAACGCATGGGCTTCCAACCACGAACATGTCATGGCAAAGTCGCTTTTTTGCGCCGGCACCACGTGGCCTGGAGTCTTTTTTGCGGAGGATCGGGCGGCGCTGGACGTGCTGTGTACCCGGACCGATGTCGATGTAAATCGTATCGGCTGCGCCGGACTCTCCGGTGGCGGATTACGTACGGTGATGATGGGTGGCTTGGATCCCCGCATTTCCTGTGCGGTATGCGTTGGCTTTATGAGCACATGGACGGATTTTCTCCTTCACAAGTCGTTTACCCATACATGGATGGCCTACATCCCAATCCTGCCCCAGGAGTTGGATTTCCCGGAAATTCTAGGGCTTCGAGCACCCAATCCAACCTTGGTGTTAAATGATATTGACGACGCACTGTATACTATGCCGGAAATGGAGCGTGCGGATCGCATTTTGGCTGAAGTATATGCAAAAGCTGGTGCCTCCGATCGGTACAAGTGCTCCTTCTATCCTGGGCCGCATAAATTTGACAAGCCCATGCAAGAGGAAGCATTTGACTGGTTTGACAAGTGGCTTAAATAAATGACCAAATTGACCATAAACCCATGATTTCCACTTTATATCCCCAAAAAGTTGCTGCGGTTTTCGTGTTCCTTCTTGTTTTTTTCACGGCAGTGCATCCCCTTTTCTCTCAGAGAAAACCCGTGGATAAATCCATGCTATGCGTCGGGAACCATTGGACGGAAGAAGAGGGAGCAGCGTTTTTGGCGTCCATACGTCAATCCTATACCCAAAAACCCCAATGGGAAAAACGTGCCAAAGCTATACGCCAACAAGTTTTGGATGGCACCGGTCTGAATAAGCCACCCAAAAAAGGCCCATTGAATGCGGTGTTTGGAGAGATCAGGCATTTTGACGGCTACACAGTCCAAAACGCGGCTTTTGAGAGTCTGCCTGGAGTTTTTGTTACCGGTAGCTTGTACAGACCAGCAGGAGCCACCGGCCAACTGCCGGCTATTTTGAGTCCACATGGGCATTGGTCTCAGCCCGGAGACGTGGGTAGATACCGTCCAGATGCGCAAAAACGATTTGCCAGTATGGCCAGGATGGGAGCAATGGTATGGGCGTACGATGCGGTTGGCTATGCCGAAATGGAAGAGATGGGTTGGATTCATCACCATCCGGACGCATTGAAACAGCAGCTTTGGAACAGTATTCGGGGTGTTGATTTTATATTGGAAATGGGAGCGGATCCGGGGCGTATTGGAGTGACCGGTGCGTCTGGAGGAGGTACGCAGTCTTTTTTGCTGGCTGCGGTGGATGACCGGGTATCCGTTTCGGTGCCAGTGGTAATGGTCTCGGCTCATTTTTTTGGTGGATGCATATGCGAAAGTGGTATGCAGATACACAAGACCAAGCATTTCCAGACCAACAACGTTGAAATAGCCGGAGTAGCTGCTCCCCGACCCATGCTATTGGTGTCGGTGGGAGGTGACTGGACCAAGAATAACCCCGAGATTGAGTACCCTCATTTAAAACACATCTACACGCTCATGGGTGTGCCGGATCTCATCGAAAATGTACATATACCCGAAGACCAGCACGGATACGATGATAAAAAACGGCAGGCAGTCTATCCGTTTTTGGCAAAACACCTGGGCTTGGATCTCAGCAAAGGTTTAAACCCTGACGGGACGCTCAATGAAGGATCCGTCACCGTGGAGGAGCAACGCACCTTGTACGTATTCGGGGATAAAAATCCCTTTCCCTCCAATGGTATAAAACACAATGATCAAGTAGTATGGAGGTAGCCTGCTGCGATTGACCCGGTAAATTATTTCAGCCAAAAAAGAAAACCAAAAGAACCAACCATGAAGAATCGCTTAGACCGCAGGGAATTCATCAAAAAGAGTATAGCCGGCAGTATGGCTGTAGGCTTGCTCAGTGGATTACCCATACAATCCCTTTTTGCAAGGAATCAAAAATTGAAGCTTGGGCTGGTAACCTATCAGTGGGGGAAGGATATGACCTTGCCCGAATTGATCGCTGCGTGCGAGCGAACCGGGTATGGAGCGGTGGAGCTGCGGACCGAACATGCCCATGCGGTGGAAATAAACCTGTCCAAAAAGGAGCGTAGGGAAGTAAAAAAGCGTTTTAAGGACAGTCCGGTAACCTGTCTAGGCTATGGGAGCAACTACGAGTACCACAGTCCAGACCCCTCGGTTTTAAGGCAAAATATTGAAGGAACCAAGGAGTATATCAAGTTGTGTAAAGACATCGGTGCCACCGGTATCAAGGTAAAACCAAATAACATGCCGGACGGTGTCCTAAGGGAAAAGACCATCGCCCAGATTGCCTCCTCCCTCAACGAGGTCGGTAAGTTTGCGCAGGATCATGGCCAATTGGTGCGGGTGGAGGTGCATGGTCGGATCACCCAGGAGCTTCCTGTGATGAAGGAGATCTTCGATCAAGTGACGGAGAAGAACGTGGTGGTGTGCTGGAACAGCAACGATACCGATCTAAAGGCACCCGGTTTAGAGGCGAATTTCAACATGGTAAAACCGTGGATAGGGGATACTACGCATTGCCGGGCCTTTAGCGAGACGGATTACCCGTTTTTTGAACTATTCCAGTTACTTACCGGTGCCAATTACCAAGGCTGGATCCTGTTGGAAGCGCATAGCAATCCCTTGGATAAGATTGCAGCCATGCAGCGGGAGAAGCAGCTGTTTGATGAAATGGTAGCGAGGTTGTAATTCGAGCAACACAACGATTACGAAAAGAAAAGAACAAAATAACCAAACAATTAGCATGACAGAACGAAGAGAGTTTATCAAAAAAACCTTGATGGGAAGTGCAGGCATTGCCGTGGCCGGCATGACCATGAGCGCAAAGTCCTACGGAAATATATTGGGTGCCAATGATCGGTTAAACCTTTCGATTATCGGTATCCGAGGTCAGGGAACCAACCACATCAACCAATTCTGTAAATTGAAGGACAGCAGAAATGTGGTGATCAAAAACCTATGTGACGTAGATGAAAATACATGGGCAGAAAAGGTAAAACTGGTGCAGGACCAGACCGGTGATAAACCCGGGACGGCCTACGATATGCGTAAGGTATTTGAGGATAAGGAAATTGATGCGGTGTCGTTTGCCACGCCCAACCATTGGCATGCATTGGGAGCCATTTGGGCAGCCCAGGCGGGTAAGCATGTTTATGTGGAAAAGCCAGCAAGCCACAATTTGTTTGAGGGCAGAAAGATGATCGAAGCGGCCCGAAAATACAATGTGATCATGCAGACCGGTTTTCAAAACCGCTCCATTGAGAATGTTATCCAGGCGATGAAATTTCTTCATGAGGGAGGCATAGGGGACGTATATATGGCCAGAGGCCTGTGCTATAAGCCCCGTCACTCTTTTGGTATTGCAAAAGACAGCACTCCTCCGGCCGGGTTGCACTACGATCTTTGGTTAGGTCCTGCACCGTATAGGGCTTATAATGAAAAAAGAGGCCATTATAATTGGCATTGGCACTGGGATACCGGAAATGGTGACACCGGAAACCAAGGACCACACCAGTTTGATGTAGCAAGATGGGGCCTTAATAAGAACGAGCATCCGGTTTCTGTTTACTCTACTGGTGGTATTTACGGGATTTCCCCCGCTGAATGTTCCCAGGAAACCCCTAATACCCAGACCTCTGTATTCAAATACGCCGATGGAAAGATGTTGGAATTTGAGACCCGGGGCCGTTATACCAACGGAGAATCCAGCCTGAATATTCATATAGGAAACATTTTCTATGGTACGGATGGCTACCTGGAATTAAATGGCAGTACCTGGAAGGCCTTTCGTAAGGACGAGAAGGAACCCTTTGCCCAATCTACCAGGGAACAGCGCGCGTCTGGCGGGGGATCCAATTTGATGGCAGCACCCGGAGGTTCGGAGCATTATGCCAACTTTCTGGATGCGATCCGTAAAAATGATCGATATGCGCTCAATTGCGATATCCGGGAAGGGCATTATTCCTCCGCATTGCCTATCATGGCGAATATTTCCTATCGCTTGGGACGCGGCCTCAATTTTATGGGCGAATACGAGCGGTTTGCCAATGACTCGGAGGCAGATACCATGTTGACAAGGCCGAGCAGACCTCCCTTTGTGGTTCCTGACCAGGTATAATAAAAACCTGTTCCATTATGGAAAGCTTACCTCCTTTGTGTTTGTTTCGACGCACAGTGGGTAAGCTTTTTTGCTTACTTAAAGGTATATTGAAGGATTCTCTACACGGCGGGGCAATCCAAATGAATAGAGAAATGGGCTTTAGCCAAATACTCGAATCATCAGCCCAATCGACAAAAGAGAATGTCAAATAAGCAAACGGACTATGATAATCAAACCCAAGATTTTCAATGTATTACGGGGACGGATGACAGAGTTCCAGCAAAAAACTGCGTACATGAAAAGACGACATTTTAGTGATACTGCGGCCGTTGGTTTTTCTAATCAACTTATGGACTTGGCTGATCCTTTTGTGCCACAAAACCCACCACTATTTAAAGCCGCAAGATTAGTATTACTTTTTTTGCTATTCCCCGGTTTCCTGATGGCCCAGGAAGACCTGAAAGTCATACAGAATCACTGGGTTAATTTTAAAGATGGGCCGAATGCCCTCTATAAGCATTTGTCCGGGCAGGCTTTTGGCTATTTGGAGCAGCGGGAACAGGCGTTATCGCAGATTCAGACCGCAGCGCAGTGGAGGGAACGGCAGGCATGGACAAAGGAGAAGCTAATGGAACTGGTAGGTCCATTCCCCGAAAAAACACCACTCAATCCACAAGTTACCCGAAGAGTGGAAAAGGAAAGGTTTGGGATGGAACACGTGGTATTTGAGTCCCAGCCAGGCTTCTATGTTACCGGAACACTTTTCCTTCCCAAGTCCATACGGGGCAGGGCACCGGCGGTTATTTTTTGCAGTGGACATGCATTGGAAGCGTACCGAAGTGTAACATACCAGCATATGATTTTGAATTTAGTGGCCAAGGGGTTCATCGTTTTTGCTTTTGACCCCGTAGGTCAGGGGGAGCGGTTGGAGTATTTTGACCCGATTACCAACGAACCAACCATCGGAGGTCCGACGAAGCAGCATTCCTACCCGGGCGCCCAGGCATTCATCGCAGGTACATCTCAAGCTACCTACATGATTTGGGATGGCATACGTGCGGTGGATTACCTTCTTACCAGAAAGGAGGTTGATCCAGATAGGATTGGAATCACAGGCCGATCGGGAGGGGGAACGCAGTCTGCGTACATTGCCGCATTTGATGAGCGGATCTATGCATCCGCGCCTGAAAACTACATCACAACTTTTAAGCGCCTTTGGCTTACCCATGGCCCCCAAGATGCCGAGCAGAATTTTTATCGTGGGATACAGCAGGGATTGGACCAGCCAGACCTGTTGATGGTAAGAGCACCAAAGCCAAATCTGATGGTCACTACCACCCGCGATATCTTCAACATTGAAGGTGCACGAGAGGCCGCGACACAGATCCGCAGCGTGTATGAAAGTTTCGGTGTACCGGATCATTTTGAAATAGTGGAAGATGACGCCGGACATGCCTCCACCCGTCAGAACCGGGAGGCGATGTATGCTTTTTTTCAACGCCATCTACGGTTGCCCGGCGATTCATCAGATGAAGCGGTGGATACGCTGTCTAAGGCAGATCTTCAGGTAACCGAAACGGGACAGGTGCTGACTTCTTTCCCGGGCAAAAGGGTTTTTGATCTGAACCAGCGGGAATTGGCCTCTCTGCCGGATTTGCCGGACAACCTAGTGGCCACCGCAAAGGAGCTTTCCGGCTACCAGGCACCTGAGGGACTTGCCGAATCGATGATGGTAGGCCGATTTAAAAGGGATGGATACTCCATAGAACAACATCTAATGAAGGGCGAAGGCGACTATTGGATACCCTATTTGTTGATGAAACCGGACATACCTACCGAAAGGGCTGTGTTGTACTTGGATCCATCCGGAAAAGCTACTGACTCCCAAATCAATGGCGATATGGAAGCGTTGGTTCGTGGAGGTGCGATGGTGTTGGCTCCCGACCTCCTGACGATCGGAGAAATGGGTCCTGGTGGATTTACGGGTGACTCCAATTTCGAAGGGCATTCCTTTAACCTTTGGTTTGGAAGTATCTTAATCGGGAGAAGTATCACAGGAATCCATGCGGGAGACGCCAATCGCCTCGTGCAGGTATTGAAGCAGCGTGAACAAGTTGCCGATATCAGCGGCTTGGCCAAGGGTGCGATGAGCGCGGTGTTGCTACATGCAGCTGCTTTTAATCCTTCTATTTCAAAGATTGCCCTGGTAGATCCACTGATTTCCTTTCAGGAGCTGGTAAAAGACCCTCAATATGATCCTGCCATGATTGCCTATACCGTGCCTTATGCTGGAAAGTCCTACGATTTGCCCCAGCTCCTGAATTACCTTCAGGATAGAAGCCCACTGATATTGGTAGCCGGGGGGGCAGATTCCGGAACGCTGCTTCGGGAATCGCTGCCAAGTGATAGGGGAGGAGCCATTCGGAGGGTTTCGGTTAAATCGGCGCTGGATAGGCAAGAGCTGCTTTCGAAATGGATTACGCCGTAGACCTTTGGTCTTGCTGGGAAAACGCTGCTAAAAACTTCACGGAACAGTACCGAGGCATCATACGTAGAAAAGGTGAACGAGTCGGCGAATTAGACGACGTAGAGCACAAGACCCTTCAAATAGGCGGTTTCCGGATGGAAGATATTGATGGGATGGTCACCGGGCTGGGTGAGTTGGTGAAGGATCTTGACCTCTCGTCCTGCCTCCATGGCGGCTGCGGTGACCGTGTGGGCAAAAAGGGTCATGTCCACAACCTGGGAGCAGGAAAAGGTAAATAATAGACCGCCGGGACATATGTTTTTAATGGCCAGGGCATTGATGCGTTTATAGGCTTGAACAGCCTGATGGCGACTGCGGATGTGTTTGGCAAATGCGGGAGGGTCTAGGACGATTAATTCAAAATCCCGGTGGAAATCCTTCAAGTAATGGAGCACATCCGCCGCCACGCTCCGGTGATTGGCCTTAGATAGCCCATTTAGGGCAACGTTCTTGTCTGTGAGGGCGATGGCAGATGCGGAAATATCTACCGAATGTACTTCTTTTGCACCAGCCTTCAAGGCATAGACTGAAAACCCACCGGAATAACAAAAGGTGTTCAGCACTTTTTTTCCGGCTGCGTAGTGGGCCAATAGGTGTCGGTTTTCCCGCTGATCGATGAAAAATCCGGTTTTCTGTCCCTTTTCCCAGTCGATTTCAAAAAGGTGCCCATTTTCCGATACCACTTGAGTTTCGGGTGTTCCAAATACAACCCCATCGCTTTCTGCGGCCTTTCCCGGCAGGGTAGAATCGCTCTTATCGTAAACAGCCTGCAGTTTTTCGCCATAGATGTTCTGAAGTGCAGACACGATATCCGGCAGTTGCTTGTGTATGCCTTCGTGATGGGCCTGTATTACGGCAGTACCGTTGTAGTAGTCAATAATCAACCCAGGCATTAGATCCCCTTCTCCGTGGAAAAGCCGGTAGACGTTTGTTTGGGAATCTTCGGTCAAACCGAGCCTTTGACGTAAGCTGTAGGCTTTTTTTAGGGAATGAAGCCAAAACGAGGCATCCAACGGTACTTTTTCAAAGGCAGCTATCCGAACAGCTATAGATCCCTGTCCGTAAAAGCCGGTAGCTACGGAATTCCCTTTGTCATTCCTCACGTCAACCAGGTCGCCCGATGTAAGACCGGGTGTTTTTGTGGCAATTGCGCCGGAAAAAACCCAATGGTGTTTGCGTTTGATGGAAATGTCCTTTCCTGGTTTCAGTTGGATAAATGCATTCATGGATTCTTTTTTGGTTTATGGTAGGATCCGAGTATCATTCCCACGCCACTGCATATGGTTGCGAGGAGAAAGGATGGGATAGCAAAGGTAAATTGATCCAAGATAAAATAGGAAGTCATGCCAAAGAAAACGGCAAGAATAGCCCCGGCAGGCGATGCTTTTTTCCAATAAAGGCCTGCTGAGAGTGGTATGAACAGCGAAACGAGAAGGAGGATGGAAGCACCTGCCACAAGCTCGTAGATATTTGATTTCCAGCTGGCCATCAGTACCGAGATCATGGCTACGGCAACCACATTGAGACGCAATACCCTTAGGACTTTTTTGTCGGTATAGTTTGGGATAAAGGGCTTCAAGAGATTTTCCGACAGGATCGCGGATGGGGCCAACAGTGCCGAGCTCGTGGTACTCATAATGGCCGAAAGAAGGGCACCAAAGAATATCACCTGCACCCCCAGGCCCGTATGTTGAAGCACCATCTGCGGTAGGAGCATTTGTGGGTTTTCCAAATAGAGGTCAGGGTATAGTGTTTTGGCTCCCAAGGCAATAAATAAAGGGAGCAATCCGATGGTTACATAGAAGAACGCGGCCAGAAAAAGGGAAGTCTGGGCTACCTTCTCGGATTTGGATGCCATGACACGTTGGTAGATGTCTTGGCTGGGGATGCTTCCCAGCCCCAAGATGGCCCAGGCTCCAACATAAGTGCCCCAAGCCGACAGTTCGGATGGAGGGAAAAACTGAAAGCTACCCTCCGGCGCATTGGCTAGGATACTACCTATGCCTCCAGCATCTCCAAGAATGATCACCGAGACCCACACCAACCCCACCACGATCACCGAGGTTTGGACGAAATCTGTAATGGAAATTGCCCACATGCCTCCAAGAAAAGTGTAGCCAACCACGATGGAGGCACTGATAAGTATACCTGTCAACATACCGACCCCGGTAACCGCACCCAGGATCAAACTGAACGCCACAAGCTGGGCTGCGGTATAACCAAAAAATGCAGGAACCATGCAAAAGGAGGCAATGTAGCCGACTTTTGTCCCAAAAAGGCGTGCAAACACATCTCCCAGCGTACGTACACGCATTCGATAGATGGGTTTGACAAAGAACAATCCGAACAATACCAGGCACAGTGCACCCCCAAAGGGATCTTCTATTACGCCCAAAAGCCCATGGGCCAGGTATTCGGAGGATGCGCCGAAGATCGTTTCCGATCCAAACCAAGTGGCAAATAAAGCGGATGTGCTAAGGAACATTGGCAACTTCTGCCCTGCCAGCATGAAATCTTTTGCGTTTTTTACCCGTTTGGATGCCCAGGCACCGATTCCCACGGTGAGTAGGAGATAAACGAAAATGGCAGTGGCTAGCAATGAACCTGACGTTTACTTCTTCCCGTACATCGAGTTTCGCAGCGCAAGGATTTCCGGGTTTTCCAGGTATTCTTCATAGGGAAGTCTGCGGTCGATGGTTCCGGAAGGGGTAAATTCGATGATGCGATTGGCCACCGACTGGACAAAGGCATGGTCAAATGAAGAGAGCAATACGGTTCCATTGAAATCGATGATCGCGTTGTTTAGTGCATGGATCGACTCCAGGTCCAAGTGGTTGGTAGGTTCATCCAGCACCAGGAAATTCGGATTCTGAAGCATCATTTTGGATACCATGCACCTGACCTTTTCGCCTCCGGAGAGGACAGACGCTTTTTTAAAGGATTCTTCGCCCGTAAACAGCATTCTGCCGAGGAAAGTACGCACATAAGCCTCTTCTTGGTTGTCGGAATATTGACTAAGCCAATCGATCAACTTAAGGTCAGAATTGAAGAAGGAGGAGTTGTCGTTGGGCAGATAGGCTTTGTTTATCGTGACGCCCCATTTGAAAGAGCCCTTTTGAATAGGAAGTTCTCCCATGACCGTCTGAAAGAACTTGGTAACCGCCTGCTTGGTACGGGAAATAAAAGCTATCTTATCACCTTTGTCCACCATTAGGTTTACATCTTTGAAATACACCGTTCCATCTGCTTCAAGCCCCAGTTCCTCGGTCAGAAGCAATTGGTCACCAGCTTCACGTTCGGGCTTAAATATGATGCCCGGATATTTTCTGCTGGAAGGCTTGATTTCTTCCACGTTAAGTTTTTCGAGCATTTTTTTCCGGGCGGTAGCCTGCTTGGATTTTGCCACATTGGCTGAAAATCGCTCGATAAAGGCCTGAAGTTCCTTACGTTTGTCTTCTGCTTTTTTGTTTTGATCGCTTTTCTGTTTCGCCGCTAATTGGGAGGATTCATACCAAAAGGTATAGTTACCAGTGTAAATGTTGATTTTACCAAAGTCAATGTCCACGATGTGGGTAGAAACGGTGTCCAAAAAGTGTCGGTCGTGCGAAACTACTATTACAAGGTTTTTGAAGTTGACCAAAAAATCCTCCAACCAACCGATTGTTTCGGCATCAAGGTCGTTGGTAGGTTCATCCAAGATCAGGATATCGGGGTTTCCAAAGAGTGCCTGCGCCAAAAGGACCCGTACTTTTTGATCACCCGACAATTCTTTCATGAGTTTTGGGTGCAGTTCCTCTGTCACCCCAAGGCCGGATAATAGTGCGGCGGCATCGCTTTCTGCGTTCCATCCATCCATTTCGGCAAATTCCGCCTCCAATTCTGCCGCACGGTTTCCATCTTCTTCACTGAAATCAGGCTTCAGATAGATCGCATCCTTTTCGGTCATGATCTCAAATAGCTTCTTATGTCCCATGATAACGGTCTTGAGCACGTCGTCCTCTTCAAAGGCAAAGTGGTTTTGGGATAAGACAGCCATACGCTGCCCTGGAGTAATGTTTACCTGCCCGGAAGTACTATCGATTTCACCCGTCAATATTTTTAAAAAAGTCGACTTACCTGCACCGTTTGCACCGATTACGCCATAGCAGTTTCCCGGTGTAAATTTTAAATTTACTTCTTCAAAAAGCGTACGTTTCCCAAATTTGAGAGTCAGATTATCTACTGAAATCATGCGGATTGTGTGGGTTTTTTCTAAAATGGATCAAAGTGCAAAGGTAGAAAATCCATCTGAATAACGTAGTCTATCCGTTTAAAAACAAGTCCCTATTGTGCTTGGTTCAAGTTTGGTCTTCACCGGTTGTATCAGGCCAGTTGCCTTCTAATTCTTTTTCCAATGGAATCGGCGTAGTAAATGACCATGACAACGAGCCCGAAGAAGATACAGATAAACATCATAAACACCATTGGAATGGCCGTTCCGTTATGGAAAAAGCTAACCAGGCCGGTTACGACACCCCCCATTGCCATCCGCATAAATCCCATCATGGCAGACGCACTGCCGGCGTTTTGGGAAAAAGGACTCAGGGAGAGTGCAGCCGCATTTGGAATACTCAGCCCGTGCCCAGTCAAGAAAATGAACAGAAAGAAGATGAAAACCTCCACGCTGAACCAATTCAGGTAAGTGCCCACAAAAATAATTGCCCCCAACACAAGTTGATAGGATAGAGCCGTGGCGACAATTTGCTCGTTTCGAAAATGGCGCAATAGCAGGTGGTTGAGTTGAGTGGAACCGATCATGGCCGTGGCCAATAGAGCAAAAACCCACCCATATTGGGTTTCTGATAGTCCATACAGGTTGATGAAGACGTCGGAAGAGCCGCCTATGTAGGCGAAAGGTGCGGCACCCGCAATGCCTCCGACAAGAATGAAGGTGAGAAACTGTTTGTTTTTAAGGACGAACAGGTATTTCTGCACTACTTGGGTGGGGCGAAGGGAAATCTGCCGGTCCGGAGAGGCACCATCGGGAAGGTAGATCAGGGAAAACACCAGAATCAAGGCTGTCAATAACGCGAGCACCCAGAATAGGTAATGCCAATCCATTTTTGTGGCAAGGTAGCCTCCGATGGTGGGTGCAATCATAGGCGATACGGCTATCACCAAGGTGAGCAGGGCAAAAGCTTGGGCAATTTTGTTTACTGGGAAGAGATCCCTGACCAAGGCTTGTGCTGCCACCATGCCTGCACAGCCACCTATTGCCTGTAAAAACCGCATCCAAATCAGGGATTCTACGGATGTTACCAGCCCGCAACCCACCGAGGCGATGATATACAATATCAACCCGGCGTACAAAGGTTTTTTACGTCCAAACCTATCAAGCAAGGGGCCATAGAAAAGTTGCCCGATAGCAATGCCGATAAGATAACTGGTAAGGGAAAGCTGCACCTCTGAAATGCCAGTATCTAGCGACCTTGCAATTGCTGGAAACGCCGGAAGGTACATGTCAACAGAAAAAGGACTGATCGTACTAAGGGCTCCTAGGATGAGGACTAAGGTGAAAGAAATTTCTTTGGATTTCATTAATTCAATACGATCAAAACAACTTAGAAGCGAAACCGATTTTAATGAGTATTAGTTCTTATTTTTTTTCTATCAAAAAAACATACATGAAAAGGTTATTTAAAACTAAAAAAATGCATTTAGATGCATTGAGAACCCATGAATTTACCTTAACTTTCAGGAGGAAATGTGGTTTCTGCTGTTTGGTTTCTCATGGATGGTTCATAGTTGGTTTAAGCATTGGCGTCCTGTTAAGAGAGAATTTATGAAGGGTTTTATATTGCCTATCTGATTTCAGAAACCGGCAATGTGCAAGCCTTACGATTATTGGTTAAAAAGTAATTTCAAAAGGGTTGCTGTCACCCGTTTTTTCGGCTCCCTGTTTTTTAACTACCAAGACTGGTTAACCAACTAAATTGAATCCGGTTCGTCCAATGACGGATCGGATTTTTTTCTTTCTGAAAGCGCGATAGCTGGAATTTTTCTATAGGTGTTTGGGTTCACATTAAGAAAGGTGTAATTTTGACTTGATCTTAATAAATAAAGCAAAATCGCGTCCCCCATGCCAAATACCTCCCTATTAACAAGTGGTACCCGATATAAAGTCAGGGAGATTGTCGAATCCCCGCTTACCATCAATTTTTTGGAAATCGGCCTGCAGCCAGGCAAGTCCCTTGAGCTGGTGCAGCGAGCCCCTTTTGGAGGGCCAATTGCTTTTTTGGTCGATGACAACCTGATTGCACTCCGTATTGAAGAGGTGGATCTCCTGATTTTGGAGGAAGACAAGCCCTAAGTGCATGGAGAAAATTACGACATCAGAAAGTGTTAAAACAATTGCCATCATAGGTAATCCGAATGTTGGCAAGTCCAGTATTTTTAACCAGTTAACTGGCCTGAACCAAAAGATTGGCAACTATCCCGGCGTAACGGTAGACAAAACCATAGGATCCCTGAAGCACGGCGATCAGACCTACCACTTGATTGATTTGCCCGGTACGTATAGTCTCTATCCCAAGTCGGAAGACGAGGAGGTTGCCCATCGTGTTTTGAATGGATTGGGAGAAAGGCGTCCCGACGCGGTCCTTGTGATTTTAGATGCAGTAAACCTGGAGCGAAGCCTGTTGCTGGGAACCCAGGTGATGGATTTGGGAATTCCCATGGCTTTTCTTCTTAACATGAAAGATCTCGCCGAGGAAAAGGGTTTGGAAATCAAGGTCTTTGAACTGTATAAGCGATTGGGAGTACCCTTGATTTTGACAGATGCGCGCAAAAAGGAGGGGATGGGAGCGATTCGGGAACTGATTTTCTTGGATAAGTTTTCATCTCCGGATCCCGTGCTCGATGTTGGGCAGTTTTTACCAAAGGACTTACTTGCGGCCGTGGTGGAGCGGTATGGGTTGGCAACACCCTATCAGGCATTTCAACTGCTATTGTTTTCATTGAAAGGCAATGTACTCGCTGAGCCGGATCGACTGTGGCTCCAGCGGCAAGCAGAGCTATATGCGGTGGATCTTGAAAAGTTACAAGTCGCTGAGACAGTGGAGCGTTACCGTATCATACGATCCATTTTGGATGAGAGTATCGTCCAAGAGGCTAAAAAACCTAAGGGCATCACTTTGGCGTTGGATCGGATAATGCTTCATCCCGTATTCGGGTATGCCGTTTTTTTGGCAACGATGCTACTGGTTTTTCAGGCGGTTTTTGCTTGGGCTGAAGTGCCGATGGACTGGATTGATGGTGGTTTCGCTGCTTTTTCCGCATGGATCAATGCCCTGATGCCTCGTGGCGTGTTTACAGACCTATTAGTAGAAGGGGTGATTCCAGGCATAGGTGGTATCGTGATTTTTATTCCACAGATTGCGTTGCTTTTTGGTTTTTTGGCGTTTTTGGAGGATACCGGTTACCTGTCAAGGGTAGTCTTTTTGATGGATCGGATCATGAAGCCTTTTGGCCTGCACGGAAAGAGTGTGGTACCGCTTATATCAGGTATGGCCTGTGCAATCCCGGGAATCATGGCGGCTAGGAATATAAGCAGTAACAAAGAGCGGCTGATTACCATACTGGTGACGCCCTGGATGAGCTGCTCTGCCAGATTGCCTGTTTACATTATATTGATTGGTTTGACGGTGCCATCGGAATCGTTTTTGGGCGTAAATGCCCAAGCCTTGGCACTTCTTGTCATGTATTTATTGGGGATATCGGCAACCCTGATGGGTGCGTTTGCGCTCAAATTCGTATTGAAAAAGGGTGAAAAGAGTTACCTTATCTGTGATCTGCCCATCTATAGGATGCCTAGGTGGAAGGCCGTTGGGGTAACTATGTTCAGCAAATCCAAGGTATTCGTATTGGAAGCCGGAAAGGTGATTTTTTCCATATCCATTGTGCTCTGGGTGCTGGCATCTTACGGGCCCAGTTCCCGCATGGAACCTCTAGAAGAGGAACGGGAAGCGGCATTGGCCTTGGTTCAAGACGAGGAAAGAGAAGCAGTTGAGGATGCCTTTGCTGCGAGGAAATTAGAGAATTCCTACATAGGGATCATGGGCAAAGCAATCGAGCCGGCTATTCGCCCCTTGGGTTATGACTGGAAAATCGGTATTGCGTTGATCACTTCATTTGCGGCAAGGGAGGTATTTGTGGCGACGATCGCAACGATCTATAGCATTGGTGCGGATGCGGAGGACGAGCTTACCATCCGTGAGAAATTGGCACAAGAAACCCGTCCCGGCACAGGTGAAAAAGTCTTTAACCAGGCAACCGGATTTTCACTTATGGTCTTTTATGCTTTTGCGATGCAGTGCATGAGTACATTGGCTGTGGTGTATAGAGAGACCAAATCGTGGAAATGGCCCATATTCCAAGCATTGGTTATGACCTCGGTCGCGTATTTTGCCGCACTTGTAACATATCAAATCTTCAGTTGATGGATTGGCAGGAAATAGTGGTGTTCTTTCTTTTTCTACTGGTGGCTTCACGGTGGATCTATCGGCAGTTTTTTCGTAAACCTATCAAAAAGAAGCCAGGATGTGGTTGTGATGCCTGTCTAAAATGACCCTCGCCATCTTCAACCATTTGGACGGCTGTGCTGGGTGATTTTTGTATATTGCGGGCAGACCAAACAGTGGAATTCGAATGAAGCCTATTTTGCTTATAGAAGACGACCCTGTACTCAATGCCAATATTCGTGATGCTTTCCTCCAAGAGGGCTATACCGTAGAGACAGTTTTTGACGGACAATTGGCGGAAAGGATGTTGCAAAGGAGGGATTATGCATTAGTTGTAATGGATGTAAATCTTCCGGGCAAAAATGGCTTCGATTTATGCCAGGCCTATCGTTCCCATAATCAGAAGGTACCTGTTCTTATTTTGACAGCTTTTGATGAGCTGGAAGATAAGGTGAAAGGGTATGGTTCCGGTGCCGATGACTACATGACCAAGCCTTTCTATATGAGAGAGCTGATGTTGAAAAGCCAGGTACTTTTAAAGCGGGCTACGATCTCTATGGAAGATTTCGGTTTGGAAAAGCGGTTGGTTTTTGATGATATCGTTTTGGATAAGCAATCAAAAAAGGTAACGAGGGATGGTACTGAAATAAATTTCACGCCACGAGAGTACCAGATTCTTTACCGTCTGCTCGCAGCGAAGGGTGATTTGGTATCCAAGAAGGACCTTATCACCGAAATATGGGGTACAGTAATGGAGACCAATACCAATACAATTGAAGTTTATATCAATTTTCTTCGAAATAAACTTGACAAGCCCTTTGGGAAGGAAACCATCCGAACGAGGGTTGGGTATGGTTACTACTTGGACGCTGACAAAAGATGTGGAAATAAGAAGGGAGCCGAACAGGTAAGCTCGTGAGTCTCCGAAAAAAAATACTGGTTTATTTCTCATTAACGGTGATCTTACTCACCGGGCTGACGTTGTTTTTTATCTACACACTATTTGCCGAGTACAGGGAGGAGGAGTTTCAGCAGCGACAGTTGGAGAAAATCACCACTACTCTCCATTTTTTGAGTGAAATACGCCGAATGGATAGCGATATTTTGGCGTCGCTTGAAGAGGTATCCATCCAAAAAATATACGACGAAAAGCTGTTGATTTTCAATGAAGAGCGTGAGTTGATCTACGAAAGCCTGGATGATACGTCTATCGAGCAGCCTGAGCAGATCCTGGCGAATCTTTCGAGCGATAGCCCATGGATTGAAACAAAAGATGGGTTGTACGATCTCGTGGGCGTATATTTTGAGTTTGACGAAAATAAGTATTTTGGTATAAGTAAAGCGTACGATGCATTTGGCTATTCCAAGCTGGTTTTTTTGAGGAAAGTGCTTTGGGGGGCATTTTTCGGCATTGGCCTAGTGGTGATCGTCGTGTCGGTTTATCTTTCGGAACGGATTTCCAACCCTATCACCCAGTTAGCCGAGCGAATGAAGCTGGTTCGGATTCAGGACAAAGAACGGGCTATTTCAGTGGGCGAAAGCAGTTACGAGATCGACATCCTCGTAAATAGATACAATGAGCTGATGGATAGGTTGCATGAGGCATTTGCATTTCAAAAACACGCCATCCATCACATTTCCCATGAGTTGAAAACACCTATTGCCGTATTGGTTACCAACTTTGAAAAAATCGAGGGGGAGTCCAACTTGGCAGAGATAAAGAAGTTGGTTTCGAGCCAGAAAGAAGGCACGAAAAGTTTAGGAGAAATGGTGAATGTGTTGCTTGAAATCTCAAAGGCTGAGTCAGGAAGCAGCATGGCCGATGAACCCATTCGAATGGATGAACTGATTTTTGACCTTGCCGATGAGTTTAGGAACCTCTACCCCGACTTCCATTTCTCCATTCGATATGGAGAAGTGATGGATGATGAGAAACTCCTCACCATCCTTGGTAATTCACGCTTGATGCGGGCTGCAATTTCAAACCTGATGACAAATTGTATTGCTTTTAGCGAAAACCGCCAAGCGGAGGTAGTGCTGACGGGAAACGCAGATCGATTGAACATCCATTTCACCAACAAAGGAAAAACACTGGACGAAAAAGACCAAAAGTTTCTGTTTCAGCATTTTTTTCGTGGATCCAACAGCTATGGCACCAAGGGCTTCGGGTTGGGATTGGTACTGGTGCAAAAAATTGCAGCGTTACATCGGGGAGAGATCATCTATGTGGCCAAAGAGCCAGAAAGCAACAGGTTCACGTTGGTATTCCCCGTTAATCTGTAGTTTGGAAGATCTGCCCTCTATTTTAAGGGCAATTTTAGGTTCTTTAAGGAGATCTTAAGCTTAGAGCTTTCACTTTTGTGAAAAAATCACCGGTATGACCCCTAAGTTTTGTTTGTTGGTTTGTTTCTCCTTTTTCCGACTCTGTATTGACACTTTTGCACAAGACGATCCTACCGATTCGAAAAGGAGGAAGTTGGTGGACACGCTTACCTACGAAACCCAAAGTGGTTTGCCCATAGCGGCATCGAAGATCTATTTTACGGATGCGAAGTTCACTTTTTCAGGCTTTGGTGAGACGAACTACGTGAACTACAGCGGATCGAAAAATAGAGGATCAAGTGACTTGGAACTGTACTACACCAATCTGCAGCGATTTGTCGCCTACGCTGCGTGGAAGCCAGTCAATTGGTTGGTGGTGTATGGAGAGTTTTTTGCGGAATTTCTCAATGATGGCAGCATGGAAAACGACTTCGAATACCTTCCGGAGTTTTTTCTTGACTTTTTGCTCGACGAAAGATTTAACATACGGGTAGGCACCCATCAGCCGGGTATCGGGTTTATCAATAATAACGATGAGCCCATAATGTTTTACAGTGTAAACAGGCCAGAGGCAGAGAGGCTTATTATTCCTTCCCAGTGGATTGATCTAGGTGTAACCTTTTATGGAACGCTAAAGGAGAATTTGAAGTGGAGCATGGGTGTTTTTCAGGGCTTGGATTTGGAAAACCTAAACGGGGCGACCTGGATCAGACGGGGCCGCGATAATGCGCTGCGGTTTAATTTTGGCTCATTTGTATTTAATCCAAAATTGGTGTACCACGGGATGGAAGACACGGAGTTTTCTGTCAGTGGCCTCTTTACTACGATGGGCAAAGATAAGCGGGTTGCTATGGGAGAGGGGCTGGTCGGCGTAGATGCCCAAACACGCCTATTCAGCACCTATGTTCGACATAAGCGAGGAAACTGGAATTTCATGTTTTTGGGAACCTACGGACAAATGAAGAATACGGACAGAATTTACCGCTTTTTGGACAATACGCAAGTAATGGGACAGCAGGTTTATGGTGGATATGTTGAAACCAGTTACAATATTCTGCCGCTTCTGGCTACCTCAAAAAAAGAGGGTGACACAAAGAAAACCAATGGGCTGTTCCGAAAGCATGAGTTCCAGCTACCTGTTTTTGTGAGGCTGGAGCTCCTGAATACCCATGCAGACATTCATCCATTGTTACAGGATGTCCCGATGAATCAAACCGATCTTACCTCCCTAACGCTGGGTGCCAATTTTAATCCACGTAGAAATATGGTTATCAAATCCAATTATCAGTTTCGGTGGAACGCACATGCTTTGCCTGATGGAAGCAGTGAGGGAAATCGGATTGAGATGGGAATTGGGTTCATCTTTTAGGTTTTAAACGTTCCTAAATTGTTCGCGTTCATCGGGTTGTACGTACTCCAGTTGGACGCCCAAAATCGCCTAGGTTGCCATCGTTGTACCCTGTTTAGCTTGCTTCGCACCGGTCCCGTTTGGAGGCCTTGGTTTATTCCGTATTTACCGACTGTACCCAAATACCCGGTTCACATTGAATCCGAGGCGAAACTGATCGCCAGGCCTGCCGTTACCTCCTGCCAACAAGTAGGTTTCCGTTAAAAATGGCGAGGTGACAAAATATAGTTGGAATACATGCCCTCCTGCTTCCAGATCAATACCCACACCCACATTATTGCGCAATTGATTGTTTAGATTTCCGATCCATTGACCCGTCAGCGAAGTTTTTCCGGTCAGTTTGTATTTTCCGCTGATGCCCAAGGCTGTGTATAAATTCTGATCTCCTTCAATAAAAAAAATAGGATTGGGGTCGACAAAGTATGCAGCCATGGGGCTGATCTGTACACTGATCCGGTTGGAGAATTTCCGTGCGATCATCCATTGCAGGGCGTAGGAAGTTCGTTCGGAAAACGTTGGTTCTCCCCCGATCAAAAAGCTGTAATCAGACGAATTGACCGATGTACCACCCATAACGGAGAGTGAAAGGGGCATCCGGTTATCCATTGTTTGCTTTAAAAGATGGTACCGGCCATAAACCGTGTACATCTTATCCCGGCTTTGTCTCGCCATACCGATTGAAGCTTTCTCCGACAGACCGTATTCCAGGCTGAATTGGATGTTTGCGCCATTGTCCAATCCAAATAAATCCCGCGCCCCATTATCGATTGTTCCGAATGTATGCATGATCGCAAAGTGGAGATTGCCCCGGTCTACCGGCTCCACAGTGAACAAGTTTATTTGTCGCGGGGCATGAAATATCAGATCCACTTCTTGTGAGGGACTCTCCAGTTCACGGCTCAGCTGGCCAATGGCTACTTCCCTGGATAACAATAACATCACGAATACGACGGCGTACCTATACATAGTAAATGGGTTTAGGGCATTGCGAAATCGGCGTTGATCCGCACGAGCTGTTCCTCTGCAAGCTCGTAAAATACGACTTTAGGAACAGCTATGTCGAAATCACCCAGTAAAATACTGAAGTTTGCTTGAAGATTTAGCTGCTTGTTTTTTTTGGTCAAAATACCCGGCACTTTTAAATCCTTCTCCACCCCGTGGATCTTAAACTTTCCAATGGCCATTACCTCGATTTGTTTTCCTTCTTCGAGGGTGGGAAGGGTTTCGAGTTTTCCGGTAAACTCGGCAAAAGGAAACTTGTCAGTCTCCAGGTAATTTTCCCGCATATGCCGATCTCGGAGTCCTATTCCTGTTTTTAGGGTGTTCAGATCCAGGTAGAAATCCAGAAGATTTTTATCAAAATCCATCAATCCCTTCAGGGACGACGACTTTCCAGTAAACGAATTGAGCGGGGCTTCGGAAATGAATTCAATTTGTCCCTTTTCTGATTTGTAGGCTTGGCAATACGCCTCAGAACAAATCAGCATCAGCAAGGCGACTAATTGAAGGCCGATCCGGCGTCTCTCCCTACTCATGATGACAAATTTACGGTTACGATGTTACCATTACGTGTTACCGTGTACGTCCTTAGCGGACTTGCAGCCGGCCCATTTACCAATGATCCATCGGTGTTGAATCTTGAATTATGACAGGTACACGTAAACCGGTTGTTTGAAAATGTCCAATTTCTATCACATCCACTGTGCGTACAGACCGATGTCAATGCATTTATGTTGTTAGAGCCTGTATTTACCAACAATACCCTAGCTTGTGGGATTAACGTC
Source organism: Lunatimonas lonarensis (assembly GCF_000390185.1). Lineage (GTDB taxonomy): Bacteria > Bacteroidota > Bacteroidia > Cytophagales > Cyclobacteriaceae > Lunatimonas > Lunatimonas lonarensis. Next base: position 264,218 of record NZ_AQHR01000085.1, on the reverse strand, counting down.
CATCCGCCAGCTTCCGCCAATGCCGTGGCTACCGCCAAATCAACGGTTACCACGTTGTTGGCAACGGTTATCCCATTGGTTCCACTAGTAGGTGGGGTCGTAGTAGGGTTGCGACCCGTGGGATCTGTATCCTCCGCACAACCCGTAAAAAAGCCAATTCCAAATGTGCTCATTATACCTATTGCACCCGTTTTTCGTAGAAAATCTCTTCTGTAAGAATCGATTCTACCAGATTGAACGTCTTTCATAATTGTATTTTGTTATTTGTTAATTAACTAGTCTATTATTCATTATCCCAAAGCAATAGAATTTTTATTATGATCTGTCCCATTCTTTTCATGGGTCAATAATTGTTTTTCAGCGGTCACAACTTGTCCCGGTTTATCGGGATGGAATCTCGCATATATTCCCCGATAGCTATCGGGGCATGCCAGTATTTGACGTGATCCTCATGCCTGCCTGACCGGTATGCAGGCTCGATTTCATTTATCCATACCAGTTTTTCCGTGGTCACAACTCGCTGTGGGTTTTCGTAATACAAGGCAGGAAGATTCTCTTCGGACGGGAAATCCCTACATTTAAGATCAACTTCGTACGTCAGATTTCCAACAGCCTGTATGACGGCAATTTTACGCTTGTCCGCCTTTGGCTGCTCAACTTTATGCGCCCCAGACTTTTCATTGTCTATATACGTACAATAAGCTTACATTGGATCACCCGACTACCTTCCTAATCGCCAACACTCTTTCTACAAGAGATAGAGAACTATCTTCCTCTGATTAAATCCGCTTGTTTGCAACTATATTCGCAAGAAGAACAGCGAAAAAATTATTTTGTTTCGAAAAAAATTGGCTTTATGGCTATAAAGGATATGCTCTGCTTCCTTGGTTGAAACTTGGAAAGCAGGCCCCAAACCGATTTTTTCGTATCGGAGAAAATTTTGGTTTTTTCACGAAGACATAAAAAAAAACAGTCTGGTTCTTTTTAAAGGCGGGTCAATAGGTTTTCCCGAACCAAGGATACTCTGTAAATACCCGGCTGCGTTGACAGGGCAAACTGGTTGTTTTCTGATTTTAATCTAGCGAAACGGAAGTGTCCTTCGCTCTGAATCGCCTAGTTCCAACACCTCGGTTACGACATACTTACTGGCTCCACGCCAAGGGAGCGGATTGAGATACTCCTTATAGCGAAGTTCGACAAACTGTCCACTGGATCGTTCCAAGAGTAGGGCCACCGAATCATGAACGACGCTAAAACGAAACTCATTGCTTTGCAGAGCTCCGGGGTTGGGACTCTGAAATCCGTCCTGAACGAGGCGGCCTTCCCAGGTCTTGAATAGAAACCCCTTTTTCTCGAAATAATTGAGGTTACCGGCCTTTACTCCGTCGGCAAAAACAAAATAATATCGCCACCATATTCCGATGGACAAAATCAACACAAGCCCAAGTACTACAGGTCCGATAAACTTTTTCATGGATAGCTTCGTATAGTTTTTCCAAATATAAAAACAAAGCATTGAATTTAAATGCACCACAGATTGGTGTATGTGTCCATTATTGTCTAATTTTAGATTTAGTTTAAAAAAACGAACCCTATGAGCACTACATGGATTGTAATCATCGTCGTCGTTGTGTTGGCACTTTTTGTCATTTCGCTATACAACAGGTTGGTAGCCCTTAAGAACAACCGGGAAAATGCATTTGCGGATATTGACGTGCAGTTGAAGCAACGCCACGACCTGATCCCACAGTTGGTAAGTACGGTAAAAGGCTACATGGAGCACGAGGCCGGCGTCCTTACTCGAGTGACAGAAGCCCGATCCCGGGCGATGAATGCCAGCAGTATAGAAGGCAAAATCGCTGCGGAACAGGAGCTCGGAACGGCACTTCAGGGATTGCGCATCCAAGTGGAAGCCTATCCCGATCTGAAGGCCAATACCAATTTTATGCAGCTTCAGTCCGAAATTTCAGATGTGGAAAACAAGCTGGCGGCGGTAAGGAGGTTTTTTAATTCGGCTACAAAGGAATACAATGTGGCTGTTCAGAGTTTTCCGGCGAATTTGATTGCGGGGATGTTTGGGTTTCATACCGAGCCTATGTTCGACCTAGGTGGATCGGAGAGGGATCGCATGGATAAAGCACCTGAGATCAAATTTTAAGGGTTTATGTCAACATACATCGGTATTCATACCCAGATTCGGCGCAACAATACCCGTTCATTTCTCCTCCTTCTTGGTTTTCCAATACTAATTCTAGGGGCAGTTTATACGTTTTTGTATTTGACGGCACCTCCACCGGATTCAGGGTATATATACGACATTGACGAATTATTTATCCAAACCATCCCCGGCGTGCTGATTGCCGTGGCTGTTTGGTTTTTGGTGGCCTTTTTGTTTCATAGCAAGATGATCAACAGCGCGGCAGGATCCCGGCCCCTGGAGAGGAAGGAAAATATGCGGGTGTACAACCTTGTGGAAAACCTATGTATGAGCAAGGGAATGCGGATGCCCAAAATCCATATTATCGAAGATCCTGCCCTTAATGCCTTTGCCAGTGGCATCAACGAAAAAACCTACACGGTAACGCTTACACGCGGAATAATCGAGAAATTAAACGACGAGGAACTGGAGGGTGTGATCGCCCATGAGTTGATGCATATCCGAAACAAGGACGTTAGGCTTCTCATTATCTGCGTGATTTTTGTCGGGATTTTTTCGTTTGTTGCCCAATTACTGTTTCGAAGCATGCTATATGGCGGACACAGACGAAGGGACAGTAAGGACAACAAGGCAGTTTTGATCGCGATGGTCATCGCTTTTGTTGCGTTTCTATTAAGTATGCTGTTTCGCTTTGCGATTTCCCGTAAGCGCGAGTATATGGCAGATAGCGGAGCCGCTGAAATGACGAAAAACCCCCGGGCATTGGCATCGGCATTGCGGAAAATTTCGGGTAATTACCGGGTGAGTACCGTTAAAAGTGATGATGTGGCGGAAATGTTTATCGAGAATAGGCCGGACAATTCCTCCGGAATGATGAGTATGATAACAGGGCTGTTTGCCACCCATCCTCCGATCGAAAAGCGCATTCGAATTTTGGAGCAATTTTAGGATTGAATGGGGAAACCGGGCTACTAGCGGGCTTCTGTTTTGCCAAAATGAATAGAGAATGGGCAGATTTTTTTCTGTAACTGCTATCCTGATTCTTATGTGTCTTGGCGCAAAGGGTCAAGGGGTATATTTTGAACCGCTAACACTAAAGGACGCTCTTAAAAAGGCATCTTCAGAGGACAAGCATTTGTTTGTTATGTTCGGAACTACCCACTGCGGGTATTCTATGATGACTTATCAACGACTGGGGACAAACCGTGAGATCGGTGAATTTATGAACGCTCGGTTCATTAATGTGGCATATGGTCATGAGAATGGGCTAAAAGCTCAATCGATTGGTGAGCTTATGCATTTAGGTATTGACAGCACCTTTGTGGTACTGGAAAATAACGAAGAAACAGTCTTGTCGAATTATTTTGTGTCCTCTAACTTTTTCTTTTTAAACCCGCAGGGGGAAATTACCTGTTTTTTTAATGGTAGTAGGAATATTGAGAAAAGACTATTGCGGACTGCGAAAAAGGGACTACGGCAAAAAACACAGGTTCCCTTATTTTTTAGAACCTATTTTAATAGTAGGATGTACCCCAGAACTAAACGCTCTTTAGAAATGCTGTCGGCCACGATGTTGGCCTATCACCAATTGGAGCTGCCTGATAATCTTGATTTTTCTGACCCCAAATCTGTAGGCTGGGAGGATTTTCACCTTTTGGCTGAAAATGAAAACAACGCCTTGCAATACATGGAAAAATCGTTGCAGCTGGGCGACTATTATTTTAATCAATTTTTAGCAGCTGTAATTTACGACAAGGTTGGCGACTCCGAAAGGGCTCGATTGCACGCCAAGAACGCCTTGGAAAACTATCCAAACAATTGGCAGACCAAACAAACTGCCTTGATAGAAGCGTTGCTGATGCGGAATTTTTTTGAAATCCAATCGGATTGAGCCCGTCCTTTGATAAGCTAGTCAACCGTCTTCTGAGCTTGTAGGGTACTTTTTAGACGTAGTGTTAGGTATAGAGTCGATGGTTTGATATTTCCCTGTAAATAACCGAACTTGTTAATCTTATCATGTTTTTCTTATGAAGACAAGCTATACTAGTGCCGTCCTTGCCCTTTTGGTGGTTATTGCATTTTTAACCAGTCCTGCACTGTCCCAGCAGAACCTTAGTTGGATAGATCCTCTTGATTTTTCCCACAGTATCCATGCCCAAGGGTTTGACGGGATTGGCGATAACCGCCTACCTCCGGAAGCCGAAGGAAAAATAAGGGATGCCGTGTGGAATCTTTCCCGCCATTCGGCCGGGCTGGAGATACATTTCACTACCGATGCTTCTGAAATACACGCCCGGATGATCCCAACGTCCAGCCGCCTGGAAATGCCCCACATGTCGGCGACCGGAGTGAGTGGATTGGATCTGTACGTTTTGGCCGAAGATGGCAACTGGCAATGGGTAAGAGGAAATTACTCGTTTAGGGACACCGTTTCCTATACCTTTAAGGTCAATCCTGCTCCATCGGCTGGTCGGAGATATCGCCTTTATCTGCCACTTTACAATGGAGTGGATCAATTGAAGTTGGGAGTCCCCGCTTCCTCCAATCTGAGTGTACTTCCCAGAGGCGTAGGTAGCTTACCCATTGTGGTTTATGGAACCTCCATCGCGCAGGGCGCATGCGCATCCCGACCGGGTATGGCTTGGCCGGCTATCATGGGCAGACTGTTGGGCCGCGAGGTCATTAATCTTGGATTTTCCGGAAACGGCCGGCTAGAGCCGGAAGTACTGGAGTTTATCCATCAGATTCCGGCATCTGTCTATATCCTTGATTGCCTCCCCAATTTGGTTCCTGCCAATTGGACTGAGGAGGATGTAAAAGCCCGGCTAAAGACTGCCGTGCTAAGTCTAAAAGAGGTGCACCCCGACACGCCTGTCGTGCTGGTGGAACACGCAGGGTATTCCGATGCGTTCACGGACCGAGAGCGGGAGTTGGCCGTAAGGCAGGTAAACCGTTGGTCGCAGGATATTTATACCCAATTGCTGGGTGCAGGGGTAGAGGAAATCTATTACCTTTCAAAAGAAGATATTGGTCTCTCCATGGACGCGACCGTTGACGGCACCCACCCCACCGATTGGGGCATGCAGCAATATGCCGATGCATATGCACAGCTTTTGGAAGATATAATCGACTAGGTCAGGTTAAGGCGGCCTGACTCGATAAAAACACTGTACCAAACGATCTACCTATGACGACGATTCACCGATTTGCTTTCTTGATTAACCTAATGTTTTTGGTTGGTGGGACTGTGGCCCAGACTCGGCTAGCATATGAAAAGCCCGCAAAACAACGGGTGTTTGTACTGACGGACATCACCAACGAGCCCGATGACCAGCAGTCTCTGGTGCGGTTGTTGGTGTATGCCAACGAAATGGACATAGAGGGCATCGTAGCCACCACGAGTACCCACCTTCGCAACCTAACCCGTCAGGATAAGATCGAACAGTTGATTCGGGACTACGGGAAGGTCAAAAAAAACCTGGATATCCATTCTTCGGGCTATCCAAGTGAAGCCGAACTACTCGGTGTGGTGCGTTCCCATCTGCCGCTGTACAGCATGGATGGGGTAGGAGAGGGTAAAGACTCCCCCGGATCCAACTTGCTGATAGCCGCAGTGGATAGATCAGATCCCCGACCGCTTTGGGTATCGGTCTGGGGTGGGGCCAACTGCCTGGCTCAGGCCCTTTGGAAAGTGCGTCAAACCCGCTCAGAGGAGGAAGTGAAGCGTTTTGTGGAGAAAATCCGTGTCTACGCGATTTCCGACCAGGATTTTGCAGGCCCCTGGATCCGACAGGAATTCCCCGACATTTTTTACATCGTAGATGCCAGTGCGGGGGACAATTGGCGTGAGTACTACAAGGCTACCTGGACCGGGATATCCGGAGACCGATGGTATAAAAATGGGCCCGGGTATTATTTTGAGTTGGTAGACAATCCTTGGTTGCGGGAACATGTGATGGAAGGGCATGGACCGCTGGGGGAAAATTACCTTCCCTCGGACTACATCATGGAGGGAGATACCCCTTCCTTTATCGGGTTGATCCAAAATGGACTGGCTTGGTACAAAAGCCCTACCTACGGGGGATGGGGAGGAAGATACGAGCGGTATAGGTCCTTTGGTGAGGCAGGTAGTATTTGGACTTCCTCGGTGCATACCCAAGACGAGGTGCGCCTGCCCGACGGCCGCATCGAGGCATCGAATCAGGCCACCATATGGCGCTTCCGAAAAGCCTACCAGCACGACTTTGCCGCCCGTATGGATTGGAACATAGCCGATGATTTTACGGGAGCCAACCATAATCCCGTGGTGGTGCTCAATGGAAACGAGGGCAAAGCTTTGGCAACGGCCAAGGTACCTGTTGCGGCGGAGGTGGTGCTAAGTGCCAAAGGAAGCTACGATCCGGACGGGGACGCGCTGAGGTATCACTGGTGGGTTTACCGCGAGGCGGGTGGTACGGGCGGAGATCTTCAGTTTCCTGCCCCCCATGCCGACGAAATACGGTTTTCCATGCCCGATCTAAAAGGCAGGGAGCTGCATATTATCTTGGAAGTAGAAGATACCGGTTTGCCATCCTTGACGTCTTATCGAAGGATTGTGCTGTCCAATCCGTGAGTAATTAGGAGTGGTTGAAGAAATATTGTTAATCGCTTTGGTAAAAAATGATCCACTGAAATTTTTTTTCAGTGGAGTGGTTTTATCTTTAATGTTAGGGTCAAGTTCGGCTAAAAGAACCAAGAGCACATTTAGTCGATCAGGTGCTGCACTTGGTACAACGGTTCCGAAGCAGCCGAATTTGCAACAGGGACTACAGGTTAGGCTTGGGAATTTATCTTTGCGCAGGTGCAGGCAGAACGTCTCTTTTCCGGCAGGTGTTGTATGAAATCCAGGTTGTTCTTTAACTTTAAGGAAAATGGAAAAAGATAGAATGGTTTTATTTGTACTGCTCGCGTGTGCGGGAGGTTCGTTCGGAATTGTTCTGAATTCGTTAGTTGGTGGAGAGGCTACCGGTGAATGGACGCTCACGTCAACTAGCTCGATGTTACTAGGTGTCAGCTTATCGTTAATTGCGTTTTCTCATTTGAGAAATAGGAAGGCAAAGCAGCGATGGCGTAAGTTAGGTGAACCGCTAGGTCGGGAGCGCCGATAATCAAGTTGTATGCAAGTCAGAGAAACCGCAACCACAGCAAAAAATCGTACCTTTAGACCATGGAATATTGGGAAGAAATAAATAAAAAACTGAAACCTTGGATTGACACTGATTTAAACAAAACAGTGGTTGACCTTTTTGCGGGTTGCGGTGGACTTTCCCTTGGTTTTGAGGCAAATGGATTTAAAACGGTTGGCTATGAAATGGACGAACAGGCAACCAATACTTACAATAAAAACTTAATTGGTGAGTGCTTCAACGAAAAGTTGACAATTGAGACAACATACCCTAAAGCTGACATTGTAATAGGCGGCCCACCTTGCCAACCATTTAGTGTTGGCGGAAAACAACTTGGCTTAAAAGATTCAAGAGACGGATTTCCGATTTTTTTGTCAGCAATAAGACAGCTTGACCCAGAAGTGTTGCTTTTTGAAAATGTTCGGGGAATGCTTTACAAAAACAAATGGTATCTAAAAGAAGTGATTGAAGAACTTGAGAGTTTAGGATATTATATAAACTATGCACTTTTAAATGCTGTTAACTTTGAGGTTCCGCAAAATAGGGAACGTGTTATTGTTATTGGCTCAAAGCAAAAAATAAATCTTCCGAGAAAGGTAAGCCGAAAAGTAACAGCAGGTCAAGCCTTGGGCGAGCTTGCCTTTCAATTTGATGAAGATTCTAAGTTTTTTACGGAATCAATGGACAGGTATGTTGCGAATTACGAAAAAGCATCAAAATGTATCAATCCAAGAGATTTATATTTAGATAGACCAGCAAGAACGTTGACTTGCAGGAATTTAGCAGGTGCAACTGGAGATATGCACCGAGTAAGGTTAAAAGACGGCCGCAGACGAAGAATCACAGTTCGAGAAGCTGCAAGACTTCAAAGTTTTCCTGATTGGTTCGAGTTTTCAGGCACAGAAACTCATCAATACAATCAAATTGGCAATGCCGTTGCCCCAAATTTTGCATATCATTTGGCTTTAAACATCAAAAATCATTTGATTGGTGAAGCCGAAAATAACTATATCATCACAGAACACGAACAACTAAAATTATTTGAGAATGAAGCAGTATATCAGTCCCGATAAATCAAAAACCTTTCGTGAAAAAACACCACAGGTGCAGGAACTGATAAATACCACGCTTTATATCCTTGATACTTTTGGGATCCCTTTAGATGCCACTCCAAGAAGATTGGAAAGAATGGCAATTGCATTTTTAGCAAGTGGCGACATTAAAAAGATTGCAGACTTCAAAAAAACAAAAGATTTGAATAGTGGATACGCTCTCAAAACAAGAGATATTATAATTTACCTGAACAAGCATTTTGGAGAAAATATTAGTTCAGGTTCTTATGATGATATTCGGAGAAAAGACTTAAAACTACTAACAGTTGCAGAAGTAGTCTTGCAATCAAGCCCAAATTCAGCAACCAATGACTCAACTCGTGGCTACTCAATCAATCCAACTTACGCTGAACTTCTAAGGAGTTTTGGCTCAAAGGGTTGGGAGAAAATGGTCTCGGAAAAGTTAAAGAATATAGAGCCTTTAAGCAAAAAACTGAAAAGGGAAAGGGAAATCGCAAAAGTTAATGTTACACTTCCCTCAGGTGGAGTATTGACTTTTTCGGCAGGAGAACACAACGACCTACAAAAAGCAATTATAGAAGATTTTTTGCCAAGATATGGACACGGTGCCGAAGTTCTTTACGTAGGAGATACTTCTGACAAATATCTTTACCTAGAAAATGAAAAACTTGAAGAACTGAATTTCTTTGAGATTTCACATGAAGAGTTGCCAGATGTAATTGCCTATTCAAAGAAACGGAATTGGCTCTACTTGATAGAAGCAGTTCACTCTTCGGGTCCGATTAGCGAGCTTCGATTAATTCAACTTCAAAAACTTACCAAGGACTGTAAAGCTGACATTGTTTTTGTAACAGCCTTTTTGAACAGGCAAAAGTTTAGGCAATTTATGACCGAGATAGCTTGGGAGACAGAAGTATGGATAGCAGATAATCCTGACCATTTAGTACATTTCAATGGAGATAAATTTCTTGGCCCCTACAAAGAATAATCATGAAATACTAGGCATAGCTTCAGATATCGTATACAAAAAGGCTTTTTGTGCTTCTTAGGAAACCTAATATGCCAAAATTAAAATTTAGCTATTCGAAGGAAGTTCAGTCATAAAAATCCCTGTCTGCGTTTGACCGGGAACGATAGCTTGGCTCAAAGCCCCAGCATTTTTTTGGCATTATCGTGGTACACTTTCTTCAATACCTCTTCACTCAGTCCATAGCCGTTCATAGGCCAGTGGTATCCCGAGATTCCCCTGTCGTAAAAATGCTCGTCTTCCGTTTCCATGATCCGAAAGGTCGTCAGGTACATGGCCTCGTTTCTGCCCATGTCGGTTCCGTAGAGTATTCGGTCGGCATAGCGGCTGTAAAACTTGTTTACGGTACGGGGGATGGTGGCTGTTTCCGCATACCTTGCGCTGTTGTCCAAGTAGAGGTTGGGGTATTTGTCCAGCATGTTTCCGACGATGCTCAGGTCGTAGGAACAGTTACCGTAATGGCAGGCGATAAAGGTGGTCTTTGGGTTTTGTGCTACTGCATCCTCCAGGGTTTCCAGCATGCCGGCATGGTCTACGATGCCTTCTTTGTCATCCAGTCTCCAGCGGAAGGCATTCATCAGGCCGTCATTGGTTTCATCCATGGGTTGGTACATCCAGATAGGTTCGGCTACATGGATATTGATGGGGATATTGAGCTCCGCACATTTTTCCAGCAGGGGCTTCATGCGGGCATCGTTTACGTGCATCCCATAGGCCTTGGTAGGCCGGGAGTAAAATAATCCGGATCCCTTATCGCCCAGTTCGCCTACACCCACCGCTCCGGCGGCTACGCAGCGTTCCAGCTCCTTCACGGCTGCCGGTCCAAATCCCGGCTCGTCGTAGCCCGTATAGTCAAATCCACAGAAAAGTAAAAACCGCCCCTCATGCCGGGAATACACCTGCATCAGGGAATCGAATTTCGGACCGGTTTCATAGGTTAGCAGTACCGTTTTGTCTATGCCCACCCGGTCCATGGTTACCACCCAAGCGTCCAACTCTTCCACCGTGCGGGCATAGGTATGGGAATGCATGTCGATGACCGGGAATTTTGCCTTGCTGACCGGCGTGTGCTGATTTTTGTAAAGGGATACGGGCTTATGGTCTTTGAGAAGCAGTTGATTCACATCGGCTTCTGTTGTGATTTTGGTTTCGGTAGGATCACCGGGAGCTGTGCCGGTGCAGGCTATTGCAAACGATGCGAGTAAAAGCAAAAGGTATCTCATAGGTATTTTTTTATGAATATACCAGTTTGGCCGCAATATCTTATGGATTTCCCAAGTTTTACCTATTATTTTCTGCTGAACGGTGTATTTTGAGCCATTCCAAGCAAAGTTGTTTGGGCGTTTGTCGGGAACTAGTATATTTGAGGGTTGACCTTTCTTCGGATTAGTCAATTTGCTTGATCTAAACCTATTTTGAAGCGACTAACGATTTACCCTCCACATGTCTACACCAAACCTCACAGGCCAGCAACGGTTGGTTTCATTGGATGCTTACAGGGGCATCACTATGTTCTTGCTGATTGCAGAGAGTGCGCTCTTGTACCGTCATTTGATCGGCATGTTTCCGGAAGATTCCTTCGGACACAGCCTGATGATTCAGTTTACCCACCATCCCTGGAATGGACTGAGGTTTTGGGATTTGATACAGCCTTTCTTTATGTTTATCGTGGGCGTGGCCATGCCTTTTTCCCTCAATAAGCGCCTAAGTGCAGGAGGAGACAATTCACAGGTCACCCGGCACATCCTTAAGCGCTGTTTTCTGCTGTTTCTGTTTGGCACCGGTCTTCATTGCGTATACAGCCAAAAGTTGGTGTTTGAGCTGTGGAACGTGCTTACCCAACTTTCCTTTACCATCCTTTTGACCTACTTCTTGTTGCAAAAGCCTTGGAAGGTTCAGCTTGGCGTATCCGTGGGGCTGCTAATCCTCACCGAGGTGATGTATCGACTATACAACCCGGAAGCCCCCTTTGTCAAGGGTGAAAATTTTGGCAGCTACACCGATATGTTGTTGATGGGTAAGATCAACGGCGGCGGTTGGGTAGCCATCAACTGCATACCTACTGCCGTGCACACGCTCTGGGGGGCTATGTGTGGCAACTTCCTCCTGAGCCAACGTGACGATAACCAGAAAATCAAAGTCTTTGCGCTTGCTGGACTGGCAAGTCTGGTATTGGGCTATGCCCTGGACTGGACCTCCTTGACGCCGATCATCAAGCGGATCAGTACCACTTCTTTCGTGCTGGCCTCCGGAGGATGGGCCTTGCTTGCCTTGGCGTTGTTTTACTGGCTGGTGGATATGAAAAAGGTGCAATCTTGGACCCGCGGGTTTATTATAGTCGGAATGAACCCGATCTTTATCTATCTATTCGCCAACGTACTTGGATCGTGGCTCTTCGGTTTTGTGGGAATCTTCAATATGGGCGTCTTGGAAGCGATCGGTGTTCCCGAATCGTTCCAGAAGTTGATCAACTCGCTATTGACTTTGGGAGCCATGTGGTACCTGTGCTATTTTCTGTACAAAAAGAAAATATTCTTCAAGATATAAGCACTGTTCATGTAAAAAGAGGACGGGGAATTGGCGATTTACCTTACCTTCCGAGCAATTGATCTACGGAAACCCAATAACATTAATTTTATAGCAGTAAGTATGAGTAACAAAAGAAGAGATTTTCTGAAGATATCCGGATTGGCGGGAATGGGACTGGTTGGAGCAGGAATCAGTGGCTTCAGTCAGGAGCAATTGGACCAGGTTAAGATCCAAAGTCTGAGAAAACACAATCAGCGATTCAACATGTCCGGCTTTGCAGCACCAAAGATAAATACCGTCCGGGTGGGAGTGATTGGGCTGGGCATGCGCGGACCTGGAGCTGTGAATCGGCTAAGCAAAATAGAAGGAGTGGAAATCAAAGCCCTTTGTGATCTACGTCCAGAAATGGTGGATAAGGTGGTAAAGAGTCTAGAGGGCACCCCTCACAAACCTGTTACCTACAGCGGCAGTTCCTATGCCTGGAAGAAGATGGTAGATAGGGATGACCTGGATCTGATCTACATCGCTACGCCCTGGCAGTGGCATACCCCTATGGCGGTGTATGCGATGGAATCCGGTAAGCATGCAGCCACCGAAGTGCCCGCTGCCGTTACGCTGGAAGAATGCTGGCAATTGGTAGAGACGTCTGAGCGTACCAAGAAGCATTGCATGATGCTCGAAAACTGCTGCTATGATTTCTTTGAACTGATGACCCTGAGCATGGCGCGGGATGGCTATTTTGGTGAAATCATTCATGGCGAGGGTGCTTATATCCACGACCTGATCGACCTCAATTTCAAAAAGGGGTCGGGTTATCAGGAAATGTGGCGTTTGATTGAAAATTTTAGAGATGGAAACCTATACCCAACCCATGGGCTGGGCCCCATCTGCCAAATCATGGATATCAACCGGGGTGATCAGATGGACTACCTAACCTCGTTGTCCAGCAAGGACTTTATGATGCAGGCCCACGCCCAAAAGCTTGCAGCCGAAGACTCCTATTACAATTCATTTGCCAACGAAAGATATCGCGGTAACATGAACACCACCATGGTAAAGACCAAAAAGGGCCGATCTATTATGATTCAGCATGATGTGACTTCTCCACGTCCGTATTCCCGCATTCATTTGGTAAGCGGCACCAAGGCCATGGCGCAAAAATGGCCACAGGAGGGAGTATCCGATGGGCATGGCTGGTTGAAGGAAGAAGATATGAAGGCGTTACAGGAAAAATATACGCCGGAGATTGTCCGAAAAGTAGGGGAGATGGCCAAGCAGATTGGAGGCCATGGAGGCATGGATTTTATGATGGACTGGCGCATGATCGATTGCCTGCGAAACGGACTTCCGTTGGATCAGGATGTGTACGATGCTGCGCTTTGGTCTGCCATAACGCCGCTAAGTGAGTGGTCAGTGGCCAATCGCTCCAACTCGATCGACGTGCCCGATTTTACCGCAGGTTCCTGGCAATCCAACAAGCCGGTGGACATCACCTTGGCAGGTGGCGGCACCACCGGAGTACGGGTGTAGTTTGTAATACGCTAAATGAAATGGTTTTACCCGAGAAGTGAACGAATCCGCTTCTCGGGTAATTTTTTTAGTAGCCTTCTGCTTTTCGCAGCGCACGTAGAGCTTCTTCCAATCGCCCCTCCGCTTGGTAGCCGGAAAGGTCGAAGATCTCCACCCGACGAAAGTCGATGGGATGGCTCTCGCTTTGCAGGGAGATATAGCCTTCGGAGATGAGTTGGCCGTCTTTTTTCACGTCTGGATTGTGGTTGCTGACGTTGCCGCCACCCATCTGGGGCTTATGGTAGGTCAATACCGTGTCCCCTTCCAGGATATGGTGGATGATGCTGTCGCCCAGAACCAGAAAATCAGCCACTACCCATTGTTCTCCATGGTAGGTTTTGGAACTGGAGTTCAGGCAGTGGGGGGTAAAGAGTTCGTCGTCGATCACCACGTTGGTGCCGGGTGTACAGAGGTTGGAGGTAGTCCGGTTGTTGGTGCCGTCTCCACCGAGGAGCTGGCCTTCGATGGAGATGGGGAAGTCCTGGTCTTTGGTCATGGTTTCGGGTTTCTGACCGTGCAGCATGACGCCCGAGTTGCGCAGGGCCCAGCCCTCGCCTTCGGGGGCTTGTTCGCCGACAAAGCGGTACTCTACGCGGTACAGGTAATAGGAAAACGGTTCGTCATAGAATATATGGCCGTACTGCCGATCAAAGGCTTCGTACCCGTCATAGCGTACTTTCATGAGGCCGTCTTCCACACGAAATGTATTGGCAAAATTTTCATCCAGTTCGTGTTTGGCGATTTTGATGCGCCAGTTTTCCAGGTCTTTGCCATTAAAGAGCGTGCGCCATCCGTCGGCCACATTGATTTCTGCTTGTTGGGATTGTGGCCCCGCGCAGGAAATCCAGGCAAGTGTGAAAAATACGATGTAAAGTCTAGTCATTATAGAGCTATTTGGTTTTAGGGTGGGAAATTACGGAAAATTGGTCGATTTTAAACGGTATGTGTTGGGTGATGTGGGTCTGGGGTTATTTGTCTATTAGGTTCTTTGTAACTAGAGTGGTTAGAAATGTTTTTAGTTAGTTAGAGATGATTAAACAAAAAAATGAATAAAAAATTAAAAAAAATGACTAAGACTGAAATGAAATTTCAGTGAGCTTCCCCGAAATTTACGTATTGATGATTTTTTGGGATTTAGATGTGTCCCAAAATTTAAACCATTAACTAAAATAATTATGTTATGAAAAAAAAATTGTTTTTCAGCTTAGCAACACTTACGCTATTTGTTGCTTTTACCGGTTGTATTAGTTCTGATGAAAGCTCTATGGATGTCGAAGAAGAACAAAAATTGGATTTATCCGAGTATATTATCGATAGTCTCACAATAATGGAGGTTTTCCATAAGCTGACGGATTTGAATAATGAATATGCGAGGCAAGTGATCGATCCATATCAGTATTCTCAATCAATTAAGCTTGTCATTGAGCCTTTGGTTCATAATGGAAGAGAACTACATAGCCAGCTTATGAAATCAGTTACTCGCACTCAGATGTATGAATCTCTTTCTTTAGAAGAAAGAGTTCAAATAGCTCGTTTGGAGGAATCACAGTTTGCAGAACTTTCTTTTATTTTTGGTATGGAAAGTATATCTTCAAATGATGTTTCTATTGATCCCCGAGTAGTCGCTTGTTTAGGTGTCGCTACGGGTGCTGCGGGCTTCTATGACATAATATTGAATACTAAACAGCTTGGATCTGTGGCTTCGGCCACCAAGGCTTTACGGCTTATAGGTAGAAGAGCACTTGGTTGGATTGGGGTTGGTATTATGGTTGTTGATTTTACTAAATGTTATTATGGAAACTAAAAACACCTCCTTTTTCCACCCAAGCGAACTGCAAAGCAATACCAGCGTGCTGACTATGTCCGCGTACGTATTTTCCGGACTGATACGGATTTTCGAGTGGCCCTTTGTTCTGTGGTATGGTGTGCTGGCGTTGTTGGCAGTAAACATCCTGTTGATTGGTAAGCTGATATACGATTTGGGCTCCAAGGCTCAGGCCTATCCGACAAGGGCCAAGGTTTGGGCAGGGGTTCGGCTATTGATTAACCTGGCATTGGTGTTTGTGGCGGTCTACTATATGAGGTTGGGCTAGTAAATAGTGCGGGTTATCCAGTGCCCTGGTTGTAGTAAGGTGGGAGTTTTTTTATAAACGATTATGAGGCTAAATTATGCATCATTTCTTATCCCGCTCTGGGTAGTGGGCATTTTGATCTACGTGTATGTAAGCCCGGGGGAATACAAGCTAGTTCCTATCCTGGCCGTATTGTTCATGGGTGCCGGATTTTGGTATGCCCTGGTTAGGTTTGTGCGATCAAACACCGCTGAGCCTCTACCTCAAAAACCACTGGATATAACAGGTTTTGAAAGTAAGGTGAAAATAGCCAAGCCGCTTAGGGTAGTGGGGATGTCGTTTTTGATTCTCCAACTGCTGGTTTGGCTTGAGGTGTTCCGGTTTAGGTATGATGATTACCTCAGTCTCCTTGTCATTGTCTTTCTATTGGCCTATGTTCTCGCGTTGGTTGTTTTTGGAAGGCGTGAAGTGAATCTATAGGAGAGCGTCCCTTCGCCCATATCATTCCGTGGAAAGCAAAGTTTTTACCCGCTGAATCAGCTGGGTGGTGGAAATCTCCGAGCTGTAGGGTATAATACGGATACGTTCGGAGGAGATGTTTCGGTATTCGTAGGCTTTGGTGTTTCGTTCACGCTCGTCCGAATACCCGTAGGCGAAAAGATCAAACCCCTGATCATCCAAAAATGCATCACTTACCTCTCTTGGCCCATCTGAGCGTACCTCATCCACAAATCGGCAAGCGCCCAATACGGCCATCCTTTCCTGCTGGGTCATAATGGGCTTCCGTTTAACTTTCGCTACCCGTTCATCTGACACCACGTGTACTACCAGCCGGTCACCTAGCTCGCGCGCCCGTTTCAGGAAATTTACATGACCTGGGTGAAATAAGTCACCAACTATTTTTGCGTATACGGTAATCATGGCAATAGGGGGCTGATACGTTCCCGCAATTGGAACCAAAAAGGATCTTTGGGATAGCGTTGTTGGAATAAATCAAGGTAATGTTCGATTTTGAGCGCATTGCCTTCCAGCAGCATACTGCAAAAGGACCGCTTCGCAAAAAACCGGATCATCGGTAGGCTGTAGTCCGTCAAGCTAGCATGGAAGATGTGGCTGTAAATGGGCTGTGGATGCTGCCAATTTCCGTAGTTCTCGGTAAGAAATTCTTCCGGAGGATCCGGAACATACACAGTGGTCTCCAGAAACGGAACCGCTTTTAACCTGAACGGCTTTCGGTAGCGTTTTATAAATTGCCCCATGACAGCTCCATAGGTGATGCGGTGTCCGTTTTCCATCCCAAATAGCACCACTTCTACCAAGGGGGAGTTGCCGAATTGGCATTTGAGTTTATAGGGAGGACCATCGCTACTGTCTTCCACGATTCGAAAACCGGCCCGTCTTAGGACACGCTTCAATTTCGCTAGATCCACTGTTTCCTTAAAAAATCCGATATCGATGTCCTTATCCCATTGGATGAAATCCTTTTCCCTTACGTAGCCCAAAAGGGTCCCAAATGCCAAAAAGGGCTGGGCTTTAAGCGGGGCAACGGCTTCGTAGAATCGGCGAAGTACTGATGCAAACGATACGGATCTCTGCGTTGGCGACACCGTTGTGCGCTCACCAATAGGCAATTGATAAAACGGGTGGGTTCTTTTAGCCAGATACTTACAGACCCACTGTTCAACCAATCGCTCGGCATCTTTCTGTTTACCCGAAAAAAATAGTACTTCAAGCATAAACATGCTTACAAATTGACTCCACTTTTTGGCGGTTATCAGCACCATGGGCTCCAAAAGAACTCCTGGGATGATCGGTAAGACAGCCCGGTAGGTCTTTCGTATGTACTGGTAGATTTGGTTTTTAGCTAGGATCATGCACAGGTTCCTTCAAATACCAGTGTTCCGATCCGAATATGGGTAGATCCCAACGCAATCGCTTCCTTATAGTCTCTAGAGAACCCCATCTGACAGCCCGGCAGGTGCAATTGATCTGCCAGTTTCCTCAACGAGCCAAAGAAGGGTTTTGGATTCAGCACTTTGGGCGGAATGCCCATCAGTCCGTCTATGGGCAGTCCTTTTTCGGTTGCATAGTCGAGCAAATGTCTGGCATTTGCAGGTAGGACACCATTTTTTTGTGGTTCCTGCCCAATATTGACTTCCAGGAAAAAGGTTCTTTCCGTTTCTTCGGGGTAGGAAGTGAGATGCTTTTTTATATGGTCTATTTCCCGTTCCGAGGCAACCGATTCTACGTGGTCGAAGTGCTGGATAACCTGTTTGATCTTATTGGTTTGTAGCTTTCCGAAATATTGCCTGCGTACGTTCGGAAAGAGGGCTTGAAGCTGCTTCAATTTTGGTAGGCCCTCTTGTACATACTTTTCGCCAAAAGTGGTGTGGCCAAGTTCAGCCAGTGCACATAAATCTTCGACAGGTCTGCCATTGCAGGCAAGGCAGACGACGCCTCCCCGGTCGGTAAAGTCACGGATTTCGGGCTGCTCCATGAAACGCAGGTAATTATCCCTCAAACGCCTCGCAGGCTGAGGCGCACGTAGTGGGTACGGCATTTTACTTTATTAAGCTGTTATAGAATATAAAAGGAGCCCAACTATCAGCTTAATCAAACAGATCGTAAGGCTACACTTGGAAAATTAAGCATTTTTTCAGTTATTCAAAAGGTAGAAAAGGGAAAATGATGCCTGCTGGATGACTGTCATAAGGTTAACCAATCAGTAGGTAAAACGTACATAACAAAGTGGAAAAGCGATTGAAAGTGCTCTTGGTATTTGGTGTTTACGTGTTTCTAAACCACGTAAACCCGGTTTTTGCCCAAGAGGAACAGATAAAAATAGCAAAACTTTCACAGGCCAATCACGAAGGCCTAGCTGAAATACAAACGGAATTTAGAAAGCGAAATCCGGGATATGACCTACATTATGTGGATAGGTTCATGTCACTGGAGTCAAAGGACCGCACGCAGGTGGTGTTTTTGCAGGAGGGAGGAGGTACTGCCACGATCTTCGACGCACAAGGCGGGGAACGCTCCAGTAAGGTATCTGTCGGTGATATCATCATGCTTCAAAACGGTGAAACCATGAAAGCAGATAGCCTGTTGAGCATGTTGGTTTTTACCATTCCGGAAAAGCCGGCAGATTATATTCCTGCCTTTATACGGCCTGACTGGGATCCCAACATTACGGACGAACCAGGTGGATGTGCCACGGAAACCAACGCCTACCGTAGAATCCTGCTCACATGGAAAAAGGAAGTAGGAGAGTATGTTTACCATGCGATCAATGCGCATCGTGTGCGAATTATGGATTCATTTAGCCATTACCACCCGGTGGACATAGGTTTCGATGAGTTTTACTTGGTGCAAATGGTGCTACCAGGAGCCAAATTGATTACTTCGGAAAAGGTACATTTACTTTCCCGGCCCGATAAAATAACCCTAGAGCAGACCAAAGATCTGTTCAAATCGTATTCCTTGGATGTAGGTGATCTGGTTTATTTGCCGAGAGGGGTCATGCACCGGGGGTTTGGTGGGGTATTGGCCCAGGTGATTACGGTCCCAGGCTTCATTCCCGGATCCGAGTTTGGAGTGGATCATCTAATACGCCAGATCAACGAGCGTTTCAACCTACGCAATGAAGACGCCTTGCCGTTCAATAGGCAGGCGTCTGCTTTTCAGGTGATCAAATAGGGAAATGTCATGGCCTATACACCGGCTCAGGATGGTATTCAGGCTGCCTTGGATGGTAAAAATAGATGCCATCCCGCTCATAACGAGGTAAATGACCGTCTAACCTAAGCATGAAATCCGCATACTTTTTCGCCCCTGCCGGTGTCCATGCGGCCTCTGCCAGTGCAGCGATCCGCGGAAACAGCAGGAAGTCGATCCGCTGACTGTTGTGTACGGTTTCCGTCCATAAGTTTGCCTGCAGTCCGAGAATAAGATCCTTGTCGAAATCCGAGGAAATGGGTAGATCATCCAACGAAAACTCGTAGGCAGCTTGCAGCGGTGCAGTGACACCTGCCCATTTTCGGCCAAATTGATGGAAATCCTCCTGCACGAAATCAAAGTAGTAGGGGATTCGGGGACAGACCACCGTGGCATACCCGTTTTTGAGTGCCAGTTCAAGTTGCTCGGGTCTGTCGTGTCGCCACCAGAAAATGATACTTTCATATTTGGAAAGGGTAGCGTCAGCCATTTCGTCCCAAGCCAACACCTTGCTTCCCATGTGAATGACGGAATCTGCCATTCGTTGGATAAAGTAATCTTCCACAGCTTTTAAGTCCTTTAGCCCTTCTTGTTGCATTAAGCGTTTAACATCTGGGTCGCTTGCCCATTTTTCATTTCCAAAGCTGACTTCATCACCACCCAAGTGGATCATTGCGGACGGAAAAAGCGTATTTACCTCCTGTAGTACCTCTGTCAGGTAGGCATAGGTGGCTTCTTTTCCAGGATGAAAGGTGAATTCCGGGTAGGCTGCTGATCCGCCTCCGCTAAACTCCGGATAAGCTCTATTGGCGGCCGTAGCGTGCCCTGGCATGTCAATTTCCGGAATCACGGTGATTTTTCGTTCTGCGGCGTAGCGAACGATCTCTTTTATCTCTTCCTGAGTGTAAAATGCGCTGGGCTTATTTGGGTCGTGGTGATCTCCAATACCTCCAACCAGCGCCAATTTGGGGTACTTTTTTATCTCAATTCTCCATCCTGGACTATCTGTTAGGTGCCAATGAAGGCGGTTTAGCTTGTAATAGGACATGTAGTCCAAAATCTGCTTAACTTTTTCAACACCAAAAAAATACCGGGATTCGTCCAGCATCAATCCCCGCCAACCGTAGCCGGCACGGTCTTCGATCTGCCAGGAAGGGATGACTGCCACCTGCTTATCGCTCATGTAACTTTCGGCTAACTGAATAAGGGAAACCAGGCCATGGTGTACCTGATCGGGATCAGCCCCAATAACCTGGATCAGGCCAGGAGTGATCGACAGTCGGTACGCATCCGTCAACTCAGGATCCAGCCCCAATTCGATACGTGAATCGGTTCCAGACCGGGTAATCACGGGTATGCCCGTTTTTCTGAACAGTTCCTGACGGAAGTAGGCAGCCTCTGATGCCAGTTCGTTCGGAAAACGAATGGCAACCTCTCGGTCGAGTAGGAAGTTGCCAACGTTTAGTGAGAAATCTGCGGGAAGGGGAATAAGAGGAGGCTCTTGTTGGGCCTCAACGAGGGATGTGCTGAGGATAGTCACCAACAAGAGCAGCAGCATGATTCGCTTCATGGGTAGATGCTAAGTGAAAGAAACGGGACTATTTGGTAGGAACCACTTTCACGATTCCCTTGCCTTCGATACCTGCATAAATATACCCATCGGGTCCGATTACCACGTCCCTTACCCGGCCCAAACCATCGATGACTCGTTCTCTCTTCACCACTTTATTTCCGCTTAGGGTTAGTTTTTCGAGGTAGGCAAAGCTGAGCGAACCTACCAAGAGATCTCCTTTCCATTCGGGGTAGTGGTTGCTTGTTACCACAGCAAATCCACTTGGTGCGATGGAGGGTACCCAATAATATAGCGGCTGCTCCATACCCGGTTCATGGGTTTTTTCCGTCAATATGGTACCATTGTAGTTGATACCGTAGGAAATTACAGGCCAGCCGTAGTTTGCTCCCTTCTTGATCACGTTGATTTCATCGCCACCACGTGGACCATGCTCGTGTACCCATACATCACCGGTTTCAGGATGTACGATCATCCCCTGTGGATTTCGGTGACCATAGGAATAGACGGCCGTTTTTGCACCGGAGGTGCCTACGAAGGGATTGTCAGCTGGTACCCGCCCGTCCTCATGTAGGCGGTAAATTTTGCCGCCATCGCGTTTGATGTCCTGGGGATTATTGGGGTGGTCTCCTCGGTCCCCAATGGAAAAAAAGATGTGACCTTTTCCGTCAAAAACGATTCGGGAACCATAATGGTGGCCTGCATTACTGTTTGGACTCCCTTTGTAAAGCACCTGTAGGTCTGTCAACTGATCGCCACTTAACTTAGCCCTGCTGATCGCCGTATGGGCACCGTCGCCAGATCCCTCTTCCGATGAGTAGGAGAAATAGATCCACCCGTTCTGTGCAAAATCAGGATGTGCAACGACATCCAACAAGCCGCCCTGTCCGGCGGCTTTTACAGCAGGTACTCCCTTGAGTTCGGTTCTTTTACCGTCTTTCACATGAATCATTTCGCCGCTGCGCTCGGTGACGAGCATGCTTCCATCTGGCAAGAAGGTAAGCCCCCAGGGCACTTTAAGGTTGTCTACGACGGTTTCCACGGTGAATTTGTCCCAAGTTAGATTGGTTACTTCCGGACCATTGGGTGGAGTTTGGGCCAAGCAGGCTTGGCTAACTATACACACTAAAAGAAGAAGTCTCTTCATTTTTTTGTTCTTTGGTTATTCGAGCGGTCAATGTAAGGATTTTTCCATGGCAATCCCAATGGTTTAGGTACAATGGTCATTCTTCCAACCGTGCCTGCATCTTTCGGACGCGTTCCTCAATGGATTCCGAGCTAAGGCTTGACCTCAGCCGATCTACCATAATGGGAAATGCAAAAGGTGTCCATTTCACGGGTCTTTTAAGTATGAATCGTTGACCGTTGATCTTCCGAATCGCGTGTAGGATTTTGTCCTTTTCCATCTGCATGTCCATTACTTCTCTGTGGGCTTGTTCCAGGAGTAAGTTGTCAGGTTCGTATTCCTCAAAAACGCTGTAGATTAGTCCGGAATTGGCTTTTAAGTGCTTAAAGGCAACCGGTTTTCCCGGATATCCCTGAAAAATCAATCCCGAAATCGTGGCAATGTCTCTAAATTTCAATTTGGCCATTTCACTTTCATTGATCGAGTCGGTAAGGTCAGATTCTAGGTTTTCCTCGCTGAACAGGTTTTCTTCCAGAACCTCCTCGATGGGTATGGTACTGTCCGAAAGCAGTTCAAACCCATAATCATTCATAGCCATACTAAAGGTTAGCGGATAACTCACCGAAATCCGATACGCTATCAACGCGACCAACACCTCATGTACCATTCGTCCTTCAAATGGGAAAAAGAACACATGGTGCCCTTCATCGGTATGGTATTGTTCGATCAGTAGTGTATTTGCATCAGGAATTAAAGACAGGCGCTGTTGTAGCTCAAGTAGTGGCTTTAAGTAGGCTATTTCATCTGAATAGTAGTTGCCGTGGGCAGCGTTCTCCAGTATTTCCCGCATTTTGGATGCCAACTTGGACGTTAGGGAGATCCTACCTCCCATGTAGGAAGGGACATGGTTGCTTTTCTTTTTTGACAACTGCACGATCGCACTCAGATCCCGTATACGCAGGAATTCCAAGTTTCGTCCTGCAAAGAAAAAGCGATCTCCTGGCTTTAGTTTGGAGATGAAATATTCCTCCACCATTCCCAAATAAGTGCCGTTTTTGAAGCGTATTTTATACATGGGATCGCTAACGATGGTACCCATCGAAAGCCGGTGCCGCATAGCGGTTTTTTTATTCCGCACCAAGTAGCGTCCTGCTTCATTGATTTCCACCTTGGCAAATTCTTCGTATTCGCCGAGGGATTCTCCTCCACGTGTTATAAAGGTGAGTATCCATTCAAAAGCATCCCGACTCAAACCCCGGAAGGTATAGGTACTGCGCACCAAATCAAACAGTTGCTCGGGAAGGAACCCATCGCCCAGGGAGAGGGTGACCAAAAACTGGATCAACACGTCGATGGTTAGCTGTGGGGCGTGGATAAACTCCATTTCCCCGCTTTCTATCGCTGCCCGTAGGGCCGAAGCTTCTATCAGCTCAAGGGAATTGGTGGGTAAAAAATAAATGAAACTGGGTACGCCAGGCTGGTGCCCTGATCTGCCAGCCCGCTGCACAAATCTTGCAACACCTTTGGGACTTCCCACCTGAACCACAGCGTCAACCGGCCTAAAGTCCACGCCAAGATCCAGTGATGAGGTGCATACTACCAGTTTGAGTTTTCCCTGATGTAGGGATTCTTCTACCCAGCTTCGTACTGATTGGTCTAAGGATCCATGATGGATTGCCATCCAGCCCGCCCAATCGGGTCTAAGGTTGATCAGTTGTTGGTACCAAAGTTCGGACTGGGCGCGGGTGTTGGTAAACAATAAGATAGAACGATGGGCTTCAATGATCGGCATTAACTTATGGATCAAACGAACCCCCAAATGCCCCGACCAAGGGTATTTTTCAAGCTCATCGGGATAGATTGTTCTCAGTTCCAGTTTTTTCTCTACGCGCGCTTTGACCACATAGGCAGGGAGCTTATCCCCAAGTAGGATCTGGCAGGATTCTTCCAGGTTGCCGATAGTAGCCGATATGCCCCAGAGCCGAAGCGATGGACTGCAAAACTGCCGGATGTAAGCCAGTGCCAATTGAACCTGAACCCCCCGTTTGTTTCCAACTAGTTCGTGCCATTCGTCTACAACTACCGCCTGTAGGTCTTCAAACCATTTTCCGTGATCTTTTTGGGATAGTAGGATATGGAGCGTCTCAGGTGTAGTGACCAAACACTGGGGAGGGTTGGTTTTTTGGTTGGTACGTGTTTTTGTGGTCGTGTCCCCATTTCGGACTTCGACCCGCCAAGCAACTCCTAGTTCATCGGCGCATAGCTGCATGGCACGCTGAAGGTCTTGGGCCAATGCCCTCAGAGGCGTCACCCAAATCACCTGTATACCAGTCTTTCGGGGGGTCGACCACTCGTAGGGGTTTTGTTGCATATACTCCAGGAGAGCAGGAATCCATAGTGCGTAGGTTTTTCCACTGCCTGTAGGCGCATTCAGTAAGCCGCATTTGCCCGCCAAAAAGTCGTTCCATACCTGTACCTGAAACGGAAATGGCGTCCACCCTTTTTTGTGGAACCAATCTGTCGCCGGTTGAAGGGAATTATTTTCCATAGGTTTCCAAGAGTTGGCGTAGATCGTCCAGGGTATTGGCGTCCTTTGGTTGCTTATCGATACGCCACCGGAGAATTCGTGGAAACCGAAGTGCTATACCTGATTTATGTCTCATGCTTTCCTGTATCCCCTCAAAGGCAATCTCAAAAACCAACTCGGGCGTAACAGTTCTAACAGGGCCAAAGCGCTCTTTGGTGTGTTGTTTCACAAAACGGTCTACTTTGACCATTTCGGAATCAGTGAGGCCGGAGTATGCTTTTGCAAAAGGAACCAGTAGCTCCCCATCCCATACTGCCAGCGTGTAGTCGGAATACAAATCAGCTCTTCTCCCATGTCCTTTTTGCGCGTAAAGGAGCACACCGTCGATGGTTAAAGGATCAATTTTCCATTTCCACCAGTGTCCACGCTTCCTGCCTGTCTCATAGGTTGAATCCCTGTGTTTAAGCATAAAACCTTCGGCCTTTTTATCACGGGAACTTTCCCGTAGAACTGACAATTCCTCCCAGGAGCTGGCTTGGACAAGTTTTGAAATAAATAAACCAGGGTGCCCGGTTTTTTCCACCAGCGTTTCCAAGAACTCTCTGCGATTTCTTAGCGGCACGAGCCGTTGATCCCTTCCCTGCGATTCCAGCATATCGTATGCCATAAAAATCACGGGAGTTTCTCCGAGGATTTTTTTTGTTACGTTCTTTCGCCCGATACGGGTTTGCAGCTTTCCAAATGGCATTACCCCCGAGTCGTCAAAGGCTAAGATTTCACCATCCAGTACCGTTCCATCTGGGAGGGAGTAACCTACTTCCAAAAGCTCGGGAAATTTTTCCGTAAGGATCTCCTCTCCACGGGACCATATAAAAACCTGTCCTTTTCGGTGAATTAGTTGCCCGCGTATGCCATCCCATTTCCACTCGCATTGCCAATGTCCAATTTCGCCTAGGCCGGCTATAGTCGATTCAATAGGATGCGCAAGGCAAAATGGGTACGGGCGGGAAAGATCGTCCTTTAGGTTGTTTGCCAAGATCAGCTCTTCGAAGGTGATTCGATCGGGCTCCCAGTTTCCCATGATCCGGTGCGCAACCTCGGATTTTTCCATATTAAATGCAGCGGCAAGTGCCTGCGTTACCAAGTTTTGGCTTACCCCTACACGAAAACCACCCGTTATAAGCTTATTGAAAACGAATTGCTCCTCCCGGCCCAGCTGCCTCCACGCGTTCTTTACAGCATTTTTCTTGGATTCCTCCGATTCGAAGGCCAAACCTTTTAGCCAAGAAATCCACTGGTTTAGAGAAAGTTCGGAATGGCTGTCTGATGCTGGTAGCAACAAACTGATGGTTTCTGCCAAATCTCCGACGGTATGGTAACACTCGTCAAAAAGCCAGGTAGGTATCTTCCCTTCTTCTTGGCACCATTGCCGGAGTTGGGAGGTAGTCACCGTACGTTTGGGGCGTCGTTGACAAAAAAGTGCCAGCGCCCAAAGTTTATCGGAATCAGAACTGCTCAAAAAATAGTTTTTTAAATATTCCAGCTTATCTTTGGTTTTGTTGGTTTGATCCAACATTGAAAAAAGTGAAGCAAATTCCTTCATGGTTTTCTTTGTGCAATTCAGGTGCTAATTTGATGATTTTCGTCAGATTTGGGATTTTATACTGCCGATAAATGTTACTGGGATAACAACTGGGATATAAATTCGTTTACCAGATTATAAAATTATAACGATATGAGAGCTAGTTTGTCGATTGTGTTCGTTGTTTTATTCCTTGTGTCCTGTCAGGTGGAGGAGGAAAAATATACTGCCAGAAGTGTAACCTACAGCCTTTTCCAATCCAGCGATTTTCCCTATGAAGGCACTGCTTCGGTGCGGGAACTACAAAGTGGTGAATTGGAGGTAGAGTTAAACTTAAAAGGGGCAACAAGTAGAGAGCAATACTTTTTCCCTACCCACCTACATTTTGGAAGCTACGAGGAGGCAGATGCGGTAATTGCCACGGTGCTGAACCCGATCGATATCCGCACACTGCGGAGTACAACGGTGCTGGGGACCCTCTCCGATGGATCTACCCTTCAGTTTGAGGATTTTACGGGGTTCGACGGTCATATAAAGATTCACCTTGCAGAGGATGGCCCGGATTATGCAATTATTTTGGCGAGTGGAAATGTAGGGAAAAACCCCAATTCACCTGAATTGTTTGACAGGAATAAAGTAGCTGTTTGTACATTGAACTTCCCCAACTAGTTTTAGCCATCGAATACGATTAACGTCATCTAAAAAAAAGAAATTAATTAGAGAAAAAATGTACCTAAAAGGCCAACTTTTTTTGTTTAATAGAAGTTGATACAGTGTTAAACTTCATTAGAATGGGTTGTTTTCTAAAATATGGATTATTGGTCGCGTTTCTTTTGCTGGTGCATCAACAGGAGGTAGAAGATTCATCTAAAAGGATGCCAGTTGATTTTTATAAAAGTTTAGAGTCGTTGGTAGATTCCTTGCCTATTGCGGTTTATGAGGAGAAGGTGGATCGGAACGCTAAGCCAACTTTTATACCGAGATTTCCACATACCAAGTTTTTTCCGGCGTTGGTAAAATAAAATAAAAAAGGTGATCTCATTGATTGGGAAATCAGAGACCACCTCACGTTTTTTTTATTTTTCAATTAATCCACATGTACTTCATACACATAACGGGATACGTTGCCGGCCACATCTTCTACCCAAATGACCAGATCCAAATGATCTTCTCCCGCGGGGACAATTATTTCATTTTGTCCGCTAAGTAGCTCAGCAAGGTTTATTTCAGTGTTGCTTGGCAATTCAGGCCCATTTAAACCCTGTCTCCAAGTAGAAGATCCCCACATACGTTCGTAAAATTCACCCGATAACCTACGCGCATGGGCATGATGCTCGTGATCATGCTCATCTTCTTCTTCCATTAACCTGATC
Source organism: Lunatimonas lonarensis (assembly GCF_000390185.1). Lineage (GTDB taxonomy): Bacteria > Bacteroidota > Bacteroidia > Cytophagales > Cyclobacteriaceae > Lunatimonas > Lunatimonas lonarensis. The sequence continues at coordinate 236,733 of NZ_AQHR01000085.1, read as the reverse complement.
CAAACGAATTTGAGATCCGTGCTTAGGGTGTGGGAAGTTTTCCTAATAAAGCCCTCCACTTCCAAGGCTTCTCCAGCCTCGCCCTCTATTTCTCCGTCGTGCAGGTTTGTCACGGATACCTCTGGTGCATAAGGAGTTCTAATATAAAACGTTGCGAGGTAGTTCGACCCATCTCCATAGCTTGTTTGATTACCATGTATATCAATGGCTTGGATTGTAAAATGGTAAGGTCCTGCCAACACGTTACCGCTAACCCTACTATTGTTTCCACCCCAATAAATATCTGTTCCCGTTCCATCGACATTTAGTCGCGTAGCACCTTGTGGAAACCGGAACGATGGATTGCTCGCGTCCGGGGAATAGATGTCGTTTACGTTCAATAGCTCGAAATCAGTCTGTATTCTTCCATGTGTATGCCCGTCAAAACCATTGTGAATATCGACTCGAACCTGGGCAATACCGGATGGATCCTCAACCGAAAAACGCACATGCATGTGGTCGGTAGTGGCAGCACGAATTTCCCCGTGCCCGGGCCTGATCGCATCCCGTCCATCGGCTGCCCCGATTACCGGTGCTTCCATATCCCTTAACTGATCGTCATCGGTCTCACAGGAAAAAAAACCGATTGCCAATCCTAACATCAAATAGCGCATTACGTGGTTCATGGTAGTAAATATTTAAGTTACACAATGTTGCATTTGCAAGATAGTTGCAATAATAAACCCTAACGATCGTATCTGCAAACCTTTTTTTACCAATTTGTTTACCTTAGCCGAAACGGGATCTTGATGCTAAGCGAAATATTTCTTCCCTGTTCGGGTAAGTTTAAAAGTCTATACCGGCTCAGGTGATTGAAATAGAAGGAATTGGTAAGGTTCTGCCCACTTACCTGAACCAACACAGACTGCTGACCAATCCGGGATTCCCAACCAAATCCAGCTTCCACCAGGTCATATCCTGCTGTTGACCTTTCGTTTCGGTCGGTTCTGTTTTGATCGGCGGCATGTCTGTACTCTACAAAGGTGTAAAAATCCCTGAATGCTTGGCTTGTAAGGGGCAGGGTATAATGAAAACCGGTCAAAACACTCAGAGGTGGCGTAAGGGGTAATGGCAATCGGGTGTCCAAGTTGAAATTGTACACGTATTCGCCCGCCACAGAGAGCGAAAAACCGCTAAAGAGCACCCATTCGGTTTTTACCTCGCCGCCGGTAAAAACGGCGTTGTTTTGGCGGTAATTCCAGACTGTGCTCGCACCTGGAATGGTGGAGAACCGCCCAGAAGGGGACAGGTATATGTAGCCATCATAGTAGCCCCAAAATGGACTGATACCGAATAAAAACCGTTTGGTAGAGTAGGTGTAATTCAGGTCTGCCTGATAGCTTCTTTCAGGATTGAGTGCCGGATTTCCAACTTCGTGGCGGAAGTTGCCATGATGGACTCCATTTGTAGCAAGTTCAATGGGAGTGGGCATACGAAAGCTGCTGCCTAGGTTCAGCTTAAGGTTGTGGTCATCACCAAGAACCCAAGAAAGACCACTGGATCCACTCACGTTGAAGAATGTGCGGTTTATTTCCGGGTTTCTTTGCTCATACTCTCCTGTGGGGCGCAGGCGTTCATAAATTGGCTGACGGTGTTCCCTAATTCGATGGACAGCCGCATCTACCCGTACGCCTGCGTTGACGATCAGGTTCTTTTTCCAGCGGTATTCGTGGAAGTAATAGGTGCCCGCTTGTGTACTTTGGAAGTTTGGCAGCAAAAATTCAAATCCGGCATGTCGGTTTTGCATGTGTTGGGATTGAAAACCAACAATGGTTTGGTGCTTGCCATTGATTCGGGTATTGTACCGTACGTTTCCTGTAATTACATCCAAAAACAGGCCCAAGGCAAGGTTTCCCTCCGGAGTGGGTCCAATACCATGGGCATGCGGAAGAGATTCTTCCCTTCTCCGGTTTGCCTGATAGGCTAGATCTATTTCAAGCCAATTATTTTTATGCTGAACGGTCGTGTTGCTTATTACTTTGAGATGCGTATTGTCCTGTCTCGGAAAGTCCACAATTCCGTGTCCATTATCATGTCTTAGGCTGTAGGAATTCGGTATGCCTACCGCGCCTGTAAAAATGCCTGCATCCTGGCTAAAACGACTAATGGTGATCGTTGATTTTCCCCAGTCTTTACGTACGCCTCCTGAAAAAGAAAAATGGCGTTCGCTTCCAGCGGTGTTTTTTAGCCTGTTTTCAAAAATGGGCAAAACAAATCCGGCATAGGTAAACTGACTGGCCGGTACCCGGTAGTTCTCATAATCCTGTGCCGTGAATCTGGCCTTGAATATAAAGTCGTTATGGTTCCCCTCCAGCATGCCGCTATGGCCGAACATATGGTTGTTTGAACGGTAGGTACTGATCAGGTGGCCATTGAGGGTACCGGGGTCAGGCGTGGCGCCCGGGGCAATATTGATGACGCCAGCCATGCCGTCCGATCCGTATACCAACGACGCCGGCCCTTTAATGATTTCCACCCGGTCTACATCGAAGGGATCAATCTCCAGCCCGTGGTCTGCTCCCCATTGTTGGCCCTCCTGTTTGATTCCCCGATCGTTGATCATGATACGGTTAAAACTCATGCCACGGATCACGGGTTTGCTGATGCCTACACCGGTATTGATCGTACTTATCCCTGGGAGCTTCTCCAAGGCGTTTGCAAAAGTGCCTGTGTTGTTTCGTTCGATGAAGTTTCGGTCGATTACATCGATGGTTTGGGATTGCTCAATCGGACCGTTTTTGAAGGGGTTTGCTTCGACCGTAAGTGCCTGTAGGGTGAACGCTGACTCCGGCATCGTGACCTCGAGTGAGATATCTTCCTCCAGTATGCGGACGGTGAGCGTTTGGGCTTTATAACCCATATGGGTGAAATGAAGATGGTAGGTACCGGATCTTAGCCCACTAATCGAAAAATTCCCCTCGAGATCGGCCAAGGCACTTTTTCCCAGCTCATGGATATGAATGTGGGCCATCAGTGGTTCCCCTCCTTCTCCCGTGATGGTTCCCCTGACGGTCTGGGCAACTAGCATGGCGGAAATGAGGGGTAAAAGAAGGATGGTAGCAAGAAGGGTTGCTAGAAATCGACTCAATGGAATGCTTACTTTGTGCAATATAGTTTCAAATGCAAAATTATTGCGTTTGAGTTGGATTCGCAATTCCGACTGCCGATTTCTTGCCTGTTATCCACTATATTTTCTAACTCCTACCATTTGTGACATCTTTGGTCTTTCCGATAGGGATAACTTTCCCATGTTTGACCAGCGGAGGTTTTAAAATAGGTTGGTTTCCCGTTCAGTTCGCGCTTGGTTTTACGTGGTTTTGTACCGTCGTTTTAATTCAGCTATCAGGTGTTCGAGACCGTTAAGCCGGATTTCGTACATGGTTTCCAACCATAAGCCCAGTTTTCCCGGAGGGAAGCCTTGGCTTCTAAACCAGACCAAGTAGTGTTCGGGCAAGTCACATATCAGCCGGTCTTTATATTTCCCAAAAGGCATCTTTTTTGTCACTAAGTCGATAAGAAGATGGCTGTCTTGCATGGGTGGTTTGTTGAGAAGAGATTTGAATTGGACAGGAGGGTAGAGGTAGGCTACCAATAGCGGGTGTTTTTCATATCCATAAACCAAAAAGACCGAGGACGGATTCCCTCGGTCTTTTTCAATCGGAAAAGGATATGGCTTTAGTTTAGCCAGGCAGTCCAAGGAATACGGCTTAGTATCAAAACCAGTCCAACTCCATAAAACATGTAGATGCTTCTAAACCTGTTTCTACTGTCGGTCAGTTTTTTTGCCCGGCTGTATCCGACCGTAATGACACCCACTGCAATGATATTGATCAGCGGATGCTCCAATGCGTATAGGCGGCTCATGGAATCGGCCATGGCGGCACCACTTAGGTTGGCAAGGCCCAAGGGGCTCACAAAATACAGAATGATCCCCACGAGTAACTGAATGTGGATGGGAATCAAGCCAAACAGGGCGAATTTTCGGTCTTTTTCGGTAAACTCCCTGCCGCTAAAGGCTCCGACCATTCCGTAAAAGAAACTGATGGTAAGGCCGAGTAGCGCGAGATACGCGAGGAAAGAATGAAGATGCTGAAATCCGGTTGTCATAGTGTAGAAATAGATGTTTCAGCTAAGTAACTAAAAAAAAATCGAAAAGTATTTGGGAATGCCATCAATTAATGGGTTTAGGACAAATAAATTGGTAAAGGTCAATGGGGAAATAGTTACTTTTGTTTTTGGGAGCTTTTGGGGCATTCTTTTTTCCATCGCGTCCCGGCGGTGGACGGCTATAATTAGCGGATAGATGGGATACATAGACTTTGTAAGGTCAAATGGTAGGCTTTTGTCTTTTGGGATGTTGATGACCTATCTATCGGGTTATGGTCAGACCTACCTGTTGGCCATTTACATTCCTTTTTTGATGGAGGAGTTTGGTCTGGCCAATGCGGAGATAAGCGCTTACTATATGTTGGCAACTATAGCTAGTGCCTTGTTGCTTCCCCATGTTGGAAAGCTCATAGATCAGGTAAAAATAACCACCTATACCATGTGCTCAACGGTGGTCTTTGTGGTTTCCATGATCGGTCTGAGTATGGTTCGTCAGGTTTTCTTGTTGCCGTTTGTATTCTTTGGTCTACGTATTGCCGGGCAGGGGTTGTTCAGTCATATTTCGATGACAAGCATGTCCAAATACTTCCATAAGGGCAGGGGTAAGGCGATTAGTCTGGCATCTCTGGGACATCCCCTTGGCCAGGCGTTGTTGCCGATTACGGTGGTTTGGATGCTTGGTTTTACCGATTGGCGGGGCTCGCTATTGGTCAGTGCGGCACTGGTGTTAATCACGATTCCGTTACTGGTTTATTTTTTGTTGGACGAGCGAAACTTGGTCATTGCTGACCCAGATGATAGCACCACCCACGTCACGAGGAAGGAGGTTTCTACCTGGCAAATCATGGGATCCAAGGCGTTCTGGCTGTTGGCTCCAAATCTCTTCGCGTTGGCGTTTATCATTACTGGGTTGTTTTTTTATCAATTTTCCATAGCCGACTTTAAAGGATGGACGATACAGTGGATGGCGTTGGGGCTCACTTGTTACGCCATTTCAGGTTCTGTGGCTATTTTATTCGCAGGGCCGTTGATAGACAGGTATACGGCCAAACAATTTTTTCCTTTCTATCTGTTTCCGTTTTTGGTTGCCGTCTTTTTTATCTGGCTGATGGACAATCCCTGGGTGATTTTTCCCTACATGATTCTTATGGGGGTTTCTGCCGGGATGGGAAATGCCATTATTTCCGCATTGCAGGTAGAGCTGTTCGGAGCAGCCCAAATCGGAAAAGTGAGGAGTGTTTTTACCTCTGTGATGGTTTTTAGCTCTGCGGTCGGTCCGGCTGTATATGGCGTTATTATCGACCTAGGTTATCGCTTTGATGTGATATTTGTGATTTCCATCGTACTTATGCTCCTAGTGACGGTGCAATCCTTCCGAATCATTCCAGCCTTCACGTACGCAAAAATGAAATACAGGTTTAAAAACCGTCACAGACGTTTTGACTTTTTCAATGTTTTTAATCTCAAACACTGATTCACGTCATTTCAAACTGATTTTACCGAAAAGAAATTGGGCTTCTTACAGCACATGATTATATTTGCCTCATAAGTAACCTGTTATGGAAGTATTGGTTTCTCTGCTAGTTTTTACCGTTTCTTATGGGCTGGTTTTTTTATCCTTGTTCCCGTTAAAATCCTTTAAGCGGGTTAATCCACTCCCCAAAAATGTAAAACGTTCCGTGTACCAGGAATACGACTTGACTTGGCCTTATTTTATCTCCTTTTTGGCCGGCTACTTATTGGCATTTATAATGGTGTACTTGATTTGGGATTGGATATGATAGGTTGGTTAATCAATTCCTTCCTGCGGCGTCCAATATCTTCTTCATCAACTGATACTCTCTGTTTTCCGTAACTTCTTGGTCGGTTATTCTGCCGGTTAGTACGCCCAAGTTGATCACCGCTTGGCGGTTGGTTCCTTGTTGGATGTTATTCCACAGTTTATCTGCCTCGTCTTTTCTGTTTAGGTCTTCCAAAGCACGAATAACCAAGGCGGATTGTGGTCTTAGTAACCTTCTGGATTGACTCTCAGGTTGTCCAACCACCATTTCAAGGCGGTTACGATAAGCTTTTTGCCGTCCTGCGGCTTTCGCAATTAGGGCAAAAAGGTAGTTTTGAATGGTTTCATCCGTTTCGAAGGGCTTGCCTACTCCAAGATTCTCAGGCCACTCCAGTGATTTAGTGACTTTGGCATTTGCCTCTCGAAACCTTTTTTCCCGTAAGTCTTCCAAAGCGGCATTTAGGTATACTTGCTCAAAAACATTACGTCCTTCTCCGGCTCCTTCGTAAGGAAGCACGTGAATCGTTGATAATCCTTTCATCGCTTTTTCATAGGCTCCCAGTGCTGCCCATGACCTGATCAAGTCCAGTTCCAGCATATAGTTCCCGGGGAACTTGGCAACCGCAGCTTCCAGGATCTCTTGTTGTTTGCCGTGGTCTCCCATGTGTTCATAAGTTTGGGCGAGCCGATGGTGGTTTCGCCATTGACCTGGATCCATTTCTAGCGCCTTCTGTAGGTCATCCAACGGTGAATAATTCGCGTAGTCCTTCAACAATGCGGCTCGGTTTAGGTAAAAGCTGTATTCATCCGGTGCATTTCCAAGTTCTACAAGTAACTGCTTACTTTTTGACTCCCTTCCCAAGTTCATTCCATTAAGGGCCAGATAGTAAGAAGATTTCCAATGGGGTTTTTCTTTAACAGCCCATTCCAACATGCGAAAGGTTTCTTTCCGAAAAGGAAATACCCAGTCGATGGGTTTGGCGAGGAAGGCGTCCAGTTGAGAACCGCCGCTTTCACCCTCCAAATAGGAATGCCACAGGTGTACAAGCGCATGGGTAGGGGAGCTTTTCAGTGCCGCAATTGCGTCTTCGTTTCGCCCGTATTTTAAGTAGATGGAGGCGATTTCCAGGTAGGTTTGGAAGGGAAATTCGTTTTTGATTCCATCGTCAAAAGCACTCAGGCTGGTACCTGGAAGTTTCAACAGGTACTGCTCGAAGCGTGCAAAGTGGCTGAGGGGATCAATCTCAAGTAGTTGGTTCAGCCAATTCGAAGCGTGTTCCGCTCGATCTGTCAGGCGGGCAGCCACTGCCAAGACTTGATACGCCATGACTTGGTAGCGATTGTAATCCAATGCTTTTCTTGCATAGGTCTCAGCTTTGGCTAGATCATCCTGGTGTAGATAAATTTCTGACATAGCCGTATAGGCACCGGAGCGAAACTCCATCGAGCGGGCAGCCCATCCATAGGCTTCCAGGGCATCGGTGGGCTGATCTTTCTCTCGGTATATGCTGGCTGCCACAAAGTTGGCTTGGGGATCATAAAAATCTGTAGAAAGTGCCTTTACGATGTGGGCTAGCGCTACGTCGTAGTCTGCAAATCGAAACGCCAGTTCTGACAGATCGATCCGAGCCCGCTGATGCCCTGGATCTATTTCCAGGCAGTTTTCGTACAGTTTCTTGGCTCCGTTATAATTGCGGCTGTTGTATTCCTGCCTTGCTTGGTAGTAAAAGTCATCCGCTTCGGACAGTTTTGGGGCAGGCTCGGCATCGAAGGGTCGGCTTAGTCTGTTGGGATCTTTCTCCTGCCAAGCATACAGGGTTTTGTTCTTCAGCTTGATTTCCAGGTGCTTCATTCCCTCCCGCACTGCTAAGGTGTGGTTAATGACATCCATGGGTTTCGCGTTTAAGGGTAGGGATCCCCGCTTTTGTCCATCGATCCAAAACTCCAACTCTCCAGTGATAGTACGGAAGGGATTGAAGCGAATCCCTACTTGTCCGTTTTTGTTTTCGACGAAAAAAACGCCATCGGTAGAAACTTCACTGATACCCCCGGTCTGTTTTACCGGAAACCAATAATCTGTCCATTTATCAAGGGTATAGGGAGTAAAGCCAGCTTTCGTCAGTGGAGTAGGTACTTGACGGGTGGGAGAAAATTGGTTTAGCATACGGCCGGCCTGAAATTCCATGTATTGGCCATCGTTATCGGTCAGTAGATCTTCCCAGATACCTCCAGAACGGGAAAGGGCCCAAAGCCACAGCTTCTTGCCAGGCATTTCCTCATAATTGGAAAAATGGCCGAATCCGACTCCTTTATCATGAAAATAGCCACCAAAGTGGTTTTGGAACGACCCTGCCATATGGTGGGACTTACTGGATCCAAAATTGTTTTCCCTGTACATGGCCACATTTCGACCATCCTGTATGGGCCAATCTATGAGACTGCCACTGTGCTGTAGGGCAATGTGACCCGGATAAAAGAACTCCTGATCATCGCCTACATGTGCAGCAGCCGTCATCCAGTTGTAATAAGGTTGCCTAAGGGGTTCCGGGTTATACCACAGTCCCTCTGTTTCGAAGTAGGCTTTGTCTTTTGGGAGGTTGATTTTTACCCTCCATTGGGTGCGTGAGGGTAGGTCCATAGTTCCCACCACACACGTCACGCTGCCGTCCGGGTTTTCGAAATACACGTAATCAACTGGAGAAGCGGTACTCGGGGCATGGCCGATAATGCCGAAATTGAATTCGATGCCCCCTGAGGCCCAAGGTCCGCGCATGGCGATGTTCCGGAATTTCACCACACCGTTTTCGTAGATAAAATCGTATCCTGTGGATTTCTCCCGCGCACCCCACACCCGGCCACCGATCTCGGGTAGTATGCTCACGCTGAGGTAGTCGTTTTCAAGGCGTACCTCTTTCCACTCCTGATCTACCGGTTGGACGCTGTATCCTTCAAATCGGAAGTATGGGTAGATGTCCGGCTTATAGGCAAAGGCGGCTATGGGCGTGGGATCTCCAAATGGATAGGTAGTAAATGTTCTTTTGCTCTCTGAAACCGTTGCCTGCTGGCCAAAAACGGCCTGAGAAACTACTCCTATCGTAACCGAAAGGAGGAAATACCTGAACATGGATGATGCCTTCAAGGGGATATGGGTTTGGGTGATTGATGTACTTCTGCAGGTAAATATAACCAATTTCGTCATCAAACCCGATCAATCAAACGGTGCAATTGAACGTTGAATATACAATTTGAACGTCCTTCCTCCCCCTCAGTACATCCTGCGTGTCATTTTAGCAGGTTGGTCTGTGAACTATCTATCTCTCCAAAGCTAAAGGACTCCAATGCTCGGCTCATTTTTTCTTTGATCTGGTCGAGGCAAAGGTTTCCTATACTTCCTTCGTGGGTATGCAATACTTCCGTAGCGGGATTAAACTCCCCTGCCTCAATGTCCAAGCCTATTTTTTTATAGGCATCCCGGAACGGCATTCCCGCTAAAACAAGCTTATTGACTTCTTCCACACTAAATAGGTAGGAATAGAAGGGATCTTTGAGTATATCTTTTTTCACCCGGATATTATCAAGCATAAAAACAGTCATTTCTATGCACTCGCTGATTTTTTCCAAATCGGGGAACACCGTTTCTTTGAGAAGTTGAAGATCCCGATGATAGCCCGTGGTCATATTGGTCAGTTGCATCAGGATTACTTGAGGGCTGGACTGTAGCTGATTTGTTTTTGCACGCAGCAACTCAAAGACATCGGGGTTCTTCTTGTGGGGCATGATACTGGAACCGGTAGTCAGTTCATCAGGAAACACTACAAACCCAAAGTGCGGGTTCATAAACTGGATGATATCGTCCGAAAGCCGATTAAGTGTTCCTGCCAGTGCTGCCACCCCAAAGGCGATGAATTTTTCCGATTTTCCTCGGCTATTTTGCGCGTTGATCACATTGTAGTGCAGGTCTTCAAAACCCAGTAGCTGGGTAGTGAGGGATCTATTTAGGGGGAAGGAAGACCCGTAGCCCGCAGCGGAACCCAGTGGGTTTTGGTTTGCGAGCGAATAGGCAGCCTTTAGCAGCATTGTATCCTCTACCAGCGACTCAGCCAATCCGCTAAACCAAAGCCCAAATGAGGAAGGCATCGCGAGCTGGGTGTGGGTATACCCCGGCATGAGATCGTGTTGGTGTTTTTCTGCCAAATCGATCAGCTGATTGAACAGTTTTTTGGTAAGCAGCACAATTTCACGGATACGATGGCGGTAATACAGTTTGAGATCAACGAGTACCTGGTCGTTTCTGGATCGACCGCTGTGCAGTTTTTTGCCAACGTCTCCGTAGCGCTGTGTAAGCAAAAATTCCACCTGACTGTGGACGTCTTCAACGCCTTCCTCTATCCGAAAGGTACCAGCCTCGATTTCCATCCAGATTTCTTTAAGTCCTTTTTGGAGTATCTCCAGTTCGCTTCGGGTAAGTAGCCCGATGCTTTCCAGCATTTGCGCATGGGCGAGAGAACCCAATACGTCGAATGGAGCCAACAGTATATCAAATTCAGGATCTCGTCCAATGGTAAATTGTTCAACTTCCTGTTTGCTCGAGGTGTTTTTCTGCCAAAGTTTCATGTGTCTATAATTGTTTTTCAGCGGTCAGAACTTGTCCCGGTTTATCGGGATGGAATGCCCATTTATAATCATTCTCCTGTGTGAGAACTTTTCTCATGGGCATTTCATGGGTCTATAATGGTTTCAAATTGCTCAACACTGGCTCCTTTCCAGAGGTTGGGCCAGCTGGCCTTTACCGATTTCCATGTGCACGGTTCATTGCTCAGGAGCGACTCATATAGGTAGCTAGAAGATTTGTATACAGGTCTATCCCCTGATTGATTTCTTCAAGGTAAATAAACTCATCCGGCGTGTGGGACCGGGCAGAGTCGCCAGGGCCAATTTTCACTGATGGATAGGGAATCAGTGCTTGGTCAGAAAGGGTGGGGCTTCCATATTTGGAAATGCCCAATTGATCGGCAACCTGTAATATACGATGATCGGAGGCAATGTGGGAGGGGTTCAATCGCATGGATCGAGGGGTTAGCTCTGCCACCAACGCATCATCCAACTCATCGACAATTTCTTGCAGGGTATACGCATCGGTCACCCGGACGTCCAGTGTATAGGTACAGGTGTCCGGCACTACGTTGTGCTGTGACCCAGCCTGTATGATGGTTGCACTCACTTTGGTATTGCCCAGGTAAGGCGATACGCGGCTAAATCGGTAGTCCCTGATTTTCAACAAATCATCAAGTGCCAGATACAGCGCATTGATACCTTCTTCACGGGCTGCATGCCCCGCCTTTCCTTTTACCGTTGCGTCAATTACGACCAAACCCTTTTCGGCTACCGCCATTTGCAAAAGGGTCGGTTCGCCTACGATTGCAAGTTCCAGGGGTGGCAACTGGGGTAGGAGGGACTCCATACCATTCTTACCACTAATTTCCTCCTCAGCGGAGGCCGCAAACAGGAGGTTAAAGGGAAGCTGCATGGGATAAAAATGGACGAAGGCCGCCAATAAGCTGACAAGGCAGCCACCTGCGTCGTTACTTCCAAGACCGTACAGTTTTCCATCCGAAATATCGGCAACGAATGGATCCTTTGTGTATCCCTGATTGGGTTTTACCGTATCGTGGTGTGAATTTAAAAGGATTGAGGGAAGTGAGGGGTTAAAGTGCCGGTTTTTTGCCCAAACATTGTTGGCGGAACGAATCCATCCTATCTTTTTTTTGTCAAGATAATCAATGATCAAGTCGGCCGTTTTATCTTCCTCCCTACTGAGAGAGGGGGTTTCAATCAGCTTCTTGAGTAGCTCGATCGCTTCAGCTTTCAGGTTGTCCAAGGTGGATCGGGTTTGGATTAAAATAAACCATATTTTAGGCTTTGGATAGTGGTTCCGGCGTTTTTTCCTTTGACCGCCAAGTGGAGGTTTTCGGGTAAACCCATCCATACATGGTTGACACCTTTGTGCAGTGCCTCAAAGGCATTTTCCAATTTTGGAATCATGCCGCTGTGGATGACCTTATCCCGCTTGAGTTCCTCGTAAATATCCTCGTTGATAAGAGGAATTAGACTTTCGTCGTTTTTTTCGTCCATAAGTACGCCCGCCCTGTCAAAGCAAAAAAAGAGGTTAACTGTGTGGCTTTTGGCTAATTCGGTTGCGATGGTGGACGCGATGGTATCCGCATTTGTGTTGAGGAGTTGCCCCTGTTTATTATGGGTGATTGCGCAGATTACCGGTGCTATGGATTGACTGATTAAACTCGCCAAAAGATCGGTATTTACGGCGACCACATCTCCGACAAACCCATAGTCAATGGCGCCAACGGGACGTTTTACAGATTGAACCACGTTTCCATCTGCTCCCGTCATACCGATGGCGTTTTGTCCAAAGGCCTGTAACTGGGCCACCAGCTGTTTATTGATCAGCCCGGCGTACACCATGGTGACTACTTCCAGTGTTTTCGCGTCAGTGATTCGCCTGCCATCTACCATCTGCGGTGTGATACCCAGCGATTTGCCGATTCGTGAGGCAAGTACTCCCCCACCGTGGATAAGTATTTTATAACCCGGCAACGCTGCAAAAGCCCTTAGAAATTCGGAGGCTTTCTCGGGATGATCGATGACATTGCCACCTATTTTGATAACGCTGATTTCCATTTCGGTGAATAGTGGCTATGAAATGATTCGGTGCAATACTGCCTGTGCGGCGTAAATCCGGTTATGGGCCTGTTGTTGAACGAGACTTCGGGGGCTATCCAGTATCTCGTCAGATAGCTCTAGGTTTCGTCTTACCGGAAGGCAATGCATGACTTTGGCTTCCGGGCTTTTTTCCAACTTTTTCTCTGTGAGTATCCAGGGCTGGTCAACGTGGATGATTTTGCCGTACTCATGAAAGGCACTCCAGTTTTTCACATAAACAAAGTCAGCATCACGTAACGCCTCATCTTGATCATGTGTGATGGTTGCGCCTGCTGTAAAGCGTTCATCTAGATCGTAGCCCTCGGGGTGCGCTATGGTAAGGTCGTATCCGCAGCCAAGGGACCATTCTGCAAAAGAGTTGGCGACGGCATGGGGGATAGCTTTGATATGGGGAGCCCAAGTCAGCACGACTTTTGGGCGGGGTTTGTTTCTAAGGTTTTCCTGAATCGTTACCATATCGGCAAGACTCTGTAAGGGGTGTCTTATAGCACTTTCCAAACTCACTACAGGAATATTGGCATATTTGATGAACTGCTTCAGAATAAAGTCATCTGAGTCCTCCGTCTTGTTGGTAAGGGAGGGGAAGGCACGTATGGCCAGCATATCAAAATAACTTCCCAACACAGCAGCAGCGTCTTTGATATGTTCTACGGTGTGTTTGTTCATCAATGCGCCATCCTGCATTTCCAATGCCCAGCTTTCCTTATCCATATTTAGGACGATGCTTTCGATACCCAAATTGGAGGCGGCGATCTGTGTACTTACACGGGTGCGTAGGCTTGGGTTCAAAAAGATCAGACCTAGGCGTTTTCCCCGTCCCAGGTCTGCGTATTTTCGTGGATTACTCTTGAAAGCCAGCGCCTGCTCGATGAGCGCTGCGGCCATATTTTTATCATCAAATTGAGTGAAATGCTTCATCTTTAAGGGTTTCTTCGTCAGGCTTCGGTTAGGGTAAGTACAGATTGTAAACTTTCGAGGAATAAATGTAACGATTGTTGATCAATTGATAAAGGAGGAAGCAGCCTAATTGTGTTTTTTCCCGCCGAACTGCCCGTGAAAATCCTGTGTTTATGGACAAGCTCACTTCTTACTGGTCCTGCGTCTCTGTCCAGATCAATGCCGATCATCAGTCCCTTGCCGCGTATTTCCGTGATACCTTCTACGGATTTAAGTGCTTCCATAAGCCAATTGCCAAGTTGATCTGCATTGGCCATCAGTTGTTCGCTTTCAATAACTTCCAGCACAGCCAAACCTGCGGCACAGGCCAAGTGGTTCCCCCCGAAAGTGGTTCCCAACAGTCCATAGGAAGATTTGATATCAGGATGGATCAACACGCCCCCGATGGGGAATCCGTTGCCCATTCCTTTGGCCACTGTAATAACATCCGGTCGAAGTCCATCTACCCATTGGTGGGCAAAAAACCTACCGGTTCGTCCAAACCCGGATTGTACTTCGTCCAAAATCAGCTTTGCGTGGTGTTGCTTGGCCAGCCGGGCCAACGCGGTTACGAAAGAACCATCCGGAACCCGGATGCCATTTACACCTTGAATGCCCTCTATGATGATACCCGCTACCGTGTTGGATTTTAGGGCTTTTTCCACAGCCTCCAAGTCACCGAAAGTTACAAAATGGACTTTATGATGGCTGTTGAAAGGTGCCACGATTTTTGGGTTATCGGTGATGGCCACTACACCGGACGTTCGCCCGTGGAAGGCTCCTTTGAACGCAATGAAGGTGTCCTTTTCGGTTTCAAAAGACGCCAATTTTAGGGCGTTTTCATTGGCCTCGGCTCCGGAGTTACAAAGAAATAGCTCGTAGTCCGGATATCCTGAAATTCTTCCAAGTTCCCTTGCATAATCCTTTTGAATCGGTATTTTAACCGAATTGGAATAAAAAGCAATCATGTCCAATTGCTCCGTGATTCGTTTCACGTAGTGGGGATGGGTATGCCCAATGGAAATGACGGCATGTCCACCATAAAGGTCAAGGTATTTGTTTCCCGCTTCGTCCCACAGAGTAGCCCCCGATGCTTTGACAGGAGTTACGTCTATAAGCGGATATACATCAAATAGTTTCATGTGTCTATAATTGTTTTTCAAAGGTCACAACTTGGCCCGGTTCATCGGGATGGAGGCTATACCTGCCAGAAGTCGTGTCCAAGTATTTGATAGTCATCTCATTTTATGGCTACTACATTATGTCTGTTCGCGCATGGCAGCCTTAATGTCCTGCTATTTAAATCTTCATCATAGCAATCTATCATGCCCAATTCGCCTAACTTGATTCGTGCAGAATCCTTTATCGCTTGGGCTTGAGTATCGTCCTCCGATTAGAAGGCAATACTTTTCAGGGCCAAGCCAGTGTGTTCCTCCAAACCAAACGCCAGGTTAAGGTTTTGTACCGCTTGTCCAGAGGCACCTTTTAGCAAGTTATCTATGGCTGCATAGACAATCAACTGTCCGGCCTCGACCTTCAAATGAATAATACACTTATTCGTGTTTACAGCCTGCTTCATGTCTATATCCCTCCTCGACACATGGGTGAACGGAGCCTCTGCGTAGAAGTCTTCGTACAACTTGTACACATCGGCCAAATCACCTGTAAAGGGGAAGTAGGCAGTTATCCAGATTCCTCTGCTGAAATTGCCCCGATAGGGTACAAACAAAAGCTCGTTGGAAAATTCCTCCTCCAGCTGCCCAAAAGTTTGCCTTATTTCTTTAAGGTGTTGATGGGTAAACAACTTGTATACCGACACATTACCGGTTCGATTACTAAAATGTGTGGTCTCACTCAGTTGTTTTCCTGCTCCCGTGCTGCCGGTTATTCCCGTGATATGGATGGGATTATTGGCAGGCAGCCCAGAGGCAATGGCGGGGGCAAGGGCAAGTTGAATGCCGGTTGCAAAACACCCCGGGTTGGCTATTTTTTTTGAATGTCCGATTTTCGATTTATTCACCTCGGGCAAACCGTAAACAAAACCGTTGCTTTCATTTCGGAAATCCGTGCTCAGATCTATCAATACCGTGTCGTCAGAGAAACGGTGGGATTCCAGAAATGGCTTTGTCTTACCGTGTGGAAGGCAAAGGAATACGGCATCCAGGTCTTCCGTATACACCTGATCGGTGAACACCAACTCAGACTCTCCGATAAGATCAGGATGCGCTTCGTCGATTTTTTTTCCGTTTTGGCTGTTGCTGTGAATGTATTTGATTTCAACTTGAGGGTGGTGCAACAGGAGCCGGAGGAGTTCCCCACCCGTATAGCCTGCCGCACCTATTACCGCGGTTTTAATTTTCATGGTCGGTTTCGTTTTGGTTGACTTTGTGGAATATGGCCGTTTGGTTGCCCAAAATACGGGTAAATCCTTTTACGTCATCGGCTGTGTAGCCCTTGTTCATTTCTCCGTAACTGCCAAATTTGGATGACATCAGGTCATGAGGGGATTCCACCCCGACCAATTGAAAGCGATAGGGGTGTAAGGAGACATGCACTTTTCCGGAAACACAGGTTTGGGTATCTGCCAAAAAAGCCTCCAGGTTCCGCATGACGGGATCCAGGTAATGTCCTTCGTGCAGGTGGTTGCCATAAAACTCGGCCAGTTGGTTTTTCCAGAACATTTGCCATTTGGTGAGGGTGTGCTTCTCTAGCAATTGGTGGGATTTGATAATAATCAGTGGAGCGGCCGCTTCAAAGCCTACACGTCCCTTAATGCCAATGATTGTATCCCCAACGTGAATATCTCTACCTATACCGTAGGGAGCTGCCAGTTCTTGCACCCTCAAAATCGCATCCACCGGGTTGGCATATCGGATTCCCTGAACACTTCTAAGTTCACCCTGTTCAAATTCCAAGGTGATATCTTTTGATTCCGACGCGGTCACTTGGGTCGGAAAGGCAGATTCCGGCAAACCTTGGTGGGAAGTCAACGTTTCCTTGCCGCCTACCGAGGTACCCCAGATGCCTTTATTGATGGAATAGGCTGCTTTTTCGAAATTCATGCTCACCCCGTGCTTTTTCAGGTACTCAATTTCTTCTTCCCTACTGAGCTTGAGATCTCTGATTGGCGTGATTATTTCAGCCTCTGGAAGAATGGTTTGGAAAATCATATCGAAGCGTACCTGATCGTTTCCGGCACCGGTACTTCCATGGGCCACCGCTGTAGCACCGATGGATTTAGCATATTCTGCAAGCGATTTTGCCTGTAGGATTCGTTCCGCACTCACGGAGAGCGGGTAGGTTTGGTTCTTTAGTACGTTGCCAAATACCAGGTACTTGATTACCTCATCGTAATAGGTCTTCGTGACGTCCAACACATTAAATGAAGATACTCCCAATACCTTGGCTCTCTCCTCGATGGTAGCCAGTTCCTCCTTGCTGAATCCTCCTGTGTTTACCAGTACAGCGTGGACTTCGTACCCTTTGTCTTTGGTAAGGTGCAGTGCACAAAACGTGGTGTCCAATCCTCCACTGTATGCCAATACGACTTTCTTCATTTGTTTTTGGTTTGGTTTTCAACGTTCCCTTTAAATCTTTCGCCTGAACCAATCGTCACATGATCGGATGTTCAGGATTGATTTACAAGGGTTGTTTCTATTTTTCTTAATTGGTGTTAACGACTAATGAAATGGGTGCGTTATGCGTTAATCTTATCCGGTTTTACTTCCGTTTCAACGACCCGTTTCCGATTGAATTTCAGGAAAACGTGCTTTTTGATTTTCATAAGCCGTATAAACAGCTTGACATTTTTCTGAAACTCATCTCTTAGCTTTTTAATCTCTGATTTTTTTTCCGGTTTGGGTTCATACAGCATGGCCGTACAAAGGCAGTTTTGCCTGTTTTTGCTCATCAGAATTTCATAATTGACGCAGCTTTGGCAACCTTTCCAGAACTCCTCATCGGTTGTCAGCTCGGAGTAGGATACAGGGATGTACCCGAGCTCAGAATTTATTTTCATAACCGCAGCACCGGTAGTCAGGCCAAATATTTTGGATTCAGGAAATTTTGTCCTGCTGAGTTTAAAGACCTCCCTTTTAATTTCCCTTGCCAAGCCACACTTCCTGAATTCCGGAGATACTATCAAGCCGGAGTTGGCGACAAACTTTCCGTGGCTCCAAGCTTCAATGTAGCAGAATCCAGCCCAAGTACCATCTTTTGCAAGCGCTATGACCGCTTTTCCCTCCGACATTTTCACTTTGATATACTCAGGTGATCTTCGGGCGATCCCGGTTCCTCTTGCCTGCGCAGAACGCGCCATTTCTTCGGTGATCGTCTCCGCGTAAACATGGTGCTCAGGGCCAGCAGGCTTAATAATGAATTTTTGAGTTGTCATTGGTCTATTCATGCTTGGGAACACTCTTCTACCACCCTATGAACGACATTGTTCAAAGAGCATTCCTGAAATTAATGGTTGATAAGTTAAGTGAATCGATGAAAGACATCCGCGTAGGACGTCATGAATTTATCCAGGGACTATGCCCTAAAGACAGACCTAAAAGTTTTCAACGGACAAAACAAAACAAGGGAGTTCGACAAAGTTTCTGCCGTATAAGCAACGTTCGGTATGAATAACAAGCCCTTCATTTTTTTACCACACAAAGATTCAAACTAATCGGGAATAAAACAAATTTCGGCTCCACATTATTACTTAAAACCACAGAGAGTTGGTTTTCGTATGACAAAAGCAGAGATACCTATCCAGAATGTATACGTCTCGGATAAACAACAGCCCATGAACCTAACAGACCTAGCCAAAGATCCCAGAATGCCCCAAAAGAGGCAAAATTACGATGCCTACACGGAGGAGGAACAAGCGTTATGGAAATTGCTTTTTCACAGGCTCCATCCGCTTATATCCGAACATGCGAGCAGGCATTTTCTGGCAGGGCTTGAAGTACTGGGTTTTTCTTCTGACAAAATTGTATGTTTTGAAGAGGTGAGTAAACGACTGTCTGAAAGAACTGGATGGGGAGTAAGGGCGGTACCAAGCCTTATCCCTGAGAATTTGTTTTTTGGCTTGTTGAAAAATCGAAGATTTCCGGCTTCTCCAAGGATGCGAACACATAGCGAGTTGGATTATCCGCTGGAGCCGGATGTATTTCATGACACGTTTGGCCATTTACCCTTACTGACCAATCCCAGTTACGTGTTTTTTTTACAACAACTGGCCAGTTTAGCTGTAAACTACCTAGACAATCCCTTGGCCATGGGGATGCTATCAAGGGTCTATTGGTATACTGCCGAGTTTGGACTCCTTTGGGAAGGTGGACAGCTAAAAGCCTATGGTGCCAGAATACTTAGTTCCATAGGGGAAACGAAATTTGCCCTTTCCGACGAACCCAAACGCGTTCCTTTTGACGTGTCCACATTGCTTCTGACGCCCTACTGGAAAAATCGTTTTCAGGATCGATATTTCGTAATCGAAGGTTTCGAGCAGCTAAGCGAAGCGGTACCTTCGATCCAAGACGAGCTGGAGGGGATTCTTGCTAAGTCGGTTAGTGAGGATCTATGATCTTGGGGTAATTAAAGTGCTTTTTTATCGTTCAACCGCCGAAATCCACTAAATTAGCGCGCCGGAATACAGGCCGGTTACTTGTTTGGCCCACGTGGCCTAGTTACTTTATGAATATAGCCATCATCAAATACAATGCGGGGAATGTGCAATCTGTGCTTTATGCCATGGAGCGCCTCGGTGCCGAGGCGGTTCTTACCGACGATTGGGAAACCATCCAAAAGGCAGAC
The DNA here is from genome assembly GCF_000390185.1 of Lunatimonas lonarensis. Lineage (GTDB taxonomy): Bacteria > Bacteroidota > Bacteroidia > Cytophagales > Cyclobacteriaceae > Lunatimonas > Lunatimonas lonarensis. The sequence goes on along the minus strand of NZ_AQHR01000085.1, from coordinate 217,331 downwards.
AAGGTGATCTTCCCGGGCCAAGGAGAGGCCAGCACGGCAATGTCCTACTTGAAGTCCCGTAATCTCGATAGGTTGATTCGTGAGTTGAAGCAGCCATTTTTTGGGATTTGCTTGGGACTGCAACTGCTGTGCGATTACTCAGAGGAAAACGACACCCCCTGTTTGGGTATATTTCCCATACGCGTAAAGCGTTTTCCCAGTTTTGAGAAAGTACCCCATATCGGCTGGAATAGCTTGGAGAACCGAACCAGTGCTCTTCTTCAGGGATTGGATGAAAAGCCCTTTGCCTATTACGTGCATAGTTATTATGCAGAGCTGCATCCCGAGTATACCATTGCTACGAGTCACTACATGCTTGATTTTAGCGCCCTCTTGCATCGGGACAATTATTACGCCATGCAAGCCCACCCGGAAAAGAGTAGTGTGACCGGTGAGCGTATCCTTACCAACTTTCTAAATCTATAATGGAAATAATCCCAGCCATAGATACCATAGACGGCAAATGTGTGCGTCTGACCCAGGGTGATTACGCCCGTAAAAAATCGTATGCCGATGATCCACTGGAAATGGCCAAGCGTTTCGAAGATGCGGGCATCAGGCGACTTCATTTGGTCGATCTGGATGGTGCCAAAGCTAAAAAAATTGTAAACGCAGAGGTCCTTAGGAGGATTGCAGCCGAAACAAATCTCCTGGTTGATTTTGGTGGAGGAATACAATCTGAGGAGGATATTTCCTTGGCGTTTGAACTCGGGGCCCGTCAGGTGACAGGTGGTAGTGTAGCGGTAAAGAACCCTGCTCTTTTCGACAAATGGCTGCAAACCTATTCGGGTGAGAAAATCATATTGGGAGCAGATGCCAAAAATCGCCAAATTGCCATCTCGGGTTGGGAGGAAACGACCGACATGGAGGTCATTGCCTTTATCAAGGCCTATCAGGCCAAAGGTATAGAATACGTTATCTGTACGGATGTGGCTAAGGATGGTTTGCTTCAGGGACCATCTTTGGATTTGTACAAGGACATCTTGTTTGAAATTCCGGGTATTAAATTGATTGCTTCGGGCGGTGTTTCGGAGGTAAAAGACCTCGAAGCATTGGCCGATTTAGGGGTCTATGGAACAATCGTAGGCAAAGCATACTACGAGGGTCGGATTACGCTGGATCAACTTGCCGCATTTGTAGATTGATGGTTTAAACCCGAAAAGCGAATACATGCTGACGAAAAGAATAATACCCTGCTTGGATATCAAGGATGGGAGAACTGTCAAAGGGGTTAATTTTGTTGACCTTAGGGATGCTGGCGATCCCGTGGAGTTGGGTAAACTATATGCCGATGAAGGTGCGGACGAATTGGTTTTTTTGGACATAACAGCTACGGTCGAAAAACGAAAAACCTTGGTAGAACTTGTTACCCGAGTAGCGAAGAACATAAATATTCCATTTACGGTAGGCGGAGGGATCTCGACCGTTGATGACGTTAAGGCGCTTCTAAACGCTGGTGCCGATAAAATCAGTGTGAACTCTTCTGCGGTCAAAAATCCCAATGTAGTGGACGAAATGGCACGGGAGTTTGGAAGTCAGTGTATAGTTGTCGCCATTGACACCAAAAACGTAGACGGTGTTGATTTGGTCCACACCCATGGAGGGCGACGCCCAACGTCGATTGTCACTCAGCAATGGGCAGACGAAGTCTGTAATCGTGGAGCAGGGGAGATATTGCTTACGTCCATGGATCACGACGGAGTAAAAACCGGGTTCGCTAACCGCATCACCGCGGAAATATCGTCCAAACTGCCCATACCTGTCATAGCCTCTGGGGGGGCAGGGGATATGGGACATTTCGAAGAGGTGTTTACAATGGGGAGAGCCGATGCGGCACTAGCAGCCAGTATCTTTCATTTTAAGGAGATATCCATTCCTGATTTAAAGCGATATTTACATGAGCGTGGAATTGTAGTCCGGATCTAAGAAAGTAGTTCGCTGCCCGCTAGACGGGATGGTCGCTTTTAAGAGAGTCTGGCTATAAAAAAACAAGCATTATGGATGATTGGAACATAGATTTTGAAAAGACGGATGGACTGGTACCCGCCATTGTACAGGATGCCACGACCAAGCAGGTACTTATGCTTGGGTATATGAATCAGGAGGCATTGCAAAGGACCAAGGAAACAGGAAAGGTTACCTTTTTTAGTCGTACTAAAGAGAGGCTATGGACAAAGGGCGAGACTTCCGGTAATTTTTTGAATGTACGCGAAATACTGCTTGACTGTGACAGGGATACGTTATTGGTGTATGCAGATCCGGTTGGCCCTGTGTGCCATACAGGGGCAGATACCTGCTTTTCAGAGGTTAATCGATCGAAAACCTATTTCATTGATCACCTTAGAGCAATCATAAAAGACCGTAAAAATAGGCCTTCGGACAGTTCTTACACCGCATCCTTATTTGCGAAAGGCATCAACAAAGTTGCCCAAAAAGTAGGTGAGGAGGCAGTGGAGATCGTCATTGAATCCAAAGATGACAACAAGGAGTTGTTCTTGGGAGAAGCAGCTGATTTGTTGTTTCATTACTTGGTTCTTTTGGAAGCAAAGGGATACGAGCTGGATGAAGTGATGCAGGTACTATTGGATCGACATCAAAAATAGCATGGAATACCTTTTTGTATATGGAACCCTTCGCCGTGATTTTGGTCACCCGATGGGTGAGATGCTGAACTCAGAGGCCAATTTTTTTTGTATGGGCAAGGTTGAGGGATGGCTTTACGACCTTGGCGAATACCCTGGTTTGCAGATACAGCACCAATGCCAAGAATGGGTCGTAGGCGATATCTACCGGAAAGAATTCATGGAGCATCTTTTGGCCGTTTTAGACGAGTATGAAGGGGTTTCGGATAGTTATAGTCCTGAGTTTCCTTACAAACGAAAAAAAACAAACGTATTTCTGGAGAAGGGAACCCTGAGTGATGTGTGGGTATACGTATACCAAGGAAATACCCATGGTTTGAAGCCTATACCAAAAGGTGATTACTTGGACTACCTGAAAAGAAACCGCTGAGCCAGGTGCCTAGTTTCGAAGGAATCGATCAGTAAGCGGGAAACTCCTTCAACAGCCCATTGAAGTTGTCGATCATTGCCCATCCATGGTCTTTGTAGCTCTGCCTCGCCTGAGGCCCTACGCTACCAAACTGAAGATAATCCAAGGCAGCCCTGAGTCTGGGATCCTGTTGGTTCCCCCAGTTTTTTGAAACGTCGTCCCCCGCAAGAAATTGGGGTGAAAAACCGCCAAAATACTCTGCTTTGCCATTCGCGTTTGCTATGGCAAACGTAATTGGGACCAGTTCGACGTCATTGGCTGACAGGGTATTGTTAAACCGCGAAAGTGGGAAAGAGCCAACCGGTTTTCCAAACGTATTTTCACCAATAATGACCGTTTCCATGTAGGGTTCAAGGCAATTGATGATCAACTCACTTGCGGATGCGGAACCTCTTGAGGTGAGAAACAGAATTCGATTCAATTCCAGGTTTCCCGTTTTCTTAAAATTTTGGGACTCGTTTAAGTTGGATTTGGAATCATTGAGTGCGTTGGTATACATCAATTTCCCATCGTGGATTCCGGGGATCAGCGCATTCATTATCTGTTCGGCTACGTCCACCGATCCGCCGCCATTGTAACGGAGGTCGATAACCAATTCAGAAATCTGGGCCTCCTCAAAAAAAGCCAAGGCGTCTTCCACCTCCACGCTCTTGGTCGGCGTCACTCCGCGCGTAGCCCTAAAGCTATTATACACCCAATATCCTACTTGTTTTTCATCTATTTTGATGATCTCTTTGTGCAGTACAGAATTGGTTTGGTATTCTGTTTTGCCAATTCTTCTGGTTATTTCAGACCCGTCTGGCAACTTCAGTACAAATGTATTTTGAATGTCGGAAGTGTTTGGACCCAATTGAAGGTTGTAGCCATTTCCAGATCGATAGGAGGATGTTGGCCTCCCGTTGACGCCAACAATTTCCCAACCTCGTTGCCATCCATCCTTTCCGGCGGGCGATTCATTATAAACGAAGGATACAAACAGGCGATCGTCCAAACCAATGGCTATCCCAAAGCCGTGCCCCGCCTGCTGCCCCGTAAACGCTCTATTAAACTCCTGCGGGGTGGTAATATAGGACCATTCATCCAGTTGGGTGTACATCATGCTTCGCAGCAAACTTTGATAGGATGTATGCTGATCTATGTTTATTCCTGTGGGTATAAGATGGTTCCAAAAATACCATTCATTCATACTTGAGTAAATGGCTTCTTTGACCCGCTTGAATCGAACCTCCGGCAATTCCTCATCTTGCGTACATGAGGCGGAAGCCATCAACGTAATAAAAAGTAGTTTAGGTAATAGTCCCCGAATCCGCATACCTGCCAGGAGTTTAATTTTACTAATAAACGCAAAAAAGATGGAAAATGGTTTACCTTTTTCAAAATCAAACGACGATTTGGTGTTTTGGTATTCCAGATGCATCCGAGAAAATAATTAACAACAAATCAAAAACCTCCTCAAAGGTTATTTTGTTACCTAGGTGTGATTGAAAACAACAAACAGGGATGACAGAAGCAAAGAAAAACAGCGGTGATAAAAAGCAACTGATATTAGAGGAGTATATTAGCTATATTCTTGAGAACGGTAAAGAACCCAGCTCAGTGTTTAAGTTCGCAAAAGGGCTTAAAATGAAAGAAGGGGAATTTTATCAGTTTTTCACCTCTTTTGAAGCGATAAAAGAATCGGTATGGGAGATTCTGTTTGATAAAACGATTAAAGAACTCCAAAGCCAGGAAGTATATCCGGGGTATTCTTCCAGGGAAAAATTGCTTGGTTTCTTTTACACTTGGCTGGAGGAGTTGAAGGGAAAGCGGAGCTACCTACTTAGCGTTTACAGTGGGAGGATGAAAGAAAGAAATCCTTTTATGACCGAAATGAAATCCTTTAAAGAGAAGTTTAAATCTTTTGCAAGGGACATTGTGTTGGAGGGGAAAGAGACGGATGAAATTGCAGACCGGCCATTTATCACCGACCGATATGACGAGGCACTGTGGTTACAGGTTATGTTTGTTTTCCAGTTTTGGATGCGCGATACGTCGCCGGCGTTTGAAAAGACAGACGCAGCTGTAGAAAAGTCAGTCAATCTAGCTTTTGACCTTATGGGGAAAAGTGCGGTTGACAGTTTTGTCGACTTTGCCAAATTCTTATACCAATCTAAATGAGCATGGCCAATACATTAAAGGAACAGAGTAGTATTCCCGTATCGAAGGTTCAGAGGGCTGCTAAATTTTTGAAAACAGGGGCCAAGGTAGGGGGAAACTACGTGAAGCACTATGCTCAAAAAGTGGTAAATCCTTCTCTGAGTAAGGATCAACTCCATAAGGAAAATGCCGAGGATATATATGATTCGCTCAGTGAACTAAAAGGATCTGCACTGAAAGTTGCCCAGATGATGGCTATGGATAAAAATATGCTGCCGACTGCCTATCAGGATAAATTTACCATGGCGCAGTACAGTGCTCCTCCATTGTCCTATCCACTGGTAGTGAAGACCTTCAAACAGTTTTTTGACCAATCGCCGGATCAACTGTTCGACAGTTTTACCCAGACAGCCGTGAATGCGGCATCCATCGGACAAGTACATCAGGCCACAAAGGGCGAGCGGGTATTTGCCGTAAAGATCCAGTATCCAGGTGTAGCGTCCAGTGTTCGGTCGGACTTAAAACTTGTCAGACCCTTTGCCCTGAGGCTTCTTAATATGAACGAACGTGAGCTCGACCATTACATGGAAGAAGTGGAAGAAAAGCTCCTAGAAGAGACGGATTATGAACTTGAGATGCAGAGGGGTGCCGAGATTGCTTCCGCCTGTAGCCATATTCCGAATTTGGCATTTCCCACCTATTACCAAGAAATGAGTAGTCCGAGGGTTATTACTATGGATTGGATGAATGGGTTGCACATTAGGGAATGGCTTCAGACCGACCCGACACAGGAGCAAAAAAATCTGGTCGGCCAGGCTATGTGGGACTTTTACCATCACCAGGTTCACGAAATGCAGCAGGTGCACGCGGATCCCCATCCGGGCAACTTCATTATTCAGCCCGATGGTCGGCTTGCGATAATTGACTTCGGATGTGTAAAAGTAATCCCGGAGGATTTCTATACAGGGTATTTCTCGCTTATAAAAAAGGATCTTTTGATCAATCAAGAGGAACTGGATCAGGTTTTTGTTGATTTGGAATTTATTTCCAACAAAGACAGTATCGAGGAACAGGCTTACTTTAAAGGTGTTTTTAGGGAGATGATCCACCTTCTGGGGAGACCGTTTCATGTGGATAGTTTCAACTTTGCGGACGACGGTTATTTTCAGGAGATATTCCAGTTGGGCGATCGTATTTCCAATGACAATATGTTTAGAAAGTCCAAACAGGCCAGGGGGTCGAAACACGGGCTTTATGTTAACCGTACGTATTTTGGGCTTTATAATCTACTGAATCAGTTGAGAGCGGAGGTCGTTACTACCAAGCCCGCTTGGTTGGCCTAATCGGTAGTGGTATGGGAACAATTTGTGGGTAATTAAACTAAGCGAGGGGCCTATGAGGCCCCTTCGTTTTTTGATAATCCGGTAGTCTTTTTATAATTGGCGTTCGTATTTCTTTTGATGTTGGTACGCCAGCCTTATCTTTAGTCTTTGTAATCAATCGTACTATAACTGAATACTAGTATGTCTCAAACCGCTGTGATGCCCCCTATTGTGGAGCCAGTTAGCCATTCGGCGCGGTCAGTTTCAATCCCAGCCTATGTCTACGCTTCGGTTTTTGCCAGCTTGTGTATTGCTGTCGGCTTATTGTGGGACATTTCCTGGCATATGAGCGTTGGGAGGGATGGCCTTTTTTCGCCCCCCCATCTATCCATGTATTTGGGAGCAGTGATTGCTGGCGTTTTCTCCGGAATTAAGGTTTTAAAAACAAGCTTTTTTTCTTCTGAGGAGGAGAAACAAGCCAGTATTCCTTTTTGGGGCATATTCCATGGATCGTTGGGAGCCCTTTTTTGTATTTGGGGCGCGTTTGCCATGCTGACATCAGCACCTTTTGATGATTGGTGGCACAATACGTACGGATTGGATGTCAAGATTCTATCTCCCCCTCATTTGGTGTTGGGATTGGGTATGATGATGATTCAGTTTGGGGCTATGGTGAGTGTACTGGCAGTGCAAAACAACTTGAAGGGTACGGTGTCCACCAAAACCAGGAACCACCTTAGGTGGCTGTTTGCATTGTCCGCTGGCTTTGTGTTGGTAATGGTTTACACGATTATTTCCGAGTTTTTCTTTGTCAACCGTTTGCATGGCGTGACGGCATACAAGGTAGCAGCCGTTGTTTTTCCTTTGTTGATTGTTCCGGTATCCTATGCCTCCCCGTTTCGGTGGGGAGGGACAGTGATGGCACTGTGCTACATGGGGTTGATGGCAGCCATGGTATGGATCTTGCCGCTATTTCCTGCAGAGCCTAAATTAAGCCCTGTTTTTAACCATATTACACGGTTTCAGCCTTATCACTTTCCTCTATTATTGGTTTTCCCGGCTTTGGCGATCGATCTGGTGATGCAGAGAAGTCGTGAAATAAATAAGTGGGTACTCGCAGCCTTGCTATCTCTGGTTTTTTTGGCCGCATTTGTTCCGTTACAGTGGTATTTTGCTGAATTCCTGAACACCGAGGCTGCAAGAGGTTGGTTTTTTGGGCGCTTTTCTTGGCCTTACAGCAGCTCTCCCGACTGGAGCTATCGCTATGACTTTCATCCAAATTACACTTCTTCCGGATTGGGTTTGATAAAGGGTTTGGCACTGGCAGGGGTTTTGGGTCTCCTGAGTGCGCGGATTGCGTTGGCCTGGGGTAATTGGATGGGACAGATAAAGCGGTAAACTAATTATGCGGAAATTCAATAAGTTAACCCATTTAGTGGGTGTATTCATTTATCTTGTCTGTAGTAGTCATGTAGGGAGTCCAGGAGTTGTGTTTGAGGGACTGCTTGGCTCCCACCGCATGCTGGCACATATTGAGCCCCCCGATGTGATTCCGGGAATTGCCTTGGTCACGGTGGTTTTGCCGGATAATCCAACGGGGGTTTCGTTAGAAGCCAAGCCGGTGTATTGGTCGGTCGGACTGGATGGCACCCCAACTTCTGATCCGCTCCTACCCGTGAAAGGGGAGCCTGGTAAATATCAATTGGAGCTTTGGTTTATGGGTTCAGGTGCCTCTAGCGTGCACGTAAGTATGAAAGAGGAAGACCAGCAGTATGATGCTACGATTCCGATCTTGGCTATGCCAACGGCACAAAAGGATATGCCTTTGGGATTGGGGATCGTACTCAGCCTATTGGGCCTGTTTCTGGTTGTTTTGATGGTTACCATCGTGATGGCATCAGTGGGAGAGAGCCTTATTTCTGTGGGCGAGAAACGCTCTACGCCTACCCGTCGAAAATGGCTGGGCTTAGCGGTGGGTACACTGTCGATGGTGTTGATTTTGTGGGGGGGCAAAAACTGGTGGGACAGTGAAGCCGCAGGTTATCAGCGAAATATTTACAAACCTATACAGGGGATGGCCGATTTCCTTGTCATTGAAGAGGTACCTTTTCTCGATTTGAAAATTGATCCAAAGGAATTGGGCCAGGGGGGGAGTTCTCGAAAGATGGGTTACCTGATCCCAGATCATGGCAAGTTGATGCATCTATTTCTCGTTAAAAAGGGGGGATTAGAGGTTTTTGCCCACCTTCACCCTCAGCGGTTGGATTCGCTTCACTTTAGGACGGTACTTCCGGAGCTTCCTGCGGGCGACTATCATGTTTTTGCGGACATCACCCGATTTACAGGTTTTGCTGAAACCATCGTAGCAGATCTTTCTGTACCTGAATCTCGGGGGTTTCGATTAGCTTCCTACACTGGATCATTGGGAGCTGATGACTCTTTTCTGATAACAAATCCCATTAAGTCGGAGGTCGCCACACTTGACAGTGATTTTTTACTTTGTGGCATGCCTGGGGTAAGGGTAGAATTGGGTGATGGCTACGAGGCCATTTGGGAATCTAATGTAGATCGGTATGAAGCCCGGCGCTTGCACGAGTTGACCTTTGCGCTCTTCGACCCGCATGGGGAGGCTGCTGTATTGCAGCCCTACTTAGGTATGATGGGCCATGCGGTGGTGATGAAACATGATGGCTCGGTATACATCCACTTGCATCCAACCGGTAATTATTCCATGGGAGCTCAAGAGGCCATGGTCAATCGGTTTAAAACCCGAAAGCAGGGATATACAGGTATTCCCTCTGGCATAACTTTCATGGATAGTATCGATTCGGTAATAGATTGGCTTGACGCGATGCCAGAGACTGAGCGGGACAGTTTGTTGATGGGGGAAATGGTTCATCCGGTAATCACAGACGGTGAACATGAAACTCACCAGATCGTTAGGTTTCCCTATGCGTTTCCGGAACCTGGATCCTATCGGGTATGGGTTCAGGTCAAGATAGACGGAAGGGTCAGACAGGCAGCCTTTGATGTAGAGGTGGTCTAATTTCAGACCAATCGGCGTTTGGTCACGGGATTAATTTAGCTAGCATTCTGACGATTATTTTTGGGAGATCCCGCCGAAGCACTTGATTCGTCGACCCTGTGAAGAAAAGTTTTTTTTCGGTATCGTAGATCGCAAAGGCTCCCGTTCCAGATACTTTGCCGATCATCGGTGCGCCATCGGTTATTAAGTTGAGGAATTTCTTTTGCGAGTATTTTTCAATCCCCAATCCACGCTCTAACATAGGCGATTCGGGTACCCATTCCCTCGATAGCGGGATTAATTCGGGAGGAAATAGGTGACCGTGAAAAAAGGCACGCAATAGCGACATGGTATCTTGGGCACTGCTCACCATACTGCCTGGGAAACCGAAAGAGGTCAACAATTGATAGCTTTTGATTTCCTTCTCCTCAAAAAATAATGTACTGGGAGTTCGGTCGTGAGGATCGGAGTAGAGGTAGGTCTGGGAAAACCCCAAAGGTCGATTTTGAAACTCCTCTACGAGTGCCCCGATCCTTTTTCCGGAAGATTTCTCTAAGACAAGTACTTGAAGAAAGGTATTCGTAAATGAGTGGACAGCGTTTTTTGGATTGACAGGTGATTGGATAGGCTTCAGTTTACCGGATTGGTTAAGGTAGGTGTCCGTTTTAAGAACGTGGTCATCATCTTTGGAAATAAGCTCATAGAATGAGTTTTTTTTACCAACCGTTGTGAAAAGGTCGGGAAGTCCGGATGTATGGTTGAAAAGCTGCTTTATCGTAATTTTTTCGAATAGGTCTTTCTTTGGCCAAGGGTTCAGTGAAATGCTGAGGTTTTCAGGCAAAAGATTGTAAATGGGACTGTCTAGATCTAGCTTTCCCCTTGCTTGAAGTTTCAGCACTAGGGCCGCCAAATGTAATTCCGTCAGTTCACCGATAAAAAAGGGTTGGTTAATTTCCATATATTCCGATGCGGCAGCCCACGAAAAATCGTTTCCTAGGTCCCCATGAATTTGGATTGCAGCGGCTTTTAGTTTGTGTTCCCGTACTAGCTGCTGCCAGGCATTGCTTAAAGCTTTGCTAGTATCGATTTCTGATGCCCCTCCCATGATAATAAGCTTTTCAATGTTAAATATACTTATTGCTTCGGATTTACCCTTCCCAATGTTCGAATGAATTAGCTATATGACCGGGGAATTCCGTGAAATCCAGGCAAAGGGGGGGATTGTCTATAAAACCTTTGGGGTTTTTGTTTTTGTTGCTCGAAGTAAGATGCCTGATGGCAGAGGTCGGAGTCTTCCTATTTATCAATGCCCTCCATTACTTTTTGAATTTCCTGTTTTCCTAAACACTTAATTCGCTATATTGCAGGCCGTATTTTCACGCTGCAACCGATTGCTTTGCCGAGATTATAAACCCATAAACATTTTAAACCATTCATGAATTTCACCTCATTAGACCTCACCATCTTTGTTGGATACTGTCTTCTGATCATTTTGATGGGCTATTTTGTGTCCCGTGAAAAGAAAGGACATGTCAAAAATTCCAATGATTATTTTCTTGCTTCGAAGGCGCTGCCATGGTGGGCCGTCGGCGCATCGTTGATTGCATCGAATATTTCTGCTGAGCAGTTTATTGGTATGTCCGGCTCGGGGTATGCGTTAGGCCTGGCTATTTCGACCTACGAATGGATGGCTGCCGCGACCTTGATTATTGTCGCTATTTTCTTTCTTCCCATATACCTCAAGGAGGGTATCAGCACGATGCCTCAGTTTTTGCTAAAACGATACGATAGTAGAGTCCGCACCACCATGGCCATATTTTGGTTGCTGGTTTATGTGTTTGTGAACCTTACGTCGGTTCTTTATCTGGGAGCCCTAAGTTTAAACACCATTTTAGGGGTGCCGCTTGGGTATGGCATTGCCGGCTTGGCGGTTTTTGCCATGCTTTATTCCATTTACGGTGGTCTGAAAGCGGTAGCTTGGACCGATGTGATCCAAGTGTTTTTCCTGGTGGCAGGCGGCCTTGCTACTACTTACTTGGCCTTGAATATCGTTGGAGATGGCGATGTATGGGGTGGATTTATGGCACTTATCAAGCAGGCACCCTCTCATTTTAAGATGATCATTTTCGAGGGAGAAATGATGATCCCCGACGGGGCAGGAGGAGAGAGGGATGCTTACTTGGACTTACCAGGACTGAGCGTTTTGATTGGAGGGATGTGGGTTGTCAACCTCAATTACTGGGGTTTTAACCAATACATAACCCAACGTGCACTAGCCGCAAAATCGCTCAACGAAGCCCAAAAAGGGATGGTGTTTGCTGGGTTTTTAAAGCTGTTAATGCCGTTGATTGTGGTGATTCCAGGTATAGCAGCTTATGTGATTGTTAGGGAGGGTTTTGATACATCCTTTATCCAGTCCATGACAGACCCGGAGGTTGGCATTATAAAATCCGACCGTGCCTATCCAACGTTGCTTCAGCTGCTGCCCACAGGGTTAAAGGGTTTGGCATTTGCAGCACTGACAGCAGCCATTGTATCTTCCCTTGCATCTATGGCCAACAGTACTTCTACCATATTTACACTTGATATCTACAAGAGTTTCTTCGACACCAAAGCCAGTGAGAAAAAACAGGTGCGTGTCGGTAGGATTACCGCAGTAGCGGCTTTTTTCCTAGCAGCGTTGGTAGCGCCGGCGTTAAGGCAATTGGACCAGGCTTTTCAATATATCCAAGAGTACACCGGCTTCGTATCACCGGGGGTTTTTGCCATATTTATATTTGGCTTCTTCTGGAAGAAAACTACCTCAAATGCGGCATTGACTGCGGCGGCACTTACCATTCCCCTGTCCACGCTGTTTAAGTTTATGGTACCGGGACTTCCCTTCATAGACCGGATGGGTGTTGTGTTTTTGATAATTTCTGTGGTAATAATTGGAGTAAGCCTGTACGAAGGTAAAGGCAAGGATCATCCAAACGGAATTGAAATCACACCTGATTTGTTTACGACGAGTACCAAATTTAAAATTGGAGCGATTTTGATTGCGGGTATACTTGCCGCACTCTATACTGTTTTTTGGTAGTCAAACGAATTTACTACTTATGAGAGATTTATTGATTGGATACGATATTGGCAGTTCGTCGGTTAAAACCACCCTATTGGATGCTAAAACGGGTAAGGTCGTTGTTTCTGCCACGCTGCCTGGAGAAGAGATGGTCATTGCCTCTCCAGAGCCCGGCTGGGCGGAGCAAGATCCGATGATGTGGTGGAGATATATTCAGGAAACCACTCAACTAATTAAGAAAAAAGCTGACCTCAAACCGGGAGAAGTATTGGGTATTGGTATATCCTACCAGATGCATGGCCTGGTAATGGTTGATAAGGATAGAACGTTGATTCGACCCTCTATCATTTGGTGCGATAGCCGAGCGGTAGCGATAGGTAACAAGGCGTTTCAAGACCTCGGAGAATCCTATTGCTTACAGCGACTATTGAATTCCCCCGGGAATTTTACAGCCTCTAAACTTCGCTGGGTCAAGGAAAATGAGCCCCACCATTTTGATCGCATTGATAAGATCATGTTGCCCGGAGATTTCATAGCCATGAAGCTCACCGGAGAAATATTGACGTCCGAGACTGGGTTGTCGGAGGGAATATTCTGGGATTTCCAGCAAAATGCGGTATCGGATCCGCTGATGGATTACTATGGGCTGCCAAAATCGGTTCTTCCGGCTTCCGTTTCTTCTTTTAGCCACCAGGGCAAGCTCAGTCAGGCCGCATCTGAACTATTGGGTCTAGAGGCCAATATCCCCGTGACTTACCGAGCAGGCGACCAGCCCAATAACGCATTTTCCTTAAACGTTCTCGAAGAGGGGGAGCTGGCGACGACGGCAGGCACCTCGGGCACCGTATATGGCGTAAGTACGCGGCCGGTATATGATCCTGCCAGCCGGGTGAATACCTTTGTTCATGTCAATCACCGGAAAGAAAGTCCCCACTATGGTGTACTACTCTGCGTAAATGGGACGGGCATTTTAAATAGCTGGATAAAACGGTTGATTGGTGGAAATAGTATTAGCTATGAGGAAATGAACCAGTTGGCCGGGGAAGTACCCATAGGATCCGAGGGGCTGAGCTTTATCCCCTTTGGCAACGGCGCTGAACGAATAATGGAAAACAGACAAGTGGATGCCCATTTGCAAGGCCTTAACCTGTTAAAGCACGACAAAAGACACGTGATGCGTGCGGGTCAGGAGGGTATCGTTAGTGCGCTGACCTTCGGCTTTAACATTATGAAGGGCATGGGACTGAATCTCAAGACGGTAAAAGCGGGAAGGGCCAACATGTTCCTAAGTCCGATTGTTAGAGAGGCCTTTGTCAATATGAATGATGTGGTGCTTGAGCTTTACGATACGGACGGAGCCCAGGGTGCTGCCAGAGGCGCAGGCATAGGACTTGGCTATTACGCCAACAGCCAGGAAGCGTTCGTTGGATTGGAAAAGGTCTCCGAGCTACAACCCAAAGAAGATCTTAAGGCATCCTATGGCGAAGTGTACCAAAAATGGGAACAGCGTCTTCAAAAGTTGTAAACTTATTTAAACCTAAACGAATATAAAATTAACTATTTGAACCATGTCAAAAACCTATTTTCCAAACATTGAAAAGATAAAATTTGAAGGAAAGGATTCCTCGAATCTATTGTCTTTTAAATATTACGATGAAAACCGGGTCATTGCTGGAAAGACCATGAAGGAACACTTTCGCTTTGCCATAGCTTATTGGCATTCCTTCTGCGGCACGGGCAACGACCCTTTTGGGCCGGGAACCATCCTCCGCGAATGGGATAGGTCTACGGATCCAATCCAGCGGGCCAAGGATAAAATGGATGCTGCATTTGAATTCATTGGAAAGATAGGAGCTCCTTTTTATTGTTTCCACGATGTGGATTTGATTGACGAGGGAGATACCATCGCCGAATACGAACGTAGAATGCAGATCATCACCGATTATGCATTGGAGAAGCAGAAAGAAACCGGAATTAAGCTACTTTGGGGTACTGCGAATGTATTCAGTAACCCCAGGTACATGAACGGAGCGGCTACCAACCCTGATTTTGAGGTAGTGACCCGCGCGGCCACGCAAGTGAAAAACTCCATCGATGCGACGATCAAATTGGGTGGGGAAAATTACGTGTTCTGGGGAGGCAGAGAGGGATATATGTCGCTGTTGAATACCGATATGAAGCGGGAAACGGAGCACTTGGCCCAGTTTTTGACGATGGCGCGGGATTATGCCAGGAAGCAGGGATTTAAAGGTACCTTTCTCATAGAGCCCAAGCCGATGGAGCCCACAAAGCATCAATATGACTACGATGCGGCAACGGTAATAGGGTTTCTCCGCCATTTTGGGTTGGACAAGGATTTCAAACTAAACTTGGAAGTGAACCATGCCACGCTGGCGGGGCATACTTTTCAGCATGAACTTCAGGTAGCCCAGGATGCTGGTCTTCTGGGCAGCATTGATGCAAACAGGGGTGATTATCAGAACGGTTGGGATACCGACCAGTTTGCCATTAACCTTCAAGAACTGACTGAATCCATGTTGGTGTTACTTCAGGGAGAAGGATTTACAACGGGTGGAGTGAATTTTGACGCCAAAATACGTCGTAATTCCACTGATCTGGAAGATCTTTTCCATGCACACGTCGGAAGCATGGATGCCTTCGCCCGTAGTTTGTTGATCGCCAACGATATCATGGAGAAGTCGCCGTACCTCGCCATGCGAAAGGAACGATATGCTTCTTTTGATTCGGGAAA
This sequence comes from Lunatimonas lonarensis, assembly GCF_000390185.1. Taxonomy (GTDB): domain Bacteria; phylum Bacteroidota; class Bacteroidia; order Cytophagales; family Cyclobacteriaceae; genus Lunatimonas; species Lunatimonas lonarensis. The sequence goes on along the minus strand of NZ_AQHR01000085.1, from coordinate 201,945 downwards.
TGGCAAGGCTTTTGAAGATGGCAAGCTTTCTCTTGAGGATCTCCGTAGTTTAGCCTTGGAAATTGGCGAGCCAAAACAAATCAGTGGTAAGCAGGAGGTGTATGAGAATATTTTAAATCAATATATTTGATTCCTTTCAAAACAAAAAATCCCCGAAGTCAAGTAGATCGGGGATTTTTTTGTTTTTTGATCAACTATTTTTTACAGTGCAAAACCATAAAGGGGCCGGGAAGTGCTTTGCTTAGCCAAAGCTAAGATCCGTTTATTTCGCCTCTAAAGAGGTACGTTTGACTTTAGGCTTAAAAATTCTGCCTCTTATTGCTCGTTTAAAAATTTAAATTTGTTCTTGTAATTATTTACGAAAATTCCCGTCAATTTTTTCTTGGGCCCCCATTTACTTGTTTGATTTATTTGATAACTTTATACACAATATTGTGTATAATGTAACACGGTTAAAAAATTCTTCCGCCTGTTGGTCTGTTTTTGCTTGTTGTTTTTTATGAAGGTAGTTTTAGTCAACAATTATTCGATGGAGAAAGCTTATGATCTTTGGAAGAAGGGCATAAGTGGCAGTCAGCATGTTTGGGGTAAAATAGAAATAGAGCAGAAAGGAGGGGTAGAGGTGATCGTCTTTCCACACGAAAGACATCGGTGGATAAATAAAGTAGGTAAGCTTTTTGGTATTTCTCATCTCGACCAACAAATACGACTTCTATTGGAGCGGGACAATTTTGATATTATCTATGCTCCGTATTCAAAAGCCAATTTAAAGTTTCTACTATTTCTCAAGGTATTTGGCTTGTTTAGAAAACCAATGGTTGTGACCTTGCATCAGCCTTTCCTGACAAGAAATTCCAACCCGCTAAAAAGATACATTTCCAGATTGATTCTTAAACAATATGAGGCTTCTGTTTTTTTGAGTCAGCCTTTAATGGAAAGAACCATAAAGCGCCTTAATCTTGACTTACAGGAATGGAGGGATAGGTTTTCAGTGAGCCAATGGGGTCCAGATATTGTTTACTTGGAGAAATATTGTAAAAATAGACTACCATTTGAGGAGTGCGAGTACTTCATGTCGGCAGGCCACACCGACCGGGATTTCGAAACGCTCATTGACGCTTTTCGGGGTTTGCCTTACCAATTGAAAATCTTTTGTACACCTACATCAATTCCTTCTACCACAGATATTCCACCCAATGTGGAAGTTGATTGGTCCGTAACCTTGTCAAAGGATTTAATTCCTTTTTACCAAAAATCAATTGCTATATTGATCCCACTTAAGTTTCCAGATCATAAAGAAGGATGTCAGGGGATGACAAGTGTTCAGGACGTGTTGACATTTGGAAAACCGACCATAGTTACCAAAAATCAGTGCTTGAATGTACAAGTTGAAGAGGAGGGTATGGGTTATAGCGTAGGAATGTATGATGTTGAACAGTGGCGGGAAAAGCTTGAAATACTTGCATCAGAAAAGGAAAAATGGAATTCCTGTAGTGAAAACTCAGAAAGGGTTTTTGCCACAAAAATAAATTCAAAGGTTTTTGGTGACCATATGTGGGAGGTTTTTAGAAAAGTTTACAAAGGTAATGTGATAAGGAAAAAGCAATGAAGGCAGTTATATTGGCGGGTGGTTTTGGAACCCGTATCAGTGAGGAAAGTGCAGTTAGGCCAAAGCCAATGGTGCACATTGGTTCCCAGCCTATTCTATGGCACATTATGAAAATTTACTCCAGCCATGGGATAAACGAGTTTATTATTTGTTGTGGTTATAAGGGGCAAGTAATCAAGGAGTATTTCCTTAATTATGCTCATTTGAATGCCGATTTTACAATAGACTTGGTAAAAAACAGCATTTCGATTCATAAACCACAGCAAGAGCCTTGGAAAGTCACCTTGGTAGACACGGGTTTGGACACGATGACTGGTGGTCGCCTTAGGCGAGTTCGGGAATATATTGGAGACGAAACGTTCTGTATGACCTATGGCGATGGTGTATCAGATGTCGATATCACGGCCAGTATAGAATTTCACAAAAGCCAAAACTGTCCGGCTACGTTGACTGCTGTGCAGCAACCCGGTAGATTCGGAGCTTTTTTGTTGGGGGGAGAGGGAAACAGGGTTGGTAATTTTCGTGAAAAGCCCCAAGGTGACGGAAATGAATCTGCTATGATCAATGGAGGGTTTTTCGTTTTGGAACCTTCTGTTTTTGAATTGATTGAAGGAGATGATACGATATGGGAACGAGGCCCCATGGAGCACCTAGCGACAAATAACCAGTTGGCGGCCTTTGTACATCAAGGTTTTTGGCAAGCCATGGACTCGTTACGGGACAAGAATTATTTAGAAGAACTATGGAGTTCGGGAAATGCGCCATGGAGAACATGGTAATTTATGAATCGATTTAAATCAAAGAAGATGAAGGTATTGATCACAGGAAATATGGGCTATATCGGTCCTGTATTGGTGAGGCATTTGAAAATGACCCACCCTAATATTGAAATTGTAGGCTATGATATTGGCTATTTTGCCAATTGCTTGACAGGCGTGGATTACCTTCCCGAGGTGCTGGTAGATAAGCAGGTTTTTGGAGACGTTAGACACTTTCCTCCGGATTTGTTAGAGGGTGTGGATACCGTGATTAATCTAGCGGCTATCTCAAATGATCCTATGGGCAAAAACTACGAGGAGATCACCTATGACGTGAATCATAAAGCCTGTGTAGAAATTGCAAAAATGGCCAAACGTGCGGGGGTTCGTTCGTTCGTTTTCGCTTCCAGCTGTAGCATGTATGGTGCGGCGGAAGACTTTCCGAAAACCGAAGATAGTTCATTAAATCCATTGACCGCCTATGCAAAGTCAAAGGTGTTTTCGGAAAGAGACCTAGAACCCCTGGCTGATTCCTCCTTTGTCATAACCTGTTTACGTTTTGCCACTGCCTGTGGATTTAGCCAACGACTTAGACTTGACCTGGTGTTGAATGATTTCGTTGCGGGCGCAGTGGCAAGTAGAAAACTCGAAGTATTGAGCGACGGCTCCCCGTGGCGCGCCCTTGTACACGTAAAAGATATGTCCAAAGCCATGGAATGGGCGAGTTTCAGAACCCACGAAAATGGCGGTAACTTTCTTGCCGTGAATGTTGGGTCGAACTCATGGAATTACCAGATAAAGACCATAGCGGAAGCGGTTTCCGAAATCATCCCTGATGTTTCACTAAGTATCAATAAAGATGCCCCCGCTGATAAGAGATCCTATAAAGTGAACTTTGACTTGTTTTCCAAATTAGCACCAAACCATCAACCTGAGTTCGACTTAGTCAAAACAGTGAAGGAGTTGGAATCGGGACTAACCGAAATGAATTTTTCTGATACGGATTTTAGAAATTCAAACCTTATCCGTCTAAAAGTATTGAACAGGCTTCAAGAAGCATCGCTAATTGACAGCCAATTGGTTTGGAAACTGACTTAGGTCGGCCTCCAAACCAAATGATTATCAGTGGTTGTTTAATTAATGGGCCTTTCTTTGGGCCCTTATTTGTGGAAAAATACAGTCTGTTCTTTTCTCAATCGGTCTACCACACGATCTTTTGGGAGAATGACATCGTCGTAAGTCAGAACTTGATCTTTTGGGATGTCATGTTTAAGAATACATCCTTCAGCCAATCCAAGCGGTAACAAGTTTTCCTTCAGAGAGGTGTCTGAATTTTCACATAGGCCATAGGTCATATAGTGACCGATTCCGTCCAACGTAGTGCCGGCCGATAAGTCTGTTTTTGCAGTGGCAACTACATCCACGAGGTGCGCTTCTGGTGCAATAGCTGCGTCATGGAAAAGAACGGCCCTTGCCACGGTAATGGGAACTTCGAAATGGCATAGGTGATAGGGGTTGTAAAAGCAGTACAAAGGCCCTTCCCCAACTTTATAGAGATTAAGATAGTGTTTTTGGATTGGGTTTTCCATGGTACCCAACACAAATACACCTGGACCGGGACTGGCTCCTACGATATAATCTACTATGCCTGGTCCCTCTAACATGTCGGACAATGGATATTCATCGAGACAATCCCTGACATGTTTGCCCATTTCAACCGTGGGGCCATGCATGCCTCTTTTCGCCACCCGCATTCCGGTTGCGTTCGCTGTGATAGCCTGTTCAAAGGATATTTTGCTTCCGTCTGCAAATGAGGTAACCATCGCGGGGTTTTGTTTCCATTTTTTTGCAAAGCCCTCCTGCGTAGTGGGGTTTCGGTAGGGATCGTGAAGCCCTTTGATGTTGCCGCAAAGAACCGGCTTTAGACCGATTTGTTTAACAAACCTATACAAGTTAAGAGTAACGCCAGGTTGGTCGCCATCCGCATTTGTGAAAACCACTCCCTTTTGATCAGCATACACTTTCAGAATAGGGCCCACCGTTCCGTCGGTTTCGGCATTCATCATGATGATGTGCTTGCGGTTTTCGATGGCACTCAACGCAATCTGGCACCCTAACTCTACGGCACCGGTAACCTCAATAATGGCATCCAATCCTTCTGCCTCGCATAACAGAAAAGGGTTATTAGTCACCGCTTTTTTTCCGGAATGAATACACTGATTAAGTGATTCCAAGGTGTCAACCTGCTCTATATTTTCGCGCTGTGCGGACTGAAATACGTTTATCGCCTTGGATAGGGTTCTATTTGATATTACAGCCAATTCCATTCCGGGAGTAAAAAGTTCGATTTGCACGGCAATACCCTGCGCCATAAACCCTGCGCCTATCATTCCGACCTTTATTGGCCTGCCTTCAATATCCCTTTGTTTTAACGCGCTATCTACAATGATCATAAAAGAGAATTTATAGTTGATAAAAAGAGTGTGATTGGTCTTTTTCGGAAATCACCGAAATTGGGATTGGCAATTGTATTCCAAATTGCGGGTCATCCCATTTGATACCTCGTTCCGAAGCGGGGGTGTAAAATTGGGAAACCAGGTAGTTGACAGACGTGTTGTCTTCCAATGTGATAAATCCATGGGCAAAATCCTTAGGCACAAATAACATGCGTCCGTTAGCGGCAGAAAGCTCTACCCCAATCCATTTTTTATAGGTTGGAGAATCAGGTCTTAGGTCAATGATTACATCAAAGATTGCTCCCTGTGTGCATTGGACTAATTTAGTTTCCTGATAGGGTGCGATTTGATAGTGCATCCCGCGAAAAGTCCCGGTTTTTTTTGTAAATGACATATTTGCTTGGGCTACCTCCGAAATCAAACCATGTGCTTCAAGCTCCTTTCTACAAAAGGTTCTCGTGAAAAATCCCCGCTCGTCAAATAATCTTCTAGGCTCAATAATAAATGCGCCCTTTAACGTTGTTTCTTCAAAATTCATTTGTTTTTTTTTTAAACCTTTAAAATAGTAAGAAGGTGGTTTTGCGATAAAAGTGGTGGGCGTTGATTTTTCCTCCCCTCATCCTTCCATTATCCCGCATTAGCCAAGTAAATATCACAAATCCTTTTCAATCCGCAAAGTAAAAGACCCTCCAGCGAATGAAAAATATTTTGATATTTTCAACATCACCAGCCTGAAGCGTCGCTAATTTAATTTGGAGTTTTTTAGGGGGAAATAGCCTTTTTTTTTCGGCTTTTTATTGGGTATTTAGGGTCTCGTTTAGCTTAGGTTTCAATATCTCCAAATTAAGATATACATTTACTTGATGTTAAGATGGGAGTTTTATACCGGCTAGACGCAATATAGTTTATTCTCGCTACTTATGTTAAAAGTCTCAATGGCGCTTATGTCTAAACTGTCAATGCAACTTGAATATGTTTCGGATGAATCCTGTGGTTTTTTGTTGGGAACCACCTATTCTGACGGGGGAGGAGAGGTGCTTGAATTCATAGAAGTGGCAAATAGCGAGCAGTCAAACAAGAAGAATAGGTACCTAATTCATCCAACGGATTTTATTAAGGTTGAAAGAATGGCTTGTGAGGCGAATTTAGAAATAATAGGGGTTTATCACACCCACATCAACCAAGAGGCTCTTCTTTCTTCTACCGACAAGAAGTTTGCTTTTCCCCAATTTTTTTACTTAATTTTATCGATGGTTAATTTTAAATTCTCCCATGCGAGGTGCTGGCGAATGGATAATGAAGGGATTTTTAAAGAAATCCCCATTAATGTAGTAGATAAATAGAGTTTTATGGCAAGCGTTATTATTCCAACTCCTTTAAGAAAATTTACCGATAATACCGTACAGGTAGAAATCGAAGGTGAAACCGTAGCAGAAATTCTGGAGGGTTTGGTTTCCCTGTACCCTGGGCTCAAAACCTACCTTAGAACGGCTGATGGAAATTTGCCGTCATTTATCAATATTTTCGTTGATCAAGATGATATAAGAAGCCTTAAAATGGAGCAATCAGTTGTGAAAAATACTTCTGTTGTCAGCATTGTTCCTGCGATTGCTGGTGGCGGATTTTAGCTGAAAGGATTTGTTTTTGAACACCTGTACGGATTTCGGTACGATCCTTTTTGTTGTTTTAGGTCGTTAAAACCTGCCGATTGGGGCTTTCATGAAGAAGAAAGCTGTTTTGAAAGACCTTCCTAGGCTTTTAAACCAGTTTATCCCAGATGGGTGATTACTGAGGTAGTCAGTAAATCGGCTGATTAGTCTACCTCTTGTATTTTGATGCGATCCTGTTTAATTTTTCAGAAATGGTATTTTGATCCAACCAAATGCCTCTAGCCATCACGCCTTTTGGGTTTCGGAGGTGTTGAAGGTTATCCAGCGGGTTTTTTTCCGTTAAGATCAAGTCGGCATCCATACCTTCTTTGATTTCACCAAAATTGCCGCCAAAAAACGCGGCGGGATTTAGGGTGCCAATTTGCATTGCTTCCAGTGGCGTAAGGCCTGCATCCAGCATACCCTGCAATTCATGGTGAATAGAAAAACCCGGCACATTGAAGACCTGTGGCGCATCGGATCCCAACAGCAAGCCTTGTCCGTTTTCATGTAACGCTTTGATAAGCTTGTAGCGAATGCCGTTAAATCGCTCCCATTTTTCGGCTGTATAGGATTCGGTTTCGGTCATGTCTTTCTTGCTTTTTATCCACGCTGATATCGTTTCAGGACTCATGTACTTCATTTCGGGTTCAGCAGCGAGTTCTTCGGCGGGAGTTGGAGAAAACCATCGATCAAACAGGGCTTGGGTAGGCACAATCCATACCTTATTTTCCTTGCTGAGCGCGATTAGTTCATCAATGGCCTCCAACTCAACTAAATCAGTGAAATTATAGCCAAAGAAGCCGTTTTCAAGGGGATTGACATTAGCTTCTTCCGGTACCAATCCTTCCAAAAAGCCATCCACATGATCGATCGTTTGGTATTTATTGATAAGGGCATGCCTTATCCGTACCAAATTTGACACGTGGCCTGCATAGGGTATTCCTTTTTCATTCGCAGTCCGAACAATTTCGTCAAAAACGTGTAGACGTATGCCGGGATGGAGCTTCAGGAAATCATATCCATCCGCCGCATAGGCACTTACCTTGCTTGCAGCCTCCTCTGGCGTCCTTACCGTCGTGCCATTCAATGATGGGCTTGAGGTATAGATCCGTGGACTGACAATTTCTCGCTTACGGGCTTTATCTCGGAGTTCCAGGTGAACTGGATTTCCCAGCATACCTCGAATAGTAGTCACTCCGTTTGAAAGGTACAAGAAGAGCGTTTCTTCGATCAGCGGATCATCCCACTCCATAGAGGGTATATGGGCGTGCATCTCGGCCAATCCGGGAACAAGGTAATAGTCCTTTGAGTAAATAACTTTTGCATTTGTCCAGTCGTATGCCTTGTTTCCATCCAAGATCTTGCTGATTTTGTCTTCCTCCACTACCACATGGCTTACCGAAATACTGCCGTTCCTGACATCTATGACCTGTGCATTTTCAAATACATAGGCATCGGAATCCAATTCGATTTTTTCTATTGAGGTGCCACAGGCCAAAACCAGTGGAAGAAGAAATAGGTAGGTGATATTTTTCATAGTTGTTGGGGTTAAGAGGGTTTGGGTTCACCGTAGCGTTCGTTGATTAGTAGTATTTTGCCGATATGATCGGAGCTTTCCATTAGTTCATGGGCTTTGGCGGCATCCTCAAGAGCAAAGGTCCTGTAGATTACCGGCTTTATTTTTTCGGGAAAAAGTGGCCAAATTTTCGACATCAGTGCCTTGGCGATTGTGCCCTTGTAAGCGATAGACTGAGGACGCAGTGTAGATCCGGTAATAGTCAATCGTTTTTTCATCACCTGAATGAGATCAACCGACCCCATCCTGCCCCGCATGGCATTGATGATGACCAATCGACCCATGGGGGCGAGCAAGTTGATATTTCTATTGGTATAATCTCCACCAACCATATCCAATACCAAATCCACTCCCTGGCCCGAAGTATGTTGGTTGATGGTTTTTTCGAAATCAGCTTCCTTGTAATTTATGGCTAACTCAGCCCCTAAATCCTGGCAAGCGGCGCACTTCTCCGAGGATCCTGCGGTTGCGAATACGATACCGCCCATTGCCTTTATTATTTGTATCGCGGATACACCGATTCCACTGCTGCCACCGTGTACCAATACCCGTTCGCCAGGATGGAAACGTCCAATATCAAAAACATTATTCCAAACCGTAAAGAAGGTTTCGGGAAGGGAAGCGGCTTGCGTGACACTGATTCCTTCGGGTATTACCAAGCATTGTTCTTCCGGGCAGACGACAAATTCAGCGTACCCTGCCCCTGCCACCAGGGCACAAACCTCATCGCCAATTTCCCATAATTTTACATCCTCGCCTATCGCAACAATTCTTCCGGAAACTTCTAAACCAGGGATATCTGCTGCGACACCTGCTGGGGCAGGATAATTCCCCTTACGTTGGGCCACGTCCGGCCTATTGACACCGGCTGCCGCGGTTTCAATCAATACTTCGTGTGGTCCCGGAAGCGGAGTTGGTCTTTCTGAACAAACCAAAACCCCTGGATCGCCATATTCACTGATACAAATGGCTCTCATTTTTGTTGTATTGGGCTGATTAAATGGCATGATTTATCTCACTTAACAACCAGCAGCGGCACATGCGTGTGATAGGCGAACTTCACACTTTGGCTTTTGTTAAATAAAAACTCGAAAAACGTTTTGTTTTTTGACAGCATGACCATCATCGTATCTTTTTGATCTTTCAGGTACTTTTCTGCGCCCGCGTCAAACTCTGGTGAGGAGACCTTAACAAACTCAAATTCATCGTCGGGAAAGGTTTCTCGTAAATGTACCTGAAGTCCCTTGAAAGACAACTCTTTGTTAAAATCGTCTTTGTTGGAAATATGTAAAACCTTATAGGGAAGATCCCAATTTTCAGTAAGGTCGGTGACTTTTTTCAACAATTTTTCATCCTCTTCCGAAAGCTCTACGGCAACGGTTACGGATTTGACGGATTCAAAGGTTGCACCGGTTGGCACCGCAATTACGGGGACTTGGCTTTCCTTTATGACCGTGGCCGTGTTGGATCCTATAAGTGCCTTTCGAATGCCGCTTGCTCCCTGCGTTCCCATGATGACAAGGTCAAAATCCCCTGATAAAACGGTGGCATTTATGGCCGTGGCTACTGTCCCCTGGACGATCTTGTAGTCGATATAAACCGGATCCGTATTTGAATTAATCACCTCCCTAAGTGCAAGATTGGCGTCTTCCTCTATGGCCGCTATTATTTCTTCTGCCTGCGCAGCAAAGTCATAGACAGCATAATAGGCAAACAACATCGTGATCGAGGCGTCATGTAGCATGGCGTATTTCTTGGCAAAATCAAGGGCATTCTTGGCGTTTTCTGACAAGTCTGTGGGAAATAGGATTTTCATAAAGTGTTTGGGTTAAACGGGTAACGCACCAAGTTAAACATTATCATAGAAAGTAACCATGATTAAAATCATATATATTTGTGCCGTCAAATGATTTTCACGAAAAGATATACCCATGTTTGAGTTTGATCCAGATAGGCACTATCCCAAGGAAACCGAAAGTCGGGTGGTAATCCGTTTTCAGGATTGTGATCCCTTGAGACATCTAAACAACGCCAAATACTTTGATTATTTTTTCAATGCGAGGGAGGATCAGGTCCCCAAATTATATGGTGTGGAAATGATTGACTTTATTCGAAAATACCAGGCGGCGTGGGTAATATATAACCACAATATTTCATACATCCGTCCTGCCAAGGTCGGGGAGTGGGTGCGGATTATGAGCCGCGTAATTTGGCACGATCATCAGACGGTGTTGGTGGAGTATTACATGACGGACGATAGCAAAGAGGAACTCAAAACTTTGCTTTGGACCACCATGAGATATGTTAAAGTTGATGAAGGGAAATCCACAACCCACGAGGGGGCTGTGGCAGATTTTTTGAAAGCAGTTACAGATTCCGTTAACCTTGCCAATATCGGCGTGAAGGAGCGCATCAGGGAAATAAAGCTTCAGCTCTCCAGGTAAGTAATTTGTTGTTTTGGATGTTTGATTTGTGCTTTTTCAATAGCGGAAACCGGAACCGGATTCATGTAATACTAGGTCTTATCGGAGCTTGACTTTATTTATAAAGGCTTCGCAATCCTGCCTTTCCTGCAAGAGGAAACTGTTGGTTTCCAGAGACCCCAAAATAAGATCCCGTTCTTCAGCACTGTCATAGACCATGTTACGGAAGGGGTTGGCGTAGTCTTTCTTTCTGGACAAATACACTTGGTCAGATAACCATTGCCTCGTATTTACTGCCTCATTTAACAGTTCGTCCCAAAAAGCTTGGCAGAGGTCGCTGGCTTTTACATTGCGCATTTCCAAAAGGCACTGTAAGCTATGCGTGCATTTCCAGTGATTATAGTTTTGGTTGGCATTTTCGTAAAGCGCATGCGCTTCTGTCCAAGTTTGGATTTGGTCTGACTTTAATTTGGAAATCAATTCATTTAATGCTTCGGCAGGGATCAGCTGTCCTCCGACATTCTTCCAGTTCCATTGACGTGCAGGCGATGGCAACAGTCCTTTTACGCTTTCCCAGTCGCCGAATTTCTCGATTTCCCCATACTGCACAACACATTGAACCGCATAAAATTCGATCATTCGACGGAATACCTGCCAAGCGGCAGATACCTTGATGATTTCTACGGGCCTTTTGCTGTTTTCCCAACCTTCTACCGTAATGAGCAAACTATCGACTCGGGGGTCTTTGCTTTCCAATAATTTGCGACCAAGTTCACCTGCATGCTGGAAGGGATATCCCGATGGATCCAAGTCGGCATGGATAAAGGATTTTCCGACAGCCAATTCCAACAGAGGGAGTGCATCTACCATTTCCTGTACGCTGTCAGGAGCGAGGTAATCAAATTCGAGGGGTTGGATTTTTTCTATTCGTTTATCCCGTTCCTTATATTTCCATGCATTTCGTGCCAACGCGTAGAGGTTGTAAAGAAACCAATAGGCAGGCATGACCTGAATCCGGTTCAAGTGTACTTGATGGCTAATGAGGGAAAAGGGTAGGGGAATATCCAGTTCGGCAGGATAATCACCTTTGGCGACTATGTTGAAGGTAGCGAAGCGTGAGTTATGTTTCACGCTGACGCAGAGGCCCGGCCAAAATCCCCTTCCAGCTATCAGTTCTCCATCAGCACCCCTCGAGTTGTGGTTAGAACCTACGGTGGCACCTGCTGCCATATTGGATTGTCCGTTGAGCAGGGATGCGCAGAGAAAGGAATTGTTGTGATGCTGCTCGTGGCTGGGAAATATCAGTGAATTCAATACTTCACAGCAGGAAATCGTGGAGTTATTGCCTAGATAGGAGTTAATCAGTCTCGCCCCATATTTCAGTTGGCTATGGGACGCCATGGCAAACCTGACTGCCTTTACCCCATAAAAAATCCGGCAACCCTCGCTGATGATTCCATTTACCAGTTCACATCCTTCGCCGACTTGTGAGGATGCCTCTGGGCTAGAATGAATCGTAAGATTTTTAAGTTTGTTGGCACCTTTAATATAGGCGTCTGAGCCTATCCATACGTCTTTGATTATCAGGCAGTTTTTTATGATGCTTCGGTCGCCTACTTTGCCATAATAGCCTCTTCGGGTATCAAAGCTGTTTTGTGTGATAGCTACCAGTTTCTCCTGCAGGTCGGTATCTGTTCGGAACTTCGACCAAATCCAAGCATCCCCCGGAAGCATTCCACTAAAAGGAATTACCTTCCTCCCTCCATTTTCGTTGCAGAGTTCCATCCAGATTCGGATTCCGGGGTCTTCACCATCTTTGACGATTCCATTGCCAAACTTGGCGTGGTTGGTAGTGGACATTTCGTTTACATTAACCAATATGACCTCGTTGCCCAGAATATAATGGGAAAGGTAATGTACGTTGTCAATCACTATGTTGTCACCGAGGTCGCAACTGATAATTGTGCTGTTATAAATACCTACCGGCATGCGGAGATTGTGGTATTCCAGATAGCATGCTTCAAGCTTTCCGATTCGAACAAGCCCAAAAAATTTGCAGTTTTTGACCAACTCGGGATTAAATTCGTCGGATACCAGCAGTTTGTTCCAGTCATCGGATTGGTTTCGGTTTCGGACCAGAATTTCGATTTCCATGGCGTTCAGTTGCCTGTAGGCAATGCCGCTTCTGTTCTGAACGTTTCTTAGGTAATATTCATCTGCCCCATTCGGAAGGAATTGTTGCGGTATAAAGTCATATCCTAGGCTGTGAATGGGGGATCTTTTGATTTGATTCATACGATAGTATTGATAAAAATGGGTGTCTCCAATAACAAAAGGTTACTCTACGGTCACGGATTTGGCAAGATTGCGAGGCTTGTCCACATCCAAGCCCTTTGAATGGCCAATGTAATAAGCCAGAAGCTGCAACGGTATAGCACTGAGCAAAGGAGCGATCAACTCGTCTGCTGCTGGCACAGGTAGAGTCGCATCTGCCAAGGACGAGAAGGCATCATCACCCTCCGAGATAACTGCGATTACCTTCCCTTTTCTTGCTTTGATTTCTTGGGCGTTGCTCAGGATTTTTTCATGGTAGGCATCTTTGGTGGCCACAAAGACCACCGGAAGGTTTTCGTCTACCAATGCTATTGGGCCATGCTTCATTTCGGCAGCGGGATAGCCTTCGGCATGTATGTACGAAATTTCCTTTAGTTTGAGTGCTCCTTCCAAGGCAATGGGAAAGTTGTATCCGCGTCCGAGGTAAAGAAAGTCCCGGGCATCCCTAAAGGTTTCGGCGATGGATCGAATCTGGTCCTTGGATTCCAAAATGGCTTCAACCTTCGCGGGCACTGCTCCAAGCTCACTCACTAGGTGTAAATACCTTTTCTGGTCAATGGTGCCTTTTGCGAACCCGACCTTAATGGCTATCATCATCAATACGGCCAATTGGGCGGTAAATGCCTTGGTGGAGGCTACACCGATTTCCGGACCTGCGTGGGTATATGCTCCTGCGTGGGATAAACGGGATATGCTGGATCCGACCACGTTTACGATGCCAAATATAAAGGCACCTTGCCTTTTGGCCATCTCTATGGCTACCAGTGTATCTGCAGTTTCTCCACTTTGCGATACTGCCATTATAACGTCTCCTTCACGGATGATGGGATTCCGGTACCTGAATTCCGATGCGTATTCGACTTCTACCGGAATCCGGCAGAGCTCCTCGAATACATACTCCGCGACCAACCCTGCATGCCAAGAAGTGCCACAGGCCAAAATTACGATGCGATCAGCTTTGGTCAGCCTGTCTAAGTGGGGATCTACTCCCCCCATTCGAATGCTCCCCTCTTTTGTGTCCAATCGTCCACGGAGGCAGTCAAATATGGTGGTTGGCTGCTCAACGATTTCTTTGAGCATAAAGTGCTCGAACCCTCCTTTTTCGATCGCAGCCAGTTCCATGTCCAGTCTGGTGATAAAGGGAGTGACTTTATCGTTGCCGAGGTTTTTTAGAATTAGCTCATCAGGCTTAACAATGGCCATTTCATAGTCATTGATATATACCACTTCTTTGGTATATTCGATGATTGGAGAGGCATCCGAAGCAAGAAAATGTTCTCCTCTGCCAATACCAATTACCAAGGGGCTGCCCTTTCTGGCTGCAATGAGGGTATTTGGATCATCTTCATTTAGGATAATGATCACATAAGCACCTATTACCCTTCGCAAGGCTATGCGAACAGCCTCCTCTAGCGAATCGCTTTGGTTGGCAAAAATATCTTCGATAAAACGTAACAGCACTTCCGTATCCGTTTCACTTTCGAAGCTGTATCCTTTTTTTGTCAACTCCTGTTTCAGGGAAGCGTAGTTTTCGATGATTCCATTGTGAACCATGGCGAGTTTTCCATTACTTGATCGGTGCGGGTGGGCGTTGCGGTCGGAGGGTTCGCCGTGTGTGGCCCAACGGGTATGTCCAATCCCTGAATTTGCCCGTAGGGGCTGGCCCATCAGGCTTTCTTCTAGGTCATTCACTTTACCTTTTTTCTTATAAACGTGAAGACCCTCTTTCTGCCCCAACGCAATACCCGAACTATCGTATCCACGGTATTCCAGTCGTTTTAGTCCTTTTAAAATTACGGGGTACGCATCCCGCGCTCCCGTATATGCTACAATTCCACACATAGCTATATTCGAAATAAAATTTTATATTTGATAAAAATGAAAAAGAAGTCGAAAAGTTACTTATAAATTTCCGGAAATCACAAAATATTAAGTGGGCAGGGTGGGGTTGGAACCTGACAAAGTAGCTCTTGAAAAGATAAAAATTGTCAGAATAGGTTGGTCTCGTTGAAAATTTTCAAAAAGTAATGCGTTAATGGACCATAAAATATAGTTGATCCGAGTGGTTTTTTAATTCCTTTTCTTCATATCAGGTATGATGTGCTGTTTTTTTATTTTTAAAAAAATGAAAAAAGAACAGGTATTCCACTCGGTTACAGGCAATCCCGTAAAGATCTCTACTTTTCAGAAAATTCATCGGTTTATAACGTAGAAAGGGAGATTAACATAGCCGAAGTTTTCGTGATCATCAAATGCATAAACATACAACCGGTAAGCTCCATCGTTTTTTGGGGCCTTGAAAACGACCGAGGAGCTATCGTTGTTCACGAATTGGTCTACCATGTTATAGTGGTAGATGTTTTTTCCATGAAATTGAATCTCTTCCGGCCAGATCTCCCATTTGTATGTAATCGGATCGTTTTCGGGGTCGGTGACGGTGGCCGAAACAGTATACAATGAGTCAGAAACCAAATACGTGTTCCAAGGAGGCGTTTTTTCGTTGAGTAGAATAGGGGATACCCTGGGAGGAAGATTTTGCGGCGCCCGCCCCGTCCATTTTGTCTGGAGAAACGCAAAGGTTTCCGATTTTGCACCCTCGGGGGAGAAATGACTAAACCACGTTGGCGTAATCTCGGTTTTATTGCCCCAGAAAAACGAATAGGAGCCCAAAAACGCAAGCGTGTCTTGGTTCATCAAATCCCAATACCATTCTAAGTATTTAACCTTATCACCGACCTCCATTTCGAGCGGAGCTCCCCATTCAGTCTCCTGAACCTCCCAATGCCCGGGAGGCCCCCACTCCGTAAACACATAGGCTCTGCCCCAGCCATCCGAGCGATAATTTTTGTTTCGTTCATAAAATTCCGGGATAAGATCAAATCCGTTGTAGCCCATTATATCAATGCTTGGAAGAAGGTATCTGCTTCGACCGACTATCCTTGAATTAACAGCTGTCAATGTGGGGTGGTCTGGATCGATTTCTTTGATCATTTTTGCAATTCTGTTGATAATGAAGTATATCAGGTATTTGTTGCCACCTTGGAGTTCTACTTCATTACCTACTCCCCACATGAGCAAGGCAGGATGGCTTTTGTATTTTTCGATAACGGGCTTTAGCTCTTCAATCTTCTTGTTTACTTCAGTCCAATTCCAATAATTGAAGTCGACGCCCCAGTGAGGCCTCCCGATTTCAATGCCTAAGGTTACGGTAAGTCCGTGTTTTTGTGCTTCATCTAAGATACTATCGGCGTCATAAAGGCTCCATGTCCGAACGGAATTCCCCCCAATAGAGGCCAACTGTTCAAAGTGTTCCATGCCACCGCCTCCTTTGATATGGTAGGGTGAGCCGTTGCGGTAAAGAATTGCTTTTTTACCCTCGTATTTTACCTCTACCTTTGGAGAAATTCCACTTGATTCATTTTTTTTACAGGAAAAGTTAACGAGTATTGTGAAGAAAAACAAAATCTTGGCAAGACTGATAAAAGTTATGTTTGTTCTTTGCATGTGAAAATATGGTAAACATTTTTGCTAAAGTACGATATAATTTCTATTGTTGTTTTTTTAATGAATGCTTAAAAGTAAAAGAAATTTTCTAATACGGGAAGTTGGTTTTTAAATTAATTTAAATGTGTTTTGTGAAAACAGTTAACGTTTTTAAGGTGGTATGATTAAAAGTTCAGCGATAAGAATGTTGTTGAACACGGCCTCGGTGGCGTCAATAGGTGTTTTTATCGGGGTATTTGTGTTTGAGGTGGGTGTCGGGAATCGTTTTCTTTATGGGCTGTTGACCATATCGTTGTTTTTTAAAATTCTTGAAGTTGTTTTTGAATGGTACCATTTTTGGGTCTTAAAGGAACCGACCAATAGGGATTTGCCGCCTCCAAAACCAAAAAGAGCCTACACAGTAGACATGCTGACGACGGCCTGCCCCGGGGAGCCTTTTGAGATGATTGCCAATACGCTACGTGCGATGGTTGCGGTTACCTATCCTCATACTTCCTACCTTTGCGACGAGGGTGATGATCCGGAACTAAAAGCGTTATGTGCGGAATTGGGGGTGGTGCATGTGACTAGGTCTACGCACGAAAATGCCAAGGCTGGAAATATCAACAATGCCCTTCGGCAAGCAACCGGCGAAATCTGCGTTATCCTTGACCCGGATCACGCTCCCTACCCCCAATTTCTGGATTATGTCCTGCATTATTTTGACAATCCGAAAATTGGCTATGTGCAGGTCGTTCAGGCCTATAAGAACCAATCGGAGTCTTTGGTAGCCCACGCTGCAGCGGAACAGACCTATATGTATTATGGGCCTTACATGGAAGCAATGAGTAAGTTTGGTACAGCTCAGGCGATAGGAGCCAATTGTACGTTTAGGAGAGCGGCTCTTGATTCCATCGGTGGTCACGCCCCCGGATTGACGGAAGATATGCATACATCCATGCTCCTTCACGCTAAAGGTTGGGAGTCGGTGTATGAACCCAAAATTCTTTCCTTGGGTTTGGTACCCAGTAGCTTGAATGCATTTTATCAACAGCAGCTTAAATGGAGCAGGGGTACTTTTGACCTGTGGCTTAATAAGCTTCCTAAATTGTTTTCAAAATACACATGGAAACAGAAATTCCACTACTTTTTACTTCCGGTGTACTTTTTGTTTGGTTTAATTGGGATTATCGATGTGGTTATTCCAATTTATTCACTCTATACGGGCGAATATCCATGGAAGCTGGATCCCAGCATTTTCTTTGCTGCTTTTCTGCCTTTCCTAGGAATGAGTTTGATTCAACGGTTCTATGCGCAACGATGGCTTCATAAACGGGATGAAAAAGGGTTACATATTCTCGGAGGAATATTGAGGGTAGGTACCTGGTGGGTATATAGTCTTGGCTTTATCTACACGTTGATAAACAAGAAAGTGCCTTATATTCCTACCCCTAAGGAACATTCCTCAAAAGGTGATTTTAAGCTGGGGCTCCCGAATCTCATCATATCAGTCGCTTCTTTTGCAGCAGTCTTCTACGGACTTAGCAACGACTGGCAGCCCTATAGCTGGCTGATGGCGAGTTTTGCATTTATGAATGGGTTTATATTCTTTTGCGCATTTTTTTTAGGCCAGTTTGTATGGGTAAATAATCTACGTGCCGCGTGGTTTTGGTTTAAGAACAGACCTGTGATAGAAAGTGCCCACCTTACTTATAATAAAGTTAATAAAATTGCCCTTCCGACCGTTATGGTCTTGCCCATAGTTCTTTCCATAATTTTTGTTTTTGTCACCTTTGATATCAAGTTACCAAGTGATTACAATAGAGTTCTCAGCAATAGTGAGCGTAATTTTGGTGGGAATTATACCGGTATCTATCATGCTTCCTACGACCAAACCCATGATTTTTCTTTAATCAAGCAGGCGGAAAAAGAGGTAGGTACGGACTGGGCCATTATTTCGACCTATTTGTATTGGTCGGACTTGGAACTACCTCTAGAAAAATGGAAGGAGATTTTGAATCATGGCAGTATCCCCATGATTACCTGGGAGCCATTCGTTTCTGGATTAGAGTGGGTAGATGAATGGGAAGACCTTTCCCAAAACCAGAAAGTGTTTAAATACATTGTCGAAGGGTTTTTTGACGAGTACATTTTAGAAGTGGCCAAATCCATAAGAGATTTGAATGCGCCTGTTTTTCTTCGATTTGCCCATGAAATGGATAACCCTATGTATCCTTGGTCCATGACGGGTGGTAACACACCGGAAGAGTTTAAGGCTGCTTGGAAACACATACACTATTTGTTTGGTAGTGTAGGTGCCCAGAACGTCAGCTGGGTTTTTAATCCCTGGGATCCCGAAAATTTATCTGTCTATTATCCCTTTGGGGGGGGAGGATCTGTGACAGAGTTTGTTGATTGGGTCGGATTAACAGCACTAAACTATGGGCCTGCATCCGTCAATGGAAATCCAATCTCTTTCGAGACTATATATAGACCTTTCAAAGATCAGTTGGATGCACATAACATAGATGTTCCCGTAATGCTTTCTGAGTTTGGTTCAGTTTCCTATAGTACAGATGCATCTATTTGGGTTGGCGAGTCGGTAAGTGCAATCAAGTCTTTTCCTGAGATCAAGGCGCTTGTTTGGTTTTTTAGTGACATCGATAAGAATTGGATTACAGATTGGAGACCATTAGGGGGGGCTGATTTCATAGATTGGACCTTTGATCTTTCGAAGGTCAGTAGGCCCGTAGCCCAATGGGCCGGATCCAAGATGCCCGTAACAGTTCCGGTCTCTGATAACTTAGGAACTGTGCGTCCAAGTAGCTTACAGGGAATGAAAGGGGATTTTACCCTGACCGTTAATGGAAGTCCTTTTTATATGAAAGGGATTTGTTACAATACAGGCCATGATTGGGAGGAAGGATTTGTACCCCTATCCAGAAAACAGGTGGCCGGTGATTTTGAAAAAATGAAGAAAGCTGGGGCAAATACCATCAGAAGGTATGAGCCTGGGATTTATGACAGAAACATACTGAGGGAGGCGAATCTTCAGGGCCTTAAGGTAATGTATGGCTTTTGGTTTGACCCTAAAGTAGATTACCTATCGGACAGAAAAGAATTGGCAGCCTACGAGAGAAAAGTTCTTCAATCTGTCAAAAAGCATAAGGACAATGAAGCCATAGTTGCTTGGAATATTGGTAATGAAACCTGGGGTTTATTGAAAAAGCGGTACGGGCAGCCTTATCTTACCATGGTTAGGAAATCGTATATCTCGTTTTTGGAGGAATTAGCTCAGAAAATTCGAGAAATAGATCCGACTCGTCCAATTTTGTCTTCAGAGGAGCATGATAATATCCGGTTGATAGGGACAATACATGACTACAGGGCACATGCACCGTCTTTGGATGCCATTGGAATAAATTCATATTACGAAGAGAATATCAGCCTTCTTGATGATATTTTTACCGAATTTGATCCAGACAGGCCTTATGTCGTTACCGAATTCGGACCCAAAGGTTACTGGAATCCGGAACTGGGAGACTATTGGAGTGATAGTGTGTTGATAGAGCTTTCTTCTGTTTCCAAGGGAGAGTATTATCACCGACAATGGACCCAATACATCGAAGCGAACAAAGGAAAAAACCTGGGTGGCTTTGCTTTTAGTTGGCAGGATCGGTTTGAGGGGACGGCCACTTGGTTTGGTATCACGGATTTTAAGGGAAACCCCAAGCCTGCCTATTACTACTTGGCCAGCGCTTGGTTGGGAACAGATTTGGGAATTACCTCTTTCCCGGACATTACTATTGTTGGTCAATGGCAGGATGTGAGACCCAATGAGCGCATCTGGCTTTCCGCCGCGACAATCAATGAATACAGCGATTCACTTACCTATAAATGGGAAGTTTACGAGGAAGGATCCTGGAAGCGTTCAAATCCAGTTGTTAATAGTATCGAGAACAATCGCTTCGTAGAAATCAAGGTTCCAAAGAAGCCTTCTCGCGTATATGTGCATGCGTATGATTCCCACGGAAATGTCATTACAGCATCCAGGCCGTTACAGTTTACCTACTAGCGATGAGGTTTCCCAAGTAAAAACCTGGGTTTAAATAGTGGACAGTACAGTTATTTCGATTACTTTTGAACATCGCACTCGGCAGGTAGGGTATGCGGACGTCGAAGGAGCAAAATGGATATGACTACATGTAAATTGGCCGTATTTGACATGGCAGGTACCACGGTAGATGAGGACAACGTGGTGTACAAAACCGTCAAGCAGGTTATCAACGACGAGGGTTTCCAAGTTTCTCTCGATCAGGTACTGGAATTTGGTGCCGGAAAGGAAAAGCACCAAGCTATAATGGATGTTCTGGAGGCTTGCACTAAAGCAGAGTCAATCCGTGAAGTTGCAGATAACGCGTTTGAAAACTTCAAGCCTGCGCTTGATCGTGCGTATTCTGAATTGGACGTAAAGACCTTTCCAGGAGTAAAGGAAGCGATCGATCAGTTGCGGGCAGCCGGGGTTTTTGTGGTGTTGAACACAGGCTACAATAGAAGAACCGCTACAGCGTTGGTTGAAAAGCTTGGATGGAAAATTGGAGCTGACATCGACGGGTTAGTTACAGCCGACGATGTGACAAACGGAAGACCTGCACCGGACATGATCCTCCGGGCTATGGAATTGGTTGGTGTAAGTGACCCATCTCTGGTTATTAAAGCAGGTGATTCGGGCATTGATATAGAGGAGGGAAAAAATGCGGGGTGTGGACTTACGATTGGAGTACTCTCAGGAGCCCAAAACCGCGAGCAGCTAGAAGTCGCCGGACCGGATCTCATTCTGGACAGCTTGGCTGACCTTCCGGCCAACCTGGGGCTTGTAAGGTGATTTTTCCCGAGAGGATGAAGCCGTTTTTCGCTGTGTCATTTTTCGTAGTAATGATCACTTGTTTCCACCCGTATGTGGTTAAAGGACAAGGATTCGTTAAACGCTACATCAATGGAATTCTCAATGACACGAGTGATATTACGAAGCCACAGTTTTTGATGTATCCTACGCTTGCCTATGCCCCCGAGACTAGTTGGGAGATAGGTTTTAGTACGCTATATGTGTATTACGCCGACAGGGACACTACCAATCGATTGAGTGAAATCAACGGATTCACTTTCTTCACGTTGGAAAACCAATACGGAGTCTGGTTGGATCATGCAATCTACACACCTGCTGATAGGTGGTTTTTTTTGGGAAGACTCCGTTATCAAAGTTTTCCATTGTTGTATTTTGGCATCGGTCCCGATACGCCCCAAGAATACGTTGCCCGAGTAGATGCTCACCAGCTTTGGCTCAAAGAAAGAGTACTTAGGCAGGTGAAGAATAATCTGTTCTTTGGCTTGGAAGTGGACTATCAACGCCTTGGTCAGGTTGAGTTTGTTCCTGCTAAACCGGGACAGTCCGTCTCATTGCCGTTAGGGGCTTCGGGATCCGCCAACTTGGGCCTGGGGTTGGGGTTGGTGTACGATGACCGACACAATGTGCTGAACGTACGAAAGGGGGCCTTTTCCGAGCTTGCCATTTTTAATTATAATCCCTTTTCCAGTTCCGCATTCAACTTTAGTAGCTTGATATTTGATACTAGGTTTTTTCGACCTCTTTCAGATCGCACTGTGTTGGCCTTCCAGATGTTTGGGCAATCTATGTGGGGAGAGGTACCGTTCAATCAGCTTTCGCTGATGGGGGGGGAGAGTTTGATGAGGGGGTACTATACAGGCCGTTATAGGGATAATAATCAGCTGGCTACCCAGGCGGAAATACGTTTTTTACCAATAAATCTGGGATTTACAAATAGATTGGGGGCGGCTGTGTTTGCCGGCACCTCACAGGTTTTCCCTGCTTGGGAAAGACTAGCCATGGATAAGTGGGTGGTCTCTGGCGGAGGCGGGCTTAGGTTTTTGCTATTTCCCAAAAAAGATATTTATACCCGCTTGGACTGGGCGCTAACAAGGGAAGGATCTGGCTTTTATTTCTTTATTGGAGAAGCGTTTTAAGTGAATCAATCAGCCAACGCTAATGAAAGCCTGTTTTTTTTTTCTTCCTCTACATGTGTTGAGTCGGGTAGTTTTCCCACTTTCCAGTTTGCCGGCTTCTTGAATTTTTCGGCCAGAACAGTAGCATCAAAGGTCTCCGGGTCTTCCTCAGCTCCCACAAACGATCTGTAAATCACCAAAAGCCCAAATGAAACACCTGTCGCGATTAAGATTCCTATTTCCATTTCACACCTCCTTTTTTGACTCTAACAGCACCACCGAACACTCCTCAAACAATTTTTACGTAAGTAACTTGGGAGATGTTTTATTTACTATCTGTATTCAAATATATACAATATTTTCGTTGCGAAAAATAGGCAAAGAGGCTTTTAAATATTGATAATTGTTGATAATCTATAAAAAGTATTTTGAGTAGATAAAAATGCGTTTCCTCCGAAAAAAAGTTTTAAATTTTTTTTAAAGAAATCAGCTTCGTTTCATTTATTTTTAAGTGTCTGAAAATCAGGTGTAATTATGAATTAAGTTTCCGATAAATCATCAAAGATGTATTTTGTAATACCTAAAATGTAATGGAATAGTAAACACTGACCCGCGTTTGATTATTTCTTGATAGTTAATTTGCTCGGAGTTTTGCAGGTTATTCAAACATAGCTTCAACTAAGAGATCGCTTAGTTGCTCTCCTTCTCTACTAAACAGCTCATTAAATCAAAGTGATGGGAGGTGAAGGTATTTTCCCAAATCCTGAGTATTTTGTGCGTTCATCAAAACAATAAACCAAATCGAACAATGAGTCAAAATAAAAAGAAGCAGCTTTCCCGGAGAGGTTTCATGGGCAAGGGACTTTTGGGCGTTGCCGGAGCGGGTGTGTTGCCTAGTCTTTCGATGGCGAGGGAGGAGGAACTTAGATCACCAGCGCAGCAAACGCTGAGGCTTGGTCTTATCGGCTTAGGCCGGCAGAATAACGGTATGATGGGCAGTTTTATTTCCATCCCCGATGTAGAGGTGATAGCAGGCTGTGATGTATACGGGATCAAGCGTGAGCGATTCAAGCAGCGGGCAGAGGCGTATTACAAAGAACAAGGTAAAAAAATACGTATCGACGTATATGAAAATTACCATGACCTATTGGCCCGGAAAGATATAGATGCAGTAGTCATTGCTACTCCCGATCATTGGCATGCGCTGATAGCGATAGATGCTTGCAAGGCCGGAAAGGATATCTATCTCGAAAAACCGCTGACTTTTACCATTCGGGAGGGGCAGGAACTGGTAAAGGCAGTTCGTCAAAACAATATCGTATTGGCCACCGGTTCTATGCAGCGATCCTATGCAAATTTCCAGCACGCTGTACGGATGGTACAAAAGGGACGGATAGGTAAAATCTCTAAGGTCTATGCATGCTCTGGTGGGCCGCCAAAGCCCTTTGATCTGCCAGCGGAAGCCGTTCCTGCTGATTTAAACTGGGAAATGTGGTTGGGTCCATTGAAGGCCGACATCCCCTACAATCATGAATTGAATCCGCCAATCAGCTTAAACCCGCCTGAGAACGAAAAATTATGGGGAGCATGGAGATGGTACAAAGAGACAGGTGGTGGGCTGACCACGGACTGGGGAGCCCATATGTTTGATATTGCGCAGTGGGGAATTGGTATGGATAGAAACGGACCGATTGAAATCGTTCCGGCTGGCTATCGGGATACCAAGTTTTTGACATTTAACTATTCCAATGGTGTTGTCGTTACAGAGCAACCTTTTGACGAAAAGGAGTCCCGCGGATGCAAGTTCTTTGGCTCAGATGGATGGATAGAAGTCACCAGAAGCAGTTACAATGCTTCCGATCCGTCCCTCTACCCCGTGTTGGAAAATGAAAAAGACATCACGGGAGGCGGTGGCAGAGTACACCATATTGATTTCATCGACTCCGTACGAAGAAGGAAGGACCCGATTGCACCCGTGGAGGTTGGACATAGCACCTGCGTCACCTGCACCCTTGGCAACATCGCCTATGAGTTGATGCGGCCTATAAAATGGGATCCAAAGAACGAAAAGTTTGTGAATGATCCCGAAGCCGAAAAACACATGCATCGCGAGTACAGGGCGGGGTATCGTCTGTAATGGCAATTGTATTTTATAAAAGGGAAGGTGAAAAGCCTTCCCTTTTTTTGGGTACGCTTTAATGCAACGCCGCCCGAATGGGAAGATTCTCAATAATAGCCCCCTCAAATTCCATCATTTCATGCAGGCGGGTGTAAACGGCCTTTTCATCAAAGTAGGCTAGGGCAAGCTCTACGAAAATGTTCCCATGTTTTGCCTCCGATGTCCACAGCGCTTTGTAAAACCTTTTCAGCTCGTTATCCTGTTGCGCTTCCGACACTAACTTGAATCGTTCGCAGCCCCGGCATTCGACCACGGATCCAAGAAGTAACCGTGACATAAACCTCGACTCCGGAGTACCTCCGTGGGTAAGTGGCATCAGTTGTTTGATGTAGGGATCTTCTTTCATTTCGGTCTGCAGGTTCACTCCGCGGCGTTGCATCAACGCAAACACCTGTTGAAAATGCTCCAGCTCTTCGATGGCCGTTTCTATCATAGGGGGAATGATCCGTTGGCGATCGGGGTATTTTGCGATTAAAGATGTGGCCATGGCAGAAGCCTTTCGTTCACAGTCTGCATGATCTTGCAAAAAGGAATCGAAATCTGCCATCACAGCGTCCAACCAGGCTTGGGAGGATGGGACTTTCAAATCAATAGAGTACTTCATTCAAATTTGGTGATAGTGAGATTATTTGGGTTCGCCTTTGCCAAGCTGTTAAATTCTTCCTTATTTGGTCAGTGGAGCTCAAATTTAGATATTCGTGGTATATAAAGGTTGAAAAAGCCAAAGCGATTTTGGAGTTGGAGAAAATAATTCAGACATATACAAACAGGTTTGAAGTAAGGCCGGCTTATTTCCTCGATCCACCTCCTGCTGATCTTTCCCTTGTGATCACCATTCCTTGCTATAAAGAGCCTAATCTTTTGGCAACCTTGGAATCTCTCGGTAGATGTATTTTACCTTCCGGAGCGGTAGAGGTCATTGTGGCGGTTAATGCGCCTGATAGTGCCCCTGAAGAAGTTCTAGAGGCAAATCGCACTAGTATAGAGCAAGTGGGCGATTGGTGTAGCAGAAATCCGTCTTCCAAACTAGATGTGAAGATTATCCAAGAGGAAGGGCTTCCTGATCGCTATGCCGGTGCGGGACTGGCGCGAAAGATTGCCATGGATGAAGGGCTCCGTCGATGGGCTTCTCTCGGAAGAGATGGCCCCATCCTTTGCCTGGATGCAGATTGTTTGGTTTCGACTAGCTACTTAGTGGCAGCAGAAAGGGTTTTTTCCAACAAGGAGATTAAGTTGGCACATTTTCAGTTTCGACATGATTGGCGGTTGGAGATCGATGAGTCACTCCAACTTGGGATCGTAGCTTATGAGTTACATTTAAGGTGCTTCATCCAGGGTTTGAAATGGGCGGGCTATCCGTTTGCCGTCCATACAATCGGTTCCTGTATGGCAGTGAGGGCGTCTTTATATGCCAGATCCGGCGGGATGAACAAACGAAAAGCGGGAGAGGATTTCTATTTCATGCACAAATTGCTGCCCTTGGGTGGTTTCAGGGAGATTCCTGCCACTGTATTTCCTTCTTGTAGGGTTTCTGATCGCGTGCCTTTTGGCACGGGGCGTGCCCAAAGGGAGTGGAAAACAGGGGATAGGGAGCTGAAAACCTACAGTCTACAGATTTTCGATAGGATGGCACTCCTTTTTAAAGAGATAGAAGACATCTATGAGAGGGATGTTCACATGGATAGTTTGCCAGATCCGATCCGAGAAGTGCTTTCATTTGTGTCATTCGGTGATCGGGTAGGACAGTTTAGGGTGGAGTCCCGAACCAAGGAGGTGTTTTTCCGCAAGTTTTGGGGTTGGATGGATGGCTTTTTGGTGTTGAAGCTAGTACATTACCTGAGGGATCATGGTAGCCCAAATCAGTCCCTACTTGAAGTTGGTGAAGGGCTCATTGCCCGAAGTGAAAGTGAAACGATCGGGTTTGATCGGGAGATAATCCGACTGTTAATTGATTTAAAAGAGCTGCTCGAACTGGAAGGGTAGGGCAAACTGCCCTTCCCTCCGAATCGAACGTATTGCATGGGTCGGTGCCTTCGTAGAGGCGGCTTGTGGAGTGCCAACGTCAACATCTACAAACCAGCTTTAGAAAACATACCCAATTCCGGCACCTGCAAATAGTGGCCAAAACCCGTTTTGGTTATACAGTGGCGTAAGGTTGATTTTCCATGACATTCCTCCGCCTATCGGTATTCTTCTATACCCGAAGTTCAGGGTACCCATTGCATTTGGCGAGCCGTTGATGGGAAGGACAATCTCCGTACGGTCATGTTGTAAAGAAGAGGTACAGCCCGATTCGTCACAGGTCCAGAGGTATCGGTTTGATCTAAATGCCAGGAAGGTAATTCCGGCGCCCATTTCAAAATAATGGGGTCCGTTACCAAAGAGGCGATTGACCTCCAGCGGAACCGAAAAGAATCCTCGGTCATTAATCCAGTAGCCTCCAGCGCCAACTTTAATTCCCCATGAATCGAGCCGGGTTGGGTCAAATCTTACATCATAGTTGAAAGTGTAAATCAATCCGCTACCGCCTATTTCAAAATAAACCGCGCGGTGTGGAGAATCAACAGATTGGTGTTGGGCATGAAGCCAAAAAGGCAAACAGATAAGGCATGCAATCAGTAGGTAACGGTTCATTTTTGGTAATTTTTTGATTATGGATAATTTTTCAACTTCGGAAAGGGCGTATGTTGTTTCTTCAAAGACTTTTACCCACCCTTCTTACATAGTATATCATTTGTAGCGATAGGACATTCCTGTCTGCTTGGGTGCTTTCATTCAAAATGCGTAACCAAAGCTAATCCCAGCAAATAGAGGCCAGAAACCGTTGTGGTTAAAAATGGGGGTAAGATTTGCTCTGAACGTGAATCCTCCATTTTCGGGAACTTTTCGATAGCCCATGTTCAGCGTGCCCATAAAGGCAGGGGTATTTCCAGAATCTAAAATAAAGTTGAAATTTCTCCATTCGTAATTGCCTCCTCCCCATCTGTCCCGGTAATGGATAAATGTGGCACCGCCGCCAACTTCAAAAAAATGGGTTTTCTTGCCAAAAAGCCGATTCATTTGAATTGGCAGCGTAAGTAGGCTTTCTGAACCGGAATTATACGTTGTTGCCCATCCACCGGCACCCACGCGCATGCCCCAGGATTGGATATCTTCTTTTGAAAACCGAAAATCGTAATTGATCGAATAGGCCAATCCCGCTCCTGCTAGCTCCAAATAGACGGATTGATTGGACATGGTTTGACCGTAGGAAAAACAGGTGGTAAGAAGCAAAAAGATACCCAAAAACAGATAGGCTCGCATAAAAGGGGACATATTTATAATCAACAAAATAAACGAAATTTTTCAGGCATCGTTGCCAAGACCTCTGGGATTTTCTGTCAGGAAATAAAAATAATCAAAGTTCTCTTAACCTAATATCTCTAAATTCCACTCCCTGTCCCTCTGCCTGAAGTCCAATATAGCCCTCGGTTAGCGGCGTGCCATCTTTTTTTATTGCCGGGTCAAAGCGGTTTGCCACACCACCGCCAATTTGGGGTTTGGTATATTCCAAAACCGTTTCGCCGTTTACTTGATGTATTACGAGCGAATCCCCATAAACAATCAGGTCGGCACGTACCCATTCATGCCATGGAAAAGTGGGAGAGCTTGAGTTGATACAATGCCGCGGATCCATTTCCCCTCGATAGAAAACCTCTGTTCCAGGTGAACACATATTTCCGGTGGGTCTAGACACCCCAGGGGTCTCTTCGGCGAGCATTTGGTATTCTACTGAAATAGGCCAGTCCTGTTCCTTTAAGATTGTTTCAGGAGCCTGGGAATGAAACATGACGCCACTGTTGCGAAAGGTATAGCTAGGAGCATCTTCCATCCATTGGTCGGTGAAGCGGTATTCAAAGGTGAGGTGAAAACTGGAAAAGGGTTTTTGGTAAAAAAGATGTCCGTATCTTTCTTCAAACTGCTCATAACCGTCATAATTCACCTGTATCACACCGTCGACAACCCGAAAGGTGTTGGCATAGTTTTCACCCACTTCGTGATGATGGAACTTAGGGATCCATCCCTGCAAATCCTCTCCGTTAAACAACACAAGCCATTCGTCATTTTTTTCCATAGACTTCGAATCCACCGAGGCGGATTGGCTGCACGAGACAGCAAATACCATGACACAAAAAAGCGCGAAGCCGGGGAAGTAGGTGTTTTTAGAAATTTTCATTTCATTCGATTTAATAACCTCAAAAGTAATAAGCCGGGGTGGATTAATCAGAACGAAGGGGGAAATTTGCGTACCAAGCCATAAAAAAATCCCCCAATTTTAAAAACTGGGGGATTTTTTTTGATTTAACGGCCCATAGTGAGCCTTGTCTGTGCAGCATTATGAGCTGGATCGGAGAGTCGAATGGCCACCCCTCCCTCCGTGTGGATACTCCGATCTATGGCAAGGGTCAACTGGTGTTTACCTTGTACCAGCCGGACTATGGCCGTATTCCCAATAAAGGAAACAGGTTCACTCCCGTTCCAAAGCTCAAGGCCTGTCCCCAAATTCGCCGTTAATCCCAGATCTCCCGAAGTAAGCACTTCGATTTCAAACTGTACGAGACTGCGTTTTTTGCCATCACCGAGCTCGATAATCGGAATTTCTTCCAAGGGAAGATCTCCTGCCACCCTGCTGTAATTGGAACCCAACCTTAATCGATAGTCGGTGGATAGCAGCTTATCAATGCCGTCGTTTTCCCATCGCTGACCCAATTCTTGGTTGGCTGAAGCGACTCTCCAGCGGCGTACAAATCGTTCGGTGGGAACACGGTATTTCCCCGACTCACCTAACTTGGACAAGTAGCCGATCAAGTCAATAAACTCTTTTCGTTCGAGGCTGGCGGTCAATCCCGGAGGCATCAATGAACCTGGAACATTCTCATGGGAACTGATTTGCGATTTTGGAATGCGTTCTTCCATGCCGGCGACATTTCTTAGCACCACCTCTGTTCCTCCGTCGGCTACCAAATAACCCATAGCCACCGAGCCATCGTTTTTGGTGATTTTCTGCAATTCGTATCCTTCCTTGATCGACTCAGCGGGGTCTACGATTGACCGGATGATATTGTCTATCGGAGAACTGGTGCCCAATGAACTAAGATCAGGGCCAATCAAGCCGCCGGCCCCACCAATCGCATGACATGTCTGGCATGCCAGAGCCGTCTTTCGGTAAATGGCCTCACCCAGCTCCGGGTCGGCGGTATTTTTTACCTGCTGAACCAGTGCATAGACTTGACTCTCATTGAGCTGCTGTGGCATACGCTCAGGGGGCAAAACACCCCCAGATGCCTCCAGTGCTTTACGTAGTGCCTGACTTACATGGTTGTTTTGGCGGAACCAACTAATATGCCGCATGGATTGTCTGCCCAACTTGGCCATTTCGGCAGGAATTCCCTGCTTTTCCAATCGGGCAGTCAACGCAGCTACAAAATCATCCTGTGCCATAAACGCACCGAAAAGTTCCGCCGCTTCGCGTTCCTCTGGTTTTGTTTCCATAAGCTTTACCGCCAGATCCGCAGCCTTCGTCGGGTTTACTGGGACCAATTGTGCGGTGGCCAGGACGCGTAGCTCTTCGGATTTCCCTCTTTCTGCCATTTCCAAAAGCAATTGGTGACCCTTTGGGTCGGTCATCATAGCAAGTGTCCGAAGTGCCGCAACCTTAATGTCCCGGTCACCGGTTTCGATAATTGAGACCAATCTCATAATCAGTTCAGTCCGGTTCCACAGGCCCGCTAACTGAAGCGAGATGGTGGAGATTTGTGTGTCACCATGCTCTACAAGTGTTCCGATCCTGCCTGGTTGGTTGTCAGGAATTAGCTTTCGTTGGGTCGCTGCCTGACGAAGTGCAGTAAGCCTCGCCAATGTCTTGGACTTGGAACCGCTTTCTGCTAACGTCTTTTCGAACAACGTATTCAGATCGGCAATGTTACCATGGCGGGCTATGGCTGCCAAGACGTCAGATTGAAAGTTTTCCGGCACTTGGTCCCCAATATAAAGGTTGGTTAGATGATTGATCGCTTGCGGGTTCTTAACAGATTTCAGGGCATAGGAAGTCCGCTTGGAATCGCCAAGATATTCCCTGTTTTTTTCAAATTCCGGCATCCACACCGGCTCTAGCATTCGAACCGAATTCCAGAGTGCAAAATCTAGGTATTCGTCCATGGGATGATCCAAGACGGATAGAGCAAGTTTTGCCGATTTAGCTTCATTGATCTTACCTAGTGCGGTAATGGCTTCTAGCCGAACACGCGGGTGAGAGTCAGAAACGGCCTTTTCCAGCAAAGAAATATAAGATGGGACCTTACGGTTCCAGGCAGATAGCACTCGAACAGCAGCTGCGCGTGCATTGCCCTCTTTAGCTTGGAGCAATTGAGTCAGCAAATTGGTGTTGGTGATACCTCTAATTTGGGAAACCCAAAGCCCTTCGAGAAGGTGGTGTTCATATTCTGAATGGGCTTTGTCTAGATTGTCTATCCATTGGGTTAAGGCTTCATCCACACCCGATCTATTTTTGAGTACTTGTTTGGCCATGGTCCTTGTCCAAGCCTCAGGTGACTTCAGCGCATCCAACAACTGCTTGACCGAATAGGAGTTTAGGTTCGGCACGGGTAATGTTTCGCTGTTTTGGACAGTAATCCGCCAGATCCGGCCATGTTGTTGGTCCCTGCGAGGGTCGTGGAAGTCTACCTCGCCATGCTGTATGATGGGATTGTACCAATCTGCCACGTAAATCGCCCCATCAGGCCCGACCAGGATGTCAACAGGCCTGAAGCCAATATGATCTGTCCAAAGTAGGTCTTCCACTTGTTTGGAAACAAACCCACTGCCCTGGTCCTCAAGTACAAACCGGTTTATTCGGTTGGCCCTAAAATCGTTGGTGATCAAACTACCCTCCCACGAGGAGGGCAAATGCCTACCTGAAACAATATCCAGGCCGCTATGCTTTGGTTGTCCTGGGTTAAGGCCGCGGATGATACGCTCTGCTCCAGGTGCGGTGACAAACGTCGCCTCCGGAAAAGCGAAATTTATTCCCTCACCTCCTGCGCCGTCCGTCAAAAACGACTGCCCCCAGCGGTCAAATTGTAGCCCCCACGGGTTGATAAGTCCTCGGGCAAATACATTTAATTCCATCGTTTTTGGGTTAAACTGCCATACCCCGCCGCCTTCCAGACGACGTACTCCCCAGGGAGTCTCCACGTGGCTGTATATGTAAATAGACTGGTTGAAATACATCAGTCCGTCCGGACCCCATCGAAAGGTATGGATAAGGTGGTGGGTGTCACCTGTACCAAAGCCGGTAAGCACTCGTTTCCTCACATCGGCCCTACCGTCTCCATTCGTGTCTTTCAAATGAAGTATTTCGGTAGAATTGGCTACATAAACTCCCCCGTCTCCCGGCAGGATTCCGGTTGGAGAAATCAAGCCTTCGGCAAAAAGGGTGGATTTATCTGCCTTGCCGTCACCGTTGGTGTCTTCCAAAACATATACTCGGTCATTTGGGGTTTCTCCAGGCTTTAGGTGTGGGTATACGGTACTGCTGACCACCCACAACCTGCCCTGCTCGTCCCAGTTCATTTGAATTGGCTTCAGTACCATTGGCTCCGATGCAAAAAGATTCACCTCAAAACCCTCAGCCACTTGGAAGGATCGCAATTGATCCTGTACGTCAGGGGAAGGTATATCTCTCAGACTGTTTTGGGCAGAAGTGTTTAAAGAAAACAGCATGAAAAAGATACAGATACTGCATAGGTAGGTAGCTGAAATTCTGCTGCCGATTGGAGAAATACGAGGACGGCAAACGTTTCTCGAATAAGGTAGGTTATTCATTTGTTTATTATTTTAACGTACTTAAAGAACCCAATGCTCGACGTGCGCTGGGGTATTCCTCATAATACATGATTTGGGGCATCACCTTTTATGCGATCACTTGGTTTTTTTCTTGAATTAGTAGAATTGCACTAGGTCTTTTCGAAGCATGGGCATTGACCAATAGATTAATTGATTCGAATTTAATTCAACTTCCTCCCATCCTTAAGGGATAGGCGAGAGTTTAAATTGTACCTGTGTAGGTTTTTTTGCCTCGGTGATCTGCCCTTGTAGCCAGGTGAGTACAATATCAAAATCATCTAAATCCTTCCTGTGTCGGCCTTGTTCGTACTCTCTAAACCCAATAATATAGGTTCGGTTTAGCGGACGGTACTTGAAAAAGAATACTTCATCCTTTCGGTTTAACAACCTTCGTAGATACTCTGACTGTTTCCAATTGCCTCCTTGATGGATCGGAACTCCCTCTGCCCAGGCCTTTGAAGAGGCGGATGCAACGTGCTCACCATTGGCTGTTAGCTCGTAGAATCCTTTTTTGAGCCCTTTTATAGTGAGTACGGGGGCAGCGAATTCACTTGATTCCTGAACTTTTGGCAGCGGTTTTGGTAATAGGTTTTCTTCCGTTCGGAAGCTGAGACGTCCGTTTTTTGGGTCGAATGAGTCCACAAAGACTCGCTGAGAGCTATTGATTGTGCCATCTGGGTTTATGGTTAGGTTTTTACTGCTGGTCGATAAGCCCAGTGATTTTTCAACTTCTTCACTTAGAAAGTAATAGCCCGCCTCATTGAGGTGCAATCCGTCGTCGGATGCGACAAAGTCGATCGATAAAAAGGGCTGCATTAGATCAATATAAATACCTCCATGTTTTTGGGCAGACTGGGCGATCTTATCTGCATAGCGCTGCAATTCCCTATTTCTCGCTTCAATGTATTCAGGAGTTGCCCCGCCGAATTGGGGTATCGGGGAAAGAAGGATCACTTTGCTGCCCAACTCTTCAAATTTGGCCAGCAGTTTTTCCAGCCCTTCGGCAAATTTTTCGAGTCCTGCCACCCCGTCATGTGCCTCCACTCCGCCGTAAGCGACAATCGCATGCGTGGGATTGGCCTCGCTGATTTGGCTCATCAATAGTTCATAGGGTGAAGGAGGGGAGGTGTAATAGCTCCTAGCATCTCCAAACACATTGTCGCCAGACCACCCCAGGTTCCGAAAGGTTATGCTTTGCTCAGGCCAATGCCTGCTTAGGCCAAACTCCAAATAATTATAGAACTGCTCGTTTTCGGCAAGCGCATTTCCAAGAATAATTATACGGTCTCCTGTTTTGAGTTCCAGGATTGGGTTTGTTGTTTGGGATAAAACGTCGGGTGCAGGGATCACTAAAAGGGCTGCAAATAAAAATGGTAACAATCTACCCTGAGCAAGGTATGTTTGCATGATTTGGTGTTGGTTTCTTTTAGGAATAGTTGTTTTATGTTAACGTGCGTAAACGAAAGATATCCTCTTTGCTTCTCTACGGTTTTTCTGTTTTTTCACGACGGCAATATCCAAAAAGATGGGCATTTGTCGATGGTGTTTTAGACAATATGTTGTTAGATTCTTGTTGGCGGTCTAATCGGTTGATGGGACCTCTTTATAAATTCTTACATAGTCCACCTCAAATGTTCTGGGAAAATCGGTTCCAGAAGGATCTCCTCCGTTACTTCCGATGGCTAGGTTTAGCAGGAGGTAGTGTGGCTGGTGAAACGGATTGAAGCCATCGGGATTGATTGTTCGACTAAGATCAATCTCATTTAAAAGCCTTCCGTCTAAATAAATACGGATATAGGAAGAGGTCCAATCCATCTCCCAAATATGAAAGTGCTTTACCCAATCGGCGTTGCCCAAGGATATATCCGAAAGAGGTATTTTTACC
Organism: Lunatimonas lonarensis; assembly: GCF_000390185.1. GTDB lineage: Bacteria > Bacteroidota > Bacteroidia > Cytophagales > Cyclobacteriaceae > Lunatimonas > Lunatimonas lonarensis. The sequence continues at coordinate 167,685 of NZ_AQHR01000085.1, read as the reverse complement.
TCGTCCCAAGCGGCTCGCTCACGTGCATGGGCCCATGCGGCGTTTGCTAGTATCGTAGGGATTCCATTTGATAGGTAGTATTCCATAATGTCAATCTCGCCGTTGGCAGGCCAGCCACGGTCAACACCCAAGGTCCAAATAGCCGGCCACATGCCCATAGCGGTGTCAATTTTTGCCCTAACTTCCACCCAGCCAAATTTGAATTCAAACTTCCCACCGGTATGCAAACTGGACGAAGTGTAGTCTATGAATTCTCGCTGATGACGCCAGTCAGGATGGGATGGGTCGAAAATAGGACTTGCCCGTCGTTCTCTTGTTCCGGTGATTATCAGTTTCCCATCTATCACGACTGCATTTTCTTCCTGGTACCATTGTAGTTCATGGTTTCTGACAAAGCCTTTCTCAAAGCCCCAATTGGACGTATCGGGAGCTCCGTCGCGATCAAATTCCTCAGACCAAACCAATTCGTATCCTTTTTTTTGTGGGGTAGGATTCATGTTGGGTAGTTGTTGTCCTTTAATCGGATTGCAGAGGAAACCTAGGCAGATCACTCCAAAAAAAGTATTAAATTTTTTATTTAGATTATGAATCATAAAATATTGATAAACAATTTATTAAAATTCATTTTTTAGTTTAATCTAAATTTAACAAAGTTGATTTTTAATCGATTCTTTACCAGGTAGATTTTCCTAATTGGCGGTCATTCTGGTTTTGCTACTCCTTTAAGCAGGCCAACTAGGCAACCAAATTTTATTTTTTGACATAAGTTGGTTTTCTTTGTTGCATTGAGTAGTTAAAAAAACAAATTAACTAAAAATGATCCATATCCTTCGGAATTATCTCTTTGGTTTTGTATTGTCCGGTATTGGGTTTTCTGTAGCCTATGCCCAGTCTGCCGATTTTGTGTACGGGGATTTGTTGCCGGACGCTCCTGAGTTGGCAGCGAGAGGTGAATTCAGCGTAGGTGTACGGACGGTGACCTGGTCAAATCCCAACCAATGGGATATTCAGTCTTTCGCAGCCGATTCAACGCCTCGTTATGACCGGCAAATAACGGTCGAAATATGGTACCCTAGTGGCGCCGAAAAAGGGGCCGGGCTGACTGTTTACGAAGACGCTATGGGTATCAACGGCGATCCAAATCGTCCCCTTATCCCATTTAAGTTTCAAGGCAGATCCCTTCGTGATGCGGAGCCCTTTCTTCCAGCAGGCCCCTTTCCGTTGGTCATAGTGTCGCATGGTTTTCTCGGTTCACGGTATTTGATGTCCTACCTTACAGAAAACCTGGCCTCGAAGGGATACGTGGTCGTAGCGATTGATCATCCTGAATCCACGTTTCAGCAGCCTGGAAAGTTTGTCAGTACCCTGTATTACCGTGCGTTGGATGACCTGTACGTACTGGATCAGGTGGCGAAATATGCCGATGGTCAATCTGGAAGTTTTCTTTCGGGTCTGGTGGATGTAAACCGAACGGCCCTTGTTGGTTACTCCATGGGAGGCTATGGTGTCCTCAACGCGGCGGGCGCGGGTTACAGTCAAATGCTCGGGCGAATGGTAGCACAGTTTGCCGGGGGCAGCTCGATCATGGATAATCGGATTTTTTCCCATCCAGGGTATGTGCCACTTACCGATACAAGGGTTAAAGCCATCGTGGCATTTGCACCTTGGGGAATGCAACGTGGGGCCTGGGATGAGGATGGTTTGAAAGGGGTCAGCATTCCCACATTTCTGGTGGCCGGAGACCAGGACGACATTTCAGGGTATGAGGATGGTGTCAAAGCCATCTATCAGGGACTTTCCAATTCCAGGCGGTACATGTTGGTTTACCAGCAAGCTAGACATAATGTAGCTCCCAATCCTCCACCGACTGCGTCTTTTGCGGATGGGATACATGGAGAGGAATACATGCGGTATGCCGAACCTGTCTGGGACGAGCGTAGAATCAATAACATCAATCAACATTTTCTGACGGCTTTTTTGGGGATTTACCTGAAAGATGAACAGGGTTTGGCAGAGTACCTAGACCTTTCCGTAGATTCTTTATCGGAGACTTGGAAAGGTTTTAAGCCAAGAACTTCCATTGGGATGCAACTTCACAGGGCTTCCCCTGAATAGTAGGCGAAAAGGGTTGTAGAAGGTATGTTTTACAACAGAGGTATAGTTATGAGGTACTGGGTTTCGATTACATTGGTCATATCGTTGGTTTTTGCTTTGACAGCTGCAGCGAGTGCGCAGGAGATGACGGTTCCGTTTGAGGTTTCACAGAAATTGACTCAACTGATTGACCATTACTCAAAAGCCAGGGAGGAACGTGATACGCTCTTGCTTAAGGAAATTTTAACCAATGATATCGATCAGCTAGTATCCTCGGGTGAGTGGCGTTTGGGAATTGGAGTGGCGATAGAGGGAATGCAACGAAGCTCCGCTACCAACGAAGGAACGCGAACCTTAGCGGTAGAGCGAATCAGGCTGATTAATCCTTCCGTAGCGGTGATAGATGCACGCTATACGATAGAGCCGGAGGGAGGTTTGGCCATTCGGCGGATGTGGAGCACTTTTATAGCTGTGGAGGAAGAAGGTAAATGGAGGATTGCTGGAATCCGTAATATGCTTCCAAGCGGGACACAGTAGCCAACCTATCCTCCTCGATTGATAGATTGCCTTGGAATTTTGGAGGAAGGCGAATTTTTTTCTTTCTTTAGCTAATGGAGGAGATGTTACGTTCGGCTTACTGGCCTTTTTTCCTGCTTTTATCCAGTATGTGCTTGGTTGTCTTGTTGATAGGCAGGCTCAGGATACCTCCATTTATTGCATTGATTATTGCTGCCCTTTTTGTGGGCTTACTTACCCCGGACTTACCTTTGCTTACAGGTCAAACATGGCTGAATACAGCGTTGGAATTGCCATTGGTGGAGTTTGGCACAATGGCCGGAAAGATTGCTTGGGTGATTGCTCTGGCGGCGGTGATTGGTGTCGCCATGCTTGAAAGTGGCGGGGCTCAAAGAATTGTGCATGATTTGTTGCGCTATTTGGGAGAAGGTAAGGCCGCATTTGCCCTTCTTTTGTGCGGCTTTATTTTGTCCATTCCTGTTTTTTTTGACACCGTTTTTTTCTTGCTGATACCCTTAGGAATAGCTCTGGCACGAAAAACTGGCAAAGACTACCTTTGGTATGTGTTGGCTATTGGGGGTGGTGCTGTGATCAACCACAGCATTGTTCCTCCAACGCCCGGACCGCTGATAATGGCCGAAACATTGGGTTTGGATTTGGGTTTTGTGATTTTGACAGGATTGGTTGCAGGTCTGATACCCTCTGCGATGGTTTGGACCATCGGAAGACGAATAAACAGAAGGATGCCGTTGCCGGTTCGAACGGATGTAGGTGTGGACAACCTTGTCCTAGTACTTCCCGGACTTCTGCCTTCCCTTACGCCTATATTTTTGCCGGTAGTATTGATCGGATCTTCATCGATGATAACGTTGGTAAGTGATACCATTCCTCCATGGGTAGTTTTCTTGGGAAACAAGAATATCGCCATGGGACTCGGGGCCTTTGCGGCTGTTGTTCTGTTGGCCAAAGGTAGGGGTTTGGGAAGGGAAGCACTTTGGCAACGTGTTTCCAAGCCTTTGGAGGTTGCAGGGGTTATCATTCTGATTACCGGCGCAGGAGGAGCCTATGGTGCCATGATCGGACATACAGGTATAGGGCAATTGATCGGTATGCTGGCAGAGCGGTTTCATATACACTACATCCCACTCGCATGGTTGCTGGCAGCTATGTTTAAGACAGCACAGGGGTCAGGTACGGTAGCAATGATTGCCTCGTCCTCCATAATGTTGGGCATGTTACACACAGGACCACCGCTTACCTTTCATCCAGTCTATTTGTTTTTGGCGATGGGTTTTGGATCTGTTTTTATATCTTGGATGAACGATAGCGCTTTCTGGGTAGTATCGAGAATGAGTGGGTTTAGCGAAAAGGAAACCCTTAAGACTTGGACGTTCCTTTTGGCACTGATCGGATTGATCGGACTGTTACAAGTAATGTTGGCCGCTTGGCTTTTCCCGATGCAGTAAATCGTAAAGGAGGCCAATAGAATATCCTGCTTGGATCGGTTTTACCCGTAGTGGTCAGGCCAGTCCATATCAAGGGTTCGGTTGTACCGGTCTATGGATTGGCGGTCCTAATAATTTGCGCAACCAAACAAATAACCATAGAAAGTATGCATACAGTAATTATTGGAGGAGGTGGCTTTGTAGGAAGTAGGTTGGCCAAGGAGTGGGTTGGGCAGGCTTCCTTTAAGGATGACCCAAGCAGTAGATTGACGCTCATAGACATGGGCTTTTCTGACGAGCTCATCGAGGATAGCCGCTTTGAGCTGGTTGTCGGCGATTTTAGCGAGGAACGGGTCATCCGGCCTGTGTTGACCCAACGGCCCGACGTGATTTTTCATTTGGCGGCGATCGTTAGTGGAGAAGCCGAAAAGAACTTTGAGCTTGGCATGAAGGTTAACCTGCATGGTTCGTTGCAGTTACTGGAAATCTGCCGCGAACTCGCCCACAAACCGAGGCTGATATTTGCCAGTTCCTGCGGGGTTTTTGGAGGAGATGTCACCCAAGTGGTTGAGGATACCACGGCCCCGAAGCCAAGGAGTTCTTACGGCACCCAAAAAGCAATCGTTGAGTTACTGGTAAATGATTATTCCAGGCGGGGTTTCGTGGATGGAAGAACGCTTCGTCTGCCTACGATAACGGTTCGTCCCGGTAGGCCCAATGCAGCAACATCCTCCTTTCTTAGCGGAATCATACGGGAGCCATTAAATGGGGTGGCTACCACCTATCCGGTGACCGAAGATGCGGCATTTTGGCTATTGTCCCCGAGAAGGCTGGTCCAGAACCTGCTGCATGCGTCCGTATTGGAGGAAAAATTGCTGGGCGATGATCGAGTGATCACCCTGCCGGGCATCACTGCGTCGGTAGGTCAGCTTTTGGAAAGCCTGCGCCGTGTTGCCGGACCTGAAGTAGCCGACAGGGCAGTTTACGAGCCGGACGAATTCCTTCAGCGGATTGTGCTTACCTGGCCTCCCCATTTTTTACCCGATAGGGCGTTGGCATTGGGGTTTGTCAGGGATAATTCTACCGAAGAAATAATCCGAAATTACATAGAGGAAGAGAACATTAACACTACCAACTACCAATGATTGGGGATAAAAAAATTGCGTTGATCACCGGGGCAGGATCCGGTATCGGAAGGGCGGTCGCCTACGCGCTGGACCAGCAAGGCTGGACATTGGTGCTTGCAGGCAGACGTCTGGAAAATCTGCAAGGAACCGCCGAGATGTGCGAGGGAAAAGAAGCGATGGCTGTGGCCTGTGATATCACCTCGGCTGAGGGTGTTCGGTCCTTGTTTCGACAGATTGAAGTTCATTTTGGACGCTTGGATCTACTCTTTAACAATGCGGGAATAAATGCGCCGTATGTTCCGCTTGAGGAACTTTCTTTGGAGGTCTGGCAACGTGTAGTGGATACCAATTTGACAGGTGCCTTTCTCTGTACGCAGGAGGCTTTTCGCCTGATGAAAAAACAGCAGCCCGCTGGCGGTAGGATAATCAATAATGGTTCTATATCCGCCCATGTGCCTCGACCCCTTTCTATTGCCTACACCGCTACCAAGCATGCCGTAACAGGACTCACCAAATCCACCTCCCTGGATGGTAGGAGATACGGAATCACTTGTGGACAGATTGATGTAGGCAATGCTGCCACGGCCATGACCCAAAAAATGTCATCGGGGGTTTTACAGGCGGACGGTACGATCAAACCTGAACCTACCATGGATATGGCAGATGTAGGCAGGGCAGTGGCCTATATGGCCGGCCTGCCTGCGGATACCAATATTCCATTCATGACCATCATGGCAAACGGAATGCCCTATATGGGACGGGGGTAGGTGAAGGAAAAGAACCGATTGTTTATTGGTGTTTGGGGTTTCGGTTGCTGCATATCCATGTGGCAACCCGCTTTCCCAAGCCCTCTCCTTTGAGCAAAAAATGCTCGTCCATTTCTTTGCCCCCAAAGTCCCCTTCCCCAGTTATGGCAGATGCGCCAAAGGAAGATTCTACCTCTTCTCCGCCCATGATGACCATACCATGAATTAACATGGACCGGATGAGACTGAACATGACGTGTTCCTCTCCGATCGAAAACCCTCCTCCGGTGACAAAGACTGCTCCGAGCTTATCCTTAAATGGCCGGTTTTCAAATGGCCAGGTATTGATAAATTCCTGCACTTGGGGCGGCATATTGCCGTTATAAACGGGTGATCCAAGGATAATGGCTTCGGCCAAAAGGAGCTCTGACTCCGTTACTTCTTGGATTGGCTTTACTTGGAACGCCACGCAGGTAGAAGCCGATACGCCTCGTGCTATTGCTTCGGCCATCGTTTTTGTGTTGCCTGACTGGGAATAATAGGTGATCAACACAGAGGGGAGGTCTTGGGCGATGGAGGCAAAATGTAAAATCAGTAAGGACAGCTTGATTATAATAAATCGATACATAATACAATAAATCGATTGGTTGACGAGAAGGTACTTTTCTGTCCAAAGATAGCAAAATAGATATATTGTCCGCGGTGGCGAAAATGACAAGAAGTAGGCAATTCAATTCGAAGAAATAAGGTGTTTTCGCGAATGATTAGGCTGGCATATGGTTTGCATCAAACAATATTTTTGATTCGTTTGCAAAACCATTCGGCTTAGTACCAGTTTTAAAAATTCCGATGATTTTAGAAAAAGTCTGCGTTTTACGGTTAATTTTGACGAAGCTATGATTAAAAAACAGGAAAAGAGGATTATTCCCCTCGTAAATCCCGAGGAGGAGGCGTTTTTTGCGGGACCTCAAAGTCGAATCAAAGATTTTAAATTTAGCCTGAAGGTCTTACTGGAGTTTGTTAGGGGATTCAGGACCCTTCACTTTGTAGGCCCCTGCATCACGGTCTTTGGTTCTGCCCGATTTGAGGAAAAGGATTCCTTCTATCAGCTGGGCGTAACGGTGGGCGAACGAATAAGCAAGCTGGGTTTTACGGTTATGACGGGAGGCGGGCCCGGCATAATGGAAGCGGCAAACCGCGGCGCAAAACAAGCCGGAGGAAAATCAGTGGGATGCAACATCGTTCTTCCTTTTGAACAGTTTCCAAATGCCTTTCTGGATCGTTACATGGATTTCAAGTATTTCTTTGTGCGTAAGGTTCTTCTGTCAAAGTATAGCTACGGTTTTGTCGTTTTGCCTGGGGGGTTCGGTACCCTCGATGAATTTTTCGAAGCGTTGACGCTTATTCAAACCGAAGTAATGAAGCGTTTCCCCGTTGTCCTTATGGGGACCCAATTTCACCGTCATATTTATCAGCACATTTTGTATATGGCAGAAGTAGGTACCATTAGCAAGGAAGACCTCGATTTGTTTCTGCTCACAGATGATGTAGACGAAATGGAGAAACATCTCCGCAAGTATGCAATCGAAGGGTTTGGATTGAAAAGGAGGGAAGAACTGACGCCTTCACCTTTGCTCGGAGAAAGGGGTTAACCCCGATCTATTCCGTAAGGAAGGCTACCAAATTCTTAATTTCCTGATTTGATAATCCGGTAAGCAGGCCCTCCGGCATGGTTGACCACTGTAGGATTTCCCGTGATTTCAACCGGTTTTCGGGAAGGGCGATTGTTTTCCCATTATGTGAAGTCTGTATTTGCAGCGTGGTTCCTTCCTGCCTGCCGATTTTTCCCTCTAGCGTTCTGCCATCGGTCGTTTCGAAATGAAAGGTTTCATATCCCTCCCTGATTGACGCATTTGGGTCGATTACATGTAGCAGGAGGTAATTGATATCCTTCAAATCATAGCCGGATAGATCCGGGCCAATAATTCCTCCAGGACTGTTGTATCTATGACACGACAGGCATTTGTTCTGGAAGATTTGCCTACCTGCGTGGCTATCTCCTTTGCTGCCGGTTAATGCCTTACTTACCCGCTGAATTTCAGTTTTCTTATCGTCCGCAGTCCAGGGGATACTTTCCGGCCATAGTTTTTTCGCTTTCTGCGAAACCTGTGTATCGGAAAGCAGAAGGAATTTTCTGGCCAAGAGGTACGGCACGTCTGTTGTGTGGATGGTACGGGATTCTTCGACTTCTCGAAAAAATGCCAACGCCCAGTCCTTTCTAACCGAAAAGAGATGAATGGCGGCTTCCCGTACGTATTCATCCGCTCGAATGGTAGGATACATGGCAGCGAGTTTATCGCCTATATCGGCTGCCGGGTAGCTTTCCAACGCGTGGATGGAGGCTTGCTTAATAGCAGAAGAGGGGTCTTTTTGAACCAGTGACAACAGGGATGGGACGGCATTTGGAATATCCACTTCCCCAAAAAGTGATATATAGGCCAAACGGAGAGGTAGGGGGGCCTCCTTTTTTTGGATGATTTGTATAGCCGATTCGATTGCCAGGCTATCTCCTTGCCTAACGGCCAGGGTAAGTGGCGCGTTACCGAAGCTATTCTGATGGGCGTTTAGTTTTGTCTTTAAGCTTTCAGGAAGATTCACCGACGCAATTCCTCTCAAGCCTTCCATAATTCCATCAACCACAAGCGATTCTTTTCCTGCGGTGATGGCAAGCGAGAGTAATCTCTCACATGCGTTATAATCAGCCGCCTTATCGGACATAATCCAACGTTGTGCAAGCTTTGTTAGGATAACCTGAGAAACCATCTTGTTTTTCCAGTACCCTTTGTTTTCGAAAAGTGTTAACAATCCATCGTTGTCTTGTCCGGCTACTTGTTCCACTGCCCACCATAGCTGCATTGGTATGTCGGGGTCGTCTTCCAGTCCTTTTTTCTGCAATAGATTTTCGATGATAGGTAAGGCTTGGGATGGAGGCAGGCGTTTAGCGGTGGCAGTTAATTGACTGATGACCTCCGGGTGAACCTCTATGAGGGATAGATCGGTGATTTTTTTTGCTGTTTTTTCAGAGAGTTGATTTCTGTCTCCTACCAGTCGTATCGTCCAAGCTCTCACAAACGGATCCTGATGCGCTAGGGCCACGAGTGCCTGCTTCTCATCCAGCCCACCCGAAAGGTTCAATGCCCACAAGGCTTCCAGTGCCAGTTGGCCATTGGTTTCGTTCAATAGCGTTTGAAGTCTTGGAATGGCATCTTTGTCTCTACGGTCTCCCAATATGCGGAGGGCCTGCTGTCGGTACCACTTGTTTTCGTGAGCCAGCAATTGGATCAGATCCTCAATGCTTAGGCGGCTGAGGTCCCCGATCGTATAGCCAATGGTACCGCCTTTCTTTCCGATTCGATAAATTCTTCCGCTGCTTTTGTGCCAGGTGTCCCTGGGATCCACGTGGGTAAGCCTACTGTCGTACCAGTCGGTAAGATATACATTTCCATCCGGCCCGGTTTTGATGTCGATAGGCCGAAACCATTTATCATCCGAATACAGGGCTATGTCTTCGTCTATTGTCCTGAAAGAAGATCCCAGGGGTTCAAGACGGGTCACTTGCAAGTAGTTGTGCAACGGATTTATCGCCAATAGTTTCCCATGGTATCTTTCGGGAAGGGAATTGGCCTCATAGCGAACCAACCCGTGAGTGAACCGTTGTGGTTTTCCCTCAAGGGGCATATTTGGTAAGACACCAAAGGCATAGGGATTTGTCAATGGTCCGTGCTTGCCCCAGCTTTTGATATAGTAGCCTCCCTGTTTATAATAGGGTCCCCTGTCCGATCCGTTGGATCCGGAAAAGATCCGACCCTTGCTGTCAAATTCGAGGTTAAAAGGATTGTTTCCGCCACCCTCCGCAAAAAGCTCGAATACCTCTGATTCTGGATGCAACCGCCAGACCGCCTGCCCCAAAAAATCGATGTTGTTGGATGCACTGGTAGTTATGGAGGCTGTAGTGGTACTTCCCTGTACGCCATAAAGCCACCCATCTGGCCCCCAAGTAAGGCTATTTGCCACAGCATGGGTATCTTCCAGGCCAAATCCCGAGGCATGTACCTTGGGATCGCCGTCCGGAATGCCGTCATCGTTTGCGTCTGGATAGGAGATAAGGTAAGGGGGGGTAAGAACCCAAATTCTTCCTCTCCCGATATTGACCGAAGTGGCAATGTTTAGCCCGGTAATGGCATCGGTGGATTTATCAAATACGCCGTCTCCGTTGGTATCTTCAAAGAATGTGATTTTATCTGCACCTTTCACTCCGACGGGTGGAGCTTCAGGAATTTTGTCAAATAAAACCCGTGTATGATTGTCAATGGAAGTGATCCTTAGTCCTTTTGGGTAGGGGTATTGATTGTATTGCACGACCCACAGCCTTCCCTTGTGATCAAAGTTCAGTTCGACTGGTTGGGAAACCGCTGGTTCGGCTAATACCAATGTAATATCGAGATCCTCCGCGGTTTCAAAACGTAGTAGTGCTTCCTTAGGATCGAGAGGTAGGGCAAGCGAATCCGTTACAGCCCCCCTACCTTCAAAATTTTTCATGTAATCCGCAACCTCTTTGTTTGCGGCATATTCAAAAGCCCAGTCTTCTTTTTTTTCGACGCAAGCCAGAACACAGCCCGTGAGTATAAAGATTGTGGAGAGAGATTTTAATCGGGCCTTTATCATTCATTAAAAATACTCAAAAGCATAGAAATAAAAAAAGGCCGGAGAAAACACCGACCTTTTTATTTTACGCTTTCGCTTCCCTTAACCACTTCATCAGGGTTTGGTAAGTGATGTCGTTTTCTTTGCAGAAATCAACTTTGCTAACTTGGTTGGCCTCTGCTTTGCTCCAAGCGTCCATCAAGGCAGCTTTCTCCTCACTTGTGTAAGTTTTACGGGTTCTTGTACCGCTCTTCTTTCCGCTTTCAAAGCCAAAAATATGATTAAGCAATTCAAGAAATTTAGATACATCCGACTTAGATTCTATGCCCATTCCTTTTAGATATTCGATGGCCGAATCGTTGGAATTTTTGATAGTAACTTTTTTTCCGCCTTTATAAGCCTCTTCGACTGACTTATATCGCTTGCCGTCCTCGTCTTCGTAAATAAACGGTGATTCATTTGCCAATAGTTGGCTGTACTCCTTTACAAACTCCTTGATAGTTCCCATATTTGATTAAGTAAATTACGTTTAATTGTACAAATTTATAAAATAGATTTTAACAAACAACCACTTGTACAATCTATGTTTTAAATTTTGTTGATTGTTATAAACGTTAACTGAATCTATTCAATTATATTGTATATGGTTTCAAGAAAGATTTTTTACGCGGAGTTGTTGTTAGGTTGTTTTACTGGTTGTATGCTGGTTGGGAGCGGAACGGCAAGATCGATCTGGGATTTGGTTTTTAAATTAGTTTCGATTTGATGTCCTTCGCCAATCATTTTTCTTTAATTTTAGATTCGATATCAAAACAAAAGTTTTACCCTATAAACGACTGCTGTTACATGACCCAAATATCTAAACCCGTAAGAATCCTTGTTGTTGGCTGTGGAAACATGGGATCCTCCCATGCGTTGGCCTATCATCAGCTACCTGAATTTGAGATAGTTGGTTTGGTCTCTGGAGGAAAGTCAAAGGAAATTTTAAATAATAAGCTAGGTGCCACCTACCCACTCTATGACGATTATTACCAGGCAATGGGCCTAACCAAGCCGGATGCGGTGAGTATATCGACCTATCCGGACACCCACGAGGCCTACGCAGTGCATGCCATTGAGCAGGGTTGTCATGTATTTGTCGAAAAGCCCCTTGCCGATACCGTAGAGGGTGCCCAGCGGGTGGTAGACGCCGCTACCAAGCATAATAAGAAACTTGTGATAGGCTATATTCTAAGGCATCATCCGTCATGGGAGCGGTTTATTGCCGAGAGCCACAAATTGGGCAAGCCTTTGGTAATGAGGATGAATCTTAACCAACAAAGTGAAGGAGCTATGTGGACGTTGCACCGCAACCTGATGAAATCCCTCAGCCCTATTGTCGACTGCGGGGTTCACTACATTGACGTGATGTGCCAAATGACCCGATCCAAGCCTAAGCAAGTTTATGCAATCGGCGCACGGCTGACCGAAGAGATTCCGGCAGGCAATTATAACTATGGGAACCTTCAGATTCGCTTTGAGGATGGTTCAGTTGGTTGGTACGAGGCAGGGTGGGGCCCGATGGTAAGTGAAACCGCTTTTTTCATAAAGGATGTATTTGGGCCAAATGGATCTGTTTCGATCGTGGCGAAGGATGCTGGGGGATCCGGAAAATCGGACAGCATCGAAGCGCACACAAAAACAGAGTCGCTTTTGGTTCATAGCGGTGAGTTGACCAAAGACGAGAAATTTGCCAAAGAGGACGAGTGGATAGACTTAACCGATGAGCCAGATCACAACGGATTGTGTAAAAGGGAGCAGGAGTATTTTCTTAAGGCCATCCAAGAAGATATCAACCTACAGGATCACATGATGGATGCTGTAAACAGTCTTAGAATCGCCTTCGCCTGCGATGAGTCGGTGCGAACGGGACAGGTCGTATTCTTGGATTGATGGATTATCGAGTTTTTGCCGACCAATTTGGTCGATCACAGTTTAATTATATAGACATCATAAATTTGTATGAGTTATTCTAGCGAGTCGGGTGAAATCACCATTGGCATGGTGGGCTTGGGCCTAATGGGTAGCAGCATTACTGCCTGTATGTTGATAGCAGGTCACTCAGTGATCGGTTTGGAGCCAGTCCTGGAAAACCTGCCGGCTAGTGAAGGTCGCATCAGAACCTATCTGGAGATTGCCTGGGAGAAGGGATTGGTGCCAAAAAAGGCAGAGGAATACATGGCCAATCTGGTTCTTACCGATTGTTATGAAAAACTGCGCCCAGCCAGCATTGTTATTGAATCGGTGAAGGAGGACTTGGAAATTAAGAGAGCTGTCTTCGCCAAAATCGACCAAGCGGTGGAGCGTGACGCTATTATTTCCTCCAATACCTCCGCAATTCCTATTTCAGATCTACAGGAATTTGTTTCCAATCCGGCTCGGTTTTTCGGTCTGCACTGGATGCAGCCGGCTCATACAACCCGGTTTCTAGAGATCATTTGTGGCCAGAAGAGTGATCATTCTCTTGCAGATTATCTATATAAACTGGCGGAAAAATGGGATAAAGAGCCGGTTTTGGTAAAAAAGGACATACGTGGTTTTATAGGAAACCGACTTATGTATGCGATGTATAGGGAAGCTTTACATCTGGTCGAGGGGGGATATGCCACCATTGAGGATGTGGATCGAGCGTGTAGAAATGTCGCAGGGTATTTCATTCCCATGGTTGGCGTGTTTCGTTGGATGGATATGACTGGTATCGGAGCCTATCATACCGTAATGAAGGAACTGTTCCCTACACTAAGCAACGCCCATGGTCCCAATTCGCTTATCAACAACATAGTCGAGAATGGTGGAAACGGTATTTTCAATGGCAGAGGATTCTACTCCTACACCGAGGAAGAGAGGGCATTGTGGGAGGAAACCTACAGTAGATTCACCTACGAAATCCGGGAACTTGCCCTAAAATATCCCCATGATGTGGTAAGTAGGAAGCTGGGAAGTCCTTCGCCTTCCGATGTCGACGAGTTGGATACGCCTACCTAATCGCCAAGGGCCATTGATGGAGCGCCTCCTTCTTGTCAAGTTTGGTTTTAAGTGTCTTATGGGCGAATAAGAAAGAACATTGGATCAATGGAAGCGGGACTAAGAATATGTTGTGCGAATAAAAGCAGTAGCCACGGCCAGATCCATGAGTAAGCTACCGCTCTTTTTTAACGCACTGTCCTTTTCCTTTTTGGTTGTGATTGGGGTTATGGGTTATCTCATTCCCCGAGAGAATGCTTTTTGGCTCCTCACTGCATTCGCGATTTCTTTCGGCCTTTTTTGGATCCTTTTCCGGTTGGCAAGTAGTGGCTCTTATCCACTCTGGTATTTTTTCGCGATAGCTTTTCTGGCCAGATTGGTTTTGCTATTCGCTTGGCCTTCTCTTTCCGAAGATTTTGCAAGGTTTCTTTGGGATGGCTTTTTGGTGTTAAAGGGAGTCAGTCCGTATAAATACACCCCTTCGGAGGTGATGGCACACGGGACATTGGGTGCGGATAAATTTCTTGTAGATTTATTTCCTCGCTTAAATTCCCCCGATTATTTCAGTGTTTATCCGCCTCTAAATCAAGTGGTTTTTTCACTTGCTGTTTTTACAGGTACCTATGATTTATTCTATTCTTTGGTTTCTTTAAGGATACTACTATTGGTCGCTGAGATAGCGACTTTGCTACTTATTTGGAAATTACTACTAGTCAATGGTTTGCCTCCCGTAAACTCACTCTTATATGCGCTCAATCCGTTGGTTATTATTGAAGTATCAGGGAATCTCCATTTTGAAGGCATGATGCTTTTATGCATTCTGGGCGTTTTAGCCTGTGTAAACAAAAACGCTTTCTTGGGAGGGGCTTGGTTTGCTGCTGCCGTATCGGTTAAACTAACCCCACTGATTCTTTTGCCGAATTTTTTGATTCGTAATTATTATCGACATGAGCAGGTTTTCGCCTTCACTGTAGCCTTTGTAGTGATTTTATTTGTTTGCAACTTGGCAGTTTTTCCTTATCTGGAAAATTTCTTGGCTAGCGTTCATTTGTATTATGGGAAATTTGAATTCAATGCGTCCCTTTATTATATCGTGCGGAATGTTTCTATGATTTGGATGGACTATAATCCTATACAATACATCGCACCATTCCTTTCGATGATAGCCGCTGCGGTTATCCTATTTTTTTCTTTTAGGTTTCATAATCGATTGGATATCTTTTATTTATCGGTTTTCATTTACATAGTGTATTTGACGTTCCAAGCCGTAGTACATCCTTGGTACATACTCGTTCCGCTTGGTCTGAGTGTTTTTACAAAAATCCGTGCGATGCAGGTTTGGTCCTTCATGATTTCACTGTCATACCTTAACTATCGTAGCACGCCGGTGTCGGAATCTTCATGGATTCTTATCCTTCAGTATTTGATTGTTTTTACCTTTCTGGCTAGGGATTGGCAAAATTTGAATCGAGCGCAAACAATACAATAGGGTGTGGGTTATGTATCTGATTTACATAAAAGAGCAACCATATGAAAATTAATGAAACGTTGAAGGTTATAACGGGAAATGGTTCCAATGGAACCCACCTTAAAGCTAAAGAGCTCTTGATCAAAAATGCGCTGTTCATCCGTGACAAGGGTTGCCTTACCAAAGTGGCGTATCCAGAAATCGTTTATCTAAAGGGCGATGGAAACTACACCACGCTGGTTACCACCAAAAAGACCTACTCCCTTCGAAATATCCTTAAAGAGTTCGAGGAGATCCTTCCGGAAGAGCTTTTCATTCGAATCCATAAATCATTCATCGTCAATTTGGAACTTATTTCCACCATTTCTCCAAAGGAATTGTGTGTTGGCGGCGAAAAGGTACCTGTAGGTCGGACTTACTATCAAACTTTGATCAACGGCATCCAAAAGCTTGGAAGTGGCGAGTAGTGGTCGGAAAGGTGAATTCCTGACGATCTTTATTCACGCCATAGCAAGCTGCTGTCTCCATAACTAAGAAAACGATACCGGTTTTCAAGAGCTTGACGGTAGATCTCCCTCCAGTTCTCTCCCGTGAAGGCAGCGATCAGAAGAATGAGTGTAGATCCGGGCTGGTGGAAATTTGTAACCAGTCCGGACACTACCCTAAATGTATATCCGGGGTAAATGTAGATGGCGGTTTCTCCATCTAATTTCTTTTTATTGTTTTTTTCCATCCACCCAAGCACAAAAGAGAAAACCTCTTTATACGGTGGTAGGTTCGGGTGGTTTCGGTAGGGGTAATCTTGGGGGATTACGAACGTTGTTTCCTTTTCCCGCATTAGCTTTATGCCAAACCAATAAAGGCTCTCAAGAGAGCGGATTGAGGTAGTTCCCACCGCCACTATTTTCCCTTTTGTATGAATTAGTGCGCGTAGGTTGTCAGCGGTAAACACCATTTGTTCCCCATGCATGGCGTGTTCTGTCGCATTTTCTACCGAAATTGGCTGAAACGTACCCGCTCCTACATGTAGGGTTAGGTAATCCATTTCGATCCCTTTGCTTTTAATGGAATCGAGAATCTGTGGTGTAAAGTGCAGACCCGCGGTAGGCGCTGCCACTGCACCCTTCACGGCTGAGTATACCGTCTGGTAGGTCTCCTTGTCCGCATCGGTGGCCTCTCGGTTGAGATAGGGGGGCAACGGCACCTTTCCCGCAGCTTCCACTATCGAGGCGAAAGGAAAAGGACTGTCCCATTCCAGTTGGACCAAACGCTCCTCTCTGCTTCGCAGCGTTGCCGTAAGCTGAACATTTTTTTCCGCTAGTCGGACGGTTTGTACCAGTCTTTCTCCATCTTTCCACCTTTTGAGGTTCCCAATCATCGTTTCCCAGGTAGTGGATGCCGTTTCCTCCATGGCAGTTTGGATGACTGTACTGGGTTCGATGGGTTTTAATAGAAAAATCTCTATCCAAGATCCCGTCTCCCGTTGAAAAAGCAACCTCGCGGGAATCACTTTGGTATTGTTGAATACCATTAATGAATCGGGAGGCAATAAATCGGGAAGGTCTGAAAAGCGGTGGTGTCTTATGGTCTGGTCTTTGTACCACAACAAGTTGGATGCATCCCGTCTTTCGAGCGGATACTTAGCGATGCGGTCTTCTGGAAGTTCGTACCAAAATGAAGATTTTGGCAAATTTGGGCGGTCCGCCATGGTAGTTGTGTTGGGAAACAATGGGAGTTAATCCGTAGTTTTGAGTTGCAAATATACAGGTTTTATTGTTTCAGTTTTGGTTTGTGCTATGAATAGAAAAGTCCGTGTATCCGCAGAGATCGTTCCTCTACCACTCCGCTTCAAGTTTGATGCGGGCACTTCCCGGGGTGTACTTAGGGAGAAACATAACTACCTCCTGAAACTTAGATCCCCCGATTTTCCCGGTGTTTTCGGAATAGGCGAGGCGGGACCTTTGGTTGGGTTGAGTTTGGATGATCGACCGGATTTTTTTGCCTCTATGCAGCATATTGCGAAAACGGTGGAGCAATGTTCTTTCTCGACCGACCGCAAAGCGTTAATGGATGAAATAGCAGCTTTGGTACCTTTAGAACTTCCGAGTGTCCGATTTGCCTTGGAAACAGCCTTTTTGGATTTGGTTAATGGAGGGATTCGACGGATTTTTCCGAATTCTTTTTTCGACGATCAAGCACCTATTCCCATCAATGGATTGGTGTGGATGGGGAAAGCAGACTTTATGGAAAGACAGATCAAGGAAAAGATCGATGCGGGTTTTCGATGCATCAAAATGAAGATCGGAGCCATCGATTTCGATACGGAATGGGAGCTTTTGTACCAAATTAGAAAAAGGTATGGAAAAAATGAGATTACTCTTCGGGTGGATGCAAATGGCGCCTTTACCCCAGCGGATGCACTCGCAAAACTCGAAAGGTTGAAGGAGTTAAATATTCACAGTATAGAGCAGCCGATACAGGCAGGTCAATACGACGAAATGGCAGCTTTGTGCCGGCATTCCCCTGTGCCGATTGCGCTGGACGAAGAACTGATCGGTATACCTCGTGAATCTGAGATGAGGTCTATTCTATCCCATCTGAAGCCCACCTACATCATACTGAAGCCCACGCTTTTGGGCGGATTAGGGGCTACGGCAAAATGGATATCCATTGCCGAAGGCCTCGGGATCGGATGGTGGATGACCTCTGCATTGGAGAGCAATGTGGGGTTGAATGCTATCGCGCAGTTTGCCGCAACCTATAGCCCCGATTTGCCACAAGGCTTGGGGACGGGGCAGTTGTACCACAACAACATAGAATCCCCTCTTACGGTGAGAGATGGGTATCTTTGGTACGATGCCCGTAGACCTTGGGGTGCTATGGAGTAACGAGAGCGAATAATATGACCGTTCTTCCTAGAAGAGATGGTAGATTTAAACGAAATAGCTATATTTATCCGAGTCTGAAATGATCACAGTTTCTGTATGCCGATTTCTATTTGTCGCCCTTTCTTTCTAGTATCCCTAGGTTGGTTCCTTCTATTGGCTGGTTGTAAGGATGGGGGGTCTTATCACACATACGAGGAATTTCCTGAGATTGTGAGCTATAATCTGCATATTAGGCCGATTCTTTCCGAAAATTGCTTTGCCTGTCATGGTCCGGATGCCAATAAGCGCGAAGCGGGGCTTCGGCTTGATGCTCCTGAAGATGCGTTTAGTGCGCTAAAGGAAAGCCCTGGCAAATATGCATGGGTTCCGGGATCTCCAAACTCCTCGGAAGCCTATTTGCGGATGATTCATAAGGATCCGATGGAACTGATGCCGCCACCAGAGTCCAATCTGAAACTCACCGAACGGGAGATACGGCTTATAGAAAAATGGATTCGCCAAGGAGTTCGATACGAGCCACATTGGGCTTTTGTTCCCCCTCATAAATCCACACTGCCAGCTGTTAAAAACCAGTCGTGGCCTAAGCAAGAACTCGATTATTTTGTACTCGAAAAAATAGAAAAAAATCGCCTGAAACCCAATAACGAGGCGGATCCTGCCCAGTTATTGCGTAGAGTAACACTTGATCTGACAGGACTTCCACCTACTGTAGAGGAAATGAGAAATTTCCTGAAAGATCCTAGCTCCGAAAAATACGAACAAGTAGTCGATCGGTTGCTCGCCAGTCAAGCCTACGGAGAGAAAATGGCGGTACATTGGATGGACGTGGCCAGGTACGCAGATTCTCACGGTTACCAAGATGATTATTATCGAACCCAATGGCCTTGGAGGGATTGGGTCATACATGCATTCAATAAAAATCTTTCCTACGAGACCTTTGTCACCTGGCAGCTTGCTGGCGATCTGATTCCGGATGCCACCAAGGAAACCCAGCTCGCCACGGCATTTAACCGAAACCACAAGATTACCGAAGAGTCGGGTGCCATCGACGAAGAGTACAGGGTGGAGTATGTTGTGGATCGCACGAACACGTTGGGCATGGCGTTTTTAGGTATTACCTTGGAGTGTGCGCAGTGCCATGACCATAAATACGATCCCATTTCCCAAAAGGAGTATTTTCAACTTTATGCGTTCTTCAATCAGGTTGCTGAGTGGGGTATAGAGGAGGCATCGCCCGGATTTTCCCGAAAAAGCCCGGCAAAATATCCCATGATGGAGATTACCGACGAGGATATAGCCGGGATTCTTTCGTTCGTCAATCGTCCGGATTCCATCACCATGGCTACGGCGCTAATTGGTGATGTAAAGACAGGAGCCAACCATAAAGCTCTGCTGTCGGAAATCGGTCACCTTCGTGTATCCGTAATGGGTGATCTTGATACCTTGCGACAAACCTATATTTTGGAGCGGGGGGAATATGAAGCGCACGGAGATCCGGTATCGCCAGGTACGCCGGAGGCGTTGTTGTCCTTTGGCGATTACCCCGAAAATCGGCTAGGTCTTGCCAACTGGTTATTTGACAGGGACAATCCACTTACGGCGAGGGTATTTGTGAACCGAATGTGGATGCAGTTTTTTGGAGAGGGGCTGGTCGATACCCCTGGCGACTTTGGCATGCAGGGATCCTTGCCCTCGCATCCGGAGCTGTTGGATTGGCTGGCTGTGTCATTTATGGATACCGGTTGGGATATAAAGGCGTTGGTCAAGTCGATGGTCATGTCTTCCACCTATAGGCAAAGTTCAGTTGTTACCGAGGAAAAACTTCGTAAGGATCCGGAAAATAGACTGCTGTCCAGATTTCCACGTATGCGCCTTCCGGCCGAACACATCAGGGATGTGGTTTTGGCCAGTAGCGGATTATTGGTACCTGAAATAGGTGGGCCTAGTGTTAAGCCTTACCAACCTCCCGGACTGTGGGAACTGGCTACCTCGGGCAGAGGCAATTTGGCCTCTTACCAGCAGGATTCGTTGGATAGGCTGTATCGTCGTGGCCTCTATACCTTTGTTAAACGGACGGTACCTCCTCCATCGATGATCCTATTTGATGCCAGTAACCGAGATGTGTGTGAAATTGAGCGTACAAGGACGAATACGCCGCTTCAGGCATTGGTCATGTTAAACGATCCTACGGTATTGGAGGCATCCAGGGCACTTGCGGCGACCCTGCTAAGAAGGAATCTTGCTGTGGAAGAGGCACTAAATCTCGCATTTTTGAAGATCGTAGGGCGGGAACCTAGTAAAGAAGAACTTGCCGTTTTGGTAGGTTTTCACCAAGAGTTACTTCGAGTGTTGGGAAGCGATCCAGCTGCCGCAGAACAGCTATTGGAAGTGGGGGATTCACCCGTAGCGTCGGATTTACCGGTAATAGATCAGGCTGCCATGATGCAGGTGATTCATACCTTGTATAATATGGAAGAGACCATTACAAAATCTTGATCCGTGAACCAGTCATTTATGGCAAGAGCGATTATCATGAAATATTTAGATCGGCATTGGTTTTCCTTTATTGGTGCAGTGTTGGTGGTAGTCATAGTATCGGCGTGCTATAGGCCGGACGGACGATCGGAACCCATTCCGGATCAGGTAAGCTATAACCTGCACATACGCCCGATCCTTTCGGATAATTGTTTTGCCTGTCATGGCCCGGATGCCAACAAGCGGGAGGCGGGCTTGCGTTTGGATCTTGCCGACGAAGCCTTTGCCGCACTTAGGGATACTCCTGGAAGCCATGCATTTGTGCCCGGGATGCCCAAGGAATCGGAGGCCTACAGAAGGATGGTATCCGATGACCCGATGGAAAGAATGCCTCCG
Source organism: Lunatimonas lonarensis (assembly GCF_000390185.1). Lineage (GTDB taxonomy): Bacteria > Bacteroidota > Bacteroidia > Cytophagales > Cyclobacteriaceae > Lunatimonas > Lunatimonas lonarensis. The sequence goes on along the minus strand of NZ_AQHR01000085.1, from coordinate 146,823 downwards.
CCGGGATCTAATCTTATACTGAGTGAAAGGGAAATCAAGCTCATCGAAAAGTGGATCCGTCAGGGAGCTAACTATGAGCCTCACTGGGCGTTCATTCCGCCGGTGAAGGCAGCCCTTCCCAAGGTAAAGGAATCGAAGTGGCCTAAGAATGAAATAGACTATTTTATATTGAGAGAACAAGAGGCGCGTTCTCTTTTGCCGAATTTGGAGGCATCAAAGGAAATGATACTTCGCCGCCTTTCTTTTGACCTTACGGGTTTGCCTCCCAGCGTAGAGCTGCAAGATCGGTTTTTGGCTGATCAAAGACCAGATGCCTATGATCAGCTGGTTGACGAGTTATTGGGTGGCAAGCACTATGGGGAACGTATGGCCGTTCATTGGATGGATGTAGCTAGGTACGCGGATTCCCATGGTTATCAGGATGACAACTTTCGAAGCCAATGGCCTTGGCGGGATTGGGTAATACACGCGTTTAACAAAAACATGAGGTACGACGAGTTTCTGACCTGGCAATTGGCCGGTGATCTGCTTCCCGATGCTACAAAGGAGCAGGTTTTGGCAACAGGCTTTAACCGTAACCACAAGATTACGGAGGAAGGGGGGGTAATCGATGAGGAGTACCGGGTGGAGTATGTGGTTGACCGTACCAATACCTTCGGCAAAGCGATGATAGGTCTCACCTTGGAATGCGCTCAATGCCACGATCATAAGTATGATCCGCTTTCTCAAAAAGAGTATTTCCAGTTGTATGCTTTTTTCAATAATATCCGAGAAGTAGGCCACGAATCAAATATCGGTGGCCCTAATACCTATGCCAAGCATCCCAAGATGGAAATCACAGACGAGGATATAGAAGGAATATTGTCTTTTGTAAATAAGAAGGACACCCTAGGGCTCATTGTCTCAGTGATGGGTGAGCGGGACAGCGTTCGGGCCACACATATCTTGGAGCGAGGGGTATACGATGCGCCCGGAGAACCGGTCGAACCAGGTGTGCCTACGGCTATCATGGGATTTCCGGAGCATCTGCCCAAAAACAGGCTAGGATTGGCCAAATGGCTAACGGACAATCAACATCCGCTCACAGCCCGGGTGTTCGTGAACAGAATTTGGGCAGAGATTTTTGGTGTTGGGTTGGTGGAGACGGTTGGTGACTTTGGCATGCAGGGTAAACTGCCTACGCATCCGGAACTGCTGGACTGGCTGGCCCGTGATTTTATGGAGAATGGTTGGGATATTAAACGTCTGCTGAAGCAGCTGGTGACCTCTGCTACCTATAGGCAGTCTTCGGAGTTAACTGAAAAACGACTTCTTGCTGATCCGGGCAATTCCTGGTATACCAGAGCCCCAAGGGAGCGGTTAAAGGCTGAGTTTGTCAAGGACTTGGTGATGGCAAGCAGTGGCCTGCTCCACTCCGAAATTGGCGGCCCAAGTGTAAAGCCCTACCAACCTAAAGGATTGTGGGAAGCTGCTGCCTCTACGGGAGCCAAATTTGGATTGTTGGGGACGTATGTACAGGATTCGGGGGAGAAATTATATCGGAGAGGGTTGTATACCTTTATTAAGCGTACCTTACCTCCACCAAGTATGATTATTTTTGATGCGAGCAACCGGGACGTGTGCGAACCCCTACGTACCACCACCAATACACCACTACAGGCTTTGGTTATGATGAATGACCCGATGGTACTAGAAGGTGCGCGCGTCCTGGCCACCACATTAATAACGGAATCAGGTCAATTTGGTGATACGTTCGAAGCAGCCTTTCGACGTATCATCAACCGAAGGCCATCCGAACAGGAACTCCACGTGTTAAGGGCTTATTTTGAGGATCAATCAGCCTACTGGAAAGACCATACCGTGGATGCCGAGAAACTAATCAATGTGGGTGAATATCCCTTACATTCCTCGATCGATCCGGTCAAGCTAGCTGCGATGATGCAGGTAGTTAGCCTGATCTACAATATGGAAGAAGCTATCACAAAGTCATGACAAAAGAAAAAGAAATCATTGAGCACGGGCTTAACACCAATCGAAGGCATTTTCTTTCCAAGCTTAGTCTTGGATTAGGTTCAGTTGCGTTGGGTTCCCTATTAATTCCGGATCTTTTTAGCGGCAGATCTGGGAGTAGATTCCAGGATTTCCAAGCAGGGATTCCTCATTTTGCTCCCAAGGCCAAGCGGGTCATCTACCTTTTTCAAAACGGTGCACCCTCCCAATTGGAAAGCTTTGACTTTAAGCCAAAACTCAGGGAAATGTGGGGGGAGGAGCTGCCGGATTCAATACGGCAAGGGCAGCGCTTGACCGGAATGACTTCCAGCCAAAGTTCCTTTCCGTTGGTGGGTTCGCTATACGACTTCCAGCAGTATGGACAGGCAAGGGCTTGGGTCAGTGAGCTGTTCCCGTATACCGCAAAGATTGTTGATGATCTCTGTATCGTGAAATCCATGCATACCGAGGCGATCAACCACGATCCAGCATTGACATTTTTTCAAACCGGTGCCCAGCAGGGAAACCGACCCAGTATGGGGGCATGGCTGAGCTATGGGTTGGGTAGTGAAAACAGTAATTTGCCTGCATTTACCGTGTTATTGTCTAAGGGAACCGGTAACGGCCAGGGTGTTTATTCCAAATTGTGGAGTAACGGATTCTTGGAGTCTGTCCACCAAGGAGTGCAGTTTAGCAGTGGTGAAGATCCTGTACTGTATCTTAGCAATCAAGAGGGGATGAGCAAAGAACTTCGTCGAAAGATGCTGGATCGCCTGTCTGAGTTGAATCATTTGTCGTTCGAACGGTTGGGCGATCCGGAGATACATTCGAAAATCGCCCAGTACGAAATGGCTTATCGGATGCAAACAGCGGTACCCGAAGCCACCGATCTGTCAAAAGAACCGGATATGATTTTTGATCTGTATGGCGAGGACAGCCGTAAGCCTGGAACATACGCGGCCAATTGCCTGCTGGCCAGAAAACTTTCTGAAAACGGCGTGAGGTTTGTGCAGCTGTATCACCAGGGTTGGGATCAGCATGGAAACCTTCCCAAGGAAATGAAAGCCCAGGCGAAGGATACAGATCAGGCGACTGCGGCACTGGTAACAGACCTAAAGCAACGCGGCTTATTGGACGAGACGTTGGTTATTTGGGGCGGTGAGTTTGGTAGAACAAATTATTCCCAAGGTAAACTGACGAAAGAAAATTATGGTAGAGACCACCATCCTCGGTGTTTTACGATTTGGATGGCCGGCGGTGGTGTGAAACCAGGCGTCGTTTATGGAGAAACCGATGATTTTGGCTATAACATCATAAAGGATCCCGTTCATGTACACGATTTTCAGGCCACTGTGCTTCACCAGTTGGGTTTAGACCATGAGAAATTGGTATATAAGCACTTGGGACGTAGATTTCGGCTGACGGATGTCGCGGGGAAGGTAGTAAGTGACTTGTTAGTCTAGTCTATTTTGCACTAACTTTCCCGCTTATTAAAGTGCATACCAAGTGAATACAAAAAACCGGGGCGGGGTTAATCGTAACCCCGGATTTTTTGTGATAACGATTAAATGCTGGAATAAACGCGTGGGTCGGTTTAGCGGTCGTTTTCCAACACTTCGCTTTTTACTTCCACCAACAACCGCTCCATTTCCATTGCGTCCAAGTTGCCGTCTTTCGCAAAAAACGATGCCAGCTTCACAAAGGAGCCACCAAAATATCCGGAAAGCAGATTTTCTATGGAAAACCTTCTATATTCATCCTTTGAGACCAAGGGGTAATATTCGTGGGACTTTCCGTAGGCGACGTGACTTACGAACCCTTTCTTCTCCAATATCCGGATGATCGTAGAAACGGTATTGTAAGCAGGCTTGGGATTATCCATTTTAGCAAGTAAATCCTTGACGAAACCTTTTTCTACGGACCAAAGGACTTGCATAACCTGTTCTTCTGCTCTTGTAAGCTCTTTCATCTTGTTTGTGGTTAAGGTGCATTTCAATGGTTATTTGGGAAGGGAACTGTGCGGTAGTATCTGGTACTTGGGCCAAAACCCTAAACGTCTAAGCGTGGTGGCGACAACAAACACTAAGCACTCGGATTTGTAGTTCAAAAATAAACTAAAAATGACAATATCTACGATAAAAGGTATAAAACTGAAAAAAAATTAAACCATCAATTCATAAAAATAAATAAACCACCGGATTAGGTGGTTTATTTTTGAACTTGATATTTTAGGAAGTCTTTAATTTTATGACACCAGATGCATGTAGCAGCCTTACAATCGGATAGGTGGGATCAAATTCGTACCACTTGACCGCAAAGTTTGGCCTTTTTGGAAGTTTGTGGTGATTGTTTTGAAAGAGCTCTCCCAGCATAAGGAAATCCAAAAACAACGAGTTTTTCGATTTATCATTGTTGTCAAAATTGGCATACCCATACTTGTGGCCGCTCCAGTTGACGATCGCGCCATGAACCGGCCCCATCATAAAGTGGAGTGGCAATAAGAAGTACATCCACCAGTGAGTGCCCGCGAGTTCAAACACGCTGATGCTTAATACGTAGATGAGAATATAGACCACGGCCCAACCTACCCGCACTACCATGGTATCGGCAAAAAGGTCAAATTTGTTCCAATCCGGTACATCTTTGGAGAACCGCTCCTCAGGTTTTACCCGAAAGGTAAAGTGGTCGTTGTATATTTTTTTGGTCTTCCACATCATCGTAAACAGGTTTTCGGTATGATGAGGGCTGTGTGGGTCCTTAGGTGTATCGCTGTAGGCATGATGCATCCGGTGCAGGATAGCATAGGCCCTAGGAGAGAGGTACGAGCTACCCTGGCAAATCCAGGTAAAGATGTAGAAGAACTTTTCCCAATATTTGTTCATTACAAACATCTGATGAGCTGCATACCGGTGAAGGAAAAAACTTTGACAAAACAGGGAGAAGTACCAGTGAAGGAGAAATAATACGACTAGAATCACTTGAATGGGATAATTTTGAACACTATAAGACTTTGTAAAGGTACGCCCTTCGAGCTTTTATTCTGAAAAATACGCTTATTTTTTTCCAAGAAAATGATAAATCTCATATTTTTAAGGATGAATTGCCTACCTTAAGAAACGGAAAAAAGTCAACGAATTTACAGTCAAATGTATGAGTAAACCGAAAGAAGTATTGGGAATCCTTTTTCAATTGGTAGTTGCCGGATTGGCAGTGTTGTTCACTGCCTATATATTGCCGGGCATTGACGTGGACGATTATTTAACGGGAATCGTGATAGCCGCACTCCTTGCGTTGCTAAACCTTACTATCAAGCCAATCTTGATTTTCCTGACAATCCCTATCACGCTTGTGACCCTTGGACTCTTTTTGTTGGTGATCAATGCAGTGCTTGTGTTGATCGCCGCATCGATCGTAAGCGGTTTTACCGTAGATGGATTTTGGTGGGCCTTGTTGTTCAGCCTTATCCTGTCCCTGGTCAATTCCATCCTGGGAATTTCCCTGGGCGAAGGTAAATTTATTCGGTAGGAACCATTTTTACCAAGGCCTCTCCCCGGGTCACCCTTTGGCGGGAAAATATTTGTTCCTTATTCCCAAAAAGTATTCTTCGATATAGTAAGTCATCAACATGCCCGCGACTACAGCTGCTGAGGCGGCAATCAAAAAGTCGATGTAGTGGTTATAGGGAATGTTTAGCTTTCCAAAGATCTTGTACGAATTAAAGTTGATGATGATATGTATGATGTAAATAGAGTACGAACAATACCCTATTTTACTCACTATATTCACGGTATGGCGTCCAACAAGTCTGTCCAGTGTTGGGTTTATTTGTGCATCAAGTATGAAAAACAGCAGTAAAAAGCCAAAGGAGACATAAAGCATGGCAAACCCGATTGTCTTTACAAACAGAGACGAAATGGGGTCAAGGAAAGGGGTCCATACTAGAAACAAAAAGGACACGAACAGAAGTTTTACCTTGTTTTTTTCGAAAAATCCCTTTATCGTCTGTCTTTTGAATTGCAAGAGGTAGGAAATGTAGACACCTACAAGGAGTGAATCAATCCTCAAATGAGTCATGGTTGTGTTTCTGATAGGTTGTTCAGGGAACAATAGGTTGCTCGCTACTCGTAAGATAAAGCAGGTTATTAGCGTGGCGACCAGCAGGTTTTCGGGCTTCAGAAATCTCGAAAGCTTATTTACATAAAATTTAGGTTTTTTTGTTTTGATATAAATAACTAGCCAGAAAAAAAAGGATATTCCAATATAAAAATGTTCCTCTACTGCCAAAGACCACGTAGCAGCATTTGAGTATCCCCAGCCGACTAGGTAGTTCTGTAGGAAAAAGACATCGGCCAAAAACCCGGTTAACCAGAATTCTTCTGCCAATACAATGGGTGCTATGTATACCGGGAAAGACAGGTAATAAATTGGGTAAATCTTAAACCCTCGCCGAATTAGGAATCGTTTTGCGTTTATGGTCCCGTATTTTTTATACTCCTTAAAAAGCAATCCAGACACTAAAAATCCACTTAGGGTAAAAAATAAATCTACGCCTATCCATCCCATATTCATCAGAGGCTGGAAAAGGTATTTGTGGCGAAACAAAACGAGGATTATGGCTACTCCTCTTAGAAAATCAAGCTCTCTTAACCGGGTGGTGGGGGTAGTTATCATGTTGTTTTCTTTGTTGGCCCTGCATCACCAACGTTTTTTCTTTGCTTTCTAAAAAGTCGTTTAAGTAATCTGCTCATTGTTTGAAAAACAACGGAAACGATTTCGAAATGGACATGCGAATTCATTACTAATGTGCGTAAAAATAACATAATCCGACAGGAAATTCGAGTTACCAAATGCGTTTTTTTGATTAGATTCAATTATTTTTTGATAGTTTATTGGTTCGTTGCATTTCTTTCTTCATGCCTGGAACACCGATCCGGCCAAGCAACGAAAGTTGGACGGGGGTGTTTCCAACAACAACGGTCGATCAAATGCGTCTGGGATAGGTTGATTTTTGGCCATTTAATGACTTTTATCATCTTTTCAGGGGATGATATGTCAGGCTTAAAAAATAAAAATTGGCGATATTCGCTACATGGTTTTCCCAGTCCCTAAAATGCTTGTCTATGAAAAATAGTCTGTTTTTTACAGAGGTCGGCGAATTGGCCCGGTTTACGGCGCGGTTTTTCCGGGAACTCTTCAAACCGAAGCAGGAGTACATTGAGTTTATAAACCAGTGTTTTTGGATTGGTTATAAATCCCTTACCCTGGTTGGTATTACTGCCTTTATTATGGGGTTGGTATTGACCATTCAGTCCAGGCCTACCCTGGTTGAATTTGGTGCCGAAGCGATGTTGCCGGCAATGGTCTCTGTTTCGTTGATCCGTGAAATTGCTCCGGTGATCACTGCCCTGATCTGTGCCGGGAAAATCGGTTCGGGAATCGGTGCGGAACTGGGGTCTATGCGGGTAACCGAACAAATTGATGCCATGGAGGTATCCGGTACCAATCCCTTCAAATACCTGGTAGTGACCCGGGTGATGGCCGCTACCTTGATGGTTCCGGTTTTGTCCAGCGTAGCAAATGCCATTTCGTTGTATGGAGGATACTTAGGTGTGAATATTCGGGGTGATGTTAGTTGGAACCTGTATTGGTTTCAGGTATTCAAGGCGCTTTCCTTTGGTGATGTATTGCCCTCCTTGGTGAAGACTTTTTTCTTTGGTTTTGTGATTGGTTTAGTTGGCTGTTATAAGGGCTATCACTCCCAGCGGGGAACGGAGGGGGTGGGCAGGTCTGCCACCACCGCTGTAATTGTCGCATCCCTTCTGGTTTTTATTGTGGACTTGATTGCCGTTCAAATCACCGATTTGCTAGGGTTAACCTGAAAGGCCATGGAGAAAGCAGAAGTAATTACCGTAAGCGACCTGTTTAAGTCATTTGGGGAGAACCATGTCCTCAGGGATTTTAACCTGAAAGTGTACGAAGGGGAAAACTTGGTGGTATTGGGAAAGTCCGGCTCTGGAAAATCTGTTCTTATTAAATGTATTATCAACCTGATTAGACCGGATTCCGGCAAAATCGTTGTACTCGGGAAAGATATGGGTTTGCTTGATCAGGATGAACTAGATCGATTGAGGGCAGATGTAGGGTTTTTGTTTCAGAGCAACGCCCTATACGACTCGATGACCGTCAGGCAAAATCTGCTCTTTCCATTACGAAGGCACTGGTCCCGTGTCGATCGGGATCAAAGAGCGGAGCAGGCCGTCCGTGAAGCGCTGGAGGATGTTGGATTGGCGCACACACTTCATATGATGCCGGCTGAGTTGTCGGGCGGCATGAAAAAGCGGGTGGCACTTGCTAGAACCCTCATTTTACGCCCAAAGGTGATACTCTATGACGAGCCTACTACCGGCTTGGATCCCATTACCTCACGGGAAATCAGTGAACTGATTGTCAAAGTACAGCAGAAATACAAGACCGCAGCAGTAATTATTTCCCATGATCTGAATTGCATCAGGCTGACCTCCAATCGGGTAGTGATGCTATTGGACGGGAGGTGCTATGCAGATGACACCTACGACAACTTAATACAATCAAAGGATCCAAGAATACGGAGTTTCTTCGATTAGCTTGGCGTGTTATCCTCCCACCACCTGAAGGAATAAATGGTGAGCTAGGTTGGGAGAATTTATGATGGGAAATAGGGGCTATCGGTTTTTATAGGATTATTAAATCTATTCAAATGAGTACAAATTATAAAATTGCAAACGCAAAATTAGGAGCATTGGTGATAGCGGGCCTCCTTTTTCTCGTTCTTACACTGTACATGATCGGCAAAAATCAAAATATTTTTGGTTCTTCGATCACAATCGTATCGGTAGTGGAGGATGTTTCCGGCTTGATGGCGGGGAATAATGTACGGTATAAGGGTATGAATATTGGCACGGTTCGGTCTGTTGAAATGGCGGACGATGGAAAAATCCATGTCAGGGCCTTTGTCAGGGAGCGGATGAAGCATTTCATCCAGATGAATTCGTATACGAGTATTTCGACCGATGGCCTTATGGGAAACAAGTTACTGTTGATTATGCCAGTAGAGGGAGAGGCCCGAACAATCGAGGAAGGTGACACACTGTATGCCCGACCGGGCACAGATATGGATAATTTGCTTGGAAAACTGGACGAGAGTAGTGACTACCTGGCCCATACGCTTTCCAATTTGGCCCTTGTAAGTGATAGACTTGCAGATAGCAATGCACTTTGGGAACTACTGGCGGATTCTGTTTTGACCAACGACCTGCGGGAATCGGTAGCCTCCTTTCGGGAGGTTGGACGCCAATCAAGGGAAATCGCCCGGGTGGGCAGGTCTTTTTTGCAAACACTGGAAGCTGGAGACGGATTGGTTAACCGGCTATTTACGGATACGGTAATGGTGGGCAATGTAGAGGAAACCTTGGGGCAGTTTCAGTTGGGCAGTGAACAGGCAGTACGTCTAATGGAAGATATCAGCGAAATTCTCCAAAAAGTAGAGGATGGAGAGGGTGCCGCCGGTATGTTCCTTACTGATAGTGCCGCCAGGCAAAGCCTTGCCAATACCCTGGTGAATATCGAATTGAGTACGGAAAATTTCAATCAAAATATGGAGGCTTTAAAGCATAATTTCCTCTTTAGACGGTATTTCAGACGCCAGGAACGTCGGAATCGATCGGATAATTGATTGGGTTTACCTTTTGCCTTTAGGCGACATAGGCTTGAAGCCTTCGTTCTAAAAACACCGACGGCTATTGGAGTTTGTCATAGGCGCATGTATCTTCGAGGAAAAAAAAGCAAACAGTATGAAAATAGAACATATGGCAATAAACGTGGCAGATCCAATGGCCATGGCGGACTGGTACGAGAAAAATTTGGGTTTGGTAGTTGTTAAAAAAATGGAGGAGCCTCCACATATGATTTTTCTCGCGGATGACAGTGGAAAGGTAATGATAGAAATCTATCGCAATACCAAAGCATCCAACCTCGATTTCCCATCCCTAGATCCGTTGCAGTTGCATTTGGCATTTGTTTCTGCTGATCCTGCAGCAGATGCGGACCGTCTTAGGGCAGCAGGTGCATCCGCAGTATCAGATGATACGCTTCCGGATGGAAGCCGCCTGATAATGCTCCGAGACCCTTGGGGATTGGCCTTGCAGTTGGTCAAACGTGCCAAGCATCTTTTACCTAATCCCTGATACCCTTTTAATCCGGGGAGAGGGAATGGGTATCTAAAAACCGTCCCGGTAAATGCCAACCATCAGCGCATCGATTATTTTGGCTACTTCGGAAGGATCGGCCTTTTTGACCAAATAGGCATGGGATGAGGGTAAGTTACTATCCCAGTGGTTGCTCCCATCCGGTGCCACGATGCAGCGTCCTCGATCGACAAGATCCCAGTAACCCTTGTTTGGCGACACCGCGTATAGTATGGATGCCTGATCCCAGCTTTGCCGTCCCGAAAAATCATTGTATAATTGATAGGAACGCCACACAGGACTGGATTCATCTAGGAAGGTTTTCAGAAAAAATCCGCCTGTGATAATTTCATTCCCGAGTTCCCAACCGGCAAAGACTACACGACCTTTCCAGTTCTCTATTGCATATACGGTGGAAGCAGGATCCGGCCTATAGAAATTTGCCTCCTTACCTTTTGGATACATGCCGCCCATACATGACCAGAGTTTGATCTTTTTATGGGCGAGATCGGCCCCCGAGAGGGAACTGAGGCTATCCGGAGAGGATCGGAGCAACGCGGCAAAATTGGTTAGGTGCCCGATGGTAATCACGATTACACTGCTGTCAGGAGATTCCGAGAGAAGTTTCCTATAAAGCCAAACGGCATGGTCGGCATCTTCATAGTCTTTGATCCGGCTTGGAAACTCCTCAGCAATAGCTTGGGTATATCTTGAGATGGGTGTCAGTTGGATGCCTTTTTCTACACCTATGGGGATTTTCGGTCTGCCGAAATATTGGTTTAGCGCGTCGGTGCAAGCAGGTGCGTATGGATCATCACTGGTAACGATCACCCCCAACAGGTCAATCCTTCCATGGTCGGCCAACGTATGAAGCATCGCCAATGCACCCACATCGTCTACATCAGAGTCCATATCGGTATCCAATATCACGCGGGATTGTTGGGCGAGAAGAGGGTAGCATACGAACAACATCCCTAAGAAGAAGCAGTACTGCACTGAAAACCGCGGGGTACCTACCATTCCGAAATTAGTTAAGTCGGTCCATGACTAAAATGAGCTTGTCCTTTCGAGGACTGAGCGCCATCCTCGTTATCCCTCCATACCCCGGCACGGATACCACCGCAAACTTATACCAACCTTCTTTACGTCTGACATGACGTATAAAAAGCTCTTTGCCTCGGGCCATAATCACCCGATTTTTGTCCAACCACAAAAAATCCTCTGATCCGGGAAGGGTAGACCCTAGGTTTTCGATGGTCCGGGATTTTGTGTCATAGACTTTTAGTGTATATGAAATTCCTTCGGCGGTGGATGAAGCCTGGCTGTAGTCGATAAATCCAATCCCCTTTTTCCCCGGTCTAGCCTGTACACATCTGCCCACATCAAAAGCAATTGGTTGAATGTCCGACTTACTGTACGGGAAAATTAGTTTGTTTTTTTCTTCGCCTACCACCGAAAGTGCAGCAGTCTCGCCCGACCAGCCATAATAGCCAACTGGACTGATGTTGTCATACAAAAGCGCTGGTTCACCAAAATTTATCGGATAAAGCCAAAGTCGTTGCTTTCCGTCCTGTTCTACCCGGATGGCCGAAATATAGGTTCCACACGAAGTAAGGGCAGGCGAATACTCGCTTACCTCATTGGTCCGGGTCATATTGGTGAACTTTTTGGTGTCAAAGCTATACAAGATGATATCGCTGCTGCCGTTTTTTGCCCTTGATGTAAAGGCGATTTGTTTGTTGTTGATGAAATAGGGCTGGTTGTCATAGCCATCGCGGTTGGTTATCTGCTGGGCACTGCCGGCCACTACTTGAAGCCCCATGCCGGAAGGTTTGGTTTCCAGCAAAATCAAGTCGAACGCTTCTTGGGCTCGCAGCGAGTGGACGCTTCCATGAAGCAGCAGTGCCAGAAGAATAAAAAGGAGTATCTGGATCGGTTTTCCGGAAAACGTGGAAATTGAATGGTTGGATACGTTAGAGGTGTACTTTCGCAGAAACATTTGTTCCGAGTTCTAATTTTTGAACTAAAGTACAAAATAGAAGTTGAAATCAGGTGAATAAGCTGCATTTATACTCTGACCAAACGCTTAAGCTTCTGAGAGCGAAGCAGGATCCATTGGCTGACCGTGCCGTTTCGGTACTTTTAAGTGACCCTAACTGGGCTGGGGAGATAAATCAATGGAAGGTTTTGCCTGGGTCGTTACCACCTGGAATGCCGGTCGCCCTGGCTGATTTTTTTGAATTCTACTACCACAGCTTGGGAAATCCTGAACCGGAAAAAATGCTTCGTGCCCGGTATTTTTTTGAGAAAAAAGCCAAGGTATACTTGAGTTTGTTGGGTTTTTATGCTTTGCCGTATACCTATGCGTTTGCCGATGGGGCACAGGTGCTGGTACGTTCGAAGCGGATAGTGGAGGATACCGGTCGGCGGCTGGATGAAACATTTTATTTTGTTTTAGAGGCTTTTCGGCCTGCTGCCTTTTTAGAACAGAACGAAACCCTGTTGACCGCGGCAAAGGTTCGTCTCATTCATGCGTTTTCCAGATACTTTGTACAAAAACACGCAAAGGACTGGGATCCCGCATGGGGTCTGCCCATCAATCAGGAAGACCTTTTGGGGACGAATTTGGCCTTTAGCTTGATAGTCTTGAGGGGTTTTTCAAAGCTTGGCTTGGCACCTTGTTCCGAAGATGTAGAGGCGATCCTTTATTATTGGAAGTACATTGGGATGGCCAATGGAGTTGATACCCGGTATTGGCCGGACAATGCGAAGCAAGCTTACTGGCTGGAAAAGCGGATAAGGGAACGGCATGTACGGCCAAGCGAGGCAGGTAGACTGCTTACCAGGAAATTGTTGGCTTTCTATCAGCACAGCTTACCAAACAGATTGCCGAGGCAGGTAATCGATGGTATAGTGGCGTACTTTTTGGGTCCGCAACTGTCCGATGCGGTAGGCATCTCAAGTAGGGTGCCAATTCCGGATCTTGTTTATGGATTTATCTTTAATTCCAATTTTTTTGGTCCCTCGGGGGATTTAGATACCTATGCTGGTATGCGTAGGTTTTTTGATGCACAAACAACGAAGAAGTATGGGCAACCCCTTGGCCTCACGATTCCGGAGCTTCGGATGGGTTAGATGTTTTTGTCCGATTTCGATCAATAACTGTCCGTTTTTTTCTGCCTTTTGTCTCTTGGGCGTTGTTTCTGCCTTATTTTGACGTATTTTACATTTGGCATTTAATTGGTGTTTGATCCTTCAAAATCCGGTTATGCGAGTTCCTTATGACCTATATATCTGGCCTCTTGCGTTAGTGGCAGTTGCATGTATTCCATTGGATGCGGAGGTGCATGCGAGTCTTTGCCCCGTCGATAGACTGGGGTTGGACTGGTGTCCCGGCTGTGGCCTTGGCAGGTCTATGAAGTACCTTCTGGTGGGTGATTGGAGACGAAGCTGGGAAATGCATCCCCTGGGAGGATTTGCGGTATTGGTAATTGGACTTCGGATAGCTGAAATAATCAAACTTCTAACAACACAAAATAGAGAAAATGGCAAACGTACTCAGATACCTTCCTGAATTGGAAGGAATGGAATTGGGATACATTCAGGGTATTCTAAAAAACATGAACGACGCGGAGGCGACGCTGTTCGCACAGGTATACAGGGCGAGAAGAAAAGACAGCCAAATGGTTTTGATTCTTACCCTACTGGGTTTTTTTGGTTTTGCGGGTCTCCACCGGTTTATTCTTGGTCAGATAGGTCTTGGGATACTGTACTTGCTTACCCTGGGGCTGTGCTTTATTGGTACCATCGTTGATTTGGTAAATTACAAGAGTTTGGCCTACGAATACAATATAAAAGTGGCCCACGAGACGCTCTCTCTTATGGCCAATGGCTTTGATCTGGATCTTAAAGGAAATGGTGATGCGTAGACTGATCCCGATTTTTGGCTTTGTGTTTACAGTTCTTACGCTGTATGCATGTGACTTCAGGCCGCTCCAGCTAATCACCGACGAAGAACATACCTTTGAAGGGGTCGAAGAGATCATCGTCAGGGGAGGGGCCCTGGAAGTAAGTTATGTAGGTGATGAAGGGGCCAAGTCCGTATCGGCAAGTGCCTATTTGGAATCTTCCCAACCAAACGCGGAGGGTATCAGCTTCCGCCGCAAAGGTAATCGATTGGAGGTATTCTTGCCGGGCAATGATAGCCCGTTGTCTTTTTGGACGGGTAGAACAAAGGGACATGTGCACTTGACGGGCCCCAAAACGATTCGTTTGGACCTGGAGGCTTCCTCAGGTGTCGTGGAAGTGACAAATGTATCTGGAGAAGAGTTGAAATTTGATGTAAGCTCGGGAAAGATGCTGCTTCAGGACTTGGATTGCACTACGTTAAAGATTTCCTGCTCCTCCGGAAAATTGGAGGCCGTGCGTGTCGCGGGAAATGTGGAAATGCGGGTTTCCTCAGGTATGGGCATTCTCAGGGAAGTGGCCGGAGATGTGTATTTTAAGGGTTCAAGTGGTAGTGTTCAAATCAAAGAGGTCGCTGGATTGGTAAGTGGGGCGATGACATCGGGCAAAGCAACGGTAGAAAGAGTACAGGAGTTGGGAGACCTAAGCATTTCCTCCGGGTATTTGCGGGTAGAAGATGGAGGGATTGGAAAGGACACACACCTCTCGGTATCCTCAGGCCTTATGAAAGTGAGGGCAAGCCAATCCTTATCTGAATTCAATTACGATTTTTCGGTGGGCAGTGGTTACTTAACTATTGGAAAAGAAAGCGGATCCAAGGACCTTCAAATTAACAATCAGGCTGAACATACCATCAAGGGCAGCGTACAGTCGGGCAAGCTGGAGTTGCTTGGCCGGTGATTGTTTTGCTTGCCTTTAGAGCTGATAAGAATGCCTATCTAGGAGGGAGTGAGGTTTTTGATCTTAACCGAGGCGGCAGGCCGACTTCAGGGTCATAGTCGATCATCACTTGATAGAGCCGATTGCGCGAAAACTTGATTTTGTTCCGGATCCCAACGATCAGGCCTGCATAAATTACCATGCCGCCCACTACCGCGGCTGCCTGCAATTTATCTGTTGGATCACTTCCTCCCGAAAGGCCGGTACCGATTGCGGATCCTGCCATGACCAATGGCAAAAGCACCATGGTTCCACCTGCCGCAGTAAGGGCGATGTTGCCTTCACGCCGCCGTAAAAAGAAAAGCTCGGTAAGTGCCACCAGGCTATCCCGGTCATTGGCAATCTGAAGGAATTCTGTTTTTGTGCGGGGCATCACACCGGGTGCCTGCCCGAATAGGGATTCGGATAGGATGGCAAATACGAAAAATGCCATAAGTAATTTGTATTTCAGGAGATAACGCATACCCTAACTTATCCAAAATTCAGGAAACTATGCTTCCTTTATTTTATCCAAAATCAGCAGGCATCGCCTAAATTCTTGCTTGGTAAGTGTAAAGTTGAAAATACCTGCCTGCCAAGGCAAGCAATTCATCGTGCCGTCCTCTTTCCACGATTCGCCCTTGCTCTATTACGAGGATCTGATCTGCCTGTCGGATGGTACTTAGTCGGTGGGCAATCACAAAGGTGGTTCTTCCCCGCATGAGTTCTTTTAGGCTCGCCTGTATATATTGTTCGCTTTCAGCATCCAGGTTGCTTGTCGCCTCGTCGAGGATCAGGATCTTGGGGTCTGCCAATATAGCCCGGGCGATGGCGATCCGTTGGCGTTGTCCTCCGGAAAGCTTTACCCCTCTTTCCCCGATCAGGGTGTCGAGTCCTTGCTCAAAGCGTTCGGTAAACTCATTTACATAGGCAGCATTGACCGCTTGGTGAAGCAGTTCATCTCCGGCATCCGGTCTTGGAAAAAGGATGTTTTGCCGTATGGTGCCCTCAAATAAGAAATCGTCCTGCAAAACAACCCCTAGCTGGCTCCGATAGCTCTCCAGTTTAACTTGTCGCAAATCCAGACCATCCACGGTAATCTCACCGGAAGTAGGGTTCAGAAAAGAGGCTACCAATCCGGAGATCGTGGTTTTTCCGGATCCGGAGCTCCCTACCAACGCGGTTACCGTGCCAGCAGGTGCATGAAAACTGACCTCTTTGACCACGGGTTGATCTGCCTCGTAGGCAAAGGATACCCTATCAAAGCGAATATCCCCCTTGATACCGCCGATATCTATCGTTCTTACTGAATCCGCCGTCTCAAGGGGTTGATTCATTAGCTCCTCGGTTCTATCAAGTCCCGCAAAGGCCTCTGTGAGTTGGCTACCAATGTTGCTCATCTGCAAGATGGGTGCAATCATGAATCCCAATAACAGGGTAAATGCGAGGAAATCACCAAAGGTAAGGGTTTCGGTCATGATCATATAGCCTCCTATACCCATAATCCCGGCAGAGGCCAGTCCCAAAAGGAGCGTGGCCGCGCTCGTGACAAAACTGGTGGTGGTGAGGCTACTTTTTACGTTTAAGAAAAGGCGGTTTACCCCTTCTTCAAAAATTGAGATTTCCTGATTTTCGGCGTTAAAGCCCTTAATCACCCGAATGCCACCCAGTGTTTCGGTAAGCCGACCGGTTACCTCCGCGTTGAGTTTTCCACGTTCTCGGAAGATCGGCCTGATTTTTCCGAATGCTTTCATCGAAATCAAGCCAAATATGCCAACCGGAACCAGCACGAAGGCTGTGAGTGTGGGGCTAATGGAAATTAGCAAAACCAAACAGATAAGCGAAGTCAACACGCCTCCGACCATTTGCGCCAGTCCGGTACCTACCAGATTGCGTACACCCTCTACATCGGTCATTACCCTAGAGACCAATTCACCTGTTTTGGCGGTGTCATAAAATCGGATCGGGAGCCTGATAATATGGGCCTGCACTTGAGCGCGCAGTTTGGAGATTAGATGCTGGGCCTCCACGCTCAGTATTTGGGTAAGTGCGTAGGAGCTGACGGACTGTATGACAACAGCACCCGCTACTGCTGCGATCAGCCATTGCAACAGTTCAAAGTTTGAAGAAGGAATAACGTCGTCCATCAAGTACTTGGACGCCCACGGCAATACCAAGCCGGAGAGTCTACTGACAACGATCAAGCCCAAGCCTATAAAAACCTGCCTCCGTCGTGGCCAGACAATTGTTTTGAAGACCTTGGAGATGGTAATTCGGTCCGGAAGTTTTTTCTTGGCCATGGGTTATGCAGGATTCTTTTAGACCTCAGGTAAATGCCAAAACCTGCGCTTTGGTTCCTTATGCCTCCGTTTTTTTTGCTATCTTCCATTACCGGCGGTTGGTTCACCCTTAGACAGTTTAAACACACACAGCCAAAAAGAAGCGGCGGCTAAAAGCCCGCCGCTGCATCCATTCCTCTTGGATCTGCCCCCGCTTCCCATCTGCCGTCTGGCAGCCGGAGAATTGCGTCCACTCTTCCTATGCTGCTTCGCTCGGACAACTCATGTCCTTTCGCTTCTAGGATTTCCTGGATATTTCCAGTCAGCGCACCTTTTTCGTAAGAGATTACTTCCGGTTGCCACTGACTATGAAAGCGCTTTTCGTTCACAGCCTCCTGCATCCCCATGCCAAATTCGATGACATTTACAATGGTTTGAAATACGGATGTAGGGATGGTCGAACCTCCGGGAGTGCCCACTACCATGTAGAGGTCACCGTCTTTTTCAAGGATAGTGGGCGTCATGGAGCTTAACATACGTTTGCCAGGTTCCACTTTGTTGGCTTCACCTCCCAAAACGCCAAACATGTTTGGATGCCCGGGCTTGATGGAAAAATCATCCATTTCATTGTTCAAAACAAAACCAGCCCCTGATACCACCACCGAAGAGCCCATTCCACCATTTAACGTAGTTGTGCAGGCCACTGCATTGCCCATGGGGTCTACCACCGAAAAATGGGTGGTTTCTTCACTCATGCTCAATAGGTTTCCTTCCTGAACTTCGGCGGAGGGGGTAGCCCTTTCGGGATTAAAGGAAAGAAAACGTTCTTTCAGGTATTCTTCATTCAACAAGTCTTCAATAGGCACTGGGTAGTAATCCGAATCGGCCATATAGGCGGCTCTATCTGCGTAGACACGCCGCTCCATCTCCGTTTTCAGATGCAGGTAGTCGGCATAACGATCTCCTTTGTTGGAAACATCAAAATTCTTCATCGTGCCCAACATCTGAAGGATGATCAGCCCCCCGCTGCTGGGTGGGCCCATCGTAATGATCTTATGCCCTTTGTATTCTCCTATCAGTGGCTGCCGCCAGGTGCTTTCATAGCTGGCAAGATCCTCGTGGCTGATGATTCCACCGCCCCGTTGCATTTCCTCAACGATGTAATCCGCTACCGGTCCGGCATAAAAGCCTTCGCGTTGGTGATCGCGTATCTGTGTTAGCGTTTCGGCAAGTTCGGATTGAACGAGGGTATCGCCTGCCTCCCAACTTTTGCCGGTGAACTGAACCGGATCGACCGTTGAATAGCGTTGGAATAATTCCGTGGCTCGATTAAACTTATTGGCCTCGTCCTCTGTGAGAACAAACCCTTTGGCCGCTAACTCGATGGAAGGCTGAACGAGGTCTTCCCAGGCTAGACTGCCAAACTTCTGAAAGGCTTTTACCATCCCATCTACGGCACCAGGAACACCGGAGGCCAAATGACCTTTCAGGCTTAGGCGGTCGATCACCTCTCCGTTTTCATCGAGATACATATCCGGGTGGGAATTTAAGGGGCCTCTTTCCCTAAAGTCCAAGCTGTGGTACGACGCATCGTTTTGGCGAATCACAAAAAAGCCACCACCGCCAATGTTTCCGGCTTCTGGGTATACGACAGCTAAGGCAAAATGAACGGCTATGGCGGCATCCACCGCATTGCCACCTTTTTCCAAGATGGATTTGCCCACTTCAGACGCCAGTGGGTGGGCAGATACGACCATGGCTTTTTCTGAGATAAGACCTCTTATGCCTTGATCTTCTTGGGTAGAACAGGATGACCACAACAAGGTGGCCAACATCAACGTGAACGTTTGTACGGTTAGAGTCGCTTTCATAGGTATTGTGTTAGTGGTTTAAATTCTGTTACTCGTTGGAAATCTCTCTTAAAAAGTCTCCGATTTCCGCCTCCAATTCAGCAATTTTATCAAGGAATGGAGGATATAAATCTTCGAATTTCTCGGGAATATTTCGTTCTACCTGTTCCAGTTCGTCGCGTAAATACGTAGACCCCAGGTAAAGCATGGTTGGTTTTGATTTGTGGCAGGTTTTACGTAGCCGTTCGTAGTCTCCCGAATCGTAGATTGATTTTAAGTTCTTTAATTCTCGTATGTTCGTCGCCAAAATTAAGCCCAGCATTTCGGATACCATTTCCTCCTCTTCGAAAAAATGAAAAATCTTCTCTCTATCTAGGTACTTAAACATGGCGATTTGGTTTCTTCGGAGCAAGACTGCCTTGTCATATAGGATAAAAGGCCTCCCGTGTTCTAAGTGGTAAAATTAAGTAAGTTTGTTCTTAAAAAAATCGATTGGTTCAAAAAATGCGGTGGTTCTGCCAAATGCTTCTGCGGAATGAACTTTTTTATGAAGGTAGGGTTTAAGACGGAAGGGCAGCTAGTAGCATAGTCAAGGCAATGAATAAAAATAAATTGATATTTCTTCTGTTGGGTGTTATCTTCTTGGTAATAATATTAATTGTGAGTTGGGATATCGCTTCGAGAACTACTTTCCCCGGTTCAAAAGGCAACCTTAAGGAACGGATGGCGCCGTCCGATGCGGCAGGCTCGGAAGCTGACTAGCATTTTTATTTTTCTGGCTCCCATGATTCCGTTAACTTCGCACGTAAAAGTGGGGAATCCTGTCAAAATTACTGCCTGTGCATCGAATAAAAGTTAATCATCTTCTTCGGGCCTTGGATACAAAGGGACAAGAATATGTGCCTGATTGTAGGATCGAAGTATCCGGTTCTATTTGGGATACCACGTCTGAAAGTCTCTTGGAGGCGGGTTACCGTTCAATCGGAGGGCTGGGCAATCCCCCAAAGCTTCGGCAGCTGCGCCTAGATTTCCAAATCGACCGCTGTCTTTTTGTGTTTGACGATGAGGTACATTTCAACCGCTATCGATTGGAAACCTTACAGACGGGGCTTTATGGTGCTTTTTATTTTCCCTGGCAAGGAAGCTATGTGCGATTGTGCCGGCAGTTTGAAAGACAATGCTTGCAGGCGGGCATGCAGGAACGTGTTTGGTATGGGCCTCCGTTGGCTGCGCAATGTTTTGGCAATGCCGAGCCGCCTGGAGATCTCTCTGGCAACGGGTCATCGGGCTGGAAACTTAATGCGTATAACGATCTTCAGTACGACCTTATTTCCCGCCTTCAGGGATACAAGTTGATCCGAATCTCTGGCTATGAAACCCTGTTAATAAGCGGTAGCTTAAAGAAGGTTGATCAGTTATTGTTAAGACCAGACGAAAAGACCCGTATGCTTATTGCCAACTGGCTGGTAAGAAAAACAGCGTAAAAATCTTTCTACCTAAATAGCCCATAAAGCTCCCGATCAATACCCTCTACGATATAGGCAAAATCTTCCTGTCTGCCCACAAAGTCCAGTTTTGACACATCGACAACGAGTAATTTGCTCTTGCCGTAATCGGAAATCCACTTTTCGTATTGTTGGTTTAGACTCTTTAGATAGTCTATCCGTATGCTCCTTTCAAATTCACGTCCTCTTTTTTCAATCTGTGCAACGAGGGTGCCCATATCTGCCCGAAGGTAGATCAACAAATCAGGCGGGGTAATGTACTCGATCATGGAATCATAAAGCGATCGGTAATTTTGATAGTCCCTATTGGTTAAGATACCGTTTTGGTGAAGGTTTGCGGCAAAAATATGGGCATCCTCATAAATGGTCCGATCCTGTACGGTACTTCCGGCGTCCTGCATGATGCGGGTCATCTGCCGAAAGCGGCTATGAAGGAAGAATACCTGAAGATGAAAAGCCCAGGTAGGCATATCTTGGTAAAAATCTGCCAAGTAGGGATTGTTTTCCACCGGCTCAAACTCCGCTTTCCAGCCATAATGTCTAGAAAGTCTAGTGGTAAGGGTGGTCTTTCCGCACCCAATGTTTCCGGCTACTGCTATATGCATCGAATTTTCTAAGATTTAAATCGTGAGGAAACTTCAAAATCTTTGTACCCTCTTTGGTAGGTGTAGAAGCCCTCTCCTGATTTGACTCCCTTCATCCCAGCTTCCACCATATTGACAAGTAATGGGCAGGGGGCATATTTGGGATGGCCAAATCCCTGCTGCAAGACCCTAAGAATGGATAGGCATACATCCAGTCCAATGAAATCGGCCAGTTGGAGCGGTCCCATGGGGTGCGCCATGCCGGTCCTCATCACGGTATCTATTTCTTCCACTCCTGCCACGCCTTCGTACAACGCATAAACTGCTTCATTGATCATTGGCATCAAAATACGGTTTGCGATGAAGCCGGGATAGTCATTTACCTCCACGGGGTCTTTTCCCAACTGTCTGCTTAGCTGCATGACGGCAGAACAAACTTCATCCGAAGTACTGTAGCCCCTAATGACTTCTACGAGCTTCATCACGGGTACCGGATTCATAAAGTGCATGCCTATCACCTGCTCGGGACGCTTTGTACAGGAGGCCAGTGCGGTGATCGATAGGGAGGATGTGTTGGTGGCCAAAATAGCCGAAGGAGGGCAGAGTCTGTCCAGCTCCCGAAAAAGGTCCCGCTTGATGGCGAAATCCTCAGAAGCAGCCTCAACAACCAGTTCCGCAACGCGTGTGCCATTTTCCAAGTGGGTAGATGTGTTAATTCTGGCCAGTATCCCCGGTTTTTCCTCTACTGAAATGATCCCTTTTCTGACCTGTCTATCCAAGTTCAGTGCGATGGACTGAACCGCCTTTTCCAACCTTTCGGCGGATAAGTCAACCAACACCACTTCAAACCCTTGCTGGGCAAAGACATGCGCGATACCATTTCCCATCGTGCCTGCACCAATGACTGCAATGTGTTGCATCTCCTTTTTCCTTTCTTTTGGTAAAATTAACGTATTTGCTTTGAGGCTGTGACCTAGGTTAGCCAACTTGGTTAAACGCGTGTTGTGGTTGGTTTGATACAGATTTTGAATTGATATTCTTACGAAGTTACAGGGTTTAGCTGGAATTTGCCTAAGAGGGCGGCAGAAGTCAGCTTTATAGTGGTAAATCAACGGGGCTGAGTTGTTAACAAATTTTTAGAATTTCTTCCATCTAGGCACCTACTTGTATTGCATTCTTTGATATATTTAGCAAATCAACAAAGAAATTATTGATTCCCTACGAAAATGAAGAGGGGTTAGTCGATATTGTTTCGGTTTAAAGCATTCACCAACCACCACTCGTCTACCTGTACCTATGAGTCAACAAGCACCAACTAATGAGCAACTTAAGAAAACGCTGGGCCCTTTCATGTTATGGGGTTTAGGTGTAGGCTATGTTATTTCTGGTAATTATTTTGGATGGAATCTGGGTCTTGCAGAGGGAGGTACCTGGGGCCTTGCCATAGCTGTCGCTTTCATCATCTTGATGTACATCACCTTTACTTTTAGCTATACCGAAATGGCCTGTGCGATTCCAAGGGCAGGAGGGGCTTTTGCCTATGCGGAAAGGGGCTTGGGGAGACACCTGGGCTTTTTAACCGGTATGGCGCAGAATATTGAGTTTATTTTTGCGCCACCTGCCATCGCTTCGGGCATCGGTGCTTACTTCTCCATCTTTTTCCCCCAATTGGATGTGATTTGGATCGGGATTTTTGCCTATTTCATCTTTACGGCATTGAATATTTCAGGCCTGCAAGTTGCCGCTTCCTTTGAACTATTCATCACCATTGTCGCGGTGGGTGGTTTGATTCTTTTTGCTGCGGTTGCCTTACCAGAGGTAGAGATCAGTAATCTTAGCCAAAATGCACTTCCCAACGGTGCAATGGGCATTGTCGCTGCCATTCCCTTCGCCATTTGGTTTTTTCTGGCGATAGAAGGAGTGGCCAACGTAGCCGAAGAGACGATCAATCCTCAAAAGAACATCCTGATTGGGTTTGGAACGGCATTGCTTACGTTGATCGTGCTGTGTGTGCTGACCTTTACCGCCGCCGCTGGGGTGGCGGGATGGGAGGCGGTTGTCTATCCGGAGGGGAGTGCCGAGCCTTCCGATTCGCCGCTTCCAATGGCCATGGCATTGATCGTGGGCAGCGAGCATTCCCTCTATCAATTGCTTACCTTTATAGCGTTGTTTGGTTTGGTCGCGTCGTTTAATGGGATCATCCTGGCCGCCGGCCGTTCTACCTTCGAGTTTGGTAGGGTAGGGTATGCGCCCAAGTCTTTTGGTAAAGTCAGCAGTAGGTTCAAAACACCTGCCAATGCCTTGATATTCAATATGCTGGTAGGGATCATCGCCCTTCTCACCGGAAAGACCGGCGAGATTATTACCATAGCCGTTTTTGGTGCGTTGGTATTGTATATTCTGTCCATGGTCTCTTTCTTTGCGCTGCGCAAAAAGGAACCTGATATGGAAAGACCCTTTAAAGTGCCCATGTACCCGCTATTTCCCGCCACTGCATTGGTCATTGCCGTGATTTCTTTGATAGCCATGATCATCTATAATTTCGCGTTGGCCGTGATATTTTTTGCCATGCTGATAGGAGCTTACCTATTCTTCCGAGTATTTATTTACAAAAACCTGGATAATCAATAGACCCATGCGAAAGAGTAAAGAAGAAATCAAAGCTTACCTACAGGACAACGACATAGCGAAAGTTAAGCTTGCCATCGTTGACATAGACGGGGTATTGCGGGGAAAGATCGTTTCTGCCGATAAGTTTAACTCCATACTGGATGGAGGGATGGGTTTTTGTGCGGTGGTCTTCGGCTGGGATATGGATGACAAATCCTATGACAACGTACAGGTAACGGGATGGCATAACGGGTACCCGGATTTCGATGCACTTGTGGATGTCAATACAATGCGCAGCAGTCGTTGGGAGGACAATATACCCTTTTTTTTGGCGGATTTCAGTGATTCAGAGGGGAAGGGGCTCGATGTTTGTCCCCGGACACTCCTTAAGCGTGTACGTTTGCAGGCAATGCAGGAGGGGTTTTTGCCTCTTTTTTCTGAGGAGTTTGAATGGTTCAATTTCGAAACCACTCCCGAAGGGTATTACAGTGGAGAGCCCGGAAAAACCAAGCCCATGACTCCGGGGATGTTTGGATACTCGATTCTGAAATCGTCGCAAAAATCGGCTTTCTTTCACGATCTGTTCGATTCCTGTACAGGTTTTGGAATCCCTTTGGAAGGCTTGCACACGGAAACCGGCCCGGGGGTTTACGAAGCTGCCATCCAGTACGGCGATGTACTCGAAGCGGCGGATAGAGCTGCCTTGTTCAAGACTACCGTTAAGGAGACGGCATACCGACATGGTATCATGGCGACATTTATGGCCAAATGGTCGGAAAAGCTTCCCGGAAATGGGGGCCATATCCACCAAAGCCTTTGGGACGCCGACGGGAAAAACAACCTTTTTTACAGTTCTTCGGATGATTACCACATGAGTGATCTCATGAAGCATTATGTAGCAGGTCAGCTGTATTGCCTGCCGCACCTGCTTCCCATGGTGGCTCCCACGATAAATAGCTTCAAGCGCTTGGTGGAGGGTGCCTGGGCTCCCACCACGTTGACCTGGGCCTTTGATAATAGGACTACGGCACTACGGGTGCTCTCCAGAAGTAAGTCATCTACGCGCTTGGAAACCAGGGTAGTGGGATCCGATGTGAATCCGTACCTCGCCATGTCGGCCTGTCTTGCTGCCGGTCTCTATGGTATTCGAAACCGACTCCCTCTCCATCAGCCCGCAACACTGGGCAATGGGTACAGGGACTTTAGTAACGGAACCATTCCCGCTTCTCTTGGGGAAGCCACCGCATCCATGAAGGCATCACCCGTTGCCAGGGAGCTCTTTGGGGATGTGTTTGTAGACCATTTTTGTGCCACGCGGGAATGGGAATGCAGGGAATTCGCCGCGACGGTCACCGACTGGGAGCGTAGACGGTATTTTGAGATCATATAGAAGATACCTCGGGGGGGCAACCCCCATTGCATATCTCTGCTGCGTTAAGAGCGATAGGGCATGCCTTTAATGCATGGACTTGAATCCGGGTTCATAGATAATCCGCGCAAAAGAGCTTAACCCTCTATTTTCGCGGTTAAGTGGTACGCCGGTTACAATGCCTATCATTAGATTCTCCGAGAGCCCTACCCGCATTTGGGGACGTACAACGGATATTAGTTTACCGTGGATGATTTCCTTATTTACCTCTACACCTATGAAATTTCGGGTTCCTGAGATCATGTAGTGGAAGTTGGTGTGGATTTCGTACGCGTGTTCGGAGTGTCCGTTTCCAAATTCACGGGTGATGCGAGGGCCGGTATAGATCAGGGTATGGTAGTTCAGACCCCAGCGCTTGGCGGCAATGAAGAAGGGGTTAAAGATATTGCCTTTGTACAGGTTTTCCTCCCCGATCTTGTCAAGATCGGTAAACTCGAATTCATGTATATATCCCAACGCAAGGGTACTGCTGTACTTTTCCGATACCAGGAACGACCACTGGGCAGCAAGCTTGAGGCTTTCTATGCGGTTGGAAGGGGTGGTGTTCCGTGCGGAGGTACCGTAAAAGGTCAAAGGTACCTCTATTTCCAGTCCAAGCCGGTCTATCGGAGCCCATTCGTATTCGACCAGTGCCTCGTATTCATCGTAGTTTCGGTCAGCTTTCATTCCGAAACCATAGTTCCATTCCTTTTCCCCTTTTCGGGCACCCAAATCCCGGATTAGATCAATATAGAGGGGTTCGGCATGAAGCACCTTTGGCTTTTCACCCGGTACATTTTCGATTTCAAAAATAAAGGCACTATCCAAGTAGATGTTTTCCAATCGAATACTGTCTCTATCGGTGATGGTCTGTGCATGGATTACTAGCGGCATCAAAAGGCCGGCTAATACCAAGTACTTTTTCATGTGTCTATAATTGTTTTTCAAAGGTCACATGGAATCTCGCATGGCGGATAGTCATCCCAGTGTGTGCCGCTTGCGTCGTGCTCGATTTCATGTTATTACGATTTTTTTTCTTTATCAACACCTTTTCCCTCAGCCAGGCAAGCTATCTTCTACCATCTGTTTTCCAGTATATCCAAGTTGCCTTGTTAGCGTTCACAGTTGCTTCGTTTAATTCCTGCCCATCCATTCCCTCGAAGTGCGATTCCAAGTACGAGCTTGGTTTTCCGCTTTCGCTACGTCAATTCGCCTGCAAAGGTACTAAAAATAGGGGAGAAAGGGTAACTGGCTGACCGTTGTGCGAATTTATCTGATTATGGGATAATAAGCAGCAAATGTACTAGGTTTTAGGTGCGGTTTATTGCGGTTTGATGGGTTTTTGTTTTTGAATACCTTGCCTTTTATTTCCTTTTGAGTGCAATTGATTTTCTTTTTTGATCAAATTCAAAAAGGAAGGGTGAAATTTGGTAAATGAAACGAACCTACTAGCCTGCTTCCTCTGAGCAGAAGGGTAGGCCGGAAATGCAAATTGAGAACATGTGTTAGCTTTTGGGAGATATGGATAGTGAGCGAATTTTAAATGCGATTGGGGAATGCCATCGACTGATCAGTGACTCAAAAAACCTCAAACACTCCATTCAGGACGTTATTTCAAAGTTGGGGCAGGCTACGGAGGTCGACAGAGTTTATGTTTTTAAAAATTACCGGGACAAAAGTGGTGGTAGTTTCTTTTCGTACAAATTCGAGTGGGTAGCTGAAGGAGTCGAGCCCCAATTAGGCTTACCACTACTAGAGTATGTGCCATGGGATGCGTTTTCCAATATCGCTGAAGAATTGGCTAAAAATATGGTAATGAACCAACGGGTTGAAGATAACCAGAATGAATTATTTAGGGAAACCATGGAAGTGCAGGGGATACTCGCCTTCCTTTTCCTTCCGGTGTTTACAGGAGATCATTTTTGGGGGTTTATAGGCTTTGACAACTGCTCAACAAACGAACTCTTCAGTGATGAGCAAAAAACCGCATTGCATGCCCTTGCCAATACCTTGGGAGCAGTTATCCTCAATCGGAAACAGCGCAAGCGGATCTACTTGGAAAAACAAAAATATCAAACCATTGTAAATAATGTGGGTGAAGTTCTTTTTAAGCTGGATGACGAATTTAAAGTCACGTTTTTAAACAAATCATGGACTAGGATAACCGGATATTCGATTACCGACGGGGTTGGCAGGGTACTCTCTGAATTTATCTACCCGCCCATGGTCGATAAATTTTGGAATGACGTAAATCATCTTCTCGAATCATGGGATAAGACAGGTAATTTTGAAACCAAACTAATAACAAAAAATGGGGATAGTAAGTGGGTAAAGATTTCGCTCTTGGAAATGGAGGGAAATGCCGCTGAAAGAAAGTCCTACTCGGGTTTTATAATCGATATCGATAGGGAAAAGCAGGCAAGATACCTGAGTAAAGAAATTAGCTCGAGGTACGAGACTGTGCTTCGCAACGTGAGTGATGTGATCTACGCGTTGGATCGGAATGGAGCAACCATCTTCATCTCAGAAAATATACAAAACTTTGGATTTTCACCGGAGGCTTATTTAAGGACAGGCTTTTTGGATTCCATTATTCACCCAGGCGACCATGATACGGTTCAGCCAGTTATGGCCGGACTTATGGAATCCAACTATTTCAATATCAATTATCGGATCCTTAATTCTGATAAAAAAGTCTTTTGGGTAAATGATCGTCGTTGGGTCGAGTACTCTGAAATAGACGAGGAATACAAAATATATGGCCGTATTTCGGACATTAGCGATTTGAAAAACAAGGAGCTTGAGATTGAAAAGAACCGAAGTGATCTGTTTCGCCTTAATGAATTGCTACAGACGGTAAATGAAACGCAGGTCAATTTTTTGTTTGAAGAGGATTTCAAAGAATCACTCGATGAGTTGTTGGTAAAGATTTTGGCACTGACCGGAAGTAGGTTTGGGTTTATGGGTGAAATTTTGTTTGATGAACAAGAGAAGCCTTACCTTCGATCTCATACCATTACCAATATTGCCTGGTCAGAAGAGACCGAGGAATTTTATCAGAGACATTTCAAAGTAGGCATTGAATTCAGAAATTTGAATACCCTTTTTGGATACAGCATAGCGCATGGTGTCCCGGTCATTTCAAATGACCCATCCCATGACCCTAGGGGAGGAGGTATTCCAGAGGGGCATCCGCCACTAAGGGCATATTTGGGTATTCCGGTTTTCAAAAACAAAGAGCTATTGGGTTTGATTGGATTGGCGAACAAAGAGGGGGGGTACTCAGAGAGCGACATCGAATTCTTACGGCCCATTACAAATAGTTATGCAAATTTTGTAAAAGCCATCCGCATTTCGAGGTTGCGTAAGGCGGCGGAGGATGAGAGGGAGAAGACCAATCGTCTGTTCAAATTGCTTTCCGAATCAGCCAATGATATCATCGCCTTTCATGATCTAGACGGTACGTTTCGATTTGTTTCTCCTTCCGTTTTCAAGATTTTGGGGTATCAGCCCGAGGAATTGATAGGGAAGACACCCACAGACGTTTTTGGGGTAATGGACAGCCGCGCCTTTAAACGTAAGACCTCGGAGGTCCTTATTGCACCGCACAAACACCGGATTTCTGGGAAGTTGGTCTACCTGGAAATAAGTATAAATTATTTATCCGAGGCGGATGGGGCTCCAAAGTCTTACCTTGCGGTTTCCAGGGATGTGACCGAGCGGGAACTAATGTTGGAACGTCTTGTAAAGTCTTATGAAAAGGAGAAGGAGTTGAATATGTTAAAATCAAGGTTTATCTCCATGACTTCCCATGAGTTGAGGACTCCCATTTCCACTATATTAAGTTCCAATCAGATTCTGAAAAGTTACCTTTCCAAGCTGGAAGATTCG
Source organism: Lunatimonas lonarensis (assembly GCF_000390185.1). Classification (GTDB taxonomy): domain Bacteria; phylum Bacteroidota; class Bacteroidia; order Cytophagales; family Cyclobacteriaceae; genus Lunatimonas; species Lunatimonas lonarensis. The sequence continues at coordinate 117,601 of NZ_AQHR01000085.1, read as the reverse complement.
ATATTGATGAATAAGTCATTAGGCCATGTTGAGAAAATCAACCGGCAGGTTAAACGACTTAATGGAACTATCGAGGATATTCTTATTTTGGAAAAAAATGCGCAGGGTAGCCTAAAAATAAAAATTGAACCCATTCAGATCAAGGCATTTCTGGAAGAATTGTGTGTTTCATTTTGTGAGGAGCATCCGGGTTTGCGAAAGCAAACGATGAGTTTCCCGTCAGATGATCGAACCGTCTATACAGATAAAAATTTATTGAGGCATGTCCTTTCCAATTTGATCGAAAATGCAGTCAAATATGGCAAGCCTGATGGCGAAGGGACAGAACTGCAACTTGAATTCAATAGTAAGGACATACAAATTTTGGTTAAGGATAGGGGAATAGGAATACCGGAAGCAGATCAGAAACATATATTTGGTTCATTTTACAGGGCAAAAAATGCCGATCTAATTCCGGGTACTGGACTAGGCTTACACATCGTACAGGAATTTACGAGTCGTTTGCGCGGTACCATTTCATTTGTAAGTAAGGAAAACGAAGGAACAACTTTTAAACTAACATTACCTTATGGCAGCGAAGATACTATTGGTGGAAGATGAGGCGGAGTTGAGAGAGAATTTGACCGAAATTTTAGAAATCAACGGATTTTATGTGGAGGCATTCGGGTCTGCAATCCTCGCATTGGATAGGCTAGATGAGAAGGGCTTTGATTTGATTATTTCCGATATTATGATGCCTACGATGGACGGGTATGAATTTTTGGAAAAAGTAAGGTCAAGGGCTGACTTTGCCAATTTACCGTTTGTTTTTCTCACTGCAAAAGTTTCAAAAGAGGATACCCGAAAGGGGATGCGGGGTGGAGCTGAGGATTACCTTACCAAACCTATTTTCGAGCAAGATTTGATAGACGCTGTTAAAGCCAACATAAAGAAGAGGCAAGATCGCTTGCAATGGTTGGAGACAAGTATTCAGGACATCGTGAGTTCAGAACGGAATGTCAAATACCATGAGTTAAGGACACCGCTTTTTGGTATACTTTCCACCCTAGATTATCTGTTGCAGGTAGAGCCGAGCGAGATAGGAAGCGAGAAAAGCATCGAGTTGTTGAAAATTGCTAGTGAATCGGCACAAAGGCTTAACAAGAGTTTGCTGAAACTTACGCTTTTTCAGGAGCTGCCTAACCTAAGAAAACCGAAAGGCTTTGTTCATTCCGTGGGGACATCTTTTATCGATGCTTCGGCTCAAATGCCATTTGCCCCTTCCTTGGTATTTCTAGGAATGGATCGGGGGCTTGAGATAAATGAGCAGCTTTGGGGATTTATCGTCCACGAACTTCTGGACAACGCAGGCAAATTTGGGGTGCCTGAATCGGAGATAATCATTCGTGTGGACGAATATTCGATTGTAGTAAAAAACAAGCAATCCTATTTAGGTACGAATTTTTTATGGGAAATCAGGCCTTTTACGCAAATTGAACGATCTGTCTTTGAACAACAGGGCTTAGGTTTAGGATTGTACATCAGTCAACAGTACATACAATATTCGGGGGGTAGTATCAAAGCCTACACAGACGATGTTGGAGATTTTACCGTTGAACTTCAATTCAGCCAGTTTGAAAATCAAATATGAAATAGAGCCTGCCAAGAGCGGACAGGCATCACATAAACAACAGACAGTTGAACACTTGTAATAACGTGTGACTGTCTGGTGGGCTTGGATTTCCCCGATAGATTTGGCAGGCAATATCGATTAACCGGGACACGTTATGACTGCTCAAAAACAAGTATAAACAGATGACTAATAGAGTAATAATTGTTGAGGACGATTCGGATTTGGCCGAAAATTATTCGGAGCTCATCGAGCAGTTGGGATACAAGGTTCTGGGGGTATTCGACAATGCGCCAAGTGTACTTTATTTTTTGAAGGCGACACAGCCTGATTTAATTTTGCTCGATATCAAAATCAAAGGCGAATTTGATGGTATTGATTTGGCAAGGGTGATTCAACGTGATTATAGTATACCTGTGCTGTTTATGACCGCTTATTCAGACGACAGCACGTTAGAACATGCATTTTTAACTACTCCGGTCAATTACTTGGTCAAGCCCATTTCCAGAGAGACCTTTAAAACGGCCCTGCACCTTGCTTCAAGCCGAATCTCGACACACAAGGGAGGTACCGATAATCGTCGAATAAAAATTAGGGAAAAAGGCTATGTAACCTATCTTTTTAGCGATGAGATTGTCGCGCTTCAGGCAGAAGGCTTGTATACGATGATCGTTACGAGAGATAGAAACACATTCACAGAGCGCAAGTTGCTGAAGGATTTTCATGCGGAACTACCACAACATCAGTTTATCCGGGTGCATAAGTCCCATGTTGTAAATATCCATCATATAAAATCATTCAATAGTAAACATCTCTTGGCAGGCCACCTGCGGATTCCCCTTCGACGAGGCCTTTTCAGCAAGTTAAGCAGATTAATGGGTACGGATGAACGGAATTTATAATAGCTCGAACACCTTTGCAGCCAAGTTTTTCAGATCTACAGGTTTTTCGAAAAAAAGGTCAAACTGGTTAATTTTTAGACGTTCAAAAATTTTCTCTTTATTGCCAGCAGAAAAGCCAATAATGGGAACATGGCCTTTTGCCGGAGTCGATCGGATATAATCCAATAATTCTATCCCGTCAACGATCGGCATCATAATATCAGTAATCACCAAATCTATCTGGTTAGAATCGAAAAGCTCGATCGCTTCTTGCCCGTTAAATGCACTCAGAACTTGCAGCCCTTTAGAAGTCAATACTTTGGAAACCATTAGGTTGGCTCCTTTGTCGTCTTCTGCAAGTAGTATTTTTTGCATTGTTTTATTTTTTTATTCAAATCTAAACTAATACAAAAGTAGGTATAATTTCTGATAACAAAAAATCCCAAACTATGGGTAGGTGGATATTATAAAGAACCTATCGTGTTAATCATGCTGATTAACTTTTTGCTAAATACAAAGTCAATTCATTTATAAAATGAGTCTTTTTATTTTTTATTTTTAAGGCGTGTTATTTATTTTTCTATCTTTCTGGAAAAATTTGTATATATGATAAGTAGGGGATTTGGGGGTATTTCTGATATTTCTATTGACAACCGAATTGATCTATATCCGCTTACAGAGGGGGGAAGTGTCTATCCGATCGATGAAAAGGATAGTATTTTTATTTTTAACAATAACTGTGTTGTAAAATTGGGGTTGAAGCCACCTGCATTAAATAGCTATCATGGTCGTCCAGCTTTTGATGATTGGGTTAGTTACGTTATTCATGCCGGTATCTGCTTACTTAACACTTCAAAGAAATACTTAAATGCTAAGATTGGAATTGGATTGAAGGACTACTATCAAAACTATCATGACTTTTCATCCATTATTCCCATAAGGAAAGTACGTTTTTTGTATAACGGAAGAATGGGCAGTAAGTCAATTAGTATACGAGGGTTACAAATATTCCCCAATCTTTTTGGGCAAGCCAATTGGATTTCTAACAGGTACGGGATTAACCGGTTTGTGGTCCTAAGTTTTGGGATGGATTGTTTGGAAGGACTTTATTTTGAACAGGGAAAGCCATTTCTAAGCCAACGATATGTTTTGGGGCCGGGATTTAGTGAATTGGTTCGGATTCAGAATACAGAACCCTTCTTTGAAACCAATAATCTATCCGCCAAGCTTACAGAATCAAAAGTTAAGATGGAAATTGAACACGAAGAGTTCTATAATCAATTTCTTAAAAAGAAGATTGAATTTATATGTAGATCAGCTAGTTCTATTCCTGTTTTTTATATAAAAACAAGTGAAGTAAGTCAGGAATTTCATGGGTTTTTATATAGGAAGCTAGGCGGATTTGGTAAGGTGACTTCTATTGCTGACGGAGCTAATGCCTCTGCCCATGGACTTGCTTCAATTAAAATGTTTAGGAAAAGCAATCTATCCGAGGAGGTTAGTATATCTGTTTTTCCCGACCATACCACCTTTGTTTTGTAATATTTTATGATTATGTCAGTGGATTAAATTTAAGATATTTGATAATGTATGAGACTCTTTGAGTTGGTTAACGTTTTATCTGAAGGTAATAACTCAATTAAATTAGACATAAATGAAAGTGAATTGAGGTTGGACGATTTACGACATAGTAGTAATTACATCCTATCAATGAATATTGAAAGGATGGCCATTATGGATAATTCTTTGCTGATATATCTAGAAGATTCAATAGCAAATTCGCAACTCGAAGATTATGGTTATAGCTTTGAGGCTGGTGTATAGAGGTACCGTTAAAAGGAATTTTTTGGATATTTTAATGCGCTTTGTGTAGGCTTCATTTATACATGGTTAGATTGGTGCAAATTAGTTTTGAAATACTTTCACCCTTGGCGATTCATGTGTCTGGAGTTATCCTGCCATTTCACCACTTAGACGAAATTCCCGATCACTATCTTTTCATGACCATTATTGCAATGGAATCAACAGGTGACTACCTGCATGTTTACTTAGAATAGAAGTAATTTGTTTACCTTTTTTAAGGGTTCTTTAAAACGGGCAGGACAAAATAGTCCGTCGCTGATTGCGCTGACGGGGATCGCCGGCATACCAGGCATAGCGGAGGGAAATCTCGTGTGCGCCCGCCGTGGTGCGCCCAAATCGTGACAGGATATAGTCGTAGCTGTAACCAATGGCCAGCCCGCTGTCCAGGGAGACGCCAAAGAGGCCAACCAATGTAGCCTGATAGGGTAGGTCTTCGGAACTTACCAAGCCCCGGTAGCCGATACCGCCGACCACCATGCCACGCTGTTGCTGCATAGTCAGATCCAGCTGTTTGAAGGGCCCCTGTTCCTTGTAATTGGCAGAAAGTATCAAAAAATTATCTGGTATATGGGTACGGTAGTCCCGCACGTTCAGATCGATCATGTATCCCCCGTGTACACTCCACTTTACAGGTAGCCGGTTGTCGTTGTCGTTGGCAAAAAAGGTATAGCTGGGGCGGGACACATGATGGGCACTGCTGCCTAGCCAAAACCGTTCGTTCATAAAAAGAAGTCCAAAGGAATAATCCAGGTAATTGACCGGCTCTTGCAATGCCATTGCGTCCAAACTGCTGAGATTGATGGATCGGTCAAATAGATTGATTTGATCCCCAAACACCAAATGGTCCAAGGCAGCATTTCGCATCACGTAGGATAGCTGACCTCCAAAGCGGACGGAATTGTAGTCATCCAATGCCAGCTTATAGGCATAGTGAAGGCTGACATCCGTAAATTTCAGCTTCATATGGGTTTCCTCAAAGCTATTGATAGCGAAACCCACGCCGCTATTGTAATCAAAAATAAAATGATCGATGTAGGCGGAGTAGGAGTTGAAATCATATCCCAATCCCGGCCATTGTTTTCGGTAATTTACGCCAACCCTAGAGAGTTCCGTTGAGCCGGCAAAAGCGGGACTGAGGTATAGCGGAGCGGCATAGAACTGCGAAAACTGAAAGTCTTGCCCTTGGACCTGCGTTGCGAAGGCTAAGAGAAGTATCAGCATCCATTGAATCCGCTTCATCGGGTATTTGGTAGGTGTTGAGGCCAAGGCAGTTTTATTCAGGCTTACCGAAGGAAAGCGCTCCTTTCTGATTTCTTTCCCTTTTCTTTCCATCATCTAACCAATAAGAATACCCCAGTTTTGGTAAATGGCCTACCGTCTACGGTACTATATCTCACTTGGTAGACGTAGTTTCCGGGCACGGCGTCTTCTCCGTTCAATCTGCCGTCCCATCCGATTGACTGTATTTGATCCGTATGGAAGATAACTTCTCCCCACTTGTTCATGATTCTAAAATCAATACTCGCAATCTGCAAGAACTTAGGGTAGAAGTAATCATTCAAGCCATCTCCATTGGGACTGAAGACATTCGGAACAACCATAAAATGGTCGAGAATGGTGATTTCCATCGTATGTACATGCTCACAACCCACTATATCTATGGCCCGTAGGGTTACCTCATAGGTGCCTTCCGACTGGTAACGATGGGTGGGGCTGAATTCATCACTTCCATTTCCATCTCCAAAATCCCAATAGTAATTCACAACATCGCCACTGCTTTCGTTGATGAAGTTTATATCAAAATTTACCAAGTGCGCCTGGTAGGTTAAAAACGACTGCGATCGGTAGCTTCCCCCTAAAACCACCCGGCTGTTGGCCACTTCAAAGGACTCCATGTAACTACAGCCCTCCCCGTCGGTAACGGTAAGGGTGTACAATCCTGGTTCGCTTGCTTCCATGCGGTAGCCATTATTGGAAACTGCGCCACTACTCCACCGGATAGCGTAGGGTGCCACGCCACCTTCGATGTTAAGCTCGAATACGTCGCGAATTTCCCTCGGTTCACACTGCGCCTCCCCGTATTGTATCGTACGTACTTGGATAGGAAGGGGGCGGCGGACGGTAAACCGTTGGGTGGCATAGCAGCCGGCACTATCCAATACTTCCACAGCATACTGGCCCGAAGAAAGGTTTTGTACATTTTGGGTTACTGCGCCGTTACTCCACCTAAACTGGAAAGGGGGTCGGCCGCCCGAAATTATCAAATCAATGGAACCACTCTGACCATTGTCGCATGCCAACGCATCTCCCACGAATCCGGTGACGAGCAACAGGTCGGGTTCTGTGATAAAAAATTCTCTTCTGATTTGGCATCCATCATTTTCGGTGATGGTAACACCGTATTGACCGGGGGCCAAATTGAACAATGCAGCCGCCTCCGGTCCATGATCCCAAATGGCCCGCACTGGACGCTGCCCCCCGACCAGATTTAAATTGATAAATCCATCGTTTGCGCCAAAGCAGGTAATATGTCCAATCTCCGGATCCACATCAAAAATGGGTACCTCGGGAATTGTAACCGATTCCACGGTAGTACATCCATTGGCATCGGTGACGGTCATCTCATAAAAACCCGGGCCAAGGTTAGCAAGGTTGGGCTGTATGGATCCAAAATTCCAGCTGATCTGATACGGTGCCACACCTCCTGCGATTTCCGATTGGATGCTTCCGTCGTTTGCATTGTAGCAGGTGACCTCGGTGGCTGACAGCGATATCGTTAATGGAGCGTCCGGTTGTAGAATCGCTATGTCGGTTAGGGTTACCTGGCAGCCGTTTTCGTCGGTTATTTCAACCGAGTACACGCCCGCAGCCAGGGCCGTTTGATTTTGGCCACTAAGGGTTGTTTGGATTCCATCGCGAAGCCATACAAAGGAATAATTTGCATTTGCTCCTCCGGAAACGGATAGCGAAATGGCCCCAGTAGATTCACCATGGCAGAGTACGTCAACAGTACCCAAAACTGCTGCCTCCAAAAGAGGAGGTTCTGCCAGTTCAAAGGAGTCGCTGATTATACAGCCGTTTTCATCGGTTACCGTCACTGAATATATCCCAGCAAGTAAGCCATCAATGTTTTGTTGGGACGAGGTAAAGCCACTTGGCCCAATCCAGGAAAAGGAATAGTTGTCGGTACCTCCGGTAGGGTTTAGTTCGATGGAGCCGTCATTTCCCCCAAAGCAAGAAATGGAAAATCCACTATAGTCGGAGCGTGTGCCATCCAGCGCAAGTGGGGCAGGCTCCGTGATCTCAATAGGCCCGGTCTCCACTATACATCCATTGTCATCGCTGATGCTCAGTTCATAGATGCCGGGCGCCAGGGATTCTATAAGGGGACGGTCCGCGGTAAAACCATCCGGCCCTGTCCATAGATAGGTATAGGCACCGGTTCCTCCGGAAAGTACTACCTCGATTCGCCCATCGTTGGCTCCAAAACAGGAAATCCCGAATCCATTGTAATCTTCCACCAAGGTGTCCGCTATGGAGATTCCCGTATCGGGTTGGGAAATCACCAAATTATCAATTGATTGGGAACAGCCGTTTACGTCGATTACGGTTACCTCATAGGTACCTGCCGCGAGGTTTTCGAACACCCAGGTGGTACTGTTTATGCCTTCACCGCTTCCGGCACTGCCCAGTTCATTGCCCACTAACTGTATGTAGAAATTATAAGGTCCGGCGGAGGGCCGTGTGATTTCTATATGGATAACACCGGTACTTTCACCAAAACAGCGCACGTCTTCTCGAAGGGCCACAAATTCGGTTATCTCAAGGCTTTCTGGTTCGGTGATCACAAAGGTTCGGGGAATCTCACAGCCATTGCGGTCGGTGACGACCACTGAGTAGGTTCCGGCAGGGATGTTTTCCAATTGGGCTTCGTTGCTGGAAAATCCGTTGTCACCGGTCCATTGATATTGATAGTCTGGATTGCCTCCACTAGGGAATAGGCGGATATACCCGTCGGATGCGCCGTTGCATTGGATTTGGAAACCGTTATAGTCAGAAAGTTGATCCGCCAGAATAAATGGTTCCGGTTCTACCAATTCAAACGAATCCTCCAAGGTACAGCCGCTTTCGTCTTCAATCCGCAACCGGTACGTTCCCGGACCTAAATCGGCAAGGGTAGGGGTGTTGGCAGTGAAGCCATTCGGTCCCTCCCAGAAATACTGAACAGTTCCCTGACTTCCAGTAAGTTCGTAGAAAATCGATCCATCGGCAGCTCCATGGCAGGAGATCTGGAATCCATAGAAGTCCGAGACCACCAAATTTGTTAGCTCCAGCCCTTCTTCCGGTTGGGTGATCGGGATGTCGTCAATCATTTCCGCACAGCCATTGGCATCGGTAACCCGTACCCAATAGGTGCCGGAAGATAGGTTCTCGTAGGTATAGGATGTGCCGGTAAATCCCGAAAGCGATCGAATAGGATCCATGGAGCCACTTTCTCCCAATTCCAGAAGATAGGGGCCAATGGACTGAGAGACAAAGTCAAAATGAATCACGCCGGTTTCTTGGCCGAAACAGCCCACGTTTTGTCGAAGCGACTCGTCTTCTTCGATTTCCAAGGGTTCAGGTTCGGTAATCTCGATGGTTTCCGGGGCAATTGCACAGCCATTGGCATCTGTTACTTGAAGCACGTAGGTGCCCGGGGGAAGTTGGTCGATATCCGCATTTGTGGAGGAAAACCCATTGGATCCTGTCCATCGGATAGTGTATTCACCGGCACCGCCTTGGATAACGCTTCTGATAAATCCATCGTTTGCACCGTTGCAGCTGATCTGAAACCCGTTGTAACTGGAGATTTCAGGGGAAACCGTCAGCGGATCCGGTGCGGTCAGGGTTACCTGACCGGTGGTTGCCGTACATCCGTTTTCATCGGTGACGGTAAATTCATAGATGCCTGCGGCAAGGTTTTCGATTTGTTCGGTGTCCGCAGTAAATCCATTAGGTCCAGTCCAAGAGTAGATCAGTGCACCAACTCCGCCAACAGCTCGTAGACGTATGAACCCGTCGTCAGCGCCACTGCAACTTATTTGAAACCCGTTATAATCCGAAATTACTTGGTCTTCGATAGTCAGTCCATCATTGGGCTGGGTCAGCACGATACCGGAGATTTCTTCAAAACAGCCTCTTGTATCGGTAATTCGGACGTTGTATTCCCCGGCCCCCAGATTGTCTATGGTAAACAAGCCGGTTTCGCTGCGGGAGAAAGAGCGAACGGAGCCAAGGTCACCGCCCGCTAACTGAACCTGTACCAAATAGGGAGCGGTAGATCCCTGGTCTATTGAGATAGCAAAGGAGCCATTCGTTTCCCCAAAGCAGCGTATATCTACCCGCTCACCAGCATCCTCACTGATCGCAAGCTCTTCCGGTTCCACAATGGTAAAGTTTTCGGCAATAAAGCACCCGTTCTCATCCCGAAGCAAAACAGCATAGTCACCTCCTGTCAGGTTTTCACGCAGATTGGGCGTGGATCCGGGCGGGGCTGCCAATGAGGTCACCTCGGAAAGATCCGGATCCGTAAGATCAGTGAAGTTGCCCCGGTACCAATTGATTTGGTAATTTCCTACTCCTCCAGTAGGATTTATTGAGATAAACCCATCCTGTTGTCCGAAGCAGGAAATATCGTCTGATTGGCTGTTTAATCTAAGGATCTCGGGCCCTTCTATTTGGAACAGTGGCGTGCGCGTAATGCATTCTAGTGGATCGGTTTGAGGGAATTCAAATATTCTGCCCCGATCGTAGATTTCTGCATAATAAAAACCGGAAGTAAGCCCTGATACTTGGTTTCGTACACCACGAATGCCTCCACTACCATCCAATAGGAAATTGCTTTCAGAACCGCCTACCATCTGCCCCGACTGGGTATACCAAAGGACCGTATACATTGCATAGGATTCCCGAAGGCTACCCGGGAACGGCTGGGACCATCCTCCTGTGATATCCAATTGGATTGCGCCATCGAAGTTTTCGGGACAGGAAATTGGCGTTATTTCGGACTCATAGGAGATCGGGCTGGGGACAAGGATTTCGAACTCCCTTCCACCCTCGCAGGTGAATCGGTCCCGGATCTCTACCCGATAGGATCCAGGCGGAAGGTTGGCTACTTGTGCCACGACGAGTCCACCTTCTTGGGATTGGACGTCAAATTCAGTAGTGAAAAGGTTGTCGTTTTGGTCGTAGACAACAAATTCCATCAACGGCAACGCCGCATTGTTGATCACAAACTCGGCAACGCCTGTCCTATCTTCCGGGCAAACCAGCCCACCGAAGTTCATGGCCAAATCCAACGAATAGGCTTGCCCGATTGGTCCTGCTGCCCGTTCGTATTCACGACCTATCCTGTCTCTTACCACCAGTCTATACTGCTCATCCCGGTCTAAAGGGTTGGCAAGACTGCCGAAGGTAGCCGTTGCACTTTGGTCGAAAGGTGAACCGTTCATAACTATTCGCTCATCGAATAAATTGCCTTGGCTGTCAAATAGTTGAAAAACAAATTCAAAAGAAACCGTACTGGTTATGGTGGGTTTATAGGCAGAAGCGGTGATGCTGATAGTCCCTTGGCAACTATTTTCATTGTAGCTTAGTGGCAATATAGGAGGAACCACCACTATCTCTACCGGAAAGATATTGCTTTGATCTGTACCATCGCTCAGCTGTACGTTGACACGGATTCGGACACCTTCCGCCGGCCAACTGGGAAGATAGGTGACTGTAGGAATAATTTGGTTTCCCGGTAAAACGTCGTACCCATCCCCCGGCAGAACGGAAAACGTAAGCGTTCCAGGGCTTCCTCCATGGTCATATTGGTATTCAATAAAGCTAAAGTCTATTGTAAGGGTCTCTCTATATAACATGGACAACCTTGGGGCTTGTCCGGTAATAGTGATCCTATTAAATGAGAACCGCACGTCCGCACCGGAGTAATAGAAGCTTAAAAGGGATAGAGAGATCGCTAAAAAAGTTGCAAAAATAGGCCTTAGACTCGGCTGATATGTAAAAAACCGGGAATTCATTGCTAAAAGTCGTTTCAAATATGATTTGTTAGGTGTTGCAAACTTTCTTGTATCCTCCCCCTGTTTGGGAAAAAGCAATAACCAAGCAGCAATAATATTTATATTTTCCCACATATTTACATGTTATGTCTCATAAATTTTGCTCGGGAATACCAATAGGATTTATTGCACCGACCGGAGGTAAAGGAATTGCCGTTAGTTATAATTTCTTTTTATTTGTCGTCGGTAGAATTCAGAGTTGCTTGCTGGTCTTCGTATGGTTTTTTGGTTGGGGCACCTGGTTTGTAATGGGTACATTATGCAATTGACAAAAAGCAGCATTGGAAAGAAATCCTTGGTAGCGGCTGTGCTTGGCTTTGCCTGTCTTGAGCTGATGTGGCAGCTCGGCTGGGTTCAGGGACCCTTTTGGCGGATCCTGCTGGCCGGCTTTGAAGCAGCTACCATTGGTGCAATCGCCGATTGGTTTGCGGTTAGCGCATTATTTTATGAAATCCCCATTCCCCTGGTGCGAAGACATACCAATATCATCGTAAAAAACCGTCGAAAGTTAACCGAGGGGATAGTCGACATGGTCACCAATAAATGGCTGTCTCCCGAGCGTATTCGTGAGAAGCTGGCGGACGTACGGCTGGGCAGACGACTGGTAGAGGAACTGCATGAGGGGGAAGCATTGCCCCGATTGGTCAATTTGCTGAGGAAAATAATGCTTGATCTGATCGTTCAGTTGGATATGGCCAAGTTGGCGATATGGCTACAGTGGCAGTTGAAAAACAAGGCTGAAGGGTTGGAAATAGAGAAGCCATTGGGTCAATGGCTTGCGGATATGGTGAACGGAGGAAGGCACCACCGGTTAGTTGAAATCCTATTACAGGAGGCTCAGGAATCGATCCGAAAGCCGGAAATTCGCGAGGTGGTCTATCGAAAGCTTCGTACGGCGCTCGATGCCTATAGCCGACAGGATTGGGTCAAGGGAACCACTGTCTGGCTAGGGAAGAAATCTGGAGGGATAGACCTGGATCTGTTGGCAGACCGGCTTATCGACATTGCGCTGGTTTTGGCCAAAGAAGTAGAAAGGGATTCCACGCATCCCTTAAGGGACAAATTGGATGGAGCCTTATTGGAATTTGCCATCAGCCTACAGGAAGCTGGCTCTCCCTCGCAGCAGTATTTGAAGCAGCTGAAGCGAAATTTGATGCTACATGACGGTATGCAGGATGTGATCGCGAAGGCCCTTACCGAGACAAAGGAGGGAGTGGAAGCGCAGCTTTCCCACATAGACACGCCTTGGATGCGGTTTATTTTGGATAAAAGCCGGGGATACGTAGAAGAGCTGCTTACGGATGCAGCAAGCATACAGGCATTGGATGATTGGCTAAAGGGCACAATCTCCAACCTCTTGAACACCTACCATCCGGAAATAGGAAACATCGTGCGCGAGAGCTTGGAAAAGTTGGATAACAAGGGGCTGATGGAGCAAATCAGGGACAAGGTGGGCAATGACCTGCAGTATATCCGTCTGAATGGGGCCGTGGTGGGTGGTTTGGTAGGGCTTTTGATTGCGTTAATCCGGTGGTTTGTGGGAGGATGATTTTTCAAGAAAATACGGCCGGTCGTTGGCCAAGAAGGCTTGGTAATCTGCTTCCGTATCGATATCAATATGGCCCAACGGAAAACGAACATGGGTGACATCCTCGTTAAATTTATGGATGAGCTGCTTGGCACCTCCCTTTCCTGTCAGTGCCAGCAAGTGTGGGAAATACTGTTTCTTAAACAGAACAGGTACCCCAAAGGACTCTCCGTACGTGCTGGCAACGATGCCCTTGTCGGTTTCCAGCCCACACTGCAACAAAGCCGTTAGCTGCTCTGCATCCAAGAAAGGCTGATCGCACACGGAAACGATGACCTGATCCAGGGTAGTTTTTTCCAGCAAACACGCCATGCCAACGCCTACGCTTGATCCCATGCCCTCTCTCCATCGGTCATTGGTGACGAGGGAGAATGAAGAAGGAGAAATGTTCTTTTGCAAGGTTTCGCTAAATGCCCCCAATACTAACACCTTTTTATGAAAGGGCACCTGCGCCGCCTCCTGCATTAGTTTGCCCAGCAGGTGGGAGTCACCCGTTCCCAGCAGCTGCTTGGGTCGTCCCAGGCGGGAGGAACTGCCGGCGGCAAGGATTACTAGTCCGGTTCGAATCGAAGGAGGGTCGGCATTCATAGGGTATATACACCAAAAACGGGTAGGTGGCTTTTCCAGCCTGTCAATGGTTGGAAAAGCTTGAGAAAAACCTTTTTTTGTCTTCCGGTTACTTTCCGATGGGAATTCTGATCACGTAGCTGTTTGCCGTCACGTAGAGAAAGCTTTCTTTCCCGTCAAGTGCTACATTGGAAGTAAGCTGGCCTACTTTTACCTTTCCTATCAGGACACCCTGTGCATCAAAAACCCAAACACCACCGGGGCCGGTAGCATAAATGATCCCGTTGGAGGCAACCTTCAGTCCGTCGGGAAGACCCTTGTCAACACGCAACGCTTCGGAGGCGTCGTGAAAGATTGCGCCATCTGCTACCGATTTTCCTTGATCTGCCAACTGGTACACGTACCAGTAGGGCTTTTGGGGATCGGAGTTGGCAATCAACAGGGCCCTTTCACCGGGCAGCAGATGAATGCCGTTTGGCCGGGTAATGCTATCGAGCAGGAGTGTCAGGGAGTTTTCTGATGCACTGTACCGATAAACGCCCTGAAAAGGCAGCTCCTTCAACGGGTCGTCCATGTTCTTTTCCAAGCCATATGGAGGATCGGTAAAATAAAGGTTACCCTGACTGTCGTAGACGGCGTCATTGGGACTATTGAACCGCATTCCCTCGTATTGGCCCACAATGGCCGTGTACCTAGGCCGTGGACTGGATAGGGGGGCGTCCATCTTGGCCATTTGCCTGTCTCCATGCTGGCAGAGCACCAATTCGCCCTGAGGGCTTAGCAGAAGCCCGTTCGATCCCACTTCACCTCCCCGTCCACTGTCACCCGTATAGCCGGAGGGATGTAGATAGGGTTGTATACCTTCCTTTTCCGACCAGCTATGCACTGTATTGGTAGGTATTTCGGAAAACAACAGGCGTTGCTCGGTCTCAAGCCAAAGAGGCCCTTCGGTCCACTCAAATCCATGCCCCAACACCTCCACCTCGGTGCCCTCGGGAAACAGAATCTCCATAAGTCCGTGGTATCGCTCTATTTGCAGGGGCAGGGAGGGTTCAGCTACCTCCTCTACCGCTGTTCGCTGACTGCAAGCGGTCAAGATGGTCAAAGAAAACAACAGTAACAAGGGTGTTGAGTGGCTCATAACTGGCGGGTTAGGGTTCTACTGAAAACTTGTATATGCAAACGTGCTGGTATTTTTCTCCCGGACTAAGCACAACGGAAGGAAAGCTGGGCTGATTGGGAGAATCCGGGAAATGCTGTGTTTCCAAACAAATCGCTCCTCTTTTTTCGTAGACCTTGCCTTCTTTGGACTTCGATTTTCCATTCATAAAATTCCCGGTGTATATCTGAACGCCAGGTTGGGAGGTAAATACCTCCATTTTGCGTCCATTTTCAGGCACCAGAACCGTGGCCGCCCATCCAGCCTTTGGGCTGTTTTCGGTCTTGTTCAGTACCCAGTTGTGGTCATAGCCACCGGCAAGGACCAATTGCTCGAAATCATCGTCTATTCGCTCACCGACCAAATGGGGTGTTCGGAAATCCATGGGTGTTCCCTCTACGGGGGCGATTTTTCCCAACGGGATCAGCACCTCGTTGACAGGGGTGTAATGGTCGGCATTTAGTGTCAGGAGGTGATTGTGCACATTGCCGTTTCCATGGCCATTTAGATTATAAAAGCCATGATGGGTTAGGTTTACGATGGTTTTTTGGTCGGTTTCTGCCTCATAGTCGATCCTGAACTCATTTTCATCGGTCAGCTGATAGGTCATGATGACGGCGAGGTTTCCGGGAAACCCGGCCTGCCCGTCAGGAGAAAGGTATTTTAATTTTAAGAGCTGATCGGAGGACTCCAACACCTCCCACACGACAGCGTGGTAGCCGCCCGGCCAACCGTGCAGGTTGTTGGGGCCGTTGTTTGCCTCTAATTGGTAGGTCTTTCCGTCCAAGGTAAACCGGGCATTCGCGATGCGGTTGCCATACCGCCCAATGGGCGCGCCGAAATAGCCGCCCCCAGCTTCCATGTAGTCATCCAAGTTGTCAAAACCCAGGTTGACATCTTCAAAATTGCCATTCCTGTCCGGTGCAAACAGTTCCAAAATACGGCCCCCATAGTTAGTGGCGGTCATCTCCAAGCCGTTTTTGTTTTTAAGGGTAAAAAACCGAACATCTCCGTCAGGAAGTGATCGTTCAAATTTTGTAGGGTCAAGTTTACTGTACATGGTTTTTTCGTTGGATTGTTCTTCGGTTTGGCCGGGATTGCCCCCGCAGGCAGCAGTCAGCAGGGCCAGACCCAGCAAATGGGTTAGTTTTTTCATTTCGTGCTTATTTTAATCTCATAAAGGGACTGGTGGAGCTCAAATAGGAACTTGGGGTCAAATTTCATGACCTTGCGATCGTAGGTCATGAGGCCGTTCACCTCTACCTCTACATCAGTCGTTTGCGTATAAATGGCGGCGGAAAGGCCAAGCGGAATGAGTGGCCGAAGGTCCTTGATCAGTTGTTCATAGCGGCTGCCGAGTTCTGCTTCATTTTTGAAGCTTTGGTAACCCCAGTTGTCCTTTTCCTGCCAGGTATGGCCTTCGACGGGCAATCCGAGGCCTCCGTACTCACCAAGTACGATGATTTGATGGCTTCCCCAGATCGCCGGGTCGGGCATCACCGGATCAGGATAGTTGTGCATGTCCATGATCTGGCCTGAAAGCGTGTAATTTCCACCGCTGGCTCCATTCACCAGACGGCTGGGATCGTACGCTACCGTCCAGTCTACGATTTCCTCGGTTTTAAACTGCCCCCATGCTTCGTTAAAGGGTACCCAAACTACGATGGATGGAAAATTGTGGTTGGCGTCCATGATCGCCTTCCACTCCTTTTTAAAAATCGTTTCTGATTCGGGAGTCCGTTGTTTTTCGGTGCCTTTTCCGATTACACCAGGGCGGGATTCCCAGCGGTTGCCCATATCGCCGCTAGGCATGTCCTGCCATACCAACATGCCCAGCCGATCACAATGGTAATACCAGCGTGCCGGCTCCACCTTTACGTGCTTTCGGATCATATTGAATCCCATTTCCTTGGTCTTTACAATGTCAAAAAGCAGTGCCTCCTCAGTAGGCGCTGTGTAGAGGCCATCCGGCCACCAGCCTTGGTCCAAGGGGCCGTATTGGAACAGAAATTCGTCGTTTAAGAGCATGCGTTGAATGCCGTTTTTGTCCTTTTCCATGCTGATTTTTCGCATGGCGGTATAGCTGCTGACTTGGTCAATTACCCTGCGGCCCTCCATCAGCTGAATTTCCAGGTCGTAAAGAAAGGGGTGTGCGGGTGACCACAGACGGGGATTGGAAACCGGAATAACCGCTTCCGATCCCGGAGCAACCTCCCGTTCTCCCACCAATCGACCTGACTCCAACACCCGAATGCGAACCCGATGACCAGGTTTGGCGGAGTGGATATGGGGATGGATCGAAAAAGCGTTTTGGTCTACGATGGGCGTGTTTTTCAATTGGCTGATATGCGATTCGGGTACCGTTTCCAGCCAAACAGACTGCCAGATTCCTGTTACCGGTGTGTACCAGATCCCGTGAGGGTTATTTACCTGCTTTCCTCTCGGCTGGGGACCCTCGTCTGTGGGATCCCAAACCCGTACTTCGAGTGTCTGGGACCGCCCCGGATTCAGCTGCTCGGTGATATCGAAATAAAAGGGATCGTACCCACCCTGATGGATACCAACGGATTTGCCGTTTACAACTACTTCGGCCTCCCAATCCACCGCTCCAAAATGCAGCAGCACACGATCCGTCCTTCTGGGCTTTTGGATTTCCAACGTCCGACGGTACCAAAGTTCCTTGGTTGCCCCCACCGCTTTTCCTACCCCGGAAAGCGCAGATTCCACCGCAAAAGGCACCAAAATATGGCCATCGTAGCTTGTGGGTTTTTGGTCCCCCCTGTTGGTGATTGCATAGAACCATAACCCATTGAGGTTCTGCCAATTCGAGCGTTGCATTTGGGGACGGGGATACTCCGGTAGGGGGTTGGTTGGATCGAGCTGTTCTGCCCAAGGACTACGTATTTTATCATTTACCGGAGACCAAGGACCGGTTTGCGCCGGGGTGAAAAGCGGAGCTAAAAGCAGTAATAAAAAGAGAAAATTCCGTAGCTGCATAGTCATTCGTTTGATAGCAAATTTAGTTCTAATATCGGTTACCTCCTTGTATTCAATTCTTTTTTTTGGCTACTTTTGGCAATCACCGAAGGAACCTAGTTTCTGACCTGCGACCGGCAAGAGAAGGTTTTCTTCGGTTTGATTCCACATTTCAGACGATCTAGTTCACTCAACCAAAAACGGATACAAGATGAATGACTGCCCTGTGAATGGTAAATTTTTGGTAGTTGTAGGCGTATTGGCCATGGTTTTTTGCAGTAAATGCGTGCTTGCCCATCAGCAGGAACTTCCGCTACGGGGTCTGTGTGCACATCGGGGGGCGATGGGTACCTTTCCGGAGAACACCCTCCCTGCTTTTGCGGAAGCAATTCGGCTAGGGGCGGAGATGATAGAGTTTGATGTGCAGCTAACGAAGGATGGGTCCTTGGTTGTGATGCACGATGCGACGGTAGACCGTACCACGAACGGCAGCGGCAAGGTTTCGGATCTCACGTTGGAACAGATCCGGTCATTGGATGCCGGAAGCTGGATGGGGGAGAGGTTCAAAGGTATACAGGTACCGGAGTTACATGAAGTTCTGGCGATCATGCCCAGGGACATCTGGCTCAATATCCATCTTAAGGGGGGCGAGGAACTTGGAAGGCGGGTAGCCCAGGTGGTTCTGGCTAGCAGCAGAGTTCATCAAGCGGTGTTGGCGGTGGAGGAGGCCGCCCGACTTGGAGCGAGGGAGATTTCTACGGAACTATTGATCTGCAACATGGAGCGACAGGGAGGGGGTTGGGACTATGTAAACAGCACCATAGAAATGGGGGCGGATTTTATCCAGCTTCGTGGGGCCGTTTCACCTGATTTCGCGGCGTATGCCAAACGGCTCAAATTACATGGGATTAAGATCAACTACTTTGGTACCGATGATCCTGGCGTTGTAAAGAATCTGTGGACTATGGGCATCGATTTTCCCTTGGTCAACGACCTGTATAGCGTGGTAAATGGCTTGGCAGTGGCGGATTGATTTGGGAACTTCTCAAAAAATATTTCTCGGCATTTTTTTGCTTAACTAGATAAAACCTATCATTTTTGTAGGAAATTCAATTTGTTACCAAAAAACCAACACCGATCAAATTTCAACAGCAGTTGTGATCGGTTAGGTCTAATGCCAAATGCTATGTCGGATTCCCTCGTTTCAAAAAAGACGTTTTCAAAAGAAGAATTAAGGCTATTGAATAAGCGGTATCATCTCCTTTCGGTAGAAGACCGTGTACGGCAGTTGTACGAGGATTTTTCTGCCGATGAAGTAATGCTTACGAGCTCCTTTGCTGCTACTTCCGCACTGCTGCTTAGTATTTTTGCGGGGATTAATCCCAAACAGAAAATCTACTTTATTGATACGGGGTACCATTTTGACGAAACACTGGCCTACAAAGAAGAACTGACCAAGTTGTACGGATTGGACGTGGTGTCGGTAAGTGCCTCCGAGGAGGACCACCGGTTTACTTCCGAAAACCAGACCTGGAAATCGGATCCCGAACTATGTTGCTCCATCAACAAGGTGAAACCGTTGGAATTGATCAAAAGCCGGTTTAATGTGTGGGTGAGTGGCCTGATGTGGTGGCAAAGTGACCACCGGGCCACGTTGGACATTTTTGAAGAAAGGGGTGGGATTTTGAAGTTTTATCCGTTGCTGGACGTGAGTCCGGAGGACCGGGACAAATATATCCAAGAACATAACTACCCTTTTCACCCACTTATTGCAAAGGGCTATCATTCGATCGGGTGCAGGCATTGCACCGTCCCCGGAAATGACCGTAGCGGTCGCTGGAACAACAGCCCCAAAACGGAGTGCGGCCTGCATTTGTAATAGAAACCAGATCGGTCGATCCTAAGCTAGCGGCTAGGGTTTGGCCGATCCAACACCCTTAATTTTATTTTTTAAAAGTTTTTAAAGCTTTTTTATTACCTGAGTGCGGTAGGTATCGAAGTCGAGTTCGTTGGCCTTTTTTAAAAAATTTCGCACAATCCCTCCGTAGCCATATAATATTTTTGTCCGTTTTTTTCGAAAACGGACAGGTCTGAACAATTTAGCCGTTTCCATCGTTAATTTTGTGATTTCATTAAAAGTCAAAATCGATCAATCAATATTTTGTTTTGTTTGTCATTTGTTGAATGTGTTTTTTGTAAATTTAAAAATTAGATTTGAATAGTATATTTTTTAGTGTTTTATTCTTTTACTAGTTTCAAGTATAAATTTGTACCCTTCGTTAATTTTTTTTCACACAAATTTATTTGTTTAAAGTATTGTTTTTCAGGTTGTTGTGTGTTAATTTTGTGTGTTTAGTAAAGAAGGTGTTTAAGTAATTGTTAATTTTCTCAGATCCTTTTTTACATTTGGTCATAAACTAATTAAAACAATATGAAGAAAAATTTACTGTTTACACTGTTCTTCAGCTTTTTGGTGCAATTATCTTTTGCACAGGCTGTGGAGGTAAGAGGCACAATTATCTCGTCGGAAGGCAATGAGCCTATTCCGGGAGCGAGTGTCTTGGTAAAAGGTACCACCGTCGGCTCGGTATCCGATATGGATGGTAATTATACGATCAATGTACCCTCAGGAAGTAATGTGTTGGTGTTTTCCTTTATTGGGCTCGCCTCACAGGAAGTAGAGATCGGAGGTCGTTCGATAATCAACGTTACCATGGATCCTGAGGTCAGCGCACTTTCCGAGGTTGTGGTTACTGCTCTGGGGATTTCCCGTGAACGGGCATCTCTTGGCTACGCGGTCCAGTCGGTGGACGGTGAGCGATTGGCGGATACCCGGGAAACCAACATCGTGAATGCCCTGCAAGGTCAGATCGCAGGTGTTCAAATTCAGGGTACTCCTGGTGCCATTGGAGGATCATCTCGAATCACTATTCGAGGTGTCAACTCATTCCTAGGTGAGAATCAGCCTTTGTTTGTGGTGGATGGTATGCCTATCAACAATGCTAATTACGCTACGGCGGATCAGCAAAGAGGTTTTGGTGGTGGTGCGTACGACTACGGTAACGCGGCTTCCGACATTAACCCGGAGGACATCGCGTCTATGGAAGTGTTGAAGGGTGCTGCAGCTACGGCTCTTTATGGTACCCGAGGCTCAAATGGCGTAATTTTGATTACGACAAAGAGCGGTGGAACCGCCAAAAGAGGAATTGGTGTAGAGGTGAACTCTACCACTACTTTTGAAAATCCGATAGCGCTGATGCCCCACCAGCAACTATATGGTGGCGGAGATATCGCGGATACCGAATCGGGGTTTGTTGAATTTTTTGAAAATGGGCAAAAATTCCTAGCGCCTATTTATGCCAAAGATGGTGCTTGGGGCCCACGTTACGATCCAAATGTAAGGGTTCGTCATTGGGACTCGTGGGATGTCGATTCCCCTACTTATGGTGAAACAAGACCTTGGGTAGCTCCGGCAAACCCCTACGAGCGATTCTTTGAAACCGGCGTTACGCGTCAAAACAATCTTGCCGTGTCTGGTTCCAACGACGTAGGTAGCTTCCGTCTTAGCTATACCAACCTGGATCAGGCAGGTGTAATTCCAAACTCAAACCTGTCGCGAAATACGATAAGCTTCAACACTTCTTATAAAGTAACGGATCGCCTGACCGCTTCTGCTGCAGGTAGCATGGTGATCCAAAAAGCAGATGGACGAAATGCTACGGGTTACAACAACGCCAACCCAATGCAGGGCTTTACCCAGTGGTGGCAGACCCAGTTGGATGTAGAGAGACTAAAAAACGATCGTTTCCTCGATGGACGTCAGCAGACATGGAATCCAATTGGGCCTGTGATCGATCCTGAAACAGGTCAGTTGCTGTCCTTCAATCACCGGCCTCGGTTTTTTGACAACCCGTATTGGGTAAGACGAAACTACCTACAGGAAGATACCAGGGACCGTTTCTTCGGTAACTTCAACTTGAACTATAAAATCATGGATGGTCTTAGCTTCAATTTTAGGGCTATGCGCGATGGATTTACTTTCAGATCGAGAGAAGGTATCCCTCAAGGCGGCATTACGCAATCCAGGTATAGGGAGGAAGTTCGCACATTCGCAGAGACTAACCTAGAGGCAACCCTTCTTTATGACAAAAGGCTGAACGATAAATTCTCTTTGAATGCCATGTTGGGTGGTAACCTGATGAATCAACTGAATACCAGAAACACCATCAACACGGTAGGTGGATTAGCGTTGGACGGTTTCTTTAACATTGCCAATTCGGTCAATGCTGCTCAGGTAATAACCAATGAACAAGAGAGAGCGATCAACAGTGTGTTTGCCACCACATCAGTAGGTTTTATGGATATGGTGTATGTTGACTTGGCCCTGCGTGGTGACTGGTCTTCTACCCTTCCTGTAGATAACAACAATTATTGGTATCCATCGGTGTCTTCCAGCTTTATATTTACCGAGCTTGAGGCCCTCAGAAATTCATTCCTTTCGTTTGGTAAGGTGCGCGTTGGATATGGTCAAGCAGCAAATGATGCTTCTCCTTATCAGTTGCAGAACGTTTACAGCAACGTAGTACCTAACTTTGGAAGTTTCCCTCGTTACACCGTTCCTTTGGGAAGCCCTAATGCCAACCTGCGTCCGGAGCGTACGAATGAGATCGAGTTCGGGGTAGAATTTGCCGTTCTAAACAACCGTTTGTCGTTTGATGTGTCGTACTACGACCGTACTACAGTGGATCAAATCTTCAACGTGCCGTCCTCTGCTTCTACTGGATTTACTTCCCGTATCCTAAACGCTGGTTCGATGAGAAACCATGGTATCGAAGTGACCATGAATGCTACACCAGTAGTTAAGGGTGATTTCAGCTGGGATTTGATGGTTAACTTCGCCACATTCAACAACGAAGTAGTTGAACTGGCGCCGGGTGTACAAAACATCATCGCCGGTACCACCTGGGCGGCGGATGTGCGTATACAGGAAGGATTCCCTTACATGTCATTGTTTGGCCAAGATTTTCGTCGTAACGATGCCGGTCAGGTTATCGTAGGAGCAAATGGGTTCCCAATTGCAAACAGTAACCGAGAGTTTTTGGGCAGTACAATTGCAGACTTTGCAGGTGGGGTTCGAAACAGCTTCCGTTACAAAGGATTGGAGCTTGGCGTTTTGGTAGACTACCAAGGTGGGGGTATTATCCACTCAACCTCATTGCAATGGTCTAAATACTCTGGTATGGATCCGGTAACAGTAGAAAACAACGTGCGTGAAACTGGTATGATCGTGCCTGGTGTTACAGAATCAGGAGAGCCAAATACCGTGGTCATCAGCCCTCAGGCCTATTACCAAACTATTTGGTCGGTTGCTTCTCCAAACGTATTTGACGGTTCTTTTATCAAACTTCGGGAGCTTTCCTTATCGTATGCTCTTCCTAACCGAGTTATCTCCAAATTGCCAGTGAGAGATGTTCGATTGCGTACCTTTGGCAGGAACCTCGCCATCTTGCACAGCAACTTGCCTTACCTTGACCCACAAGGGGTAAACGGAGCAGGAAACGTGCAGGGATTGGAAAATGCGCAAGTACCCACTACGCGATCTATAGGGTTTGACCTCAGCTTTAAATTCTAATATAGATTCGTGTATGATGACAGGTTGGCAAATCGACAATGCTAAAAGAGCCTACCTGCATCTAAATCCTGTTCAAGCGAACATTAAAAATTTAAAAAAACCATGAAATATATATCAAATTATTTACTGGGTCTATTTCTCCTAAGTTTGGGAGTAATGAGCTGTACAGAGGGTTTTGAGGAGATGAATATCGACCCAAACAACCCCACAGCAGTTCCCGCTGAAAACCTGCTTACACAAGCCGAGTTTTCTCTTTCGAACCAGATGTGGAGCCGTGGATTAAACTTCGATTTTGGGATGCTGATGGTACAGCAATTCTCCCAGAGTGAATACGCGGAAAGGTCTCGCTTCAATTTTAACCCTACCAATTTCGACGGTATCTGGAATACGTTGTACGCCGGAGGGATGAATGACTTACAGGCAGCCATGCGGATCACGGCAGCAAACCAAAACCTGACCGACGCACAACGAAATAACCGGTTGGCGATATTGGAGTTGCTTCGTATCTGGTCATTTCAGAACGTGACCGATATCTGGGTTAACGTTCCTTACTCACAGGCCTTCAACCCCGCGGAGTTCCCAAATCCTCAGTATGATCGGCAGCAGGACATCTATGCTGGCTTGGCTGTTGAGATCGATGCGGCACTCGCCAAGATTACCGTGGGAACCTCCAGTTTTTCTTCCGGAGACATCTTCTACGGAGGCGATATGGCAAAATGGCGGAGGTTTGGTAATTCGTTGAAAGTAAGAATCGGGATGCGAATGGCAGATGTTGATCAGGCTACGGCTAGGCGTATGGTATCAGAAGGCTTTGCTGCAGGTGTTATCAGTGCTTACAATGAAGGCTTTCATTTTCCTTTCCAATCCGATCAGCGGATAGCAAATCCATTCTTCGTCGACAATACGATCAACAATCGGGACGATTTTACGCTCTCAAATGTCCTGGTAAATGCCATGAACGAGCGTAACGATCCCCGTATTTCTGCTTTTGCAAATCCAAACGTAGCGGGTCAATTTGTGGGTCTGCCGTATGGACTTACGGATGGGGAGACGTTTGCTCTGCAAGGTACTGCTTCCAGGCCAAGCACCCGTCTACGCTCAGCTACTGCCCCAGCCTATCTCTTGACCCATGCCGAGATGAAGTTTTTTGAGGCAGAAGCCATCCAAAGGGGTTTTATCAGCGGTGATGCGGCTGAAGCCTATAATGCAGGCGTTGCTGCATCCATGAGGCAATGGGGTATTACTAATGAACAGGCGGTTAATGATTATTTGGCATTGCCTATAAATGCCTATAATTCCGAAAATTGGAAACAATCCATCGGCATGCAGAAGTGGATTGCGCTTTACGGAAATGGCATTGAGGCATGGTCTGAGTGGAGACGTCTTGATGTGCCTCAGTTGGCCCTTCCTGCAGCAGCCGTCCGTACATCCATTCCTGTAAGAGCGTTGTATCCGGCAGTAGAATTGGGTAACAACCCGGCTGCCGTAGCCGGTGCAGGTTTCGAAAACGAAATGGATATCAAACCCTGGTGGGACGTCAATTAAGATTTTGAGTTCAATAATTCGATCAGCTGAAAGGCCACTTCCTATCTGGGAGTGGCCTTTTTTGCGCTTTTTTCCACCAAATTCGCCTATTTTTAGAATGGTTCTGCACACCCGTTTGTTCGCCGATGCCGCAGATGTACACAGCGTCAGTAGACGATATCCGGGACAGGATATTCGATAGTTGGTTTGCCGGCAATCTATGGCGGTTTTCCGGAGATGGTGGTCTATGGTCTTCCCTGAGATGCCGATCATCGGGTTTCTTCCCATGTTTGATAAATCGGTGTTGAAATCACAATTTCCAAATTTTGTTGGTTTAAGTGGGTGAACGGATTACTTTTGCCTACCGAGCGGAATGCGTTGTGCTGAATGCTCCAATCCAAAAATAAGAGGTTCGGCCTACGATAGATTGATCGTGCGGCATCCCGAACGCAGAAAACCAAATATAAACCATGAAGAAATTTCTAATCGTTTCCCTGATGATAGGGGCCTTTTCTTGTGCCGAAAAAGAGACTGAGGTACCCTGTGAACCGGCTCCTGAAACAGCAGCGTTACCTTCGTTGGACTCACTAGCTGCCGCCTTGGATTGGCCAAAAGAGCTGACCATTACGCCTTTTTCCGATTCGGAGGTAACGCCAAGTCCTGCATGTATAGCCGTATCCCATTCCGGTGAGGTGTATGTCGGTGTTGACATGATGGGCTCGTTGGGCAAGGAACCCGGAAAAGGCCATATTGTGAAATTGATTGACTGCAACCAAGATGGGATCGTAGACAGTTACACTACCTTTGCCGATGTAGACAATCCGCGGGGAATCATTATTTTGGATGAAAAGGTTTTTGTCCTGCATACGGTGTTTGGCGAGGAGGGCATTGCTACCGGAATGAACCTTGTCGTTTTCGAAGATAAAGACGGCGATGGCGTCGCCGATGGGCCATCTAAGCCATTAATTGAACACATCAGTTCTCCCAAATTTCTACAGGGAAGAGGTACCGATCATTCCACCAACGGGATTCGCTTGGGAATTGATGGGTGGATTTACATTGCAGTTGGTGATTTTGGGTTTCACGATGCCGTTGACAGGGAAGGGACTACGCTGACTATGCTTGGCGGCGGTATTGTTAGGGTACGTCCAGACGGTACAGAAATGGAAATATATACCCATGGTCTACGCAACATCTACGATGTGGCGATAGATCCGTTTATGAATATGTTTACCCGGGACAATACCAATGACGGTGGCGGTTGGAACATACGGTTTAGCCATCAGATACAGTCCGGTGAATATGGGTACCCAGTGCTTTTCAAGCACTTTACGGAAGAAATACTGCCTGCATTGGTGGATGTGGGCGGCGGATCTGGAACCGGTGCCCTTTTCATGGATGATGCGAGATGGCCTGAACAATTCAACCAGGTACCCATGATGGCTGACTGGGGAAGAAATCAGCTTTATATTCATAAGGTCACAGAGGATGGGCCCTCCTATACCCAGGAGGAACTGTCCTTTATCAAGCTGCCCCAAATTACCGATTTGGACGTGGATGGTACCGGTAGATTGTACCTGGCCGCTTGGGATGGTGCAGGTTATCGAGGCAGTCCATCCAAGGGTTTTGTCGTAAGAGTGGTACCGAAGGACTGGACCTATGAGGCGGCTCCCAACCTAAAGAAGGCATCCCTCAATGAATTGATACAGCACCTAGGCAGCGGAAGCGCAGTAACACGGCTCTATACGCAGCAGGAACTGCTCAATAGACCGGCCAAAAAGGCGTCGGATGCGGTACTCAAAGTAGTGAAGGACAGTGGGCAACCACTTTCTACGCGGGTTGCGGCATTGTACGCCTTTACCCAGATCAACGGAGTAAAGGGAATGAATAAGTTTGAAGAACTGTATCAATCTGCAGAGCTCCGTGAACATGTAATAAGGGCATTCACCGACAGAAGGGAGATGTTGGAAGCCGCGCTTGTAGATCAACTTATTAGCAGCCTCGGGGATTCCTCTCCACAAGTTCGTAAGGCGGCCATCATAGCCTTGGGACGCGCGAAGGATCCCAAGGCTATTCCGGCATTGCTGAGTACGCCGGTACCTTCTTCCTTTGTGGCACCGGAATGGAAAGAAGAAGGCCCGCATGCAGATCCGAATTCAGCCATTGTGCCTGCACACCTAGCGGTAAGGGCACTGGTCAACATGAAAGCAGCAGAGGCCTGCTTGGATGCAATCGGAAGTTCCAATCAAACCCTGGCATTATGGGCATTGCGGTACATGCATGATCCAGCAGTTGTAAATGGTTTGATCGAAAGGTATAGATCCAGCTCAGACGAAGGCTTACGAACGGAAATTTTGGGCGTGCTGGCCCGGCTATATACCCGTGAAGCTCCCTACGATGGTTCGTGGTGGTGGGGTACTCGTCCCGACACCCATGGCCCTTATTATAAGTCAGTCCTTTGGAGATCTTCGGCATCCATAAAGGATCTGTTTATGCAGGAATGGAGTAAAGGAGGTACGGAAAATATGGCCTTTATTGGAATGTTGAATGAAAAGAACCGTATGGGTATAACGGAGTTTGGCGGTGATTTTACCGTTGCTGAAATGCTGGAGGAGCCCGATGTCGATTTGGAAAAAATCAAAAACAAGAAGGGGCAAGTCGGCTCCACTTCCATCGAAGATGTTTTATTGGCCATTCAGGAATTGCCAGGTGATGCTGTTTTGGGCAAAACGATTTTCGAACAGCAAGGCTGCCGGGCATGCCATAGCCTGGAGGTAGGAGAGGCGATGAAAGGGCCATTTATGGGACAAATTGGTAGTATTATGAGCAGAGACCAAATCGCAGAGTCGATTCTAAAGCCGGATGCTTCCATATCCCAGGGATTTGCTACGGTGCTTATCAAGACCAAGGACGACAAATCCTACATGGGCTTCGTTACCGAAGAAAGTGCCGAAAAAATCGTGATCAGAAATATCGTCGGCCAGGCCTACACCCTGCCGGTTGCTGATGTGGTCGAGCGAAAGGAAATGGAAAACTCCATGATGCCGGAGGGGCTGGCGAATGCGCTCTCCTACGAGGAATTTGCTTCCTTGGTGACATTCCTTTCCCAACAAAAATAGATCGGCTTTTCTAGGCAGACAATTTGCCCATAACCGAACAGTAGGCTGTACGGTTATGGGCATTTTTCTATCCAATACCCCGCTATATTCCCGATTTTTAACTGGCACGGCTTTGGTGCACACTCCCAGCAAACCTTTTTCTTTTTAGGAAGAGGCCTTAGGTTTTAATTGTATTGTTTGAACCCATTATCAATGTGGTTAGTGCATTCGAAATTCCAACCATCGAAAAAATTATTATAGACACATGAAATCGAGCACGACGCAAGCGACACACGAAGGGACGATTGTAATTCGTGCGAGATTCCATCTGACCGCTTAAAGACATATTATAAACAGATGAAATTATTTATGAACCTCGTCCTCTGGGCAATACTTTTTGTGCTTTGCTGGCCACTTGCGGTATTGCTTGTAGTGCTGTATCCACTTATTTGGCTATTGCTCTTGCCGTTTAGGTTACTTGGGATAGGTGTTACTCTTACCCTCTCCATGATTTTGGCCGTTTTTCTGTTTCCCTTTTCCCTTTTGAAATCGAGTTAACAACCTCATTTTTTTGCCAGCATCCACAGACCGAGGTAGGTGAAGGTGCCGTTCACAAGCAGGATTTCAAATCCAAACTGGTAGCCGTCAAACCACTTCGCCGAGTTTTGGTCTAGAATAAAGGACATAATGGGGCTCAACACGCATACGAATGGTACAAAGCGATCTTTAATGGTGGTTCGGTTGGTAAGCCCGAAGACGAACAGCCCTAACAGTGGCCCATAGGTGAATCCGGCTGCTTTGAAGACAGCACTCACCACACTTCGGTCGTTAAGTTCATTGAAAACAACGATCGTGAAGAAAACCAAAAACGTAAACCCTATATGTATAAGCAGACGGGTTCTGTCTTGGTTGATATGCTTTTTTTCGGGCAAGTTGATGATATCTATGCAAAATGAAGTCGTCAATGCTGTAAGGGCTGAATCGGCGCTTGAAAATGCTGCGGCGGTTATACCTAGTAAGAAGACAATCCCGGCAAGCGTACCGAATTCATTCAAGGCGAGCGAAGGAAAAAGTTCGTCGGTAGCAGTAGGTAATACCAGCCCATTGACCGACGCGTAATAATACAGCAATACCCCCAAAGCCAAGAAGAGGAGGTTGGAAAAAAAGAAGGACAGGGAGAACCAGAAGACGTTTTTTTGGGCCTCTGCTTTGTTTCTGCAGGTGAGGTTTTTCTGCATGACATTCTGATCTAGGCCGTTCATGGCAATGGTAATAAAAATACCGGCAGCAAACATCTTGAAGAAGTTCTGTCCGGAATTGCCATCCCAGACCCAAATCGTGGATTTTTCGTTTTTCGAGATCAATTCCAATAATTCCCATCCACCCTTATTCAAGTGGCCGGCGATCACCAAAATACTGATTACGACCGCTGCCAAAAGAAACGTTGTCTGCAGCGTATCGGTCCATACGATGGTTTTTATTCCGCTTTTAAAGGTATAAAGCCAAATTAACACCATGGTGGCGAAAACCGAGCCATAGAAAGGAACCCCAAAGCTTTCAAAAAAGGCAAGTTGAAGCACTGTAGCTGCCAAAAATAGCCGAAAGGACGCGCCAATGGTTTGAGAAATCAAAAAGATCGTAGCTCCTGATACGTAGGATCTTGATCCGAAACGGGATTTTAGATACTCGTAAATCGAGATGAGGTTCAGCTTGTAAAACAGCGGTATAAGCACCAACGCAATAACTGCATACCCTACCATGTTGCCCATGACCAGTTGTAGGTAGTTCCAGTTGGTGTTTCCTACTTCTCCCGGCACGGAGATAAAGGTCACACCTGATAGGGATGCACCCACCATACCAAAGGCGACCAGAAACCAAGGGGATTCGCGATTGCCTGTGTAAAAGGTCATGCTGTCCGACTTCCGTGAAGTAAGGTAGCTAATAAGGATCAGCAACAGAAAGTAGCCGGAAATTACGCCAAAAACCAATACCGGACTCATAAACAGAGGTTAGGGGTACTACAATGCAACATTTTCCACCAAGATATATATTTTACGGGAAGGCAGTCTGCCCTACTTGCCAAAATGCCGTATATTTCCAAAAAAAACTGCCTTGCCTAGTTTCGGGTGGCGTTTAATCAAATTACTCGGTATATGGACCCAGCAAGCACCCAACTTTCCAGATTGAAAATGCGATTGTTTATCAATTTCTTTGCCCTATCTGCTTTTTTGGTTGGCCTGGTTGGTTCAGCTTTTGCGCAAGATCATTCGATTCCCTTCCTGAACTTGGAAGCAGAAAAGGAGAAATGGGTGGAAGAGGCCTACCTTTCCCTTTCCTTGGAAGAGAAAATTGCCCAACTTATCATGATCCCGGTGTACTCCAATAAGGATAAGGTACACATCGACTCAGTCAGTAACCTGGTAAAGAGATACCGAATTGGGGGCATGATTTTTTTTCAAGGTGGGCCGGTACGCCAAGCCCAAATGATAAACCGTTTTCAGCAAGAGTCCAAGGTTCCTTTGATGATCAGTATCGATGGGGAGTGGGGGCTCGCCATGCGATTGGACAGCACGCTTCGTTTTCCCTTTCAAATGGCCCTGGGGGCAGTGCGGAATGATTCCCTGATATATGAAATGGGGAGGGAAATCGCGAGACAATCCAAGCGGGCAGGTCTGCACGTGAATTTTGCTCCCGTAGTGGATATCAATAATAATCCTGCCAATCCAGTGATAGGGTTTCGTTCCTTTGGGGAGGATAAAGAGCGGGTGTCGAAAAAGGGAGTAGCTTATATGAGCGGCATGCAGGATGAAATGGTCTTGGCTTCGGCCAAGCACTTTCCCGGGCATGGAGATACGAATGTGGATTCCCATTATGGCCTTCCCGTGATTCATTTTTCCAAAGAGAGACTTCACGAATTAGAATTGTACCCCTTTCGTAAACTGATGGAACAGGGGCTTGGTAGCGTAATGGTCGCCCACATGCACATTCCCGTGTACGACAACACACCCAATCTGGCATCTACACTAAGCAAGTCGGTAGTAACCGGCCTCCTTAAGGAAGAAATGGGATATGAAGGCCTTGTTTTTACCGACGCATTGAACATGCAGGGGGTTGCCAGCTACTACGAACCGGGAGTAGTTGATGTAAAGGCTTTATTGGCAGGGAACGATATGTTGCTGAATACCATGGATGTGCCCGCGACCATTACCGAGGTGAAAAAGGCAATTGAATCGGGAGATATTACCGGAGAGGAACTTGACAGGCGTGTGCTGAAAGTGTTGAAGGCGAAGGCCTGGCTCGGGTTGGACAATTGGGAGCCTATCAATACATCCTCGTTGGTGTCGGATCTAAATGCTCCCTACGCCCGCCACCTGAGTAGACAACTGGCTGCTGCGTCTCTTACGGTTCTTAAGAATAAGGATTCGGTGCTGCCCCTAAAGAACCTGGACACACGTCGTACGGCATCCGTGGCACTGGGATCCGCTACGTTAACATCCTTCCAGCAGGGATTGGATCGGTATCAACGACTGGATCATTTTTATTTGCCCAAGGATGCGGATAGGAATAAGTTGGTCAATTTGCTCAATGGGTTGGAGGGCTATGACCGTATCGTAATCGGAGTACACGGGGTCTCCCTGCGGGCTGGCAGCGATCGTTTTGGCATTACGCCCGAAATGAACCTGTTACTCAAAGAACTGAACAACACCAAAGAGGTCGTGATTTGTGTGTTTGGCAACGTGTATGCCTTGAATGAATTGGTGGACCTACCGCAATCGGCTGCGGTCATCGCAGCTTATCAAGAGACAGCCGATACGCAGGACTTGGTGTCGCAATTGGTTTTTGGGGGAATAGGAGCCACCGGAACCTTGCCGGTAGCCCTTTCATCGGTGTTTCCCTTAGGGGCAGGAATGGAATTGGAAGGAGGAATACGGGTTTCTTACGGCATGCCCGAAAGTGTAGGCGTACGGTCAGAGCAGCTAGCAGGCATTGACTCATTGGTTCAGCTTGCTATCCGTGAGAGGGCAACTCCAGGTGCACAGGTTTTGATAGCGAAAGGTGGAAGAATATTTTTTCACAAGGCGTACGGACACCATAATTATGAGTTGGCGCGGGAGGTGTCCATCGATGATTTGTACGATCTAGCGTCCATCACCAAAATCAGTACGGCACTCGCCGCGCTTATGCACCTACAAGGGGAAGGGAAGTTTGATGAGAACGAAACGTTGGGGCATTATCTGCCAATGGCCAGAGGAACTAACAAGGAAAGCCTCGTTTACAGGGATATTCTAACCCATCAGGCAGGGCTTACTGCATGGATTTCTTTTTGGCAGGCCACCCAGCGTAAAAATGGACGCTTCAGGTGGTACACCTTTAAGCAGGATTCGTCGCTGAGGTTTCCTGCGAGGGTAGCCGATAAGTTATACATACACCGAAAGTACGGGGATAAGATCTACAGGGAAATCATGGACTCCAAGGTAGACCCGAGTCAGGGATATGTGTACAGCGATCTCTCGTTTATTCTGGCGCCGAAGGTGGTCGAATCCATTACAGGCATGGACATGGAATTTTACCTGCGCTCAAATATTTACCAGCCACTGGGAGCCGATGGGTTGACCTTTAACCCTTATCGTGTCTTTCCAGCAACCCAAATCGTTCCTACTGAATATGACTCACTGTTTAGAAGGCAATTACTACACGGAACTGTGCACGATGAGGGAGCCGCCATGCTGGGTGGTATTAGTGGTCATGCCGGATTGTTTGGTTCGGCCAACGAACTCTCCAAACTTATGCACCTCTACCTGAATGACGGCAGGTATGGAGGGGAATCGTTGATTAAACCGGGCGTTGTACGCAAGTTTTCAAAATGTGTCTTTTGTGAGACCTCCGGTAATTTTAGAGCCCTTGGATTTGATCGACCCAGTCGCCCTGGTGATCCAAACGGAAATGCCGCTGCGAGTGCACCCGTGACAAGTTTTGGCCATTCAGGGTTTACCGGCACCTATATATGGATAGATCCTGAAAACGAGTTGGTCTATGTGTTTCTATCAAACCGCGTACACCCCACCCGAGAAAACCGAAAACTGTATCAGCTCAACATACGCACCGGCATTCTGGAAGAAGTCTACCAAGCCCTAAAGGCCAATGGGCTGTATAAAAGTGGTAATTAACCGGGATGGTTTTTCTCCACCTTTTCCTTCAATTCTTTCACCTTTTCCAAGGTCAAAGGTTTAAACACATACCCATCCACAAAGGAATAAGCGTTGGCCCGGTCTATTTCTTCTTGGTTAATGGATGAGGAAACGACGTAAATTTTGGTTTCCCTTTTGAGGTTTCGTTTTTCGTATTCCTCCAAAAACTGCCAGCCATTCATGATGGGCATGTTGATATCAAGTAGAATTACCTCTGGAAATTGGTCGTTTTCGATCAGGCTTAATGCTTCAATGGCCTCATGGCCATTTTGGAAAAAAAGGCTGCTTTCTGAAAATTTTGTGAATTCAAACAGTTTTTTGATCCCGAAATTATAAAGAGGATCATCGTCTATCACACAGGCTGATTTTATTCTTGACATAAAAGTTATGTTGTTGATAGCTATGAATTTGTCCTTTGGAATTTTATTTGAAAAACCAGCAAAAAACACCATTATTTTTTATTGATTTATCCCGAAAGATATCAAATATAAAGAATTTTTTCCAACGGTGTACGACCCTGATTCAAAGGATCGGGAGATTTTTTGATACCTTTTACGATTAGGCGATCAATTAGCGGATCGTTTAATTTAAATAGGTATTTAGAACAAATCATTGCCAAATTTTTGTTAATTTTCGATTTTAACCAACCAAATTTCTAACAAAGCAATGATCAGAAGTTCTATTTATTCCCTAGCTATCTTAATTGCGGGCATTATGTTGTGGGCGTGTAATCCCCAACAAAGCGGCACGAATGAAGATGAAGTTCAATCCCCAACCCAAATGACAAGTATGGATAAGCCATTATTGAGACACGTGGTACTTTTAAAGTTTAAAGATGAATCATCACCTGAGGATATACAAAAGGTCGAAGAGGCATTTATTGCTTTGAAGGATAAAATTTCCCTCATAAAAGATTTTGAGTGGGGTACCAACAACAGCCCTGAGGGTTTAAATAAAGGTCTGACCCACTGTTTTTTCGTCACATTTGAATCGGAAAAAGACAGGGATGATTACCTGCCCCATCCTGCCCACAAAGAGTTTGTCGATCTGCTGTTGCCTCATCTGGACGATGTGACTGTGGTGGATTATTGGGCGAAATAATCTTTGTAGGTGAGCGTATGCGACGTAACCTATCGGCGCATACGTTCACTGTCAATTTTCAATCAGCGCTCGTTCAATGACGTCTTTGGGACAATTGAGATCCTCCCAGTTACCTTCAATCTCCTTTTGAAGTAGGTATTCTACTTCAAAAATCAGACCATGC
The DNA here is from genome assembly GCF_000390185.1 of Lunatimonas lonarensis. GTDB lineage: Bacteria > Bacteroidota > Bacteroidia > Cytophagales > Cyclobacteriaceae > Lunatimonas > Lunatimonas lonarensis. The sequence continues at coordinate 83,145 of NZ_AQHR01000085.1, read as the reverse complement.
ACAAATATTTCGTCCATTTTTAGCTGGTCTTGAAATCTCCTAAGCTTCTTTCTTCCGGTTAATTGGATACCGTAGCTATGGAACAGCTGAATCAACTGTCGGATGTTCCTGATCTGATTGTTTTTAGGTTTCATGTGTCTATAATTGTTTTTTAATGTTCCTGACTTGCCCCGTCCTTTGGGGTAGTTTCGGATGGTTTTTGGTCATTCCAGTGAGTGACGGCGAAGTTATCCCTGTCCGCTATTGGCAGACCTTATTTTATCACCCACCGGAATGCCTAGTTAGTCCGTCACATTCTCCCTCCTCCCAAAGCCCGAAATAATTGGCTATAGTTTTGCATAAGATCTATTCGTAGCTGCACGTAGGAGAGCTCTGATTCCAATGAACGGCTTTGCGAATTGATTACGTCCAAGTAATCGGCATAGCCTACCCTAAACATGGTTACTGCATTATCGATTGAGCGCTTTTGGATTGCGACCTCTTCGGATTTTAGGGTCAATTGCTCGCTTAGGAATCGATAATCATTGACCAGACCAAGTATCTCGAGATAGCTCGCCAATGCTACTTGTTCATAGTCCAGGAGGGCAATCTGTTGATCGGCTCTAGCCGTTTGATAATAGGCCTGTATTCGCTTTCGATTGAAAACCGGTGCTACTATTCCCCCGCCTAATTGATACACCGTAGAGGCAGGGGTTAGAAATAGCCTTCCGAAGTCGAATGCGTTGAATCCGGCCATGGCTGCCACATTGAATGTTGGGAAAAAGGCAGTTCTTGCTATGTCAACCTGAAGGTTTTGTGCAGCCAAACTCCTTTCTGCGGCTACCACGTCCGGTCTCAGCCTTAGGAGATCCGCCGGTATTCCCAGTTTCAAGACTTCGGGCAGCTGATCTGTGGCGTCGAGGGCTTCAATCTTTATATCCGGATCCGTTGACGCAGTCAGCTGCATCAGCGAGAAGTTGACCTGTTGCAGCATCTTTTTCTTATCAAGTAAAAGGCCTCTGGAATTCAGTAGGATACCCTCAAACTGATCCAGTGATAGTTGGGAGTCTTTTCCGGTTTCTTTCAAACTTTTCCCCAGTTCAAATTGCTTTTCCTGAAGGGCTATGTTTTTTTCCAAAATCCGGATTTCCTCTGCAAGACCTGACGCCAGAAAATAACTCTCGGCGATTGAGACGATCAGGTTGGTTCGTGCCAAGGCATACATTTCTTCTGATTCAAGGTACCTCGCCAAGGCCTGTTTTTTTTGCATGGCAAGCCTGCCCCAGATATCTATTTCCCAACTAAAATCCAATCCAAGGTTAAAATCCCTGTAGGGATCTGGGATTTTTTTGTCTTCGGGTACGGTAGGGGAAAGATTGGAATCTGCATTTCCCACGCCGTCCATCGTGTATTCCCCAAATCTACGTAGACCCGTGCCGACAAATGCATTGAGTTCAGGAAGCCTTCCGAGCTTGGCCTGTTGCAAGCTGGCTTGGGTCCTCTGGATTGCGTAGAGCGTTTTCAGTACCTCTTGGTTTTTCTTAAGTCCGGCTTCGATCAGTTGTTTCAAATGTGGATCTTTGAAAAACTCGCTCCAGTGTAGCAGCGCCCAGGTACTGCTATCAGGAATCGATGGGGGTACATCAAATTTTTCAGGCAACGAAGCGGATGTAATTACATCCCGGCTGGGTACACATCCGATTATAGCGGATGCTATAAACAATATGCTATATAGGGCTAATCCTTTGAAATTCATCTTGTTTGATTTTTTCAATGAGCAGAGTTTACCGTTCGTTTCTCCAGTCTCAGATATTTTTTAATTCGGGTAGAAATGCAGCGCTGGTTTTCTCATGTCCCGGTTTTTTCAGTACCGTAGCCCAGGACTCAAAAACATAGTAGAGTCCCGGAATCAGGACAATTCCCACCAAGGTTCCGATCAACATCCCGCCGGCGGCGGCCGTACCAATGGTTCGGTTGCCAATAGCACCTGCACCCGACGCTATGGTCAACGGTATCAGGCCGCTGATGAATGCAAAGGAAGTCATAAGGATAGGCCTCAATCGCTCTACCGCACCGTTTACCGCCGATTCCAAAATACCCAACCCTTTTTGTCGCGACTGCACCGCAATTTCAATGATCAGAATGGCGTTTTTTCCCAATAATCCGATCAGCATAATCAATGAAACCTGTGCGTAGATATTATTCTCCAATCCGGTCAACTTCAACAACAAAAAGGAGCCAAATACCCCCGCGGGGAGTGAAAGAATTACTGGGAATGGCAACAGGTAGCTTTCATATTGGGCAGCCAATAAAAGATAGACGAATATCAGGCATATCAGGAAGATGTAAATGGCCTGGTTTCCGGAATCAATCTGCTCTCTGGTAATCCCGGACCACTCGATGTCAAAGCCTCTGGGCAGTACAGCCAAGGCGGTTTCCTCTACCGCCTGAATGGCATCCCCGCTGGAATAGCCATCGCTTGCGTCACCATTGATCATCGCCGAAAGGAACATGTTGTACCGGCCAATTTGTTCAGGTCCGTATACCCGCTCCATGGTCACGAAGTTGGAGTAGGGTACCATTTCACCCTGATTGTTTTTGGTGTACATCCGAAGTAGGGACTCAGGGTTGGTGCGGTATTCTGGGAGTGCTTGAATCATCACTTTGTACATCTGTCCATAGCGGATGAAGTTGGACGAATAGAAACTCCCAATATAGCTCTGAAGGACATCCATCGCCTCATCCACCGCCACTCCCAGTTTTGCGGCTTTATCGTGGTCCACACGTAATAGGTATTGAGGAAAACTAGCGTCGAAGTTTGTAAAAACCTCCTTAAGTTCAGGGCGTTGATTTAACGCTTCGAGGAAATCCGAGATGGTTTCTGAGGTTCGATCCAAGGATCCTCCCGTCTTGTCCTGAAGCCTCAACTCGAATCCTGAGGCATTTCCGAATCCAGGAACCGGCGGGGGGGCAAAAAATTGGATCTCAGCACCGGTAATGTGGGAGGTACGTTCTTGGTATTTTGAAATCAGCTCATTTACCCCTTGATCTCTTTCGCTCCAGCCAACCAAGTTGATCATCCCCATGCCAAAGGAAGCTCCCGCAGTCTCCGTCAGCAGACTGAATCCGGAGAGGGTCGATATGGTTTCCACTTCCTCAAAGGGCAATAGGGCAGCTTGGATATCGTCCATGATCTGCTGTGTACGCTCCACGGTAGATCCCGGAGGAGTGGTTACGCTTACGTAAACCATGCCTTGGTCTTCATTGGGAATGAACCCGGTGGGGAGAATACTTGCCGCTCCGAATGTGAGTAGAAAGAAAATTATCAGCAGGCCGAAGGTTAGGGATTTGCGTCCGGCCGTGCCGCCGATAAAACGGCCATACTTCTCTGAAAAGCGGTCGTACCTTTCGTTAAATCCGGTAAAAAACCGGCTTAACAATCCTTTTTTTCCTTCATGGTGTACAGGCTTCAGTAACAGACTGCATAGGGCAGGGGATAGGGTCAGTGCATTGATACCAGAAATAACAATGGCGATAGCTAAGGTCAGTGAGAACTGTCGGTAGAAAATCCCAACCGGCCCGGTCATAAACCCGGCGGGCACAAATACCGCGGACATAACCAACGTGATGGCGATAATGGCACCACCGATTTCCTTCATGGCTGCAAACGTGGCGTCTTTAGCGTTTAGGCCCTCCTTGTGCATTTTCACGTGAACCGCCTCTACCACGACTATGGCGTTGTCGACCACGATACCGATGGCCAAAACCATCGCGAACAGCGTGAGGAGGTTTAGCGAAAAACCGAACAGATTCATGAAAAAGAAGGTGCCGATCAACGATACCGGCACGGCGATCGCCGGAATAAGGGTAGACCTAAAGTCCTGTAGGAAAATGAAAACAACGAGGGATACCAAGAAAAACGCTTCAATAAGGGTTTTTACTACCTCATATATAGAGGCGTCCAAAAAGCGGGAAACGTCATAGGATACGTTGTACTCCATACCGGGCGGAAAGGAAGTGCCTTCCAACTCCTCCATTTTATCCTTGATATGTTGGATAACTTCCCTGGCGTTGGATCCTGGCCGCTGTTTGATCATGATGGACGCTGACGGCCTCCCATCGGTGGTGGACACCATGCTGTACTCCTGAGATCCGAATTCAACATCTGCCACGTCTCGTAGCTTCAGCAAAGAACCGTCGGGAAGTGCCTTTAGGGTAATATTTTCGTATTCTTCCTCGGTGTTGAATTTGCCGGTATACTTAAGCACGTACTGAAGCGCTTGAGGTTCCCGGTCGGAACTGATGCCGGATTTGCCGGGAGCAGCTTCTACGTTTTGGCTGCGGATAGCGGCGTTTACGTCAAGGGGAGTGAGTCCGTACGCAACCAAGCGGTCGGGCTTTAGCCAAATTCGCATGGAGTAATCCCTGAAACCCATGATCTGCGCAAATCCAACCCCGTCTATCCGTTTTAGCTCGGGCAGGATATTGATGTCGGCGAAATTGTATACGAACCGCTCATCTTGCGTAGTGTCGGTCGTCATCAGGTTGAGGTACAGCAACATGGAGTTCACTTCCTTTTCTGTCTGCACGCCCGCACGTATTACCTCTTCGGGCAGCTCATCGAGTACGGTGGAGACCCGGTTTTGCACATTGACCGCGGCTTGGTCGGGATCTGTGCCTACCTGAAAATATACGGTGATCAGGGACACGCCCTCATTGGTATTTACCGAGGTCATGTAGGTCATGTTGGGTACACCGTTTATGGCCCGTTCGATGGGCGTAGCGACCGCCTTCGTCAATACGTCGGCATTTGCTCCTGTATATTTGGCGGTAACGGTTACAGAAGGCGGTACAATCTCTGGAAACTGTGTCACCGGAAGCGATATCAACGCCAGCAGTCCTAGAAGGGTAATCAATACAGAGATTACTGTGGACAGAATAGGTCTTTTGATAAATATATCAAACATCGGATGTAAAGATTAGAAATGATCCTGGTTAGAATGATGTTTGGGCAAGAGTCTCCAATGAGCCGTATACCTCCTCTGCGCCGGTTTCTCTTGGTTTGATCGCCACGCCATCTTTGAGTAGCTGAATGCCCTCCAGTACCACCCTATCTCCTACTTTGAAATCATCGGATATATAGAATAAACCATATCTTCCCTTTGGCCTAAAACTCCTGATTTGTGCATTGTTGTCCGGTCCGACCAAATAGATATACGTGTAGTCCTGAATCTCAAATGTGGCCTTCTGAGGTATCAGGTAGATGTTTTCCAATGGCTTGGTCATTTGAACCTTTCCACTTGCACCGTGCTTTAGCAATCCATCCGGATTAGGAAATCTGACCCTGAGCGCAATAGACCCTGTTCCTTTTTCAAAATCAGCCTCCATCGTTTCCAGCTCGCCGGTATGCTGATAGGTCTGACCATCGGATAGAATCAGCGTGATTTCCTCTTTCTCTTCTTCAAGTGTTTCTTCCAGGGCATGCTTGAGGTTCTGCTTTGATTCTTTTTTGAAATTTTCCTTATCGATTCGACCCCGCATATATTCCAAATATTCGTTTTCCGTAATCTTGTAATAGGCGAAAATCTCGTGAATGTCCGTGATATTGGTCAATAGGTCTCCACTGTTGACCAAGCTGCCGGTTTTATAGGGTATTCTATCCACCATCCCGTCAAAGGGTGCCCGAATCGTTGTATAGGATAAACCCAAGCGGGCGTTTTTTAGCATGGCCTCGGATTCCATGATGGCCGAACGCGCCATATCCAATTTGGATTGGGCCAGCTCCAGTTCAGAGGAAGAAAATATGTTTTTTTCAACCAATATTTTTAGCCTCGCAACCTCTAACGAAGCTCCTTTTTCCTCTGCTTTGGCTTGCATGAGTTTGGCAGTGGCCGAATTGACCAGTTCGCTGTATTCGGTAGAGCTTAGCTGAAATAGCGGCTGATCCTTCTTTACGATTTGGCCTTCATCTACGTAGATCTTTTCGACAAAGCCCTCGATTTTCGAACGAACTTCTACAAATTGGCGTGCTTGAATGTCGGCAACATAGGTTTGAGGAATCTCGATGGTCATCTGATCCAGCGACAGAACCGGTACTTCCAGTCGTTTATTTTCTGTATTGTTCTTGCTGTTCCCCGCACTGCAGGCACTAAACAGTATTCCAGCGGAAAGCGACAGGAAAAGGATAAATTGAAAGGAACGGACTAATGCCATTGTTCCTAATAGGGAATTGCAATTTTTCATAGGTAGAATGAGTAAGAAACTCGATGAGTTTGTGAGATGATCAACTAAAAAGCCCGATTGCTGTCAAAATGGGATTCGCTGATAGGCAGCAACGATAGAATTCCTATTTTGGGATTCCGGCAAGCCCAGGCTATACATTCAACAGCAAAAATCAAAAAGGGATCAGGGAGCGTTCTTACAAATGACTACCTTTACAAGGTTAGAAATTAAAGGATGTAATAAATTATGACTTAATTGGTTGAGGGTTGCCTCGGAAAGCAGGTACAGGGATCTTGGCCTGAAATCAACCGAAAAGAAAGCTACCTCAGCGATTCGCTGGAGACTGGAAAAACTGACTGTATTGTTCCTGATTAGAGAAACGGGGAAGTCAACGTAGTCATATTCAACCTCTGAAACTTGGAAATCAAAATGAATGATTTCATGCTCAGCTTCTTCTCCATCGGCAATGGAAAGGCAAACAAGAAATGCCGCCAAAAAATTGGTCAGGATATTTTTATAAAAAAACGGAATCAAACGTTTCATTTTATTGATTAAAATGCAAAATTAATCAATGGCTGTTATAAATATGCATTTGTTACTTAAAATAGTTTTTGGCCATATTTAGTTTCATTTCCAACAAAAAATTATTGAGCCAGCCAAACATAAATCAAAACGACACAGGCTACCAAAACAATTGCGAGAGGTTTTGCGTATTTCCACTCTTTAAGATCCAGTTGGGCTTGGTTCATCCGCATGGGGGCGATAGTCGCCGGGTATTTCATACTTACCAAGTACATCGCGACCATATTGATTACAAACTCTATCCCCCAGATATGAATGAAATGAATGTTGATTTCCAAGATAAAAGTAGTGAGCAAATAGAAGGAAAGCCCCAGGGTTAACCCTACTTTGGCGCCTGTGGCAGAAATCTTTGGTATGAAGAATCCGGCGATCAGAATAGAGGCTATCGGTATAAAAAAGATGCCGTTGAGTTGTTGCATCAATTGATACAATCCTTCTGGAGCATTTCCGACTAGGGGAGCAACGAATATGGAGGTAACGGCCAAGATAATGGAGCTGCTGCGACCCACCCGTACCAACGTTCTGTCAGAGGCAGAAGGGGAAATGAATTTTTTGAAGATGTCCAGACTGAAGATGGTGGCGGCAGAGTTTAGCACGCTGTTGAACGTACTCAATATGGCACCCAATACAACTGCGGCAAAAAATCCGGTAAGACTTATCGGGAGGACTTTGGCCAACAATATTGGGTAGATAAAATCCTGATCATCGTAGTATTGGTTGCCATAATAATAGAACGCAATGATTCCCGGCAACACGATAATCAATGGAATGAGTATCTTAAAGATACCGGTAAAAAGCAGGCCTTTTTGAGCCTCGGCCATATTCTTTGCGCCAAGCGCTCTTTGAATGATGGTTTGGTTCATTCCCCAAAAATAAATTTGGTTTATCATCAATCCGGTAAAAAGGGTGCTAAACGGCAGCACGGAATCTTCGGAACCGATAACATTGAATTTTTCCGGTACTACCTCGTAGACCTTTTGCATGCCTAGGATCAGATTTCCATCCCCAATGTCCCAAAGTGCAAAAACCGGTACCATGAGTCCGCCAATGACCAGGCCAATGGCATTGACCGAATCGGAAAGAGCCACGGCTTTCAATCCACCAAAGATGGCATAAATTGAACCGATCACCCCGATGACGGCTACCGTGATCCATATTCCCTCACCTTTCGAAACACCCAAAACTTCGGAAACATTAAAGATGCTCTCCAAATTGATCGCCCCTGTATATAGTACAATCGGGAGTAGGGTTACGACAAACGACAACATAAGCAGAAATGCCACTATGGCCTTTGTACTTGCATCGTATCGAGATTCCAGGTATTGCGGAATCGTGGTGAGTCCCATTCGCAGGTAGATGGGCAAAAAATAGAGTGCTGCGATCACCAATGCAATGGCCGAGGTTACCTCCCAAGCGATGATGATCATGCCGTTTTTATAGGCAGAGCCATTCATTCCAATAAGGTGCTCTGTCGAAATATTGGTAAGAATCATAGACCCGGCGATCACGCCTCCAGTCAGTGTCCTGCCGCCAAGAAAGTACCCATCCCGTGAGCTAATATCGTCTTTCCTAAGCTTGTACCAAGAGAAAAATGCCACAAACAGGGTAAACCCCAAAAAAGATAGAACGGTAAGCATGAATGGACGGTGGTTAGGTTATAAAATTCCCCAAAGAGGCTGGTCAGCACCGCTTTGGGGAAAGGTATTGGTTGTTGATTGGAAGAATTCAAATAACCCCATGGGGTAATACGGATCCTAAATCAAAACTTCAACGTAGCCGGAAGGTATTTGGCTACCAGATCTTCGTAATACGGTCTTAATGCCTTGGCATCGGGTGGAACGGGAACCTTCGAATAGAGATCGTACGGATTGAATTTTTCAACCCACTTGAACATCTCGCGGTCATGGTCATTTAGTAAATGGTCGTAGGCGTTTTCCCTATGTTGGGCATAAAAGGAATGGTACCTGATCATGTAAAGGGCAGGTTCAGGAAGGTAGTCCTTCATCATCTGGTACATGTATTCATCGTGGCCCCAGGACATTTTCACTTGATCAAGCCCACAGTTGGGGGCATAGACCCCGTATTTGGAGTTATACCGCTCGTCGTTTGAATCCGGGTTGTCGGAAAAAAACTCAGGGTAGACAATGGCGTCAGCGTGCTTACAGCCTACCGGGAAGGTGTCTCCCACTACCGCCCATTGCGGCTCTCCAAACAGGCACAACACTTTGCCCAGGTCATGAATAAATCCGGTCAATACAAACCAGTCAGGATGGCCATCTGCTCGAATCGCCTCCGACGTTTGAAGAAGATGCTGAAGCTGGTCAAGATTAATATCGGGGTCGGAATCGTCCACCAATGTATTCAGGTAGGCGACAGCATCCCAAAAAGGCATTTCCTTTTTCTCGAACTTCAAAAATTCGTTTTCTTTATCTACCACGAAATCATACGTCTGGTATTTATGATTCAGGCGGTAAAATTCCCTCACGGTATCCACACGCTCAGAATCGTGGTAATTTCTATAGTCTTCTTTGGCTTTCGCCTGCTTTTCCTTTGGCTCAGGATATCTAACCAGCAGATCGTCTTCCCAGTCTTCAATGCTGTTAAGAGGAGCTTTTTCGTTTTCAGTGTATTTTGATTGCATGGATATAGGTTGTTTTTAGGACATTTAACGGCCAAACCCGCTTCTGTTTCGAAAATTACCAAAAAATAACTCACTATTTTGGAATTTGTCCCGAATAATTTTCACGACTCCAATACCCTTGAATTAGGCCAGGTTTCGTTTGCTAGGTTAGACCTGCTTTTATTTCCTTAATGATTCGGGCATTTTCCGGAGAACTGGAAAAAACCTCGATAATTTTCGGTCGTATCGAATGCTGGAAGAATTCAGGTAGGGTATTCAAAAGGGAGTCCTCCCGGTGAACAGGCAGGTATTCGAAATTGAATTCCATCGCCAATGATTGTGCTGTTAACGCTTGTTTGGTCTCGAAAAACTCTTCTAGTTCGGGTAGTCGGCTCGGACCTTCTATTAACCTGAAAATCCCTCCGGCATGGTTGTTTAGGACGATGATTCGGAGATTGGGAACGTCGTAATTGTGCCAGAAGGCATTCCTGTCGTAAAAAAACGCCAAATCTCCAGTTATCAATGTCACCTGTTCTTTGGTGGTAAGGGCACACCCTACGGCTGTGGAGTTGGAGCCATCTATACCGCTGGTTCCCCTGTTTGCGATTACTTCAACGTCCTCCGGTACCATGCTCAGGAAGCTCGCATAGCGGACTGCCATGCTATTTGCCAGATGGAGTTTTGATGGGCTGGGCAGATGGGCTAGGCAGTGATATATCGCTTTAAACTCTCCGAAATCAGCCATCTTCATTGCGTTCGGGAGCTTTTCCCGGATTCTTGACTCTTCGCTATTCCATTTTGAAGCAAATGCCTTGGCGGGAGTATGTGAACAGGAGCGAAACCAGGTGAGAAAATCAATTGGTTCTACCGGCAGTACCTTTCTGAGTCTTTGAAAGGGATCGGGAACGTATCCCTGGCATTGTAGATGCCACTGTTCGGCCTCAGAAGAGCGAAGATACTGTTTCAGTGCCTTGGAAAGAATGCTTTTGCCGAATGAAATGATCAGATCTGGGTTTATTGCTTCCCTGTCCGAAGCCGTCTGGAGAAGAAAATCCGGATGCCGTATACCCTGCGTTCCCTGGAGGTTACTGATTAGGTCAGTGATTACAACCGCACGGTGCGATTGGTGGATTTCCTGCAAAATCAATTTCAGTTCAGGAGCAGGTTTTTGCTGACCGGGTACGATCAAAATATGCTGAAATTTGTTCAATTCAGCCGCCAATCCGTCCCAATGCGTGTTGGAAAAGATGGGGCGAGATGGCGTATCGTCAATCACTTGAACCCATCTTGAAAAATCAACGTCTTCTCCACCTGTGGGATAAAAAGGTTCCCGGAGGGGGATATTTACATGAACAGGCCCTTTTGGAAAGCGGTTTGCTTCGTTTATTGCCTCATTTATAATCCGGTGCAGATGCCATACCTTGTCGGCGTGCTCGAATGAGTCGGGTAACACAAAGCTTTTTTTAACATGGTTGCCAAAAATCCCGGCTTGTCGGATGGTCTGTCCGTCCCATTGGTCTATCCATTCCGGTGGACGGTCTGCGGTAAGGATCAACAAGGGGATTTGTTGAAAATAGGCCTCTGCGACACTCGGGGCATAGTTGTAGGCCGCCGATCCACTCGTACATACCATGACCACCGGTCGGTCCAGTTGCTGGGCCATTCCCATCGCAATAAAACCAGCAGAACGTTCATCTGAGATGGTTCGGCAATGGAATTGGGGGTGTCTAATAAAGCCGATTGATAAGGGTGCACACCGTGAACCCGGGGATAAAATAGCCTCTCGGATGCCATGACGGGCAGCGATGCTTACTAGATCACTGATAGCCTGTAGAATCAAGACAGTTCTGGTTTAAGCAGGAACCTCCTTATAATGTCGCATTTCATTTCTGTTTCCTCCCATTCTTTTTCGGGTTCCGAATCTTCGGTTATTCCGGCACCTGCATAGAGGATCACCTGGTCTCCCCTCAGTTGGCCACAGCGAAGGTTGACAAAAATGCTTGTTTCGCCGCCAATATTTACCGGCCCAAGATAACCTGCAAAGAAGCCTCGCTCAAAACCCTCGTGGGTTTCGATAAACTGGTGGGCCGTTTCTTTGGGCATACCACAAACGGCAGATGTCGGATGGAGCAAATCGAGCATCACTGTCCCAAGTTCGGGAAATCCGGTAGCTTTCATATCGACAAAAAAGTCTGATTTCAAATGAAGCAGGTTTCCAGCCATGCTGGTCTTTGGGCCTATTTCATCGTATTCTCTGAGGCGGATTTTTTTGAAGCAGCTCACAATATATCTGCTCACCAATGCCTGTTCTTCTATTTCCTTTTGGGTCCAAGCAGTGTTTTTTACCGGATTATCACCAACGGCACGCTGGGTGCCTGCCAATGCCATCGTGTGAAAAAGCTTTCCTTTGGTTCGGATCAACAATTCGGGAGTGGCCCCTAGCCAAGTTCCGATGCCTGGGATTCGGAAAAAATTCACAAATGAGTTTGGATAGGCAGCACATAGTGCCAAAAATGTCTGCACAAGGTCAAATCGGGTGGGTAGGGGACAGTGTTTTGTTCTGGCTGTCACTACTTTGAATAATTTCCCAACCAGTATTTCCTGCTTGGCCTCTTCTACCATTGCGAGGAAAGCCTCCTTTGCGGTTGGCTCTTTAGTATCACCCGTTTCCGATGAAATCCTTTTTTTTAGGAGCTGCCGAATCGTTTCACCTGAGGTGAATGAATGCTCATCGAACCCGCTAACGAGATTTTCGGGCAGCTCATAGGCTGTATCTGCCTCTAAATCGAATGAAAAATAGGTTTCGGCAGGAATAAAATACGCGGATTTAGTATCAGCAAAAGGGTGGAGGATAAAGCCACTCGGCAGTTGCTCTAGGTGAGGGATTACTTGGGTCGCATTTCCATTCGAATCCAACACGACTTCTATTTTGGATGTGCCCGGTTTTCTCCAAACAGCGAATTGAACGTCTCCTTCCAATGCGGAGAGGAAGATAGCCTCCAAAAATTCAACAACAGATACGGTTTTCTTTGCAGCAACGGTGCTCATATTACTTTTTTTCCAGAACGGCTAGTGTTAGACGGCTGATGCAGCTAAGCTTTTTTTCGGAGGTATGGATTTTGATTTCCCAAACTTGGGTATTTTTTCCAATATGTACGGGTTTGACGATGCCTGTTACTACCCCTTCCCTTACGGATTTTAGGTGATTTGCATTGATTTCAAGGCCAACGCAGAACTGCTTGGTTGGGTCGATTACAAGCATCCCTGCAACACTCCCGAGCGTTTCGGCCAGTACCACATTTGCCCCCCCATGTAACAATCCAAGCGGCTGTTTGGTTTTGTCGGTAACGGGCATGGTGGCTTCCAAATAGTCGTCGCCGACAGCGGTAAATTTGATTCCTAGGTGCTCGACCATGGTGTTTTGGCCCATTTTATTTAAAAAATCCAAATCGGGTTTTGACCTAAATATCATGTTTTTGTCGTATAAAAGCTTTTTCTTTGAACCTGGTTTCAAAAATAGGTAAATCTTGAGCAGTAAAAAAATTTATATCGTCCGGCATGGGCAGACTGATTACAACCTCCGTGGAGTCGTACAGGGAAGCGGAATAGACGCTCCGCTAAATGAAACGGGAAGAAAACAAGCAGCTGCGTTTTTTGAGCAGAATCGTCACATTCCTTTTGACCTCGTGTATTATTCCGGCTTAATTCGTACCAAACAATCCATACAGCCGTTTTTGGAGATGGGCATTCCAGGACTATCCCTGCCTGATTTAAACGAGATAAGTTGGGGCAAGTACGAAGGCATACCGATGGACGAAAATGGTCATCAACATTATCAAACCATGTTGAACAGGTGGTCGGAGGGGCAGTTGGACTATCGGATCGAAGGGGGTGAATCTCCACTGGAAGTGTCGCATAGACTTTCCCGCGCAATAGATCATATCACTGGAAATGGAGGGGAGAATATCTTGGTCTGCATGCACGGAAGGGCGATACGCATCCTTATGTGCCTCTTGTTGGGTAAGCCGCTACACGAAATGGACTATTTCCAACATCAAAATCTTTGCTGTTACCAATTGGACTATAAAGGAGGAGATTTGTACGAGTTGATTGGGTATCGCGGTTCACCAATACATCAATAATGATTAAAGGCGTACGAGATTGGTTTTTTTCTTTCCATTTTTTCCGTCGTCGGAAGATTTGGACAGCAGGTTTGCGTATCGATCATCAGTTTGTTTTAAATCAATAATCCGAAATGCCACCTCTTCCAACTTCACAACTCGGTTGTCACCAAGAATGATCAGTGATTTACCCATATCACATTCAGTCCAATCCTCAAACGGCACCGTGATCAAAAGGGCGGCGTCTGAATTTCCCGCATAGGATTTCGTCTGAAAGTTGTCCAAAAAAACCAATTCGATTTTAGCACTGCTTGTTTGGTGGGAACGGAGCTCTTCACTGTTGAAGATTATCAAAAAAGTCTTCTCTTTCTTGTCCTTCGCTTCGGAAAGAAAACTTACTCCAACTAAAAGAATTAAGGCGATCCAGATTCTCATGGGTGGAAATTTAATTATTAAAACCGATTTGCACAAGAAAGGTTTCGCTTTTCGTCCCATAACTCAAAAAAAAACCCAACTACTGTCGGGTTTCTCAATGTTTATCTTAAGCTCGGCTTCTTTTCTTTTTTGTATTGCCATCGTCTTCGATTTCCTCTTCCACGCCGGCAAATATTCTGCCGCAATGCTCACAGACTATCAGTTTCTTTTTCTCGCGGATCTCTGCTTGCCTTTGCGGCGGAACAACATTAAAGCAACCTCCACAGGCACCGCGTTTTACAAGTACGACCGCTAGTCCATTTTTCGCATTATTGCGAATTTTTTGATAGCTTTTCAGCAACCTCTCGTCCACCTTTTTGGTAGACTTTTCGCGCTCGGACTTCAATTTGTTTTCCTCTGATTCGCTCTCGGAAACAATCACCTCCAACTCGCCTTTCTTTTGGTCGAGGTCGTGCTTTCTGTCTTTCAGGATGTCTTTGACTTCCTCAATGTCCTTCTCTTTCTCCTCAATACGAAACTGCGCCTCGCCTATTTTCTTTTTGGAAACCTGTATCTCCAAGTCCTGAAGCTCCAATTCTTTGGTGATAGCATCGTACTCCCGATTGTTTCGGACGTTCATTTGCTGCTCTTGGTACTTTTTGATCAGTTTTTCCGACTCTTTGATTGCCTCTTTGTATTTTTTTATTTCTTCACCTAGGGCAGCAATATCCGACTCAAATTTGGACAACCTGGTCTCGTAACCGGCAATTTCGTCTTCTAGGTCTTGAACTTCTTCGGGGAGGGCACCTCTGACTTTAAAAATAGCGTCTAGTCTAGAATCTATGTTTTGAAGGTGTAGAATGGCTTCTAGTTTCTGTGCAACGGTACTTTCCATCAATTATAAGTAGCTTATGGGATTTGTGACTACGTTCGTCAAATAGAGTGCAATATTAGTGAATTTCTCTGACAATTTGTCCTTTATAAGTTCTTTTGTAAAAATTTCACTTTCGTAGTGTCCAATGTCTGCGATAATTATTTGGTTATCAGCGTCGAAAAATTCATGATACTTTACATCGGCGGTGACAAAGATATCCGCGTCCGATCTTTTCGCTTTGTCCAACAAAAATATACCGGCACCCCCGCATACAGCAACCCTCCGTATGGGCCTGTCAAGCAGCTTGGTGTGGCGAATAACCGATAAATTCATTCTCTGCTTTAAAAGGGATAGAAAAGCCGCTTCTTCTGTCGGTTCATCCAACTCACCGACCATTCCGGCACCTACTTCCTGGTGTTGGTTTTCTAGCCGATGGAGGTAATAGGCCACTTCTTCGTAGGGGTGGGCCTGACGAAGGGCATGGATGATCGTACTTTGACGGTGATTGGGAAAAATGATCTCGATGCGATCCTCCGAAACCTCCTCCACTTTGCCCAGATTCCCTATCGTGGGGTTGGCAGCCCCGGTGGGCAGAAAAGTACCGGTACCGTTGATGCGGAAGCTGCAGTTTTGGTAGGCTCCAATCTGACCTCCCCCGGCTTGGTACAGGGCATTTAGTACGGTGGGGGTCTCGTTTACAGGAACAAAAGTGACCAGTTTGGATAGCATGTCTTGCTTTGGAGCGAGTATGCGACAGTTCTTCAGCCCTAGCTTTTGGGCGATTTTCGAGTTTACACCGGTTGATACATGATCCAGGTTGGTATGGATTGCGTAAATGGCCACATCCTCCCGAATAGCTCTGAGGACAGTACGTTCTATGTAATTTTTGCCCGTCAAGCTCTTTAGCCCCTTGAATACGATGGGGTGGTGTGCCACGATCAGGTTGCAGCCGAGCGCTACTGCTTCGTTTACTACCTCCTCGGTTGCATCCAATGCGCATAGGATGCCGCGTACCTCTTGGTTTGGATCACCGACGATCAGCTGTGCATTATCGTAGCTTTCCTGGTAGGACGGCGGAGCCCATGCCTCCAAGTAACTTACCACATCTCTAATCAAATAAACCATATATTTGCGGTTGTTAAGCCATCAAAAGTAACAAAAATCTTTCAATGCGGTTTTATGAGCCTATTCTTTACCCCTTTGCCGTGCTATATTCGCTGGCAACGAAATGGAGAAACCATCTCTTTGATATAGGCTCAAAAAAAAGCACCTCGTTTTTGGTACCCGTAATTGTGGTAGGGAACCTGTCAGTAGGCGGCACCGGAAAGACGCCCGCAGTGGAGTTTCTGTTACGCCATCTAAAGAGCATTTTTTCGTTGGCCGTGGTGAGTAGGGGGTACAAAAGGAAAAGTTCCGGATTTTTGTTGGCCTCAGATGCTACCCATCCTTGGGAGTTGGGTGATGAACCGTTCCAACTGTACCAGAAGTTTGGAGCGGATGTAACTATTGCGGTAGGCGAGTCAAGGGCATTGGCGATTCCGCAGGTATTGGCTGAAAGGCCTCAAACGAACCTATTCATTTTGGACGATGCATTTCAGCACCGGTATGTACAAGGGGACCTTTACCTTCTTTTAACCACCTACCAAAAGCCGTTTTTCACTGACCGAATTCTTCCCTTGGGGACACTTCGGGAAGATCCCAAAGGTGCCAAACGGGCGGATGCGGTGATTGTTACCAAATGCCCGAAGGGCATAGAAGAAGAGGAAAAAAGGGAATATGCCGAAAAAATAAACCGGTATACGCGGTCGGGAGTCCCTGTGTTTTTTGCGTCGATACGCTATGGCGATCCAATTCAAATTTCGGAGGGAGATCATTCACTGGGAGGGTCTGTCATAGTGGTTTCGGGCATTGCTTCCAACACCAGTTTGTTAGAAGAGGTCAGACGGCGGTTTGTGGTACTGGAAGTTCTGGATTATTCAGATCATCACCAGTACCGCCATTCGGATTTGGACGTTATCTCCAAGCTATTCCTAAAACACAAGGAAAAGTTTCCTGTCCTTCTAACGACCGAAAAGGATGCCGTCAAATTAAAGGTGCCTGAATTTCTTCCTTTTTGGACAGAAATTCCCATTTTTGCGTTACCTATGGAGATGTGTCTGGCCGAAGAAGACCTACAGATGCTGTTGGAAATGATTTTGGAAAAAGTTAAAATAAAGGGCTATCAGAGTGGGGTATAAGCAGCTGTTTATTTTTTTGTGGCTGACGGCAGCAATCGTGGGGTCGGTATATGGGCAGCAGATTCCCCGAAATCAACCCCAGGGACAGCAGCGGTCTCCCCAAGGGAATCAAGATAGTGACGGTCAGCGCAGAGGGCTTTTGGACGATTCGACCAAAATGGTTTACGGACCTAAAACCTCGCTCTTTTATTATGAAAAGTATCTGCGGTACAACCGATTCGAACAGATGGAAGTGGACACCTCACTGACAGGGTTTCACAACTACGAACCGGTGGCCAATACTTGGTACAGGTATCAAGACCTGGGAAACCTCGGAAGTGCCGCTAAACCGGTTTTTTACGAAGTTCCCCGCCAAATTGGTAGGACATCCGGTTTTCATGTATACGATCTATATCATAACTCCGCAGATAGTATCAAGTACTTTAACACCAAGTCACCTTATACGCAGTTGGATGCCTTCTTTGGAGGAGGTAACCGAAATAAGCTGGATATAGCGTTTACCCGAAACATTACCCCCAAGTGGAATGTGGGTATCAATTACGGAACCATTCGCGCGCGTAAAATGCTGAACCCCACGAGAAGGGATGACAATATGGTCGTAAATGATTCCTATTCTTTTCATACAAACTACCAGTCAGACAACGAGAAATATTTTTTATTGGCAGCTGTCACTCGGATGAAACACCGGGTAAATGAACAGGGGGGAATCATACCTCCCGAGGTAGACACTACATCCATCTTTTTTACGTACGAAGATTCCAAGGTCTGGCTGCGCAATTCAAGGGCCACGGACCTCAGGCAGGAATACAAAGTTTACCACCAATATGAAATTCTTAAAGGCTGGCAGGCGTATCATGTATTTGACAAGAAAAAGCAGGAGGTAACATTTTTCTCCCGCCTGGCTACCAGTGATTCACTGTTCTTCAATGCCAATCGGTTTCACTCTTCGGATACCACCCTATTGCACAGCAGAAGGGACACCACCAACAACCAGCACCATTTTTCGGAGTGGCGAAACGAAGTGGGCTTTAAGGGCGACTTTGGCCCAGTTTATTACAATGCCTACCTAAAACTGCGGACAGGAAGAATGGCGAGCATATTCTTCGACACTAACAATTCCTTTACCGAGCTTTTTTTGGGTGGAGCCCTGCGTGGGGAAATCAACGAAAACTGGTCTTTTGAAGCAGAGGGGGAGTATCTTATACCCGATGGGTACCGAATACAGGGGCTGTTTGTATCTCCGTTTATTGATCTGAGTTATACCAAGGCATTGTACAAGCCTACGTTGGCACAACAAAAGTACCGCGGTAACCATTTTCGTTGGGACAACAACGACTTTTCCAGTGTCGGTGTAGACCAAGCAAAAGGGGTGATCAAAATCGATCTTCCCAATCTACGGATAAGACCAAATCTGACCATCAACCGTATCAACAACTACATTTACTTCAACCGGGAAGCCATGCCCGAACAGGCCAGCGGTGAGGCATTTATGGTAATGCCCGGCGTAAACTACCACTTGATTTTGTCAGGAAAATTTCACTGGCAGACGGAATTAATCTATACCGCAATTACAGGAGGTGCGGCAGATGCCTTCAGGATTCCCAATGTTTTTGCCAATAGCCGGTTTTTCTTCGATGGCCCTTTGTTTAATGACAATATCTACGTGCAGCTGGGATTAGAGGGCCGATACCGAAGTGATAATTTTGCCGATGCGTATATGCCATCCACGCAGCAGTTTTACCTCCAGGATCATTTTAATGTGTTTGCCTACCCTGTGGTGGACGTTTTTCTGAATTTTCGGATTAATCGAACCAGGGTGTTGTTTCGGTATAATCACCTAAATGCCGGTATGATGGAACAAAATGGATACTTTGTTACTCCCTATTTTACAGGATTGAAACAAATGTTGGATTTGGGTATTACATGGGCTTTCTTTGATTGATGAGTATGAGCTGGCAAGACAATACCAAAGGAAAGATGTTGCACCTTCAGCTCCCAACCGATCCCCGTTGGGTAGATGTGGCTAAAATGAACTTGGGCGATATCCTCGTGGACCACGCCTATTGCGAACAAAAGGCAGCTTCGTCGTGTATTTCGCTGATTGTTCGGTTTCCCGAGCTCGAAAAGCTGGTTGAAGTACTTACGCCGGTGGTGGCAGAAGAGTGGGATCATTTTGAGCGGGTAATGGGACAGCTTAAGAAGCGGGGCCTACCTTTTGGCAAGCCGAGGAAAGACGAGTACGTGCTCAGGCTCCAATCCTTTATTTTGAAGGGAGGTAGCCGTATGGAGCATTTGACCGAGCACCTGCTCATGAATGCGCTGATAGAAGCGAGAAGCTGCGAACGATTTAAATTGCTTTGGAAAAATCTAGAGGATGAGGAGCTTAGGGAGTTTTACTATGAACTGATGGTTTCTGAAGCAGGCCACTACGTCAATTTTATCGATTTGGCAAAAACCTACTATCCAAAGGAAAAGGTGGAGAAACGCTGGGCCGAATGGTTGGCCCATGAAAAGCAAATCCTAAAGGAAATGGAAATTAGAGGGGACAGAATGCATTGATTTTTTTCAAAATTGGTTAATATTAGGCTATAAAAGTCCAATAGTCGGGAAAATTGTCCTAAAATGAACAGTATATGAATTTGTTCGAAAATATTCGGGAAGCCCTTCGGTCCGTGAAGACAAACCTCCTTAGAACCATTTTGACGGGGTTGATCATTGCTGTCGGCATCACTTCCCTGGTGGGGATGTTGACAGCGATCGATGCCATGAAAGCACAGATTGAGGAGAGTCTTTCCGGATTTGGCTCCAATAATTTCACTATCCGCTCCAAAGGGGTTTCAGGGGGCAGGGCGACAACCTCTGGTATCGTTGAAAAGAACTATCCGCCGGTATCCTACAGAGAGGCGGTAAATTTTCAGGATAGATATGAAGCGAGAGGCCTGTCGACGGTTACCACGTTTGTCGGTGGGGCAGTGGAAGTGAAACGTAAGTCAAAAAAAACCAACCCCAATAGCAGGATCACCGGAGGCGATGAAAATTACTTCCTGATAAATGGAATAAAGGTAGAAAAGGGACGCAGCTTTAGCAATGTGGAGCTTCAATATGGCAATAATGTGTGTGTAATAGGAACGGAGATAGCCAACGCGCTTTTTTCGAAGGAAGAAGATCCGTTAAATGATTTCATTTCGTTTTTTGGCCGGAGATATACCATTGTAGGCGTGATGGAGAAACAGGGAGGGGTTGGTGGCGACACGGGGGCTGACAGGGCGATCATAATCCCCGTGTTGAATGCCAAAAACCTGGATAGGCGTGGTACCTTTCGGTATACCATCACGGTGACAGCACCGGATCCTTTAAAGATGGAGTATGAAATGGGGCATGCCACGGGAATCATGCGTGCGGTGCGTGGAGATGGCGTAGGGAGTGAAGATTCCTTTGAGGTGGCGAAGTCGCAGACATTGGGTGATCGTTTGGAAGAAATTGCCGGATTTCTTCGAATTGGAGGGTTCGGTATAGGTTTTATCACATTGCTTGGAGCGGCCATAGGGCTAATGAATATTATGTTGGTATCGGTAACCGAGCGTACCCGTGAGATCGGAATACGAAAGGCGCTAGGAGCCACGCCGCTTCGTATTCGTCAGCAGTTTTTGATAGAAGCCATTGTCATTTGTATCCTAGGAGGTATATTGGGGGTGGTTTCAGGCATTTCCATCGGCAATTTGGTCGGTAATCTGGTCGGGCCGGGAGGTTTTCTCATTCCTTGGCTTTGGATTATCGTGGCCTTTTGTATTTGCGTTCTGGTCGGTTTACTTTCCGGTTTTATTCCGGCCTATAAAGCCAGCAAATTGGATCCGATTGAATCCCTTCGATACGAGTAAATTTTATCCCATGAATGACCATACATACGATGCGATTGTAGTAGGTTCCGGTATCAGTGGAGGCTGGGCGGCAAAGGAATTGTGCGAAAAAGGCCTAAAAACCCTGGTTTTGGAAAGAGGGAGAGATGTCGTCCACCGAGAGGATTATCCTACTATGCATACACATCTCTGGGAATTCCCGTTGCGCGGCGCACTCCCGCTCTCGGTCAGAGAGGAAAATCCGGTGGTTTCCCGCTGCTACGCTTTTAGGGACGACGCAGACCATTTTTTTGTAAAGGACAAAGAGCATCCTTACCTACAGGATAAACCCTTTGACTGGATCAGGGGCTATCAGGTAGGCGGTAAATCGCTGCTTTGGGCGCGGCAGGTGCAGCGATGGAGTAAGTATGATTTTGAAGGCCCCGGGAGGGATGGGTTTGCAGTGGACTGGCCGATCCGGTATGATGATTTGGCTCCCTGGTATAGCTATGTGGAACGCTTTATCGGAGTTGCTGGCAATAAAGACGGGTTAGAAACGCTGCCGGACGGGGAGTTTCTTCCCCCTTGGGAAATGAACAAAGTAGAGCGGGATATACAGCAGCGTATTTTGACTGCCTTTCCCGATCGGAAATTCGTGATAGGTCGCTGTGCCCACCTCACAAAACCTGCCGAACATCATACAAAACTGGGTAGGGGACAGTGTATGGCGCGCAGTTTGTGCCAGCGTGGCTGTCCCTTTGGGGCCTATTTCAGTTCCAATTCCTCAACCATTCCTGCGGCGGCATTGACAGGTAATCTGACCATCCGCCCCCATTCAGTGGTTCACTCCCTTATCTACGACGAACAGAAGGAAAAGGTAACAGGCGTTAGGGTTATCGACGCGGAAACCTTGGAAGCTACCGAGTTTTTTGCGAAAGTCGTTTTTGTGAATGCATCCGCCCTCAACTCCAACCTGATACTGTTAAACTCTACTTCAAGTAGGTTTCCAGAGGGGTTGGGCAATGATAACGGGTTGTTGGGTAAATACATAGCTTTTCATAATTACCGAGGTAGTATTTCGGCTAGTGTAGATCGTCACTTGGATTCCTATTACTATGGGAGGCGTCCAACGGCCGTGATGCTTCCCAATTTCCGGAATGTGAAGCTGCAGGAAACAGACTTTTTGCGGGGGTATATGAGTTTTTACTCCGCCAGCCGCAAGGGATGGGGTGGGGCAAGAAACGAGCCTTTTGGCCCCGGGTTTAAAGAGGCCAACTCCGAGCTCGGCGATTGGTCTGTTTATATGATGATGCAGGGAGAAACCATACCCAAAGAAGAAAGCCGTGTTTATTTGGACTCAGCACAATCCGACCGATGGGGAATGCCTTTGTTACGGGTAGATGTAGGCTACGATGACAACGATGAAAAGTCATTAAAGGATTTCTTGGAGCAGGGTGTTGCCATGTTGGAAAAGGCCGGCTGTTACGGTATTACCACCCGCGACAGTAAACAAGCTCCGGGCTTGGATATCCACGAGATGGGTGGTGTTAGGATGGGTAGAGATCCCAAGACCTCTTTGCTCAACCAATGGAATCAGCTACATACCTGTACCAATGTGTTCGTGACCGATGGTGCGTGTATGACGTCTACCGGTACGCAGAATCCTTCCATTACGTATATGGCCTTGACTGCTAGAGCCGTAGATCATGCCGTGAATGAATTGAAGAAGGGAAATTTATAAGCAGCTACTTTTTTACCCGAGGCGGATAGGTATTCCTCGAAGCTGGTCTTATGATGATCGATCTATGCGATTGGGCATAAGGGCGTCTGAAAACAGGTGGGGTATGGCTGTTTCAAGTGATTCACCCACCTTTTCGGAGAGGTTAACAGGCGCGGATTTTTTCAACAAAGGGATTTTCATACGTGTTTATTTATCAGGTAGTTACAATTTTTTGGGGAAAATTTTACGTTTCTTTGTTTTTTCGAGGTTTACAGAAAATAATTAAATTTTTTTCAATCTTTCTTTTTGAATACCCGTATCAAAATCTTCGAAGCCCTAGTTTATTTCGGATAATCAGTATTATCAAAAGCATTTATGGATTCCATAAGCCGCATGTTGGCTATCCGAATAATGTTTCATTAACCGAAGATCCTTATGAAAGCAGAAAAGATGGTATTCAGTGCGCTCAGTCCAATGGTACAGTTTATCAAAAAAAGTACCTTCAGCTCGTTTTTGTTGTTCTTTTCTGCGCTATTGGCATTGTTATTGGCCAATTCGCCTGCAAATGAATCCATTCAATGGATGCTGAACCAACGCATCGGTTTTACTATAGGAGATTTCAGCGTATACAAGTCTTTACTGCTTTGGATAAACGATGGGCTGATGTCTATTTTTTTCTTTGTGGTTGGTCTTGAATTAAAACGGGAAATCATTGCCGGCGAGCTCTCCAACCCGAAGAATGTACTGATGCCGATGGTAGCCGCCGTGGGTGGAATGCTTTTTCCTGCGATCATTTACATTGTATTGAACAGTGGGGGAAACCCGGAAGCCATGAATGGCTGGGGAATCCCCATGGCGACGGACATAGCTTTTGCGTTGGGTGTCTTGTACCTTCTTGGCCCAAAGGTTCCTATTCAATTGAAGGTGTTCCTTACCGCACTTGCGATCATCGATGATTTGGGCGCGGTATTGATCGTAGCCCTGTTTTACACTTCCGAAATCTCTTTGACAAACCTCAGTCTTGGTGCTTTCCTGTTGTTCGTCTTGTTTTCTCTCAATAAGTTGGGTGTACGAAGTGTAATGGTATATGCGGTACTTGGTATCGGCGGAGTGTGGTTGGCTACGCTTCTGTCTGGAGTTCATGCCACGGTGGCTGCTGTTCTCGTAGCCGCTATTATTCCAGCTGATAGGCGTATAAACAAAGCAAAATACCTGGAGTCCATTACCAAACTTACCCAGCAGTTTAAGGTTGCCAATAGAGCCAAAAACGATAAATTTCTGCTTTCTGCAGATGAGGAGAATGTGATCGGTGAAATCAAACGTATCTCCAAAGCTTCGATTTCACCATTGCAGCGGTTGGAAAGGAGTATGCATGGAGCCGTTGTTTACTTGGTAATGCCCATATTCGCCCTGGCAAATGCGGGAGTGGTAATCGAAGATGATTGGTTACGAATGATCTCAAGTCCAGTGGCACTCGGCGTAGGTCTTGGGTTGGTAGTCGGTAAACTAGTGGGTATTTTCGGTTTGTCCATGTTGGGTTTAAAGCTTGGCTGGTTTAAGAAACCCAAGAGCATTAATTCTTCCATGTTACTGGGAATTTCCCTACTGGCTGCGATTGGGTTTACAATGTCCCTATTTATCAACTCACTGGCTTTCACTGACCCAGTGTTAATTGGGCAGGCCAAAATGGGAATAGTAATGGCTTCCATCGTTTCCGGATTTGCTGGATACTTGGTTTTGAAAAGGGCAATACGCAACCTTGATCCTATCGAACTGGAGGAGGCCAAAGAACCTGCACCTCTTCAGACAGCCTAATCCCAAACTCTTTAAAGATCCAACAACTCATCAAGGGCAAAATGAGTCAGCATCTCATGATTTCCCTCGAAAAGGACAATACGTAGGTTACCTACCTGTTTGGAAAGAAAAACCGACCTCCCAGAGATAGATCCAAAATCTCCGAGGGGTCGGGTTTTTTCCATCAAATCCAGTTTTTCCTCCATCGAGATGTAGCTGGAAGGATCGGTGATTCCCAAATCTTTGACCACCTTGTTGTAGAAATTTATGGTATGGGTAAACGGAACACTTCCTTGGATGCCGTCGTAAACTCCTGCATAGATGGTGAGCGTGGCCTGGTCAAGCTTTGTGACAGGCGTTGGCCAAAATAGAGGAGAACGTGACTGTGCTTTTGCAGAATCCAAGTGCTCAATAGATCCGGTGCAAGCTAAAATGTCCTGTTCATAGCGATTTTTTCGGATTTGACTCTCCCGGTGCCACGCTGTCAAATCTGAGATCGATGCCCAAGCGGAAAATTTCTTAATTGGATGGGAAGATTTCATAAACGTACTTAGCGTAGCATACCCTCCTCCGCTGACTCCAATAACGTATATTTCTGAAATACCCACAGGTACATTTGCGATGGCGAAACTGATTGCATCATCTATGTCCTTCATGGCCAGGTCACTGCAGCAAGCGCTTGGAGTTCGGTTTGGCCCTCGGAAATCCGGATGGATATAATGGATGTTTTTATCACGGCAGATCAGAGAGATGTCATCCTTTTGCTCAAAGGAACCACTCCACGTGTGCAAACTCACCACCAATGGCCTTGGTTCGGTGCCCTTAGCAGTAAAAAAATAGGCAGGCTGTATGGAACCATCCACGCTGGATGCTATGTCCACCCGCTGAAAATCACTTGGCCAGTGTGGGACAGAAGTGTCGTCAAAGCGTATCGTTGCTTCCTTTTTTTCCTGTGCCGGAGGGAGAGGGCTCCCCTGTTGGGCATATCCTCTCTGCCAAACGAAAAGAAGTAGCGTAAGTAGAAAGCGGAATAAAAAGCTGTAAATCATAATTCTTTAGAGATGTGGAATATACGGCACTGGGATACTGGAAGCGTGATGGTTCGTGGCCATTGTTTTTTGTATGATATCTGACCTACCAAAGGCTGACAGGAATGGCGTAACCGTCGTTTACTGAAGGAGAGGGACAGGGATTCCATCCCGAAAGGCCAGAACAAGTTGTGACCTTTGCAACCTACTTATCGACACATAAAAAACGAAACGTTTTTTGCGTTTACCATACTTCCAAATAAATTTTTAGCCCTCCGGTGGAAATTTACGGTTTATATGGAATATTATCAATTAACTTGCCTCACAAACGTTCGGTTCGTTCCTTGGTCACTGATACCCGGTGCACCTACTACCTTAATAATGTATGAAAGCTACGATTCCTTTCCTCCTTCTCGTTTCCCTCCTGTTTTTTTCTGGTTTTTACCGGACGAGCGATTTCTCAGAGAGTAAACCGATCGTTTCCGAATCGATTAACATCGAGGTACTTGTTGATGTTGTTGGAAAATTGCGGATTCATGTTTCCCCAGACGACAAGCAGCTTTTTTTGACGAGAGGTTGGATTTCTTACGGGGATTTGGGAGCCAAGGGAGATGGGAAAACCGACGATATGATGAGTATCGCTGCTACACATGCGTATGCCAATCAGGAGGGCCTAGCTGTGAAGGCTGACTCCGGCGCTTCGTATTATATAGGAGGAAAAAAGAGAACAGCGGTGATACAGACTGACACCGACTTTGGCGATGCAACGTTTATAATTGATGATAAAGATGTGGAGGATCGAACTGTTCCCGTTTTTTTGGTCAGTTCTAACCTGAGTGCCTATACCATCACACAGCTATCTTCGCTCAAGCGTAATCAAGCAAAACTTGACCTCCATTTTCCGACCACTTCCTTGGTCACCGTGGTGGATTCGAATGTGAGACGGTACATACGCTTTGGTCCAAACCAAAATGATGGTGCGCCGCAGACTGATATTTTTATCGTGGACAAAGAAGGTCGGGTAGATATGGATGCCCCCATTATCTGGGATTTTGACCACATTACCAGCATGACCGTACTCCCAATGGACACGGCATTGCTTACGCTCCGGGGTGGTAAGTTTTTGACCCTGGCCAACAGGGCTGAATCGAGGTATACCTATTACAGCCGAGGCATATCCATCAAGCGGTCAAATGTGCTGGTAGATGGAATCGAACATAGAGTAGAGGGCGAAGGAGATCACGGCGCTCCTTATGGTGGATTTATAAACGTGAGTGACTGTGCCTATGTAACGGTACAGAACAGTGTGCTGACGGGAAGAAAAACCTACCAAACGATCGGGTCGGCAGGGGTGCCGGTTTCCATGGGCAGCTACGATATTTCATTGGGTCGGGCGTTGAACGTTTCTTTTGTAAACTGTACGCAGACAAATGATATCAACGACAATACCTACTGGGGAATTATGGGCTCAAACTACTGCAAAAATCTGGTTTTGGATCATTGTGTCTTTTCCAGGTTTGACGCCCATATGGGGGTAGCCAATGCAACCGTACGGCATTCCACCTTAGGACATCAGGGAATAAACGCGATAGGAAGTGGAACATTCCTACTGGAACACTCCACGGTATATGGTAGAAACCTAATCAATCTGCGGTCGGATTATGGAAGCACCTGGGAGGGTGAGTTGATCATCCGGAATACACATTTTGTGCCCGCGGGAGGAAGAAGCGTGCAGGCAAGCTTGATAAGCGGTACCAATACGGGGCAACATGACTTTGGATATACTTGCTTTATGCCCGAGCGGATACGGATAGAGAATCTTATCATTGATGATTCGAACCATCCCGCTGACTACCATGGTCCGGCAATTTTCGGCAACTTCAATCCTCAGAGAACGGATGCATCCTATGTCGAGAAGTATCCCTATATCCTTACAAAAGAAGTGCAGTTGAAAAATGTTACTACCAAAAGTGGTAAGGAGCTTCGGCTAAGCGACAATCCGTTTATGTTTAGGAATGTATCGGTAACCCGTTTGGAGTAGAAGGTTTTTTTGATTTTCAATACAATTTTTGAAAGCTAAGGCTAGCTTAAGGGTAGGTTTGCCCATCCCCCGGATTGGGTATTTCCTCCCCAAGTTGTGGACTCATTCAGTTTTTGGAGGTATGCCAATACTTGGATTGAAACCGGAACGATAGTTGAAATGGGGGTGGTAAATAGATGCATAGTTACCATGAAGGATTTAACCCATTTAAAAAAAATCATTATAATCTTGGTTTTGGCTCTTTTAATCATGGGATTGCTGTTGCTTGGAGGATTTTGGGTCAAGCATACTTACGGTTGTTGATCTTTCTCATTTTTTGAATTGTTTTCGGGTATGCGTTGGTTTTTGACGGTAACGCAGGCGGGAAATTTGGGGAGGGGAATCGTTTTTAGGTTTGGAGGGCGATCCTACTCGGGGTTTTGGCACGGATTTTACACCAGTAGTTGATCAAGCGTTAACCTAAGAGGAAGTATATGACCGTTTTTTTTGTTTTGGTAGGGGCTTTTCTTGTATTTATCCTAAGTACACTGAGTGGTGGAGGGGCTAGTTTGCTTTTGATGCCGCTCGTGGCTATGGTGGTGGGTGTAAGGGCTGTTGCACCCGTTATGACGATCAGTATCGGGATGAGCAGTACCACCAAAGTCTTGCTTTTTTGGAAGTATATTGACTGGAAGCTTTTTATGTGGTTGTTTCCTTCGACCATTGTCGGCTCCATTCTGGGGGCCAATATGTTTGCAATCCTCTCAACGGAATACCTGCAGTTGCTAATTGGATTGTTGTTGATCTCGACGATTTTTCAATTCAGAAAGCCCGAAAGACGTTCTGGAATCCAAGTCAAAGCGTGGCATTTTGCGCCAATGGGTCTGATCGTGTCGTTTTTGTCGGGGTTGATAGGCGGGGTAGGGCCATTGATGAATTCGGCCTACCTCAATTATGGTATGTCCAAGGAAGCCCTATTGGGGACTAGGTCTGCCAATGCGATTCTGCTACACCTTACCAAGATCGCCAGTTATGCCTTTTTGGGATTTGTGGATAGAGAGGTACTGACCTATGGTTTACTTATAGGGGCTAGCTCGATGGTTGCGGTTTACGTTGGGAAGTTTATTTTGGGCCGTATTTCCTCGTTGCTTTTTCGACAGATTGTGGTCGTGACCATGGTACTAAGTGGCTTTCTTATGCTTTGGCAAAATGTAGATTTCATAGAGGAACTGGTAAGAAAAATTTAATATCGTGCCGTGATAAGCGAACAAACATGACGCGTACGACACGCTGAGTAATCTGAATAAAACGTAAGACATGCCCCCAGATATTGGGACATGTAATGACCACGAAAAATTTAAGAAAAATGAAATTATCCATATCACCCAATGTTCACCTAGTAGAACCCGGGGATTTTGAACCTACCGATCATTGGTATCCCAGGGTATTGAATTCCAACATTCATCCGTTGGTTTCTTATTTCCTGAACCTGAGTAATGAACAGATCGCAGAACGATACTGTAGGCTTAATCCGGGTGCTAACTTTTCTGCCGTAGAGCGGCTTCTTGCCTATCAGCCAACGTATTTTCGATGGTCGGGCACCGATTTAATGCACGTGACCAACCACGAGGGAAACCGGAAACTTACCGTAATAGAAACCAACAGCTGTCCTTCCGGGCAAAAGTCCATGCCGCTTTTGGACATGAACGCGGAAAAGGGTGGGTATAAACGTTTGATTGAAAGTACGTTCAAGCCCATGGTCGATGGCCATGACGAATCCGGTGTACTTGCGGTTATATACGATAAAAATCCCATGGAAAACGTGGGGTATGCCGCTACGATTGCCGATGTATTTGGGGAAAATGTCTATTTGGCGAAGTTTGTGACCGGGGACGGGGATCCTCCTGTACGATTTGATGGGGGTAAAATGAGCGTACGGTCGGAAAAGGAAGACTGGATAGAGGTGCGGGCGGCATTTCGCTATGTGACGCAAATGCCATGGGATAGACTGCCTTTGGCGAGCAAGACCCTTTTGTTGAACCCACTGGAGGCCTGCCTCGCAGGAGGTAGAAACAAAACAATGGCGAGCAGGGCTTACGAAGAATTTAACGCGGCAAATTCGGACAATGGTATTGGGATTTTTACGCCTCAGACGTTTCGGGAGGTTGAAATCAACCAATTAAATGGTTATTTGAGTCAACTAGGAGGGAGTATGGTAATAAAGGTGCCTGACAGCAACGCAGGTCAGGGTGTCTATACCATCGTCAATCAGCAGGAGTTGGATAAAGCGATGGAAATTCTTGCGAAAAACCCAGATGACAGGTACATTGTCCAACAGTTGATTGCCAGCAACCATATTGAGGGAACGGATCCCAGCAAGAACTGGTACCATGTAGGGACAATTCCTGATTCCAAGGGAAGGAGTTACGTGTTTGATATCCGCATGATGATGCATGCTACGGATGAAGGAATGAGGCCATTGGCTGCATACTCCCGAAAGGCAAACCTGCCTTTAAATAGGCCTATTCCCGAGGGAATGGATTCATGGGATGTGTATGGCACTAATCTTTCCATCAAAGGGGAGGATGGTTGGACCTATGCCGATGAGCGTCTCATGTTATTTGATATTAGAAACTTTGGTCTGTTGGGGTTAGGAATGGATGAGCTCATACAAGGTTTTTTGCAAAGTGTTATGGCCGTTTATGCGATAGACCAGCAGGCGATTAGAATGTACAACCCTAAAAAGAGCGATTGATATGGAAACCAGCCTAAAAAATATACTGATTGTAGAGGATGATGTGGTTTTTTGCAAGATGCTGACCCGTTTTCTCTCAAAAAACGGCTATATCGTCTACGATGCCCAAAGTGGCGCAATGGCCTCCCAAATCATCAAAGATACCAAAATTGATTTGGCCATATTGGACTACCGGTTACCGGATGCCAATGGCCTTGAGGTTTTTTCGGCCGTAAAAACACGGTATCCGAGCGTCAAATCCATCTTGATTACGCGTTTTTCCGATGAAGCGTTAAAGAAGGAATCCGACGAGGCAGGAATTGACGGATATATTGGTAAGCCCCTCGATCCGGCTGAATTGCTGAAAACTATACGCTCATTATAGCTGAGAACAGCTGGACTGTAGATTGGGTGAATATGTATGATTTGACTTTACCAATCAATGTTCCCCAAATCATTTTGTCCCCTGCCTCCCCATAGTGTTGCAAAGTACCCCAAATTACCAGATTTTTTCTCCTGTATTATCCGATTTTGAGCGGTTTGTGGTTTGGCATTCTTTCTGGATTATTCCCTATGAACAATCAAAGATGGCTATGCAGAAGGTAGGAATAATCATATTTTTGGCGTTGGGATTTATTGTGATACTGGCTACTTCGTGGGGTCGCTTTGCGCAATTGTCCGTTGAAATCGGGCGGACCTTGCACGGGGAGTCATTGGGCAGCACCGAGGAGCTTGAGTTTATGGAAGCTGATGTTTTTGATGTCCGTGAACCAACAGAACCGAATGCAGTGGTATTTCGATAAGGGATTTTTATAGACAATTCGTCTTTGGGAGAACCTTTCTCATGGGCATATTATCTGGATATACGATGAGAAGTTCTATTCTCCAATTTTGATAGGCAGGAGACTTGGCTTTCTACCCCCAACGGACGCTCAATTGGTAACTGTTAAGGCAAAATCAGTTGAAAGCTGCTCCACGGCTGCTTTTCCATCCCGTATAACAACCTGTATGAGGACTTCAAGGCCCTCACGCTGTCCATTTTTTAGCATGAGCTCTGCTTCTTTGGCAGTATCTCCCGATTTAATTTCGAATTGGCGGAGTCTACTTGCCAATTGGTGGGTGATTTCCCGTAGCCGGTCGTATTCTCCTATTTCAAAACAAGTCGCCAGTTGAACTAAGTCATGATTGGTCTGACGGACAAAATCCACGACCAACTCCTTTATTAACTCATCGTCCCCCATGGCAAACTTGGCTATGGATTCCAGATTATAGGGCTTTTCTGGCTTCTTCATTGTATCGGTGGAATGTGATGGTTGCTTCAAATCATTCGTCATTGGGATATGGCAAGATAAACTCTCGAGTAATTCAGCCTCCTTAAAGGGTTTCAGGATGATCCCGTTAAATCCTCGGGATAAAATAGCATTTTGTTCTTTGGCAAATACATTGGCAGTGAGGGCCAAAACAGGTTTATGCTTCGTACTGACCCTATTTCTGAGTATCTCCAGAATGTCAAACCCGCTAATTTCCGGCATTTGGAGATCTAGGAGAGCAAAATCAAAACTTTCCCAATTGAACCGTTTCTTCCATTCAACTCCACCGCTGAAAGCAAGTACATCAGCACCAAGTGCTGTCAGCAACATCTTGGTGTACTTAAGGACCACGCTGTCATCGTCGACCAACAGTATGCATAGTCCGTCCAGCGAAACCGTGTTCGTCTCCGGGACGGGTTCAGCCCTTAGTGGTTCGGTCAACGCCGTTGGCAGCTTGATCGTAAAGGTCGTTCCTTTACCAACATCGGAATCAACATGTATCTGGCCATTCATTAGAATGGTCAATTTATTGACAATGGAAAGCCCCAGTCCAGTACCGCCAAATCTCCGGGTGATGGTAGTATCTCCTTGGTCAAATGCCGTGAAAATCCGTTCCTTGACTTCTGCTGCCATGCCTATGCCGCTATCTTTGACCACAATGCATAGACCTTTGTTTTCTGCATAGGTGGCAGATATGTAAACATCACCCTGCTCTGTAAATTTTATGGCATTGGAGACCAGGTTATTCATGATCTGGGAGATGCGGAGCACGTCACCTATCATCCATTTATTGTCCGGAAAGTCAGTATGCAAGGTCAGCGTGATCCCTTTGTCTTTTGCGTTTTTTTCAAACAACACTTTGGACTGCTCAAACAATCGATTGGGATCAAATGGCTTTTGCTCGATCGGGATTTTACCTGCCTCGAGTTTAGAGAAATCAAGAATATCGTTAACCACCCCTAAAAGGGTTTCGGTAGCTGTACTGGAAAGATTCAGAAACTCCTGTTGGTCAGCTGTCATGGGCGTCTTTGCCAAAGCTTCCTGGTATCCTTGTATGACATGTAGCGGATTACGTATTTCATGGCTCATGTTGGCAAGGAATTCCTGTTTGGCTGTTGCCAGCTTTTCGGATTTTAGCTTCGCCTCTTCCAGTTTGGCATTGTACCTCTCGGATTTTTTGATCTCCCTGGTGATCGTGAAAATAAATGCCGAGGAACCTATCACCCCAAGGATGATCAAACCGGAAAGAAAAATGGATAATCGGTAGGCTAATTGATAGGCATTTTCGTTTTCGGATCTTCCCTGCCTTGTTGCTTCGTATTGAAGGGAGGTGATTATTTCTTGAATGTAGCTGACCAACTCTCGGTTTTTCCTTAACAGCTGATGCTCTAGATTGGCCAGCCTGGCCCTTAGAAACCTTTCTTCGCTGGTGATTTCCAGCATATATTCCCGTAAAGCAAGGAGTACGGAGTCAGCGAGATTTCGTTGTGCTGCTGATGAAATGCCTTCTGTTTCAAGGTTTGAAGTAAGGTAGTCGATGACCCTTTCCATTTCATCTGAGACCATTTCTGGTTCAGTCCGAATCTCATCGCCGCTTTCAGCTGCATCCGAATTCCGATTTCTGGTTTCGTTCAGTTCACGGGAGGGCCCGATCCTTGTGCTTAATCGATCGAGGTTTTCCAATACTCTACGTTCTTCCTGCCTTCTTATCTTTCGTTCGATGTTATCGAGAGCTTCTTTGCTAAAATCGCGATTGGTGATTCGGAGTTTTACGTCCGTTAGGTTGCCCTGTACTTCAATCAGCTCTTCTATATTGTACCAAATGGCATTCAGTTTATAGATTTCAATTGGATCATTTGACTTTTGTTCCAATAACCTGAGCTGCTGTTCTATTTGGCCTGCTATGGTAATGCTGTCTGTGTTGGATGTGTCGAGGTCGGTAAGTTGATCAAGTCGGTAAATGTCGGCCAAAAGTCGGTTGTAGGCATTGAGACGTTCGTTGGGCATGGAAAGCGTATCCACTGAGTCCAAGAGGTTTTTTACACTGAAAAACGTGGTAATGCCTACTACAATGATTAGTGTGACGGCCAGTAGGAATCCAGCAAAAACTTTGGTTGTCGTGCCTATTTGCATGTATCTAGCTGTTTTCTTTCGCTAATCCTTCTTCTCCGATATAGCCTGCCAGGATAAAACGGACGGAAAAGGCCCAGGGAAGGAGTAATTGGAATAAATGTTTACTTTTCCGGTGTAAGTAGGTAACAAACAGCATACCAAATGAAATCGAGTCCGCCAAAGGCGTATAGGAATGGTGCGGGTGTCTTGCAGCTAAAACAGGTTATTCCTGTTTGAAAGAGGCAGAGTAGATGATTGGTTCATGTAAGCCGGTTGTGCTACCCATTTTTTTGTACCTTCGTGCCACGCAATCCTTAAAACAGAAAGCAGATGCATCCAGATAAAAAACTCGCTGTACTCATCGATGCCGATAATGTGCCCTCGGGACAGGTGAAGGAAATGATGGAAGAAATAGCCAAGTACGGTAACCCCACGATCAAGCGAATCTATGGAGATTGGACCAAACCTCAGTTGGGAAAGTGGAAATCGGTTTTGTTGGAAAATGCCATAAACCCCATCCAACAATATAGCTATACCAGTGGAAAGAACGCTACCGATTCTGCGATGATCATTGATGCCATGGATATTTTGTATTCCGAAAAGGTGGACGGTTTTTGTTTGGTTTCCAGTGACAGTGACTTTACCAAATTGGCCACTAGACTTCGGGAAGCAGGAATGCTGGTAATAGGTCTTGGTGAGAAAAAGACACCCGAACCCTTTATTGTGGCCTGTGATAAGTTCATTTACCTGGAGATTTTGGCTGCTGATTCAGAAGATACCAAGAGTAAAGAAAAAGAAGTGAAGCAATACGAGCAGATTACTCCAAACCTGCTTCGGTTGATTTCGTCCAGTATATCTGACCTAGGAGACGACGACGGATGGGCATTTTTAGGTGATGTGGGAAACCTAATACAGAAAAAGCAACCGAACTTTGACGCCAGAAACTATGGATTTCAGAAGCTGACCCCTTTGATTACCTCTATTGCGAAGTTTGAAGTCAAGGAGCGGGTGCACCCTAAAAGTAACAATAAGCTGATTTATGTAAGAAACAAGACATCCAAATAGGGTTAAAAAAGGTTGAGCAATCATCGAACGAAAAAAAAGTGGATATCCGGAAAACTGACAACATAAAAAAGACTGCCCTTCTCGGACAGTCTCTTATTTTTGGATACTACCTACCAAATTCGTCTTAGTTCTGTGTGGTAAGAATCTTAAATTGATCCATCACCTTATAGGTTGCCCTCGTTAGGTCAATATTTATGTTAGGCGAATCGTAATCAAAAAACGCATTAGTGTAACCCTGCCATACGGTGTTTCCCTTCTTGTGATCAATGACCAAAATCACCAACATTCCATCGTTTTGGGTATACTTTACGGCATTGTAATTTTCTCTCATTTTTTCCCTTGCCACGCTATCTGCTTCATCTTCGAGTAGCTCGATTCCCTGCTTTTTAAGCCAGTAATCGAAGTCAGGCTGATTGTACCCTCTGTATCGTACTTCACTTTGGTACAGCTTGTAAATTACGAGCAGATCCGGGTTGTTATCTTTCATTCTGAATCCTTGGGATCCAAGCCGAGTGGAGATCGTCTTTTCAATAATATCTCCCAATGCATTATCACCCTTGGCTTCCTCTTCTACAAATCCGAAGGTTTTATACTTTTTGAAAGCCCCGCGGTAATTGTAATCGTATTCAGCCACAAAGTCACGCTGGGATAGGCAGGCTGAACAGAAAATCAGCGAAACCAGGATGAAGTAGTTTACGTGTCTCATACATCTTTATGATTAAATCGTGTAAATATTAAATTGCAGTGGTCTATTTCGGATTTAAGAACGCATGGTTACAGAAAAACCGCATTGGTTAGCCTTAATGAAAGTAGAACTCGATGATGTTTCTTTTGTTTGGTGAAAATATAAAATTCTTATCACGGATAATGTTAGCGATTTCCATTCCATTATGCAAGAAAAAATAAATTTAAAATTTTCGGGTTTTTAATTTGGCTTCATTTGAGCATTGTTGTTAGGCTAAACTCTGCTAATTAGATAGTTACAAAACAAAAGCCGAAGACTGATTCGCTTCGGCTTTTGGAGTGGGTTTAGGAGATGGTACCTGTTATCGATTCGATAAAATCGCCAAACGAAAGGTATTTTTCATAGGATTGTTGATATGCGGCTACATGCTCGGGGTTTGGTGTGTACGTCTTATCGAATCCATTCCCCATCGCGTCGATGGCAGCTTGCACATGGGGATAAATTCCTCCGGCAACCGCTGCATACATGGCTGCCCCCAGTGCGGGTGCCTGTTCGGAGGTAGCCACTTTGATTGGCATGTTGAGTACATCAGCCATGGTCTGCATCACCAGTACCGATTTCTTGGCCACTCCGCCCAGCCCCACTACCGAATCTATGGCGATGCCCTCTTGCCGGAACCTGTCCACGATCCTCCGGGATCCGAAACAAATGGCATCTACCAACGCCTTATAGACTTTAGCAGCATCAGATCCCATGGTCAGGCCAAGGATGGCACCTTTGAGTAGTTGGTTGGCGTCTGGTGTTCTCCTACCGTTTATCCAGTCAAGTGCCAACACGGCACTTTCCGAAGGATGGATTTTCAATGCTTCCTCTGATAGCTTAACCAGTAGTTTTTCTTCAATTTCCCTCACAAGTAGCTCCTTTTGGGAACTATCTAAGTGTTTGCTTTCCTGTATCAGTTGGATAGCCGGGCCGGAGATCAAATTTTTGTACCATGCGAGTACATCGCCAAATCCGGACTGCCCAGCTTCCAATCCAATGGTTCCGGGAACCACGGAACCGTCGACTTGTCCACAAATACCCTTTACCAATTTATTTCCAAGGGTTTCATAGGAGGTAATCATGATATCGCAGGTGGAGGTACCCATTACCTTGACAAGCGTATTGGCAGTTACCTGCCCACCTACTGCACCCGCATGGGCATCAAAGGTTCCCACAGCCACAATAGTGGTTTCGGAAAGCCCAAGGCGATCGGCCCATTCCTTACAGAGGGTTCCGGCTGATTCGTCGGAAGTAAAGGTATCGGTGTACAAACGGTCTTTGAGGCTTGCCAGACCTGGATGAAGTTGGGATAGAAAAGCCTTGTCAGGCAAGCCTCCCCAGCTTTCGTGCCACAGTGCTTTGTGTCCTGCGGCACATCGGCTTCGTTTTGCTTGAAGAGGATCTACCGTACCGGTAAGCGTGGCGGTCACGTAGTCACAGTGCTCCATCCATGAATACGCTGCATTTGCGACAGCCGGATCTTTCCGGGTGATGTGGAGAATCTTTGCCCAAAACCACTCGGACGAATAGATCCCGCCTTCGTATTTGGTAAAATCTTCGCCACCCCAAGTCCGGGCCAGCTGATTGATTTCATCCGCTTCTCCAATTGCCGTATGATCTTTCCATAAAACCATCATGGCATTCGGGTTGGAGGAAAACTCCGGTAGCATGGCCAGGGCCACACCTTGTTCGTTGACCGGCAAGGGAGAAGACCCCGTCGTATCCACACACATAGCTTTTACCGACCGGGGATCTACACCACTTTGTTCCATAACCTTTCTTACCGTCTGGGTTAACCCTTCCAAGTGATCGAGGGGATGCTGACGAAACTGGTTGGTGGATGGATTGCAGTACCTGCCTTCACGCCATCGGGGATATAAAAAAACTTCGCTTGCCAGCGTTTTGCCGTCTTTAGTGTCTACCAATACGGATCTTACAGAGTCGGTACCATAATCGACACCGATAACATAATGCTTCATATTAACACGTTTCTTGGGTTTGCGTTTGTTTTGGAAGTGGGCAATAAGTCGGAGATGACTAAAAAACCCAAGCGCAAGTTAAGTTTATTTACCAGTTTTTAGCAAAGGGAATGATACCTTATCGGGTTTTTTGAAAGATTGACTGCATTTGTCCGGAAAATAGCTAAATGACCTACTTCCTGTTTTTTTATTTGCCAATTATGTAAAAGGATAGCTTGATTTGGCGCAATTGATTTACTTTCACGGCACGTTTAGTTTTCAGCATGAAAAAGCATCTTTGTTGGGCTGTCTTCCTCGTTTTTTTAGCATTCATACATGCGAACGGACAGCATATTTCCGGACTGACCGCTGTTCCCATCAATCATCCCATCATTATAGACGGTGAATTGGATGAGGCTGTTTGGCTAGAGCAGGATGGTTGGGCAGGTGACTTTCACCAGTTTTTCCCAAGTGATACTTCGTTGGCTACGGTGAAGACATTTATCCGAGTGGCGTACGATTCCCGGTTTTTGTACATAGCAGCAGTCATGTACAATCGAGGACCGCGGGAATACTATGTAAGTACTTCTCTTAGACGGGATTTTCGTGGCAACCAAAACGATGGTTTGAGTATACTGATGGATACCTTCAATGATGGAACAAATGCTTACCTCTTTGGCATCAATCCTTTTGGGGTACAACGGGAAGCGATGATCGGAAACGGAGGTCTGCAAACCACCGACCTAAACCTGGCTTGGGACAATAAATGGCTTTCTGCCGCAAAGATTCACGAAGACCGATGGGTAGCCGAGATCGCGATACCCTTTTCTACGCTGCGATACAAAGAAGGGGCTAAAAGCTGGAATGTTAATTTTTACCGTATTGACAGTGAGTATGCAGAGAAAAGTACCTGGACCCACATTCCAAAAAACTTCAACGTAACGCACGTAGCTTTCACGCAAAAGCTTTTTTTCCCGGAAGCATTGCCTAAATCCGGGGCTAATATAGCATTGATACCTTATGTAGCCATGGGTGCATCCCAAAACAACCTGGAGAATATTGCCGACCCCCTTAGACCTACAGTGGGCGGGGATGCAAAGATTGGTGTTGGCCCTGCACTGAACCTGGACTTAACCTTTAATCCAGACTTTTCCCAAGTGGAGGTGGACGAACAGGTGACCAATTTGGACCGGTTTGAGATTTTCTTTCCCGAGCGAAGACAGTTTTTTCTGGAAAACGCAGATTTGTTTGCCGATTTTGGTACAGACCGTATTCGTCCTTTCTTTTCCAGAAGGATAGGGGTAGACAGGGATGAGAATACAGGACAGAATGTCCAAAACCAAATTCTCTATGGGGCCCGCCTTAGTGGGAAGTTGACGGATGACTGGAGAATAGGAACGATGAACATGCAGACAGCCAGTGATCCCTTGCGGGGCATTGTGGGCAAGAATTTTGCAGTGGCGGCACTTCAGCGAAAGGTATTCAGTCGATCCAATGTAGGCGTAATGGTTGTGAACCGTGAATCATTGGATACCCAAAAAGGAGGCTTGGCCATGGAAAACGGTGCCCATAACCGGTTGGTTGGCCTGGACTACAATCTGTATTCAGCTGATAATAGGTGGAGCGGGAAATTTTTTTACCACAAAACGTATGAAGACGGCGACCTAAGCGATACCGGTACCGGACATGCTCAACTGGCGTTTTTGGATACCCATTTTGCGGCGGGATTATCCTATTCTTATGTTGGGGAAAACTACAACCCTGTGGTTGGATACACGCCACGCGTCGATTTTCAGCGAATCTCACCGGAAATGGCCTACCTGTTTTTCCCTGCCTCGGGAAGAATAAACAGGCATGGGCCGGGAGTAAAGACGGAAATTCTTTGGAATGAAAGGTTGGGAATAACCGATGAACTACACAGTTTCCTTTATCTGGTTCGCTTTCATTCCCATGCGGAGATGACCTTTACCTTGAACAATCAATACACTTACCTCTTTTTCCCCTTTGACCCCACCCGTATGGGCGGAGAACCCCTAGCAGAGGGGACGGCCTACCGTACAACATTCCTTGGTTTTGATATCCGGACAAATCCCATCAATGCGTTTTCGTTGCGCGGGGTTGGTCAGGTTGGCCAATATTTCAATGGCTCGATGGAGAGTTTTTCTGGTACCTTGCAGTGGCGGATTGGGTACCTGGCAAACCTGTCGATGAACGTAAACTATAGCCGAATCCGTCTGCCAGAACCACAACGCGATGCGGATCTGGTTTTGTTGGGTCCCAGAATTGACCTGACATTCACACGCGACCTTTTTTGGACGACATTTATCCAATACAACAATCAGATAGATAACATCAACGTCAACACCCGCCTCCAATGGAGGTATGCACCTGTTTCTGATTTATTTATGGTCTATACAGACAATTATTTTCCGGGAACATTCGCCTCCAAGCAACGGGCAGTCGTGATGAAATTGAATTACTGGCTGAACCTCTAACCAAGAAATAGGCTAAGAACGCGTGGATGGGAGGCATGGTTTACCCTCTTGAGGAAATGTTCCGGGCAAACTCCTTCAAAATCTTATCGACGGAGGCTTTTAGGTTTCTGGATCGTTGGTCCGGTTTGTTGATCTCCCCAACGGCAGAAATACGCATCACCACTTTATCCTGCCTTGTGTCTATAAAGTCAACCACTACTTCTCCCAGATCGTATTTTTCGACCCTAAATCCTCCCCCCATGCCCGGGCCCATCATCCAGGGGTTACCCCACATCCAAGGGTTCATGCCCCATCCCCACGGTCCCATGGGAGCGCTGTTGATTTCTTTCTTGCGGTCGGTCAGAAGGGTATTGTACCGCACGATGAGATCCGGCTTTTTGGAGTCCAGCTGATAGCCGAATTTCTCCATCCCTTCGGTCAAACGCTTTTGAAGGTTTTCCTCCAGTACGGGAGAATTAAAGGCCATGGCATCATAAAATTCGCTGATCACGAAAAAGGTCTGAAAGGCATCCGGACGGGCCATCTCATTTTTTTCCATATATACTTTTACCGGGCTGCAGCCGACCATCAAAACGGCAAGTATCCAGAAGCCTATGTGGAAGTATCTAGTCATGGTGTTTTTTTTACTAAGACGCAAGAATTAGCTGTTTTGTTGTATACATTCAGATTCGAAATCTAAGCAATATTGTGATTCCTCGCTACCCCTAACTTGGAAATTCCCGGTATGAAACAAATGCTTTCCAAAGGAAAACAAAGCTTGCTTCCGTGTAAATCACCGTTAAAACGAGAGGGCAGCTGTTCAACCGAATGTATGCTTGAAAGAGTGGATAATTACTGATATTTGTTCGTAATTAATGATGATGGGTCGGTTGTTGGTGCTTCGTTTTTCGTATTTGGCGTTGGTATTGATGTTTCCTTTGTCAACCAATGGGCAGTCGGTTTTTAATGAAAACCAAGGTATGTGGCTGATGTTTTTTAACCGAACCCAGCTTTCCGAAAAATGGAGCATACATAATGAAATACAGGACCGTTCCTACGATATCAGTCACAAGGAGGAGCAGCTTTTGTTGCGTTTTGGGATTAATTACCATATCAAAAAAAATCTATGGTTAACAGCCGGTTTTGGATACATTGAGAGCTACCCACCGGAGGGCGTAGCCCGTCCCACACTGATCGAGCACCGGATTTGGCAACAGGTTCTTCATACCCATTTTCTCGGAAGGGTAGTTGTGGAACACAGGGGTCGCTTGGAGCAGCGGTTTGTGGGTGATCAATACCGGGACAGGGTTCGCTACCGGTTTATGGCAACGGTTCCGATCACCCGTGAGCGGATGGCACCAAAAACGTTTTTTGCTACGGCCTATGATGAGATCTTTTTTCATTTCGAAGATACTCCCTATGATAGAAATCGCCTGTATGTTGCTGCGGGGTACCAGTTCAGCCGTGCAGTGAGCGTTCAGAGCGGATGGTTGGCACAGAATTTCAGTGGTAAGACCAAAGGCTATTTGCAGCTGGGTGTTTTTGCCAATATTTTACAACCTGACAAGTAGTAGGGCGGAACCCCGAACCTGCCCGACGCGGTTAAAAGAAAGACAAGATACCTTTTGAATGACCAGTATTTCCATCGATATCAATGCGGATTTGGGAGAGGAGGTCGGCAATGATGCCGCGATCATGCCTTTCGTAAGCAGTTGTAGTATTGCCTGTGGTGGACATGCCGGCAATACGGAATCAATTCGTAATGCGGTTTTTCTTGCCTTGGAGCAGGGCATCAAAATCGGTGCACATCCCTCGTATCCGGATCCCACCAATTTTGGCAGGGTAAAGATGGAAATAGCTTCCCATAAACTCCACGAAAGCATAAGGGAGCAACTAATGCTTTTAATAGACCATCTTGCGCCGCTGGGCGTTCCGCTTCATCATGTAAAGCCTCACGGTGCGTTGTATAACGAGGCCTGTATCAACGAGGATCTGGCTATTCAAGTAGTGGAGTTAATTAAAGAAGTCGTCCCATTTGCAAAGCTTTATGCTCCTTTTGCTTCAAAACTGGCCCAAGTAGGGCAGGAATCAGGGGTGAAGGTTTGGTTTGAAGGATTTGTGGACCGCAGGTATTCCACTGGGCTTACCTTATTGGAAAGGCGCCAACCGGGTGCCGTACTCCACGGGTGGGACGAAATCCGCGCCCAAGTGGAGGAAATGGTTCTTGGGAATCGGGTTTGCACTGCGCAGGGCGACTGGCATTTTATAAAGGTTGATACGCTGTGTTTACATGGCGATCACCCGAATGCGGTGCAAACGGCTATTCAACTTAGGGAATGGCTGTCTGGAAAGAATCTTTTCCCTCATCATGAATAGGGGGATCCGCTACATAACGCCTGAAATACTGGAAATTAATTGGCCGGCCGCTATTTCGGAAGAAATCCTTTTCGATATGTTGAAAGTAAAGGCATCCGTTCATAAAAAGCTGGGGGATAGGATCAAGGCTGTGCGGGTGGGATACCATATTCTTTCCCTTCACCTCGATTCGGTTGCTGATTGTATGGATGAAATCCGCCAGTCGTTGGAGGTATCCGATAACGATGAGACTTCCTACACACCTACCTATTGGCGATTGCCGGTTTGCTATGAGCCTGAACTTGCCAAGGATTTAGTGCGGTTTTTGCAAACCAAGGGAATGAAATTGGATGAGTTCGTTGCGTTGCACAGCGGAGTAGATTACCTGCTTCATTTTTATGGCTTTCTGCCCGGTTTTATGTACCTGGGAGGCTTGCCGGAGGTTCTAGCCATGCCTAGAAAGCAGTTTCCGGACAGGCGTATCGAACAGGGTGCTGTGGCGATTGGGGGTTATCAGACCGGAGTGTATCCAGTGTCCAGTCCAGGAGGATGGCATGTGGTAGGAAGTACGCCAATAAGGATTTTTAATGCAAGTAGCGGAAAGTTGCCCCCTTTTTCTCCGGGGGATCGCATTCGCTTTGTACCGATCCAGCGTGATGCATACGAACAAATCCTTGCAGGCACTTTAGATTGGGATTATGCGTAGCAGAAGTGCCTTTTTTCAAATAATTGATCCGGGGGTTCAAGTCAGTTTACAGGATGGTGGTCGATTAGGGTATGCAGGTTTTGGGGTTCCCGAGTCTGGATTTATGGACACGATTTCTGCCGGAAGAGCAAATTTGGTTTTGGGCAACACACCTGACCACCCCTGTTTGGAGTTTGCGCCGGGACGGGTACAAATGTTGGTACGTGGATCATGTCAGGTGGTGTTTTCGGGAGCTGAGGTGGAGATAGAGGTGAACGGTGTCCGATGTGAACAACTCCAGGTGATTTCTTTACAGGATGGCACCTCTATACACATCAAACCGGGCAAATTCGGAAATTGGCTTTACATGGCCATAAATGGGAAATGGCATGCAAGCGATCTCTTTGGCAGTAAAAGTTTTTATCCCTTGGTTACGGATCGTGCGGGATACCTTTCTGGAGAATGCGCTTATTTTTCCCGTTCAAAAAACGTTGTATCTACCTCCCATGCCCTTGTAAAGAATAAACTTTTTTGGTTGGGAGATTCCGTTGAGGCGTATAAAGGCCCCGAATTTGAATTATTGGATTTGGTGGGTCGGCAACAGCTTTCTGGGCAGGCTTTTGAGGTGACAGCAGTCATGAACCGTATGGGCTATCAATTGGCGGGGAAAGTTACCCATCAACTTCCTGAAATTTTAAGTGCCCCGGT
The DNA here is from genome assembly GCF_000390185.1 of Lunatimonas lonarensis. Classification (GTDB taxonomy): domain Bacteria; phylum Bacteroidota; class Bacteroidia; order Cytophagales; family Cyclobacteriaceae; genus Lunatimonas; species Lunatimonas lonarensis. Next base: position 39,570 of record NZ_AQHR01000085.1, on the reverse strand, counting down.
ATATCCAGGCACCATCCAACTGACCCCCTCCGGGAACCTGATTGTGCTGATGAAGGATGCACAAGTCACCGGAGGATACCCTAGAGTACTTCAATTGACGCCAAAAAGCCTCGCCATGCTCTCACAAAAAAGAGCAGGGGACACGATTGTCTTTAAGGTTATATAATCTTACCGTTCTACAGCAAGATCATCCAGCATCTGCTGTACCTTTTGTGGGGGAGCCTGTTTACTGAGTTTGCCTACTAGAATATAGGTAATGGTGGACACAGTTACCGGCAGACTAATGGAGAGAGCTAGGCTGCCCAAATCGTAGGATTTGGTAAATACAAATGCAAGCAAACCCATAAGAATCGAAGAAATGGCTGCCTTGGGGCCACAGGTTTTGAACCATGGAATCACCCCAAAAAGCATGGGCACCGCGATCGGCCCGACCAATGCGCCAAACCAGCTGATGATAAGCCCCAACACCCCTCCGAACCGCTCAAACTGAAATGCTATGAGAATAGTGGCCAGCGTAAACAGGAAAGTAGTTACCCTGGCAATGCCCAGCGAGTTTTTTTCATCTTTAAATTTCGGATTGACGGCAGGTAGAATATCCCTGGTAATGACTGCACTGATTGTATTGATATCCGAGGATGTCATGGACATGGTATTGGCAAACAAAGAAGCGACCACCAATCCTACCAATCCAATTGGCAATAGCTGCATGGTTAGGATGCCATAGGATTGCGTGGGGTCATCCAAATCGGGCAACAGGATAGGCGCCGCCCACATTGGGAAAAACAGGATCAGGGGCCATACCAAGTAAAGTATACCGGAAAGTCTCGCCGCTTTGGAGGCTTGATGTTCGGAGGGGGAGGAAATATACCGAGTGGCCAAGTTCCATTGCCCGCCATTATAGGACAGGAAGTTGATAAACAGAAAGGCCAACGCAAAACCGATGGTATAAGGTTCATGAAACACCTGACTGTTTTCTGGGGGGAGTTGCTCCCAAAGTGTGAAAATTGAACCAACCCCTCCCAGTTTCGCCAATACAACCACGAACATGACCAATCCGGCGATTATCTGTACAATGAACTGGGCGAAGTCGGTGATGATCACAGCCCAAAGCCCTCCAAATGTAATGTATAGCAGCGATATACCACCGGCTATCAGAATGCCTACGGGAAGAGAGATACCGGTAAACACATTGAGCAGTACGGCAATTGCCGCCCATTTTGCTCCAATATCAAACAATTTGAGTGTGACACCACTCCAAGCCATAAGCTGCTGGGTTAGCAGGTTGTATCGAACGGTCAAAAACTCCAGTGGAGACTGAATATGAAAACGCTTTCGCAACCGCACCCAGAACACTGGAAATACCTTGGCACTTACCACGATGGTGAGGCCGATAGTCAATGCCCACCAGATATACAAGGAAAATCCGTGGGTATAGGCAAGACCGGCGTAGGCGACGAAGACCGCACCGCTGTACCCGGATACGTGGTGGGATATGCCGGATAGCCACCAAGGGAGTTTTCCTCCTGCTACAAAGTAATCTTCCGAATTGGTGTTTTTAAAATAGGACCAGATACCTATCGCCAACATCAAAAGAAAAAAGAGGGCGATGACGATCAGGTCTAAGGTGCTAAGTTCCATAAAGACGTGATTGGATAGATGAAACCCTGCCGGATTGCTCCGACAGGGTAGTTGGATGGAAGGGTAATTGCCTGGTTAGACTTTTGGTTCCCAGCCTTTTTGGTAGTCACGACTCCAAAGCGCCATGGCTTTTTTGTCGTTTCTGATACGACCGGTGGCAGGATCAATCTGAAGTGATCGACCCATTCGTTGGGAGATGTTTCCCAACTGAACCAAGAGGGTACTTTGATGTGCACCGACTATTTCGGATCTTACTTCTATACCCTTCTTGATGCCATCAAAAAAATTCTGGATGTGGATGGCATCCAAGGCCTGTGCGGGACTGACGCGGTTTTGCGGATCGATGGGCATGTCATTCTGCACATCTTTTACAATCTCGTTTTTGAGGTTGAAGATCTTATAGGAGTTTCCACCTTCTATTAGCAGACTGCCTGTTTCACCGTAAAAAAGGACACCTACGGAACCACCTTCAATGTGTTTTCCATTGCAGCTTCTTCCTTCCCACGTGATGACCCCTTTGTCGCCAAACTCCATGTTGATGATTTGGGTGTCGGGAGTCTCCCAGTCATCTTCGTAGTGATATCTTCCGCCAGCGGAGTTAACCATAGTGGGATACTCGACTTGCAGTCCCCAACGGGCCAAATCCACCATGTGTGTTCCGTTATTCAGGGCCTCACCGGTACCCCAGTTCCAGAACCAATGCCAATTGTAATGGATCAGGTTGTCCCTATAGGCCTCTCTTGGTGCGGGCCCCTGCCAAAGCTCGAAGTCCAGCCACTCGGGGACAGCCACTCGGTTGCCCCGGCCAATCGGACCCCGGTTATTGGCGTACCAGGTCTTTGCCATGTAGGGCTTTCCAATGGCACCGTTATGAACTTCCTTGATGCCGGCCACTACGTTTGGCCAGGAACGTCGCTGATTTCCGACTTGTACCACCTTTCCGTATTTCTTTTGGGCGGCGATCAAAAGTTCCCCTTCCTTGGGGTTGTGGCTGCAGGGCTTTTCCAAATACACATGTTTGCCAGCCTGCAAAGCCATCAGCGCCGCTGGGGCATGCCAATGATCCGGGGCAGTGACCACCAAAGCATCCACGTCTTTGTCTTCGAGAAGCTTGCGGACATCTTTTTGCTCTTTAGGTTTGGATCCTTGAATATCCTGAATGGCAGCGGCAAATTTAGCGGAGGCATTGGCATCCACATCGCAGCTATAAATGACTTCGCAGTTTTCTTGGCCGGCAAAATTACTTCCCACCGCCATTCCTCGGCTGACCACGCCCATACAGGCAACTTGGATCCGTTCGTTTGAACCCAAGATCCTGCCGTAACTTTTGGCAGAAAGGCCGGGTAAAATTCCGCCTACGGATACCAAAGCGGCACTGGCAGCAGCTTTTTTCACAAAAGTTCTTCTCGAATGTTGCATAAGGTACTATCCAATTAATTCATGTTCGTATAATTTGTCTCTAAGCAATCACAACTTGTCCCGGTTTATAGGGGTGGAATGCCTGATATAATAATTATTGTCTTTAATAAGCCATTTTTATGGGCATTGCAATTCCGTCAAATACTGATTTTGTTTGCCGCTTTTTGGGCAGATGCCATCACACTGGAAATGGAGACAACCTGACCTTTTTTCCGGCTACTTTCACTCGCTGCTTCCATAAAAGCGAAAAGCTCGATGGTTTCTTCCGGGTCAATGGGAGGTTTGCCTGTGTTGAAAAAAGTCGCAATTTCAACAAGCAACGGCCTATACCCGCCATAGGGGCCAAGGCCCTGAATTCCCTCTGTACCGAAAGCAATACCCCCATAGCCGGTTTTTCCGGCCCGTAGTCCTCTAAAGGTGCCTATTCGACCATCGTCCCAAGTACCCACTACTACCTCTGAATCGGGGTGAAACGTACGTTGCACGGTTTTACAGCCCTTACCCATCACGGCATAGAGCGTTTCTACCCCGTGGATTCCGTACCAGAAGAGATCCGGGTGGGTTGGTTCCAACGTCGCCGGGCTATAGGCATCAGCCCCTAGTACTTTGCCTATCTTTCCCTTATTTACTGCCATCAAATTCTCCATGTAGCGTAGGGATGAAGAAGAGAACGTGGGAATCCTGTACTTTTCCGAAGCCTTAAATATCGCAATCGTATCGGCAAGGGACGCGGCAATGGGTTTGTCGATAAACAATGGCTTTCCGGCTCTGAATACCTCAAGGGACTGTTCGAGATGGAGCCTTCCGTCGTTGGTTTCCAACAGTACGTAATCTACCCGATCCAATAGTGTCTTGATAGAATCCACCACTTCTACACCCAATTCGGTGATTTCCTTGATGTACCCGGGAATGCGTTCTACGGAGGATTTGATGTCCCGGCTTCCATGCGGATAGGCTGCCACCACACGGTAGCCTCCCAAGTCCGCTGCCGCATCCTTGGCGTTGAAGGCTTTGGTAAATGCAATACTATGGGAAGTATCCAGTCCAATAATTCCTACGCGCTTCTGATTTTGGGTACTTGGCGTACTGGAAAAAGCCTCCAACGATTGGGTGAGGCTTAATCCGGCTCCTGCAAGCATGGCTTTTCCTATAAATTCCCGTCTATCAATGGGTGGGGTCATACGTGAGTCTGATTATAGTTAACGTTAACGGTACCATTTGTACCACCTTCCGGCATTACTTTGGCTTCTAAGTTACAATTAAATTTAAAAAAACGAATCGTCTATTTGATAAACGACTTATAATCCCTTTCAACATCCTTATCGGTGGTGGACTTTCCAGAGTAGATGACAATCCGGTGCTTAAAGGTCATTGATTCCCCTTTACGTAACTTGTGGTTAAGTTCATCTTTACCACCGCTCATGGCTTTTTGACCAAGGGGATTGGCAGCATAGAGTCCATAGCCCCTTGCGTGCCAATAGGTGGGGAACCCGACATTTGAAGGATGATCCAATATCGCTACGGAAATGGGCTCTCCTTTGATAACTCCGGAAAGATTCATCCATTTACCCCGTGTACCCCATACATCATCTCCTTCCAGTCCTTCACTGCTTCGGTACTTTCCTGTCACACCCTCGTTGTTCATCGACGGGACATCGGTAGGATTTCCCATGGCATCGGTAAATTTTTCAGGTTTATCGGAGGGATGCTCCAGTTCTCTAGCCATTCGCAGGCCAAGCATTCCCTCTTTGTTGTCGGTAAAGGAGACATCTTGCTGGGCTGTCAGCGTAGTGATCCGGTCGATGTTTCTTTTTTCGCCCTTTCCCGAAAAAACAAAAACGGTATTTTCGCTAAGCATCACGTTTCCTTTGCTGTCTACCCAATCCATCTCTACTTGGAGGATTCCCTCCTTGGAGCCGCTGCTGACACGGATGATATTCTTGTGGACAATAGAGCCGTACCGATCCTTCCTATCGGGTGAAATAGCCTCTGAATTGTTCCAAAAATCCAGACCGTTCACGTCTCCATAATTCAGCCAAAGGCCGATGTGGTGGGGGTGATCTACCCGTTCTCCCGGGCGGTTGGCAATGGGGTAACCTCGGGTAATAAAGGTTTCGTTAGCAGTTTTGATGGGGTAAAGAACGGGCTTGGCGATGTTTTCCGGATAAATGTAGGAAGTGAAATGTTTGCCGTCGATTACAACGTCAATTCTGCGTTCAGCGTCGTTTTGGATCAACTGGATTCTTTCGTTATCGTTCATCGCAGGGTGGGTTAGTTCCTCTAGGAGGGTAAATGACAGCAAAAATGGGGCGACCCAAACCAGAACAAGTAGGGTTAATAGATTATTTGGTTTCATTGTGTTTTAAATGGGTTTTTGGGTTATCGATCAATGGATTCGTAAATTTAGAAGCCATATCATCTCAAAGGATTGGAATGTAAAGATACTGGTAAGAAATATAGTGTAAGGATACTTGCCCTAAAGCAATTACAGGTGGATTGCTACGCATCCACCTGTATTACCAGCGTTTTTGCCGATGGGCTAGTAGGTCATTATTTTTGTTTTAGTAACCTACACCTTCAGCTTAGGCTCCCAGCCTTTTTCGTATTCTCTCTTCCATAGAGCCATGGCCTTTTTACTGTTTTTTATACGGCCATTTTTCGAATCTACATCCAAAACTTCTCCGGTTCTAGAGGCGATGTTTGCCAGATGGCATAAGAGCACACTTTTGGCCCCTTCGTCTATTGGTGCCCGCTGGGCTTCTTTTCCTCGGATCGCTTCGAAGAAATTTACCACATGTCGGGTAGACATACCACCGCCGCCACCAAGCTGGGTACCACCTTCATCGCTTCCGGACGCATTCTCTTTCACCAGTTTTCCTGCCCGGTCGTATAGCTTGTAGCCGCTTCTGTCCACGAAGACGGTTCCATCGCTACCGTAAATAATCGTCCCACGCCCGGTAGGCCCGAAGGTGTTGTAACCGTTTCGGCTCTTTCCATCCCACTGAATGGTTCGGTTGCCGTCAAACTTGAATACGGCATCCATGGTATCATACATGGTCCACCCATCGTTTGGCCAATGGTACTTGCCAGCATCCACAATAACTTTTGAAGGGAAGTCCACCTTTAATGCCCATCGGGCTACATCCAGTTCGTGCGTGGCGTTGTTGCCGGATTCCGCGGTGCCATAATCCCATCCGTACCAGTGCCAATTGTAGTCCCAGGTATCGTGGGTGTATTCTCTTCTGGGTGCAGGGCCCTGAAACAGATCCCAATCAAGTCCCTGAGGAGGGGATGCTTTTTGGGGCAGAGGTACCTCACCACGGGCCGAGTTGTAAAAAGCGGTGGCTTTATATACATTTCCGATCACGCCGTTGTGGATTTCGTTGATGATCTCAATCGATTCCGGAGCAGAACGCTGCTGATTACCCATTTGGACTACCTTGTTGTACCTTTTCTGGTAGGCTACTAGCAACTCCCCTTCGTAGGGGTTATGGCTGCAGGGTTTCTCCACATAGACATGTTTCCCGGCCTCAAGGGCCAGCCAGGTCCCCGGTGCATGCCAGTGATCCGGCGTGGCATTGATCAGAGCATCTACTTCCTTATCTTCGATGACCTTTAGGATACTATTTTCCAGTTTTGGCTTGTAGTCGATTACCTTCTGGAAGTTTTGCAGCGCCTTAGTACGCTGGGATTCCATCACATCGCATAGGTATACTAAGTTAACATTGCTGGTTTTCAAGCCTATGGGCTGGTAAAAAGCACCCAATCTACGTCCAAGTCCGGCGATCGCCACGTTGATTCGTTCATTTGCTCCGATAATTCTACCGTAGCTTTTTGCAGAGAAGCCCACTGTGCCCAAAGCAGAAATGCCCGCAGTGGTCATGGCGGCTTTCTTGAGGAAGATTCTCCGCGTTTGGTTGTGTTTTTTCATAATTATTTGAGATTATAGTTAAGTTGAACGCGATTACTTCTGCAATCTGAACATAAGGCCCAGTTCCAATCCGCGGAGCTCAGCGAGGCCCTTGAGCCGTCCGATCGCCGAATAGCCGGGATTGGTCACCTTGGAAAGGTCATCGAGCATTTGGTGCCCATGGTCGGGCCGCATAGGTAGGGATTTTCCGGTCCGCTGCTGAAGTAGGATCAGTTCTTTTACGACCTCCGCCATAGGTACGTCTCCTTCCAAGTGATTGGCCTCGTAGAAATTGCCTTCCTCGTCACGCTGGGTGCTTCTCAAGTGGATGAAGTGAAAATAGTCGCCGTATTTTCTTACCATCTCGGGAAGGTTGTTGTCGGCCCGAACCCCTAACGATCCGGTGCAAAAGGTGAATCCATTGTGAGGGCTATTGTTTCCTGCCAAAATGCGGTCGTAGTCCGAGGCTGTACTGACGACCCGTGGCAAACCAAAAATCGGAAATGGTGGGTCATCGGGGTGTACACAAATGAACACGCCACTTTCCTCGGCCACTGGGATTATCGCATCAAGAAATAGGTTGAGATGTTGCCCGAGTTTTTCCGCGTCGATCCCTGCATAGGTGTCCAGTGCTTTTTGAAAGTCTTCTACCGTATAGCCTTCCTCCGCACCGGGAAGTCCGGCAATGATGGTTCTGACCAATCGATTTTTTTCCTCCTCGTCGATTTGATCCACATAAGCCTTTGCTTTCTCCAAAATCGGAGAGGGGTAATCGGATTCGGCTCCCTTTCGTTTTAAAATGTAAACATCAAAAGCTGCCAACTGGGTCATATCAAATCGGAGGGCTTTTGATCCGTTGGCTAAGGTATAGCCAAGGTCTGTGCGGGTCCAATCCAGGATGGGCATAAAATTATAACACACCACATGGATACCCTCGGCACCAAGGTTTCGAAGGGTCTGCTGGTAGTTCTTGATGTAGGTTTCGAAGTTTCCGCTTCTCGTTTTGATATTTTCATGAACGGGGACACTTTCCACCACGGACCAAGTCAAACCTGCCCGTTCGATCATTTCTTTTCGTTCACGTATCGCATCCCTCGTCCATACGGTGCCATTTGGCAGGTTGTGTAGGGCAGTAACTATGCCGGTGGCACCTGATTGCCTGATATCCGCAAGACTTACAGGGTCGTTTGGACCATACCATCTCATGGTCTGCTCCATCAATAGGGGTTTATTACTCATACTCCTGAAAACGCATTAAATCCACCATCTACCTCAATGATCGTTCCGGTCACGAACTTGGAGGCATCACTGCAAAGATACTGAATGGCACCAAACAGTTCATCCGGACTTCCGAATCTACCCATAGGGGTGTTTTGAATGATCAGATTGCCGCGCTCGGTCAGACTGCCATCTTGGTTTGTGAGCAACGTACGGTTCTGCTCGGTCAAAAAGAATCCGGGTGCCACCGCATTTACACGCATGCCTTCTCCGTACTTTTTGGCAAATTCAGTCGCCAACCATTTGGTAAGGTTGTCGATGGCCGCTTTGGCAGATGCATATCCCATCACCCGGGTCATGGGACGACTTGCAGCCATGGAGGATATATTGATGATGCTTGCCTTTTTGGTATTCGTCATAAGTGGTAGAAAAACCTTGATAGGCAGAAAGGTACCCATATAATTCAGGTCAATGATCTTACGGACATCATCGCCGGAAAGGTCGGTTAAAAACTGGTTCGGCATAACTACTGCACCTGGCATATTTCCGCCGGCGGCGTTAATTAAAACGTCCAATTGTTCGAATTCTTTGCTGAGTTCTTCGCCCAATGCCTTCAACTGATCTTCTTGGGTTACATCGGCAATACCTGGATGGGCGAAGCCCCCCTCATCCTTTATTTCCTGTACCAGCGCGCTTACCTTGTCGGTGTTTCGGCCCAGGACGATAACCTGAGCTCCCTCAGCGGCCAGGTGCTTGGCGATTGCCTTTCCCAAAATACCCGTGGCCCCACTGACCATGATGATTTTGTTCTTAACTGAAAATAGACTCGACATAAATTTGGGTTAATGATTCGTATGTAAAATTTTGATAGGGTGATCTACAAAGATACGCCTCTTTTCCAAGGGATGAAATCATCTTGGTTTAACTGTACTGCTTTTGGTTTCACATCTCCACTTGCCACCTGTATGATGAACTCCATCAGATCATCGCCCACTTCCTCGATGGTCTTTTCTCCTGAGACCACAAATCCGGTATCGACGTCGATTATATCGGACATACGTGCCGCAAGCCTGTGATTTGATGATACTTTAATGACGGGCGTAATGGGATTGCCGGTTGGTGTGCCTAATCCTGTAGTGAAAAGAATGACGTTTGCCCCGGATCCGGCCATGGCGGTAGTGCTTTCTACATCGTTACCTGGCGTGCAAAGCAAGCTTAACCCGGGTCTACTCACCTGCTCGGTATAATCGAGCACATCCACGATAGGGGAGGTACCGCCTTTTTTGGCTGCTCCGGCAGACTTGATCGCGTCGGTGATCAATCCGTCCTTTATGTTGCCGGGAGAAGGGTTCATGTCAAATCCGGATCCAACTGCCTCTGCCCGGGAAGCATAGGCGCGCATAAGCTGTACAAACTTTTCTGCTGACTTGTCGTTGGTACACCGGTTGATCAGTTCCTGCTCCACGCCGCATAGCTCGGGAAACTCCGAAAGAACGCTTTTACCACCGATGCCTGCCAGAATATCTGACACATGGCCCAGTGCCGGATTTGCCGAAATGCCTGAAAAACCATCCGACCCCCCACACTCCAATCCAATGGTTAGCTGGCTCAGCGGAGCGGGCTTTCTGGTCGCTTTGTTGGCTTCTACCAATCCCAAAAACGTCTCCTGAATCGCCCGCTGAAGTAACACGGATTCCGTACCTTCCTTTTGTTGTTCCAGCATGATCACCGGCTTATCCAAACCGGGTGAAATTGCTGCCAGCTTGTCTCTTAGGATGGCGGGTTGGGCGTTTTGACATCCTAAACTCAAGACGGTAGCGCCCGCTACATTGGGATTGCAGATGTAACCGGCGATCAACGCGCATAGGGCTTCCGAATCTTGACGGGTGCCACCGCATCCTCCCTGATGGGTGAGGAATTTGATTCCATCCACGTTTTTGAATACCCGGTTACGCTCATCGGTAGCCACCGTGTCCCATGAAATGGAGGACAGGCTTGCTGTGTCACCACTCATAAACCGCTGCTTCATTTCCCGAACCACTTGGGTATAGGGGTTTGGCTTGGCAAAGCCAAGCTCTTCGACAAAGGCTTGCTTCAGGATTTCAACGTTACGGTTTTCACAAAACACCAAAGGAACCACTAGCCAATAATTGGCCGTGCCAACTTTTCCGTCCGCTCGATGATATCCGTTAAAAGTCCGGGATTTCCACTTGCTTACGTCAGGAGCCTGCCAGGGGGTGCTTTGTCGTTTTCCGGTATATGGGGAGGTGGCGTGGGCCACGTTTTGGGTAGTGATAGCCTCACCTAGGGCGATAGGAGACAGCGCTTTTCCCACGATAATACCATACATGTAGATGGGGTCGCCCGGTTGAAGAGATTGTAGGGTAAACTTGTGCTTTGCCTGAACATCCGAGGTCAAAACGTAGGTATTGTTTTCAAATTCCACGGACTCTCCCCGTTGCAAATCGGTCAGGGCAACCAATACATTATCGGAGGGATGTATTTTCAACACGTTGTGCTTCATTTCGTTTTTTTGTGTTATATTGAGCAATCGATTGCACAATTTAGGAATAATTCGATGAATCAAGGGCTGTCCAATCCTTTTTTTTCTGTCGGATCTACTTAATGAATCACCTAACCTGCCAACACTATGCCAAAACGAATCATCACCTTAGGAGAGGTTTTGATGCGACTTTCCACCCCGGGACACGAGCGATTTATCCAAACCCATGATTATGAGGTGCAATTCGGAGGCGCAGAAGCCAATGTTGCCGCCTCACTAGCTTTTTGGGATCAATCCGTTGCCCACGTCTGTGCATTTCCCAATCATGATATCGGCAAAGCTGGCATTCGGTTCCTTCGCGCTGCCGGGGTAGACACCTCTTTTGTCTTTCTCAGAGAAGGGCGGATGGGTCTCTATTTTTTTGAAAACGGTTCCATGCACCGTTCGTCTAAGATCATCTACGACCGGTTTTACTCGGCTTTCTCCCAATTTGACGGCGTTGGAGTGGATTGGACGGCGGTTTTTGACGGAGCGGAATGGTTTCATTGGACGGGGATTACCCCGGCTATCTCCGAGGCTGCCGCCAACCTATGCCAACGGGCCGTCGTCGCTGCTAGAGACCAAGGTGTGCGGGTAAGCGGTGATATCAATTACCGAAGAAACCTGTGGCAATATGGCAAGTCACCCTTAGAGGTAATGCCTGATCTCATCAAAAATACCGACGTGATCATCGCAGGTCTTACCGATATGGAAAACTGCCTCGGTATCCGGCAGGATGATTATGTGGAGGCTTGCCGTGAAGCGAAACGTTTGTACCCTGACATTCGCTATATTTCCACTACCCACCGGGATTCTTTGAGTTCTACCCATAACATCCTTTCGGGGGTATTATGGAACGGTGAGACGCTCCTAGGCAGCAGAACGTTCGATATGCCCCACATCGTAGACCGGGTGGGGGGAGGCGATGCTTTTATGGCTGGATTGATCTATGGGTTGCTGCACAAAAGTGATGCCGACGCCTTGGATTTTGCTGTAGCGGCTTCAGTTCTCAAGCATTCTATTCCAGGTGATGCCAATTTTGTGACAGTAGAGGAGGTTGATCAACTTGTTCGAGGGGAAAATGTAGGAAAACTTTTGCGCTAGCCCGGTTTGCAGGACGGATTGGATTATCGGAGTTTTTCCCGAATCCCATAAATATTTCCGATTTGGACATGGATTTAAGCAGTAATTTTATTGATTTGTATTTTAAGCTATTGATATAAGCAAATAACGTTAACCCAAAAATGCTAGTAAATTCCCGTAATTACTGGTCCCGGCATTCCCGCAGGCTTCCCGGGGTCTTAATCGGCCTTTTGATTTTGGCCAGTGCCTGTTCCAAACCCGGAGGGGTAAGGATTCTCAAACTCGGACATGGATTGGATACCAGCCATCCGGTACATGCGGCGATGATCTACATGGCAGAACGGGTGGAAGAAAAATCAGACGGTACCGTAAAAATCCAGGTATACCCCAATCAACAGCTAGGCTCGGAGCGGGAATTGGTGGAGCTGTTGCAGATCGGCAGCTTGGCGATGACCAAGGTGTCTACCGCCGCAATGGAAGGCTTTGCGCCCGAGATCAAGGTGTTAAGCCAGCCATATCTGTTCCGTGACGATGATCATCAGCTGCGCGTATTACAAGGCCCCATCGGGAAAGATCTATTGGCGGCCGGAGAAAAGTACTGGTTCAAAGGCCTCTGCTTCTACGATGCCGGCAAACGCAGTTTTTACACCAAAACCAGCCCAGTGGAAAACCCAGAGGACATCAAGGGTTTAAAGATCCGGGTGATGGAAAGCCCCACGGCGGTGCGTTTGATTCAGAGTTTCGGAGGTTCCCCCACTCCGGTATCTTTCGGTGAGCTGTACACTGCTTTGCAACAGGGTATCGTGGACGGAGCTGAAAACAATCCGCCTAGCTTGCTCACCTCGCGGCATTATGAAGTATGTAAGTTTTATAGCCTCAATGAACATACAGCGGTGCCGGATATGATGATCGTGAGCACCAAAGTATGGGAACGGCTGAGCGACGAGGAAAAGCAGTGGCTACAGGAGGCAGCTGATGAATCTGCTACCTACCAATATAAATTGTGGGCCGAATCGGTTGAGGAATCTATGCGAATCCTTCAAGAAGCCGGTGTACAGGTTTCCTATCCAGATAAAGAGCCGTTCCGTAAAGCGGTGGAGGGCATGTACGAAGCCTTGAAGACAAACGATCCGGAGATGTATGAGTTGGTTGAGAAAATAAGAAGTTACTGAGGATTATGGAAAAGGCTAAAAATGCGATTGACCGAATCGTCTCGCTGCTGTTGATCGTAATCATGGCAGTGATGGTGTTCAACGTGACTTGGCAGGTTCTTTCGCGCTATGTAGTGCAGTCCCCAAGTTCATACACGGACGAATTGTCCAGGTACCTGCTGATCTGGTTGGGTATGCTCGGAGCGGCTTATGTGGCAGGAAAAAACGAGCACCTGGCCATTGATATTTTTCCTCAAAAGGTTCATGGCCTAGCCAAGAAGCGACTGATGGTGTTCATTCACCTGGCCATCATTGCCTTTGTGGTTCCGGTAATGATCATGGGTGGTGGTAACCTAGTGTACATCACCTACACCCTGCAGCAAAAATCCGCCACACTGGGTCTGCCTTTGGCCTTTGTGTATTTGATTATCCCGGTCAGCGGGGTACTGGTGCTTTTTTACCAAATCGTAGAAATCCTGAAAACCCTTCGTCAACCCATTACCCAAAACTAAGTAAGCTTTATGGAATACATCAGTGTTGTCATACTCGTTGTCAGTTTTATTACGCTTATGGGGTTGGGAGTTCCCGTAGCCTGGAGTTTGGGACTTTCCAGTTTTCTGACATTAACAGTAACTATTGCCACCGTACCATCGGCTACCACCATCGCCCAGCGTATGGGTACCGGCTTGGATAGCTTTTCCCTCCTCGCCATCCCGTTTTTTATTTTAGCGGGGGAGATCATGAACAAGGGGGGCATTGCCAATCGCCTGATTGATTTGGCAAAGGCCATCACAGGCCGACTTCCCGGTGGTTTGCTTTATGTAAATGTAATTGCCTCTATGCTGTTCGGGGCCATTGCCGGTTCGGCCGTTGCGGCCGCATCCGCGATCGGGGGTATTTTGGGACCAAGGATGGAAAAAGAGGGCTACCCCAAAGAATTGGGTGCAGCGGTAAATATTACCTCCTCTACTACAGGTCTGATTATTCCGCCCTCCAACGTGCTGATTGTCTACTCCCTAGCAAGTGGTGGTGTCTCCATTGCCGCCCTGTTTGTAGCCGGCTACATTCCCGGCATTCTGTTGGGCCTGCTCTTGATGCTTACTGCATCTGTATTTATTCGTAAAAACAACCTGAAGCCGGGAGATATTACACCAATAAAGGAGCTGGTAAAGAAGTTTTTGGATGCCCTGCCCAGTCTTTTTCTGTTGGTCGTAGTGATTGGAGGAATCGTTATTGGTGTATTTACCGCAACAGAGGCCTCTGCCATTGCGGTTGTATACACGATTGTATTATCATTTATTTACCGGGAAATCAGCTTTAAGGACCTACCCAAAATCCTCTTGAAATCCTCGGAGACCACTTCGATCGTCATGTTGCTGATCGCCACCTCGATGAGTATGTCATGGGCCATGTCCAGCGAAAATATTCCCCAGTCCATAAGTGCTACGCTTTTGTCTTTGAGTGAAAATAAATTTGTCATTCTCATCATTATCAACTTGATTTTGTTGTTTGTGGGTACCTTCATGGATATGACCCCGGCAGTATTGATCTTTACGCCGATTTTCCTGCCCGCAGTTGTTTCCTTGGGGATTGATCCGGTCCATTTTGGAATTATGATGGTGCTCAATCTTTGTATAGGAGTCTGCACACCTCCGGTCGGATCGGTGCTGTTCGTAGGCGTGGGTGTGGCAAAGACCAGCATTGCTAAGGTATTTATCCCGCTTCTGCCGTTTTTCATTACTATGATTGTGGGTCTTTTGATCATCACCCTATTTCCGCAGCTTACCCTTTGGCTACCCCGTTTATTTGGCCTTTAGGCGAAAACGGGGAGTTTTTAATCGGGCAAAACGGGCTGGTTTCATCCAGCCGAACAGGCATCTTGGACCAGTTCTAAGGTGCCTGTTTTTTTTGCGGATCGCATTTTCCCATCCAACCTGATCATAGGATAGTATTTTTACCTGTATCCAAATGCTATCTTTCCCGCCTAATCGCCGGAAATACCGCTACATTTATTAACTGGCAGGGGTATGTATGCGTGTCTTTTTATTCATCTGCCTGGTTATAACCATAATCAATACCAGGAAGATCCCCAAAAAAACCACCAGAAAACCATGCCCGGTATAGGTGGCAATTTTCCCAAACAGAAAGGGCATAAGGGTGATTCCTACGTAAGCACTTGCCATCTGAAATCCCATAATCACCTGGGAATATTTTTCGCCAAAATTGATCGGGGTCTCGTGGAGAAGACTTGGGAAAATGGGGGCACACCCCAGTCCTATCAGTAAAAACCCGGGAATGACCGTCGAGAAGTAAGGCAAAAGAAGCAATATCAACCCCACGCCAATGATTCCCTGACCTAGGTATACCAACTGACGGTTGCTAAAGTAAGCCGTCAGCAACCCGGAAAGAAACCTTCCAACGGTAATACCTAGAAAATACAAAGACGTTAGGCGTGCGGCTTGGTCTGTATCATACCCTTTTTCAAAAACCAGGTAGCTGGCGCCCCAAAGGCCAAAACTGGCTTCGATCGTACAATAGCAGAAAAAAACGAATAGGGCTTCTTTTAATCCTGGCAGGGTGCTGACGAGCCCTATCAGGCCTGTAGTGGATTTCTTTTGTGTAGTTTTTTGAGTAGGTCTTCTTTTGACCCAAAGTGGAAGGGAGAGCACCAGCACAAAGACCAATCCCATTTGTATCCATGCAACGGTGGCGTAACCCTTGGTCCAGGAATTGCCCGCCGCCAGGTGTCCCGCCATAATCATGGGCCCAACCGCCGCACCAACTCCCCAAAAGCTATGTAGCCAGTTCATGTGCCGGGCTTGGTAATGCAGTGCCACGTAATTGTTTAGGGCGGCATCCACACTGCCGGCACCCAGTCCCAAGGGTATGGCTAACAGGCACAGGTAGATAAAACTACCGGACAGCGAAAATCCTACCAGGGAAATCGCAGTTAGAAGTACGCTTATAGTCGTTACATTGGGAACACCAAACCGGTCGATCACTTTTCCGCTGAGGAGACTGGACACGACCGTACCGGCTGCGACGATCATTGAAATGAACCCTGCATAATCTACTGGTACCTTTAGGTCTGCATACATGGCCGGCCATGCTGCTCCCAGCAGGGAATCAGGAAGCCCAAGACTGATGAATGACAAGTAGATGACGAGTAGTAAAAAGTGTTTCTTCAACAACCAGGCGTTTTGTGTGTGGATGTTTGGTTTAGTATGGGTGGTGCGACGACTTATTCCGTACGATCAAATGGCCGGTACAATTTTTTAAGATTTGGGCAGCCTCTTTTCCCGAATAGATAAGCATCGTTTTTTTAATCAAGTCAGTTCACACTGGAAAGGTGCATTCTTTTGCGAAGAATTACAAGACTACAGACGCGGGAGTACTCGTTCTGGTTACGAATTCTTTTTTGGGATATTGATAGATGGACCGAACGGGAATGGATTGATATCCTTGATTAGTGCCAACCCCCACTTTTGTGGGTCAATTCATTATAGGGGGGAATCCGTTGGTACCTTCCATCCAAGTTGGGCCAGTAGTTCACAAAAATAGCCGGGGGGGGTGGCATGCAGGGTGACCAATGACTTATCATAAGGGTGGTAAAATGACATGTGCCAGGCATGAAGCAAAAGAGAGTCACACCGGAAGTGACGGCGGAAGAAGTTGTTCTGCTTGTTGTCGCCGTGGGTGGTATCTCCGATCACATAGTGGCGGAATTGGGCAAAATGCCGCCTAATCTGGTGCATTCTTCCGGTATGGGGGTATATCCTGACCAAACTGTAGCGACTACTGGCATACCTGGGGGAAGAAGCAAAGGGGATTTCTGCCCGGTCGATGCACCAAAACTCTGTTTTGGCAGGTTGCAGGTCCAAAGTAAGGTCTTTGGCAAGTGGAGAATCAATGAACCCATGCGTATCGGGTAAGTACCCCCTCACGACAGCGAGGTAGTTTTTCGTGATTTTTTGGTTGGCAAAATCTGGCTGGAGTCTGGCGGCAGCATCCGAAGATTTCGCAAACAACAATACTCCTGAGGTAGGACGATCCAAGCGGTGCAGCGGATTTACCTTTTGGCCAATCTGGTCGCGGAGCATCTGAACTGCAAAAAGAGCGTCGGGATCACGTTCCAACGGGGTTTTGTGCACCATCACTCCAGCAGGCTTGTTGATGGCGATATAATGTGCATCCTCATAGAGGATCTCCAACGCTTCCATACACTAGTAAATTGTACCGGATCCAATGGTTTCTTCCCCATCGTACCAGGCTACAAACTGGCCGGAGGCGATTCCCCGTTGGGGTTTGTCAAAAAGCACATAAAGACCGTTGGCTTCCATCTGCAGGGTAGCCTGGCTTAGGGCCTGTCTGTAGCGGATGCGGGCTAAATACTTTGCGGTCTCCCCCGGCTTAAGCTGCCTGTCTTCGCGGACCCAGTGGATGTCTGCCAAAGGGACAAAAAGACCGTCACGAAGCAGGCCGGGATGGTCTTCTCCCAGGCCTGTATATACGATATTGGCTTGGGTGTCGGTGGCGATCACGAACAGAGGCTTCCCGGTACCTCCGACATGGAGCCCTTTTCGTTGGCCAACCGTGAAAAAGTGAGCACCCGAGTGTTCTCCGACCTTACTTCCCTGATGGGGCACATAGGATAGGGGAAGGCAACGCCGGTCCAAGGAATCAAGCTCCCCATGAGCAGTTATCAGATTACATGTATATACGGGGGAATCTTCGGGAATGACGAGAATATCCCCCTTTTTGGGCAGGAGTTGCTGCTGAAGGAAATCAGGCAGCCGTACCTTTCCGATAAAACACAGCCCCTGACTGTCTTTTTTATCGGCCGTGACGAGTTCCTGTTCTTTGGCGATTTTCCGTACCTCGGCCTTTTGTAGATGACCAATGGGGAACAGGGCCTTTGCCAATTGCTGCTGGCTAAGCTGACATAGGAAATAGCTCTGATCTTTGTTGGGATCCGCTCCGGCGAGTAACCGAAAGACGGGTTTTCCGTCCACTTGGACTTCTCCTTTCCGGCAGTAATGCCCGGTCGCTACAAAGTCTGCCTTCAGTTTTTCGGCAGCCTTTAAAAAAATATCAAATTTAATCTCACGGTTGCAAAGGATATCCGGATTGGGGGTACGGCCGGCCTCGTATTCGGCGAACATGTAGTCTACTATCTTCTCTCTGTATTCCCGACTGAGATCAATCGCTTGGAAGGGGATCCCAAGTTTTTCAGCAACCAACATCGCGTCGGTGCTGTCTTCCATCCAAGGGCATTCGTTGGAGATCGTTACCGATTCGTCGTGCCAATTTTTCATGAACATGCCGATAACCTCATACCCCTGTTGAAGTAAGAGGTAGGCGGCAACCGAACTGTCTACGCCACCGGAAAGGCCTAGGACCACGCGCTTTTTCTGATTCATGCTTTGCAATAGTTCCAATACCATTCATTGGATCGGAATCTAAAACAAAGGTAACGATAATATTGGTTCAACGACCGGGGAACAGATTTAACGTGGATTGATAAACAGTTGGACTACACAGGCAGGTCTTGGGATTTGTACCTGCATTTCGGTTGGATTAAGGGAACCGGTAACCGAGTCGTACGAAAAAACGATGATCTGATCGCTGTTCATATTGGCTACATAAACAAACTCCCCAAGTTCGTCTACCCTGAAATTTCTGGGGTGCAGACCTCCGCTGGGTACATGTCCCACCGCAGTCAGTGCTCCGTCTGCCGGATTAATCTTGAAAATAGCTAAGTTGTCCTGCCCTCGGTTGGAGGCATATAGCCATTTACCATCCACCGAAATATGGATATCTGCGGCTGAATTCTGTTCGCTTTGGACTTGATTGCTTAGCAGATTATAGCGTCCTTTTGGCCTTAGCCTACCATTATACGGGTTTACCTGGTAGACGGCCACGGTGTTGGAAAGTTCTTCGATGGAGTAGGCAAAGGGAATCTCTCGATGCAGTACAAAATGCCTTGGGCCTGACCCGGGCGTGGCCCGAACGGATCCTCTTTTTGCGGGCAACAATGACCCGGTGTTGGATTCCACCTTGTAAGTGAAAATTCTATCTGCCCCAAGATCCGAGGCAAAGGCAAAATTTCCGTTCAGGGAGGGTATTACGGAATGCATATGGGCTCTACTCTGCCTGTCCGGCTTGGCATTGCTGCCTTCGTGGCCAAACACCGAACTGGCAGGGTGGAGTCCTCCATCTTCCCGAATCTTGTAACTTGCCAGGTTGCCTCCTTGGTAATTTGAAACAAAAACCACGTCTCCGCTGGGATCCACGCTCACATGACAAGGGCTGGCGCCTTCTGAACTGACCTCGTTTATTTTTTGAAGCAGGCCTGTATAGGCATCTATTCGGTAGGCGACTATAGTACCATTCGGATCGCCTTCTTCCATGCCCTCACGGTAGGCTGCATAAAGGAACTGATTGCTGGGGTGCAGACTTACAAAGGACGGGCTCTTCCGGTCGTGAACGGTCTGAAGTTCGGTAAATTGACCCAATAAGCGGTCAAATTCCATCACATAAAGCCCTTTACTTCCGGACTCGGAAAAGGTGCCCACATACCAGATTTCCTTCGATGGCAGTTGTGCGTAGGACATGTTTTGGCTAAAGGTGGTACAGAGAACCGCTAGGAGAAACAAACGTATCATTTTCGTGGATTTGTTAACCAAACAGCCAAAATAGGTATATGTTTTGAAAGCACAACCAAAATTTTGCCAATGGTTGTGAGGCTAGATAAAACATCCCTATCGCTTAGGTTATCCGCCTACGTCCATGAATAAGTATCACCACAGCTGCGGTTAGAAACATCAAGAGGCTGTAAATGACGATGGGAATGGTCATTTCGGAGTTTTTCAGTAGCGTGGCAGCAATCATGATTCCCAGCGTGCCGTTTTGGATTCCTGACTCGATGGATATGGAAATTTGTTGACTTTTCGGTAACAGGAAGAGTTTGGCGAGGTAGTATCCTGCAAGCAAGGTAATGATATTCAATGCAATGGTAACCAGGCCGGCTTCAGCCAAAAACGCAGGAAGGGATTCACGCTCTTTTAAAATGGCTGCGGCAATGATCAACGCAAAGAAAACAGCCGATGCAATGCGCACCGGTCTGTCAGCGCGTTGGGAAATCACAGGAAATTTTTGGTTTAAAAACATGCCGATCGATACCGGAATGACCGTAACCCCGACAATCTGTACGATGGTTTCAAACACGGGTAGGGAAATACTTCCTTCTTCCCCAAAATGCCTAATGGCAAAGTTTACGATTAATGGTATTGTAATCACCGTAACAAATGAGCTTACCGCCGTGAGACTGATGGACAAGGCGGTATCTCCACGGGAGAGATGGGTAATCAAGTTAGAGGTAGGGCCTCCAGGACAAGCAGCCAGTATCATCAGGCCTACGGCCATGGTGCCGGTAAGCCCGAATCCCTGAATCAGGAGGTAACCCACCAGGGGAAGCAACACCAACTGGGTTACCAGTCCCAAAAGGATTGCTTTCGGATACAGGACGACGTTTTTAAAATCTTTTACGGTTAGAGATAATCCCATACCGAGCATGATAAAGGCCAGTGCCAGGGGTAGAAAAACAGCGGTAAGTATGCTTTCTTGCATTGTGAGGGGGTTAGTTGGGTTTGTTTACTTGGATTCTGAAAGGTCTTGCAATATATCCAATACAGCACCATGGATTGTCGGCGCCGTGTTGGGACCGAGCGAGTTTATTTCGCCATAGGGAGCCCTATCTCTCTCGTAGGTAAAGGGATGTTTTTCATCCCACTGGCTTTTGGGAATAATGTAGCCTATCATATCGTTGGCCATACCGCTAAAAAAGCGGACGCTGCCCGGCATTTGGCTTCGAATAGAGGGGACTTCTACAGGAGGAATACCAAAGTCAGCTCCCGTGGGCGATTCTATGCCCCCATTTAAAATTTCCGGATAAAGCTCCCCCGGCACGTGTACAAAGGAAGCGGGGCCCAGCGTCCAAGCGGCCACTTCCGACCGGATATGTCCCCATCGGGTAAAGCCCCTGTCAAAGATCCCTATCCAGGCGGCTAGGCGAAAGAGGTTGTTGTCCATGGCCAGTTCTATGGTTTTCGCCCGAAGGCCGAGACTTGCCTGCCGCACCTCCATCATGCCGGATCGCATGGTCTCAAAAGTGAGGTTAGCCAGCGCAAGGCCCTGTACATCCACTTTTTCCGCATTCTCTTCCATGAAAAGCTCATTGGTATAAGGATGGAAAATGGGATGGTTGGGTCGGGTGGTCATCAATCCGCCCAGTGCGCCATTCATGAAAAGGGCAACGCCTCCCAGTCCCTCATGAATCAGGCTATCTCCCATGTAAATGCCTTTTTCCATATATTCCCGCCAATAATGGGGAAAATCCGAACTGATTTCTGTATTTCCAGACCAAAATGTTTCAGGGTGGTTTCCCCAATTCAGCAGTATTCCCAAGGTTCGGTGATCATTCAAAGACATTACCTGCATGATCCGGATGGCTTCATCGTACACAAACGGTTCCCTGGAATCCCCAACTAATGGCAGCGATTGGGTTTCATTGATGGCGAACTTAAGGTAGGCAGGCTCAGCGTACCGAGAAGCCTCCTCCAACGAGGTGAAAATACCCTCTATAACTTGCTCTTTATAGTCTTGGTCTATGCCGCTGGTATAGGGATTAGGGCCCCAGAGTCCCATTAGATCGGGAGAAGAATGAACATGTGTGCTGGCAACTACCAGGTAATCGAGTTCCAAGGCCGCCTGGTACCTTTTTCTGACCGTCACTACATCGTCATGGCCAAACCCAATCATATCGATGACACATACACCGATTCTATGTTGGCCATCGTCAATGATCATAGACCTGGCCCATAGCGGATCGTTTACCCCTGTTGCAGGCCGGTTTTGTTGAAATCCAGCCAACCACACCGCATCGAATTTACCGTTTCCGTTCAGGTCTTGGTAAGTATCTCCTTCCTTTGGTCGGTACCGAGCGTTACCACTCACATCGGTCCAAGTGTCGAAGTTGGTGGGGGTTATGTCTGTTTTGCCAAAACCGATTTTCAGGGTGGTGGGCTTGCCTGCGGGTATCAGCAGATCTACCTCGTAGCCAGGGTGCCTATCGGCAAATTGGCGCCAGGTGTATATTCCACCGCCCACTACCAGGACAATGACGGTGATCAATGCGATCTTTAAGAAAGATTTCATGGGTGATATTTTAAAATGTACCGGTAAATTTAGGAAATGGACTATTCACGGATTCACACCTAATTTTTCAAACATCCAAGCCTCCCCTTCCCGAACCTGTTCAGGATAGCGCCAGTGGGCGGCATCTTGGTAGATGGACAGCTCTTTTTGAGCCTCGATGGTATTATAGGCGGCATACATGGACGTGGGAGGGCATACATTGTCGTTAAAACCAAATGAATACAGACCAGGCACGTTTACAAATCGGGCAAAGTTTACCACGTCATAGTATTTTGAGGTTTCGATTTTGGCAGGCTGATTTGTGAAATCATTTTTGAACAGATGCGGCCAGCCGCCTGCCCGCCCATAGAGGTATCCAGTAAGATCTGACAGTGCGGGATAGTAGCTTACCAGACCGGTGATTCGGGTATCAAGGCCTGCAGTTACAATGGATAGCGCACCACCCTGGCTTCCCCCCATCACGCCCATGTTCTTCCCATCAAATTCATCCAACGAAAAGATAAAATCTACCGCACGAACACATCCTAGGTATACCCGTCTGTAATAGTATCGATCACGGTCTTCAAGATTGAATGTGTTGTAGTTGGCCAAAGGCCCCTGAGCCAAATCTTGGTAAAGGGTGGATTGGTAGAGGTTGACCGGAATGCCGTGAATGCCAATTTGAAGTGTGATGATGTCCTTGTCTGTGTGAATGGCTTGGTAGGGTCGTATGCCTGCACCGGGTACCACGAGCAGCGCTGGGTATTTCCCGGGTTTTTTTGGTCTGGTGAGTACACCATAGATCCGACCGGTGATATTCCTAAAGCTGACGTGGTACACGTTTGAATGGTGGGTGGATCGTTCTGGCATCAGGGTTAACTCAGCCTCAATAGGGATGGCAGACAGTTGTTTTAGTTGTTCCTGCCAAAAAGACTGAAAATCATCGGGAAGTGTCGTAGTAGGCCGTATCTGATCCGGATTGACACCAGCAGTACCAGAATTCTGATAGGTTACGCCGTTTTCGGTATAAGTGACATAGCATCGAACGAAGCCCGGGGCAGTCATTTTTCCGCCTTGGATCTTCCCGGTTCCGGTGGGAAAGGTGAGGGTTCCCTGATTGGTAGGATCCATCAGCTCGGGTCCGGCACTGTACCCGATAGTTGCATTTTGAATTAATTTTCCAAATTTATAGACGGCGACGTCGAATGTTATGTCTTCACCTATAACGTAGATCATTTCCGGGTTTACGGGGCTCACCATGATTCGAATGAGGTCTCCATTTTGGGATTGGGAAAATCCGTAGGTTGCCAGCAGGATCGATATCAGGAAAAGCAGGACTTTTTTTTGTGTCATAAGAATAAAGGTTGTTTTGGATTTATTTTCCCAATAGGACTAGACTTATACCCATGATGCCGATACCTGCGATCATGCCCCATTTGGTATGCGTTTTATATCCCATTTCGTAGGCACTCGGGATCAGTTCGAAGGATGCAACATACACCATGATGCTTGCAACTAAGACGTTGACACTGGCGAGTAACTCAGGGTTCAGGTTTCGGAAGAATAGAAAGTAGGCTATCAATGCGCCTGCGGGTTCAGAAAGTCCGGACAGGAGGCTGATAAAAAAGGCTTTCGATTTATTTTGGGTAGCATGGTAGATGGGCATGGCAACCGCCAGTCCTTCCGGGATATTGTGGATGGCAATGGCAATCGTGATTCCAAGTCCCAATTGGAGATCCTGCATCGATGTCAAAAAGGTGATAAGCCCCTCGGGCAAATTGTGGATCGCCAATGCTACAGCGGTTACCAGACCAGCTTTGTAAAGTTTTTTTGTTTTTTTAGGTGAAAGGTTTTCACGGTTGGCTTGATCCGGCACATGGGCCTTCAAGATGCCCAGCCGGTCCATTAACAGGTCCATGATCTTGGCGATGATCGCGGACGCGAGCAGCCCCCCAATGAAAAGTATGGCCACACGGGTGTAGGCGGATTCATTTCCATAGGTTTCACTTAGGTCTCCCAGGGATTTTATTATGAGTTCAACAAAAGAGATGTACACCATAGCTCCCGCCGACAAGCCTAGGGAAAAGGCCAAAAATTTTTCTTTTCGAGCGTATTTCAAGAACGATACCAAGCCGCCAATTCCTGTTGACAGACCCGCTATTGTGGTAAAAAGAAATGCGTATAAAACTTGATTTTCGGAATCCATGCGATACTTTCTCGGAAATAGACCAGCAAATATAAAAAAAGGAAGGGCTAAACAGAGATTCCAGGGTTATTGACTAAAATAAAATTTTGAGCGATTCCCGATGCGTATCGCGATTAATGCTCCTATTTCCGATGGTTCAGAAAGTTCTTCATCTTTCGTTGAATAATGGTTACTTTTAAGCTTGAAGACTGCCACTGGCAGTTGAAGCAAGTCACGTACACGTTAAATCCAAGTTACCATGAAAAAAAGTATTGCGCATTTACTACAGCCGATGGATAGCCCTGGGGATCTTAGGGAGGCGAGATCGGAGGCTTCCAAGCTACCGGAGCAGAAACACCCAAGCAGTCAGGACAGTAGACGAAGTTTTTTACAAAAGGCCGGCCTGGGTGGCTTGTCGTTGGGAGGCCTTATGATGCTTCCAATCGAGGATACCGTCGCCCACAGCACCTCCAAAGTAAACAGAAATTCAAATCCCTCGGAGCTGAAAATCACCGATATGAGGGTGGCCCATTATGGTAATGTGCCTTTGTTGAAGATTTACACCAACCAGGGAATCCACGGCCTGGGAGATGTCAGGGATGGGGCGGACAAGCGCTATGCGTTGATGCTAAAGTCAAGGATCTTGGGTGAAAATCCCTGCAATATCGAGAAGATATTCAAAAAGATAGAGCAGTTTGGAGGGCATGGCCGTCAGGGAGGTGGGGTTTCCGGTGTGGAGATGGCACTTTGGGATCTGGCAGGCAAAGCATACGGGGTACCCCTTTACATGCTATTGGGGGGTAAATTTCGTGACAAGGTGAGGATTTATGTCGATACTCCTACCATGCCGGATCCGGATGAATTTGCCGAGAAAATGAAGGAAAGAGTAGAAAAGGGATTTACGATGCTCAAGATGGATATAGGGATCGGTCTGATAAAGGACATTCCAGATACCCTGACCAATAAGGAACCTTGGATGCCGCTCAGGGGCTGGACAGATCGTGATGTGATGTCCCATGCCCAAACTCGGCATCAACATACCAACATCCAGATCACACCAAAAGGCTTGGAAAAGATGGTGGAATATGCAGCGAAAGCCAGGGAAAAAGTTGGCTATGAAATTCCGCTCGCCATAGATCATTTTGGCCATATGGGCTACAATGAAATGATCAAGCTAGCGAGGGCCTTTGAACCTTACAACATTGCCTGGCTGGAGGATCTGATTCCTTGGCAGAACACAGAACAATGGAAGCGAATCACCGAGGCGATTACCACGCCCACGCTAACGGGTGAGGATACTTACCACAAGCGAAATTTCAAAGATCTGATAGAAAACCGGGCAGTAGATATCGTGCACCCAGATCCAGGGAGCGCAGGAGGGTATTTGCAGACCAAAAAAATTGGAGATTATGCGGAGGAATTCGAAATAGGAATGGCCATACATCACGCGGCGTCGCCCATTACCTTTATGGGAACGGTACATGCAGCCGCTGCGACCTACAATTTTATTGGGCTGGAACATCATTCTGTGGACAATCCCTGGTGGGAAAACTTGGTAACCGGCATTGATGGGCCATTGGTACAAAACGGATATGTACAGGTGCCGGAGTCTCCGGGAGTAGGATTGGAGCTGAATGAGGACGAAGTCAAGCGTAGGTTGAGGCCAGGGGAGGAATATTTCGCCCCTACAGAAGAATGGAACGAGCTCAAATCCTGGGATAGGACTTGGAGTTGATAAAGGCAGGAAGTTATAAACCGGCAGGAAGCCCCAACCTGCCGGTTTTGTAAGTGTACCCAATCAGAAAATGTGCGAGAGAGTTGCGCTGCCCAGAGATGGATTTGTCTAGTAATATTCTGATATTTATGACATATTTAGAATTAAATGGGCTGAATCTACAAGGTATTGGAATTCTGTTGCTACATTTGAACGGTGTTTAGTTGTTAAGTTGTCCAATAATTCCTTACTTGTAGTGATTATCCCAAGTGGTTATGCCAGAGACAATAAACCCCGAAATCCCCCAGTTGGTCCGTAGGTTACGTGAGGACGATGAGGAAGCGTTTTGTGCTTTATACAGAAGGTTTGCCCGCAAGGTTTATGGTACGTCGCGGAAAATGGGTGTTGGCCATGAGGATGCAGAGGGAATTGTGCAGGAGGTGTTTTTGAGAATTTGGAAAAACCGGAGAGGCCTCAAAGATGCACTTTCTTTTAATGCGTACCTTTTGGCGATAATGAAGTCACTTATATACAAAAAGGCCAAAAAGATTGCCCGCTTTCAGTTGTATACCCAAAGAAGTCAGCAGAAGGATGCGACAGAGGAGAACCTTGGGGAAGCCGCCCTGCTCTACGAGGATCTCCGTAAGTTTTCTGAATATGCGCTGGCTTCCCTGCCAAAGTCCCAAAGGCAGGTTTTTGAAATGAAATACCTACATCAACTTTCTGCCGAAGAAATCTCCCAGAGATTATCGATTTCAAAAAGAACGGTTGAGACACACATTTACAAGGCTACCAAGGCGCTACGGCACAAACTGAACGGATCCAGTACCTTGCCTGCTGAATTTATGCCAATACTAGTGTTGTTCTTTTTGGACTAGATCCTTTTGCCGGCCATTTTTTGGCGAAAATAAAAAAAACCGAAAATTTCCCGGATAAGCGTACGTATTTCCTGTCGATTGGGGATATATGGATTTAAATGGATTAGTTATGGCCGGTTTATTACAAACATGGAGAACATTTCTGAAAGGGGGGCTATCCGAGGGGGAGGCAATAACGTTTATCGATCGACTCAAATCCGCTAGTGGGAAACGGGTCTTTTTCGACGGGGTGGATGCTGCATTCAAGGAAATGGAGAATTCACCGGTGCCAATTGATTGGGATGGAGAGAGGTTGTTGTCAGGCATTCTCATCAAGAAAAAAAGGCATGACAGGTTTTCTTTTGGAAGAAAAAAAATCGTTCGGTTCTGTTGTTCAGGATTAGTCGCTAGTCTGTTTCTGTGTGGGGTATTTTTGGTGGGCGGTACCCGATCTTTTGTCCAATCCTCCCATTCGCCCGAGCCCATGGCGGAGCCTGAAATAATCGTCAAGTACAATCCAAAAGGCAAACGCACCAAAATTTTGTTGCCCGATAGTTCGTGGGTATTTCTGAATGCAGACAGCTACCTGTCGTATGAACGAGGTTTCGAAAATGGAAGGGTGGTGCGCTTAGTTGGAGAGGCTTTTTTCGAGGTTGCCAAAGATTCCCTTAGGCCCTTTCAAGTGATCACGGGGCGGCTTCAGACTACTGCATTGGGGACTTCGTTTAACGTGACGGCGTATGCGGATGGCCAGGGTATGCAGGTGACTTTGGCCACAGGCAAAGTGATTGTGGAGGACCAGGTTTTAAACCAAGACCAGATCCTTGCGCCAGGTGAGGCGACCAAGGTTGGGGCTGCCCTAACTAACCTGCAAAAAATAAAAACGGATCCGGTCGTTGCTTCTTCCTGGAAGGACGGGGTGCTTCAATTTGATCGACTTCCGTTTTCTGAAATGGTTCTGCTTTTAGAGCGTTGGTATGGTGTCCAAATCCACGGTCCTGCCGTCTGGCCAGACCACCTTTGCTCCGGAACCTTCCGCAAAAATGAGTATTTGAGCAATGTCCTAAAGGCATTGGGGCATAGTATAGGATTTACCTATTCCATACATGGAAAGAATGTTCAGTTAGTTATCAAACCATAAACCCATGAAATCAAGTATGACACACGAGAACCACAGAGAATAATAGGCTTAGTTAGTATGGCACCTCTACCTGCAGGTAGCTGATCTCCTATGGCTAAGTTGTCCTTATGAGGTTAGGCAATGGGTATACATCGATGACTGGATCGACCATGAAATCGAAGCTGCCAAGGGTACACAGGCATGGCGTAGTCGTCAAACGCGGGGGTGACCATCAACCATCCGATTTTCTGCCGATGAATCGGGGAAGGCCATCTAAGGAGAAAAAAGCAACCAAAATCAGATGAAGGAAGACACGAGGTCTTTCCAAGGGAACAGACTAACCCAAGAAGGTGATAGCTCTGTAAGAAAATTTCAAAAATAAGCGAGTGCGAAACCAATTAATAGTACCCGAAAATGAAACACTATTTATACCAATTCATGTGGAAGGCGATTCGTCTTCTTTTACTGTCGGTGGGAATTACGCTAACTGTAGCCTCCCCCTCCATCGCCTTGTCCGCCAAGGCAAGTGTCAAAAGCATCGAAGAAGTAACCGTTCGGTTGGATATCAAAGAGGGGCAACTTCTTACGATCCTAAAGGCTATTGAAGCCAAAACCGAATACCGGTTTCTCTACACTGACAAAAATATGATTGATGAGTCGGTCGTTCGCTTGAACAAAAGCCGAGGAACGGTGGCTGAAATACTGACGGATATTGCCTTTCAACGGAAACTACATTTTAAGCAGGTAAACAACACGATCAGTGTAAAAACACTGGAATCCAATGAAAACGGGCACATGCTCGAGATTGAAGTGGATGCCTATGACGTTGATATCCGGGGGACAGTCACCACACAGAGTGGAGATCCGATACCTGGAGTTGCTATTTCAGTAGCCGGAACTACCCTCGGTACCATTACGGACATTGACGGAAAATACAGTCTTTCCGTACCGGATAACGCAACGCTGGTCGTTTCCTATATCGGATATGCTACCCAGCGGGTTCAGATCGGTACCCGTACCGTGGTAGACATTGTGTTGGTTGAGGACATAGCAGCACTGGAAGAGGTAGTCGTGACGGCGCTTGGCATCGAAAGAGAGGCTAAAAGTCTTGGGTATGCAACCTCCTCAGTTTCGGCAGAGGAGATGACCATCAACCGTACGCCAAACTTCATGAATGCCCTGCAGGGCAAGGTAGCCGGAGTTAACATTAGTAGCCTAGGTTCCGGCCCTGCCGGTACGAGTAAAATCCGGATTAGGGGACAGTCCTCCTTTGGTGGGCAGAACCAACCGCTGATTGTCATCAATGGCATACCGGTAGATAATACCAACTACGGTGCCAATCCCGGTAACCAAGGGTCGGACGCCTCCAATACAGATCGGGGTAGAACCCGGGTATCCGATGGTGGAGACGGCTTGACCAGTATCAATCCCGATGATATTGAGAATATGACCGTACTACGTGGAGCCGCAGCTTCGGCTCTATACGGTGCCCGTGCGAAAGACGGTGTCATAATGATTACAACCAAGCAAAGAAACAAAGGACAGGGTATTGGTGTGGAAATCAACTCCAACTATACCTCTGATAGTCCCATGGATTTTACAGACTGGCAATATGAGTATGGGCAGGGGGAAAATGGAATTCGACCTACCTCTCCCAATCCTGTATCAGGTGTATGGAGCTTTGGAGAACGTTTTCAGCCAGGCATGACCCAAGTCCTGTTTGATGGGGTGCAGGTGCCCTATGTACCGCAGCCCAGTCACATCAGTACGTTTTACCGAACAGGACACACCTTTACCAATACCGTTACAGTTTCCTCGGGTGGCGAATTCGGTGGGTTTAGCCTTTCCATATCGAATCTTGAGAACCAAAGCATCGTGCCCAACTCCGGATACGACCGCAAAACCATTAACCTGGGCTTTACCCAAGAGATAGCCAAAAAGCTGATAGTGTCCGGAAATATGAATTATTCGCTGGAAAATATCAAAAACCCTCCCCAGATTGCCGAGCAGGATATGAGTACGCCCACCGTATTGAACACGTTGGCCAATTCCATGCCCCTATCCTTGATGCGGGAAAAGATGGCAGACGCAAATGGGAATGAATTTGTGTTTTCACGCTTTCGAAACAGAACCAACCCCTATTGGTCTACCTTTGAAAAATTCGACAATGTGCGTAGGGATCGGCTATTTGGTAACCTGACCGCCCGGTATAATATTGCCGATTGGCTGTTTGTCCAAGGTAGGGTAGGGCAGGACTTCTACGCCCGTGATCAGGAGTATAATTTTCCTACTGGAACCGCTTCCCTTCCAAATGCTCCGGTAGGGTTTGTCAATGGCGATTTTGTGCAGGACAACCGCCGATTTAGGGAAGTGAATGCTGATTTTTTGCTAGGTGCCAACAACAAGTTTGGTGATTTTGGTACCTCGCTTACCCTGGGAGGAAACCAAATGTACCGTAGGATGGACCGAAACAATGTGGTGGTCAATGACTTTGTCGTTCGCGATCTCTACACCGTAATGAACGGAAGGCTAAAGGATCCTATTTACGAGATTTCCGAACGCCAGGTGAATTCCCTTTACGGAATGGCGGAGGTATCCTACCGCGATTACCTGTTTTTGAACGGAACGGTTCGAAATGACTGGTTTTCTACATTGGCCCCCCAAAACAGGAGTATACTTTATCCTGCAGTGACCGGCAGCTTTGTGTTTTCTCAGCCTTGGGAAAATTTTCCGGAATGGATTTCCTTCGGAAAAATCCGGGCCGGATATGCTGAGGTGGGTAGTGATACGGATGTAAGTCCCTACGCCGACAACCTTTTTTACCGGGTAGAAAACAATCAATTCCCCAATCCCGCCGGGCAACTGCAGCCGGTAGGAGTGATAAACACGTCTACAGTTCCCAACGCAAATCTCCGTCCCATGCGTGTTTCCGAGTGGGAAACGGGGATCGAAATGAAGTTCTTTGATAATCGCTTTGGAATGGATGTGACCTATTACAATAAGGTAACCCGTGACCAGATCCTTGGTGCACAGGTATCCGATGCATCCGGCTACCTGAGGCAATTGATCAACGTCGGGGAAAGCAGTAATCGTGGTGTCGAAATGCTGCTAACCGCAATCCCTGTTCAAACCAGTAATTTCATGTGGGAAACTAGCATTAACGCTTCCTGGAACGTGACCAAAACCCTTAAACTCGGGCTGACAGAAGGCGACTCGGTCATTACCGTGGGTACGGCAATTTATGGAGGAGAACTCCGACAGGTAGTCGGCAAGCCCATGGGCCAGATTTATGGATTTGGCTATCGTAGGGATCCGCAGGGTAATATCGTCTATGATGCAAACAACGGTAGACCTCTACGTACCACTTTGCAGATTCCCTTCGGGTCGGCCATTCCAATATGGGTCGGCGGTTTTATGAACACATTTCACTACAAAAACCTGTCTCTTTCCACATTGATTGACTTTAAGCTTGGCCATAAGATGCTTTCAGGTACCAACTTCAATGCCTGGCGGCACGGATTGCACAAAGGTACTCTCGTAGGAAGGGAAGAGGGGTATGTTATCGGTCAGGGGGTCAAAAATGTGGGAACTGCCGAAAACCCATCTTATGTGCCAAATGACGTCAGAACCGAGGTTCAAACCTTCTATGAGACCGTTCGGTCAGCAAACATGATCGAAGAGTTCATCTACAATGCGGGTTTCTGGAATTTGCGCCAGGTTACCATAGGCTACAACCTTACCCCAATACTGCCGTCAAACTTCTTCATAAAAAGCCTACGGGCAAACCTGGTAGGAAACAATGTTTTGGTGCTAAAGAAATGGGTGCCCAATATCCATCCTGAAGAGTTTGGATTTACCTCTGACAATCTAATCGGACTGGAAGCCCACGGATTGCCCGTTACCCGTAGCATTGGATTTAACTTAAACTTTAAATTCTAAATGCGATGAATGTGCTAGCCGAAAACTTCAACCAGAAAAATACTGGAACTATGAAAAAGATCCTTAAATCTGTTTTTACCGGCCTTTTCGCATTGCTGCTTGTCAGTGGGTGCGACAATGGCTTTGATGAAATGAACATAAACCCGGTGCAGCCGACCTCGTTGGATCCGATTTATCTTATGAATAGAGCTGCTTTGTTTTCAACCATATCGAGTACTACCCTGAACTATGAGTCAGCGATCGTTCAACAAATCGTTTCCCCAAACGGAGGGGTACTTGCCGGAGGCAATTTTAATCAGTTGAACCGCGCTTTCTCCATAGGTACATGGAACAAATACTATCGGGACGTACTCAAGCATACGGTAGATGTAAAGCGGTTTACCCGCGATGATCCCAACAGAAATAACCTGTATCAGATGGCAAGGATCCTCCACGCCATGTCCGCGATGATCCTCACGGACACATTTGGGGATGTGCCCTATTTCGAAGCGGGTCTCGGGTACCTAGAGGGCAAGATCGATCCTGCATACGATCGTCAAGAAGATATTTATTTGGATATTTTCAACGAACTCCAGCAGGCTACCGCCTCACTAAATCCGTCGGGAAGGATAGAAACCGGAGACATTTTTTATGGGGGGGACATTGCCAAGTGGCGTAGACTGGGCTATTCATTAATGCTCAGGGCGGCCATGAGGCACTCCAAAGTTAATCCTACCCGCGCGCGCGAGTGGGTAGAGAGGGCCGTAGCAGGAGGCGTCATGGCATCAAATGCAGATAACATGCTGATCCGACACGACTTTAATTATTCAAATGAACTTGGTAATACGCTTAATGCCACTGAGGCCAACAACTTCTATTTGGCAGAGCCTTTCCAGCAGTTTTTGAGTAGCAAGAACGACCCCCGGCTGGGTTCAATCGCTGTACGGTTCATAGGTGCGGGAAGTGGTCCGGATCAAAACAACGCCCTTGCCGGAAATCCGGCACCAGGTGTAACCTTATCCCGCAATCCCGCAGACCAGATGGGCTTTCCTATGGGCTTTGATAATCAGACCATTGGCGGGGTTGTACAAGCCAGGGGACTACGTAGTTTTTACGAGTTTTCGCAGGTGGACAGAACCCGAATGACTGCCAGGGATGCGCCGATTTTCCATGTTACGTATTCCCAGACTTCGCTGTTGTTGGCGGAAGCCGCCCAACGGGGTTGGATAGCAGGTAGTCCAAGTGAATTTTACGCCCAAGGAATACGGGCACACATGCAGCAGATGGCAGTTTACGGAGCGTCCACCGCCATTCCGCAATCAGCGATCGATGCTTTTGTAAATGCCAACCCCTTGGATCCAGGCAGCGCACTGCAGCAGATTGGGGAACAATATTGGGTTGCCTCATTTTTAAATGGCTACGAGGGGTTTGCCAACTTCCGAAGAACCGGCTATCCCGCACTTACGCCTAATCCGTATCCGGGAAGGGATATCAGCGGGGATTTCATTCGAAGACTTTCCTATCCGGATGCAGAGTTTTCGGTCAATAACGCCAACATTCAGGCAGCCGTTGCCCGGCAGGGGCCGGATAACCTTGATACACGAGTATGGTGGGACACTCCCTAAAGTTCTATTGAGGATTTATCAAAGCGAGTTGTCTGTGCGCCCGCGGATAACTCGCTTTTTGAAACCCTGGCATGTAAACCTATAAACCTCTACATTATGATATTATTTCGATTAGGCTCTTTCATTGTATTGTATTCCATTCTTTTGATTGCCCTGGCCCACAATGCGCGCTGTCAGCAAATCACCAAAGAAGAAATGCTTTTCCTGACCCCAGAGTGGGAGGGGGAGCGGTTTGACGACGGCAGGCCGAAAGTGGACGACAATTTACTCAAACGAATGAAGTTGGTGACCCATGAGGAGGCATGGGCTGTGATGCGAAATGCGGGCTACAAATACCAATACGCCGAAGGGTGGCAGGTCATCAATCCGGACTCTGTACTGGTGGGCAGAGCGGTGACCGCTACGTTTATGCCCGGCCGTCCGGATATACACGACGCCATTGATAAGCGGGGAAAGGCCCAGGGAAAGCGAGGACAAAACACCTGGCCGGTTGACCTCCTTGTTCCCGGCGATGTATATGTAGCAGATCAGTTTGGCCTACATGTAGATGGCCCTACCATAGGGGATAATGTGGGCAACGCGATTTATGCCAAATCCGGCAATGGCATTGTGTACGATGGGGCACTTCGGGACATAGCCGGACTGAGGGAGATGGAGGGATTCACTTCGTATTTTACCAGTTATCACCCATCCCATCACAATCAGCAGGGAAATTTAAATACCATGTTGATCGGAATCAATAAACCGACTAGGATTCGTCAGGTTACGGTGATGGCGGGAGATGTGGTTCTGGGTAGGGACGGAGGGGTTTCCTTTATTCCGCCCCATTTGGCCGAGCGGGTTGTTGTAACCTCCGAGATCGTTCGCCTTCGTGATATGTTTGGGCATCAGCGAATTCGGGAGGGCGTCTATACAGCGGGGCAGATCGATACTCGCTGGGCGGAAGAAATCGAGCGCGACTTTTCAGGCTGGTTAAATGACCACATCGATGAGCTGCCTGTCCCCCGTGAACAAATTCAGGAAATCCTCAAAAACCGAACTTGGTAACTTCTTTACACATAGACTGATTCCTATTCCAAAAACCCAAAATCTACTAAGGATGTCGAAAAATCTAAGCAGAAGATCTTTTATTGGCAAGTCTGGTCTTGCGGGACTGGCAAGTGCTGCGTTTATTTCCAATTACGGTACCGGGCTGGCAGCCGCGGTGGACCGTATGCCGACCCATTCCAATCCATCCGATTTAAAAATAACGGATGTCAAATGTGGGTATGTACGCGGAGCCCTCTATGTTAAAGTATATACCAACCAAGATGTATGGGGCTGTGGTGAGGCGGTTGATGCCATTCACGGCACCTATCACCTGGTAAAGCGGCTGGGGAACATGATCAAAGGACAAAATCCCTTGAATCCAAACCGATTGGCGGAGCAGCTCCGAAAAGGGGCGTTCTTTGCGGGTGGGCAATCAGGCGTGTTTGTAGCCGTCCTTACCGCTATCGAAACGGCACTTTGGGATATTACTGGAAAGGTCTATCAGGTACCTGTTTATCAATTGCTCGGTGGTAAATTCAGGGATCGCATACGCGTATACTGTGATACAGCCTTGTATACGGCCACCAATCCAAAGCCATCTGACTACGCAGAGGCGGCCCGAGGTGCCGTAAACAGAGGGTACAATGCGGTGAAATTTGACGTTGATGATGGCCGGGATCCCAACAAGTACGATCGGTTTAACTGGACTGCCAGCCCGGCGGAGATTGATAGGATGTATAATGCGATAGCGGCAGTCCGTGAAGAAGTAGGCCCGCACATCGATGTGTGTGTGGACATGCATGGCAGATACGATGCGGTGACCGGGCTAAAAATGGCCAAGATGTACGAGAACCTTAACCTGATGTGGCTGGAAGAGCCCATTCCTGCCGATAATCCGGAAGTATACAAGCATATTACCCAGCAGACAAGTACGCCGATCTGTACGGGGGAGAACATTTATCTGGCCTATGGATTCACTAAGCTGCTCAGCGATGGCGCCGTAGACATCATTATGCCCGATATCCAAAAGGCGGGCGGATTGGGTGAGGGACAGCGAATTGCCAATTTGGCGAATCTATATTATGTGCCCTTTTCACCCCACATGGTAGCTTCCTTTTTAGGGGCAATGGCTGCCTGTCATGTGTGCGCTTCGGTACCAAATTTTCAGATCATGGAGTGGCAGATTTACATGGACACCGATCAGATGTGGCAGGATATTGTGACCTATGACGGCCCGAGAACCGAAAACAGTTTTATAACAGTTTCCGAAAAACCGGGCATCGGAGTAGAGATAAACGAGGAGGGAATGCGCAAGTATGCAGTGCCCGACGTGCCTTTTTTTGAATAGATGCGTCAAAACACTGGTAATCATCCAAATCGATTATTTCGGTCATTAGCCGGGTTATGTATTCTAAAATCCATTGCTGTATTTCTACCGCTATGTTTTACAAAATCTTTATCTTTATCCCAAATTGATCAATGATTTAATCCTAAAAAACGAAAAGATGAAGAAATTCTCATTAATGTGTTTTGCGCTGTTAGTTGTGTGTACAGGGGCTGGGTTCTCGCAGCAGATTTCTCCGACCCCCGAACAGATCATTGCACTGACCTCCCAATGGACCGGCGAGCGATTTCCGGATGGACGGCCCAAGGTTCCGGATGAACTTCTCGAAAGGCTGAGTAACGTTTCGATGGAGGAGGCGTGGGGTATTCTTAGAAATAGAGGCTACAACAATCAATTCGAAAATGACTGGATCATTTTGCGGGACGACCAGGTGATGACAGGAAGGGCTGTCACCGCGCAGTACATGCCTTTACGACCCGACGCAAATGACTTGGTAAGGGAAATCGGAAAGAAGGAGGGTAGGGCCCAGTCCGGAGGGACAAATTCCTGGCCTATTGATACGTTGGTGGAAGGCGATATATACGTCGCGGACGGTTTTGGTAAAATAGTTGATGGCACGCTTATAGGAGATAACTTGGGTACCTCAATCTACACCAAATCCAAGCGGGGCGTTGTGTTTAATGGAGCTGTGAGAGATATGGCCGGATTGTTGGAAATCGAAGGTTTCAATGGTTGGGTAAAAGGGCATGACCCCTCCTACATCCAGGAGATGATGCTTTCCACCATCAATTATCCGGTTAAGATTGGTAGAGCACATGTTCTTCCCGGAGATGCTGTTTTGGCCAACAAATGGGGAGTGGTTTTCATTCCTGCGCATCTACTGGCAGATTTGGTTATCAATGCCGAGTTTATTGTCCTCCGGGATCAATTTGCCCTTCAGCGTCTCCGTGAACAAAAATATACTCCCGGGCAGATTGACAGCAGCTGGAGCGATTCGATCAAAACGGATTTTCTCGATTGGCTGAGCAAAAAGCAGGATCTTCCGATGAGCCGCGCGGAGCTCGAAGAGTTTATGAAAGACAGGACCTGGTAGGGTTCTGCCGATTCCATAAAGGAAAGCAATTTGGAGGTCACGGGCGATGGATATACATCCAATTTACCGGGGCCTTTTTTTCACACCAATAATAAACCCATGAAAGACCTTTTAAAAAATGTAATTGAAAAATGCAGAAGGGAAGACGAAATGGCTTCCCAGCTAAGGCAGCAGGAAATCGATCATCCGGAAACCTCCACCAAACGCAGGGATTTTTTAAAAAAGACTGTTCTGGGAGGGCTGAGTCTGGGTGGTCTGATGGGTGCCTCTATCGAAGACACGATGGCCCACACCACCTCCAAGGTAAACAGGTACTCCAATCCATCTGATTTGAAAATCACCGACATGCGGGTTGCGGTTCTTCGAAATGTGGGTAGAACCCCCATTATCCGGATCGATACCAACCAAGGGATCTATGGCTTGGGAGAGGTACGTGATGGTGCCGATGAACGGTACGCGCTTATGTTGAAAAGCAGGATTTTAGGCCTCAACCCCTGCAATGTTGAAATGTTGTGGAAGATTATCAATCCGTTTGGAGGACATGGAAGATTGGGGGGCGGTGTATGCGCGGTGGAAATGGCACTTTGGGATTTATGTGGAAAGGCGTATGGCGTACCGGCGTGGCAGCTTCTGGGTGGCCGCTACCGGGATAAAGTTAGACTCTATGCCGATACACCTGGGATAGATGACCCCACGGAGTTTGCCAAAGTGATGAAAGAGCGGACCGTAGACCAGGGCTTTACTTGGCTGAAAATGGACCTGGGGATTCATGTGGTTGCCGACCAACCGGACGCCTTGGTCAACTCGAAGTTTTGGAACGGTGCAAAAGGCCAGTACGACACGAGGGATTACATGAGTTATGGCAGTACCCTCCACCCCTTTACGCAGGTACAGATCACCGACAAGGGGCTCGAGGGCCTCGCACAATATGTCGAGTCCATACGAAATGCGGTAGGATATGAAATTCCTCTCTGTGCCGATCATTTTGGGCATTTTGACGTAAACAATTCGATACGGTTTGCCCGTGCCATGGAAAAGTACAGGCTTGCATGGCTGGAGGATATGGTTCCTTGGTTTTATACCGATCAATGGAGGACACTCTCCGATGCGATTGAAACACCAACCTGTACCGGAGAGGATATATATATGCTCAAAAACGGCTTTAAGCCATTGATTGATGCAAAGGCGGTAGATATCATACACCCCGACCTGGGAACTTCGGGCGGATTATTGGAAACCAAGAAAATCGGGGACTATGCCGAGGAGGCGGGCATCGCGATGGCTATGCATATGGCAGGTTCTCCGGTTTGTTTCATGGCAAACGTGCACTGTGCGGCCGCGACCCAAAACTTTCTTTCCTTAGAGCATCACTCAGTGGATACACCCTGGTGGGAGGATTTGGTGAAAATGACAGGTTCCCTGCCTATGGTGACAAAGGGTTTTGCCAACGTACCCCTGGATTCGCCCGGCCTTGGCGTAGAACTCAATGATGACGTAATGAAAGAACACTTGTTTCCTGGATCGCCGGGTTATTTCGAGCCCACGCCAGAGTGGGATCACAGGAAATCCTGGGATCGAACCTGGAGTTAATTGGGTTATTGAAAAAGCAACACAACGCCTGGCTTTCGGATGTTTGGAAAGTCAGGCGTTTTTATTGCTGGATAAGGATGCGTGCAGGATTGGTTCTCCGACCTACAAAATTATTATTGGAATAGGTTTTTAATTTCATTCTTTTTTACCTAATATAGGCTGATTGACAGATAGTTTTCTTTCTGACAGCCATGAAACCCGTCAAAAATTATCAGCAGCCCGCTTTCTCTGAAATTAGAGAAGTACCTCTTACACTTCCACTACGAGACAAAGACCTATGGGACAAATTCCGATCGGGTGATGAAGGCGCTTTTGTAGTGATCTATCAGGGCTACGTTAACCATCTCTTTCATTTTGGTTGTCAGTTTTGCCAAGATAGGGATGTAGTGAAAGACCTGCTGCAGGATTTTTTCATCGATCTTAGAGCCAACCGGCGGCGTTTGGGCAGTACGGACTCTATCAAATTTTATTTGCTTAAATCGTTTCGGCGAAGAGTTCTTGGCTTTGTCAAAAAGGCGCAACGGGAGGCAGAACACAGAAAACGGTTTTTAATGGAGCAGTTTTCAGTTGAGTTGTCCACAGAAAGCAAATTTATACAGCAGCAGCTCGATGACGAGCTCATACAGAACTTAAATAACGCACTTTTATCTTTAGATAATAAGGAAAGGGAAGCGATCTATTATTTCTATTATCAGGGATTGGGATATGATCAAATCGCTGAAATTTTTGAATTTTCCCATATTTCTTCTGCCCGTCGACTTATTTACAAATCACTGGCTAAAATACGCAAGGTCATTTCCCTTTCTATTCTGGCCTTTTTTGCGATTTCCAACCGCATGGATTGATTCCAAAAAAGATGTTTTCTTTCCTGTTCTGCCCCGCCGTTTAACCGGGGCTTTTTTGGTGTGCCGTGCATGTTAACTAACTAGGTGGTGAAA
>NZ_AQHR01000084.1 GCF_000390185.1 Lunatimonas lonarensis | reverse complement strand
ATCCCGTATATTAGAAACTCATTTACTTTCAGAGCTAACGGTCGCTAAAGCAGCAGATATTTCTTAAATTGGGGTAGCTCTTTGTAAGGCCGATTTTTAAACTGTTGCTCCTTCGGGAAGCACGGGCGCAATCCTGGTTGGGATGCTTGCGATTACTTTAGTGGCGGCACTGACGATAAATGTCAGCGACCCCGTTCAGAATATTTTCTTGCCAAAAGCACATCCCCTTAGAGCTTAAATATTCTCAATATGGAACAGGAATTTGTTTCGATGCAAGTCGTTAATCCGCAGGCTGCGGGTATCGATGTTGGCAGTCGCTCACACTGGGTGGCTGTAGGGCAGTCCCAAGAGGATGTGCGTGAGTATGGGGTGTTCAACCAAGACCTTTTTGCTATGGCCGAGTGGTTGAAAGAAAGAAATGTCACAACAGTGGCCATGGAGAGTACCGGCACCTATTGGCAGAACCTTTATGCCGTATTGATCTCCAAAGGCTTTCATGTGGTACTTTGCAATGGAAAGTTCACAAAAAACATCAAGGGCAAAAAGAGTGATGTGATGGATTGCCAGTGGATCCAGAAGCTCCATACCCTAGGGCTCTTGTCAAGCAGTTTTCTGCCCGATGGAAAGACAGAAGAACTGAGAACTTATTGCCGACAAAGATCTAATTTGCTTCATTCAGCTGCTTCAACATCAAAAAAAATGATGAAAAACCTTCGCTTGCTCAATTTGCGATTGGATGTAGCGGTCAAAGATATTTGCGGACTCACAGGCTTGATGATTATTCGTGCGATCTGTGATGGGGAAACAGATCCCAAAAAACTGGCCTCATTACGGCATGGCAACTGCAGAAGGAGTGAAGAAGAGATAGCTAAGGCACTTCAGACCAATGGCAGAAAGGATTACCTCTTTGCCCTGCAACAGGAATTGGACACCTATGATCACCTACAAAAGAAGATTGAAGAGTGCGATAAGGAAATCGAAAAGAAGCTTGATGAAATCATCAACTCCGATGACAATAAGCGCCAGCACCATATTGAAGCAAAGCCCCATAAAAGAATCAACAAAAACACCCCAAAGGATATAGACCTCAACTTGAAGTCCTATCAGATGTTTGAAGGCATTGATCTGTTGGCTATAGAAGGGATGAGCTTCTCCACGGTTTTAGCTTTGATGAGTGAAGTGGGCATAGAGGGAATCAAAAAGTTCAAAACAGGAAAGCACTTTGCCTCTTGGCTGAGGCTGGCCCCAAACAATAAAGTAAGTGGTGGTAAAGTTCTTTCTAGCAAAATACCGAAAGGAAGCAACAG
Source organism: Lunatimonas lonarensis (assembly GCF_000390185.1). GTDB lineage: Bacteria > Bacteroidota > Bacteroidia > Cytophagales > Cyclobacteriaceae > Lunatimonas > Lunatimonas lonarensis. Next base: position 278 of record NZ_AQHR01000084.1, on the reverse strand, counting down.
ACTTAAAATAGCCTTAAGGAATGCAGCCAATGCCATCGGAAACCTGAAAGACTCAACACCCTTGAGGGACTTCTTTCAGAGAATCAGCTTTAGAAAAGGAAGGGTGTCTGCTATCAGTGCCACAGCACGTAAGCTTGCTGTGATTATCTGGAATATGGTAGTGAAAGGAATTCCATATGTCAATCCGGAGGGATATCTCTATTTGGATCAGAAAAGAAAGCTAGGATTGGTAAAGCGAATTCGGAAACAAATCGATAAATTCGGTCTGACTAATCAAG
>NZ_AQHR01000083.1 GCF_000390185.1 Lunatimonas lonarensis | reverse complement strand
AACTCCCCATCCAGGGTATAGTAAAGGACTTTTGACAAGCCATCGTCGTGAATGACCAACCTATTTTGATATCGGTCTACGGCGATACTACCCGCCCTTCTAAATTCACGGGGGCCATCTCCCAAAGGGTATTTGGCGTATAAAAAATTTCCATTGGTCTCAAAGACATAGACATGCTTTTGCGTCGCATCCCTTACATAGATCCTGCCGTCATGAATCTCCATATTTTGTAAAAAATCTGACATGAGGTCGGACGGTGTATCCCCAAGTTTAACATACCAGACACTGTCTATTACATCAGACATCTGCACCACCCCGTGACTATCCTCCGGAACGCGTATTTCTATAGGAAAGTCCTCCTCCTTCTCCGCTGACAGCATGTTGGGAATCGTTGGTGACAATACCTTTTGCATATCCATTCCGCTAAACTTGGTATCGGATCGATTGCCCCCTTTCATATTGCAGGAAGTGAAAAAGGTAATTATCATTAAAGAAAACAAAATGAGTTTTGAGCTGATAGTCATGGTATATAAGTCCTTGTCATTCGGCACTAAAAGCCTACCGTTAAATATTTAAAATAAAGGAAGTGGCCGACAGGTTTATATCGCCCAAAAAGATGTAAAGACATCCTGTGAGGTCTATCTTCCTGTCGGGATTCCACTTGAAAACATAACCAATATCTAAAAATATAGATTATTACAAGACTTTTTATGCATTGCAATAAGCCATACACCAAGACCAACCATCGATGCATTCAACCTTGTTCCCATTGAATGTATCGCACATGATTCCCGGAATCCAACAGACCTGCCGTTGACATGTGATAGAGGTTTGATTTGACTGCCAAAACCAGTCTCCTCCATCACCACCCTCTCCTTGCGCAAAAGCCATATTACCAAGCTCTGCAAGCGTTAAAGAGGGGAAATAGTTTCCTCGCTCGAATTCCAAACTGACCATAATGTTCAGAACCAACATGAGCCCAAAAGCGCCGGCCACCGCCCAACGCAGCCATTTAATTGTTCTAAAATAACCCTTCATTTCCTAATATTTTTGGTTAAACATAAACTAATAATACAAAAATAGCAAAAGAAAACTATTAATTAAGGGGATATTTGGGCATAGTTGAGTAATTTTGGCGAAATCACACAAACCAACAGAGGTCAAACATTCACAGAATCCAAAAAAAACGTTTGTCGTAAAAATATCTGTATCTGACACACACGGTTTCTCGCGTCCATCATCTCCTTCTTCTCTTACTTTTTTATAGAAATGTACCGAAAGATGCAGTATATACCAAGAACGTATCAATAACAAGCCTTCAATCGGTAAAAAATTTGTGCTGGTTTTCTGTACTCTGAGTTTCGGCTACCATATCCCACAGTGCCTTGCTTCCCCTGTTACTTTCCAGAATCTCCTTTCGTTTCGCATGTATTTCCTCGGAGGAAACATAACTGACCAACACATTTTCCTTAAAGATGCTTGCTGATACATCAAAAAAACCTA
>NZ_AQHR01000082.1 GCF_000390185.1 Lunatimonas lonarensis | reverse complement strand
TTCTGTGGGAAGGTAGGGGTGAAATTCCCCCGCCTGACCCGATTGGCGGTAATTCAGACTTTTAAGTGGTTGTTGCTAATTTGGAAAAATATGATTAAAAAAATAAAGACCACAGATAACCCTTATGGAAGTGATTGGCTTGAAAAATTGAGGCAGGAACTACCAACAATTTCCAGGCTTAACATTTCGGATAGACGTTTTTTTAATGGATGGAATAGAAAAGCTTTATATATAATTGGACATAAGGTAAGTGATAGAAAAGCATATATTGGAATGACAAAAATCTATCTGGAGAACACGATCTTAAAAAAAAAACGACTGTAACAGTCCAACATTTATTTATCGGCATCTTATTACCGATAGTTGCTATAATTATTGTATGGGTTTCTAGTAAATCACCCATATAAAGTACAATAGCAACATCTATTTTTATCATAAATTCCATTTACTATATTAGGGATCTATTAAATCAGGATAAATTTAGTGACGAGATACAAGAGGAGATTAAACAAATAAACGGAAAACTAAATTTCAATGCGAAAATATGAAATTTGATTTTGACTTAATTCTTGGTATTCTTATATCAATGGGTGGCCTTTTGCTTTTAATTATATGTTTTAAAAATGAACTAAATAAAGCTCAAAGTGAATCATCTAAATCTGCTACCATCCAAATGAAAATCCTTGGACTTGGACTATTAATTGGGGGATTAATTTATGCTTTCTAAGAAGAAAACTACCGCCAACATACAAGGGCTAAACCGAAGTGGAGCGCAGCGGAATTTCGGGCTTAGCCTGTGATGCCTGTCCGCCGCGGCGGAACAGAAACGTAGCGGTTTTTTTGTGGGAAGGTATCTATGGGGATTGAAAAGTTGGGGTGATTTCGGTGGTGTGAAAAATGGTGCTGCCGGGCGTTGGTTCTGCGGCATTTTGACTGGTTGTTTCTTTTCTTTATGCTTTCTGAGTGGTTTTGTTGGCTGATTTTGCCTTGTTTTTTGGTGTTTTGGCTGTTTTCGGTTGTGCTGGCACGCGCTGTTCCGTACCGGCCGAAGCTGGAAAGTTTCCCCAACGCGAAAGGCAACAAGCTAGATGAGTCGACCCTACCTGTGGGAAGGTAGGGGTGAATTGGAAATCACGAACGCCGCCTATAAGTAAAAAAGACAGTTGGTAAATTCCCCCGCCTGACCCGATTATAGCGCATATTGAGAACGCCAACCGTTGCACATAGATTTTTTACATTTTTGAAAAATGTAACTTTTAAGTTACATTAGCGTTATGGATAAAATCAGGGAAGTCATAGCCTATCAAGACCACTTTGAGAACTTTCTGAAAAAGCAAACAGTCAAAGTTCAAAACAAGATTTATAAAGTCATTGAGGCTATTGAAACTTTTGAAAGAGTTCCGGAGACTTACCTGAAACCCATAAAAACAAAGAAAGGGCTATATGAAGCTAGGGTTCAGTTGGCAAGTAACATTTGGAGGGTGTTTTGTTTTTTCGATGAAGTAAAGCTGGTGATACTTCTCAATGGCTTTCAAAAGAAAACCCAAAAAACACCAACCAAGGAAATTGAAAAGGCTGCCAAACTGATGGTTGAATATTATGCTGAAAAGGAAGTTCAAAAAGGAAAAAAGAAAAGGAAATGAATACAAAGAGCTGGAAAGAAATCAAAGATGATGTGTATGGAGTCAAAGGAACCGAGCGCAGGGATGAATTAGAAAGGGATTTTGAGTCTTTCAAAATTGGATTGCTATTAAAAAAGGCAAGAGAGGATAAGAATCTAACCCAAGAACAATTGGCTGAATTGGTAGATAAAAAGAGAACCTACATATCAAGAGTTGAAAATGATGGAAGTAATCTGACACTGAAAACCCTTTATGAAATAGTTGAAAAGGGATTGGGTGGGAAGGTAAAAATCTCCATTGAATTCTGAAAAGGGAAATACGCGCTAAAACATCACCTTGGAAGACAGCGGGCGGTTCCGAGTAAATAGAATGTTTAGTATCTTTAAGAAGTTAGGAGTATGCTGGAAGAGAACGGCTCCGAATGCCCGCCGTTCTCCAAGCTGAATCCCGACTGTTGGCGGTAATACTAACAGACCCTACAAACCATAGTGACAAATTAATAAAACAATATATGAAAGAAGAACATTTCTTAAACAAAGTTTTCGCATCAAGCGGTATAACGAAAGACGAATTGAAGGAGATAATTCCCCGATACAAACAAGTGACTTTTCAAAATAACGACTACTTGCTAAAAGAAGGTCAAGTTGAAAAAAGTTACTGGTTTATAGAAACTGGTTTTATTCGTTCTTATATTATAGATACAGAAGGAAACGACATCACTTTTAACCTTTATAGTACTGGAGACGTTGTAATTGACTATCCATCTATGTTTTTCTTTGCACCGACAAGAGAAAATATTCAGGCTCTTACCGACTTAGTCTGTTGGGAGATTTCATTCAATGATTTTCAAGAAATGTTCAATACAATTACAAACTTTAGAGAGCAGCAACGGGGTCTTTTGGTTGGATGTTATTTTGCTTTAAAGGAACATAGTATTTCTTTAATAGCAGACCAAGCAAAAGACCGATATTTAAGACTACTTAAAGAAAAACCTCAAATTGTTCAAAATATCTCGTTAAAACATATTGCAACATTTTTAGGCATTACAGACACTTCATTGAGTCGTATTAGAAAAGAAATTGCAAGCGAGTAGTGTTTCTTGTCATATGGCAAGTTTTAATTTTTTTGGTTGTCTGATATTTGCACCATCATTAATCTTAAAAATTAAAAGTATGACACAGTTAAAAGAATTTATGTTGCTGTTCAGTAAGCAGTCGGTTATCCCCCTTGTTGGTTTAGGCAGATGTTGA
>NZ_AQHR01000081.1 GCF_000390185.1 Lunatimonas lonarensis | reverse complement strand
CAGCTACAAAAATAACCTAGGTATATACAGGTATTGTGGTAAAAATGGGTGGGAAAATGGTAAATATGAAAGTGGGGGTTAAACCTTTGAGGTCTTTTTTTGACCTCGAAGGTTTTCTTGGAGAAGGCGTGAAATAAACTAATGCTAATTTCTAAATTAAGACCTTCGGGGTTTTTGGAAACCCCAAAGGTCGGGTTGCTGCCAACCTTTGAGGTCTTTTTTCTGACCTCGAAGGTTTTTCAAGGAACTGTGAATAAAATAAGGTTTTACTCTTCAACAAAGACCTTCGGGGTTTTTTGAAACCTCAAAGGTCAGGTTGCTGCCAACCTTTGAGATCTTTTTTTGACCTCGAAGGTTTTTAAAGAAAAAGCTACTCAAATAGATAATCCTCCGGTAAATACTTTTCCACATTCTCTTGATGCGCAATTGTGAAGCCATCTATTCCTCCAAACCATTCTAACGCCAATTCCCTATTTACTTTCGACGGTTTGTCGGAAATATATGCTTGGAAAGAAGAAAACCGCCATTCAAAAGGACCTTTGGTTAGCTGATGCTTGACTGGGTTTTGATGAATGTAGATGATAACTTTGGTCAGGTATTCTTCTGATTTTATTTTCTTTCGCTTAAATTTTCTTTGAAAAAGTGATCCGTTTCTAAAATAGACTTTATTATAGCTCTTGGAGTAAGAATTCTGAAAGTCGGAAAATGCTTTTACAAGCTGCTCATCAGAGATGTCAGGATTGACTTTTACTAA
>NZ_AQHR01000080.1 GCF_000390185.1 Lunatimonas lonarensis | reverse complement strand
AAAATCAGAGCATCACGCTAATTTATTTTTAAGCTGAATTCCTGACGTGAGGGAGCTAATCCAAAAAAGTAATGTATACAGGCTTATTTACTTCCAAACTGATATCCGTAGGAGTAAGGATGCCGGTGGACTGGTCTCTCGAGAAGACCAACAGCAGGTTGCTGTTTTGGTTTCCCGCCAAAAGGAACTTGCCGTCAGGAGTGATATTGAAGTTTCTGGGCGCACTTCCTCCTGAATGAATGGTTTGAACGTGTTTTAATTTCCCATCTTCAATGGTTTCAAAAACGATCAGTTCGTTCGCATCTCCCCGATTGGATGCGTATAGAAATTTCCCGTCTGGAGAAATCCTAACTTCCGCAGCGCCTACATTTCCTTCAAACCCTTCCTGGAGAAGGCTGTGGGTCTCCAAGTGGGTTAGTTTTCCATCCTCGTACGCATAAACACCAATGGCCGCAGTGATTTCATGTACGAGGTAAAGTCTGTCTCCTGAGGAATTAAAGACCATGTGACGTGGGCCTGCACCAGGTGCTACCCGCAGCCTGAAAACGGGTGATTCCGTTAATGGGGACTCGTTTGTGGCATCAAAATCATACACTACTACCTCGTCCGTACCAAGGTCGGCAATCAGAACCCGGGGTTCACTGGGATGAAAGACCGCCGAGTGAACATAGGGTTTGGTTTGTCTTCTGGGATTGACGCTGCTTCCTGTGTGGGCGATCGTTTGGATAGGTTCCAGCAAACTGCCATCGGCACTTACGGGAATCACGGAGAAATTACCGGCAGAGTAATTGCCAACGATAACGAAACGTTCGGATGGGTCAAGCGTAACATAACAGGGGCCATTTCCTCCTGCGGATACGGTGTTCAGTTTGGTGAATTTGCCTTGCTGTAGCGAAAATGCGCTCACTTTTCCTCCGGATTCACCACCTGTTTCCTCTACACAGTAAACTCTATTTTGGGCTCGATTTATGATAACAAACGACGGGTTTTCCGGTTCGGAGGCCACCGCGTCGATGGAAAGGGAATCTTTTTCGCTATGAAAGGCGACGAGGTATACACCGTGTTCCGGTGCGTTGGTATAGGATCCCAAAAGAAATCGATAGGTTGTGTTCATGGTTTCTTTTTTGGTTTGGGTGACTTCGGTGTTTCCGCTTCCGCAGGCGGAAGCCAACAACAGTATGGCTAGGGTGTAGAAAGAAAGTTTCATAAGTGGTGTCTTTTCTTTGTTCAGCATTTGCCCCATAAAGATCGGGAGAATTTCGAGCGATTTATGAATTGGTTTTGGTGGGTATTTCTGATCGTTTTCGGTTCTACTGTTTTTCCGGCAGATCCGGTTTATCTTCACTCGAAAGCCGGTGGGTTTTCGGATTGTATTTTCCTTTTAGGTCGTCGTACTTTGAATCCTCCCAGAGCTTTACACCGGTGAAATAGGAAGCCCTGCCGATCATATGTGCGCCAACAGGAGCGGTCAACAACATGAAGAGGATGATGGCCAATACCCTGGAGGTGATGGCTGTATCTGTAAAATAAATAGCTGCTGCCCCCAAGATCAGGCCAATCCCAAGAGTGGCCGCTTTTGTAGTTACGGAAATCCGCAGGTAAAGATCCGGCATTTTCACCACTCCGACTGCCGCTAGTAAAATAAACAATGCACCGAGTGAGGTTAGTAAGTAGATGAAGATCTCATTCATTTTTTTCTCGTTTTTCAAGGTAATAGGAAAAAGCCACGGTACCCAGAAATGCGATCAACGCCAGGATCATGGCAATGTCCAAAAAGGAGGGCTGATCTGTCAGGATGCTGTATACGGCTATAATACCGATGCCGGTTGTAAGAAGCAGATCCAAGGCCACCACTCTGTCCGAAAGGGTAGGGCCTTTCAGAAAGCGCACGAATATGATCACCGTGCAAACAGCCAATACAGGTAAAATGATGTAATATAGGTAGTTGTATATCGTCATCTCAATATTTCTAAAAGTCTTCTTTCGAAGCCATTTTTTATATCCTCTATAAATTTGTCCTTGTCCCGTACGTGCATAGCATGTACATAGAGGACTTTCCGATCGTCAGACACATCAAGGCTGAGCGTTCCCGGGGTGAGGGTGATCAGATTGGCCAGGAGGGTAATTTCCAGGTCAGTTTTCGCCGTCAAGGGTATTTTGATAATCCCCGGAGACATAAGATGGCTAGGTGTGATCACTTCATAGGCTACCTGAATATTGGCTTTGACCAGTTCATAAAGGAAGAAGAATATGAAGCCTATCGTTTTCGGACCTCGCTTGAAGTAGGAATCTTCCCTTCTATTGGTACTTATCAGCCACATCAGGATAAAACTCAGTAGAAACCCGAATACAAAATTCTCAAAGCTAAAGGTTCCCGTGACCGCCAGCCAGATAAAGGATAGTAATAGGTTGCTCAAAAAGCGGGTTTTGATCATGGTGCTAAATTTAAGGGTTTTTACCTAAAACTGCATGAATGTAAGGCTCTGGATTCATCAATGAGTCAGCCACAGAGGTAGCAACCTGTATGATGTATTCCGCGCCAAGGCCAATAAAGAGGGAGACAGCGCTAAGAAATACGACCGAAGCAATCATAGCAAGCCGCTTAACAGGCCTGAGCTCATGGTAGTATTTCACACCTTTCTTTGCCGGAAGAACGGCTCCTTCTTTCCAGAAAACACCTGACCACACGTTTGCTATGATGACGAGCGTAAGTAGGCTACCCAATAGGATGAAAGCAACCGCGATATAGTTACCGGAAACAATCCCTCCTTGGATCAGGTACACTTTCGCCCAGAAGCCGGAAAGTGGCGGGATACCGACTAATGAAAACAACGGTATGGCCATCAGCAGGGACAGTTTTGGGTAGGTTTTGTAAAAATCCCCCAAAAGCCGAAGGCTGTAGGTGCCCTTGATTTTGAAAATAATTCCACTTACCATGAATAGATTCGTTTTGACGATGATGTCATGGGTAAGGTAGAAAACGACTCCAATGATGGCTACCTCCGTATAAATGCCCAACCCGGCCATCATAAAGCCGATATGGCAAATGATAAGGTAACTGAAGATTTTTCGGATATTGTTTTGGATGAGAGCACCAATCCCCCCTGAGAGTATCGTAAGCGCCGCAACGATCGTTATTACGGTGATCAGGAATTCATCTGGTATAAATATGAGGGTAAAAACACGAAGAAGCGCATAGATGCCGACTTTTGTAAGCAAGCCACCGAAAATCGCCGATATGGCAGGAGGAGGGGTGTGGTAGGAGGCTGGCAACCAAAAATACAAGGGAAAGATTGCCGACTTGATCCCAAAGCCGACCAAGAACAAAACGGCCGTCACATTGACCAATCCCCGGTTTTCCACCGCTGCCACTTTACTGGAGAGGTCTGCCATGTTTAGACTCCCGGTAAGCCCATACAGAATTGCGATAGCGGTGAGAAAGACAACAGATGCCAGCAAGTTCATCGTTACGTACTTGATTGCACCCTCCAACTGCGCCTTTTCACCTCCGATCGTAATTAGCACGAAAGAGGAAATGATGATGATTTCAAACCACACGTATAGGTTGAAGATATCCCCGGCCAAAAAGGCACCGTTTAGCCCCATTAACAGGAAATGAAAAATAGCAAAGTATCCAAATCTTACCCGGGCATTGCGGACGCTGCCTACTGAGAAAATCGATACGCCCAACCCAGCTATCGCGGTAAGCAGTACCATGAGCGCACTCAATGAATCCGCCACGAAGGTGATTCCATAGGGTGCCACCCAGTCACCCGCCTGCGTGGTAAGAATGCCATTGTTCCAAACGGATGCAAAAAGTACCCCGGAAATAATCAACGCAATAACGGAACCTACCACGCTGATTAACTTTTGCAGGTTTTTCTGTGTCCAACAGAACATAAGGAGAACAGCTAAAAAAAGCTGGAAGATGATCGGTAAAACAATGTAGGGATTACTCATAAATCTTCGTCGGTTGCGTTCATTTCATCCAAATCGTCCGTTTTGACTACCTTATAGGCCCGTTTCACCAAAATGATGGCAAAGGATTGGAGTCCGAAACTTATTACGATGGCGGTAAGTATCAGTGCTTGGGGTAGTGGATCTGCGTATAACCCTTCCAACATTTTCCCGGCTGAATCGATAATTGGAGGGCTTCCTTTGACCACCTTGCCCAGTAGAAAGATAAGCAGGTTTGCTCCGTTGCCCAACAGGATCAGCCCAATAATCAACTTTACCAGACTTCGCCTTAGAATCATATAGACTCCCGCGGCATATAACAACCCAATCAATATGACCAGTAAAATTTCCATCGCTATAGTCCTTCAGAAATGGTAAAAATGATGGTAAGCGTGACTCCAATGACCACCAAAAAAACGCCGGTATCAAAAAACAGGGCAGATCCTACCAATCCGATGACTGGAGTTGGCTCCTCAAACCAAAGGCCCGTCATGAAAGGTAGACCCAAGAGCCAAGGTGCGGCCCCCGCCATTAACGCCAAGGAGAGTCCTACGGGCATCAGGAAACCAGGATGGAACTTCAGAATGTTCTTTGTCTTATCCAGTCCATTGGCAAAGGAATGGATTACAAATGCTATGGACGCTATCAGCCCACCAACAAATCCTCCTCCGGGCAGGTAATGGCCCCGTAGCAGAATGAACACTGCAAAAAGCAACAATAAGGGCAGTAGATAATTGGATGCGGTTCGAAATATGATTGTCTTCATCGTCTATTCTTTTTCGATACTCTTTAATCTAAGTTTAAGCAGGGAAAAAACACCAAGGGCGGCAATTGCAAGCACCGTGATCTCTACCATCGTGTCAAAGCCTCGGAAATCCACCAAAATCACATTCACCACGTTCTTTCCTTTGCCCAACAGGTAGGCATTCTCTGCATAGTAGGTTGATATGTCCTTTTGGACGGTTTCATTCAGTACTTCAAGTGTCAGGATACTGATCAATGCACCGAAAATCAGCGAGAGTATGCCATCCCTCACCCTTGATCGGTTATCCGAGAGTTTCAGGTATTTCGGCAGGTTGTACAAAACCAGCACGAACAGAATCACCGTCAGGGTATCGATCGAAAACTGTGTCATGGCCAGATCTGGTGCGGAGTAGAACAGAAAGATCAAACAAAAACTGTAACCTACCACGCCTAGGGAGGCCACCGCCGTGAGGCGGGACTTGGAAAACACGGTAAAAAATATGGCCGCCGCCATGATAAAAACGATGATTGCCTCATACAGGGTGACCTCCGAGAGCATCCCGGTATTCACGTATAGCTCCACACCCAAAAACAGTCTATAGCCAAGCAAGATGACCAAAAAGCTAAGGATGGTAATGAGGTAATACCTCAGGTAGCCGTTTTGGAAAAAACCTGTCCACTTTTCCGCAAAGGTGACGAAGCCCCTGGCAATACCGCCCATTAGACTTTGGGGGGATAGTGCCTCCAGGCGGACAACGTTGGCGAAAAGCTTTTCAGATGGCTTTAACATCAGGTAGACGCCAATCCCAAATGCCAATGTGCCGCCACTTAGCAACAACACGGTGTTGAACCCATGCCAGACCTTGAGGTGAAAGGCAGGCTGTTCCAACGTAAGTGACGTAAATACCGGGCCCATCAAAGGTTCCGCCAAGCTTGGGATCACCCCGAAAACCAACCCCAAAGACCCTAACAGTAAAGGCGGAAACCACATCGACCATACAGGTAAGTGCACTTGCTGAAAAGCCGAGGGCAGCTTGCCCCAAAAGGGTTTGATGCCGGCCATAAAGCCGGCTACCAGCAAGGCCGAATTTGTTACCAGGGCCATTACCGTCAGCACTCCACCCAATGATCCTGCATGAAGCGTAGCTTCATATATAAGGTCTTTCCCAATGAATCCGAATGTTATGGGTACGCCGGCATTGGAAAGTGCCGCAAATAGCGCGGCAATGCCTACTGGCTTCATTACGTGTCTCAACCCGGACAACTTCGTGATGTCCCTTGTTCCGGTTTCGTGGTCTACGATACCTGTGACCAAGAAGAGGGTGGCCTTGTACAACGCATGCACCAAAATAAATACGCCTGCAGCCAATAGCGCCTCTTCACTTCCTATTCCCAGCAGGAAGACCAATACCCCTAATGCGGATATGGTGGAGTAGGCAAGGATGCTTTTTAGATCCAACCTAAAAATCGCATGGATTGCGGCGTAAACCATTGTAACACCACCCACTACAATAAGGGTACTGTTCCAATAGCCATCCCCTCCCAGGATCGGTGTAAACCGTGCCAGAATATAAATTCCAGCCTTGACCATCGTCGCAGAATGAAGGTAGGTTGATACGGGGGTAGGAGCTTTCATGGCTCCCGGAAGCCAAAAGTGGAAAGGAAACTGGGCTGATTTGGTGAAAGCTCCCAAGAAAAAGAGAATCAGGATTAATCCATACCACTCGCTACCTTGAATTTCAGTACCTAATGCAGAAAGATTCGAGATTTGGTATTCTCCTGTCAGGGCTCCTATTGCTACCATCCCGGCGAGTAAAAACAACCCGCCCATCCCGGTAATGGTCAACGCGGTTAGGGCTGACTTTCTGCTCGCATCACTTTCATTGTTGAACCCGATCAGGAAAAAAGAACTAATACTGGTAAGTTCCCAAAAGACAAAGAGGGTTATGATATTATCGGCCAAAACTACCCCCAACATCGACCCCATGAAAAGGGAAAGATATCCGTAAAACCGGTCGAGGTACACGTGTCCTTTCAGGTAGGAGGAAGTATACAGGAAGACCAAGGTTCCGATCCCTGTAATAAGAAGAGTGAAAAGCAATGAAAGGCCGTCTAAATGGAAATCCAATCCTACACCCAAGCTGGGAACCCATTCCCAAGATGTCTTTACGGTATTTCCGGCACTGACCTGAGGTAAATAACCCAAAAAGTAACAAAACAGCACAAAGGGAAAGAGCGAAATCCAAGCCGAACGGGTACCATTCAAACGCCTGATTATAAATGGCATACCAAGTGCCATGATAAAGCCGGAAAACACCACTAACAGCATGAAGATCGTATTAATAGGTTGGTTTTAAAGCGTTAAAAATAAGAAATAATTTCAAATGGGTGGGGTATATTGAGCAGGTTATTGTCAGTGAAGGATAAATTGATAGAATAAGGAACTGATTTTTAAGAAGCTAGGATTGGGGATTTCCATGGAATTTAAATTTGTAACCGCTAAAGTATGTTAGGAGAAAAAAAATGATCATTTTTGGGTAATTTGTAGTTCAAACCAAACCAAAATTCACGATGTCAAATGCATACGAGACGGAAGTCGCCAAGCGTTTTACCATATACAACAGTCTTTTTTTGGATTTGCCTTTTGACAATATATATAGGACTGGTACCCTTTTGCCAATTTTAACCAGTATCTGTCAAGCGGGTTTCGAAAAAAACCAGACGCCAAAGGAAATCATTCACCGATTTTTTGAGGAGCTGCTTTCAGACAAATCCGACAAGGAACGCCACGACCTCCTTTTCAAGATGGTTCAGTATATTGAAAGGCAAGTGGTACTTTTCGACTCCATCGAGGATGCCGCATTTGAGAAGATCAACGATCTAAAAGGAAAGGGTACCATGACAGCACTGATAGCACGTGCTGAAAATGACCACAAAAAAGCCGATCTGATCGAAAAACTAAAATCCTTCTCTGTTAGGCTTACACTTACTGCACATCCCACGCAGTTTTACCCGGGCAATGTCCTCGCCATAATCACAGACTTGGAGTCTGCCATCCGTACCAACGACCTTGGAATGATAAACATGCTGCTCCAACAGCTGGGTAAAACCGGATTTATCAACAAGGAAAAACCTTCGCCCTACGACGAAGCCGTCAGCTTGTGTTGGTTTTTGGAGAATGTCTTTTACCCTAGTATATCAGACGTGCTTATCCGGATGCTCAACAGACTGGAGATTCCCCTGCATGATTGGGAAAACCCCAACCTGCTTAAGGTGGGATTTTGGCCGGGGGGTGACCGGGACGGCAATCCCTATGTAACCCATGATATCACTACCAAGGTGGCCGATAAACTGCAAAATTCGATTCTCAAGTGTTACTACCGCGATATCCGAAAGGTTAGGAGAAGGCTGACTTTCCATCACGTAGAGCCCTTTTTGATACAGGCCGAACGGGGGATTTATGATTCGCTGTTCGGTGGTGACAAAAAATTCAGCTCAAAGGATGAGCTTCTTGCGTTGCTCTTTGAAGCTAGGGACGGCATCGTAAAATATCACGATGGACTGTTTCTCGATATTTTGGATGCCTTTATATTCAAGGTTCGGGTTTTTGGGTTTCATTTTGCGAGTATGGACATTCGTCAGGACAGCCGCAAGCACGACGATCTATGGGAGGGCATTATTCGGACATCAGAGGGCGAAAAGGCATTGGAGGAATTTTCGGGTATGTCTGAGCAAGAGCAGATCAAAAAGATTCAATCCTACAAAAAATTACCTGGTGTTGATGAACTGCCGGATGACTTTCATAAGGAGATGGTCAGCAGTTTCCAGGTCATCAATTATATCCAGAAAAACAACGGCCCAATGGGCTGCCATCGGTATATAATATCAAACAACCAATCTGCCAAGCACATGCTGGAAGTTTTCCAATTGGCTAAAATATTGGTAGGAGGGCAAAAGGGATTGCATTTAGATATTGTACCGCTGTTTGAAACGATCGATGACTTGGCGTCGGCCCCTGCCATCATGGAGCAACTCTACAGCAATCCATCGTATCGTGCGCATCTTAATCAACGAAACAATAAACAGACCATTATGGTCGGGTTCTCAGATGGCACCAAGGATGGTGGTTATATCCGGGCTAACTGGTCCATTTTAATGGCAAAAGAAGCCCTTACGCTTGCAGCAAGGGAGAAAGGGATAGATCTCGTATTCTTCGACGGTCGGGGAGGGCCGCCAGCGCGAGGGGGAGGAAATACCCACAATTTTTATGCTTCGCTGGGACCAAATGTGGAAAACAAAGAGATACAGCTTACCATTCAGGGACAGACCATTTCGTCCAACTATGGAAAACAAGTAAGCTGCACCTATAACCTAGAGCAGTTGCTCAGTGCCGGTTTGGAAAGCCATTTATATCCCAGCTCTGAAAATAGCCTCACCGAGGAGCAAAAAGCCCTGATCGAAGAAATGGCGGGTTATAGTTACGAGGCTTATAAGGAGTTGAAAGCCCATCCGCAGTTTGTAAACTACTTGGAACACGTCACTCCGCTCAAATTTTTCGGAATGACCAATATTGGATCAAGACCTGTCAAGCGAAGTAAGGGAGGAGGAATGAAGTTTGAAGACCTCAGAGCCATTCCTTTTGTTGGTGCCTGGGCACAGATGAAGCAAAATATTCCAGGTTTTTTTGGTGTGGGAAGGTCAATCGAGGAAATGGAAAAACGGGGCAAACTGGACGAGGTACGTAAATTGTACCAGGACAGCTTGTTTTTCAGGTCCCTATTGGGGAATTCCATGCAGTCGTTGGCCAAGTCATTTTACCCAGCTACAGCGTATTTGAAGGATAGTGAAACCTATGGAGGTTTTTGGAATACCCTTTTTGAGGAATACCAGCGTTCATTGGCCAATATCCTGAAGGTTTCCAATATGGCAAATCTTTTGGAGGATAACCAGTTGAGCAGAGAATCCATCGGTATACGGGAACGAATTGTGTTGCCGCTCATCACCATACAGCAATACGGCATTCAAAAAATACTTGAAGAAGGCAAGGAAGATGCGGCACTTCAAAAACTGATCCTTCGAACCATGTTTGGGATCATCAATGCGGCCCGCAACGCTGCATAAATCCGACATTGCCTACTACCAAAACCTCTCTGAATTATCGGAGAGGTTTTTTTATTTTGCGGAAAAAATTGTGTAGACCGTTTCTCAAAAAAGCGGTAATAAATACCTAGTATTACTATTTGTTCAAAAGTCGTATTCAACCCCTATTCAACACATCAAAAAAAATGGATTTAACGAGTCGATATTCCTTTAGTTTTCCTACCACGATCCGGTTCGGCACCGGTGTAATTGATGAATTGCCCGGGTATTTAAAATCACAGGGATTGCTAAATCCGCTGGTGGTAACCGATCCCTTGGTAAAGGAGCTGGATTTTTTCAAAAAAATCATATCATCCCTGCGGAATGCCGGTATCTCCGTGGAAGTGTGCGCTGAAATGCACAAAAATCCCGTTAAATCGGATGTAATTAAAGGAAAGGAACTATTTGTCAACACGGGCCGGGACGCAATAGTCGGTATTGGAGGCGGGGTTCCATTGGATGTGGCGCGTGCGATAGCCCTAAGTATCAACCACCACCGTGATCTATTTGATTACGATGATTTGATTGGTGGAGACAAATACGTAACCGAACCAATTCCCCATCTCGTGACAGTGCCGACGACATCGGGTACGGGAAGCGAGGTAGGCCGTAGCGCAATCATTGCCGAAGATGACACCAAAAAGAAGCGCATTCTGTTTTCTCCTAGTCTATTGGCGAAAATGGTATTTGCTGATCCGGTATTGACCATGGATTTGCCGCCATTTGTTACCGCAGCAACCGGAATGGATGCCCTAACGCATAATGTGGAAGCATTTCTTGCGAAGAATTTCCATCCACTTTGTAGCGGAATTGCCCTGGAAGGAATGAAGCTGATCAGTAATTCGATCGTACAGGCAACCCATAAGCCCGACTTGGAATCCCGTGCACAAATGTTAATGGCATCCATGATGGGAGCTGTAGCTTTTCAAAAGGGACTAGGGATCGTCCACAGCTTGGCCCATCCGCTATCCAGCCTTTTGGATACCCACCACGGGTTGGCCAACGCCGTGAACCTACCCTTTGGGATGAGGTTTAATTACGAGGGATTCGAGCAGCAGTTTGACCAAATGGCGTTTATGATGGGGCTTGGGGCCGAGGCCGGTGATAAGTTTGTGGATTACCTGTTTTCATTGAATCAACAACTGAATTTGCCTACCCGCCTTTCCGGAATAGGGGTAGAAGAGGCCCATTTGGAAACCTTGGCTGACCTGGCTTTTGCTGATTTTTGCCATCCCAATAACCCAAAACCAGTGTCAAGAGCAGATTTTAAAAGGTTGTACACAGAGGCACTATGATAAAGATAGGAATCAGTTCCTGCTTGATGTATCCTGATCCCGGTCGGCTGGTATTTGGCCCCAAGACCCTAAATTACCTCGAAAAGGATATGGCAAACTTTGTTTGCCAGGTAGGGGTATTGCCCGTGCTGATCCCTACGGTAGAGGATTCTTTTCTTTACCCTATCATGGATCAATTGGATGGGTTTGTATTCCAGGGAGGGACGGATTTGTCCCCGGCATCCTACAATGAAAAGCCGATAATCCCTGGCAAATGGTTAGGTGACCCGACGAGGGATGCCTATGAGCTTAAGCTGATGGAGTACGCGTTTCGACACGAAAAACCCATCCTGGCCATCTGCCGTGGGTTTCAGCTTTTGAATGTGTTTCTGGGAGGAACCTTGTACCAGGACATAGCTACTCAACGCCCGGATGCCATTCTGCACAGGGATGCCGATGCCTATGACCATTTGCGGCACGGTGTTTCCTTTCCCACAAATTCGCTACTTGGGGATATCTATGGCCATGACTCGGGGTGTATCGTTAATTCGGTGCATCATCAAGGCGTTAAGGATCTGGGCAGTGGCTTAGAGGTATTGGCAACCTGCCGCGAAGATGGGCTCGTCGAGGCTGTATCGTATACAAAGAGTACTCCGGGAAAGGTACTGGGCGTACAGTGGCATCCCGAGTTTTCTTACCAAAAACACGATGGTACCCTGGAATCCGGTAAAATCATCGAAATGTTTTTATCTCACGTAAAGGAAAATTTACATGCAAGTCATTAATCCGGCCAATGGGGCCATCGTTACCGAAATCCTCTCTGATAATGCAGAACAAGTAAGGGAAAAAATAGAAAAGCTGCGAAAAGGACAACCTGCTTGGTTTGAGTTGTCGGTAGAAGAACGTCTTGCTATTCTGTTAAAATTTGGAAAACTCGTCGAGGCGAACTTGGATGAGTTGGCGGTGATCCTGACACAGGAAACCGGTAAACCTCTACAGCAATCCATAAACGAAATACGCGGGGCCAACAACCGACTGGTTCATTTGGAGGCAAACGCGCTAAAATGGCTGGCGTCTGAGGATATGGTCACGGAAGGTGCTACCAAAGAGCGTATTGCCTACGAGCCATTGGGCGTAGTGGCGAATATTTCTGCTTGGAATTTCCCCTATAACGTGGGCTACAATGTTTTTCTATATGCATTGGTTGCCGGTAATTCGGTGATTTATAAGCCATCGGAGTTTGCATCCCTTACGGGAATGAAATTTAGGGAATTGCTTTGGCGTGCCGGTGTGCCGGAAAATGTTTTTGAATGCATCTTCGGAACGGGAGAGGTCGGTCAGCTCTTGTTGGAGGCTGATTTGGATGGGTATTTTTTTACGGGATCGTATAACACGGGCAAGTACATCGCGACCCAAGTAGCTCCCAAATTGGTTCCAGTTCAGTTGGAGTTGGGAGGCAAGGATCCACTCTACATTATGGATGATGTTTTCGATGTCAAACAAGCAGCCATAAATGCCGCAGAAGGAGCATTTTACAACAATGGACAGAGTTGCTGCGCTGTAGAGCGGATATACGTACATGAATCTGTTTACGATGAGTTTGTCAATTACTTCGTGGAGGAAGTGAAATCCTATAAAGTGGGAGATCCCATGAACAAAACCACCTTCATTGGCCCACTCACCCGGCAGCCTCAGGTAGGAATTTTGGAGGAACAGGTGCAGGATGCGCTATTAAAGGGTGCCGAGCTCAAGTGCGGAGGGTATTCGCTAGATCGAGAAGGGTATTACTTTGCGCCTACTGTCCTCTCAGCGGTGAACCATCAGATGGAAGTAATGAAAGAAGAGTCTTTTGGCCCGATCATTGGCATACAAAAGGTGGCGAATGATGAGGAAGCACTTTCGTTGATGAAGGATACCACCTATGGACTAACAGCGGCTGTTTTCTCTGCCAACAAGGGACGGGCGCTTGATCTTCTGGATCAACTTTCTGTCGGAACGGTCTATTGGAACTGTTGCGACCGGGTAAGTCCGAATGTTCCTTGGTCGGGTAGGAAGAATTCCGGGTTGGGGTCTACGCTTTCCTACCAAGGCATTCGTGCCTTCGTGCAGCCAAAGGCCTATCACCTCAGAGATTAATGTCCAAAATCGGGTGAGGGTTTCAAATGCCCCACCCGTTCTTTTTACCAAATGGTTACGTCAGGTTTTTAAAAGTTCATTTTTTGTTAATCGCCTTTTCCACCTTGATGTGAGTTTTTATGGTCAAATTTGGCCGTTCATCAAAAACAAAAAAATATTATTCTATAAAACAGAAAATCTACCATTGCAATCGTTTGGGAAAGGTGAAAATTTGTTAAATTTAATCCGTATATAATTGGCCCTAATTTCGGGATTTCTCCAACCCTGCCACATACAGGTTATCCGTATTTTTAGAGAATTTTCTGTTTGCTAAGACCAATTTTTATGTCCGCTTTTCTCTTGCAAGGAAGAATAAGCACTGCCTATTTAAATCTATTTTAACCCTATTTCATTACCTCATTTTCAACCCATTTACTATGAGAAATGTAGTACAAAAAAAAGGTAAAAGGCCGATCTACCAACTGTCGAAAATTTTTCTGATAGGTCTGCTTTTTACAGTTGCGACCAATTTTGGTCTTCACGCCCAAAGCCGGATGGTGAGTGGCAAAATCTCTGAAAGCGGTACCGGAGACCCGGTGCTAGGTGCTTCGATATTGATCAAGGGAACGACCCGGGGTACGGTATCCAATATCGAAGGAAATTATCAACTGGAAGTGCCTGGGCCTGAGTCGGTACTGGTTATTTCCTACATTGGGTTTACCACGCAGGAAGTTACCGTCGGCAACCAAAACGTAGTTAATGTGTCCCTCGTCTATTCTTCTGAGGATCTGAGCGAGGTGGTTGTGACGGCACTGGGTGTGGAGAGGGAAACAAAAGCCCTTGGCTACTCTGTGCAGGCCGTGGATGGTGACCGCTTTACCGAAGCACGGGAAACGAACATGATCAACTCACTCAGTGGACGTGTTGCCGGCGTGCAGGTAACCAATTCATCGAGTGGTATTGGCGGTTCGGCCCGGGTGACGATCCGGGGTGAATCATCCCTGAATATTAACGCAAACCAGCCACTCTTTGTGGTCGATGGGGTACCCATCAGCAATAGCTTGGTAGGAGCGTCGGGTTCCGGAAACTTGGAGGTTGACTACGGCAATGC
Organism: Lunatimonas lonarensis; assembly: GCF_000390185.1. Taxonomy (GTDB): domain Bacteria; phylum Bacteroidota; class Bacteroidia; order Cytophagales; family Cyclobacteriaceae; genus Lunatimonas; species Lunatimonas lonarensis. Next base: position 32,373 of record NZ_AQHR01000080.1, on the reverse strand, counting down.
AGCCGGAGAGATAAACCCCGACGATATCGCCTCGGTTTCTATTTTGAAAGGGCCTGCTGCGGCGGCACTCTACGGATCAAGAGCTGCAAATGGGGCCATTTTGATCACAACCAAAACCGGTAAAAATAAAAAAGGGCTGGGTGTTACCATCAACTCGAACACCACCTTCGAGTCTCCTTTAACCATGCCACAGTGGCAGGACAAGTACGGACAGGGTAATAACGGCCTGTTTTCTTTTGTCAATGGCCGAGGCGGAGGGTTAGCTGATGGGGTGGATGAAAGCTGGGGGCCTGCTATGGATGCCGGACTTTCCATCGCGCAGTTTGATTCGCCAAGAAATGTACCCGGATATAGGGGAGGGGATTTGAATGCTCCTGCGGGCAGTACTATTACGCCCACTCCATGGATTGCCCAGCCAAATAACATCAATGATTTCTTCCAAACCGGTGTAACCCTTTCCAACAACGTTGCCATAGCGGCCGGAAGCGATAAGTCCAATTTCCGGTTTTCCTGGACCAACCTTGATCAGACAGGAATAGTACCCAATACCGATCTGAAAAGAAACACCATTGCGATGAACGGTATGACACAGATCACCGACAAACTTAGCCTAAACACGACGATCAACTACCAGAACTCGGTCAGCGGAAACCGACCCAGCATCAGTTATGGTACGGAGAGCTTGATGTATCTGTGGATTTGGTATGGAAGGCAGGTAAATACCCGTAGCTTGCGTGACTATTGGATGCCAGGTCTGGAGGGTGTGCAGCAGTTCAACTACAACTATAACTACCACGATAACCCTTATTTTACCGTATACGAAAACACCAACGGTCAGAGTAAAGACCGGGTTTTCGGGAACGTAATGGCAAACTACCAGTTCACCGACAAACTTAGCTTGATGGTACGGACTGGCTTGGATTTGTTCAACGATCTACGGGACCGTAGGAGGGCGTTTAGCACGCAGCGATTTCCCCGCGGAAGCTACCGTGAGGACATGGTTTTCTTTAGCGAGCGAAACTCCGATTTTTTGCTGACTTATTCAGAAACCGGAAAATCAAATTGGACCTATACCGTTTCTCTAGGAGGAAACCAAATGGTACAGGAAAACCGTCTGCAGCAGACCAGGGCTCCCCAGTTGTTGATACCAAATATCTACAACTTTACCAATACCGCAGTAAACCTGCAAGTCAACCATTTCACCTCGGAGAAGCGAATTAATTCCATGTATGGATTTGGGCAAATAGGGTACAAGAACGTGTTGTTCCTGGATATCACCGGGAGGAACGACTGGTCCAGCACCCTGCCTGTGAACAGTAACAGCTATTTCTATCCTTCGGTAACCATGAGTGCTGTGATTTCCGATATGATAGAGATGCCATCTGCCATTTCCTTTTTCAAGTTGCGGGGAGCATTTGCAGAAGTGGGAAATGATACAGACCCCTACAGCCTGACGAATGTATTCAATCCCGAAATCGCCTGGGGATCTATACAGGTCAAATCGGAATCAAACCGTCTTACCAATGCAAGCCTGAAACCTGAGCGTACCGCTTCCTATGAGTTTGGAACAGATGTTCGGTTCTTAAAAGGCAGGTTGGGATTGGACGTAACCTATTACGATAACAGAACCCGTAACCAGATCATTCCGATCGAGTTGGACATCTCCACCGGGTATGCCAGTAGAATAATCAATGCAGGTGAGATCCAAAACCATGGGCTAGAGGTAATGGTAAACGGTACCCCTATTCAAAAAGCCAACGGCATAACCTGGAATGTTTCGGCTAACTTTACCCGTAACAGAAGCAGGGTGCTTGAGCTGACCGACGGTTTGGACATTTACTCCATGGTGGGCCGAAATGGTGCCAACATTCAGGCGCGTGTGGGCGAGCGTATGGGCAATATTTACGGAAGGGGATTTGAGCGGGTAGAGGATCCCAACAGCCCCTATTTTGGTCAAATCATACATAATACGAGCGGTACGCCCCTGACAGGTGCTGCTGTAAAACTATGGGGGAATTATAATCCAGACTGGATGTTGGGAATCCAAAATACACTGAACTACAAGCGTTTTTACCTTGGTTTCCTTTTTGATATCCGATATGGGGGCATTGTAGTATCCCGTACCAAGACGATTGGCTCAACCTCCGGTCAGTTGGCGGAGACTTTGCTTGGCAGGGAAAACGGCTATGACCTAAGCGTGGAAGGCAATGGCATCATAAGTCCCGGTGTGATCCGGACAGCCGATGGCTCCTTTATCCCAAATGACAGAAAAATCAGCTCCAGGGATTGGCACAATAGGTACTATGAGCGTAGCAATGTGGAGGCGGCCATGTACGATGCCTCTTTTGTGAAACTGCGAGAGGTGACCCTTGGGGTGAATATTCCGGCGGCGGCCATGAATAAGCTTCCGTTCCAGGAAGCCAAACTTTCCTTGGTAGGAAGAAACCTCTTTTTGTGGACCGAAAACCCACACTTTGACCCTGAGACCATGTCCATGTCTGGAGGAACACTTATTCCAGGAGTAGAGGATATGGCATTTCCTTCGACGAGGAGCATAGGGTTCAATCTTAACCTAAAGTTTTAATCGCTGAACGATGATGATCATGAACAAATTTCTAAAATATAGCAGTTTACTTGCTGCCGTAACCCTGTTTGTAATGACAGGATGTGACAAGGATTTTGAAGAAGTAAACCGTAACCCCAATAGTCCGGAAGTCGTGTCACCGGCTCTCCTGCTGCCTCATATCATACGGGTTGCCTCCAATGAGATAGTAGGGAAATCCTGGGGATTGGGTAATGTAGTGGTGCAGTATTCTGCTAAAATACAGTTTACCAATGAAGATAGGTACAATTGGGGTCCACAGGGCAACCCGTACAGCGTATTTTACAACGCCATGAGGGATGTAAACAACGTGGTAAATCTCGGGGAGGCTGCCGGCCAAAACAATTATGTGGGTGCCGCCTTGGTTATGAAATCCATGATGTACGCGTTTATGACCGACGCCTATGGTGATCTTCCTTTTACGGAGGCTACCAGAGCCAAGGAAGAGATCAACTATCCCAAGTTCGATCGACAGGAAGTAATCTACCAGGGGATTTTGGCTGATTTGGCTAGGGCCAATCAATTATTGGGATCCTCCAGCGAGACCATGGAAGGTGATATTCTCTTTGGTGGAAATGTCCTAAAATGGAAAAAGCTTGCCAATTCTCTTAGATTGAGGGCATTGATGAGGTTGTCCAAACGGATTGACCCATCTTCGGCCATGCAGTCAATTGTTGCAGATCCTTCCGGCAGCCCCATCATTACCGGAAACGAAGATAATGCAGCTCTGCAACATCTAGCAGATGTGCCGAATCAGCACTACCTTTTTACCACCCGTTCAGGATCCTTCGATGAATACCGACTAAGTACCACATTGGAGCGGGTGCTCAAGGACTACAACGACCCTAGACTCCATGTGTATGCACAGCCTACGACGGATTCAAGGGCAGGACTGGTTGGTAGACCACAGGATTACGCTGGCGTGCCAAATGGACTTGCCGATGAGGATGCATACGGTTATTCTCCCACCGGCGATCCCACAAAAGGAGGATCCAACTTCATTTCAAATATCGGTTTGTTGTTTTCCTGTCTACAGTGTTCTCCGTTCGCCTCACCAACCGGCTTTCAGACCATGTTGATGAGCTACTCGGAGGTGCAATTTATTCTTGCGGAGGCCAGGGAAAGAGGCTTCATTACAACCGGAAATGCCGAAACCTATTACTTAAATGGAATTCGTGCCTCCTTTGATTATTATGAGGCTAGACTGAGGGCTGCCAATCTGAACCCCATCGCAGACGTGACCCAGCCTGCTCCCGACTACTATCTTCAGGCACCAATAGCCTACACAGGCTCGCAACAGGAAAAGCTGGTGAAAATAGGTATGCAAAAGTGGTTGGCTTTGTTTTTTACCGGTATGGAGGGTTGGTATGATTGGCGTAGAACCGGCATCCCCACGGTAACTCCAGGCCCTGCGGCGTTTTTTGACTCTGTGCCCAGGAGGTTTATGTACCCTACCGGTGTACAGGCCCTCAATCGGGACAATTATCAGGAGGCGGTCGCGAGACAGGGTGCAGACGTAATCACTACGCGTGTTTGGTGGGATGCGCAGTAAGCTGCCGATCCTATAAATTGGTGTTTGATTTGGCCATGGGAAAATTCTCATGGCCATTCTTACATAGATGGTGTTGAGGCAATGGGTTACAAGTTGTACCTTACACTGCTTTTTCTACCCTAGAAAATAAAAAACATTAACCATTGTATCGAATGAAAGATTCAAGGAGAGACTTTCTTAAAAAAGCAGCAGTTTTCACTGGTGGAGCCGGTTTATGGTCTTCCTTTCCTGCTTCCATCCAAAAGGCGATGGCTATCAATCCGGAAACAGGCTCCACCTTTATGGATGCAGAGCACATTGTCGTGCTGATGCAGGAAAACCGGTCTTTTGACCATTGTTTTGGCAAACTGAAAGGTGTTCGAGGCTTTAACGACCCGCGCGCCATTCGATTGCCAAATAATAACCTGGTATGGATGCAGAGTGATAAGGATGGAAATACCTTTTCTCCGTTTCGCTTTAACATAAAGGATACAAAAGCCACCTGGATGAAGGACATTCCCCATTCCTGGGAGAATCAGGTAGACGCCAGAAACGACGGAAAGTACGATGGATGGATCGAGGCCAAACGCTCGGGCAGAAAGGAGTTTGCGCACGTTCCCATGACGATGGGATTTTATGAGCGGGAGGATATACCCTTTTACTATGCATTTGCTGATGCGTTCACGGTTTGTGATCAGCATTTTTGTTCTTCGCTTACCGGTACCACGACCAACCGGAACTACCACTGGACCGGTAAGACACACGGTAAACCGGGAGATAAACCAAAGGTGCGAAACTCAGACATTGGCTATTCCAAGGAGGTGAATTGGAACACCTTTCCAGAGCGGTTGGAGGATCATGGCATCTCTTGGAAGGTGTATCAGAATGAGGTAAGCCTTACCACAGAGCTTTCCGGTGAGGAAGAATCCTTGCTGGCAAATTTTACCGATAACAACCTGGAATGGTTCACCCAATTCAAGGTGCGTTTTACGCCAGGACATTATGCGTTTCTTAGAAAGATGGAGGTACAACTGCCCGCAGAAATACAGGTTGCGGAGCGGCAGCTTCAGGAAGCGCAGGGAAGTAGCCGGGTAGATCTTGAAAAGATGCTATCCGAAAAAAGGGAGCAGTTGGCTAGCGTGACCGAAGCATTAAAAGCCTGGAACCCCGAGTCCTTCGAAAAGCTTTCGGATCGTGAAAAATCCCTGCACCAACGGGCGTTTACCGTAAATAACATGGATCCAGACTACCATGCTACGGAAACACTTACTTACGAGTTTGAAGGTGAGAAGCGAGAGGTGAAGATTCCGAAGGGAGATATCTTTCACGAGTTTCGAAAAGACGTGGAATCCGGTAAACTTCCCACCGTGTCTTGGCTAGTGGCCCCCCAGAAATTTTCTGATCACCCGAGTGCACCTTGGTATGGTGCTTGGTACGTTTCTGAGGCATTGGATATTCTCACCCAAGACCCGGAGGTGTGGAAGAAAACCATCTTCATTCTCAATTACGATGAAAACGATGGGTATTTCGATCACGTGCCTCCCTTCGTACCTCCCAAGCCCGGAGACCTTTCCACGGGACGCATGTCTGATGGACTGGATGCCACCGGCGAGTATGTGACGCTTCAACAGGAGTTGGATACGCCCGGCATGAAGCCGGAAAATGCAAGGGAAAGCCCTGTTGGACTTGGATACAGGGTGCCTTTGGTCGTAGCCTCTCCTTGGTCCCGGGGTGGTTGGGTCAACTCCGAAGTATGTGATATTACTTCTGTAATCCAATTGATGGAGGTAATTCTTTCTAAAAAGACCGGAAAAGAGATCAAAGAAACCAATATCAGCGAATGGCGAAGAGCGATATGCGGTGACCTTACCTCCGTTTTTAGGCCCTATAACGGAGAAACCGTAGAGATTCCTGATCTAGTAAATAGAGAAGAACACGTTAAGTCGATTTACAACGCTAGTTTTAAGAATATTCCGGATAACTTCAAGGCCTTAAGCAAATCAGAGGTGGGTCAACTGAACGTAAATCCAAGCTTGTCGCCATGGATGCCCCGGCAGGAACCTGGAACCAAGCCATCGAATGCCCTGGCTTACGAACTGAATGTGGACGGACGCATGGATAGTATGAGAAAAGAGATGGTAGTTGATTTTGTTGCCTCCAGTCGCCTTTTTGGCAAAAAGGCACTCGGTGCGCCGTTTCATGCTTATGTGCGCAATTTCGAAGGAAGAAGTGGTTTTGAACCCCTCTCCGTATGGTCTTTTGCGGTTAAAGCCGGGGATGGAATATCCTACGCTTGGCCATTGGATCGGTTTCCCGGCAAAATGTATGAGATAGATGTGCTGGGGCCTAATGGGTTTTTCAGAAAGCTAAGCGGGGATGCAAACGATCCGAGTTTGGATGTGAGGGCTAGCTATGAGCGAACCAATCGTTTCAGCTCGCAGGGAAAAGTGAAGTTGGATCTGTTCAACAACGGTGACCGGCCATTGGAGTTGCTGGTGAAGGACAATGCCTATTCGCTAGGGTCCGGGAATTTGGTAGTCGCTGAAAGAAGTTCAGGCGTATTGTACATTGATTTGTCAAAAAGCCATGGGTGGTACGATTTTTCAATTACCGCTCAAGGATTTGACAAATTTACAAGACAATATGCGGGAAGGGCCGAGTTTGGGTTCCCTAGCCGTACTGATCCGTACATGGGGGGTATAGACAACCTACAGATGAGCTGATAATAAAGCGATTGGTCCATACGGTTCCATTATGAATCCACCATTTCGGTCATTGAAGTGGTGGATTTTTTTATTTTTTTGATAAGTTGAATTATTTTACCCGCCTAATATATCTATCTTTAATGGTGATTGGGGGCGGTGGATTGTCCAGCCTCCATTTTTTTCTGAACAGTCCCTTCGGAGCGAATGGGAGAATGAAGAAGTTGCGAATGGAGACGGTACGTTGTAGATGCATGTAAATCTATGTTGAAATTTATAAGTTGTGATTGGGGTACTACGTCCTTTCGCCTAAAGTTGGTCGATGCGTCTGATCTAAGCGTACTGGCTGAGATGTCGAAGGAGATGGGCGTTGCAAAGGTTAATCGGATGTTTCTGGATGGAGGATTGACTGATGGCGTTTCTAGGCTTGAGTATTTTAAAGCGGTGCTGGCCGACGGACTCAGGGAACTGCAGGGATTGGCCAAAGAGGAACTTGCCGGCTTGCTAATTATCTGTTCAGGGATGGCTTCATCCAGCATTGGATTAAAAGAACTCCCTTTTGCGCTCCTCCCTTTCAATACCTCGGGTAAAAATCTCTTCATGGATTTCATGGGAGTGACCGATGATTTTCCCAATTCACTGATTTTATTGTCGGGTCTGAAGAATGAACGGGATGTGATGCGAGGGGAGGAGACCCAACTTATCGGGATTATCCAGGATTACAAAGCGTTTTCCGGAGATGGGCTGTTTGTTCTACCCGGCACTCACTCCAAACATATATGGGTTAAAAACAGCCAGATTGTTGATTTTACCACTTTTCTTACCGGCGAATTGTTTGAGGTGTTGGGTCGTCACAGTATTTTGGGCGCAAGTATTTCTCCTAATGAGGATACGGAAAATCCCGACCACGTCAGGGCATTCACTTCAGGCGTACAAGACGGTTTCAATAGACCATTATTGTCCCGTCTTTTTAAAGTTCGCACGCAAGATTTGTTCGGTGTGTATACGCCTTCGCAAAATTTCCATTACCTAAGTGGGGTGCTAATTGGGAGTGAATTAAAAAGCCTCGAGACAGAAGCCGATATACCCATTTACCTCTGTAGCACCTCCAATGTCTTCAATCCATATAGGATGGCATTTGAGATCCTTGGTATTCCGTCCATTATCATTTCAAAGGAAATGGTGGAAAAATCAGTTGTCTCCGGTCAATTCAAAGTATTCAATCAAAATATGAACCATGAGAGAAGCATTTTCCTGGGAAGCTTTTAACAAAATGCCCCTTGTGGGTATTCTTCGAAATATGCCCACCGAGAGTTTGGAAGAGATCGCCAAATGTATGATCAAGGCGGGTATTTCCACCATGGAAATTACCTTCAATTCTCCAGGGGCTTTGGCGTCTATACGAAAAATGGTCGATACCTATGGAGATAGATTGAATATAGGAGCCGGCACCGTTTGCAACCTAAACGAGATGCACCAGGCATTGGACGCAGGTGCACAATTTATTGTTATGCCCATCTCTGACGATGATGTCGTAAATTACTGTGTAATCCATAAAATTCCCGTTTTCCCGGGAGCCTACACGCCCACCGAGATCTACCGTGCCTGGCAAATGGGAGCTACGATGGTTAAGGTTTTTCCTGCCGGTACCTTGGGTCCTACCTATATCAAGGATGTTCTGGCCCCACTTAATGAAATCAAGCTGATGCCCACGGGAGGGGTGACGTTGGAAAATTTGGGGGATTACTTCAAAGCAGGTGCGTCAGGTGTGGGACTTGGCACTGGACTGACCCCGAAAAATCTTGTCTTGGAGAAGGATTGGAAGGGGTTGGAAAAGCTAATGTCGAATTTTGTCAGGATGTACAACAAAGTAACCCTCTAAACACGCTCACCTTAATTCAGTTTCGGTAAACCCTAACCCACTCATGGATCAAACGCTTTATCTTTTCATCATCACATCCCTTTCGATTCTTTTGCTGTTGGTGCTGGTGATGAAGGTGAAAGTACATGCCTTTATTTCCCTATTACTTGCCAGTACTTTCGTAGGTCTGGCGTCAGGTATGCCCTTTATGGCCCTAATCGCCAACCTTCAAAAAGGGATGGGGGACATTTTGGGTTTTATCACCATTGTAGTAGGCCTTGGAGCTATTTTAGGGAAGCTATTGGAGGTCTCCGGTGGTGCCCAAACGCTTGCCTTTTATATTATGAAGGGTTTTGGGGAAAAGAGAACGACTTGGGCACTGATGCTAACAGGTTTCATCGTGTCAATTCCGGTGTTTCTAGATGTGGGTTTTATCATTTTGATTCCCCTGATTTATGCCCTTACGAAGCGGTCGGGACTGTCCTTGCTTCACTACGCCATCCCTTTGCTTGCTGGCATGGCGGTTACCCATGCATTCATTCCACCTACTCCCGGGCCAGTGGCTGTCGCTGAGATCATTGATGCCAACTTGGGCTGGATGATCATTTTTGGCATCGTGGTTGGCTTGCCCTGTTCGATTATAGCAGGCCCCCTGTTTGGAAAGTATATTTCCCAAAAAATCCATGTACCCGTACCATCCCATATAGAATTTAAGGAAGATACCCAAGAACCACGTAAAAGTGATTTTTTGATGATTGCCTTTGTCATTACGCTTCCTTTGGTACTCATTCTAGTGGCTACGACCAGCAGCATGTTGGTTGGTTTGGATTATTTGGATAGCCGGCATTTCCTAGTGGCACTGGCTCAGTTTGTAGGGCATCCCTTCATGGCGCTTACCATCGCTACGCTGATAGCTTCTTATTTTTTGGGATTCAAAAAGGGCTACAAAGCAAAGCAATTGCTTGAGTTTTCTGACAAAGCCCTTGCCCCCGCAGGCCTGATTATTGTGATCACCGGCGCAGGGGGGATGTTCAAACAAATACTGGTGGAAAGTGGAGCAGGAGAGGCCTTGGCCCAAGTTTTCATTAATTACAACGTTGCGCCAGTGGTGATGGCCTACATCATAGCAGTTATTATCCGGGTAATACAGGGATCCGCAACCGTAGCCATGGTGACAGCAGGTGGTATGATGGCACCCGTATTGATGGGAATGGATTATTCGGAGCCCATGAAGGCCCTCATCGGCATAGCCATTGCCTCTGGTTCCTGTATTCTGTCCCACGTGAATGACAGCGGGTTTTGGTTGGTAAAGAAATACCTCGATATTTCCGAAAAGCAAACACTACAGACTTGGACTGTCATGGAAACTATAATTTCCGTAAGTGGTTTTTTGATCGTTTTATTATTGACCTTGATCATAAACTAGGTATTCCAAATGGTGAAATCCGGTGAAATTGAGCCTACCAAGGGAGGACAGGCAAGACGAAAGCGGCAAATAATGAGACGATTGTGTGCTATGCGACCTGCCAGAGGGCAGGGATTCCCTGTCTGCCGATCTATAGGCAGGCATCCCGATATCCAGGGATAAGTTGTAACCATTGAAAATCAACCATAGAAACATGAAACTATATCGAACTACAAAAGGAATCATTGCCGAGCAGGCTGGATACTATTTCCCGATCAATACTTCAGCTGATTGGGATACCTATGTCAATGATGACAACCTGTACAAAAAGCTCAAACAAGATATTTTGGAGGCCAATCCGATGGAAGAGGGGACTGAAGTTTCGTCGATGCAGCTTTTGGCACCTGTAAAGAACCAGGAAATCTGGGCGAGCGGGGTCACCTATTACCGGAGCAAACTTGGACGCCAGGAAGAAAGTAAGGATAGCGGAGGTGCCACCTTTTATGAGCTGGTTTATCATGCGGATAGGCCGGAGTTATTTCTGAAGGCCCTTGGGCACCGGGCGGTAGGGCACGGTGAGAAAGTCCGCATCCGCAAAGACTCCACTTGGGACGTCCCTGAACCCGAACTAACGCTGCTTGTAACATCTTCGGGAAAGATCGTGGGTTATACCATTGGAAATGATATGAGTTCAAGAAGTATAGAAGGCGAAAACCCGCTTTACCTACCCCAAGCAAAGATTTACGATAAATCGGCTGCCGTTGGTCCCTGCATCTTGGTTACCGAAGAACCACTTTCCCAAAGTACCCAAATAACCCTAAAGATTGTTCGGGATTCGGGTGTTGTCTTTGAGGATTCTATTTCCATTTCCCAAATCAAGCGGAAATTTGACGACTTGGTAAGGTATTTGTTTTTGGAGTATTCTTTTCCACACGGAGCCCTACTTATGACGGGGACGGGTATTGTCCCGGACAGTAGCTTTACGCTGAGAAGCGGTGATGAAATCAATATTTCAGTAGAAGGGATAGGTACGCTGACCAACACCGTTGAGTAACAAATCACAGAAAAATGCAAAGGCTCATCCCTGCCTTCTTTGGCGTTCCTATTCTGCTGTGTATTGCACTGACCGTTCAGGCACAGGTGACAGAAGAAACCTACCGTAAGGCTTCCTATTTTTTGAGCGGAAATCTTCAAAAGCAGGTGTTCCATATGGAAGTCTCACCCAATTGGTTGCGGGATTCTGCCGCATTTTGGCATGTAACCCAAACCGAGGAAGGAAAGCGTTTTTTCGTGACAACCATATCCGAAAAAACAACCCGAGAAGCTTTTGACCACAATAAGTTGGCCCATCGCTTAGCGGAAGCTTCGGGCGAGGAAATTAGTTCGGATGATTTGCCGTTTAGCCGTATTCAGCCCGGCAACGATGGTTTGATTGAATTTAGCTGGAGGGGTCACCGGTGGAGCTACGATCCCGATACGGATGCCTTGGAAAAGACTGAAGAGCCCAAGGTTTCCTCCGGCACTATCCTTTCACCCGATGGTCGTTGGGAGGCGTTTTCGAAGGATTACAATCTTTACGTTCGGGATGTAGGGACAGGAGTGGAAAGGAGATTGAGCTCTGATGGAACGAAAGAACTTAGCTATGCCAACCGATACGGGTGGAGCGATCTGATGAAAGGCGAGCAGGGGATAAGGCCTGAAAATTTTCACGCGGTTTGGTCGCCGGATTCAAAGAAAATTCTCACTGGACTCCACGATACTCGGCTGGCAGAAAAGATGTTCCTGCTGGACTATAGCCAAGACGACCGATATCGTCCCGAGCTGTATGGGTATTTTAGAGGTTCGCCGGGGGATACCACGGTTGTCTATGAAATTCCAGTAGTTTTTGACCTCGAGTCAGGCCAAAAAACCGTTTTGCCCCATTTAAAAAGTCCCCATTTCATGCCTGCGCAGTTGCGCTGGGATTCCAAGGGAGGCACTATCTACGGAATATTTTATCATCGTGGATTTAAACGGTATGATGTTATAGAGGTGGATGTAATGAGCGGGAAAACGAGGATCGTACATACCGAGAAGCAGGATACCCATATAGATTACCAGCATTTCTTCAGAAAAATTGGTCAGGATCGGTTTTTGCTCGGTTCGGAAAAATCGGGTTGGCGACATCTATACCTTTATGACTGGCAAAGTGGCAGACAACTCCAACAGATAACCTCCGGAGAGTACCCGGTCACAGATGTGGTTCACGTAGACAGTGAAGGGGACCTTGTCTACTTTATGGCTTCAGGTAAGGAATGGGGACGAAATCCTTACTATCCGCATCTTTACAAAGTGAATATGAACGGGTCAGGATTGAAGCTTCTAACTGAAGAAAATGCGTATCATGAGGTTTCGCTTTCTCCTGATTCAAGGTATTTTGTCACCAATTTTTCCACTGTAGATCAGCCAACGCAATCCGAGGTTAGACGGCTGGAAGATGGGTCTAAGTGGATGAAGGTGTCCGAAGCAGATGCTTCCCATGTATATTCGCGTGGCTATAAATCGCCAAGAGAATTTACGGCGATGGCAAAAGACGGTGAAACCCATTTATTTGGTATCTACCATATACCCTCTGATTTTGATCCTGCAAAAAAATATCCCGTTGTAAACTATAGCTATACCGGTCCCCATACGGCCATTACCCCCAAGACTTTTAAAGGGGCGCTTTTAGGGCTTCAACAATCCTTAGCAGAGCTTGGGTTTGTGGTTGTTACGGTAGATGGCCTAGGTACAGCCGGTAGATCCAAGAAATTTCAGGATGCTTCTTATCGAAACTTGGGCGACGGAACCACGGACCATGTACTGGCCATTCGTCAACTTGCGGCAAAACATACTTTCCTGGACTTGGATCGGGTAGGAATCTTCGGACATTCTGCAGGCGGGTACGATGCAGCCCGAGCGATGTTACTCCATCCCGACTTTTTTAAGGTTGGGGTTTCTTCTGCAGGAAATCACGATCAACGGATGGAAAAGGCCTGGTGGCCAGAAATGTATATGGGATATCCTGTGGGTGATTTTTATGAGGAGCAGTCCAATGTCCGAAACGCCGGCAACCTAAAGGGAAGATTGCTCTTGGCTCACGGATCCATGGACGAAAACGTAAACCCCTCGGGTACGTTTAAGTTTATAGAGGCATTGGTAAAGGAAGGGAAGGATTTTGACCTGTTTATTTGGCCAAGTAGGAACCATAGTTTTGGCCGGACGGATGGCGACTACTTTACCAAAAAGCGATGGGATTACTTCATTGAACATCTACTGGGGGAGAAGCCACTGCTTCACTATAAACTGGTAACGAAATGAAGTGAATCCCAATTTGGTGGGATGGGGAAGGTTTGGCTGGCAGCATCTTAGAAGGCAACTTTAGGAAGTTTCGTGGTACGCCGCCAAAAAAATTGAGGCTATCTGGATACGATAGCCTCAATGCATGCGGCTTATTTTATGGACTTGATAAGCTGTTCGTTAAGACGGATATAATCCGGGTTGTTTTCCTTGCGGGCCATTTCCATACTTGTTTGGGCCGATTTTATCGCGGCGTCATTCAGTCCAAGTTTCTGTTCAATTTTGGCTTTTAGGTGGATTGTCCAGTATTTGGGATCGGCCTCGACAGACTTGGTGACCCACTCCAGAGCTTTCGATAAGTCTTTGCCGGTGTTGAAATAATACGTGGCGGCTTGGAAGTATACCCCTGGGTTGCTTGGTGTTTTATTGATCACTTGATCCTCAATTTGCTTCATTACGATGGCATCTACTTCCGTTTCTATGCGAAAAGAAACCTCTGATTTTTCCCACTGTAGACGAATTGTAGTCCCTGTATCAGTAATATTGTTAAAACCAATTTCAAACGTTTCAACTGAGCTCTTCAGCTTTCGCCGAGGTACTTGTATGCGAAAGACGTCGTCCTTTGGGTCGTAGCCAATGGCACCCCAGAGCGAGGTGTTTCGGTAGAAGATAAGGGTCCAAGTTGAGCTACCAGGAATACTGTAAAGCGCGTATTTACCCGCTGGTAACGACCGTCCTTCTATGGAAACATCCGTGGAAAATTCAAACGTGGTCGCTGAATTGGCACCGGTGCGCCACACCTCCCCATAAGGTACAAGTGTACCAAATATCTTTCTGTCTCTGACACTAGGTCTGCTATATTCCAAAGAAATTTGCGTCAAACCGACCAATTGGGTTGTTTTTGAGGGAGGACTCGCCTGAGGCATTTGGATTTGGGCCTCCGCGATAGTTATAAATAGGGCAAAGCAAGTTGTCAGAGAAAGAAAATATTTTGTAAACATATGGTTTATTAATTATATTGGTTCTTACTTAATCACTTAGTAGATAAAAAGCCTTCACCCGTAGCTTTCCGAGAGTAAATCCACGGGCTAAAGTTATAGAAAAAGAAGGCATGTTCCAGTAAAATGGAACAGTAAGTTAAGTTTACGTTTGCGGGGTTGATTTTTGAGGGTGTTAGTTTTTATATTGAATAAAACTTTAGAGTTAATTTAAAGACCTTATCATTTAATGAGTATAGCAATAGTCGCGCCATTTAAAGAGGTGTCGGATTGGGTTCGAACATTCCAAAAGCTCGATCCTTCACTGAAGTTGGAAGTATATCCGGATATAGCAAGGCCCGAAGAGGTAGAAACGGTAGTTGTGTGGCAACACCCCCATGGAATTTTGATGGAATACCCTAATCTAAGGCTTATATGCTCTATGGGTTCAGGGGTTGATCATATCGTAGCAGACCCAAATTTGCCAGAGGGAGTTCCCGTAACGCGTATCGTAGATCCCCGTCTCACCTATAGCATGACCAACTATGTCATCATGGGAATTTTAAATTACCACCGGCAATTCACCAGGTACCAAGAATATAAAATCTCCAGAACCTGGGATATGAGCGATCCGGAAATTGATGTGTCGGTTGGCGTGATGGGGACGGGTCAATTAGGGGGAGACGTATTGGATAAGCTCAAGGCAATAGGCATACCGGCATTCGGTTATGGCAACAGTCCAAAGCCCGAATTTCGACATCCCTATTTCTATGGTGACCAACTGGATACATTTTTGGAAAAGGTCAATGTCGTGGTCTGCTTACTGCCTCTTACTGAAAAAACAGAGGGTTTTTTAAACAAGGATTTGTTTAGCCGGTTTACTCCCGGAACCTACCTAATAAATGTGGCTAGGGGCAAGCACCTGATCGAAGAAGATCTAATGGAGGCATTGTCCGAAGGATGGGTGTCTGGCGCACTGCTGGATGTATTTAGGCAAGAACCCCTTCCGGAAAACCATCCCTTTTGGAATCATCCGAAGATTATGATTACCCCTCACATCGCATGTATTACCATGTATGAAGCGGCAGTTCCCCAAATCCTGGACAACCATCGAAGAAGGAGGGGCAATCAGCCATTATCCAATCAGATCGATGTAAACCAGGGATACTAAATCTATCAAACCTATGAAGCCTTTTACTATCCTTTGCCCCACAGACTTTTCCGAGTGTTCCTTAAACGCCATTGAGTATGCAGCTAGGCTCGGGGAGTACCATAGGGCCATTTTGGTTCTTTTTCATGTACCCAGTATAGATGACTATCGTAAGCTGATGGGGCCATCCGAAACCGACCACTGGCACAGCTTTGCGGCAACCAAGATCAAAAACCTGGCAGATACCGTGAAGCAGGAGAGTCTGAAGAATGGGCTGATCGACTGCCTATCGGTAATCAAAGAGGGAAAGACGGTTCAGACAATCTTAGATTATGCGAATGAGCAAAGGGTGGACATGATCGTAATGGGTACCGAAGGGGTGAATGACTTCAAACAAAATTACATTGGCACCAAGACCAGCAAAGTGGTGGAACAGGCCGCTCAGGATGTGTTCATTATTCCACGAAAAGTGTATTTTAAGAAGCCACGAAAGTTTGTTTATGCCACTGATTACTTGGAAGAAGACAAACTGGCCATTCAGAAAGTAATTTCACTCGCGTCCCATTACAACAGCGAGGTTGATGTAGTACACGTAGGCACAAAAATGAGAACCATCGACCGGGCATTGCATCAGGCGATGGTCGGCGAAATCAGTCCATTTATCAAATACGAAAAGGTAAATTATGTTCTAAAAGCCTACCGCGACGATCCAGGTCTTGGGTTGGAGAGCTACCTCATCTCGGCCAAGGGCGATGTCCTGTTTACGCTAAGCAAAAAGAAATCGTGGTTTGAGAGCCTTTTCACCAAAAACCTTTCCCGGAAAATGTCCTACTTTATCAACAAGCCCCTGTATGTGATCAAGACCGTTTAAATCCGTTTCTGACGAAATTCCAAAACTCATTTCTAGCCTCACCATTGGATAGAAGCTCTTTACAGGTATCGACTACATAGGAGAAAGACAACTTGGTGTCCCTTTTGTTTTCATTGATGTATGCAGGTGTAACCTTTGTTCTGGTGTGGCTGTCTTTTTCACTGGATTCCATGCTTGGCTTCATGGGTTTATAGCCGATCAACTCATCCGCCTTGGCGAAGCTTTTTTTGGATTTAGCCCGATAGCCAAGTTTTTCCTCTACGATACCTTTGTTGTTCAACGAAATGGCATCCTCGGGATCCAACTCGATGGCGATTTCATAATCAGCCAAGGCACCGTTTAAGTCACCCATCCGATCTTTTAGGAATGCGCGGCTTGAATACCTATAAGGGTTTTTGGGTTCCAGGTTTTGAGCTCTGTCCAATTCCGCGAGAGCTTCCTCGTTTCGGCCCATTAGGTGCAGCACAACCGCACGGTCGCTGATTAGGTCGCAGTTAAAGTTGTTGCCCCGCAAGGCAGTGTCAAAATCCACCAAGGAATCCTCAAATCGCCCGAGCCTCGAATAGGTACGCGCCCGGTAAGTTAAACATTCCACATCGCCTGGAATCGAAACCAATACCTTTTCGAAAACTACTAGGGCCTCGTCAAATTTGCCCTCTTTGTACTTGGATATGCCTTGATCTACTGTTGCCACCTTGTTGTTTGTCTTTTCCTGTCATACTTACAAATAATCATTCGAATTTGTTTCCTTGGGGGAGTGTTTTTTATCAAAAGACAGGTGTGATTTATACTGTAAATCACGGCTGAAATAACAACCAATCCCCAATTTTAGCTATCTTTGACAACTTATTTGTGTATTCATGCCCAGTACTCCTGAAAGTGTTTTTAAGGATCTAAAAAACGGAAAATTTGCCCCCGTTTATTTTATTCAGGGTGAAGAACCCTACTTTATCGACAAGCTGACCCACTACATCGAAAACCATGCTATACCGCTTCAGGATAGGGGGTTTAACCAAGTGGTAATGTATGGAAAGGATGTAAACCTGAGTACCGTAATCACCAACGCAAAAAGGTTTCCCATGATGGCAGATCGGCAGGTTGTCATTGTAAAGGAGGCCCAACTGATAGAAGATCTTGGTAAGGAATCAGGCGATAACCTATTGATCAGTTACCTGAAAAATCCGCTTCCAAGTACCATCCTGGTTTTCGCTCACAAATACAAAACCGTCGATGGGAGAAAGGCACTTGGAAAGGAACTGGACAAGCACGCCGTATTGGTTAAATCCGACAAAGTGCCGGAATACAAGCTTTCCCCCTACATCGAAGAGTACATCCGGGAAAAGGGCTTCTCGATTGATCCCAAAGCATCTCAAGTCCTGGCTGAGTCTATAGGCAGTAATCTAGAAGTGCTGACGAATGAAATAGACAAGATGCTGATAAACTTTCCGGATCCGGTAAAGATTACAACTGACCACATACAGCGGTACATTGGAATCAGTAAGGAGTACAACACGTTTGAGCTTACCAAAGCGTTGAGCTTTCGTGATGTGGTAAAAGCCAACGCAATTATTCAGTACTTTGCCCAAAACCCGAAATCTAACCCGTTAATACCCATTATCACGGTGTTGTTTATCCATTTTAATCGTATCTTACTGGTGTATGGCAATAAAAACCTGGGTGATCGGGAGCTCGCCGGTGTACTTAAAGTGAATCCCTTTTTTGTAAAAGAATACGTGACAGCTGCAAAAAATTACTCATTAGGCAAGGTTATTGATATTATCGGATACCTAAGGGAGGCGGATATTCGTTCCAAAGGAGTAGACACTTATATGGAATCCTCTCAGATATTGAAGGAACTGGTTTTCAAAGTACTGCACTAAGCCCGAAAAGCATTTATGAAGATAAAATTAATCGTTTTTTTTGTCGTCGTTTTCCATTTGAAAACTTCGGCCCAGTCCACGCTATATCAAAACAGCCCGGAAAAGCAATTTGATGATGCGTTGGAGCTTTACCAAAAAGACCAGTTTTCGGCCTCTAAAATTGAGTTTACCCGGTTACTTGCCCTATCACTTCCCGAGTCGAGGAGAGTAGCCTCTGAATACTACATCGCTTCATCTGCCCTGAAGTCCGATAACCCCGACGGCCCTACTCTGTTGGAGAAATTCATCGTTGACCATCCAAAGGAAACGTTGATGAATGTCGCCGCGGAAGAACTGGGGGATTTTTATTTTTTGTCCCGTAACTATCCCAAGGCCATTGAAAACTATCGGCGAATCAACGATGATTTCTTGTATGGAGAAGATAAGGCAAAGATTCTCTTTAAGACCGGGTATGCCTTTTTCATGGTCAAAAATTACAGTGAATCGATAAACTATTTTGAAGGAGCGAAAAGGTTTCGAAGTGACTACTTGGCGGATGCCTATTATTACGCCGGCTATGCGTATATGATGCAACAGCAACATGAGAAAGCTATTCGGGATTTTAAGGAAGCGGAAAAAGCACAGTCATACGCTGGAAAGGTGCCCTACATGCTGGCTTCGATCTATTATAGGCAGCGTCAGTACGATGAGTTGATCGCGTACGCCCCCGGTATTTTATCCAGACAGGGTCTGGAGCGTAAAGAAGGTATTCAATTGCTTCTCGCCGAGGCCTATTTCGAAAAGCGAAACTACGAACAGGCCGCCATCAACTATGCTGCGTTTACGGCAGCCAACAAGGGCCGCCTTACCCGGGAACAGCAGTACAAAGCCGGTGTAGCTCATTTCCATGTAGGCAGGTACACCGAGGCCAGCAATTATTTTAAGGAAGTCGCAATCGGGAACGACAGGCTTGGCCAGGTATCCAGCTATTATTTGGGGCATTCCTACGTCAAGTTGAACAATTCCCAATTTGCATCCAACAGTTTTAGTGCGGCATATAAAGCCGACCACGACCCAGCGATCAAGGAAGAGGCACTTTTCAACTATGCAAAGGTCAACCTAGAGCGAGGCAGCTTTCAAGATGCCGTTAACGCACTGGATACCTATTTGGATGTCTACCGTAACGGGCCGAGGGCGAGAGAAGCAGAGAGTTTGTTGAGTGATGCGCTGATCAATACAAACAATTACCTTCGTGCCATTGAGCACATGGACAGGATGCCAAATAAATCCGACCGGATCAAAGCCGCCTACCAAAAGGTGGCTTTCTACCAGGCAATGGTTTATTTCCGGGACGGTAAATACGGGAGTGCACTACAGATGCTGAATAAATCCCAAACCTATCCGATAGACAGGAATCTGGCGGTTCAAAGTCAGTTTTGGAAAGGGGAAACCCATGCGGCAAATGGCAACATGGACGAAGCCATTAAAGCCTACGAGGGCTTAATCGCCATGAGGCCGAACGCGCAGGATCCAAGTCTTATCAAAACCCACTATGGGTTGGGGTATGCCTATTTTAACGCCCAGCGGTATCCGCAGGCAGAAGCCCAGTTCAAAGCCTATACCGATAAGTTGCGTAATAGCAGGGATAGGGAAAACTACAACGACGCCCTGGTTCGACTTGGAGATACTTACTACGTGCAAAAGAAATTCCGGGAAGCGTTGGATACCTTCAATCGGGCCATACGGGAAAACAGTCCATACACTGACTATGCCTACTTCCGTGTGGGCGTGATCCATAATTTCGAAAACCGCAACATCGAGGCGATCGATCAGCTGAACAGGGTAATCAGTGGATTTCCAAACAGTCGGTATTACGAAGACGCCCTGTTTCAGCGTGCCCAGATTTTCATGGAGATGACAAGGTATCAGGAGGCAAGGCAAGGATTTACGGATCTGATAAATAACAGAGCCAATAGCCCGTTTATTCCCTTTGCATTGGAAGGCCGGGCAGTGGCCAATTATTCCATGAGGGACTATGATGGTGCGATCAGGGATTACAAGGCGATATTGGATGGACATCCCAATGCCCCCAACGTAGAATCCGCATTGGTAGGCCTTCAGGAGAGTCTTACCCTACAGGGAAGGGCAGGAGAGTTTTCCTCCTACCTTGCCAATTACAAACGATCCAATCCGGGCAGTGCTTCTCTTCAGGGGCTTGAATTTGAAACGGCCAAAAACCTCTTTTTCAACCGTTCCTATTCGGAGGCCATACGTGCATTTGAAAACTTTATCCGAAGTTACCCCAATGCTTCTCAGGTTCCTGAGGCGCAGTTTTTCATTGGCGATTCCTATTTCCGTCTGGGTGACAAAAACAAAGCACTTGAATACTTTTACCTTGCTGAAAAGACGCCGGAGGCATCTTTAAAAAACAGATCTATCCAGCGAATTGGTACGTTGGAGTTCGACCGGGGAAATTATGCGGAAGCCATTCGATTCCTGACAATCGGCCTTCAGCATGTAAGAACAAAAATCGAGGAATACGAAGCATTGAGTGGCCTTATGGAGGCCCATTACCGCGTCAAGCAATATGAATTGGCGGTTGAGTATGCGGATAGAGTAGTCGGAATGGGGGACATCACCATTGATGCAACCCCCAAAGCCTTGTTGGTCAAAGGGAAATCCCTTAAGGAAATGAGCAGGACAAACGAAGCCCGTGCGGTCCTCAAAGAACTGTATTCCGACTTCAAAACGGTACAGGGAGCCGAAGGTCTTTACCTAACGGCACTTTGGTTGAACGAGGATCAGCAATTCGCACGTTCGAATGAGTTGATTTTCGACGAATCCCAGCCTTTTGGAGTTTATGATTTTTGGTACGGTAAGCAGTTTATTCTGTTGGCAAGAAACTATCTTAAATTAAACGAAACTTTTCAGGCCAAGGCCACTTTGGAATCGATCGTAGGGAATTCTACGAATGAACAGGTAAAAGAAGAAGCCAGGCAGCTATTAAGAACGATCAACTGATTATGAACCAAGCACTCAAATTTCTTATACTCATCGTTCTATGGGCAGGATTAACGGTTCCTGCCATGGCTCAAGATAATACACGTGGAGCCGAAAGGGGTGAAATTCGCGATACGGAATTTATTATTCGCAAAGACCGGGTTCTTACGTTGCCAAACCAGCCGAGAATCAATGAGCGTCCGCCAACCCTTCCCGCGGTGAATAGCCAGGCCAGTTTCACGTATTCCGTAAAGGATTTTTTCCTTGATATGACACCGGTGGATTTGGATACGCAACCCTTTGTAAAAAATTTCCCTAAGCCGGCTTATGAAACCTATCACAGCTTTGCCAAGCTCGGATATGGAAACTACCAGTCTCCATTGGCGGAGATCCAAATAAACAACCTGAACAGCGAAGACCGCTCCTATGGGGTGAAACTGAAACATCAGGGGTTTTACCAGGGGCCTGTAGATGGACCAAATTCAGCTGAAGACCACACCGAAGTAAAAGCAAACGGTTCGCTGTTTAGGGATGACATGGAGATTTTTGGCGATCTGGGATATGAAAGGGATACCTATAATTTTTATGGATACTCGGAAAATATCGTAGCTGTAGGCTCCCCTTTTGAGCTCGGACAATTATTGCACTCAGCCTATGGACGATTGGGTATTCGGAAGATAGAACAATTGGATGTATTCAACTACCAGGCTACGGTAAATCTACGTCTTTTTAACGACAACTACCTTGCCCGTGAACATGAAGCAAGTGTCACCGCTCTCGTGGGATTTCGGGCCAACGATGAATTGGACGGAGGCATAGAGACAAACCTACATTTCACCTCGCCGTCTGATGCTACGTATACTGCGATCAACAGAAATTATTTTAAGCTGCATCCCTATGCCCGCTATCAAACCAAGGGGCTTCGGATAAAAATCGGAGCCAATGTCATTCATGAAAATGACATTGTACCTAATAAAAATAGGGACTTTCACGTTTTTCCGGTAGCTAACGCTTCCTTCCATCCTGTGCCGGCCTTTGGAGTTTATGCATCCTATGCGGGCGATGTAATACGAAGAACCTATCACGATTTTGTCAGGGAAAATCCCTTTCTGGGTCCAAGTGATCAACTCAGAAACACCATCCAGAATTACGAAGTTGACCTGGGTGTGTCCGGAAATATCTTGGAGGAATTAAACTATAAAGCAGGGGTGAAGTATGGTAATTTCTCAAATATGCACTTCTTCGGCAATAGCGCGGGTGACAGTACCCGCTTCCAGTTGATTTACGACGACATCAGTCGGGTATTGAGTTATCACGTAAGTGCAAACTGGAACTACGAAGGAGTCTACCGGGTGGATGGTGAAATTAATTACTATCAGTACACATTGACAGACTTAAACAGCCCATGGCATCGTCCGGAGTGGGAGATCAAGGTGCACAACACCCTCTTGCCCGATCCTAAATGGATGATTCAGTTAAATGCCCATTTGTTGGGAGGGATATCAGCGATAAATCTCGCCACAGATACTTCTACGACCTTGAAGCCCATCGTCGATTTGCATGCAAAGGTGGATTACCGGATTACTCCGAGGTTTTCGGTGTTTACTATGGGAAACAACCTGTTGAACCAATCCTATCAACGTTTTTGGAACTATCCGGTACGAGGTATCCAAGGAATAGGGGGTGTTACGGTGAAATTTTAATGGGATGGATCTAAAATGTAAATGGGTATATTTTGAGGTCAAAATTGGCTATTTGAGTGATTTGCCGTAGCTTAGCGTATTCAAACAGCTTACTATTTTTGATATGTCGGACAACAAACCCTCCAACCCTCAAGATTCCACTCCCGAAGACGATGATTTCGGCTTGCCTACAGGCAGTTTTCAGCCTCTAGCGGCCCACGACGATCCAAAGGAGGAGGAACATGATGCTGACCCTAGTGCTGTAGCTCCCATCGTCATCGAGGAGTCGGAAGCAGTGGCTGTTCCCGAAGGCGGGGGATCCACGGAGGAAAAGACATCTACAGGGTCTACCCGGGTGCTGGTTCTTATTCTCCTGTTGATTACAGGCTTGGGTGCCGTTGGGTATTTTCTAGGCTATTTTGGAGCAAAGGACGATAGACCATCTCCGGTGGTGGAAGAGGTTCGGGAGGACGAGCCTGTAAACCCGGAGGAGATCGACGAGGCGGGCATCGCGGTAGTAGACCAGTCGGGTGCCGATGTTTTGGACACTGAATTAAAGTTGGTTGAAATCACATCAAAAGGCAGTTCGCCACGTTATTTTGTGGTGGTTGGTAGTTTTATTGATGATGACCTGGCGAGGGATTACGCAAAGAAATTAAATCAAAGTGGACTTAAAACGTATTTGATACACCCCTATGGAGATATTGACTTTTTCCGGTTAGCTGTCGAGGAACATGCGAATGTGACGGAAGCCCTCACGGTCATTGAACAAGTGCAGGCAGATTTTGAAGAGAATTTATGGGTTTTGAAATATTAAAATGACATTATTACAGACACTTTCAACTGACAACGAGTTCGTTGTCGACACAGTAGCTTCCATGGGAAAATCAGGCTCTAATATAGAGCTGATCGATTTGCTTATCAAAGGTGGATATATGATGATACCCTTATATCTGTTGTTTGTTCTGGCGGTGTATATCTTCGTGGAGCGGACCATCACCCTGAAGAAGGCCTCAAAAACCCCGAAAGGACTGATGGATCAAGTAAAGATGATGGTGCAGAGTGGCAACGTACAACAGGCCAAGCTGATATGCCAGGGTGAAAACACGCCAGTGGCGCAGATGATTTACAAGGGACTGGAGAGGATCGGCAGCCCCCTTAAAAACATTGAGGTCGCTATCGAAAACGTAGGAAAGATCGAAATATACAAGCTGGAGAAGAACCTGGGTCTTTTGGCCACGGTATCCGGAGCAGCACCTATGATCGGTTTCCTCGGAACGGTAGCCGGGATGATCCGGGCATTCATCGGCGTGGCTCAGGAGGAAGGAATGGTTTCCCCCAAGTTGCTCTCGACCGGGATTTATGAGGCAATGATCACTACTGCCACCGGATTGGTGGTAGGTATCGTGGCTTATTTGGGATATAATTACTTGGTAACTCAAGTGTCGAAGTTGATCCATAATATGGAGTATTCCAGCATTGAGTTTATCGACATGCTCCAAGAAAAGAAATAAAAGGCAATGGCGCTACAGTCAAAAAATAAAATCGAAGCGGCGTTCAGTATGTCGTCGATGACGGACATTATATTTCTGTTGCTGATTTTCTTCATGCTCACCTCGTCCTTTATTACGCCCTCCGGTCTACCGGTAAATTTGCCTTCCAGTGAGACATCCGACATTGTGATGCAGGAGGTAACGGTAAGTGTAACCAAAGACCTGAGGTTTTCGGTAAACGACAGGAGGGTTGCCCGTGAAGAAATAAAAAGGGAATTGGAAGCGTTGTTAAGGGATAAAAAGGGCCATGTGGTTCTTCACATAGACAAGGAAGTTCCGGTGGAATACCTCGTAGAAATCGGCGGTATTGCTGCTACCTTGGAGGCAAATGTTTCAATCGCTACAAAACCATATAGGTAGTTCATGAGGGCATGGGAGACAGATAGGGAAAACACGGTAAATCGCAGGAAAGCGATGATAATCACGTTTATCATCAATGCACTTGTGATTACTGGTTTGTTTTTTATTGTGGTTTGGCGACAACCTATTCCGCCAATCCCGCAGTTTGGATTGGAATTGAATCTGGGCTTTACCGATAGTGGATCAGGAAATGTACAGACCCAGGCACCGCCATCTGAGGCAAGGGAACAGGCAGTAGAGGCACCCGCTCCGGGAGAAACTGCAACGCAGGTGACGCAGGCTGCGGTCCCCAAAGCGGCCCCTGAAACCTCCGTAGCCCGACCTGCTCCGGCCCAAACCCAACGGCAGCAGGAGACCAGGTCTCGCGTGGAAAGTCCGTTAAAAGGCGCAGAAACCACATCGGAAGCTGCTAAAGAAACCCCCAAACCCACGCCAAGTCAACAGCCTCCCGCTACCAGTCCAGCTACCGCAGAGGCCCCCAAAACCGAAACGAAGGCTGAGGAAAAGCCGAAGGTGGATCCAAGGGCCATTTTTGGGGCAGGAGGAACAACCGGTACCGGTAACCAGCCCAGCGCAGGCAGTAACCAGGGAAGCGCTAGCAGGCCGGGTGATGAAGGGAATCCCCAAGGGACAGTAGATGGTCGTTCAATTCTTCAATCCGGACGCGGAAATGCAGGCGATGGTGCAGGCTATAATCTTGAACTTGCTGGATGGGATTTTGCATCCAAACCCAATATTCAGGATAGGGTATCTACCCGAAATGGCCGTATTGTCTTTCGAATCACCGTAGACCAAGATGGACGCATCCAACAGGCAATCCCTTTAGAATACAATGTATCCAACGAGGTACTAAGTTACTACCGAACGGTGGTAAACCAACTATCCTTCAAACGACAAAGCGGGAATCCGACTGCTGATTTTTCTACCGGACGTATCACGTTTGTCATAAAAGTTGATTGATCCAACTACATGAACTACCAGGAGACCTTGGACTACCTGTTCCATGCGCTGCCTATGTTCCAACGAATAGGTGCGGCCGCTTTTAAGAAGGATTTAGGTCCCACTTTACAGCTATGTAAACACCTAGGTGATCCCCAAGATAGGTTTAAAAGCATACATGTGGGAGGAACCAATGGCAAGGGCAGCACTTCCCATTGCCTGGCCTCTGTACTCCAAGCACAAGGGTATAAAGTGGGTCTCTATACCTCTCCCCATCTCAAGTCATTCACCGAACGGATTCGCATAAATGGTCAGCCCATCTCCGAGGAAGCGGTTGTCGATTTTGTCAGGGATAACATGGAGTTTATGGAAACAATAAAACCCAGCTTCTTTGAGATGACCGTGGCACTGGCTTTTGACTACTTTGCAAAAGAACGTGTCGACGTGGCGGTTATCGAAGTAGGCATGGGGGGAAGACTCGATAGTACCAATGTGATCAGGCCAATAATGAGCATCATCACCAACATTGGGTACGATCACATGGAATTCCTTGGAGATACGCTACAGGAAATCGCGGTGGAGAAAGCCGGCATTATTAAATCCGGCATACCGATCATTATTGGAACTTCCCAGCCCGAAACAGAGGAAGTTTTCGTTAAAACCGCTGCTGAAAGGGAAGCTCCTATTTATTTTGCCGACAGGGAAGTAAAGGTACGCAGAGGTACGTCTTCTGGTCAGGTCCAAACCGTGCCTTACGTATGGGAATACGAATTGGTGCAGTCGGAAATCCATCTTGGTCTGACCGGTGATTACCAACTAGCAAATCTGCCGGCAATCCTTCTCGCCTGTCGACTTCTTCCTGCCTGGGGTTTTCCGCTCGATGAATCTGCCATTACCCGTGGTCTTAGGGAGGTAGTCACAAGCACGGGGCTTAAAGGCCGGTGGCAAAGGATGTGTGAAAATCCTTTAACCATCTGTGATACAGGCCATAATGTAGATGCATTTGAACTTATTGTTAGGCAACTGAGGCAAATTTCGTACCGACGGCTTTGGATGGTAATGGGAATGGTCAAGGACAAGGATGCGGGCAGTGTGCTTGCCTTACTGCCTAAGGATGCCAGCTATGTGTTTTGCCAAGCCTCTATTCCAAGAGCGATGCCGGCAGCGGAACTGGCCATGCATGCCAGAGGATTTGGCCTTAACGGTAAAGTCGTGGAAGATGTAAACGAAGCCTTGGAATGGGCAACCAAGTCCGCGCATTCCGAAGACCTGATTTTCGTTGGTGGCAGCACATTCGTGGTTGCCGAATTATCTGAATTATAGTATGGGAAGAAAAAAGTTGGAGCGGTTCCGTCAAAATGAGGAAAACCGTAACGTAGTGCAACCTGGGAAGGACCTTTACGAGAAAATCAAAGGTTGCTGGAATGATTTTTTTGGCAACGATCATCCGATCACCGTGGAACTTGCCTGCGGCAGAGGGGAATTTACCGTGGGACTTGCACGTAACTACCCCAATCGAAACTTTATCGGGATGGATATCAAGGGGTCGCGAATATGGAAGGGAAGCACGATGGCAATTCAGGAAAACCTGCCAAACGTAGCGTTCCTGCGAGGGCAAATCGAACGGTTGGAGGATTTTTTTGGAGAAGGGGAGATTTCCGAACTATGGATTACCTTTCCAGACCCCCGTCCAAAGGATAGGGATGAAAAGCGGCGTCTGACTTCTCCTAGGTTTTTGGAAATGTACGAAAAGCTTGTCCGTAAAGAAGGTGTGGTTCATTTTAAGACCGACAACACCGGTCTTTACGAATACACCCGTGAAATACTTTGCGAAAGAACCGAGGTGGAGTTGTTGAAAGATACAGATGACTTTTATGCCTCAGCTTGGAGAGACGAGCATTTAGGAATCAAAACACGTTATGAGAAAATGTTTTCCGAAAAAGGCGAAACCATCAAATACATTTGTTTTTCCGTACGTTAGTCGGCACAAACCACCTATTGGTCATCATCCAATGCTTCCAATATTTCCGATAGTTCATCAAAGTCCTTTAATCCGGGCTTGATCTCGTGTCCTCCCCGGAGGGAAATGCCCATTACATTTGTTTGTTCCAATACATCGGTTATGGTGTCGGCTTGCAGTCCAAAGCCCAGAAGGACCTTTCCATTGGCCGCGAGGTCACGAATTGTTGCTGCCACGGCATCCGTAAGTTCTGGTAAGGAATTACTTTCCAATAAAAGGATAACGTTTTTGTCACTCCAAGCTGCCCATTCATCAATCAATCCGGCTAAATCAGGCATTCCTTCCACCGATTTCCTGATTATGAATTGGTATCCTGTATTTTCCAGTATGTGCAGGCAAGAGGCCTTCTCCGCCTGGACGTACGTGATACCGGGATATCGGCCTAATGTTTCGCGGATTTTTTCCGGGTCGGTGGTTTTAAATTCCGCTACAAACTCCGGCCCTGAAAGCCAAGAGGTGATTTCCTTGAACTGATCTGGACTTACGTATTCCGGGTCGTCGGCTTCCACACAGAAACCTATCAAATCCACATACATCCCTGCGCAGTACCTGGCGTCGCTAAGGTTATTTACATTACTGATTTTTACAAAAGTTTTTAGTGCCATTTTCGCTTTTATTGTGTACTTTCCAATCTCTTTCCGTGGTCAAAGATAGTTGAATTGAAAATACCATTTTGTATTCCAGTGGACAGAAAAACTGCGGACATGAAGCAGGATCAGGCTTGTGAAATGGGAGGTTGTCGGCAAAATTGATTGATAGTTAGATGCATAGGTGGATACAGGGTTTCTTTTTGGCAGGGGTGGTATTGTTATCCATATCCTGCGATTGGACGGAGCGGGAGAGTCCCGAACCTATGAACCCTCGGTTTTCCCCCCTTCAAGTGGGAAGGTTTTGGGTCTATGAGGTAGAGCAACGGGAGTATTTTGGAGAGGCTGATTTCGAGGATTCCCATTTTTTTTACCGGGATCAGATAACCGAGGAACTTACAAATGCCCAGGGTCAACCGGTTTATCGTGTGGTTCGCCAACGATCGGTCGATAGGCAGCAGTGGGATAATGAACTGGCCTACAGCCTCCGGATGGATGAAAGCAGATTAGTCAGGTGGATGAACAATAGCCAGCATATTCTATTGATATACCCGGTGCAGCCCTTGCGTCAATGGGACGCTAATTTGTTCAATCCCACCGGGCCGGAGATTTTTGCCATCGAGCGGATCGGAAGCCATGCCATGGGAGAACGGGTGTTTCCCTCCGCGGTTTTGGTCAGGCATATGGAGGACGACGATTTTATTACTTTTCGGGATAACCGGTACGAAGTTTATGCCGAAAATGTGGGATTGGTAGAGAGTTATTCAGAAGTTTTCACCTATTGTTCCAGAAGCGCCTGCTTGGGACAACAAATTATCCAAGCAGGCCGTTTTATACATCTGAAACTATCTACTCATGGTATCTTCTAGCCGATCGGTTTTTCTACTTCTATTTACCGTTTTTTTAACCTATGGAGGCTATTCTCAGGATAGGTATGCAATCCACTATCATTACAAACCTACCGAGAGGTATAGCTTAGACCGCCCGGGGGAGCTACTGACCGAGGCTTCTCTGCTTCGAAGAGACAGGGAGAGAATTCGATTGGACAGTACCGATCTGCCTGTAGCAGATAGCTATATTGCGGCTGTTGAGGCAGAGGTAAGTCAGGTTCTCTATCATACCCACTGGCTAAATGCATCGGTAGTTGTGGCAGATGAAAAGGCAATGGCCACCATCAGATCTTGGCCATTTGTGGCAGAAACGGTGCTGATCGGTAGAGGGCCGGGCATCAGAAGCTCAAAAAATGGAAGAAAAGAGGTAAGGGTGGACAGTGCTATGGATAGCCCAGCCCATCCTTATCAGCCCTACGATTTTCAAAACGAGCTATTGGGCATACCTCAGATGCACCTTGACGGATATACCGGGGCGGGTGTGCGTGTTGCGGTTTTTGATGCCGGCTTTCACAATGTGGACAATATCCCTGCATTCAAGCACTTGTTTGAGCAGGGAAAGATTATTGGCACTCGGGATTTTGTGGATGTGGGATCAACGGGCGTTTTCAAGTCCGATACCCATGGAACGGGCGCACTTTCGCTAATCGCTGCCAATGATAATCGCTTGGTAGCAGGAGCCTACGATGCATCGATCATCCTGTGTATCACCGAGGATATGTCCACGGAATTTCGGATTGAAGAGTACAATTGGATCAAAGCAGCCGAATATGCGGACAGTCTTGGTGTGGATATCATCAATAGTTCCTTGGGGTACAATCATTTCGATGATGTGGATATGAACTACGGCAAGGACGATATGGATGGCAAGACGGCTATTATTTC
The DNA here is from genome assembly GCF_000390185.1 of Lunatimonas lonarensis. GTDB lineage: Bacteria > Bacteroidota > Bacteroidia > Cytophagales > Cyclobacteriaceae > Lunatimonas > Lunatimonas lonarensis. The sequence continues at coordinate 2,181 of NZ_AQHR01000080.1, read as the reverse complement.
GATCGGTGCGTCGATAGCCGCCAGTAAAGGGATATTGGTGGTGACCAGCAATGGCAATGAGGGAAACCTAAGCTGGCGTACAGTCACTGCACCTGCCGACTCAAAAGACGTATTAGCTGTGGGAGCCATATCCACCAGCTTGGAAAAAGCGGGGTTTAGTTCCGTAGGTCCTACGGCGGATGGCCGCATCAAGCCGGATTTGGTGGCCTATGGTACTGGGGTCAATCTTTGGAGGTACACTTCCGGTCCCAGTTTTTCCAGTGGAACCTCCTTTTCCGCTCCGCAGGTTGCCGCATTGGCCGCAGGTCTATGGCAGGCCAATCCGAATTTAAAAATGGCCGAACTTAAGGAACTGTTGATCCGAAGCGGCCATCAGGCGGAAAACCCAAACATGGAAATAGGCTACGGAATCCCCAATTATGAACGTGCCATGTTGGGCAGAGATGAAGATAGCCAGCCGGTAAGGGAACTGATTGTTTCGCTTTTCCCGAATCCATTGGAAGGGGACAGACTGTTTGTGATGAATTTTCCGCCGCAGGCGAACGGAGTTCGGTTGATTTCCAGTGCAGGTAACTTGGTAAGCCAATGGACACTGGGCAATTCGGAGCTGAGAAACCCCATGGAGTTTCACGTGGGGGATATACTTCCAGGATTGTATATTGTTGAATTTCAGTCCACTAACTGGGCTCAACGCCATAAGTTGCTGAAAAGGTAAGGAATTAGCTATTAATTTGACTTTTTTTGCCTTCCGTAGTATGCGCTAAGCGCGGTTTTTACCGCAGATGCATCAATCTCTTTATTTAAACCAAGAATTATGAGACCGTTTATCGCTCCCTCCGTACTGGCGGCAGACTTTGCCAATTTGCAACGTGACGTTGAAATGATCAATGAGTCAGAGGCCTCGTTTATCCACGTAGATGTGATGGATGGGGTTTTTGTTCCGAACATATCGATGGGCATGCCAATTGTAGAAGCCATCCACCGATATGCGAAAAAACCGTTGGATGTACACCTTATGATCGTGGATCCGGATCGATACCTGGTTCGTTTTAAGGATTGTGGCGCTGCCCACATCACAGTCCACTACGAAGCCTGTAATCATTTACACAGGACACTCGCTGAGATAAAGCGACTGGAATGCAAAGCAGGTGTGGCATTAAATCCCCATACCCCCGTGGAATTCCTCACAGATATTATCCAAGATGTAGATTTGGTCTGCATCATGTCGGTCAATCCCGGGTTTGGGGGACAAAAATTTATTGAGCATTCCTACAAAAAAATCGAACGCCTGAAAAAGTTGATAGTTGAGACCGGATCGAGTACCCAAATTGAAGTGGACGGGGGTGTTAGCTTGGAAAACGCCCCCTTACTTCTGCAATCAGGAGCGGACATACTGGTGGCTGGTAATTTTATCTTCACCTCTAAAAATCCAATCGAAACGGTAAATAAACTAAAAAATATAGCTTAAATTCAACTTTGAAACCGCTTGAATAACTTTTGGCGTATTTCTTGATGTTAAACTTGTGATATTATCGGAAATATCCGAAATTAGTAATCAAGTTTAATTAAAATGGATACATATATGAAAAAATTACGTTTGCTAGCGCTTCTGTTTGTAGGCTTCCTAAGTTTCAACGCCTTTGCCCAAGATGGAGCAGAAGAAATTACAGAGGAAGAACTGATGAAATTTGCCGTTATGGAAGACTCCGTTATGGCGTTTTTCGAGCAAAAGAACAACGAGCTCATAGATCTGATTCGGAACAACGAGGTGATCGATGGGGCCGGGCGATACAATGAAATCAAGGCAGCGTGGGATAACGATGATAAATTGGCTGAGATAGAGCTAACAGACGATGAAAGGCAAGCCTACGAAGATATTTTGGCCTTTATGTCCTCTGTTCAGGATGAGGTGAGGGAATTCAAGATCGATCTGATCAAAAACGATGAAGTACTTGGCGTCGCTACGTTCAACAAAGTCAACAAGGCGATGAAAGAGAACCCTGAAATAAAAGAGAAAGTAGATTCGCTCCAAGCGGAACTTAAGGAAAAACGTTCCGAAGATTCCGAAGTGAGTGCAGACAGCTGATAGGCTGGTGTCGATTTACCATAGATCAAAAAAACCCTCATAAACAGAGGGTTTTTTTGGTGTGCCGTGCATGTTAACTAACTAGGTGGTGAAAG
>NZ_AQHR01000079.1 GCF_000390185.1 Lunatimonas lonarensis | reverse complement strand
CACCACAAAAAAACTAGATTTTCAGCCTAATATCTTAGTTGCCTAAGGCAACTAAGATATTAGGCTGAAGGAAAGATTTAACCTTAGACACAGTTTAATGAACTATCCCGGATAAGCGTCCTTTTTTTCAAGCGTTGCAGAATCCACCTAACCCAAATGCCCGTATAAAACAGGCTCTCTTAAATCATTTAAAAGTACAAAGCGAACTAGAAAATGATAATCAGTTATCTTCATAACTTTCGGTTTATCAAATTAGACAGTTCTGATAGAATGTTTCTACCTACCGCGACTATCCGGGAGTTAGTTGAGGACTGAAGAACCTTTGCGCAACCACGTCAAGTGTTTTTTGATTTTCTTTTTTTATCAGCGGTCGCAAAGACAACGCGAAGGCTTCATTCCAATTAAGATATGGATATAGTCCAGCATGCCATTTATCGCGATCAGTTTTTGTCCCTTGTTTGTGATTATTCCTTTCCCAACGAACAGACTGTCGGACATACACCCTACTAAGAGCCTGAAAGGCGTTACCCTATTTTTTCTTCAGGTGCTGCTGGTTTGCGATGGCTTCGGTCACCAGCAGGGGCCGGTTGAAAACACGTACATGAGTCACTTGACCGTTCAGCTTGGTGCCGATCTGTAGTTCGGAAGATCCCTGCGGGGTCTTGAAATAGGGACTGAACCTTCCCCAGCCAAACTGTCTCTCATCGCCGCCGTCATTGAACACAGCATCCAACACAAACGATATGATCTTGGGCCCTCCGTCCACTATAATGCTCGCTACGTGCTCCTTACCCGTTTTCAGTATCCCCGGGTCGCTGTCCCATACCGCACGGGTTTGGCCATCGTTCAGCTGGATTTCCAATGTACCCCTTTCGGAGATGGCAATCCACCATCCTTTGCCGGATGTATCCCGTGTATCCAGCAATACCTGGCCTCCTTCAAGGCTAGCTAGCGTGAAACTTAATTCTACGGTAAACCCAGACCTTACATTCAAACCCCTAAAATCAAACGTATTCGGGTCTCGTGAACGAAACGTGGGCATACTCGGAGCGGGAACCACCTGGGGAAATCCACCGCCCTCATACCTCCAGTGTAAGGTCTGGTCTTGCTCGGTATTGGATGGGTTGTCAAGTTGCCCCCAAAGTATATCCAAAAATTTAGGGTCGATTTGGTGCAAACGGGCAATGTCCTTTTGGGTTTCCGTGATGTAATAGTTTCCCCCATCTTCCAGTAAATCCGGATAGCTGATTCGGATCATGGGGTCGTCATCATACAGCAATACCTCAGGCTGTGACCAACGAATTACCTTTCCCTTCTCCGTGTCGACTTCAGTGCCTCCCGATACCCATACCGGGTTCCGGTCGTTGTAACCGATTGCGCTGGGATTTGGATGTTCTCGGATAAACCTTCCTCCATGATTGTGAAACCAGTACAAATACTTGCCATTTTCAACCTTCCAGGCAAAGTTGGCAGCCCTGGGGTTCTTCATAAGCCTTCCGTTCGCAAACGCCATGTATTGGGGTGCATCCCAAGTCCTGCCCCCATCCCGGCTGTAGCTGTATACCGGGTGGCCATCCAGAGAGCGGTATACCACAAAGAAACTTCCATCGCTCAACACGGAATAGCTGTGCTCTGCGGCTATTGGCCCCCCTCCGGCAGGCGTCCGTAGGCCGATGTCTCCATCCGGTAGCGTACGCCAAACCGCATCCCTTGGATCCTCTACGGCAAAGAGGTTTTCGCTCTGCAACAGTACGCCCTCATTGGAGGTGAAAAAACCCTCACCAAATCCGCCCACCTTGGTAAGCGGGACAAATGCGCTTCCCTTGTGCGCAAACGCCTTCCCGACGTTCCAAAAGAAACGAATCGCACCGCCATAGACATTGTTCCTGTCGATCTCAAATTCCCTCACGGGTAGGGTGATCCTATCTTTTGACCAGGTTTTGCCGTGGTCGTCTGAGTATTTGAACACGAAGTATCCCTGGCTGTCCACCCGCCGCACAATGCCGTCTCTATACGGCGGACTATCTCCTTTTATTTCACGTACGTTATCCGTATTATGGTTATAGAAAACAAAAATGCGGCCGGAAGGAGCCTTCAAAAGCACTGAATAGGAGGCTTCCGGTCCATCACTAGGTTCTATCTCAACCATCTTTTCCCATGTTTTGCCGCTGTCGAGACTTCGCTGACTGATGATGTGTTGCCCCTGGTCGCCTTCGTGTCCTAGGCCCGTAGTCATGACGCAAAGCCATGCGCCGTCGTCGGTTTTTAGGATGTACGGTTGGTCGCTGTACGTCTTATCGGGAATGATGATACCATTTTGGAGGTTGCGCCAGTCGTCGGTCTGCGCAAACAAAGCAGAAAGAGGGTTGGAGAGCATCCCAAAAAGGAGAAGCAGCGAAAGGTTTAGGAATCGAAAAAGAGTCTTCTTCATAGTCAATTGAATGGTCTGGAAATTGAGCAAGTTATTTTTTTCGGATTTTAGTAGCAAGGCTGGTGTAGTTACCTTCCGAAGTACTTTCACGCCTTCCCCTTCCATACAAACGCATAGAGCATAAGCACTTTGGAATACCTGACGCTCCAAGGAGTGGATAGGAGAGCGGGTATAAAAATCATCAGGTAGTAATGCCAGAGGGTTGGTTCGTCGAAGATCAAGTAGGTCAATACCCCAAAAACAACAAATAGGGCCACCCCAAACGCATACGTAATAAACAGGGAAATTTGGTAAAACCCCGGCTCAGGCATAAAGTCATATCCGCAAACCGGACAGTGCTGATTCAGTTCGTTGAATTTCTGCATATTGAAAGCACTGGATCTGAACATTTGCCCCCGGGTGCATACCGGACACCTGCATCCCAACAACGAAGGAAGCAGAGGAGCTCTTTCCTTTGTCCAATCTATCTTGGGTGAATTTACGTTTTGCATCGTATCTAGACGTTAGCATTGGTCAACCAAACGGAAACATTTCCCCGTTTTGCCTTCCAACTCACTTTAATGAAGCCATGTCAATCACAAAGCGGTATTTGACGTCGCTTTTGAGCATTCGGTCGTAGGCGGTGTTGATGTCCTGCATACGGATCAACTCGATGTCTGATACGATGTTTTTTTCGCCGCAGAAGTCAAGCATTTCCTGGGTTTCGGCGATGCCTCCGATCACGGAGCCCGCTACCGACTTTCGCCCCATTACCATCGGAACTGAATTGAGCATAGGATCCAGTTTCCCCAAGTAACCCACCAAGACTAGCGTTCCGTTGATCTTCAAGGCGCCCACAAATGGATTGATGTCGTGGATATAGGGCACCGTATCAATGATCAAGTCAAACCTTCCTTTTACGGATTTCATCTGTGCGGAGTCTGTGGAAATAATTATTTCATCAGCGCCCAATTTTCGGGCATCTTCCATTTTTCCCTCAGATCGGGAAAAGAGCGTAACCGATGCGCCCAAACCCTTGGCCAGCTTGATGGCCATATGCCCCAATCCTCCTAGGCCGATCACGGCTACACGGCTTCCTTCCCGTACCTTCCAATGCCGAAGAGGTGACCAGGTGGTGATCCCGGCGCAAAGCAAGGGTGCTACGGCCGCGGCATTCAGGTTGGTGGGTACCCGGAGGACAAAATGCTCATCTACCACGATCCTTTCTGAATAGCCACCATAGGTTGGTGTGCCCAGGTACTTTTCCTGTCCGTTATAGGTGCCTGTAAATCCATTAAGGCAGAATTGCTCGAGATCCTGTTGGCAGCTATCACAGGTTCTACAGCTATCTACCATGCAGCCGACGCCTACCGTATCGCCTACATTGAATGCAGTAACGGCACTGCCTATGTTTGTCACTTTGCCGACAATTTCATGACCCGGCACGGTCGGATAGATGGTGCCTCCCCAGTCATTGCGTACGGTGTGGAGATCTGAGTGGCATACACCGCAGTAGAGGATATCTATTTCAACATCCGATGGGTGTAGGGTTCTCCTGTGGATGGTTAACTGGTTTAGCTCGGCATCTGATGCTGCTGCCCCGAAAGCTTTCACTGCATGGGTATTCATGGAGTTGTCAGTTTGGTTTTCAGGGTCAAGTTACCTCATTTTTGAAAAAAAGACAGGTAAATTAAACGAGTTTTAAGGTAGTCAGCCAAAAAAAGGGGGATGCAGTGGCTACATAATCCTCGATTCCGAGTACAGATCATAGGCGGCGACCATGCTGCGCTGATCCATAGCGACGCCGAAGCGGGGAAACTTAGTCATTTCAGACCTTGATTGGGTATAGATAGGCAAGTAGCGACGATCCAGTTCATCCCAGATAACGAGCAGGTAGGTATAGGGAATCGGGCTGCTCCGTCCCTGCTCCAGCCATTTGGCAAACAAAGACTCATTCAGCGGGTGGGGGTAATCCTGGCTGTCAAACATATACGGGTATTTATTGGATCAATAGCATGCGTGGGAAGCTCGATTGATTGTAAGATTAGGTTTAGACCTCTCTATAACCAATCATCCATGGATCAATTTACTTGTGGATTTGGCACTTCCAAAAGTCAGGTGCAAACATACGCTAAATGTAGTAGGGAGCAAGTACCACCGGTCGGTATGATGGCCAATAAAACAAGTTTGGCCTTGATCACCATTCGTATCTACTACGGTATGGAGACTAGGATCCTCGCTGGGTCTTTTCAGGTTGATGGTTGACTAAAGCCAGCTTATTGCTGCTTTGGTGTATAAAACGAGTCGCCGTCCGTAAATTTACCCTCCTTTTTTGTTTCTACATTTACCTGTCTAATTCGTTCATTGCCTGTGAATTTAGGTTTCGGTTGTTCTTTTGTAATATACACGCTCAATATGTCATAGAGAATATCAATGAAAAACAAAAAATAATAGATTATATATTTGGGTGTTCATTTCGTCTAAAACAACAAATATACAGTATATGAAGAAGGTGATATTGATATTGGCCGTTTTTGGGAGTTCGGTGCTTACCGTGCTGGCCCAGGATAAGGCATCAGTAGATGGCTGGTCGGGAGCGACCAAAAAGAGTCCCAGTGCCGCAAAAGTTACCGGAAACGTAGCGTGGTGGCCCAATCAGTTAAACCTGGGTATTTTGCGCCAAAACAATCCGGTGTCCAACCCCTTAGGAGCGGATTTTGACTACGTGGAGGCATTCAAAAAATTGGACTATGAGGCATTGAAGCACGATCTGCGTGCGCTAATGACCGATTCCCAAGATTGGTGGCCTGCAGATTACGGACATTATGGAGGTTTTTTTATCCGTATGGCCTGGCATAGCGCCGGTACCTACCGTACCGGAGACGGCCGCGGCGGTTCCCGAGCAGGACAGCAGCGTTTTGCCCCATTGAACAGTTGGCCTGACAATGCCAATTTGGATAAGGCCAGGCGTTTGCTGTGGCCCATCAAGCAGAAATATGGCAACCAGATCTCTTGGGCGGATCTGATGATCCTTACAGGAAATGTGGCTTTGGAATCTGCCGGATTTAAGACCTTTGGATTTGCCGGAGGAAGGGAAGATGTTTGGGAACCAGAGTTGGATGTATACTGGGGTAAAGAGAAAGAATGGCTTGCCAATGAGCGTTATTCTGGCGATCGCGAATTGGAAAATCCGCTAGCTGCGGTACAAATGGGTTTGATCTATGTGAATCCGGAAGGACCTAACGGTAATCCCGACCCGGTTTTGGCTGCGCATGATATACGGGAGACGTTTGGCCGAATGGGGATGAACGACGAAGAAACGGTGGCCCTGATTGCAGGCGGTCACACGCTTGGCAAGACGCACGGTGCCGGTCCTGCCAGCCACGTAGGTCCGGAACCGGAAGCTGCGGCTATCGAGGAACAAGGATTGGGCTGGACCAGCACCTACAAGTCTGGCAAGGGCCCAGATGCGATTACCTCAGGCCTGGAAGTAATATGGACGCTTACTCCCAATGAGTGGAGCCAAGGATTCTTTAAGAGTCTTTTTGAGCATGAGTGGGAACTGACGAAGAGCCCTGCCGGAGCCCATCAGTGGGTGGCCAAAGACCCCAAGATCATGTATCCCGATGCGTTTGATTCGGAAAAGAAACATAAGCCTACCATGCTGACGACGGATTTGTCCATGAGATACGATCCAGTATACGAGAAGATCTCCCGTCATTTCTATGAAAATCCGGAAGCATTTAACGAGGCTTTTGCAAAGGCCTGGTTTAAACTAACCCATCGCGATATGGGTCCAAAGACCACCTATTTGGGTCCTGAGGCTCCTACGGATGATCTTATCTGGCAAGATCCCATTCCTGCGGTAAACCATCCGTTGGTAAATGCACAGGACATCGATAAGTTGAAGGCGGCCATATCCGGTTCCGGGTTGAGCATCTCCGAGTTGGTATCTACTGCTTGGGCTTCGGCTTCCACCTACCGAGGATCTGACCGAAGAGGCGGCGCCAACGGCGCGCGAATCCGATTAGCGCCACAGCGTAATTGGGAAGTCAATAATCCGGTTCAATTGAACAAGGTATTGACCACACTTGAAAAAATACAAAGCGATTTTAATGCCAGTGCAGGAGCCACCAAGGTTTCACTTGCCGACCTGATTGTCTTGGCAGGTAACGTGGGTGTGGAAAAAGCCGCTGCCAATGCAGGTCATCAGGTAAATGTGCCCTTCATTCCCGGACGCATGGACGCCACCGCGGAGCAGACCGACGTAGCTTCTTTCGAGTTGCTGGAGCCCATGGCTGATGGATTCCGAAACTACCTGAAGACCAACTACACCATCTCTACCGAAGAACTGCTGGTAGACAAGGCGCAGTTACTGACATTGACGGCTCCGGAAATGACTGTTTTGGTCGGCGGAATGAGAGCACTCGGTACCAACTACGACGCTTCGAAGCGCGGCATATTCACCGACAAGAAAGACCAGCTTACCAACGATTTCTTTGTGAACCTGTTGGATATGTCTACTATATGGAAGCCGACAGACCGCTCTGGCGAGGCATTCGAGGGACGTGATCGCAACAGTGGTGCGCTAAAGTATACAGCTACCAGGGCGGATTTGATTTTCGGTTCAAACTCTGAGCTTCGCGCACTTGCCGAGGTATATGCTCAGTCTGATAATACAGAGCGTTTCGTGCATGACTTCGTAAAGGCTTGGACCAAAGTAATGCACCTGGATCGCTTTGATCTGGTGTACAAGAAATAAAAGGATTACGAACTACCACCATAAGGGCTGCCCGCAAGGGTGGCCTTTTTTGGTGTGCCGTGCATGTTAACTAACTAGGTGGTGAAAG
>NZ_AQHR01000078.1 GCF_000390185.1 Lunatimonas lonarensis | reverse complement strand
GGTTCGGTTGATGTCCGATGCGAATGGTTTAGCACGGTTGGTGCGGAAATACATAAGCACCAACGGTGCGATGAGCATTAGCATAGCCCGGCAGGGCTATGGAATCATTCGATCGCCTCGCCGGAAGCACCAACGGTGCGGCGATCAGTCCCACAAAAATCGCCCATCCCATTCAATCGTATATTTTTTTGAAAACGCCAGGTACTCCTTTTGGAATGTCACTCCAATGTTTGACGGCTACATCATGCCAATGCTCCTGCGGAGGGCTAGGTTTCGAGAGGCAGAATATCCAGTTCCAGGTAGGCGGCAGTGGTATTGGGGGCGGTGACGAACTGCGGGATGCCGTGGACGATATCCGCCGTTTGCCGGTGCACGTGCCCTGCAAAGACGCCGAGTAGGTTGGGGGCCTGGAAAACCTCTTGGTAAAAGGCCCGGGTGGTGGCGGTGTGTCCTTCTTTGGGCCATCTGCGGCGTCCTTCCAGTTCGTGGTTTCGGTCTGCTTCCCAGCCCCAATCTGGGTGCCCGCAGCCGTAGCCTACCGACCTTCCCGGGGCATAGAGCGGTATGTGCACCAAGAGAATCAGTGGTTTGTCCGAGGCGACCTGCTGGCGGAAAAATTCGAGCTGGGCTTCGTTGATTTCGTAGGTGGAGTTGTCCATGGAGAGCACCTTGATCCCTTTGATATCCCGGACGGACATAAGCGGATGGGCACCCTGAAAAAGGGGCTTGAGCCGTTTTTCCGACCATTCTCGGCGCAGTTCATCCAGACTGCCCTCCATGCCTTCGTAGTGCCAGTCGTGGTTGCCGGTGGTGTAGAGGAAATCCAGTCCGCTGGATTGCAGGCGTTCCAGCACCCATTCCACAGCGGCCTGGGAGGGGAAGCTGAAGATATCGCCGGAGAGCCCCAGGAGGTCAATCTTTTTTTCGTTGGCAATGGCCAGGGTTTCCTCAAAGGCAATCTCCGGGTTGATGGACGCACCGCTTTGCCAATGGGTGGTTTGATTGTAGGCCTTGGCCATACGGGCACTGTAGCGGGTATAGGGCAGGCCGCGCTCGTCGTCGCGAAACAGGTGGGTGTCGGTGACGTGCAGGATCTTGGCGGTTTCCCGCTGTCCCTCTACATAGATGGCGATTTGATGGCCGTTGGTGCTGACTGTTCGTCTCAGGCCATCCTGTTTCGGTCGATACGCACTGGGCGTTTCTGCCTGTACAAGGGTACTCCCCAGGCCAAGGCCTACAAGGCCGCCCAGGGTGCGGGAGATAAATCCTCTTCGTAGCATAGGTATCTTTGGTTATAAAAGGAAGCTTTCGTTTTTCTATCAGTTGCTTACGATCCAAGATACGGATTTTCGGTGGAATGGAGCCCGATCCGCGCAAAATCCGCTTGCCTATCCATCGGATCAATTGAGGGGGGAGGCTCCAGCCCAAGCGGAAGGATCAATTGCCCAGATTGATCACCACTTTGCCCAGGGAAACAACGATCTTCAGCAGGCGATCGTGGATGTTTTTGCGGGCGTCGGGAAAGGCATTTTTGTTGTAGCAGTCGATGTAATCGCTCAGGTGCAGAAACAGTTTGTTGCCACCCTCTGCCAGTTCTACGCTGATCTTTAGGCCGGAGGTGAACTCCAACTGAACCAGGTCGGCAGGCCCCAGTTCGGTCTGCCCCTTTCTTCCGGTCAGTTTGTTTTGGAACAGGTCTTTTTTGAAGTCAGAGATGGAGACCAACTCCTCGTTGATGCTGTCTGACGGGGGCTTGGTGCGAAAACGGTCAAAAATCTTTTTGTTCTGGCCTTCGGAGGAGATGTTGAAGGTTTTCTCCCCGTAGAGCTTGTAAGCTAGCTGCAGGTCTACGTGGTGCGCAAAAATGCCCGACTCCCTTCGGATCAGTCGCTCCAGCAGGGTTTGGATGAGCTGAATCACCTTTGCCGCGTTTTCTACGGGGTCTGGGTGCAGGAGGAGGTGGTTACGGTCGTCGCAGGCCAGCATGGGTAAGCCGTCTTTCTGTTCCCGCTCCCAGGTATCTTTCAGGGCATCGTAGCCCACATGGCTTTCCCGGTAGATGCCCTCGTTTCGCGTGATGATCTTGTCGATCTGCTGGGAGAGGATGGTGCCTTTTATCACGATCCTTCCCTCCGGCGCATCGCTGCGCTGGTAGCTTAAAAAGTGATCTACCAGCATGGCCGCCTGCTGATGGGCGTTTAGGACGAGGAATTTCCCCTCCTGATTGAGGTAGCCGATAATGATCCGCTTCAGTGCCTTGTCAAACCCGAGCGCAACGTCTATTTCCTTTTCCTTAGCCTCGTTGGCCAGCGGGAGCAGGAATTTGAAATTTAGGGTATCATCGTCCACCTTGTCGGTGTCGTAGTACACGATATCACAGGAGAAACTTTCTACCAGCTTTTCAAAATGGTTGGCCTGGGCTGTTTGGGGGAGATATAAAATACCTTTTATTTTTCGGGCTTCCGGGGAAGCTTCTGCATGTTCCATTACCTAAAATTGTGTTATTTGAAGAGCAAACCTGAATCTGCTTGGATTTGACGCGTGTGGTGCCCTGTTTTCTAAACCTTGCGTTAAAATTATAAGCTTATGGACTAGAAAGCAAATGAAGGTTTGGCCAGATAGTCCCGGTAATCGGGTTAACCTGCCATCTTCCGGTGGCAGGTTGGTAAAGATGTGTGTGGTAGCTTAGTCCTTTTTTGGATAAATGAGGTACCTTAGTTGCTAGTTATTTATTGAACAACAAATTTATTTATAATGCAAACAAAACTGATCGGCGTTCTTATCCTCTTGTTTTCCTGGTTGACCTTTCCCGTGGTTTCCCAGACCTATGCAGAAAAACTTGGTTTTCCCAAGGGGGCCAAGGTGATTATTTTTCACGTAGATGATACCGGCATGTCGTATGAAGCCAACGAAGGAACCATTATGTCCATGGAGGAGGGCCTTTCCACCTCTTGCTCCATCATGATGCCCTGTTCCTGGGTTCCGGATTACTTTGACTACCTGAAAGACCATCCGCAGGTCGATGCGGGCGTTCACCTTACACTCACCTCGGAGTGGAAAGGATACCGCTGGGGTCCGGTGGCAGGTAAGCCGACCACCCCCAGTTTGGTTGATCCTAGTGGCTACCTATGGCCTTCTGTACGCGAAGTAGTGCAGCATGGCAATCCAGAGGAACTCTATACTGAAATCAAAGCGCAAGTGGACAAGTTTATAGGAATGGGTTTTCAGCCCACCCACCTGGATTCCCATATGGGGACGCTCTTTGCCAGTGAGGCATTTTTGAAAAAGTACCTGCAATTGGGTATGGAATATCAGATTCCGGTGATGTTTCCCGGAGGGCATGCTACGTGGATACAGCAGGAAAGCAACGCCAGCAACCTGAATGTGGAACAGTTACAGGCCATCGGGAAGATGCTTTGGGAGGCCGGGCTGCCGGTGTTGGATGACCTGCATACCGACAGCTACAGTTGGAAGATCGATCCTGCGATCGAAGGAGACGATGATAGGATACAAGCTTACAAAACAGAGAAGTTTATAGAAACCATTCGGATGTTACAGCCGGGGGTGACACAGATCATTACCCATGCGACCAATTCCACGCCCCATTTTGAGCGCATCTCCCCAAGTGGCTCCCTGCGCAAGGGCGACATGCTTGCGATGATGGATCCGAAGTTAAGGGAGTTTGTCGAGGCAGAGGGCGTGATATTGACGACCTGGAGGGAGTTGATGGAGAGGAGGAGGAAGGTGAAATGATATATTCAGGAAATACGCCTCTACCTGTCGGTAGATAGGTGTGGCGATATTAAAATGATATATGCTTCGCGATGTACACTTCGTGATATAGGCCTGCGGCGATATATGGGGTTGTTTTTGTGAAAGCGGGGTAGCTTCGGATGTTTGGTTTTGGTAACGATGCAGGAGCGAAGCAATCTAGACAGCCTTTGTCGTCATTGCGAGGAGCGGGCGACGAAGCAATCTCGCTAGTACTGTCGAACCGTTGGATCGGGAGAATATCGGGTCTACTATCTCATATCTAACATCTCATATCTCCCAAAAAGACCCCGAAGGCGGTCGAATATCAATAACCCCGGGTGCCAACCCGGGGAATAGAGATACCAGAT
>NZ_AQHR01000077.1 GCF_000390185.1 Lunatimonas lonarensis | reverse complement strand
TTTTTAACTTAACCTCTGGTACCATTTTAGGGGAGTATTATATTGTGTGCTGTTTTTATTTCATAATCACTTTTGTCCCCAATAATTTATCGTAAATCGACCGTCTCTCTGTGTCAATCACTATGCTTGTTGTATAAATCCCGAAAAGTAAGATTCCAAATATCGTTGCAAATCTGATATCTGCGTTTTGTGAAAAATATAATGGAGTTGGAAATATTACCCCAAAATGCGCTATTTCCCAAGGAGATAGTTTCAGTATTGTTCTAAAAAATGACTTTGGCAATCCAATTTTTTCCTTCTCGCTGTCAGTAACAGAGAGCTTCATTATCCTTTTTCCAAAACTACCACTCGAATATTTGCTGTCAAAATAAATGAAATATAACCAAACAGGTAGTGAGATTGTTACTAAAACATATACTTGCATATTCCAACTTATCTCAAACCATTCATCCGTCAAACCAATCATTCCTCTAAAATTACTCAGCAATGCCCATTGAAAGATTAGCATTACGAATGAATAGCAAATCAGACAGTCCAAGAGATATGCAGTTGACCTTTTTAAAAAGTATTTCATTTAATGCGTTTTCTATAATTCTGACTAACGTACACAAAAACCCTCAAATTTGAGCCAAAT
>NZ_AQHR01000076.1 GCF_000390185.1 Lunatimonas lonarensis | reverse complement strand
CAAGGGTGCGTTAATCGTTAGCATGGCCTGCTAGGGCTATGCAGGCATATGATTCCAAATTCCGGAAGCACTAACGGTGCGACAATCAATCCCACAAATACCTCTCATCATAGTCAATCTTATACTTTTTTAAAAATGCCAAATACTCCTCCTGGAATGTTTTCGTTTTATGGTGTTCGGATTGATTTTCAATATACCTCACCACCACGTCAATTTCGGAAGGATTCACCGAGAAACTTCCATATCCACGCTGCCAATAAAAGTTATGATATTTTTCTCCTTTGGTCTTCATCCACTTGGAGGAATGTGATTTCACTTCTTCGATGAATTTCATCAAAGTGATTTTTCTGGACAAAACGCAAAGTATATGTACATGGTCTTTATAGCCCCCAATTTTCACAGGTTTGAAATCCAAATTTTTACAGATCCCACCAATGTATTGGAATAACTCACACTCAATAAAATCATCAATAAATGGATGTCTGTCCTTCGTACTAAAAGTGATATGGCTGTAATTGTAAGCTATAGATTGTGGCATTTTTTATCCTTCTTGTCATCTAAAAAACAACTCTTACTGTGGTAAAATTAAAAAAAGTATTGAATACCAAGAAGCTTTATTGTATTGCTTTCGGAGTGGACAGGAGCTCAAATTGACCTAAGCATAGGCAGCAGGGTCGCCGAAAGAATGTGCGGCCGCCTTAGGGATCTTCTCAGCCGGCCTTTTCTTATGGCTGAGACCTGGAGATTTTCCAAACCAGGGGTGTTGCCACTGACTGTTGATTCCGCGCCTTTGGCGCTTGGGTGGTGTATTCGCATGTTTCCTTGGGCGTTGCCCAAGGCTAATGATTTTGCACCTTTGGTGCTGTTGATTAAATAAGCACCAAGGGTGCGGTGATCGTTAGCATGGCCTGCTAGGGCTATGCAGAGATATGATTCCAAATT
>NZ_AQHR01000075.1 GCF_000390185.1 Lunatimonas lonarensis | reverse complement strand
TATGAAGAGCCGTGTGAGGTGAGAGTCTCACGCACAGCCTGTCCTGTTTTTACGGGAGTTCTGTGGGAAGGTAGGGGTGAAATTCCCCCGCCTGACCCGATTATCGCTCAGTGTAAAAAACCAAAACAGCAAAACGACAATCGGAAAAGAGTACATTTGTGTCCCTTAAACTATTTAAAAACAGAAGTGACATCAGAATCGCAAAATATTGAGTTCAAAGTATCCTGGAAAGACGAATACCTAAAATGGATTTGTGGTTTTGCCAATGCCAATGGGGGTAAACTCTATATTGGTATTGACGATAAAGGCAAGGTTACTGGTGTTGACAACCATAAAAAACTATTGGAAGATTTGCCCAATAAGTTTCGGGATGTTTTGGGCGTGTATGCGGAAGTGAACCTGCAAGAAGAAATGGAAAATTACTATCTTGAAATTATTGTTCCACGGTATGATGTACCGATTTCTGTAAGAGGTAAATATTATGTGCGTACCGGAAGCACTCTTCAGGAAATAACTGGATTGGCTTTGAACGAATTCATTTTAAGAAGAACAGGAAAGACATGGGATGATATTCCTGAACAAAGGGCTTCCCTCAGTGACATTGATGAATCGAGCATTAAGCAATTTTTGAAGGATTCAAAGATCGTTAAACGAATAAATGTTGAAGACGATATCAGCATATCTAACTTGCTTGATAAATTGCGTTTGCTTGAAAATGGACATTTGAAAAGAGCAGCCATTGTCTTATTTGGAAAAGAGCCTGGGAAATTTTACCCGAACATGGCGGTTAAGATAGGTAAATTCGGGGAAACGGATGCTGACTTAAAATTTCATGAGGTAATAGAAGGTAATCTGATACAACTCAAAGACAGGATAGGAGAAATGCTTAACGCCAAGTTCTTCATTCACCCGATTGACTTTATGGGAATGCAAAGAGTGGAACTGGATGAATATCCGGTTGCCGCAGTCCGAGAGATGCTCCTAAATGCTTTAGTGCACCGGAACTATATGGGAGCACCAATACAAATTCGATTGTATGAGGATAATTTCAGTGTTTGGAATGATGGTGGTTTGCCAGAAGGAATTTCAGAAGAAGATTTAAAGAAAGTACACCGATCGAAACCCCGAAACCCCTTGCTTGCAGATGTTTGTTTTAAAGCAGGCTATATTGACTCTTGGGGAAGGGGAACAATCAAAATCATTGAAGCTTGTAAAAATGCAGGGTTGCCGGAACCAGTTTTAAAAGAAGAACAAGGAGGATTCCTGAGCATGATATTCAAAGACCGGTTTACCGAAGAGCAGTTGAAGAAGGCCGGACTGAATGTAAGACAGATTGAAGTGATCCTGTACACTAAAAAATATGGAGAAATTACTAATTCGAAGTATCAGGAGATAGCAGATGTTTCTAAAGCAACGGCTACGAGAGACATTAAAGAGTTAGAAAACAAGGGGTTATTGAAAAATATTGGGACAAAGGGATCGAGTGCAATTTACAAACTAGGAGTTGGCTCAAAGTTGGCTCAGTTGGCTCACAATGGGCTCAAGGTTGGCTCAAAGGATAAAACAAATAAGCAGAAAAGAACACCGAGGCGATAACATCACCTTGGATACAGCGGGCGGTTCCGAGTAAATTGAAAGTTTAGTATCTTTAAGGAGTTCGGAGTAAGCTGGAAGAGAACGGTTCCCAAATGCCCGCCGTCTCCAAGCTGAATCACGTGTGTGACTTGAATCAGCCCCTAGGGGCTGAATGCTTTGAAATGGATGGAGGACTGCTGGGCAACCAGTGGACAGGCTCTCCGATGGCGGCTTGCGGGCTTGCCCTGACACAGTCAGAGGCTTGCCCTGACGCAGTCAGGGAGCAGCCATCAAACCACCTTACGCTGCATATCTGGGAAATCAATATGTGGTGAGCGGTAAGGAAAAACGGGGACTTTGATCCCTGTAGGTGAGTATTGCGGAGCTGAACCCCGAAAGCTTTCGGGGTGAGCCAACGATGAAGCCTCGATATGGCAAATTACGGTGTGAAAAACAGGTGGTTATCCCGATGGCTATCGGGATGCCACACCGCACCCGGGGTTAAGCCGGCAGTGCCTGTCCCGAATATCGGGAAACGCAGTACAGGCCACCATCTGTAGCACGCCTTGCCCTGACGCAGTCAGGGTGAACTCTACATCGCTCTGTAAAATCAAAAGAGGAAGCAGACTTTCAGGGAATCCCGATGGAAAAATCGGGACAAGTTGTGGGAGAGATGTAGGGGGCATACTCATTCGTAGTAGTGATGAAGCTCCTGAAATGCGATAGCATTCACGAATGCCGATAAAATTTGTTACCTTATGAGTAAATGGGAGTGGAGCACGGCAAATGTCCGGGAGGACATTTGAGCGGGGTGTGCGGGGAGGGAGCATATCATGTTTCGCCTTCATTTACAACCTTGTTAAATCAGGGGATGATTTATGGAAAAGAAGCAAGACCACCGCTAAATGATCCATTTAGTGCATTACCTTTAAGTGGTTGTTGGTATGAAGAGCCGTGTGAGGTGAGAGTCTCACGCACAGCCTGTCCCGTTTTTACGGGAGTTCTGTGGGAAGGTAGGGGTGAATTGGAAATCACGAACGCCGCCGATAAATAATAAATACAGTGAGTAAATTCCCCCGCCTGACCCGATTACCAGCAAGCAAAAGAAACGACATTGCAACGATTAAAAAAGGTATTTGATGCAAAATAAGCGACGATTAATTTTGATTAGCGACGAATAAGGGTTATTTTCGTTGCAAATAATGCATTGAATGAAAGCTTTTATACATCAAAAAGACAACTGGCCTGAATTTACCTGGAACAGTGACAATTTCTTGAGTTTGTTGAGTGAGGCAAGAAATTTACAAGGCAGACTTATTGGAAAAATGGAAACATTGGGTTTCGATTTAAGAAATGAAGCTTTGCTTGATACGTTGACTCTAGATGTATTAAAATCTTCAGAGATTGAAGGAGAATTTCTAAATCCTGAGCAAGTTCGTTCCTCAATTGCACGTAGATTAGGAATGGAAATAGCAGGAACAGTTGAATCCGACAGGAATGTAGAAGGAGTAGTTGAAATGATGCTTGATGCAACGCAAAACTGCTTTACCCCATTGACAGCTGAGAGACTTTTTGACTGGCATGCAGCTTTATTTCCAACAGGTAGAAGTGGAATGCATAAAATTACAGTTGCAGACTGGAGAAAAGATACCACAGGACCTATGCAAGTTGTATCTGGAGCAATGGGTAAAGAGAAAGTTCATTTTCAGGCGCCTGATTCTGAATTGCTGGAAGAAGAAATGACCCGATTTATAGATTGGTTCAATAATAATAAAATTGACTTAGTGATTAAAGCTGCAATTGCACATTTGTGGTTTGTGACTATTCATCCTTTTGAAGATGGAAATGGGAGAATAACAAGAGCGTTAACAGACATGCTTCTTGCTCAGTCTGACAAAAGTAACCAACGTTTCTATAGCATGTCTGCTCAGATTAGAATAGAGCGGAAGAAATATTATGAGATATTGGAAAAAACTCAAAAAGGAAATTTAGATATAACCGATTGGATTGTATGGTTTTTAAACTGCTTGATAAATTCTTTGATATCAACAGATTCAATACTTACAAGAGTACTATTCAAAGCTGAGTTCTGGCAAAAACACATAGATACAGCAATAAATGATCGTCAAAGAAAATTGTTGAATAAAATAATGGATGGGTTTGAAGGGAAATTAACATCTTCAAAATGGGCGAAAATTGCAAAATGCTCAAAAGATTCTGCAGTTAGGGATATTAATGACCTAATTGAGAAAGGGATATTGCAAAAAGAAGCCGCAGGAGGAAGAAGTACAAATTACGAACTGATAGGAATGCCAGCTGGTAACAGCACCTAAGAAAACATGGGGCGGAAAGTGGTTTCCGCAAGGTTAGTTCTTCGTGGCTACCTTTGTAGCAGGCGGACAGAAAAGAGCTCCGAAAGCCCCACGTTTCTTAGCTGCAAAACGTGGTGTGTCTTGAATCTTACCTTTCCTTATAGGGGATTGGGATGAATGCTGTAAACTTACATGGAAGACATTGTGCTCAAGTGCAATGAGTGGCCTTCCGCCTACGACTGTCAAGAGTAGTTGGCAAACCGCATCATGCTGCATAGATGGAAACATTCCTTGTGGTGAACGGTGGTGTTAAAAACGGGGACAAAGATTCCCGAAGGTGTGCATGATGGAGCTGAACCCCGAAAGCTTTCGGGGTGAACCAGTGACGAAGCCTCGAAAGCGCAAATTGTGATGTCGAAAGCAGTCTCTCACGTTTAGGCTGTGAAACAAGTGTAATGGGCGACTTGATTACTGATTACACGGCATCCGGGGTAAAGTGGGCAGCGCCTGTCCCGAGTATCGGGAAACGCAGTACAGGCCATTTCAAGCAAGCGTGTCCTGACACAGTCAGGGGAACAAGTGAACTCCATTTCGTCAGGCCAAATCGAGAGGGGAAACCTGCACCCGTGGTTGGGTGAGAAATGGGGGGCAGATCCAGCCGTAGTAGTGTTGAAGCTCCTGAAATGCGATAGCATTCACGAATGCCGATAAAATTTGTTACCTTATGAGTAAATGGGGGTGGAGCACGGCAAATGTCCAGGAGGACATTTGAGCGGGGTACGCGAGGAGGGAGCATATCATGTTTCGCGTTCATTTACAACCTTGTTAAATCAGGGGATGATTTATGGAAAAG
>NZ_AQHR01000074.1 GCF_000390185.1 Lunatimonas lonarensis | reverse complement strand
CATTTTATGTAAATTTAGCAGACACACTTAAATGAACAGTCTCGATTTCCCATTAGTCGGAACAGAGCACTTTTATTTTCCATTTATCCTTAATGGTCTAAATTTTTTCCCAACTGAAAAAAGAGATAGTGTTTTACTAACCGACACAGCAAGTAATAGTGTATTAGTAAACCGTGACATTTTTATTCACGCAATAAACAAAGCTCAATTATTCGTAGAATGGCTTAAAACAAACAATGCAAAAAATTTAAGCCTGATAGCTCAAAGTAGAATTCCAACTGCTTTGACTGAAATAGAAGTAATTAATTGGTTTAAAAACAATATTCAAATACCATATAGACATTTTCTCATTGAACAAGAAATAGTAGAAACAGCTTCGGAAAAAATTAAAATCAAGAATGCTGTTATACCCAAATTTCCTGGCACAAAAGAACAAAACGACCAATTTTGGGAAATACTAAATAATTATTTTGGGGCTAACAAGATTTGCAGAAAAGAGCACTTGAGTTCTTGGCAAGACAATTTGGGTATTGAATCTGAAATTGAAACGTGGGGAAAAAAGGTATTTTATACCATAGAAGATTTAGTAAGAGAAATTCAATCTAAAATCACACTTGAGAATATATCCCTTCAAGGAAGTCAACATACAAATATTCAATGGCTCAATTCGGTCTACAAATTCTTAATTGACAACGAGCTAATTAAGCATTTCAAGGAGTATAAAATAATTCCAACAATTAAGGGAACTCTGAAATCCCTAAATGACGACATTTATATTGAGAAGGAAACTAAAATACCTAACGAATTCATTTCAATCTTTAAATCACTTAAAAATGAAGATTGGAACGACATATTAATTCACAGGGATTTAATTCAAATTGACAATTCCCACGCTTCAAAAACAATAAAAGACATTTCTGATGAAATAAATAAAATCCTGAACTATGAAGAAAAGAATCAATACGGTCAGGTTCAAAGAACTTATATTGATAGAGCAAATGCCGAAGTTGTATTGCTTGACATATTAAGTATTTCAAGCTCCAACTCAAATGATTCGTTTCAATCTAAACTCTTTAATTCAGCTAAACTCTTTTTTAAATCAGAAAAACAACCCATTGTCATAAATGGTATTTCTGATTTCAATTTCAACCCAGCCAAACGACAACTTATTAAGTTACTTCACAACAAAATTGAAGCAGCTAAGAAGCTTACAAACCTGGGGATTGAAAATTCAGAGAAATGGCTCCTTGACCATTTGTTATTACTTCAAGAAAGTTCGGAATTTAAAACCTTACTAGAATTTGGAAACATAATTCCAAATCGTAAAGGTGACTTCTGTGCCTTTGTAAATGAAATCTTTGCTTACGGAACGAGCGAAAATCCATTAGACGATGATTTAATTAAAATACTATTTGAACTCAATAATGCAGAAGATTGGGACAAATATTTGGTTAGCGACTATTTCAGAAGCCTGAAATTGCCTGCCAAAACAATTGAAGAGCTTGCAACCAAGCTAAAAGAAGAACTTGAAAAACTTCGAATTGACAATGCATTTTCAACAAAAAGTGGAGCAATTCTAAAATTGATTCATTGGTGCTCTGACAGTAAAAACAAATTTGTTGCTGAGAGATATTTCGATTGGTTTATCTCTCAAAAGGACAAAATTTTCGTAAACATTTCACTTGAAGATTCAGAAGTTGGTGGAAACATTGTAAAACTATTGTCAAACAAGGAAAAACTTAATGACTTGGTTACATTAGCAGAATCAGGCATAAGTCTAACACAACTTTCTGAAATAGCTGAAATAGCCAAATCAATAAGTATTGAAGAAATAAAAAATCTTGCACAACAGTTAAAAGACGAGCAAGACGATTTTGAATTTAAGAAAAAAATTGGCGAAGCAGTAGAAAGAGCTTTCATTGAAGCATTTAGTTCAGTGAATTTACCTTATAATATTATTTATCAAGGAGTCGGCTCTCAAGATGTAGTAATATCAAATCCAGTCAATTCAAAATCATTCTACATTGAACTAAAATCTCTTTCACCGACAAATTGGGACAAGAGTTTAAAACTTGCAGTTTCACAAGCTAGAAAAGCGGTAGACCAAGTTAATGAAGGAAATTATGTAGTATCTGTATTAGTTAGACCGAGTAATTGGGAACTTGCAACAGCAGACTTTATAATTCTACTTTACTAAGTTAAACTAGCCATCGTTTTGGTAATA
>NZ_AQHR01000073.1 GCF_000390185.1 Lunatimonas lonarensis | reverse complement strand
TCGATTAATTTACAGACCAATTATTTTTAAGCGTAATCGCTGGAGGACGCGGATGAATTAGGTGAAGTCATTGTCACCGCCGCACGGGAAACCAGTACCCAAATGGCCGTAATCTCGGAAATGCGCCGATCGCTGAATGTAGTGAGCGGGATTTCCTCGGAGCAAATCAGACTCTCCCAAGATCGCGATGCTGCCCAGGCCATGAGCCGGGTGCCTGGAATCACGATCGTGAACAACCGTTTTGTAATGGTACGGGGGGTTCCGGAGCGTTATAACCAAGTAATGATCAACAACGCCATTGCGCCTAGCACAGAGATAGACCGGCGGACTTTTTCCTTTGATCTCATACCTTCCCAAGTACTCGATCGCATGCTGATATTCAAGTCTGGATCTCCAGAAAACCCGGGAGATTTTTCTGGAGGCTTAATTAAGCTGTATACCAAAAATGCCTTCACCGAGGATTTCACACAGGTAAGCGTAGGATTGGGTGTACGACCGGGGACTACCTTTCAAAAGTACCTTCAGGCAGAAGGGTCACGGACAGATCTGCTTGGATTTGACAATGGCCTCCGAAGCTTGCCGGCAGGGTTTCCCGATCGTGAGGTGCTTCAGGGAACCAGCCGTTTTTCTGAACTCAGAGAAACCGCCGGGAAAGGTCTTCGAAATGACTTTTTGCCACAGCAAACCCAAGCCATTCCGGATATCTCAGCGGGAATTAGCTTCGGTAAAAACTTTGGCCTTAAAGGCCCTGGCAGTCTTTCTACGGTCACGTCTTTCAATATTTCTCAAAGTTATCAGCAGTATGCCCGGGACTTTTTTCGGTATTTCACCTGGGAAAACCGCGAACTGCCCATTTTGAGAAGATTTGCTTTTGAGGACGCTACGTATGAAAAGGATAATCGGATCGGGATCATTTCGAACTGGAACTACCGCATCAATGCGTTTAACAGGATAGAGTTCAAGAACCTCTTTAACCAGATAGGCGAAAACACCACCGTAGTAAGGGAGGGGTACGATTACCAGCAATTTGCAGGTAATCTTAGGAGAAACTACATGCTTCAGTACAGAAGCCGAACCCTGTTGACAAGCCAACTGGAAGGCACCCATCAATTTCCAGCATCGAGCTCTTCACTTAATTGGGTGCTTGGGCTTAATCACATTGCGGAGCTTGAACCCGACTTGAGGCGGTTTAGGACCATCCAATTTGGCAGCAGCCCAAGCTCTGACGCTCCCTTTTCGATGATTTTGCCACCAAGTTCAAACCTGTTTGATACGGGTAGGTACTGGGGAGAACTGACTGAGAATGGACTTTCGAATTCCTTGAGCTTTGAGAAAATGCTGGGAGGAAGTGATGAGCGCCCCAGAAAAATAAAAGCCGGTTACCTGGCCGAATTTAGGAGCAGAACATTCGATGCCCGGTACATCAACTACCTGTATCCTGGAGGAGGAAATGATCCTGCCATAGGCGAGCAGATCAGAAATCTGCCCGTGGATCAGATTTTTGCGCCGGATAATATCCGAAGATCCAACGGGCTCGTCATAGAGGAAGGTACCCGTCCGGTAGACAGCTACACCGCCCAAAACCTGCTGACAGCCGGTTACCTATCCGTGGTCTACCCAATAGGACAGTTTAATCTTTCGGGAGGTGTGCGCGTGGAAAACAATATGCAGGAAGTCAATTCCGCCAACGACGTTGGTAGCCTTACCATCAGCAATCCGGTATTTTCGCCCCTGGGATTTCTAAACGTTGATTACAGTCTGGCGGAAAATACACTGGTTCGGTTTGGGTATGGAAAGACGGTCAACCGTCCTGAATTTAGGGAGATTGCACCCTTTCAGTATTATGATTTCAGATTGGAAGCAACCGTGACCGGTAATCCGGATCTCCGGGTGGCGGACATCCACAATGTGGACTTGCGGATAGAAACCTATCCCCGGCCCGGCGAGACGATCAGTTTCGGGGTTTTTTACAAGTATTTTCTAAATCCCATAGAAGCCAAGATCGTGGTGCAGACAGAGTCTCCTGGTTTTGCTTATGGAAATGCTGAGAGTGCCTATAACTATGGAGCGGAAGTAGAAGTTAGAAAATCGTTTCAAAATGTATTTGGATCAGCCTTCCTTAACCGGTTTCAGGTAAACTTAAATGCTTCTTTAATCTACTCGGAGGTAGACTTTGGCCCTGGGGAGGACCTTTCGCAAGACCAAAGGAGGCCGCTTCAGGGTCAGTCGCCCTACATCATCAATGCTGGCTTGGTATACGATCACGTAGAAAGGGGATTTCAGGTAGGAGCTGCTTACAATGTTTTCGGACAGCGTATTTATGCAGTAGGAAACTACCTTTTTCCAACCATATTCGAACTTCCCAGACACGCAGTGGATCTGACAGTGAGCAAAAACCTGACGGAGAAACTGACCCTGAAGGCAGGGGTGCAGGACCTGCTTAACGCTCCCTATCGGTTTTTCGAAAACTCAACGTTTCTGTACGGTTCTACAAAAGTAGATCCCTCGGTGGACAGTCCTATCTTTCAGTTTCAACGGGGGACACTCTTTACAACTTCCGTGAGCTACCTATTCTGATTATAAACTAACCTCAACTTAATAAAATGAAAAACCTGTTTGTTTATTGCCTTTTTGCTTTTGCCATTTTGGCATCAGCATGTTCTACGGATGATTCACCGAATGTAGGTCCGGTTGATCCGGAGTCTGAATTTGTACAGCTCAGTGGAGATCTTTCAACGCAGCGGCTTACCAAAGACAAAAAGTATATGATCGTAGGACAGACGTTCGTACGCTCTGGTCAGGTATTGACCATTGATCCGGGAACGGTTATCTACGGTGAAAAGAGATCCAAGGGAACCCTTATTGTGGATCGTGGCGGTAAAATCATTGCTCGGGGAACCAAAGAGGAGCCAATCGTAATGACGTCGAATCAGCGGCCTGGCGAGCGGGATCGTGGCGACTGGGGTGGTTTGGTGATCATCGGAAACGCCCAGACTAACCAGACCAATCCGAATATAGAGGGGATTGATCCTCCGGTATCTTTTGGAAGAAGTGATGCCACTCAGAATAATGACGATTCTGGTGTTTATGAGTTCCTAAGGGTAGAATTTGCCGGAATTGAGCTTTCCGTAAACAATGAGACAAACTCTATCACCATGGGGGGGGTTGGCAGCGGTACCAAAATGGAGAACTGCATGGTTTCCTTCGGTGGAGACGATGGCTTTGAGTGGTTTGGCGGAACGGTCAACGGAAAGAACCTTATTTCCTTTGCGATGTGGGATGATGACTTTGACGTAGACTTTGGCTACAGTGGCAATGTACAGTTTGGCTTGGCCGTGCGATACAGGGGCTATGCGGATCAGTCAGAATCCAATGCATTTGAGTGCGATAATGGACCAAACGATAACAATGTGCAGCCCTATACTACCGGTACGTTTTCTAATATCACAGTGATCGGGCCGATCGCAACAGGCACCAATCCGGGGAACAATAACTTTGCCTATGCGGTGGATTTGAGAAGAAGGACGGCCGTTACCATAACCAACTCCGTTTTCACCGGTTTTCCGAGAGCGTTGCGCATGAACCAACCGTCGGTATTCGAACAGTACGCGGTGCTCGGAAACGGCTTTATAGAGAACAATATATTCTTCGCTCCTAATGAGAAGTTTAGAGCTGGAACCGATGTAGATGTAAATGCTGTGGCCAATTACATTGAATCCAGAAATACGGTGATCAACAAACCGGCTTCTTCGGAAGAGCATGAGGCACTCGGATTGCGTCAAGATTGGTTTTTTGGCACTCGCTTGACCAATCAGTATCCTTCCAATCCAAATTTCACCATAAACGGTGGGTTGGCAGCATCGGGAGCAAAGTTTGACCTGGCAAAATTTTCAGAGGCTGGCAGAGCTGACTTTTTCGACAAGAGCGTGACTTTTCTAGGTGGATTTGGCAATACCGACTGGACGGACGGCTGGGCAGAGTTTGATCCAGTAGACAAAGAATATTGATAGTGATAAAACAGTAACAAGCATTTGATCATTGGAGGGGGCGTCAAAATTTGGCGCTCCCTCTATTCTACTAAATTCCTTTTGAGCATGAGCTATCTACGCGTATTCATTCTATTGGCTAGTTTGGTTTTTAGTGCCTGTGGTGTTTCCCAATATGATCCCGGACAGTTAGCGGAAGAGGAGCGGGAACAGTTAATGTACCAAATGGTGAGGTACTATGGAAAGCTACCCAAGCGGCACGCTGATCATCAGAACAAGTTCGAGGAACGGTTTGACAGCTATTACCTCGCCCATGCAAAAGAACATGAAATATTGGCCTATCATTATGACGGTGGAGGAAGGGAATACCTTTTGATCAAACGGGAGGCTCCAAGCCTCTATAAGAAGTATGTGGCGACTGGTATCCTGTTCGAACGCAGCCCGTCAGGTGACATCCGATACTACGAAGAGGTATTCAGAACCTGGAAAATGCCCGAGGAGCAATTGAAGCAAAAAGCGACGATGCTATTTACCAAGATGGTAAAGGGGGAAGACCTATCACCCTACCTTCCCGAAAACTCGGGTGAAGAGGAATACATCGAATTTCCCGACAAACGGAATGCCTTCGATCCATCGAGCAGACGATGGCTTTCGCCTTCGCTCGTAGCCAGATGATTTTCAACGCTTTTAAATGAGAATACCTACCAAATCCTTTTGTCATTATAGATAGAGGTATGCCTTCCATTGGCTTGGAAGGTCTGTACGTCTCTCCCACTGGCACGCTAAACTACCGCAACCCGGGGAACAGCAGCCATACTTGGCAGAAAAAACAGGAGCGGAAGCTCCGTTTTATCTGCCCGCATGAGATGGGTATACCTGAAAAAAGGAAGCACCTGCTGGATAGAACCAGTTTAAAACCCTAACTTTAAGAATAGGAAATTGGAATGCTAGCATGAGAAATAAGTATGTAAATTTCATACCTGACAGCCATTTGCTCACTTGCATCGGCAACCTTCATGGTGCCTATCTGAGTAGAGAAGAACAGCCTAAAAACCGATGAAGGATTACATAAAACAGAAAAGTAGGAGTCCACTTGTCTATTGGCTAAACGAGGAGGATGTACAAAACATCGCTAGGGAAGTAATTAACAGAGAGCTAACTCCTGATGAAATCGAGAAAATTGCGGAATCTTTGACCGAATACATTGACTGGTCGGATGCGATTGCTTTAGCAATAGATCAGAATATCTAGAAATTTTCGATCCAGCTTTTATTGACGTCAATATTCTCTCTTATTTTTATTTCAATACCACCCTGTATTTTTTTGATTCTCTGAAGTTTTTTCGCCAAATATAAATCTATGGACGGTAAACCATCGCTGTTTGCCCCAAGACTGGGCTCCGTCGTGAATTAACCTCTTGTCATAAATAGACCTTTATCCGATTCACCATCTCATATCCTTAATTTTTCAGCCGTTGGATTGCCAAAACCAATCCCGTAACCTACCTTTGCAATTATGTTGAAAGGCTTGCTGTCCACCGTATTGATCGCCCTCTTGTTGCTTAACGGAATGGTCTATTCCGTTATACAGGGGTCATACGAGCTGAACAAAGCCGAAATCATTGAGAATTTTTGCGTCAATAAGTCCAAGCCGATGCTCAAATGCGACGGAAAGTGTTACCTCGCCCAACAGCTACAGGCCGAAAAAGAACGGCGCGATCAACAGGCAGGCCATGCGTTCTCCTTTGACTTTGGTCAGTACATTGCATCCTCCCCTCTTTTGCTGGCGGGTGCGCTTCCTGAAGATGTTGTAAGCGTGTATGGTTCCGAACTACCAGCTAAGATACAACCCTCATTTTTTGGAAATATAGAAATCCCTCCTCGAATCTAATCTACCACCTAGGTAGGCATTGTTGCCAGGTTTGGTAACACGTAGCAATTCCGTTACGAATTGCTGTCCATATTTTCTTCTTGTTTTATTAGTTCTTTCTTCCCCATGGGGTTCTGTAGGGTTCCACTGCGTGCGCTTTATGTCATTTTATTGGCGTGGATGATCATACTGAATGGATTGGTCTATTCAGCCATCTGTGTCAATTTTCAGCTCAACCGCTCCATTATTTCGGAGATGTTTTGCGAAAATAGAGACGTGCCCATGTCTCAATGCAATGGGCAATGTTACCTTGATAAGCAACTGAACGACGTTCCTCAGGACGGGGATTCCGCATGGATGGATTTCAGGTCGGATTTTCACCTGTTCACCCTATTCTCGAGTGCCTTCGGGCTAGGTCAGCGGGGTTTTCCCGATTGGTTGGAGCATTTTTCAGCACATAGGGAGTGTGTTTATTGGGTGTATAGTGGTGGGTTGGACAAGCCTCCACCGGCTTGGAGTTTTTTTGGTGTTTGACCGGCTGTTGTTGATTTTCCAAGGCCGGTGTTTTTGGCCGATGATCCAAATGGATTTCCTGGGCCTTACTATCACTTCATTCAATAATCAGCCCGACTCCCATGGGAGGCTAGGGCCAAACCATACCATTATTATGAGAAATAGATCATTATTTATTGCGCCTTGCTATATGCTATTCCTTTTCGTTTTTCTTTCTTCCTGTCAGGAACAAGTAGATCCGGTTCTGGAAGAAAAGGGGGAAATGATCGTCAAGTTTGACAATTACGTCGGAAACCAAACCATGGTAATCGACAACGTGGGTAGTTCCAATTTTCGCTATGCCAATGGAAAGGGGCAGTCATTCAATATCACCCGGTTTGGCTACTATATCAGTCACGTAAAGCTGGAGGGTCCAAATGGTGAGCTGTTCGTCGATGAGATGAATGCTTCGGCAGATGCGAGTCAAATCAAGGGATATTACCGGGTCGTTCAGGGCGAACCTGATACCTACAACATTCATTTGAAGGATGTTCCTGCTGGTCAGTACAATAAGATTACCTTTACGCTGGGCGTACGAGAAGACGGAATCCAGGAAGGTGCCGTTGGTGGGATCTTGGACCGGGCAGCGGGTGGATGGTTTTGGAACTGGAATTCGGGATTTATCCATTATATGTTTGAAGGGCATTCTCCTGCCTCTCCGAGGGATGAGCAGCGCCTCCGGCTACATATAGGTGGATGGAAGAGTATTCCAGGCGTGGATGGGAATCCGCAGCGTTTCTTTGACAACAACGTGGAGGTATCCTTGCTTTTTGATGCAACAGTTCGCGTAAACCGTACGATGAGGCCCTCACCCCATATCCACATGGATTTGCTAAAGGTTCTCGGCGACGCCGACTTTGCCCTACAAAACAATATTCATTCGCCTTCCGAGGGAGTTTCTTTTGCGCAGCGTATCAAAAACGCGTTTGTTGTTGACCATACCCATCAGTAGAAGGATGAGCGTTTATTCTAAAACAGGAGGCAGGCTCTTTGAGCCTGTCCTCCTGTTCTTTTGGATCGCTTGCGTGGCCTGCGACCCCGTTGGCGAGATGCCCCGCGAAGACAATTACCGGTTTGAGGTGCCTGCCCATTTCCCCGATCCCACCTATACGTTTCGGAACAACGAGGTAACCGAGGATGGCTTCAAGTTGGGAAGAGCCCTTTTCTTTGACCCCTCCCTTTCCAGAGACGGGTCTGTATCCTGTTCTTCCTGTCATGTGCAGACACATGCCTTTGCGGACACTTGGCTGCATCCCTTTAGTTTTGGTGTGGAGGATAGGGAAGGAAAGCGAAATGCCCCGCCATTGTTCAATTTGGCCTTTCACCGGGAGTTTTTCTGGGATGGGGGGGTGACTCACCTGGATTTTGCTCCCATATTGGCCTTCGAGTCGGAAGTTGAGATGGATCTGAGCTTTGAGGAAGTGGTGGGTAGAATCCGGAGAAATTCCGAATATCCCGATCGGTTCAAAAAAGCCTTTGGCATAGAGGAGGTTACGGGGCCATTCGTGTTGCATGCACTCAGTCAGTTTATGGTAATGATGGTGTCTGCCGATTCCAAATACGATAGATACGTCAAAGGGGACAAGCAGGCAATGAATTCACAGGAGCTCCATGGGCTGACGCTCTTCAGGCGGCATTGTGAAGGCTGCCATCAGGAGCCCTTGTTTACTGACTTGAGCTACCGAAACAATGGGGTGCAAAGGGTTATCATAGACCTTGGCAGGGAAACCGTTACCGAAGTGCCACAGGATCGAGCGAGGTTTAAAGTTCCTTCCCTTCGAAATATAGAAGTGACCAGTCCCTACATGCACAATGCCCGGTTCGAGACGCTTCGCCAGGTATTGGATCACTATACAGATGGCGTATCGGATCAGGTCAATATTGACCCATCGGTTTTTGTGGATGGAAAACCGGTCATTTCGTTGGCCGCTGATGAAAAAGAGGCCATCATCGCTTTCCTCAAAACATTAACGGATCACGGATTTATTTCTAACCCCCTTTTCTTCAATTCCAATGACTAATTATATCAAAAACATTCTCCTTTTGTTTCTTTTATTGTCCCGCTTCGTGCAGACGGTTGAGGCATGTGATGCCTGTGGGTGTGCCTTGGGGGGCTTTAATTTTGGGATAATTCCCCAGAATGAAGCCCATTTTATCGGTATGAAGTATTCCAACGCCCATTTCTATGCAGATATGATGCATGGTGGTACCTTGGAGTATTCCTATGATCTTTATCAGCGGATTGATGTTATGGGCAGAATAGCGTTAAAGGATCGATTGCAACTGAACGTGGTACTCCCCTACATGTACAATACTATGAACGGAAGCCATGAAAAGGAGCAGTTGAAGGGATTGGGTGATCCCATGCTGATGCTGAACCTAAAGGTTATCGACCAATCCGGTAACCCTATGGAGAAGTGGCTGCATAATCTTTGGCTCGGAGGAGGCATCAAAGCCCCCTTGGCACCTTTTGAGTATTCGAAGGCGGGCGATCTAATCAATCCGAATTTTCAGCTGGGCAGTGGCTCATTTGACTACCTGGCAATGGTCAATTATACCTCTATGAGAAACCGATTTGGGTTAAATGTAGAAGCAGTGTATAAGGTAAACACCCTGAATTCCCAACAATATAGGTTTGGAAATCAGTACAACGCACAGGCAAACGGGTTTTATGCCACCAAGGTGGGGAATCTTCGGGTTTTACCCATAGTGGGTGTGTACCATGAGTATGGGGGGCAGCACACCCATGAGGGTTTTTTTCAGGCCAATAGTGGCGGACAATCGACCATGGCACAGGTAGGCATTCAAGGGCAATTTGGGAGTTGGATGGTTCACAGTAATTTTCAGAAGCCTATTCAGCAGGCCTTTAACAGTGACTCCCATGTCACGATTGAAGCCCGCAACCGGTTTTCGGTTACCTTTATCCGCTTTATAGGCACAAAGTCGGAGAAGAGCGTGTTTTCCTTTCAGTAAGCATGGTGGCATCTTCTGTTACGCTGGATTATAGAACGGTTGATATGTACAGGACATTCTTGGTGCGTCGAACCGGAAGGTCAAGATTTTAAGGGATAAATAAGTGCTTCCACCCTGCTTAGAAAATAAAGTAGGTCCTTACTGATCAGTGCAATTTGCGACTCCAATTGGTCTAACATTTCCGATCTGCTTTTGAGCATATCTGGAGAGTAGGCACCGCCATTGCTGATCAATAATGAAAGGGATTCGTCGGTTGAATTAAACGTATTCCACCTGTCTACCAGCTGTTCTTTTAGGGAGATTCCGGCTTCGTTCCGATTTTGGCTGTTGAAGTAATACCAGACAGCGGGCGGGAAGTAGCTCGGCCTGCTGTCCGATAGGTACACGTCCCGAAGGATATTCTTGGTATGCTGTATCATTACTTTTCGGTCCAATCGTAGGATAGAAAGACCAAGGAAAACTTCGGTCAATCCCCCTGCAATGCCCAGGTATTCGGGTAGATCGTTCCCGGAGTTGTTAGCAGCAAGCATAATGCCCGTACCCACCCCTACCAACGCACCGGTTACAATGGCAGCAACGGTTAGGTTTCGTTCTTTTTTTCGCAGTTCCCTTTCAACAAACGACGCAACCTGTTCCGATTTTTCTTCCTCACAATCGATAGCTGACATCAGTGAATGTAACTCTAGGTTCATCTTCAGCACACTGCCCATTACTTTCGATTTTAAAGCCTGTTCTTGCCCAGGTTCGATGCCCTTTGTCACTATCTCCGCCAATTCCGAGGTTAAATTGAGTGCAATGGCCATTTCAACGGTTTTTTCATCGACATAGGCCAACAGTTTTTCTCGAATCAGAAGCGAGTCCGCGAGAAAGACTTCCTCCTCTATTCCGAATTCCAATCCTTCAAGGCATTCCGACTGAAATGCAGTAGGCGAGGGTATTACTTTCTTCGTTGAGCAAGAAGAGTAACCTATCAGGAGTACAAGCAGTAATCTCCCCAAACTTCTAGCCATGCTTTTTTCGTATTGCTTTTATAATTTTTACCTCAGCTTATCCCTGATTTACGATTGCTGCACGGTCAGTGATCATCCCGATAGGGAATCACATGTTACTAGCCGGCAAATCTCTGAAAGTCTGGTAGTACCACCGTCCCTAATGTTGGGGCATCAACCCAAGCGGAAGCGAATAGGAAGGTACATCCATGCAGTGGTTGGGTTCCCATAAATGGTGCGAGCGGGAACAAAGCCCCCAGTGTATATATCAAATAACCGCTCCACTTCTTTGACCAAACTGGGGTCTGAGGATGCTCGATTTAAGATGAAACGTTCCACTAATTCCCCATGCTCATCGATTCTCAGCCCAATCCAGATTTCTCCTTCGGTGCGTTTATTTCTAGCGGATGGAGGATAGGAAACGTTTTTGACCAAAAAATCCTGCCAGACTTTCATACTCGGCAAACTGGGCTTAAAAATATCCCTGTCCACGGTTTCCCGCTCTCCGCTAGGTGCGACAAAAGTGCCCTTGCATGGCATTGAACCATCACAGACCAGTTCCAGCACCAGTTTCTCTCCCACCAATACTTTGGTATGCTTGGCATTGTCCTTCCTATACTTGTACTGCGTAGATATAGGAGCGCCATCTGAAGAATAGTGGGTTTCTTCCTCCCATAGCGGCTCCTGCCGCTCAGACTCTTCAAAGAGTGATTTCTTCACCGAAACCAGCGAGTAGTTCAGGTCATAAGTTTTTTCTACCAATTCCCCCTCGGAGGAGACGGTTACTATCTTACTGTAGGAATGACCATCCTCGCCCTCCTCTATGGGCAAAAAATGTGCATCTAAGGGGATGATTTTTCTTTCCTGAGCTTCTGCTTTACTGGCAAACCCCAAAAACCCAAGACAAAATACGAAGCCTAAAAATTTCCAAATCCAATCCATATCCCTAAACTAGCCCAAATAGAACAAATTTCCAACTAGAAACTTATTTCTATCGCGTAGGCTAAACCTCCCGAAAGAAGCTATCGGTAGGATTTCTTATCCCCAATTAGCGATTAACTCGTAAGGTGTTGACAGGAGTAATTTTTCTAATAAAAATAAATATTTATTGTATTTCAATAAATAATTGCTGATAATTGTCTAATCAAAAAGTAAATTCATATGAACTGGAAAGAAACTTGGAAAAGTAAATGGGAAGAGCAACCCCTACTGATGTTGCTCACCCTTGTGATTTGGGGCATTTTTATCGGATTATGTATCAAGGCAGGGGCGCTGCTGTTCACCACAGTATATAGCCTTTTTGATCCCTCGGTGGCAAAAGACCTTTACGAGGGATTGGATTTGTCGGTGGTTCGGGAATGGCATACGGGGTATTACCTGGCGGGCATGTCTTTGCTGTTGGGGGTTTTGGCAGCTAAGGCCTATATCTTCTATTTGGTGATCCGCATTTTTCTGAAAATCGATCTAATTCACCCGTTCAGTAAAGAGGTTTCTGATCTTATTTCCAAAATCGGGGAAGTTACCCTTCAGGTCGGTATCCTAATTATCATTGCGTCGCGTTATTTTAAGTGGCTGTCAGTTCGGACCATCCATAGCCCGGATCTTGGGGGATTTTTGGGGGGTGCCTTCGAATATTTGATCATGGGGGCGGTGATCTATGCCATTGCAGTGGTTTTCCGTCGGGGAGTGGAAATCCAGGCCGACAACGACCTAACCGTATAGACTATGCCGATTATTGTTAACTTAGATGTCATGATGGCAAAAAGAAAAGTCTCCCTCAACGAGCTTTCGGAACGGGTGGGCATCACCCTTTCAAATCTTTCGATCCTGAAGACGGGCAAGGCAAAAGCGATCCGCTTTTCTACCCTGGAGGCGATTTGCGAGGCCTTGGAATGCCAACCAGGGGATATTTTGGAGTTTGTCGATGAATAATGGAATACCAAGGGCTCAATGATCAGCAAGTGGCAGCCAATCGGGCGGCTTTTGGTGAAAATCAACCGGAGGAGCGCTTTCAGCTACCTATTTGGGGGATTTTGCTGGAAATCGTCAAAGAGCCGTTGTTTATCATTCTGTTGGTTGCCTCAACCGTCTATTTTGTTCTTGGTGAGACCACCGAGGGGATTATCATGTTGGTGGCCATAGGCTTGATTTCGGGAATATCCATTTTCCAGGAAAACAAGAGCAGAAATGCTGTAAATGCACTCAAGAAGCTATCCAGTCCCAAAGCACAGGTGTACCGCAACGGCCGTTTGACTACTATTCCTACAGAAGAAATAGTGATCAAAGACTTGATACTGGTAGAAGATGGGGATCTTATTCCGGCAGATGCCAAAATCATCGAAGCCCATGATTTTTCGGTGAATGAAAGCATGCTGACCGGAGAGTCTTTGTCAGTATCCAAGGATCAATTTTCTGAATTCCCTTTAATTTTTCATGGGGCAATGGTGGATTCCGGTAATTGTGTGGCTGAGGTAGTGGCCATTGGAAGAAATACAGCCCTGGGCAAAATCGGAACTAGCCTGGAGGAGATCGAACAGACCAAAACACCCCTTCAAACGCAGATCAAAAATTTTGTGCGGAATATGGTCAGCTTTGGGGCGGTAGCATTTTTGCTGGTTTGGGGAATCAATTACCTCCATTCCCATGACGTCCTCAATTCATTGCTCGCCGGTTTGACATTGGCCATGTCGATTCTTCCGGAAGAGATCCCCGTAGCATTCAGTACGTTTATGGCCTTAGGGGCCTATCGGTTATATAAAAGCCAAGTGATCGCCCGTAGCCCCTATACCGTGGAAACCTTGGGTTCTGCATCTGTCATCTGTACCGATAAGACAGGCACCCTGACTGAAAACCATATGGAACTTAGGGCTGTCTATGATTTTACCACGGACCTAACGCAGGATTTCACCAAAGAGACACCTGGTTTCAGCCAGACTCTGAACTATGCACTTTGGGCATCGGAAATTTTACCCTTCGACCCCATGGAAAAATCCATTCACGGTTTTTATAACAGCTTGGTACCGGTCGATGAAAGGAGTGATGCAAAACTGCTGCATGAATATCCTTTAGGTGGAAAACCTCCCATCATGACGCATATTTTTCAGCTGGGGAATGGTCAGAAAATCATTGCGGTAAAAGGAAGTGTGGAAGGGGTGCTCAGGCAATGCAGCTTGGCTGATCCGGATCTCAAAAAGATTATGGACATCGTGGATAGCTTTACCTCCATAGGTTATCGGGTTTTGGCCGTTGGAAAAGCAGATTCCGGCAGGGAGGAGTATCCCAAAACACAGCAGGAATTCGATTTTGAATTTTTGGGTCTCTTGGCATTTTATGATCCCCCAAAAAAGGGTATTGACGGTGTCTTGGAAAGCTTTTACAAAGCTGGTATTAACGTGAAAATGATCACCGGCGATTATCCGCAAACCGCGTCTGCTATTGCCAACCAAATTGGCTTGCAGTCCAAGGGAAAGGTTTTGACCGGAGAGGAAGTATTGGCTTTTGATCAAGCTGAACTTCAGCAGAAGGTAAAGGAGACACAGGTTTTTGCGCGGATGTTTCCCGAGGCGAAGTTAAGAATCGTGGAGGCTCTTAAGCAAAACGGTGAAGTAGTGGCCATGACGGGAGATGGGGTAAACGATGGCCCGGCACTCAAGGCCGCCCATATCGGAATTGCCATGGGAAAGCGGGGCAGTGAGGTTGCCAAGAGCGCAGCAGCGTTGGTTTTGATGGACGATGATTTGGGGCATATGGTAGAAGCCGTGGCTTTGGGAAGAAAAATCTATGAAAACCTCAAAAAAGCAATCCAATACATCCTATCCATCCATATTCCGATTATCTTGGTAGTGCTTATGCCCTTGGTGTTAGGTTGGGAATATACCTTGATTTTCACGCCCGTGCATGTGATTTTCTTGGAGTTGATTATGGGGCCTACCTGTTCCATCGTTTTTGAGAATGAACCCATTGAGCCTAATTCGATGAACAATCCTCCCAGAAAGATGTCAGAAACCTTCTTCTCCATGCCTGAGCTTTCGATCAGTGTACTGCAAGGTTTGACGATAACCGCCGGCACTTTGGGCCTGGGGTATTACCTGATGCTGTCAGGTGAAAGCATTGAAACCGTCCGGACCATAATTTTCACCACGTTGGTTCTCAGTAATGTGTTTTTGACATTGGCCAACAGGTCTTTTTATTACGCTGTTTTCAAAACCATTCAATATCCCAATAGACTAATGCCTGTTATTTTGGGAATTTCCCTTCTTTTATTGGTGCTGATGCTGACAGTTCCAGGAATTCAATCGCTATTCAGCTTCGAACCTGTTACAATGTCTAGCGTTGGATTGGCCCTGGTGACGGCTTTCGTGTCTGTTTTCTGGATAGAAATATGGAAAGCTTGGCGTAGAAGAAATAAAGAAAAATGAGGTCAAAGCTCCTCTCCCTCAATGTCTTCGTTCTTTCCTTGGTCATTTTTTTCACTGATGTAGCCGACGAAATGCTCTACCCAGTTATGCCCATACCAACCCAATAAAAATCATAAATAACTGATATTCAATAAAATGAGACATCAGCCCGAAAGGATCCTAGCCCAACAAAATAATCCCTCCAATCAGAAAGGACAAGGAGACTCACTAGCTAGGGAGTTTAGAGGTTTCCTAACAAAAATAGCCTTTTCTATTTAGCCTTTTGTCATTTTAAAACCAAGATAGGCTTTCATCGATCAAATAGTGGCATATGTCCCAGAAATCCCAACTACTGTCGATTAGTCAATTAAGTTTTTTTAGGTTGGTGGAAATCTAGATACCTTTATTCCCGAATAAACCCTATAAAATGAGTATGATACGGATACTATCCCTTCTGTTTCTTTGGATGCTTTCGTTTTCGTTGGTAGCACAGTCCACTTTTTCTCTACAAAAACTAAAAGTCGATCACCAAGAGAATCCATTGGGCATTGAAACAGCTTCCCCTGTATTTAGTTGGCAGATGCAGGTTGCTGGTTCGGAGAGGGGGGTATACCAAAAAGCTTACCGTATTCAGGTATCCGATTCCCATGGTGCCCTGATATGGGATTCCCAACAAGTATCCTCTGATAGATCCGTAGGAATCCGGTATCAAGGAGAAAAGCTTCGTCCAATTACGGCCTATACATGGTCTTTGACCGTTTGGAATCAATCAGATCACTCCCAAACCGAAATCGGGAAATTTGAAACCGGATGGATGGATTCGCCAAACGCTTGGAAAAACGCCGAATGGATTGGTGGAGATTCAGAGGATTTGGTGCTCTATGCCCACGCCCTAGCCGTTTTCAAAGCCGGAGTAACCATACAACTGGATCAGGAAAGCAAAAGTACACGGGCAGCCTTTCTCCTGGGTGGAAATGATGTACGGCTTATGAAAAAAAACCTGAATATCCTTCAAATGGAAAGCGGGCGGGATGGAAGTTATGTAGGCTTTGAATTGGATATCAGTCAAGTAAATGGCACGGAAGAAGGGCTAGCCCTATTGCATGCCTATCGGGTAGGGTACCATGCCGATGACCAAGTAGGCACCCCCTTTCACTCCATGCCCATTCCGCAACGACTGATCCATGAGGGAAATAAATACGAGCCTCACGACCTATTCTTGGAGTGTAACTTGGGGATATTTCAAGTATATCTGAACGGTACCGAAAACGAAAACAAAATCTCCCCCAATGACCCGTCTAAGCCTTCTTATGTGGCGCAAGGATTGAACCTCAATCCCATGGGAGAAGGGGGAAACTATATCAATTTTCCACTATTGGGGGACATAGGTTTTAAGACGGATTCCGGGCAGTTGGCGACTTTTTCCAATTTGACTATTTCCAACTACCGACGTCCGGGAAACGTACTGTTTTCGGAGGCTGAAAGCACCATTAGTATTTTTGACAAGCACCCAAACATACGGGCCATCGCCGGCAGGTATCAGGTTGGCACGGATAATAAGGCGGTATTGGCACTGGAAGACCCTAGCCGAAACGCTCCCCCCATGCTGCGCACGACCTTTACGACGCAAGCTAAAAAAATCAAAAAAGCGAGAATCTATGCCACCGCCCGGGGAATTTACGAAATGTACCTTAACGGAAAGCGAGTTGGACAGGACTACTTTAACCCGGGCCTCACCCAATACAACAAAAACCATCAATACCAAATCTATGAGGTCACCGATGCGTTGGAATCAAATGCGGCCAACGCATGGGGTGCGTGGCTTAGCGAAGGCTGGTGGAGTGGGCACATCACGTTCAGTGGGGGCAACTGGAATTTTTTCGGTGACCGGCAGTCCTTTTTGGGAACATTGCTTATCGAATACGAAGACGGCACCGTCCAGGAAATCAATACCCAACCCCAATCCTGGAAATTATTCACCGATGGCCCTATCCTAAATGGCAGCTTTTTCCAAGGGGAGGTGTATGATGCCAATAAGGAAAGCGTGCTAACCGGATGGAGTTTGGCACAGTTCGATGATTCCAGTTGGAAGTCAGCTCAAAATGTACCCTTGGAAGGCACCACCTATACCGGTCCCATGACCAATGGCACCTTGGATTATAAACAGCTTACCCTCAGTGCCCAAAATGATCCCACTCCAACGATCATCAGACGGTTAAAAGCGGTGTCCATGGAGGAAGTCCGGCCTGGTGTATTTGTTTACGACATGGGGCAAAACATGGTAGGGGTTCCGAAAATTACCCTGTCCCACGGGCACCAAGGGGATACGGTTATTTTGCGGTTTGCGGAAGTTAAATATCCCGACCTTCCCGCCTACCACCCCCATTCCGGCATGATCATGATGGAGAATATACGGGCAGCCTTGACCCACGACATCTATATACGGAAAGGGGGAGATGAAGTGATCCAGCCACGTTTTACCTTCCATGGATATCGGTATGTGGAAATCACCGGCATAAAAAATGCACCCCCCTTAAATGCGGTGGAAGGCCTGGTCATCAGTTCAGTGGATAGTATCCGTTCGTCCTACACCACCTCCAACCAAGACGTCAACAAACTCTGGGAAAACATTACCTGGTCCATGTTGGGAAACTTTCTGTCCATTCCAACGGATACGCCAGCCCGAAATGAGCGCATGGGTTGGAGTGGTGACATCAACGTTTTTGCCCGGACCTCTACGTACTT
This sequence comes from Lunatimonas lonarensis, assembly GCF_000390185.1. GTDB lineage: Bacteria > Bacteroidota > Bacteroidia > Cytophagales > Cyclobacteriaceae > Lunatimonas > Lunatimonas lonarensis. The sequence continues at coordinate 107,061 of NZ_AQHR01000073.1, read as the reverse complement.
GGGTGAGGTGCTGCCTTTCTTAAAGCGCCACATGATGGCCATGCGGGACCTACAGGCAGCCAATGGTAAATTTGCCGATGTGACTCCCGTAGGCAATGGATTCGGAGGAACCCTTTGGGGAAGTGCCGGTATCGTACTTCCCTGGGAACTGTTTCTTCAATATGGCGATACCACCATCTTGGAGGAAAATTACGAGGCCATGAAAGCCTATTTGGCTTTTTTGGAAACCCGGGAGGATAAGGATTCCGGGGTTCAAATGGAGGGTCCGTTGGGAGATTGGCTCAGCCCTGAGGTAAACAAAAACGACAACACACAGTTTTTCACGGCCTACCAGGCTTATGGATACGGGATTCTTCACCAAGTAGCGCAAATTTTGGGAAAGCCAACAGAAGCAGCCACATTTCAGGCCAAGTTTGCCAGTAGAAAAAAATTTCTAATGGACACGTATTTTGATGCTCGTACGGGAAAGAGTATTCATTCGGGGGTTTCAACACAGGGAAGAGGTGGCAGCACTGCTCCCGGCACCCAAAAAGGAGATCCTATTGATACGCAAGCTTCCTATGCCATTCCCCTATATTTGGAAGTCATCGATGGGGACCTTCAAGAAAAGGTATTGGCCAACCTGATCGCAACCTTAGCCAGGGAAAATGTCGACGACATGGGGATACTCCGACCGGCCTATTCGTTGATGACGGGTTTTATCGCCACTGCCGCCATCAATGAAGCCATTTCCCGATACGGCGATCCGGTTCACGCCTACCGATTACTACAGCAAACAAGCTATCCATCTTGGCTCTATTCTGTCAAAAACGGGGCAACAACCATCTGGGAGCGACTTAACTCCTACACGGTGGAAGACGGGTTTGGCGGTAATAATAGCATGAATTCGTTCAACCACTATTCCTTCGGTGCGGTTGGGGCTTGGATGTACATGTATTCACTAGGTATACAACGACACCCGGAAATACCAGGCTTCAAAAAATTCCGACTACAGCCTCAACCGGATCCCGACGGAAAAATGACGTGGGCAAAGGGTCATTATGATTCCATGTATGGACGTATCCATAGCGAATGGAAAAGAGGCGTGGATAGTTGGGAATATAAGGCCACTGTTCCGCCCAATACCAGTGCTGTGCTCGTATTACCTGTTAAGGACTTGGAAAGGGTCTCCGAAGGGGGGAAGATGCTCACAGAAGTTCTAGGTATTACCCTGATCTCTAGGGAAAATGGGTACATTACGATGGAATTAAGCTCGGGATCGTATACTTTTAGTATTGAGTAAACAAATAGAGGCTGTCCGAAAAGGGCAGCCTTTTTTGATTATTTCGCTCTCGACACTTTCCTACTGGAGAGGTGGTGATCGGATTTCTTTTGAAGGTGACTCATTCCTTCTAGGTAAAATTTCCCTCCTTGATGTTCATAGTCGTGCTGATAGTAGTGGAGGTTCTCCATGACGGTATGGTCCACCAGATTGGCATGGGAGAAGTCAATATGTATGGTTTTACCTTTAGGGAGTGCATCCAGGGATTTTTTCAGCTTGATATAGTTACTGAAAACAGCGGAATGGAACACATCCACCGTATATTCTCCTTTCTCCTGATTTTCCACAACCGTAAAAAGAGGCTTGAATACATATTTCAACGGAAGTCCATTGGCCAAATGGAAGATAATTTTTGTCAAAATGCCCAAACCAATTCCTATCAATAAGTCAGTGGCCAGCGTAAACAGGATAGTCACCAAAAAGATAGCCAATTGCTCAGGCCCTATCTTATAGGTATTGTAAAATTCTCTGGGTGAAGCCAATCTGAACCCGGTATATACCAACATGGCTGCAAGGGCCGCTAAAGGAATCTGATGGATCAACAAGGGGAAAAATGCCACAAAGACCAATAGAAAGGCGCCGTGAAAGAAATTGGACCATGCCGTTTTACCGCCATTGTTGATATTGGCAGAGCTACGGACGATTTCCGAAATCATGGGAAGCCCACCGATAAATCCTGCCAAGGTATTTCCAATACCTACCCCAACAAGGTCTTTGTTCATATTGGATTTTCTTTTGTAAGGGTCCAGGCTGTCAATGGCTTTCGCACTTAGCAGGGATTCGAGGCTACCTACCAAGGAAAACATGACGATATACTTGATGGAAACCATGGAGAATACCTGTGAAAAATCCGGGAAAGTAATGGCACTCAGTAAGTTTTCCGGCAAGGTCACCAAGAATTTTGGCCCCAGGGTATATTCATGCCCATCCAAGAAAAGGTACTTGTGCTCGTGTTCCAGATCGAAATAAATCCCTAATGGGATGGCCACCAAAATCACAATAAGCGGCGCAGGAAGCTTTTTGAGAAACTTGTTTTTGAACAAAGGAAACAAAAACATGATCAACAAACTGATACTACCGATGATGGCAATATCCGGATTGATTTCTTTCAAGGCATGGGGGAGTTCGGCAAAGAGTTCCAAGGTCTCAGTAGCTTCCGGTTTTACACCAATCATAGTAAACAGCTGCTTGGCGATAATGATGATTCCGATGGCAGCCAACATGCCGTGAACTGTAGCCGAGGGAAAGAAATCCGCTAAAATCCCAGACTTTACTAAGCCAAAAATCACCTGAAGTATACCAGCAACAACAATGACTCCCAATGTCAACCGGTATCCCAACATCGGTTCTCCCTGACCAAGTTCAGTCACCGCGCCCAAGGCGATGATAATCAATCCGGCTGCAGGTCCCTTTATGGTCAGTTTTGAACCGCCCAAAAAGGTTACCACTAGACCACCGATGATGGCGGTGAAAATCCCTGCAACGGGTGGGAATCCAGATGCCATCGAAATACCCAAACATAGGGGTAGGGCGATAAGAAAGACAAGAAATCCTGATACCAGATCTGATTTCCAATTTTCACGAAGTCCAGCAATTCCAGACAATGGAACTTCTATTTTATTGTTTTTCATAATTCTTAAATGATTAAGAAGATTTTAAAGCAGTAGAATGATAATTTTTGATGTGCGGACCAAGGAACAGCCTCGCATAGATCCTGATCAGGGCGATACCCCCGAAAATGAAACTGATGGCATCTAATGCCGCCAACACATACTGTCCTTCATGGATGTGACTAAAAATCAGGTCTACCCCTATAAAGGTTGGACTGATCGGAAATCCCATGACGCCCAATGCGGACAGAAGAAATAGCACGGCCAACTTGGGATATTCATACACATGGCCATAGTATTGGTTTAGGTCGAAATAGTTGGGTTCTTTCTTCCTCAGCCTATCCAAAGCCAAATAACCGATCACACCCGCTACCACCACGCCACTGAGATAAATCAGTGTTTGACTATAATCAAAGCTTTCATTGAAAGATACTGCTAAAGCAATCCAGAAGTGATTGGCCATTACCAACATCAAGGCCAATCTTGGGTAAACTCTTTCCGAGAAGGCCTTAAAGACCATCATCAATCCCAGTAATCCGAAGAAACCAGGTAGGTAGCCCCGAATGAGGGTAGGTATCCATTCCTGATTGAAGTACAGTAACAGGCCCAACGCATAAAGCGGAAGGAAATACAACAACAGGTTTTTGGGTGTCAGGAAATCCAGTTTCCGCCCCAGTCGTTTGATCGGATTAAAGATCAGCCTATTGAGCATTTTGTCCAAATTCCATTCCTTGAGCGAAAGGATGTAGAGACTATACTCCAATCTTTTGGGGAAGGTATCTTCAAGGGTAATCTCACGGGCTTTGAAGTGGTAAAACTGATCCCGTGTCATATAGGCTACCACAGAAGGAGACACCAATAGTTGGTAAGTTCTAAGGAACGCATTGCCGGCGAAATGGATCAAGGCCAAGGTCTGCAAACCCAAGGCTACCTCGATGAACATGATGCCAATCTGTGCAATAGAGGCATAAGCAATCTGGGTTTTGATGGTGGACTGAACCCTTGCGATAGGATAGGCAATCATAACCGTCACCAACCCCAAAAGACCAATCAATATCCTGGCCGTCAGCTGATGCTCCCAAAAAGGAAAGGTTCGTAACAGCAAGAATACTCCAAAATGTACCGAGAGCGAACCGTAGAAGATGGCTGAGGAAGGGGTAGGCCCTTCCATGGCCCGTGGCAACCATGAGGAGAAAGGAAACTGTGCAGATTTGGCCGCTGCTGCTATCCATAATGAGATGGCGATAAACAGCCCAATTCCTCCATGAGAAGCCAATTGTTCAGAAACCAGCTCTTTGTCCAACAACTTGATAAAGCTGATGTTCTCATGCCAAAGGTGATGGCTTGCCCACATGGCGAGGATAATCCCTATATCCCCAATCCGGTAAATGGAAAACACCTTCACTGCATTTCTTACCGGCAAATAACGGTCCCGGTAAAAGGCAATCAAAAGGAAGGAGGAAATCCCCAACATTTCCCAACCCAAAAACAGGGTTTCGAAATTTCCCGCCAACACCGTCAGGTTATAGGCAAGATAGAAGAAAAGCAATGTATTGAAAAACCGCTTGTAACCCTCCTCCAAATGCATATAGAACCTGCTGTAGCGGGTGATCAAGAAGGTCACAAGTGCGCCTACCCAGAGGAAAACAGCCGAGAGGGTATCGAAATAGAAATCCAACAGAAACTGATAGCTACCATTGTTGTATAGTTCCAGTTCACGGATGTTGACCGGAATCATGCCTCCAATAATCCAATAGATGATGTATCCTGTGATTCCCAGTAGTTGCAGACTTACTGTGACAAATGCCAGTCTCGAAAAACTATTTTCCTGAGTATCCGGCAGCAGCAGTGAAATCAGGAATGCCAGCAGTGGCACCATGACAAATAAACTGATCATGACTTGATGTTCCATGATTTATGCGATGAGGTAAACAGGAAGGTTTTCGGCAGAGGATTCCAGCACAGCATCGAGGTTATCGATGGCGGCGATATGGGAAGTGATGGGTTGGTATTCCACAAACTCGCCCTCGTTGAACACAAACGCCTGTTTACTATCCGGATGGATACAGACCAATTTTACCCAATCATTGACAAACCATTCATAGGTAGCGTCATGGGTCTGAATGGTTTTCAACAGGATATCAGGATAATGCTCTACCGTGATCAAAATTCGAAGAGGGTCATGGATATTGACCATTTGGAGCGGTAATCCCGTACGTAAATCTCCATCCATTCCATTGGCTACACCAATCAGCCCCATCACATTATGGGGTAATTTACTTCCAGCACCCAATCTGTCATTATCCACTTTGGAGAAGTAATATTCCAAATTAATCCCCCCACAGACCGGTGCTACTGCTTTGAGAATACCAAAAAGGTATTGACCTTCAGGGTCAATGGTATGGTCGTAAGAGTTCAGGAAAGCGCGTTTATCCAGGAAGAGATGTCGGTTATTTTCCCTCTTTCCGACAACACAGAGGGCATTGGTGGCATGGTTCCATTCCGGCCTGGTCACAAAGAGCGACAAAGCCCGCTTTTTCACCTGTTCGTGGATTTTTTTCGCTTTCTGTCTAGAGTCAATCGTGTGAAACCGCCTAGACCTCTCTTTGGCGTTATAATCCAGCGCGATTTCAAAGGTCTGTACATTTCTTTCATGCAGGATCTTATTGGTCTCTGATAATTCTTCCTCATCATAGAACTCCATTTCATCACGTGTGGTATCATGCAAGCCTCCAATAAATTGGGTGCTTTCAGGAATTACAAGACCTCTACCTGCCAGCAATTCCCTTACCGCCATGTTGTTGCCAATGGCCGCAGCCACCCGTGCATTCACAGAACCTGATCTACCGCTACAGGCACCACAGTCATATCCGGCGTAGTGGGTATTGTTCACCGAACTTGCTCCATGGCTGATCACATAAACCAATGGAGCAAAATCCTTCACCAACCCTATACTTTTGAGCAATCCCTCCATGGCGTTGGCCATTTCTTCAACCGTGAAGCCCACTTGGAGCCCATGATGTTTATGTTCGGGGTTGGTACATGCCACACTGAGCTTACCTTTGGGATCCATGTGCTTGAAGGAAGAGACCATGGCAGGGGTCTCTGAAGGGAAAAAGATACTTTTCGCCAATTTCAAAGCAGACCAAAAGCCCATCGTCTGGGAGATGGCCCAACCGCCGAAAATACCTTTGGAATGCTTGCTGAAATGGGGATCCTTTTCGTGTCTGATTTTGGACTCGGATTCTTTAATGACATGTGCTGGAGTGACTGGGGCAGGACAGACCTTGGTCATAAATTTGCCGTGTTCCGGCTGGAAATAGAAGGGAAGGTTGAAGAACCCTGCTGTACCGAAAGTCTGGGCATCAGGAGCAAACCGTTCTACATACCGTCTGATGGAGCATGATCGGTCATCAATACAGAACATGGCCTGAAAGGATGCTTCTTTTTTGAAATCAGATGCATGACTTAGCTGCAGACCTTTGATGACCTGATCGTAATAAGACCATTCCATTGCCTCCTGCCAAAGTCTGTGGATTTCAAACCACTCAGATGTTTTGGGAGGTTCTAAAAAGGGGCTTAGATTCTCAGGGATAACAGGTGCCAGAGAAGACCATTTTTCTCCCCTTCTCCTATCAAGGGCATCGATTTCAAGGATACATTCCAAGAAAATCAGGTCATGAAGGGTAACTTTCCTTTTATCCAACAGAGATTTTTCCTGGTGTTCCAGCACCGCTACCATTCCCGACCAACCAGGATGGGCGAACTGTTGGTCAAAAAGATAGTGTGCAAACCATTTTTCTTTACCTACTAGAAGATGAAGCAAATCTACTAACCTGGTGCTTTTTTCAAAGAGCAGGTTTCTCGCACGTTCACTTTTGATAAAGGTACTGAAGCTGTTTTTTTCCAACGTCCTGATACCTGCAAGTAATCCCTTTCCTTCCAAAGGAAACTTCCAGATGGCAATTCCCTGATCAAGATAGGCACTGACCAATCGAAAGAGAACCTGATGTACCTCCTTATCCAAATTAAGTTTGTAAGCAGTTCTCCAAAGTTTTCTGATCTGCCCAACCTTAGGCTCAGGATATTCCTGCACAGGATTATGCAGCAAAAGATTGCTCCAATAAGCCAATTGATCGGGCCCTTTATGTTCAATGATGACCCTTTCAAAAATCAACCGATTGATTTTCTTTTGGTGGTAAAGCTCCCGGAATTTATCCAAGCCCCAGTAACCTTTATATCCGAAATTTTCTGTAGCCATTTGCAGTGCCTGATGAAAAGGCAGGTGTTGAAAAGCATGCAAGGTATTGTGATGCACAAAGTCCTTCAGCGGAGCTTGTGCAGGGAGATAATGACCCAGTTCATGGATGACATGATCCAAATCAAATGACACGTTATGCGCCATAGCGTAGTTTGATTAGTTGAATAAAAAGACGTTCGAATCGGGAGCAATTCAAAAATGGTTCCCGGATGGGAAGATGGCTAGGCCAGGTGAATTTTCAGGTTGTGAAAAAGCAGGTAGAGAGGGCGGTTTTTTAATCCCCCCGCGGAAACAGTCGTTAACTCAGGCTCTGAAGCGCGGCAAAGCAAAAAAGTGCGCTTTAGATGGGACAACCAAGGTTTGGCGGAGGGTAATTCATTCTCTGGGTTTTTCTCTTCCTTTTCCAAACCAACCCATTCGGCAAAGGTCATTTTTAAGGGAACCTCTCCAGGCAGCTGATAGGTTTCCTGTTCCTGTATGCTGAAACAATCAATGGGATGGTGGCTTCCAAGGCAACACAGGACAGCTATAAGAACAATGCCCAAAATGCGAAATAGGACAGCATAGCCTCCCGAGAAAAAATCGGATGCATTGCCCGTGCGGCTTTTTTGCCCAAAAATGGCTTTACCGGTGCTGTGACTATCTTCCACGCAATTACTATTTCAACAGAAAATGGTAGGCATCCTTTTCGTAATTTAGGCCAAAGGTAGTAACAAGTTTTTGGATTCCATTGTGACCGACATCACAGGAACAGACTTTTTGAAATTAGATGCAGGTGCGTTGTACGTACCCGAATTTTGCGCTATCTTTCATTGATAATAACAGCCTAACGGAAGTATCCCCTTTAACTTTATCCAATGCATAGGCTCGACGATTACAGTGGTCTTTTTTTTCTAAGTCCATTACCCATGTGGGTGTATGAGTTGGATACCTTTGGAATTCTGGAGGTAAATCAAGCTGCCGTGTCACATTATGGGTATGCCAGAGAGGAATTTTTATCCATGAGCATTGTGGCTTTGCGGCCAACAAAAGAGGTTCCGAAACTGATACAGGCGCATAAAGACATTGAGTCTATTGAGGGGAACATTCATTTTGGAGTGTTTACGCATCAAAAAAAGGATGGCTCGTTGATCAAGGTAGATATTAATGGCCATAAGGTGACCTTCCGGGATAAGTCCTGCGTGATGGTTATCTGTCAGGATGTTACCCAGCGGGAGGAAGAACTTTTGAGGCTTCAGCTGTCCGAGCAAAAGTTGGCAGCTGCCTCTGAAATAGCCGATATTGGTTACTGGCGATTGGAAATGGATGCCAATACCCTCACTTGGTCGGATAAGGTATATGAAATCTGGGGCAGAAAACGGGAAGATTTTCTGCTGGATTTTAACGCGTTCTATGCTACCATTCATCCACAGGATTTGGCACGTTTTGATCGCGAGCAGGAGGAAACCTTTGGAGGAAGGAAAGAGCTTAATTTTCCCCATCGAATCCTTTTGCCGGACGGGCAGGTAAGATGGGTAAGCGAAGTTGGTCGGCTAAATCGGGATGCGTCCGGTCGCCCTATTTCATTCGAAGGGATTGTACGCGACATTACTGCTGAGATGAGCGAGCAGATCCAAAAGGACCTTTTTACAAAAATTTCCGAGGTCTTTAGTACTACCGATGATCTGAACCCCGCATTGTCGGAGACCTGCCGGATGATTTTGGATTTAGGGGGATTTGGATTTACCGAGATTTGGTTGCCCTCTATACGTGGAGATAAACTTAGGCGAGTGGCCAGAGTTGATGCGTTCAGCAAGCCCATTACCGGTGAGGCTAGCCCAGTGGATCCAACGCTCGATGTAGGAAGCGGTCTACCCGGAAAAATATGGTTGGATCGAACCATAATTTATACAGAGGATGCTTCTGAAACGGCTTCCTGTTTTAGCCATTTTGAGAAACCTCTTACCCACAAACCAGCTGTTTTTGGTGTTCCGTTGATGTACCATGAGCAGTGTACAGCGGTTTTGTTGGTTGGGAATTCTGATGCAACTCCCAATATGAGGGAGTATGAGTTTGTTTTTAATGCAATGCAGCTTTTTTTGGGGTCGGAGATTTTTCGAAAGCGAATGGAAAACGATCGGCTTCACATGTTTGAGTCGCTTCCTGATCTGGTCGCGATATTGGATTACCAGGGAAACTTCATCACGATCAACTCCGCCGGATGTAATATGCTAGGGTATTCTGAATCGGAAATCGTAGGAAAGCCCTTGGCAGGTTTTGTCTATGCGGGAGACATCCCCAGGATGACAGCAGCCCTAACTACAGCTAGCAAAGAAAGCGAATCTTTTAAATGTCAGTTGCGCGTGATCAACCGTCAGGGACAGGTTGTTTGGCTATCCTGGCACTGCAATCGGTATCCTCAAGAGGAAATAATTTACGGGTCAGCCAAGGATATTACCGCCGAAATCAAGTTGGCAAGGTTGAGCGAGGAAATAGCGGATATCGCACAAATTGGAAGTTGGGAGCTGGAGTTAACCGGACAGCGAGAGGTCGGCAACGTGTATTGGTCGCCCATGGTGCGTAGAATATTGGAGGTCGACGAAGACTACAGTGCGTCGCTCACCGGTGGCTTTGAGTTTTACGTGGGCGAGAGCAAGGATCGAATACGCCAGGCTATTGACAGACTGGTTAGCGAGGGTATTGAATTTGACGAGGAACTACTGATAAAGACAAACGCCGGTCGGGAAAAATGGATCAGGTGTATAGGACGTTGTGAGGAGGTAGATGGAAGGCCAGTCAAGGTGTTTGGTAGTTTCCAAGACATCCACACCATGAAATCTACCCGCAACCAGCTGGAAGAGATCCTCGGGAGTATTTCCGATGCTTTTTATGCGGTAGACGAAAATTGGAATTTTACCTTCTTTAACAAAGAGTCTGAAAACCTGTTGGGCCGTAAATCAGAAGACCTAATAGGTAAGAATATTTGGGAGGAATTTGCACCTGCCAAAGGCACGGAGATTGAGACCATCTACAAGCGGGTGGTTGCTTCGGGTAAATCAGAGCGATTCGAATATTTTTATCCAGGGACTAGGTCATGGTATGAGGTTGCCGCCTATCCCTCGGGGGGTGGGCTTTCGTCCTACTACCGGAATATCGATTCCCGGATAGAGAATGAGCGAATCCTTATGGAGGCATTTGAGGAAAAGATCCAGATCCTCGAGTCCATTGGTGATGCTTTTTTTGCGGTGGACAACCAATGGAAGGTTACCTATTGGAACGCGCAGGCAGAGAAGTTCCTTTTTAGGAACCGAAGCGAAATGCTTGGCAGTAATTTATGGGAAAAATACCCGGAGGCAATCGATGGCACCTTTTATCAGAAGTATCACCTTGCCAAGCAAACCATGGAAGTTCAGTACTTTGAGGAGTATTTTGAACCGCTGGGGCGCTGGTTTGAAGTGACCGCTTACCCCAGTAAGAAGGGGCTTTCGGTTTACTTTAAAGATGTAACCCTTCGGAAGGAGGGAGACATTCGGCTGAAGGAGGCAAATGAAACCCTATTGAAGTACGCCCGAGACCTTGAGATTTCCAACGAGCAACTGGAGCAGTTTGCGTTTATCACCTCGCACGATCTACAGGAACCGCTGCGTATGATTACGAGTTTCCTAAATCAGTTGCAGAGAAAATATCGGGATCAATTGGATGCCAAGGCGCACCAATACATTGATTTTGCCGTCGATGGAGCTATACGAATGAAGCAAATCATATTAGATGTGCTCGAATACTCCCGGGCAGGAAAGTTTGAGGAGGAGCCGGAACGCATCTCCTTGGAAGGGTTACTGGAAGAATACAAGGCGTTGCGGAGAAAGCTTTTGGAAGATCGTCGAGCCGTTGTTACCGGGGCAAACCTTCCTACGATTTTCGGATTTAAGGCTCCCTTGACCCAAACCCTCCATTGCCTGATTGACAATGCCGTCAAATACGGGAAAAAGGATGTTCCTCCCCAGGTGGAGATTTTTGTGGAAGAAAAATCGGACTGTTGGCAAATCAGTGTCAGAGACAATGGTATCGGCATAGAGGAAAAGTATTTCGAAAAAATATTTGTTATCTTTCAACAATTACACAGTAGGGGCGTAGAAGACGGTACCGGCATTGGTCTGCCCATCGTCAAAAAACAGGTAGAGTCCTGGGGAGGGAAGATCTGGGTAGAGTCTGAACCTGGTGTTGGAAGTACCTTTTTCTTTACGGTTGGTAAACGTAAAACACGGCAATAACCGTCAAAATTCAATATAAGTAACATGAAGAAAGCGCACATCTTATTGGTAGAAGACAACGAGGGTGATATCATTCTTACACTGGAGGCGTTTGAGGAAAGCAAAATTCTGACCGATGTAAGCGTGGTAAAAAACGGAAAGGAGGCACTGGACTTTCTTTATAAGCGAGGAGATTATACCGAAGTAGAGAGGCCGGATCTTATATTATTGGATATCAACCTGCCTATCCTCAACGGGCACGAGGTGCTCCAGGAGATAAAGCAGGATGATGTGCTTCGTGCCATCCCTGTGATCATGCTCACCACCTCCTCCAACCCTAAAGACATCAAGACCGCCTATAGTAACTATACCAACAGCTACGTGACAAAGCCAATTTCTATGGAGGACTTTATGAAGGCCATCCTACAGATTGAGGAGTTTTGGCTTCAGTTGTGCAAGTTGCCCAAGTAGTTTCGGTCGAGGTAGGTTATACAGCATGCATGGTATTGCCCGGTTATACCTTTCAAAATTCAAGGTAAGTAAAAATGGATCCATTTTATCTAGAGGCATTTAGTGAAGCGCAAAAGGGCTACCAAGAAGGCGGAATTCCCATAGGTTCCGTGTTGGTATATCGGGGAAAGGTCATCGGAAGAGGGCATAACAGGCGTGTCCAACAGGGCAGTTCCGTGTTGCACGGGGAAATGGATGCGCTCGAGAATGCCGGTCGGCTGCCCGCATCTGTATATCGTGAATGCGTTCTGTACACGACCCTTTCTCCCTGTCCCATGTGTACGGGAGCGATTTTATTGTACAAGATTCCAAAAGTTGTCATTGGAGAGAACATTACCTTTTTAGGGTCGGAAGACTATTTGAAAGAACAAGGGGTGGAGGTAGAGGTGCTTCAGCATGGGCCCAGTATTGCATTGATGGAAACATTTATCAAGGAAAAACCATTTCTTTGGAATGAGGACATAGGCGTTTAAGTGATTTATGCCTTGCGTTAGTAGTACCATTGCCAAATCAGCCGTATTATTGTAGCGTTACCCTGTGAATCGATCAATCCGATCCAGGCATCCACCTAGGGCAAGAAGAGGAATCCGTATTTTGGGGATTCAGCTAGCTAAGTGTAAAAATCTAATATCACTCCATGAACCGTTACCTACGGAAGATACTGCTTAAACTGAGTTTGGGATTTCTATTTTTTGCCGGACTAGGTTCATGTGGAAAAACAGAAAACCAATCCCTCTCCGATCCCCAACAACCTGCTGCAACTCCTGAAATTCCTGCAGTCACGGAGCAGTCCGAACTTTCGGGGGCGGATCTTGCGAAGCGTTATTGCGGGGGATGCCATTCCTTACCCCAGCCTGACTTACTCGATCGGAAAACCTGGGAAGCCTATATCCTCAATCGTATGGGGCATTACTATGGTATCTACGAGACAGCAGACACCCGAGCGGGTATCATTGAAGGGGGAAGAGCTGGTCAGTTTGTGGAGCGCGCCAATCTTTTTCCCTTACGGCCTACGCTGGACACACTGCTTTACAATAAGATAAGGAGCTACTATCTCGGGGAGGCCCCTGAGGCACTGCCCCGGCCACCAAAGAGGGAAATTTCCGTTGGATTGCGCCAGTTTAAGGTGAGACAACCCCCCTATCGAGCCAACAGCCCAATGACCTCCCTTGTAAAGATTGCAGCTCCCAACAAAGTGTATGTAAGTGACGTAGGGAGGTCCAGTTTATCGGTGATGGACAAGAACTTTTCAATCAGCCGCAATGCTCCTGCCCGGGAGGGGGTCTCATGGATTTACGAGCAGGGAACCCTGAGCTTGGCATTGGTTATGGGCACTTTTAACCCTACCGATATGAATATCGGCTACCTGATGACCCTGCCACAGGTTCGAGGTGGGGATGCAAAGATCTTGGTACAGGATCTTCAGCGACCTGTGCACTTTGACGTGGGTGATTTGGATGGTGATGGACAGCTCGAACTCGTGATCTGTGAATATGGGAAGCACACAGGATCCCTTTCCTTGTGGAAAAAGGATCAGGGCGGCATTTATCGGAAGCAAGTACTCAGAGCTCAGCCTGGTGCAACGAAGGCTTATATGGTGGATCTTACAGGAAATGGCAGAAAGGATATTGTTGCCTTGTTTGGCCAAGGTGATGAGGGGATATTTATTTACCATAATCAAGGCAACGGGAATTTTGTGGAAGAAAGGATTCTCTCTTTTCCGCCAAGTTATGGATCAAGCTATTTTGAGTTGGTTGACATGAACGCCGATGGCTATTTGGATATCCTTTATACCGCTGGAGACAATGCGGACTACGATCCGATCCTAAAGGGGTACCATGGAATACGGATTTTTGAAAACGATGGTACCAATCACTTTTCAGAAGCCTTTTTTTATCCGTTAAACGGAGCTTACAAAGCCGTTGCTGCCGACTTTGACGGTGATGGGGATTTGGATATAGCCGCAATGTCGTTTTTTCCTGACTACAAGAACCAACCGGAGGAGAGCTTTGTATACTTGGAAAACAAAGGACAGGGTAATTATAGTGCCAGTACATTTACAGACCCGGCCCAAGGTAGGTGGATAGCCATGGATGTGGGCGACGTGGACGGTGATGGGGATTTGGACATCATTTTGGGATCCATGGTTTTTGGGACTGACTTTTCGGACTATTTTGACCGTTGGGCCAAAAATGGGGTTCCCTATCTTATATTGGAGAACCTGGCAAAATGATCTGTTCAGTTCATAGACTGGTCTCATAAAGGACAAACGCATAAACAAAGTACCGAACTATCCGCCAAATGCTGTTCAGGTAGTAGGTCTTTGCTTTTACGTTGCCCGCCCCACTTAGAAGGGCAATACCTGCGAACGGAAGGGGCGTGACCGAAGCTACCACGATCAGGTATCCGCCGAACCGCTCGAATAGAATCAATGATTTTTTCAGCCACATTCGGCGGATCTTGGTAAAAAAGGCGGTATTTCGTATGCTCCGGCCCACATTGTAATTAAAGGCACCCGCCAGGTAGGAAATAGCTGCAAGCATGCCGATTCCTGAGAGAAAGCCCCCTAAATGACCCGTTCGGAGAGCCCATAGCATGAATACCTCAGGGGGAATAATCCCAAAGAATATTTCCGACAGCACGAATATGGTAATCACTAGGCCAATATTGTCGTAAATCGTTCCGAATAAAGCTTCCCGCTCGTCTGCGGGAAACATTTTTTCGAAAACCAGAAATAAAGAAACCAATACCGCCAAAAACAAGAAACCTTTCAGTAGTTGACGGATTAAAAAAATTCTCTTTTCACGCTTCGAAATTTCCATTTTGTAAAGCTAACTATTATCGCATTTCATTTGGATTTAATTTTTGGTTTGATTTGGTTACCTTCGTTCCTTCATCAAAAATATACGACCATGGAAATAAGTGGAAAAGTGATACAGGCATTGGTAGAACAGTCTGGTAACGGACGGAACGGGACATGGAGAAAGAGAGATTATGTCATTGAAACCGGAGGAAACTATCCCAAAAAGGTTTGTGTGACGGTTTGGGGTGATAAAATTGACCAGTTTGATCTAAAGGTCGGCGAAGAGGTAAGCGTCGGGATCGAACTGGAGAGCCGGGAATACAATGGAAAATGGTACACGGACGTGAAGGTGTGGAAGGTGAACAAAGGCGGAAGTCCCACTAAAGGTTCGGTCGTTTCTGAACCGGACGTCACGACGTTCAACGATGAGAGTGGCGACGATATACTGCCGTTCTGAGTTTGATTTTTCAAAAAATAATCAGCTCCCCCGTTGGTCTTTTGGCGTTTCGGGGGAGTCTTTTGTTGGAGGGGTTTTTCCATGCCCCAAGCTTGCTACAGGGATAGTACCGCTTTCCAGCCTTTTTTCTCGAGCTCTTCGGCACTGTCTTCCACCTTGGATTTTAAGTCTTGCTTGAAGGAAGCCAGGTTTTCAGCTACTTGCTCATCGAAAGCACCTACGATTGATGCAGCTAAAATTCCGGCATTTCTGCCGCCGTTAAGGGCAACCGTGGCTACCGGAATTCCCGCAGGCATTTGGAGAATGGAGAGGATACTGTCCCACCCATCGATCGAATTGGAGGATTTTACCGGAACCCCGATTACCGGAAGGGTGGTAAGAGAGGCGACCATACCCGGGAGGTGCGCTGCCCCACCAGCACCTGCTATTATACACCGGAGGCCCCGTTGTTTTGCACTTTCCGCATATTCGACCATGCGTGCGGGTGTTCTATGTGCAGATACGATGGTCAGCTCGTAGCTGACACCAAGTTCTTCCAAAACCTTGGCCGCTTCTGCCATGATCGGAAGATCCGATTGGCTTCCCATGATGATTCCTACCTGTGCGCTCATATCATGCTTTTATTTTGATGGTATCCTTTAATCTAAGTGCTTTTTCTTTCAATTGACCCAGGTCATTTTCCAAAATGGTAACATGGCCCATTTTTCTGAATGGCTTGGTGATTTTCTTTCCGTAAAGATGGATGTATACTCCCTTTTCGGCTAGTGCATCGTCCATCCCTTCTACATAAGCATCCCCTGAATATCCAGCCTCTCCAAGAAGGTTTACCATCGCGGCGCCACTGCGGATACCCGTATCTCCCAATGGCATGCCCAGGATAGAGCGAAGGTGTTGCTCAAACTGGGAGGTGAAGTTTGCCTCGATGGTATGATGCCCACTGTTATGCGGTCTGGGGGCAATTTCATTGATCAAAACCTCACCTGTTTTGGTTACAAACAGCTCCACCGCCAGTAGGCCAACCATCCCCAGTTTTTCAATAACCTCAATTGCCAGCTTTTCTGCCCTATGGGCGATTGCATCCGGAACGTCAGCAGGTGAAAACAAGAACTCCACCAGATTGTGCTCGGGATGGAACGCACATTCAACCGAAGGAAATGCGCATAGGGAACCATTCTCGGTTCTTGCCACGATGACGGCCAATTCTTTTTCAAAGTCTACGAACTTTTCCAATAATCCCGGCGCATCGAAGGCCTTGTCGATATCTTCTGCCGAGGGGATCAATTGTACGCCGCGTCCATCGTATCCTTCTTTGCCCAGTTTATTTACTGCCGGCAAAAAATCCAGGTGCTGGGCGATGTCTCCCTTTCCCTCCACCAGGACGAATTCCGAGGTAGGAAGGCCGTTTTCTCTATAAAATTGTTTTTGGCTTCGTTTGTCCTGGATGAGTTCTATGATATGTGGCTGTGGAAAGACCTTTTTTCCTTCGGCTTCCAGCTTTTTTAGGGCTTGCGTGTTGACGTGCTCGATTTCAATGGTGATTATGTCAACCTCTCTACCAAAGTTATATACCGTATCAAAATCCTTGAGATTTCCCTGTGTAAACTTTTGGCAAATACGCCTGCAGGGCGCATTTTCATCCGGATCCAGTATATGGATGCTCAGGTTATAGTTGATGGCCGATTGAATGACCATTCGCCCAAGTTGTCCACCACCCAGTATTCCCAGGGTTTTCTGTTGGTAGTTTTGTTGTGCCATCGCGTTGTTCATCGTAGGAAAGCCCGAAATTACGGATATTAACCCAAAAGACCACTGAAACCGCTCATAAGCTCTCCTGTTTTGGCATCGTTTTGATGGGCGAGACGACGATACCCATGAGTTCCATCAGTTTTTGGGCGTTGAAATTGGGGCAGCTTCCTGGTTTGATTTTGTAGTCGAAATGGATCTCATCGGCTTTTATTTCGTGGTGAAAACTGCGGTTTTCAAGGCCGGGAAGTTCTCCTTCCAGTTTGGTTAGCTCCATGTCGTGGGTAGATATGATCCCCTTTGAAGTGGAGTTTATAAGTTGGGCGATGAGTGCCTTGCTCCCGGTTATTCTGTCGGCGGTATTGGTACCTTTAAGGATTTCGTCCAATAGGAAAAACACCAGAGCATCGCTGTTTATTCGGCTCAAAAGTCCCTTGATACGGTTCAGTTCGGCATAAAAGGAGCTTACGCTTTCACCGAGATTGTCCGCATTGCGCATGCTGGTGTATAGTTGAAAAGGCCCGCAGCTAAATGAATCTGCCAGTGGGTTAAGCCCTAGGTTAGCCATAACCAGGTTAATCCCCAGGGTTCGCATGAACGTAGTTTTTCCGGACATGTTGGATCCGGTAAGAAGGACAATCTTTTGGTCCTTTCCCAACGAAAAATCGTTTCCGACGCAGGTTTTGGGAGAGATAAGGGGGTGGCGGATATTTTTGACCCGCCATGCTGCCTCTTGGGTCCATTCGATCTCCGTGGAGGGGCGCTCCGCTACGTTGTGTGCAGCAAGTGAAATCAATGCTTCCCATTCCTGAAAGATAAATTCCCACTGCTGAACCTGGTTTCC
This sequence comes from Lunatimonas lonarensis, assembly GCF_000390185.1. GTDB lineage: Bacteria > Bacteroidota > Bacteroidia > Cytophagales > Cyclobacteriaceae > Lunatimonas > Lunatimonas lonarensis. Next base: position 89,283 of record NZ_AQHR01000073.1, on the reverse strand, counting down.
GTAGATACGTTTCCAGGTCTCCAGTCGAAACAGTACCCAGAAATCTACCCAAAACAGCATGTTGAATACCAGATACATCAAGTTGGCTCTGTTTTGGACCAGAAAGGTCTGCTGCTCCAACGAGTCAAGAGCTTGGGAGGCATGAAAACTGGTGCTGGAGATAGGTTCCTGAAGGGATTGTAGGTAAGGGTGTTCAAAACTATTTTCTTCCAATAAATAGGCCCAGGACTTGAAGGTCTTAAGATCTCCTTCATTGGGCATGTTTTTCATCGCATGCATCAAGGGCTTGAAGACCAATCCCAACAGTCCAGCCCCTACTAAAATAAATAGCCCCAAATACGCTGCTGGAAGGATTTTCATGATAATGAGAACTAGTAGTAAACTGCCTCCTACCGGTCCGATTATGGCAGGCACCCAAAAGAGTTGGTTCCAATGATTAGGACTCTTTAGCCAATTGAACAGCGCGGATTTTGACTTTTCCCGTGAAAGAAACGTTCTCCCCAGCCCTTCAAATTTTAGCAGAAATTCCGGGTATTGGCTGAGTTCTGTCATGGCCCCGTGCCTTCGCTTGGCAGTTTCCGGATCGGTTTTGCTTTTCAGCCAAGTGGCTAGGAGATTTTTCCCTTCTTTGGAAACGGTATGGTTGATAAGCTGGTAAAGGGAGTGGGGTCCGAAAATATCTAAATCCGCAGTAAAAGGATGGTCTTTTTCCAAAAATTCCGTGCCCGGATCGAAGGAGCTAAGCGTACGATCGGCGCGAAGTTCTTCTTCTTCTTCGAGCAGAATGATCGTTTTTAGAAACTGTTCCTTGTCTTTTTCCAGGTTATGGTGCTTGATTAGAATGATGAAAACCGCACTGAGGGGAAAAAGGAGGAACAGGAGGCTGGGAAGCTCTGAGATGCCTACCAATGCAACTGCCAGCAGACCTAAAAATACCACTACCCGAAGCGTGCTTAGCAGAACCAATCGTTTCTTGCAGGTGGCTAGGAGCTGTATTTTATTGGAGAGGCTAAAATTGATTTTCATGGGTTGGTTTTCTTACAATTGCAAGGAGAGCATCTTTCAATAACGGCCTTTGTTTGGCGGTTACGATTTTGGAAACAACATCGATTCTTCGTCGACCGAGGCAGCCTATTTACGTTGGCTAAATTATCCAAAATTTACCGGACGAACTATTCTGTGGTTTTTGATGCAAGCCATTTCAACACAATTTCATTTATGCAACATAGTTGCATAAATGGTTTTTTGCTATATCTTTGTGAAAAGTATTTGCAAATTAACGGATTGTATGCGCCTAAAATTCATTCTATTCTGTATAATTTCGGTGTCCTGCTCTTCACTTTCAGCGCAGTCTTCCAATGAATCCAACCTATGGGCCGTTTTTGGAAAAACACGTTTTGTAGAGAAACTCAACAGGGAGTACGCACTCTATTATCTGTATCCGGTTTTCAACGACGAAATTAGGCAATGGGAAGGTCGGGAGGTGGAACTCACGGGATTCTATATCCCGCTGGATCTTTCCCCATCCTCTGTACTGATTCTCTCCAAATTTCCCATGGCCGAATGTTTCTTTTGCGGGCAGTCTGGTCCGGAGAGTATAGCGGTAGTGTATTTGAAGGAACGTTACACAAGAAAGCTAAAGACTGATCAGGTCGTAACGGTAAGAGGAGTTTTGCAGCTGAACGATTCAGACGTCAATGAACTCAATTTTATCTTAAAGCAGGCAAGAATCGTAAAACTTGATTGAGTTCACCTGATGGGTAGTCAACTCCGTGTTCAATGGGTTTTTAGGACTTATCTGTCTCCTTTGTAAGTGAATAGCCAAGATTTTTACCTCATGCATACAATATGTAGAATTGACTCCAAAATCAAAGCAGGTTGTTCCCTGGTTCATTTAAGTGATACTTTCGAAAGAAAAAACTAGCTATTTTGAATGGATTCTGCTGTCTATTTCTCTGTTTTAGTAGGAAATCCAAAATAACAGGCATTTTTTTTTATGGGAAAAACATAAAAGTGCCTATTTCAAAAATCCAAACATAATTTTTTGTAATTCGAAACTACATATATGTTTTATCAATATTCAATCGTAAAAAAGCGGTTTTTTGTTATGAAATTCGGAAATTCTCGAATATTTTTATTGTGAAATAATGATAACAGCCGCCTTTCAAACGGTAAGGTGATGAAAATTTTCCGAACATATTTCCAGTCTTTACTGGTGCTTGGTATTCTGGTATTGGGAGTCTCCTGTCATTCCGAAGATAGCGTAACCAACCATTTACCAGATCCAATTTCTGCGGAACGGGGCAGTGAAGTGTTGTCGATTTTTGAAGAGATTGACCTCATTGCATTGACACTGGTCCAACAGGAAGTGGTAAACGTGAGACAAATACAGCCCACGCTAAGTCACTATGGGGCAAAGCGGATCCCTTGAGCGGACGTCTCCTGATTTCCCAAGGAGAAACCGAAGGCGTGATGCTGAACTTTAATAGGGTATGTAAGTGATTGGTTGGTAATTTTTGAAAACAGCTTACTTTTTAATGTCAATTTTAGTGATAACTATCGTGAGGTAGGATGTGTAGTTTGTGTTGAGGGTAACGTGCGTGAGATTGAGGGGATGTGAAGAAGGTAAAGGTAGTTAGACAGTTGGTTATTTTTTTAGTAGGGTTTATCCGGAGCCTCTTTAACGTGGTAGTGTGGAGGCTCCGGCACTTTTTCCTCAATTTGGGGAATTTGTTTACTGCTCGTTCTTTTGGCTTTTTGTTTCCACCAAGAGTTTTCCATCTGGAAAAATATGGTGAACATCTCGCTGGGGGAATGGTATTTCAACCCCTTCGGAAATAAATACCTCGTTCAAGCGCTCCATATTATCCCAATATACCGGCCAAAGATTGGACGAATCTGTCCAGCAGCGCACCGTCAAGTCCAGTGAGCTATCCCCAAAGTTCGTGAACCATACCACCGGTGCCGGATCGGCATGAATACGTTCGTCCTGTGACAGCGTGTCAAGAATAATCTTTCGGATCTTTTTGATATCGGAACCATACGCAACTCCTATGGACATATCGACCCGCCGGGTCGGTTTTTGTGAAAAGTTTGTCACGTTATTGTTTGCCAGCGTACCGTTTGGGATGGTGACCACCTTATTGTCAAAATTCCGAACCGTGGTATACAGGATATCTATTCGCTCAACCGAGCCCAAGGTTCCCTGCGCTTCAATCGTATCTCCGACCTTAAAGGGCTTAAACACAAGAATCAATACGCCCCCGGCAAAGTTGGCGAGAGACCCTTGGAGGGCCAATCCGACCGCTAAACCAGCGGCACCCAGTACAGCAATAAATGCGGTGACCTCCACCCCAAGGGTAGACAGTACCGCCAATACCAATAAGACATACAAAACCCCATTTAAGAAACTTCCGAGAAAAGTTGCCAAAGAAGGCTCAATCTCGTATTTCACAAAAACCTTATTGATCGTTTTTATGATAAATTTGATGACGTATTTACCAATAAAATAGAAAATAACCGCCAAAAGGATCTTTGGAAGAGCGACAAGCGCAAATTCCCATCCTGATTCGATCATTTTTTCCATCGTGGTTACATCTAAAATTTCTTCCATTGATTTGTTTGTTTATGTGAAACATCGGTGCCCCGCCCATTGCCGGCAGTAGGCAAAAAAACATTTTATTTTCTTTCTATACAAACCCTTGGCCAATGGAGTTCCTTAGCCTTGGTTTCCCATCTTTCCTTTATTTTCCAGCTTGGCGAAAGAAGGGTCAACCATCAAAACAATGCTCCAGGTACTCTTCCAAAAAGGCAAGGGTTTCGTTTGGTCTTTCGAACATGCCCATGTGCCCGGTATCTGCTAGCTCTAGGTAGAAGTCAACCCATTTTTTGTGTTTTCGACTGTTCTCTACAGAGATGGCCGTATCCAACGCTCCTGCAATCATTGCCTTGGAGAGGGTTTGGGTTGTAAGCACCTCGATCCGCTCCGGACGATCACGCATGGCCCTGGTATAAGCCATCAACACCTCTACCGGGATCTTGTTGGCGCGGTCGATCAGCTGTTCGATGGAATCTTTTAGGGTTTCCCGTTTATCTTCGGCAAAAAGCTGTGGCACAAAGGACTCCACAAATGGCTTGGTGCCATATTTTTCGAAAAAGGTCAGGGTTTTGTTTCTGGTTTTTATTTTCTCTTCGTCATCTGCCAGTGCGGTAGAATGGAAAAGACAGAGGCCACTTAGCCCGGTTTCCATCCTTTCAGCCAACGCGAGAGCAACATAGCCCCCCAAGGAATGGCCGATAACCACCGGATTGACAATATTATTCTCGCTCAGCGAGGATTTGACGGCCTTCGCAACTTCGTCGATCGATAGGGAAGTGCCTTTAAGGATTGATTCACCAAAACCCGGTAGGTCTATGCTGGAAACCCGGTACCTAGCGGATAGTGTGTACTGGAATCGCTCCCACATTTCCTTGGTTTCGCAAAAACCGTGGATCAATACCACGTCTCTTCCGCTTCCACTGGTGTGATAGGCGATATCAGGCATATTTCATCAGGAGATTTAACATTTCACGGTCTAGTTTTTCCCCGTACCAGTCTTCATAGGCAATATCTGTTCTTCCCGAATTGAGCACACCGAAGGTTCCGGAAAACTCCCAAATCCCAAACCCAATTCCGTTTTCGTGCAATATGTCCAGTACGTCGCCAAACCATGCCAAAAATACCTTGTGCGGGGTTTTATTATAGCATCCACATTCTCCGCAGTGGACTCCCACGCCCTTTTTGAGCAATTCTATCCAGGGAGCATAGTGTTTTTCCAATTGCTCCCTACCATAGTAGGTGTTGTTGTGGGCTGCGGGCCAGCTTGGATCCGGGAGGGAATCGGGATCTTTGTACACCCAGGAGGCTTTGTGGTGGGAAATATGCATCGGGAAGTATCCGCGGCAGCTTTGATGTAGGTCAAGATCCGCAAGTTCCGGCACCGCAATGCCTCCGCCTCCGTTTCCGTCGGCGATCACCAGGCGCTTTTTGTTTATTCCTTTGATTGTCGCCAATGCCGCTTTGGCAACCTTCCGGTATTCTTCCACCGGGACAGGCCCCCCCGGCGAATGCTGATCGTTGGGATCCTGACGCTTGTAGGGCTCGTTCACCAAATCAAAGCTCAGTTTTTTGGAGGAGATGTTTTTGTAGCGTTTTGACCACATTTCCCAATGGGCGCAGAATGCTTCCAGGGCTTCGTCATCCTCCCAGAGGTTATAGGGCTCAATAAAACCGGCATTGATACAAAAACCTGGTGCCCGGTGTAGATTTAGACTGACGTGCAGCCCGTATTTGTGGCTGAGGTCAACCAATCGGTCAATCTCTTCCAGCCGCTCCTCATCGAAGTTTAGTACTTCGTCCGGCCGGATTGGCTTGGTCCGATCAAAATTTAGATAACTGGGATAGGACATGGGAATACGGACAAAGTCGAACCCCCAGTCTGCCATCCATCGGAGGTATTCTTCTTTGTTTTTTCGCCCGCGCTCCATTTCAGGCGAAAAAAAATCCAATAGGTTAAATCCTCGCCATTTTGGAAGCTTATTCTTGGTTTTTTTTGGTGCAAAAGCAGCTGAATGATCCATTAGCCCCAACCCCAACGAGGTCGTGGCCAGGGTAGCTTTTTTTAAAAAGCTTCTTCGGTTATTGGGTTCCATGGCGAATTAGGTTTGGTTAAACACACAAGCGAAGCCAAGTTAAAAAATTATTGCCAAATCCCCTATGGGAAACTACACGCGATTCATTTACATGACTGCTTTGAAGTAGGGATGTTTCAGTAGGGGATGGCGACCGAAGCCAACATCTTCCTGACCGTAGCAGCTATTCCCTTTGCGTCAAACCCACATTCCGCATGCAACTGCTCCTGTTCCCCATGTTCCACTACCCGATCTGGTATCCCAAGACGAACTACCTGGCTATGGTATTCGTGATCGGCCATCCACTCCAGCACGGCCGAACCAAATCCCCCCATCAGGCAACCATCCTCTACGGTTATTATTTTCTTGAACTTTCCAAAAACCTCGTGTAGGAGCGATTCATCCAAGGGTTTTACGAAACGCATATCGTAATGCGCGGGAACAATTCCGTCTTTCGTCAGCATTTCAGTAGCCTGGGTTACGTAGTTCCCAATGTGACCGATGGTAAGAATGGCGACGTCTTCACCCTCTTGTACGCATCTTCCCTTTCCGACGGGGATCTCTTCCAAAGGTGTTTTCCAGTCTGTCATTACACCCTGACCCCTGGGATACCGAATGGAATATGGCCCATTGAACTGGGTAGCTGAATACATCAGGTTTCGGAGTTCCTGTTCATTCATAGGCGAACTCACCACAAGATTCGGTACGCACCTAAAAAAGGCCAAATCATAGGCACCGTGGTGGGTAGGCCCATCCGCCCCTGCAAACCCCGCCCTGTCCAAACAAAATATAACGGGCAGTTCCTGTAGGCACACATCGTGGATTACCTGATCATAGGCCCGTTGCATAAACGTACTGTATATATTGCAAAACGGCTTGAGACCTTGCGTTGCCAAGCCAGCTGAAAAGGTGACGGCATGTTGTTCGGCAATTCCTACATCGAATGAACGGTCTGGAAAAGCATCCATCATGATGTTCATGGACGATCCCGACGGCATGGCAGGAGTTACACCTACCACCTTATCGTCCATTTTGGCCAATTCTACCAGCGTATGGCCAAAGACATCCTGATATTTGGGGGGTTGGGGAGTTTGATGGACTTTCTTGGCGATTACTCCGGTGATCTTGTCGAATTTTCCGGGGGCATGCCATTTCGTTTGATCCTTTTCGGCAGGGCCATATCCTTTTCCCTTTACCGTTACGCAGTGCAGTATTTTAGGACCCTGTATATGCTTGAGATCATTTAGGATCTCTACCAGGTGGTTTACATCGTGGCCATCTACTGGGCCAAAGTAACGCAGGTTCAGTGATTCGAATAGATTGCTTTGGTTCAGGAGTGCCGATTTTACGGCACCCTCCACCTTGGATACCACGTCTTGCGCACTGAAGCCAAACTTACTGACTTTTCCCAATAGGTTCCAGACTTCATCTTTTACCCGGTTATAGGTGCGGGAGGTGGTGATGTCGGTGAGGTAATCTTTTAGCGCACCTACATTGGGATCTATCGACATGCAGTTATCATTCAGGATGATGATCAGGTTGCTGTCCGAAACACCGGCATGGTTCATGGCTTCGAAGGCCATTCCACCGGTGAGAGCACCATCCCCAATAACTGCAACGTGTTGCCTGTTTAGCTCATTTTTGTATTTTGAAGCCATCGCCATTCCCAGTGCCGCAGAGATGGAGGTGCTGGAATGTCCTACCCCAAACGAATCATAGGGGCTCTCTTTTCGCTTGGGAAAACCCGACAGGCCATTATATACCCGGTTGGTGTGAAACCGGTCTCGTCGGCCGGTCAATATCTTGTGTCCATAGGCTTGGTGCCCTACATCCCAGATCAATTGGTCATCCGGGGTATTCAACACATAGTGCAACGCTACGGTCAATTCCACTACGCCCAGCCCAGCTCCAAAATGCCCTCCGTAAACGGATACCTGATCGATGATGAACTGGCGAAGTTCATCACATATTTGTACCAACTGATCCTTTCCGAACTTCTTAAGGTCTTCGGGAGTTTGTATTTGAGCTAGGAGCGGTCCAGGTTGAATCTGCATATTGAGCGTGTCTTTGTAAAAATAGTAAACTTCAATCGCCTGTTAATGTTTTACTATACCTGTAAAAGGCCTCTTATCTCTCGCAAATGTGGTTATTTAATTTGACTTAAGCAGATTTAGCGAGATTGTAATATCTTTGAGCTTAAATATACGCACAAAATTAGCAATTTATTATCGTATCCAGTGAGTTTTGAAATCAAATTGCCGCTTTTTGAGGGACCCTTTGATCTGATGCTGTTCTTTATTGAGCGGGATGAGCTGGATATTTATGACATTCCCATTTCTAAGATTACCCAGGATTTCCTCGACTACATCCATGAAATGGAGAAAATGGAAATTGAAGTGGCCAGCGAGTTCATCCTGTTTGCGGCCACACTGATGAAGATCAAGTCAAAGATGCTGCTTCCCAGACCCGACCTCAACGAAGACGGTGAAGAAATCGACCCACGGGAAGATTTGATCAGGCATCTTTTGGAGTATAAAAAATACAAATCGGTGGTTGGGGAACTGGCGGACCTAGAGGGGGTCAGACTGGCAAAATGGCGAAGGGGAAATGTGCTTCCAGAGCTGAAAAAACTTGCCAAGGTGGATGACTTAGACGCAGAAATGCAGGATTTGGATCTATACAGGTTATTGAAGGTTTACCAACGCCTCATGCTGAAGTATGCTGCGAGGGCGGACGATGTCAAACATACCGTCATCCAGTATCCCTATACCATCGAACAGCAAAAAAACCTGGTCATCGATAAGCTGATGCAACAGGCACGTATCCCGTTCAGCGAGTTTATCGAGATGAAGCCGGATAAGATATTCGTGATCTACACATTTTTGGCGATTTTGGAGTTGTTGCAGCTTTCTCTGGTGACCATCACGATCGGCGAGGGATTCAATAATTTTTGGGTCGAAAAGCTAGAGGCCATTCCTGCGTGATATCCTATGAAAATGGACAATAAGGAAATTTTCAAGACACTCAACCCCAACAAAGTATGGGTACCTGTATTTATTGGGTTGCTCATCGTGTTCCTGATGTTCTATTTCGATCCGAATGTGAATGCGCAGACGTTGAGGGGTGTTTTTGATGCGTCGGCTTCCTTTTTACTGTTGGCGGTATTTTTCATTTTTCTTCGGGATGCTGGGTATGTATATCGGATTCGTGAGATTACCGATAAGCATTTGACCTGGTCTCGATCGATCTACGTCATAATCCTTTGGGAATTTGCATCGGCGGTCACCCCCTCCATCGTGGGCGGAACGGCAGTGGCCGTATTTATCCTCCATAAGGAGGGAATTCCCTTGGGCAAAGCGTTGGCATTCACGATGCTTACCGCTATCATGGATAATCTATTTTTCGTCCTTGGAGCACCGTTGATTCTTTTCTTTGCTCAGGGCTATATATTTCCCGAAAGCCGGGTACTGGAGATGCGCTTGGGAAATAGCCTGCAATTCTTGTTCTGGGTAAGTTATGGGCTCTATGCGGTTTATTCCCTCTTGATGGCGTTGGCACTGTTTTATCGTCCCCGTGTGTTCAAATGGATTTTGCTCCGCCTGTTTTCCATTAAGTGGCTTCGAAAATGGAAGTACAACGCCCATCAATACGGTGATCAGATCATCGAGGCATCGCGGGAGCTGAAGGGCAAAAAACTGAAATACTGGTTGGTTATTATCTTCTCCACCGTATTTATTTGGTCGGCAAGGTACCTTATGCTGAACGCGCTGATTTCAGCGTACGAGGTGTTGGGGGCCTTTGAACACGTGGTAGTTTTTGCCCGACAGATCATCATGTGGATCGTGATGATGATATCGCCTACCCCAGGAAGCAGCGGTACGGCGGAGTTTTTCTTTTCCCAGTTTTTCAAGGAATTTTTGGGGGGATATACCTTTGTGACCAGTATTCTGTGGAGAATGTTTTCCTATTATCCCTACCTCATATTGGGGGCGATATTCCTGCCCAGATGGATCAAGCAGGTGTTTTTTTCCAAGAAAAAAGACGGTAAAACGAAAAAGGACGGAAGAAAAGGCAAGTGACCCCTTGGTGCCAATCGAATCGGTAAGGTGCCCCAAGTTTTTTATACAGGGGTTAACGATCGAATTGAGAAATACGCCAAATTGAGGTGGCTTGAGCTGACATCCATTGTTGTGTTTGATCGATTCGAGAAGTGTCCCAAAAATAATTTTCTTCTGCAACTCTTCTCACATGGTGAAATTCGCTGTTTTGGTAGATGATTCGTTTTTGATCAAATCCCTGGTTTCCAATCTCCCTATTTTGCCCCGTAAGTAACAAACAAAGGTTACCGAGGCGATACACAAACATTTCATGATCCAGGTCGCTGATCTGACTCCAGTTATCCGATAGATTCTCCGGCATGATATGCTCAAGATTGAAACGATCACTATCTATGTCAAGTTCATTACCACTTAAATGCTGCTCCAGTTTAACAAGGATATATCTAGCGACCCTTTTATTGCGTGATTGGGTTGTTTTAAGGATCTTATTGGAAAATGCATGTTTGAAATCTCTATCATGAACGTATAGAGGCCGCAATTCCTCGAGGGAATCCCTACCGCTCAAATTTTGTGATTCGATCTTTTCCGCTAGTTGGTTGTAAATTCTCTCTTGTTCATTGGTTGGATTATTTGAAATTACGTTGTATCGAAATGAAATAATACTGACAGCTTTTAAAAGACTGGTAAATTCTTGAGGCGTAAATTTTCTAAATCCGGCTAAGAGCAGTGGATACACCTGACGAACATTGAACATTCGTAACTCTCCAATAAAATTTCTCTGATCCGTCGTCCATAATTCATCTTCCGGCTTTGAGAGTGCTACATAAGTATCCACATCGGTTTGCATCTTTCGGATCAAATCAAACACCTGTCCTCTTTCCCTTATCTGATCTCGAATCCTTTTGAAAAGTTCTGAATGTCGTAAAAATCGATTACGGCTGTTCCAGTGTGTCCGCAAGAAATCAGGGAAACTTTCGCTTCCAAGTTTGCCGACAAGCTGCTCCCATTGATTTTCCAAATTGGCTAGTTCATGTTCGTCCTGATTCTGAGCGTGAACAACGGAAAATAAATAATTCTTCAGTAGATCTGTAGAAGAAAGCTTAACACCACGTGCATTAAGTGTTTCAAATACCTTGTAAGCATTCAATTCATCGGAAACAGTTATGACTGTAAAGAATAGTTTATCTGTAAGCCTATCGATGAACCCTGCAAGTTCTTCTCCAGTACGAAAACTACTGCCCGTTTGATTTTGCCACCACTCAAAAGCCTTGCGCATTTGATGCTCAGTGGCTTTCAGGTTTCTCCGAGGAGCTTGCTGTAATGGAACTAAATAGTTTTGATATAAATTGTCGTTGTTGCGGTTCAGGTTCAGTTTCGATTTGGCAATCAATGTCACAGGATCTAGGTATCCAATCAATGAATTTCGGAGTTGTTCTTGCCTGCGTTTATTATTTTCCGGCTCCTGACCATTTTCGATTAGTTTTTGGAGGTTGGATAATACCGCGAGCACAATTATGCTTAGCGTTGTTAAGCGTTGCTGCCCATCAATGATGTCGAAATTTTTGCTATCTCGGCTCTGAAGTACTAGATAGCCCATGTAATGGGCAGATTCACCCTCTGGGCTTAGTACATTCTCTATATCCCGCCAAAGATCATCCCATTCCTCATCAGACCAGCTGTAGTCACGTTGAAATCTAGGCACAGAGTAAATCAATCCATTTCCCATCAGCATGCGATAGGTTTGGTTGGCTGTGCTGAAGTTCCCTACTGCCATTTCTCTATTTCTTGACGTTGAAAATTAGTTTTAACAAATCTATTAATTCAATCTTTTTATTTGGGGCATTTTTACGCTTTATATATCAATATTGCCAAAAGACTCGCAAACTGTGAATAGGTTCGAATGAGAGAAATTCCAACGGGTCGGTTCACCTACAAAGGTACTGGATGCTTTTTGCTCTTCAAGCACCCCGCTGATACACACTCTTCCCTCCTCCAAAATAATTGGTATAAATGTGCTGATATACACTGACAGTTTTCAGGCTAACTTCTTCATCAGTATAGACCTCCTGCGGAAGCCAAAGTAAGGTATCGTATATCATGCCTTTGACCTGAGCGGTAATCTGCCTGCTTTCACGCCATCTTTCAATTTTTAGTTTTTCTGCTTTTAGCTTATCGAGTGTTTGTTGAGCGATCTTTTTGACGGCATTCTTTTCTTTTGACCCTAGTTCTTTGCCTTCCCGAAGCAGATCAAATATTGCCAATGTTTCCTGATCCTCCAGGTTTTCTCTTACTGCTCTTTGCTCCTCTTCTGATAAGGAGGCCAAAAAGTCCGTGAGCTTATCAAAGGCTCTAATGGTATTCTCCAGTGACTTGCCATTATTGTATTCGTCAATGATCTCCTTGTAACGCTCATAGAATTCAAGACGCAAAGGATTTTCTTTCAACATCTGCTCGAGCTTTTTTTCAATGGCTTGTTGAAGGTCATAGGTAAGGGTGTTTTTACGTGGGGCTTTTTGGAAGGCTGCTTTAAGCTTTTCAAAATCTAACTTACTCAGGTCTACATAAACATCTTCCCTTGGTTCTGCAACTTGATCTTTTATCAAAACACTTCCGCTGACTACTTCTTGCAGCTGCATCATGACTTCAATTACATCCGCTGTTTTGGTCTTTTGGTTTAACAGTCCGTAAATGGCTTCTATCGCATTGTATTTCTTGACATGAGGCTTTACTTGTTCTTCCGGGTAGAGGGCCTTAAACTTCCTGAAGACATTTCTGGCCATCATCTCAAAGCTCGTTCGCGTAGTTTCATTTAAGTTGACACAATCTCCTGCTTCTTTGATCTTGCCAAGCTTTTGCATGGGTTGAGCGTTGACCAATTCGGATAGCCTGAAGTCCAAACTCAGAAGATACGCCTCCACTTTCCTGATGGATTCTTTTAATTCCACTTCCAGGCTTGCCAGTTCCTCCACGGGCTTACTTGGTTTACCATCCTTAGTTTCTCCGGTCCCTTTTCCTCCTTCACCGTATACGGAATAAGCCTTTTCCAGCTGTTCATAGACATTGCCATAATCAACGATCAGGCCGTTTTCTTTCATATCATCATACACCCGATTTGCTCTGGCGATGGTTTGCATGAGGGTATGGCCCTTGATAGGTTTATCCAAATAGACTGTGGAAACACACTGAGCATCAAATCCTGTAATCCACATGGCACAGACAATGGCTAAGCGGAATGGATTTTCGGGATCTTTGAATTCCTTTTCCAGATTGCGTTCCACCATTTTCAGTCTATGGGTTTCGATGTCCAAACCCATCTTTCGGAACTTGTCCACTTCATTCTGCTCACTGCTGACTATCACGCATACCTCGGTGGATTGGACCTTATCATATTTTCGTTGGAGTTCCTGGACTTCTTGATGATCATTGGATGAATCGATTTGCGCTTGCAGCTCAGCTAGATATTCTGGCCAGTATTTCATCACTAATTGATGCATTCTTACCGCAGTGGGTTTATCTAATGCGACAAACATCGCTTTTCCCTGATAACCTCTTTCATTGAAGTGCCAAACCAAATCCTTTGCTATGGCATCTAATCGTGGCTCTGCGGTCAGGATGGGGTAGTTTTTTTGAAATAAGTAGGTGAGCTTTCTCTTTTGATCATCCTCCAAGCTTTCATCTTCTAAGATTTCAGCCATCTGCTCATCTAGCTCAGGATTGTCAATATTTAATTTTTCTCCACGATTGATGTATTTCAAAGGCAGCGTAGCTTCATCATCAATGGCCCGTTTGAAGTCATAGACGGAGACATACTCACCAAAAATATTCTTGGTCAATTCCTCCTCGTCTTTGATGATTGGCGTGCCGGTGAAACCTAAAAAGGAAGCATTCGGCAACCCATGAAAACGCATGTTTCGGGCATAAGTCCCCCCTTGGGTACGGTGCGCTTCATCAGAGATTACAATTACATTTTTTCTATTGGTGATTAAGGGGTATTCGCTTTCTTTCTCCGGGTCTATCGAAAACTTATGGATCAGACTGAATACATATTTGTGATTTTGGGCCAACAATTCCCGCAGATGCTCTCTCCCTGTCATCCCCGATTTATTGCCCGCTACAATGCTTTTATCATTGACCACCCCAACTCCTGAGAAAGTATCATACAATTGATTCTCTAACTCTTGCCTGTCTACTGCAATCAAGAAGGTATATGAGCCCCCAAGTTTTCTATGGATCTTTTCACAGAGAAAGACCATGGAGTAAGATTTGCCACTGCCTTGTGTATGCCAAAACACCCCCAATTTACCATTCAAGCTTTCGATGTTCTGAACATTGCCTATGACCTTGTTTACGCCTATGTACTGATGGTTTTTTGCCATAAGTTTCATGACATCGCCTCTAGATTCATCAAAAAGCAAAAAGTTTTCAAATAGATCCATCAGGCGATGGGGTGCGCAAGTACCCCGAAGCATACTGTCGAGGCTCACCAATCCCTCCTCGTCTTCTTCAATCCTTTTCCAATCCAGGAAATACTTATAGGGACTTGTGATAGTACCAACTTTGGCGTCTGTGCCATTACTGAGGATGATAAAAGCATTGCAATCAAACACATGAGGAATAGTGTCCTTGTAATCCTTTAAGTTATCATTGTAGGCATTCTGCAAATCATGTAAATGGGCTTTGAGCTCCAAAAACACTAAGGGAATCCCATTGACGAAACAGATGACATCCGGCCTTCTGAGATACAGCTCGCCGAGCACCTCAAACTGTCGAACTGCCAAAAAATGATTGTACTGGTAATCATTGAAATCGAATACCTTGAGTCTCTTTTGGATTAATTCTCCCTTATCATTGGTAAAACTAACGGGCACTCCATTTTTTAACAACTCGTATTTCCCTTTATTGATCTTTCCGGGTGATTGGTCGGCTACTTTTTGGGAAATCTGTTCGATTGCTTGCTTATAGGCCAAGGAGGGCAAATCAGGATTAAGTTTAACCAAGGCTGCCTTCAAGTATCTTGTCAGGATCACTTCTGACTTGTTGTCTCTTCCCAAGAGTCCATCTTCGCCAAACTTCTCCTTTTTCCAAGCCGTCACTACCTCCCAGCCCAACTCCTCCAACACTTGCTGTGTGGCTTCTTCGATCAATCCATCTTCTGAATATTCATAGCTCATATTTCAAAAATTAAACTGCCCAAAAATTAATTATATCTCAAATGTTTATGTACAAGTCCTGTACAGGTAATAAGCTTAAACGAAAAAGAGTCAGTCCTGAATTTGTTTCTCAGTAAAACCTCACTCTGATTCTTGGTCTGAATAGCAAGATCAAGCTTTCCTTGGAACGCAAATGATCGGTTCGCCCAATTGTGCCTGTAACTTGGCTATCGAGCGAAGGGTAAAATTATGGTCACCATTCAGCCACTTGCTTATTTCGGAGGGATTTTTCCCTATGCTTTCAGCAAGTTCTTTTTGCGTGTAGCCTTTTTCAGCAATCAACTCATTGATGCGGAGCACAATGTCTGAGTATAGGGAAACAAACTCCTTTGTTTCTATTGAGGTCTTGTCGAGTAGTTTTTGTGCGGTCTTACTTCTCATAGCTGTGTATTTTTTTAAACCAACCTATTTACTTATAAGTTAATTTCCAAATTTGATTCACTTTTAAGTTAATTTTGGTGTAATCCTAAATCTCGCAAACCTGTCAGGTTTATATTGCTATTCGACTAACAATAAGCGTTAAGTGGACGAAACCTGACAGGTTTTTACCCCGATTAATCAGCTGATTAACGGGTGATGTCGCGTATTTTAATTCATCTTCGGTATTTTGGTGGAATACCTAGCCTCCGGCTCCGCCGCCACCATCATCTCCTCTCTTTCTTCTAATCCAAAAGCCGAAAGATCCAAAGCATCAACATCTATCATCCCTGTCATCAAACGGGGAAGCAGGATATCTCGGGCTTCTTTGAGGAGTTGATTTTGAGCTAACAGATCTTCAATAATCAAAAAGTTAGGTTTAAAATCTTTTTCAAACTTTTCTTGAAGGTGTTTAGAAGGCAAGGTAATTTGTAGATTTCCTAAATCTATTTTTGACAATTCTATTTGATTTGTTGATCCTTTACCCATTTTTTCAATTAAAGGCTGATTTAATTCTAGCAGTCGTCCTAAGAAAATGTTCGAAATTTTTTCTTTTGCTCTTACAATAGTCACGTGAGAGTCAACAGTTATTTTATTTTTAGGAGATATCATTTGAGCTACACGGCCCAATGTTCCAGTTCC
Organism: Lunatimonas lonarensis; assembly: GCF_000390185.1. Taxonomy (GTDB): domain Bacteria; phylum Bacteroidota; class Bacteroidia; order Cytophagales; family Cyclobacteriaceae; genus Lunatimonas; species Lunatimonas lonarensis. The sequence continues at coordinate 73,286 of NZ_AQHR01000073.1, read as the reverse complement.
AGTTGAATTCACTAAAATATCAAAAGGCTTAACAAGTTTATCTGGGCTAATTTTTTTAGAGTTACACGTAAAACGGCATAATTCGGTATCAATTCGATTATTTCTAATACACTTTTGATTGATAACTGAAATGCCGTCATTTTCAACATATTTTGGACTAATCCCGCGTCCAATAAAGCTGCAAATATTTATCAGTTCAATTCTCTCCCACCCCTCCGGCAATCCCGTCTCTTCATTGATAGGCGTACTTTCGTACCCCGGGAATTTCATGCGGACAAACCACTCCTCATAGGTGAGTTTGGCTTTTTCTTCCAGTAGCTTGATCCGCCTAAGGTTGTTTTCGATCAGGTCATCATAGGCCGAAAGGATAGCGGCTATTTTGCGTTGGGTTGGGAGAGGGGGAAGTTTAAGTTTTATTTTTTTTGAGTCTGGCACCTTCATATGTTCAACTGTAGAACCGGACCCAAAAGCTTTTATGCTTGCTTGGCTAAAAGGGGAAATCAAAGAATAATATAAAAAACGACCATCACATACCATTTCATTTGACCGATACAAAACAGTTCTCTGCCCAAGAAATACAAGCTCATTAGTTTTTAATAATCCAACTTCTCCGAGTGGGGCTTCTCTTGTTAGAATTATGTCACCTTTTTTTGGAACCAAACGTCTTGTCCATTTCTTGTAAGTAGGTTCATCAACATAAAATACATTGTCTAAATCAATACGACCATGACGAACATTCGAAGTCCGAATCATCTTAAAAGGTGTTACATAGTCTACCTTCGGGGCTGTTCTATTAAGACAATCCACAATTTCATTACAGACTTCTTCTATTTCAACAACTTTCCAGGCCATACTCATAACTCAAGCGATTGAATTTGAGACATCAACCTATTGGCTTCTTGATTTAAATCCGCCAACTCCGAATGAATCTCCTTTATCCTCCCTTGATAATCGAAGTCCATATCAAGTTCTATACTCACACCCACATAGCGCCCAGGCGTCAAACTGTAATCCTGCTCGATGATTTCTTCCAAATCCACTACCTTGCAGAGACCTTCTACGTCACGGTATTGGCCATCGGGGAAGTGTTCGTTAAACCATTCGTTATCTCGACTAACACCTAGTTCGTCCCCTCGGAAGGCATTGATCAGAGCGGTCAATCCTTCAAGTTGTTCCTCAGAAAAGTCATTGATCGTGGTGGTTACTTTACGATACACATTTCTTGCATCGATCATCAGGATCTTGTTCTTGTTTTCGGGCTTCTTGCCCTTGTTGTAAAACCACAAGTGGCAAGGCAAGCTTCGGGTATAGAAGAAGTTGTTGCCTACCGACACGATGCATTCCACATGACCTGTTTCGATCAGTTTTTGACGGATCAGTTTTTCTGCATTCCCTGCATCAGTAGCAGAGGAAGCCATGACAAAGCCCGCTCTTCCTGTTTCATTCAAGTAGGAATAGAAATACTGCGCCCAGAGGTAATTCCCATTGCCAATCGTACCCTTTCCGGTCAAAGGTGCCCCAAAGGGCAGGCGATCATCTTCGGTCAGGAATTTATTTTTGGCATCCACTCGATCCACATTGAAGGGAGGATTCGCCATCACAAAATCACACTTTCCGGTCAGGTTGAAGGGATTGGTGTAGAAGCTGTTGCTTTCCATGATCTTTCCTTCGATGCCATGGATGGCCAAGTTCATTTTTGCCAGCTTGGCATTGTTGCTTTTCAATTCGGTGCCATAGACGGTGATGGCCTCGTTGACGCTCCTGTTGGGGTCATGGTCTTTGATAAAATGGGCCGTCTGCACAAACATCCCACCCGAACCACAAGCCGGGTCATGGATAATCCCATGATTGGGCTGAATAAAGTTGATGATCAGATTCACCAAAGAAGGAGGCGTAAAGAATTCTCCACCTTCCTGTGCACCCGCACCCTGCATGGAAAACTTCATCAGGAAGAATTCATAGATGCGACCAAATACATCTCCTTTGGCATTTTTGACCGCATCCGAGTTAAACACCCGTATCAGGTCTCTCAATAGCTTCGCATCAAACTCCTGATAGCTTTTTGGAAGAATACCCGCGAGATCAGGATATTCTGCCTCGATCAGCTTCATGGCGTTGTTGATGGCTTCGGCGATATCTACACTTTCTGGTAGATCAACCAGGTAATCGTATTTAGCTTGCTCGGGTAGCATGATTGCTCCCGCAGCGGCAAAATCATCTTTGGTAGCTTGTCGTTTTTCTCCCGTGCGGGGATTGATAGCTAAGTTCTTCTCCACTTGGACTTTGGCATCCTCATAGCGGTTTTGTGCAAAGCGAAGGAGAACCAAACCCAGTAGCGGGTCTTTGTATTCGGCTGCGGTTAATTTGGAATTGCCACGGAGTTCATCTGCTGCATCCCAGAGTTCTTTCTCCAGGTTTTTAATATCTGATTGCGTCATGTTTTGTGAAACAGTGAAAAATTATAGATGGAAAAGTTAGTTTGATTAGTTGACTTAACCAAGAGAAATCCGGAAGAACGGGGGGGTAATCAAATTCAGGCTAACGGCAACCGACCATCAAAGCTTGCCCACTACTACTTCTGCCAATCCCAAGGATAGCGTCATGCCGGCACCACCGAGCCCATTTAGTATCCAAACACCGGGCTCCAGTTCCGAGAAATAATAGCGGCTTCCGTCCCTCGGCTTGGCATAGATGCCATGCCAAGTCTGTAGCACCTTGGGGCTGGCGATGTTCAGCCGAGTTAATAGGTAATCAAACACTTCCTGGTTGATCGCCATATCGTCAAACGGAGACAGGTTATCGCCGTACTGATGGGTATCTCCGATGGTGACTTCCCCGGCGGCATTTTGTGCTGCCATGACATGCACGCCCCACTTTACAAAGTTCGGGTAGAGATGAGCGAGTTCAGAGGCTAGCGCGCTAATGGATGGAGCTACCTGAAAGGTTGGATAATGAACCAGACTAAGGCCAAAAGCCAGGGGAGTGGGCAGTTGCCAACTTGTGGGCTGGGGAGGGGTCCGCATCATTTGAAGCTTGCAGTTGACCAGCGGAAATTCCTTCCCATTCGGTGTTGGCAGCATATTCCAATCGGAGCCCGTGCAGAGAAACAATACATCTGCCTGCCAAAACCTTTTGCCGGCGTATACGCGGTTTTGATGAATGTCGGTAACCGGCGTGTTCCAATGAAAGTCAACATCCTTTTGTTCTTCAAAGTACCGGGTTAGTTTTTGGATAGCCTCCCTGGGATCCATCAGCATTTCTTCGGCAGACCACAGTGCGCCCCGCAATCCAACGCGGTTTATGGAGGGGATCCTATTTACTACTACGTCGGGCGACAGATAGGAGGCCGATCGCTCGGAAGCCGCGCATTGAATGTACTCATGCATCACGGCTGCTTCCAAATCGGTGTAGGCAAGGTGCAGGGAACCGGTTTCCTGTAGCCAAAAACCGGCTTTTTCACGAAGTGAACGCCAGATGTGCCTGGATCGATGGGCCAGTTCCAAGCCCTCGCCGGAAGGCTGTCCAATCGGCCAAAACATGCCAAAATTCCGGATGGATGCACCCTGCGGACGGCTTGACTTTTCTAATACCGTAACATGGAAACCAGCACGGTGTAGTGCCCTGGTTAGGGAGATGCCCACTATACCGGCACCTACGACGACAGCAGATTTTTTTGAAACCATACCTTTATTTGTAAGAAGATCTAATTATACCGGTTGTTTGCAGACAAGGAATTTCCTGGACAAGGCACCTTTTTTCGTCTAGCGGGCAACCGGATCCGCAACCTTCGATGCTGTCGCCATCGACTCACTTTTTGTCAGTTTACGGAAGATATAGAGGGCGTTGAAGAACATACACATCACCCCTAAACTGAGCATAATCAATAGGCTGTTGCTGTAAAAATTCAACCAGCTGAGGTCTTGGATATTTCCAAACTGCTTGAACACCATCACGCCCGCGGATCCCAAATAACCGAAACTGTCGATCAGGTACATTAGGTATCCCACCGTTCCGGCGTACTTAAAGGCCGCTAGGAGACGATCAAAGAGGAGGCAATTGAAAGGGATGTAGGCCATGTATATCCCGGTTCCTGTGGCTACCACCCACCAGAACGGATCCAGCAGGGATGCCTGTACCATTACGGTAGTGGCCACACAGAGCACCAATCCGCCAATGATGATACCATGATATAGAAAGAGTGCCTTTCGGTTGTTTTTTACCAGCACCAGTAGGCTCATCATCAGCAGGAGCACCAAGGTAATGGGTATTTCGGTTTGGGTAAGGAGTTCGGGGTGTACCGGAAAATGAAGTCCTTCCCAAATTTCAACGGCAAAGTTATCGCGAATATCCCTCAATGCCGTAAGCATCATGTAAACCAGTATCAAGAGGATGATGCCCGGACGGAAGTGCCGGAAAAAAGCCCGTCGCTCCTGTTTGGACATGGGCAGGCGGGCAGTTTTCAGGGCGATGTCGTCCCCGCTTGGATCGGGGGTTTGATTTAGCATCAGGACGGCAAATGCGAGCAGGGGCATAAACAATGCGCCCGTCCAAAAGGGCATCCAATAGGGATCTACCTGTAGGTTGTCCAGGAGGAATTTTCCGACGGTCTTTACAAAGCCAGACGAAAACACAAAACTGACCGCCAGTATGCTGCCCATCATCTCCGTAAACCGTCTTCCCTCCAAGTAGTGGAACACCAAGCCCCAAATAAGCCCCAAGGGGAACCCATTGACCACAAAACACACGATGTTCAGTGGTGCGGGAAGCACGGCAAAGCCAAGCAAAGCCAGCCAGGCCACGCTGATCAATCCCAAAATAAGCACCGCCCGACGTTCTTTGGTGAGTTCAGAGATCATTTTGATCCCGTAAAATTTACTGGCCATATAACCCAAGGTCTGGGCGAGAATCAACCATACCTTTATATCCATGCCCAAGAAAACCTCACCCTCAAAGGTGGCTGCGGCAAAGGGTTTCCGAAAGGCATACATGCTGCTGTAGGTCAAGAAAGCCATGCATGCGGCAAAGAGACTCATGGCGAAGGGCCCGCTGGAGGCAAGTTTTTTGGAAACGTAGGGAATACGGAGCATGTAGGGGTTTAATTACGCTAAAAATAGATAAACAAACCGAAATGCAGGGTTCGTGAAAGTAAATTTATTGTTATTTTTAGCAGATATTCCGGGTCTTTACCTGCGTTGCCGAAACGAGTGATTTCGTTGATCCAGGTTGTTTCTCAAATTATATTGGCACCGGCACTACATCAAAAGTTACCTGTTATGATCAAAAAGGATTATGCCGGCCTCGGTAAGGAAGAGCGGATTCAGGAAGCCTTCAAATTGTATGAGTCCTTCGGGGACGCTGATTACATAGGCGAGCCCGTATCTCAGATGGAACATATGTGCCAAGCGGCGCAGTTGGCAGAAAGTGAAGGATACGATGAGTCGGTCATCCTGGCGGCGTTTTTTCACGATATAGGCCATTTGTTTGCCCAGCAGGAAAAACTGGAGGAAATGGATGGGTTTGGCGTGTTGGACCATGAAAAAATCGGTGCGGATTTTTTGCGGGATTTGGGGTTTCCGGAATTGATGGCCAAGTTGGTGGAAAGCCACGTACAAGCGAAGCGCTACCTTACGTTCAAATATCCTGCGTATTACGAAAAGTTGTCTGAAGCCAGCAAGCAAACCCTCCGCTTTCAAGGTGGTGTGATGACAGCTGCCGAAGCGGCTGAATTTGAATCCGACCCGGATCATCACCTAATTCTCAAGATGAGGGAGTGGGATGAGAGGGCCAAGGAAACGTCGGTACCAGTACCGGATCTAAGTGGCTACAAGTCCATGGCCCGAAACATCTTATCTTCCAATTAGCCTCCTGCCCGAAAGCGGTAAGCTTTGCTGGGTATAAAACAAGCAGTTTATGAAATCCACCCTAATCTTCGGCTTTGGATGTTTGATGGCCATTGCCTGCAACAGCCCCCAAGTGGAACGGGGCGAAGGGGTCGGCATGCTTTCCAGTACTCCCGGCTACGTTGTTCCGACATTTGAAGACAGTGCTTCGTTTTATCGGCTCACAGAAGCTTATCCCGTTGTGGAGCGGATGTTTTTTGATTTCGCGGAGCAAAATCACTATCCTGCCCTAAGTTTTGGGGTTATAGCAGGTGGAACCCTTCAGTACAGCGGCAGCCAAGGGGTTGCCGACATCGAAACAGGAAGGTTGGCAACAAACAAAACCCTGTACCGCATCGCATCCATGAGCAAGAGTTTTACCGCTATGGCGATACTGAAGCTGCGGGACGAAGGGAAATTGAACCTACTCGATCCCGTAGCCAAGTACCTACCGGAAATGAAGCTCGCAGGGAGGCTTACCACCGATGCGCCGGAGATCAACCTTCAGCATTTGTTGACCATGTCGGCGGGTTTTCCGGAGGATAACCCGTGGGGGGATCGGCAGTTGGATGTTTCCGATGAACAGCTGCTGGATCTACTAAGGCAAGGCCTTTCGCTTTCCAATGTGCCGGGTACAACCTATGAGTACAGTAATTTGGGCTATGCCCTTTTGGGAAAGGTCATACATGTGGTGAGTGGAAGAACCTATCAGCGGTATATTACGGAAGAAATCCTGATTCCATTGGGTATGCATGACACCAAATGGGAATACACGGATATCCCCGTCGAGGCATTGGCTTGGGGCTATCGATGGACAGACGGTACATGGGAACCTGAACCCTACCTGCACGATGGGGCCTACGGTGCCATGGGCGGATTGATCAGCTCGATTGATGACTTTGCCAAGTACGTGGCGTTTCATCTGGATGCTTGGCCTGCCCGAAACGAGCCGGAGACTGGCCCGGTGAGGCGCAGTTCGCTGCGGGAGATGCACCAACCGGTTCGTTTCAACAACCTGCTTCCCAATGCCACCACCCCTGGTGGTGAAGCTTGTGCGTCTGCCACGGCTTATGGCTATGGATTGAGTTGGCTGAAGGATTGTAGAGGAAGGGTGAGGGTTGCCCATAGTGGTGGTTTGCCCGGATTTGGCAGTGAATGGCGGATTTATCCCGAATACGGAATTGGCATAGTTTCCTTCAGCAACCGAACCTATGGTTCACCGGCAGCTTTGAATGCACAGGCACTGGATACCCTTATCGCGCTCGCCGATCTTCGGCCCAGAAAATTGAAAGCATCGCCCTTGCTGGAGGAGCGAAAATCAGCGTTGGTAGCAGTGCTAAAAAATGACTGGCCGGAGGACATGTTGGGGATATTTGCTGATAACTTCTTTTTGGATAGATCCCTTGCTAGCAGAAAGTCCGAGCTGGCAGAGTTGCTGGAGCGGGTGGGGCCGGTTCAACGGGTTTCTGAGATCCAAGCGCTCAATCAGCTGCGAGGCAGTTTTCTTCTGGAATGTACCAACGGGAATATGGAGGTTTATTTCACGTTGAATCCCCAAAAGGAAGGCTTTGTTCAGCAATTGAACCTAACGGTGCGGGGAATTCAATAGATTTTGGAAATAGAAGCCCGGGTGGCCTGCGGCTAGTTACGGTGATGCCATGAATAAGAGAGTAAAGATTCTAAAGACAGAAATTCTGTCGGATGCCTATTACACCTTGAAGAAGGTAAGTTTTTCCTATCGACGGTCAGACGGTAAAGTGGAGATGGTAAGTCGGGAAGTTTTCGAACGGGGCAATGGTGCCGCTTTACTTTTATATCATGAGGTAAAGAACACCGTAATATTGACGAAACAGTTTAGGGTACCGGCCTATCTAAACGGACACGAAAGCGGGTTTTTGATCGAGGTGTGTGCAGGGATGATCGACGAGGGCAATCCTGAGGAGACGATCAAGCGGGAGGCTATGGAGGAGACTGGGTACCAGGTCAGTAACGTCAGAAAGGTATTTGAAGCGTATTCCTCTCCCGGAGCGGTTACCGAAAAGATGCATTTTTTTGTGGCTTCGTATGAAGAGCACATGAAGATGGAGGATGGCGGCGGCAAAGATGATGAACAGGAGGATATTGAGCTCTTGGAGGTTTCTATCGATGAGGCCATGGGAATGGTATATGCTGGCGAGATACAAGACGTCAAAACGATCTTGCTATTGCAGCATTATGCCCTGAAGTTGGCAGGTAGCCCCTCGCCGAAATGGTGAAATCGACCGGCTCTAGCTCCGGTGTGCTGGTTTTGATTGGTTTCGAATTCAAAATATAGTATTTTGGATGCTCAAACCTATATAAACCGGATGAAAAAGATTAATAGTAACCCAATTAATGTATGGGCGTTATGCTTGTTTTTTCTGTTCCATTTTCCAGCTAACGCCGACAAAGGATATAAGCTTTGGCTCCAATACGCTCCAATAGCAGATGCGGTACAGCGGGAGGCGTACCTTGAATTTTTCAATCAGATCAGTGTAGTTGGGAATTCTGCCACCCACGAGGTAATTCGAAAGGAGCTCCGCCTTGCGTTTAGTGGGTTTTTTCCAAACAACGCCGTTCCCGAAATCGGAGACTTGGAATCAGGAAATATTTGGATTGGAAGAAGCGATGTTCTCCCGGCATCCGTAAAAGAAAGTCTGGGCTCTCGCCTCTCACACCTTGCAGGGGATGGATACATGCTTTCGGTCTACGAGGGTCGTGTGATTATTTCCTCCAAGACCGACGTGGGCTTGTTATATGGAACCTTTGCCCTGCTAAAGGCCGTGCAGAAAAGAGAGCCGCTGGCGACATTGGAAATCCTTGACAATCCAAGGATAGCCACCCGCATGCTTAATCACTGGGACAACCTCAATCGCACGGTAGAACGTGGCTACGCAGGGTTTAGCATTTGGAATTGGCATAGGTTGCCCAAGCATATTGACCAACAATACATAGATTATGCCCGAGCCAACGCCTCAATCGGCATCAACGCTACGTCTATAACCAATGTCAATGCGAATGCCTTGGTGTTAACGCCGGTATACTTGGAAAAGGCTGCTGCGCTGGCGGATGCGTTTAGACCCTATGGTATCCGGATCTTTTTGACCGCGCGGTTTAACGCCCCGATGCAGGTTGGTGGGTTGGAAACCGCTGACCCATTGGATCCGGCGGTGCGGGAATGGTGGAAAGAAAAGGCCAACGAGATTTACTCCTTTATTCCGGATTTTGGAGGCTTCTTGGTAAAAGCAGACTCAGAGGGGCAGCCCGGCCCCCACAATTACGGTAGAACGCAGGCAGATGGAGCCAATGCATTGGCCGAGGCCTTGGCTCCGCATGGCGGATTGGTCATGTGGCGGGCTTTTGTATACAGTGAAGACACTCCTACCGACCGCACCAAACAGGCCTTCGACGAGTTTAAGCCGTTGGACGGAAAGTTCAACGATAATGTGATCGTACAGGTGAAAAACGGGCCATTGGATTTTCAGCCGAGGGAACCCTTTCATCCGCTTTTTGGAGCCATGCCTGAGACCCCCTTGATGATGGAGTTTCAGATTACCAAAGAGTACCTCGGACAGGATACCCATTGGGTCAACCTAGCCTCCATGTGGGAGGAGACCCTTCAGGCTGACACCTTCGCCAAGGGCAAGGGCAGTACAGTTAGCCGGGTATTGGATGGAACTTTGCACGGGTATAAGCACACAGCGATTGCAGGAGTGGCCAATATTGGTACCGATAGAAACTGGACGGGACACCCCATGGCCCAAGCAGATTGGTATAGCTTTGGCCGGCTGGCTTGGAATCCGGAGGCCGATATCCGTGAGATTGCCGAGGACTGGTTGAAGATGACCTTTACGAACGATCCGTCCTTTGTGGATCCGGTAGTGGATGTGATGATAAAGTCCCATGCGATTTTGGTGGATTATATGACTCCGCTAGGCCTTCACCACATCATGGCGCGAAGTCACCATTGGGGTCCCGGGCCTTGGGTTACCGGTGGAAGGAGGGACGATTGGACGGCCACCTACTACCACCGCGCATCCGAGGATGGGATAGGCTTTGACCGGACGGAGGCCGGTAGTAATGCGCTGGAGCAATATGCGCCGGAAGTAAGAGATCAATGGCGGAATCCAGACACCATCTCCCTGGATTACCTGCTGTGGTTTCACCGGGTAGCTTGGGATAAACCGCTTGCTACAGGAAATACCCTTTGGGAAGAAATGGCATTGCGGTATCAACGTGGGGTGGAAGGAGCCCGATGGATGAAGCAGACTTGGTTAGCACAAGAGGGCCGAATCGATGAGGATCGGTTTGAGCATGTACGGTCCTTCTTGGCGATTCAGGTGGACGAAGCGGAATGGTGGAGGGATGCCTGTCTCCTGTACTTTCAGCAATTCGCCCAACAGCCCCTGCCTTCTGGGGTAGAGGCGCCGAAATACGACTTGGAGTATTACCAGCAGTTCCGTCGGTTTTTCGTACCGGGCATTTAGGTTGGTACCACTGGTGGGAGAAGGTTGCTAGTTGTATATCCTATTCCAGCCTTATTTGGTATTGTAGGATAAAGGTATTCTTTCGGGTGATCTGTCGAAACACCTCAGGTGCTGTCTCGTCAAAAATAGGCCTGTTTTGTATCGCCAAGCTTAATTTTGATCTTTGCCCATCCAGTAGCAGGTTAATGCCACCTTCGAAGAACGTGACGGCGTGGTTCAAGCGGTCGTAATTGGCGTACTGACCGGAGATAAAAGGCTGCCATTTTTCCTTGCCAGAGGAGTTGCCGAATAGATAGCCCAGTTGGAAGTAGCCAATGTGGCCTGTTCCAATGGCTGGCCATGCATTGCCTGTCTCGCTAAACGTGCCCCTTCCGCTGGTTCCCGCTCCTACGTTGTTGAGTCCGATGACGCGTATGTAATTAGGACCGAAGTCATAGTAAAAATAGCCTGCGTAAAAGGTAACTGCTTGTTTGTTTATCAGTGGAATATCGCCAAAAAGGTCCACGGCAAACATGTTCATGGGAGTAAGTACGGTGTCCGCAGCCGAATTCAGGTGCCACATCGCTCGCTGCTGGGTTTCGAAGCCCGCACCCAGTGCCAGTACCTTTCTGCTGCCATCGTAGGTGCCTACATGAAAAGGGGAAATCAGTGTTTCGTGTTCGAAAAACTGGTGTTTGATGTAGGCTGCGGTCTGCACACCGCTTTTCACATAGGAAAAGCTGGATACCGGTCCGATCTTCGTATTGGCAACCGGTGCATAGGGTCGACTGAATACCAATCGGTAGTCCCATTTTTCCCACTGCCCGTTCACATAGGCACTGAGTTTCCGTAGAATGTTGTCGGTTTGGTTGATAGTGGGCATTACGACTGCCGGGACATCGAGCGTGAGCATTCGGCCGGTATGTGGAGAAGCAAACCGGGAAACGCCGTTCCAACCGGACTGACCTCCCCCTACGGTCAGGTATTTATGGAGCCGGTGGTCTATGTAGAAATCAAGCAACCGTATTTCACCAGATCTGGCGGTCAGGTAGTTGATGTTGTTTTGGCCTAAAGTTAGCGTTACATTGGTTCGGTCATTCAGTCTGGCATAGGTTTGAAACCGCAGTCGCCTAACGGAAATATCGAAGAAACGGGATGCCTCCTCTCCGTTAATCAATGTGCCAGGGTTGTTGTAGTTGTACCTCATCCATAGCTGTCCATTGATTCTGACGCCCGCGTAGGAACTACTGTCATTATTGAGGAATACCCGTAGTGGACGGGTTTGGGCCTTTGAATCCAATGAAAAGCCCAGAAGTAAGATGGCAAAAAAGAGAAGAGCAGTATACCGGTTCATCAAGGGCTCAAAGTACGAATTTTGAAACACCGAAGAAAGGGATGGTTTATTTATCGCCTGTGGAATGCTCGGGATGTAGAGACACAAAATTTCTGTAATTACGGATATTTGTCGTGGGTCACGCAAAGTTTTTGGGATATTTGTATTTATTTAGTATACTAGTAGAAGCGTCAAAACAAAAAGCCAATGAATCTTTCTGAAATAATCGAAACCATCAAAAAATTGGTGGAGGTACGGATCAAAATTGCCATAAGCAAGTTGACTGACGATCTCAGTACGATCATCACGCGCGTGGCTGTTTTGATCCTGATGCTTCTCGTCGGTTTGTTGGCCTTATTGTTTGCAAGTTTTTCCTTGGCGTTCTATTTGGGAGCCCAAATGGAAAGCATCTACCTGGGGTTTTTGACCGTGGCGGCAGGGTATTTGGTGGTTCTGCTCCTTCTGTACATGATACGGAATACGCTTTCATTGCAGCAAACGCTAAAGTCAGGGCTTACTAGGTTCATATTCTTGTTTAAGCGAAAAAGGTCCTTATAGATGAATTTGTTTGACTTGGAACGGCAATCGGAGGAGCTGGAGCAGACCCTTCACAAGCAGCTACAGCTGGTAAAGAACGACTCGGGTATCTTTTTAAAGATTGCGGGAATTGCATTGGTATCTGGATTGGCTACCACCGCAGCCTATCGCTTGACCCGATCCGGGTCTGAATCCAAACGAAAGAAGAAAAAGAAGGCGAAAAAGCCTAGCTATTCTTTTTGGGGAAACCTGCGCAGCCGCTTGTTTTGGTTGGCGTTGGATGTGGGCAAGCAAGCGTTGATCCGTAATGTACAGGAACGGCTGGAAGCAGAGAAAGCCAATGAGGAGTAGGAAGATTGGAGACAAATTCCGTGAGTTGCGCAGAACCGGTAAAAAAGGGGTTGCCTGTTTGATTGATCCGGACGATAGGTGGTTGGAATCGGAACTGGAATGCTTACTCAGGGTGGCAGGAACCTTTTCCCCCTTGTTTATTTTGGTCGGCGGTAGTTTGGTGCAGCAGCAAAACCTAAACGGAGTGGTTGACCGCATCAAGTGCGTTTCAGTGCACCTGCCGGTGCTGCTTTTTCCGGGAAGCGTATTGCAGTTGACGGACAACGCGGACGGAGTCTTGTATATTTCCCTGATTTCCGGTCGCAACCCAGACCTATTGATTGGTCAGCACGTGCTGGCGGCTCCCTTGCTTGCCAAATCCGATCTCGAGGTGCTGCCCACTGGGTATTTATTGTTTGATGGGGGTAAGATCAGCAGTGTACACTACATGAGCCAAAGTGTTCCACTGCCGAATGATAAACCTGAGTTGGCCTTGGCTACGGCGATGGCAGGTCATTTTCTTGGCCTTCAGTTTTTATATTTGGAGGCAGGAAGCGGGGCCGCCCGCCCGGTGTCCACGTCTGTGATTGAGGCTATCAGCTTCCATTTACCATGCCCGCTATTGGTAGGAGGAGGTATCGACTCCCTGGCGAAAGTAAAGGCTGCATGGAAAGCTGGTGCAGATGTAGTGGTGCTTGGGAATAGTATCAAAAAAAACCCCGACTTGTTAGCCGAGGTTTTGCATAGTGCTGAGGCATATAATTTATCCCTGAACGTTAATTAGGGATTCCCTTCTCCTCATTTTTCCGGCAGGAAGGCCGTACATCATTTTAAACCGCCTACAGAAATAAGCCGTATCTTTGTAGCCGACCTCTTTTCCGATATCCCGGATACTCTTCTTGGTTGTGCGCAGTAGATCCACGGCAGCTTCCATTCGCTGGTACTCAATGTAATCTTGGGGATTTATGCCGGTCAGCATTTTGAAATACTGCCCAACATAATCTTCTGAAACATTGGCAACTTTCGCCAGTACCTTGTTTGAAAGGTCTCCGCCGATGTTCTTCTTGATGTAGTTGAACATGTCTATCAACCGTGGATCTTTGAAGTAGGTACTGTTGGTGGAAAGTTCTTCGACAAAAAGTCGATTTTTGAGGATGTGCCGAACGATCTCTACCACCAAAAGTTCGGTGTATAGCTTGGTTACCCGCTCCTTTCCGGGGGTTGTTTGCTCGGACTCCTTTACAATATCCTCTACAATGGACGCGATGCGGTCGTTGAAGCGGATTACAAAGGGAGGTATACCCAGGGAGTTAAAGAAATTGACCACGTCGAATACCTTTGCCTCAAAATTTACGGTCGTGATGCAATCGTCCTCTAGGTTTTTGATTTCTTTAAAGCTGATCGTCTGAAGGTATTTCTTTTTATTGTCCGAAAAGCTTTCGTTGGAGGATTCATTTCTCTTCGTAACGGTTCCAAACGACACTCTTGTCGACCGTCCAGCCGGGATAAATAGGAGTTCCCCTTCGTTTACCGTTTCTTGATCATCGCCAAAATGCAGGTTACCTCGGTGCAGTAACATGATGGTGTTTTCACTGTCTAGGTAGTCCACGACAGTGACGGGACGCTCGATTTTGTGGTTGTTTCCCCTCAAATATCGCACGCCAACAGATTCTATTACCTTATTGTAATATTCCATGACAGGTGTCTTTAGGTTGAGCTTGTTAAAAGTATTGGTTTTTTCTGTGTTACGAAGACAATATTAAATAAAAAGTTAAAATAAACTAAACAATGATATAAAAATTTATATATATTTTTTCTCCACCTACAAAAAGACAATTATCTTAATAAGTTTCGAGATATAACTATTTTTTGAATCTCGGAAGTTCCCTCATAAATTTGCGTGATTTTTGCGTCCCTCATCAGTCTTTCCACGTGATATTCTTTGACAAATCCATATCCTCCATGGATTTGTACAGATTCCACGGTGGTTTCCATCGCTACCTCTGAAGCATATAGTTTTGCCATTGCACTTGCTTGGGCGTAATCCAACCCGTTGTCCTTAAGCCATGCCGCGCGAAAGACCATGAGTCGGGCAGCATCGATTTTGGTCGCCATTTCTGCCAGTTTAAATTGGATAGCTTGGTGGTTGCAGATCGGTTGACCAAATGCTTTTCGTTCCTTCGAGTAAGCCAGTGAAAGTTCGTAGGCCCCACTCGCTATCCCCAACGCCTGAGCGGCAATTCCAATCCGCCCCCCATTGAGCGTTTCCATGGCAAACTTAAACCCAAAGCCTTCTTCCCCGATGCGGTTTTCAATGGGAACCCTCACATCGGTAAACATCAAGGAATGTGTATCGGAAGATCTGATTCCCAGCTTATCTTCTTTTTTGCCAATGACAAACCCATCCATCCCTTTCTCTACGATAAAGGCGGAAATACCTTTATGGCCTTTGGCGGTATCTGTTTGGGCTATAACGAGGTAGGTGTCTGCGGTACTGCCATTGGTGATCCAGTTTTTCGTTCCGTTGATCAGGTAGTGGTCACCCTCACGGGTAGCGGTGGTCTTTTGTGAGGTCGCATCCGAACCGGCTTCAGGTTCTGAGAGGCAAAAGGCCCCCAACTTTTCTCCGGTAGCGAGAGGCTTCAGGTAGAGGTTCTTTTGCTGTTCGTTTCCATATTGCTCGAGGCCCCAGCAGACGAGGGAATTATTCACCGACATGATTACGGCGGCAGAGGCATCCACTTTGGAGATCTCTTCCATCGCCACGGTATAGGAGACCGTGTCCATTCCTCCGCCTCCATATTCAGGACTTACCATCATCCCCATGAACCCAAGCTCGCCCATCATTTTCACTTGCTGAGTCGGGAAGCGGCTTTCTGTGTCACGTTCAATGGCATCGTGGAGAAGATGGGTTTGGGCAAATTCTCTTGCTGCGGCACGAACGGCCAGTTGCTCCTCGGTAAGATCAAAGTTCATTGGTTCAGGTAATTTTAGGCGGAATCTACGGAAAAAAAAAGAAAGGGACAATTTCCTGTCCCTTTCCGCTATACTAGTTGGTTTAGTCTCAATGAAAGACGAATCTTAGTCTCTGTTTCCAAAGAAGATGAATGCATAGTAGGCTAGGGTGGCAAGGGAAGCCATCGCGGCAACAACATAGGTCATCGCTGCCCACTTCAATGCGTCTTTGGACATTCCATATTCTTGTGGCGTTACAATGTTTCTGTGCTGAACCCAGGCCAAGGCCCTGCGGCTGGCATCAAATTCCACGGGTAGGGTTACGAGCGAAAACATGGTAAGCACACCATACGAGCCGACCACGATCG
Source organism: Lunatimonas lonarensis (assembly GCF_000390185.1). Lineage (GTDB taxonomy): Bacteria > Bacteroidota > Bacteroidia > Cytophagales > Cyclobacteriaceae > Lunatimonas > Lunatimonas lonarensis. The sequence continues at coordinate 57,400 of NZ_AQHR01000073.1, read as the reverse complement.
CACCAATTACTTCGTATGGCAAACCAAACAGGGCAATCCCTCCAAACAGCGCACCGATCAGGACAATATTTAAAATCTTGCCACTAACGTTCTGGATAGGCACCAAGGTCGAACGTAGCTGAAGCCAGCTGTAGCTGGTAGCATGCTGAATCGCGTGGCCACATTCGTGGGCTGCCACTGCGGTGGCGGCTGCATTCCTTCCGTAATAGACGTCAGGGCTTAAATTTACCGTTCTGTCCATGGGGTTATAATGGTCGGTTAGCTGCCCATCTACGCAATTGACAGCGACATTGCGTATGTTATGGTCTGCCAACATCAACTCGGCTATTTCCTTTCCCGACAAATTTGCCCGCAAAGAGGTCTGAGAGTAGGCTTTAAACTTATTTTTCAGTCTGCTGCTTACCGCATAGCCAAGTATACCGAAAACAACTACAATCAATATCAGAATCATAATGCTACTGTTGTTAAATTTTACTAAACATCCTTACGTAATGAGCCCTGTCCGGGTTTGTTTTTCCAAGTTAATTTTCCCAGCATCGCCACACTTACCAACCCAAGAATCAGTACCGTAGCGACTTGGGAACCGTGTACGACGAGTGCAAATACCTTGCCTTCTGATTCGGGTATGCCGTAAAACACCAGGATAAATGCCACCAAAGCGTGGAAGGTACCGATTCCTCCCTGTACCGGAGCAACCATTCCAATGCTGCCCATTACCAGTACCATCAGGATAGAGGATGCTGACAATGAGGATGTACTGTCCATAGACCAAGTTATGAAGTACATCATCGCATAGTAGATTATCCAAATGAAAAAGGAAGATACCCAAAAGCTTACAGCATTTTCCAGATTGGCTATACTTTTGATCCCCTTGACAAATTGGCGGAAAAAACCCTGCAATTTTGACATAAAAGCACTTCCCTGAATCCTTCGAAGGACAGTGGCAAGCGTTACGCCTAGAATAAGGGTTACCGTTAGAAGGAGTACGCCATACTCGCTAAGCAAGGAAAGGACCTGTTGCCAAGAGAAAAGGTTGTCCATCATTTCCAGAAAAATCCGTGCCTCCAGCATAAATGCCAACAGCACCAAACAAAGCATAAAGGCAAAATCGATGGTTCGCTCCAATACCACGGTCCCCAACAGCGATCCTACCGATAGACGGTTGGTGTTTTTCAGGGCGGCACAGCGCGCGATTTCTCCCGCTCGTGGCAGAAGCAGGTTTACCACGTACCCAAACATCAATGCCCAGAAAGCAGTCAAGACGGTCGGTTTATTGGATTCCGTCGCGTCAATCAGGAGCTTCCACCTCCAAGCCCTTAGCCAGTAGCCCACTAGGGATAGAAGGACTGAGACACCTATCCAAAAAAGGGACACCTCGGACAATGCGCTGGATAGCTGACTGCCGTCTAAATCTTGGTAGACATACCAGAAGATCCCAAGCGCGATAGCCAGGGAAATGAAAAGTTGGATAAGCTGTCGAAGGGTTACACGCACCTCTGTCTTTATAACCGATTATATTCATCCGGGAAGACTACCACGGGCTGGTAGGTTTTTGCCTCGGACACCTCCATAGAACAATAGGAAATGATGATCACAATATCCCCAACCTGTGCTTTTCGGGCGGCGGGACCGTTCAGGCAGACCTGTCCACTGCCCCGTTCGCCTTTGATCACGTAGGTTTCCAATCTTTCTCCGTTGTTGATATTTACTATCTGCACCTTTTCGTTTTCGATTAGACCGGCGGCGTCCATCAGGTCTTCATCGATCGTGATACTTCCTACGTAGTGAAGCTCCGCCTGAGTAATCTTGACTCGGTGTATTTTAGATTTTAGAAGTTGGATATGCATTTCTTTTTCGGTTATCAGCCTTTCGTCTAACCCAATAATATGTTATCAATAAGCCGAATTTCTCCTATGTACGCGGCGATGCAGATGGCCTGTTTGCTTGCCGGATTATATGCTTCGGCTACACGAAAGCCGTCAAGATCTATCAATTCCAGGTATTCAAGTTGAACGACAGCAAGTTGGTTTAGGGCCTGTAGCCGCGTATGCTTGGTTTCAAACCAACTTTTTCCATTTAAAAGTTCAGTTTTCGCGATCGTCAGGTTTTCATACAGGGCAGGGGCCACCAGACGTTGTTCCTCGTCGAGACGCAGGTTCCTGGAGGACATTGCCAACCCATCTGATTCCCTTACGGTAGGGACCGTGCGAATTTCAATATCAAACGAAAGGTCCTCCACCAGTTGATGGATGATGCTGACTTGCTGAAGGTCTTTTTGGCCAAAGTAGGCCCTATCGGGCTGCACGGCATGAAACAGTTTACTTACTACTATGGCAACACCGTTGAAATGGCCGGGTCTAAAAGCGCCCTCCAAAACCTGCTCCAGTTCAAAGAAATCAAAGGATAACTTCGCTGGTTTTGGGTACATTTCCGCATCCTCCGGGGCAAACACGATGTCTACCTTTTCCCGGCGCAGCATCTCCAGATCCGCCAAAAGGTTTCTGGGGTATTTCTCAAGATCGGAGGGGTTATTGAACTGGGTAGGGTTTACATAGATACTGGCAATGACCACATCGTTTTCTTTCCGGGCCTGTCGTATCAGCTGCAAATGCCCCTCATGCAATGCTCCCATGGTTGGGACCAGCGCAAGGGATTTTCCATTACGTTGAAGGGATTGCCGGAGGGTTTTCAGTGCTGCAATTTGCCTGACTATTTCCAAGAGTGCGTGGGTTCAGTTTAGGAAAATAGCTGCAAAAGTATACGATAAAAGATAAAATCCATGGATTTGAGTAAAATTTTTCGTAATTTTGTAGTCCCGTTATATCCCTAAATTAAACACACAAGCTATGTCTAAACTTCGTATCCTATACGTAGCCAGCGAAATCAACCCTTTTCTTCAAACTTCGGAAGTCGCCAACTTTGTTCGTGCACTGCCGCAGGCCATGCAGGAAAAGGGAATGGAAATCCGGATCCTTGTTCCAAGATTCGGCTTAATCAATGAAAGAAAAAACCGTTTGCATGAAGTGGTACGTCTTTCCGGTATCAACATTTCTGTTGGAGAAGAGGAAAAGCCACTCATCATCAAGGTGGCATCCATTCCAAACGCGAAGTTGCAGGTTTATTTTATCGATAACGAAGACTATTTTCAGCGGAAGAGCGTTTTCTTCGACAAGCATGACAAGTTTTATGAGGATAATGACGAAAGAGCCATATTCTTCTGCAAGGGTGTAATAGAAACCGTAAAGAAATTGGGCTGGGCGCCTGACGTGGTACATTGTAATGATTGGATGACAAGTTTGATCCCTCTGTATCTAAAAACCACCTACAGGAATGAGCCGTTGTTCAAAGAGACAAAATCCGTATTCGCTATGTATAATAACGGATTTAATCATAAATTTGGCGACGATTTGTTTGAGAAGATCAAAATGGTTGACATAGATGACCAACTTTTGGCTCCGCTCAAGTCCAAAGATTACGAGGGTTTTCTCAAGCTTGGGACGGCCTATGCGGATGTAGTCATAAGAGGGGAGGATACATCAGGTACCTTTACTCACCTAATCGAAGATACTGCCAATAATGACAAGAAGTTTGAAATCAATAGTGAAAAAGAAGAACAGTTGTTCGAAAGCTATTTCAATATTTACACAGAACTTGCCGGCTAAGGTTGCTGGGGCACTTTTTTTTGTCTTACATCTTGCCGGATCTTGTACAGACCCCTCAGATATAGGGCTGGTACTTGATCCATCTTCTAATCAGATAGGGGTGTTTTATGCGGAAATACCCCTTTCTGCTTCTATGGTGTTGTACGATTCGTTCAATACTACCAGTCAGGGAAGGTTGGTCATTGGCGGAGATGTGGACGATTTGTTCGGGAAAACGGAGGCTACCGGTTACAGTCGCCTCTCTTATAATCCAGCCGCGGCAAAACCAAATTCAGAAGCCATATTTGATTCGGCCGTATTTACGATCAACGTGCAATCGGTGCATGGTGTCGACTTTGATCAGCCAAAGACCTTTCGGGTGCATCGATTGGAAGAACCTATCCTAGACACTTCCTATTACAACTTTAGTAGTCTGAGGTACTCGGATGAGACACTGGCAGAGGGATCGTTCCTAATACGGCCTGATACCGTCAATTCCCTAAGGATGCCGCTCAAAGAGGAAGTGGCTGCCGAGCTGTTTGGCAAGCTGGTGAACGATGATCCGGCCTTTTCGAATATTTTCGCATTTAGGAATTATTTCCCAGGAATAGCGATCAAGGGAAATCCAGAAGAAAACACGAGTGTTTCCGCAGCGGTAGGAAATGGAACCGGCATGATGCTTTACTATCATTACGACGAAGATACTGTGTCCAGGACTTTTTTGATAACGACGTTACAGTCCCGGCATTTTGTTGGCGTCAGCAGCGATCGAAGTGGAACTCCTACAGAGATGATTATGGAGCGTGGCCGCGCCTACGATGTGCCGGGGGATTTGGTGGGAGGTAAATCTACCCTGGGGCTTTTTTTGAAGCTGGACACACAACCTCTCGAAGCCTTCCTGGATACCCTGCAAAATACTACATTCAATCAAATTCTGCTCGAAGTGGGTCCCATTGAGGCTTATCCTGAGTTCATGTGGCCTACGCGCAATATGATTATGTATTTTGTCGGGGAAAACAATCGCTTATATCGGAGGTTTGATGGGGCGGTAATTGCCGTACAATCGGAGGGTGCCAGCCAAATCAGCAGAGACCAACAGGGTAATGTGGTGCCGTCCTCCAGTAACCAAAGTTCACTGAATCTGGATGAGGAGAGCAGGGTGTTTAGAAACCAAATTACTTCTTATGTCAATGCGATCTATCGCGATGGCCTTATCCGCACAGACTTGATGCTTTATCCTAGCTTTCCTTCGACGCAGAACAACCCAGTAACGGCCGACGAATCCAAACGTTCGCTTAGGCAATATAAAGTCAGGAAAGATAAGTTGGTTTTGAAAGTATACTATACAAGGATCCGGTAGCTTTGTCACTGCGGATTTTCAAAAAATTCCGAGGATCAGAATCCCAGAATTAGCGCAGACCAATCGTTTTTGGTCTGCGTTTCTTTTTGGGTCAAGCCAAATGCTGCTGCGTGAGCGAGCAGATCCGGGATGTCCGATTGATAGAAGCCACTCAAAAAAAGGTAACCATCCGGTTTCAGCCGTTGGGCGTACTCTCCCATTTCATCCAAGAGCACATTTTTGTTGATGTTCGCAAGAATCACGTCAAAGGTACCCTTTGGATCCACTTCTCGTATGTTGCCCAGTCCCATACGAATATCGTCCAGGCCGTTGATGTCGAAGTTTTCATTGCCGTTTTCCACACACCAGTCGTCTATATCAAATGCCTCTACCTTGGACGCACCTAACCGATGCGCCATAATCGCCAAAATCCCTGTTCCAGAACCCGCATCCAGAACCCGCTTGCCGGTCATAGGCAGTCCTAGTAGCAGCTTCAACATTAAGTAGGTGGTGGCATGGTGGCCCGTGCCAAAGGACATTTTTGGGTTGATAGTGATCTCGTGCGTCACGTCCTCTTTTTTTGGATGAAAAGAGGCTCGTACGTAAATTTTGTCATCCACCAGAATGGGGTCGTAGTTTTTTTCCCACTCTTCGTTCCAGTTTACCCTGGGCATTGTTTCGATCGAAAACGAGAGCGGAGTTTCCGCTCCGTATCGATTGATGACTTCCCGTAGTGCTTCCGACTCGTAAAACGGGGCCTGTATGTAGGCCTCTATCCCTTCATCGGTTTCGATGAACGATTCAAACCCTATCTGGGCCAATTCTGCCATGAGCATTTCACCCATGGATGGGGTACATTGGATTTGCGCCTTTAGGTAATCCATGGATTAGGAAGGGAAAAAAAGGCAGGCGCGGACCTGAAATGGCGTTGATTGCGGCCTGCCTTTATGGTGTAGGGTAGACGGTTAGAATGAGGTGACAATATCTGTGAAATCACGGGATTTTAGGGAGGCACCACCAATTAGCCCTCCATCTACATCCGGTTTTGAGAAAATATCCTGGGCGTTGTCCGGCTTGCAGCTTCCGCCGTAGAGTATAGAGATTCCATTTGCGATTTCCGCACCATAGTGGGAGGCGAGGTGGGCGCGAATGGCTGCGTGCATTTCCTGTGCTTGGTCCGAGGAAGCCGTCTTCCCCGTGCCGATGGCCCAGATGGGTTCGTAGGCGATGACTATTTTTTTCATGTCTTCTTCCGACAAGCCAAAGAGACTTTCGGTAAGTTGGTTGGTTACGTAGGCCTCATGTGTGCCTTCCTCTCGGATCTCCAAGGGCTCCCCACAGCAGAAAATCGGAACCAACCCGTTTTCCAATGCAAGTTTCACCTTTTCCGTCAGCATCGCATTGGTTTCCCCGAAGTATTCCCTGCGTTCACTGTGTCCTATGATCACATATGACACGCCAAAGGAGGCCAGCATAGCGGCGGAAATCTCTCCCGTGTATGCTCCGGAAGCTTTGTCCGAACAGTTTTGAGCTCCCAAAAATATATTGCTTGCCCCCTCTAATAATTTTTTAACCCCTTGTAAATGTACAAATGGTGGGTTCAGAACCACGGTGACATCCTGAATCGACTCATCTTTTATCATATTTACAATTTCAGATGTCAGTTTTTGGCCGTCTGCCTGGTTTAAATTCATCTTCCAGTTACCGGCTACTATTTTTTTTCGCATATTATATTAATGTAACGTTTTATATATTTGAATTCTAATCCAGTGATAAGCTTTGTCAAAAGTACACAAAATGTCCCTTTCAGAAAAAGAAAACCTAGGCCAATTGGATGGCGCTAAGCCGGACGCTCCCCTTGTTTGGGAGAAAATCACGGCTTACTGTGCCTATCAAGATAGGTGTATCATGGAGGTACGTGGAAAGCTGGAGGATCTTGGGGTAGAGGGGGACACCATCACCTCTTTGGTTGAAAAGCTGGTAGAGCAGGGTTTCGTGGACGAGAAGCGTTTTGTTGAGGCTTTTGTCAGAGGTCGTTTTTTGATAAAGAAGTGGGGAAGGGTTCGGATCCGACAAGAATTGAAACTCCGGGGCATATCAGAGGATCTTGTTCGGGAGGGCATTTCATGGATCGAGCCCGATCAATACATCGAGGTGCTCAATAGCCTAGCTGATCGTAAGTGGCAGGCAACCAAGGAATCCGATACCTTTTTAAAGAAAGGGAAGGTACAGCGATTCCTTCTTTTTAGGGGGTTTGAATATGACCTCGTTCGGGAGTCGTTGGACAGGATCACGACGCAGTTTTAAGGACAAACAAATCTTCGTTTTCCTGTGGGATTACCTGTAGCACGTTTGCCAAAACCAGACGGATAAGTATCCTTGATGCAATGAATATGGGTATTTTGGCTACCTTCATAAATCCCTTGACGGTGATGGAATCGTTTTCAGCCAGTGCTTGCATCAGGATGCGTTCGTTTTTTCCGTAGCGAAAGATAATGTTTTCATTCCTTTGTTGGCGCTTAAGGATTTCCCAGACTTCCCTACTCGCCTGAATACTGCGGTCCTTCACCCTGACAAAGGCTTTTTTGCGGTTGTTTTCGAAGAGGAAATGGGGTGCGTAGAGGCTTTTGTCAATTTTGTAGACCGCTACGCCCTTTTTGTGGTTTAGGTGAATGACTTCCTTTACGACGTCCAACGGAGGATGAATCAATTGCGAGATTGCCCGGTCCATTACAAATATTTCTTCGTCGATAAATCGCTGCCCGCTGACGGTTCCGTCGTCATCCACCCCTATCATCAGGTAGCCTCCTTCCGTATTGGCCAAGGCAATGATTTCTTTCACGATTTTTTCGGGATGGGCCGCTTTTTTTTTAAATTCCAAACGAAGGCCCTCTCCTTCCGATGCCAGTTTTATGATCTCTCGGAGTCCCATGCGGTTAGTTGATTAATATCCCTATTCCTACCCTAGCTCCAAACACGCCGTTGGCAACGTAATAATCACCCATGCCTTCCAGCCTAACCCTATAGCTAATGTTATGGGTGTAGCCAGCCCCGAGCGCAAAATCGGAATCAGCCCCTATTAGCCCCCTGCCGCGGATGAACAATTTCTCCAAAGGATAGAATCTGGATCCGATGGTGACCAGATTTGCATTCGGGTAGTTGAATTCATATCCGCCGGAAAAGGATAGGTTGTGACGGTAAAAGTAATTTCCCTCCACACCGATTTGATACCGTCTTATTACTCCTGGTGCGTCTGTTCTGGCCAAGTCAACCGCTCCTGATAACAGAAAGCTTCCTTCGGCCTGTTGTGCCCGGGCAGATTCGAAACCGCCAATAAACAGAACCAAAAAAAGAGCTACAAACCATTTATTTATCATGAAACACCTTGGTTAAGTTCAGCTAATCGGTTTTTGAGCATTTGCCATTCATCACGAAGCCTTGCCGCTTCCATGAAGTTCATCTCCTTTGCGGCTGCCTCCATTCGCTTCTGTGTTTGAGCGACGAGTTTTTCCAGTTTTTCCTTGCTCAGGTATTGTACAATTGGATCTGCGGCTACAGAATTTGATTCCTGCATATCCTCCGCATAGACTTTTGGGTTTCGCTTGCTGTCGGCTACCTTCGTTTGGCCCATGATTTTCTCCCTGGACTTCAGGACGGTCTTAGGTGTAATTCCATGGGCTTCATTGTAGGCCTGCTGCAGGGATCGCCTTCGGTTGGTTTCATCGATGGCCACCTGCATCGACTCGGTTACTTTGTCGGCATACATGATCACCCGGCCCCGTTCGTTACGGGCAGCTCTTCCGATAGTCTGTACAAGGCTTCGTTCATTGCGTAAAAACCCTTCCTTATCCGCATCCAATATAGCTACCAGCGCTACCTCAGGCAAGTCTAGCCCTTCGCGCAATAGGTTAACCCCAACCAGCACGTCAAAAACACCCAATCGCAGTTCGCGAAGGATTTCGACCCTATCCAGTGGTTTCACCTCTGAATGAATGTATCGGGATTTTACGCCTGCCCGTTCCAGGAATTTCTGTAGCTCCTCCGCCATTCTTTTTGTCAGCGTGGTTACCAGTACCCTGAACCCGTCGTTAACGGTTTGGTCTATTTCCTCCAGAAGGTCATCGATCTGGTTTGCGCTGGGCCGTACCTCAATAACCGGATCGAGCAAGCCTGTAGGGCGTATAATCTGTTCGACCACAACCCCACCGGATCGGGTAAGTTCGTAATCGGCAGGTGTGGCACTAACGTAGATCACCTGATTTGTCAATGCCTCAAACTCCTCAAATTTCAGCGGACGGTTATCCATGGCAGAGGGAAGCCGAAACCCATATTCCACCAGGTTGGCTTTTCGGGATCGGTCACCTCCCCACATCGCCCGTACCTGTGGCACGGTTACGTGGCTCTCATCTATGACGAGGAGATAATCTTCCGGAAAATAGTCCAACAGGCAGAAGGGCCGGGTGCCTGGCAGCCTGCGGTCAAAATACCGGGAGTAATTTTCCACGCCGGAGCAATAGCCCAACTCACGGATCATTTCCAAGTCAAATTCCGTCCTTTCTTTAAGGCGTTTGGCTTCCATCAGTTTCATGTCCCGCTCAAAAAAAGCCACCTGTGCCACCAAATCATCCTGGATTTCATGAATGGCTTGGTCGAGTACGTCCCTGCCGGTGACGAATAGATTGGCAGGGTAGATGGTAATGATTTTTTCATCTTCCAGTTTCCGCCCGGTAGCTGGGTCTATGCGTTGTATGGCTTCGATCTCATCGCCCCAAAAAAAGATGCGGTAGGCAAAATCAGCGTAGGCCACAAAGATGTCTACTGTATCACCCTTGACCCGGAATGTACCCCTCGTAAACTCGGCGTTTGACCGGCTGTACAAGACTTCCACCAGTTTATAGAGTAGTTGATTTCGTGGGATTCGATCTCCTTCCTGCAGATGAATGACGTTTTTTCCAAACTCTTCGGGGTTGCCAATACCATAGATACAGGACACCGACGCAACAACGATGACGTCGCGTCTTCCCGAAAGTAAAGCGGAGGTGGCTGAAAGCCGAAGTTTTTCAATCTCGTCGTTGATAGAGAGGTCTTTTTCTATATAGGTACCACTGGTAGGTATATAGGCTTCCGGCTGGTAATAGTCGTAGTAGGAAATAAAGTACTCCACGGCATTTTCCGGGAAGAACTGCTTGAATTCCCCATATAGCTGTGCGGCCAGGGTTTTGTTATGGCTGAGCACCAAGGTGGGTTTCTGCACCTCCATGATCACGTTGGCCACCGTAAAGGTCTTTCCAGATCCCGTGACACCCAGTAACACCTGCGAAGGCTCGTTGTTTTGGAGGCCCTCCACGAGGCTTTTTATCGCAGTAGGTTGGTCGCCGGTAGGCTGGTAATCTGAGGTAATCTTAAAGCCCATGGTAGGATGTCTTTTTTAGATAACGCTTAAACCCCATTGAATGGTTTACAAACTTGCTGGGTTCTCTTTACGCATCCATTTTCCAAGATTGTAATATAGAAAATTACTCCGTAGGATCGTTGCCAATAAAAGGGGCAGTACGCTTGCATGGAAAGATTGGACACCTACTAACCAGAAAATCAATCCCAAATCTGCCAGTATTAAGCTGACAAGCAGATAGTGTCTTAACCAATCCGGAATTTTCCGCAGGATGATCATTAACACTATCAGCAGGTGGCCTGGAAACGCCCACAATAGATTCCAATTCATCTTGGTTTGGGAATGCTCGGTAAAAAACCAAAGATATACGATTAAGACTCCCAACAGACCCAGCGAACCAAAGAGCAGGATGTCTGTGATGGGGTATATTTTTTTTCTACGGTATCCCAAGTAGGTCACCATACCAATGACGATGGCGATTGCCCAGAATACCAAGAAGGGATTAAGGACGCTAAACGTAGCAGAGCGTTCTGGAAAATCGTAGATGATTTGGGTGCTTTTTACCAATGGTCTACGGGGCCCGTCCCCGATAATCTCTGCCCGGCCAAATGCCGCCTCAAGGTAATCGGGTAGGAAAAGCTTTTCGCGTTCTTGCGCATGTTGATCGATTACCGCGCCGAGTGCCAGATCGATCCCCAAATCCGACCACGGAAGGGGATAGACATATTCGTCAATCAGCTGTCGAAAGGTGATTTGGGGCGCGTTTTCCACTTCCATCCAGTCAAGTTGGCCTCCAAGCACCGACTCCATCATATCCCGGATTCGAGTGGCACAGTTGTCATAAAAAAAATCGTAGCGGTATTTCCTGTTTTCAGGAAGGTAATTGGTTCTCAAAAACCGGATGATTTCCTCCGTTTGGTTGGGGGAAAGATCCAATACCTGCTCTCGTACGCTTCGTTTGAAATAGTTGTACTCGTAAAGGAACTGATCAAAAGTCGTTACCGCAAGTTGGTAGTCCAGCGTTCTCCGGCTGAACTTTACGTAAAAAAAGGGCGTATTGAAATCAAAGGTTCCATAATTGAAGACAAGATCCGTCCCGGACATCTGGTCACGGACGCGTACAGCGCTATGGCCAAACGTAGAGTACAACTCGTCGCCAGGATCACAGGTAATCAGACTGATCTGGTAATTCTGGGCCATACTTTTCGGTGATCCAAGGGTCCAAAAAAGCAAGGATACAAGCAGGCAAGCTAGGTTTATAGATTTCATGATTGTATGGCAATTAGTTGGTAGACCAGCCTCGGACTTTCCCTATCAAACGCAACACGGTAGTTTCACACAAATTTACAGGAAATAAATGGTTTGTAGGGAGAATTCTTTTTGCTACTCTTTTGGGGTATCATATCCAAATTATTTTAACAAAATGTTTATTTTAGTTATTTATATTATAAACTAATTTTATGTAAAAAAACAGATTATACAGTTGATCAGTAGGCTTTTAAGTTATAAATTTAGTGACTTTTATAGCATAATATGGATGTATCCAATTACATATTGTTATTAAGGTGTTTTTCTGCTCCCAATATTTTTTGTGGGGGACTGTTATGTTGCGTATTGGTCGTTTCCCCTTTGGCCGCTCAAGAAATATACCCTGTTGAGGGTTCCTACAGAACCAACCTATCACCGGGGGGGTCCGGCGTATGGAGTGACCCACTTATTTGGCTCGAGTATGACGGCATTGGCTGGGTGTCCACTGCCAGTCCTCCCGGTAGGTACAACGATGTCTTTATCTTAAGAGGTCATGAGGTGGTGCTAACCGGTCACGAGGAAGTTGGCAATCTGTATTTGTTCGGTCAAGGAGAGTCTCCTGGCCGCAAGCTAAATCTGCAGTCCTATGATTTGTCAATTTTCGGTGCGCTAAGGAGTTTGGGTGAGAATTCAGGGGGGGAATGGATTCTACATCCCAACGCCCACCCGTCTACTGACTGGATTTATCCAGAGACGGGATCGTTGGTCTTTCGAGGGGCATCAAGAACAGTAGTTGATCGGAACTCTTGGAGTGGCGTGTCAAATTATAGTCGCTTTACCGTCCGATTCAGTCCCGACCCAGATGCAACCCTTGTCGTAAATGCGGCAATGAAGGCCACTGAATTTATCATCGAAAGCGGGACGGTGCTTCAAACCTTAAATACAAACGGTACACCTGCCACCTCCACGTTTTCCTTTAATATCCACAATAGCTTTGGGGCCGAGGCATTTGGATCCCTTACGGTTCGATCGGGGGCCACACTGATATCGGAAGCCTCGGCACCTTCGGGGCAGATTCTTCGGAGGACCGGTACACGGCCGGCGGCTTCTTTTATCCTGGAGGAGGGAGGTGGGTTGATATTGTTGGGTGATCGTCCTCAGTTGGAGGCCGAATTGGTTCAGCTTCAGGGCACCGTCATTTATAATTACGATGGAGATGGGCAGCAGCGAATGCTGGCTCCTGCTTTATTGACGAGTCAGACGATAGATTCCTACAATAACATATACTTTGAAGGAAACGGAGCAAAATTGCTGCCGATGGATCTGTTTTTAACGGGTGATCTTGTAGCATCGGGTGGACCTGTCATTGGAGGTACTACCCACCTTACCTTGATAGGGGCACAGGATCAGCGGGTAGATTGGCCTGGTTTTTTTGTCAGTGATTTATCCGTTGTCAAGGATGGCGGAACCATTATGCTGGAGCAGGATGTAACCGTGGCCCGTGATTTTCGGATGTTGGGAGGCAACATGGACTTTGGCGGAAATTCGCTGGTTCTGAATACGTCCATGATTGGTAGCTACGAGTATACAGGTGGCTTTTGGCTTCGGCTCAATTCGCTAACCATCAATAATATTCATTTTGATGGAGGGGGCAGCGGCAATGTGTACCCGTTCTTTGATGATTACTTGGCAGCACCGAGAACTATCCGCCTACATGCGGAATCGGTTCCCTCGAACCAAACCATCACCATCGCCCATATTCAAACGCCGGGCACTACGCTGGCCAATGGACTGATAGATGAGGATGGCACGGAAATCTATTACCTGATGAATTCACATTTTTCAGTGGCCCATGCCGGTAGCCATACCGGAGAGCTGGAAATCTGGATACAGGGAGATGACATGCTCCTAAACGATGTTTCGGATCTCCGAGTGGCTGGAAATGGAACCGCTGCTACTGGCTTTCATGTGGAGGCTGCACTCGAAGGAAGTCGAATTTGGGCAAAGCGATCGGTAAGTTTTGAAGCACTACAGGCAGCTGCCTTTGCTCTAGCAAGTACAGAGCCTTTAAGTCTCTTGCCCATCGAATGGCGCAGTTTTTCTGCGGTGGTTCATGATGGGAACGTACAGCTGGCTTGGCAGACCAAGGTGGGCGAGTCTACCCGATTCACAATCCTACGGGCAGAGGACGCCAGTCTGGATTTTCGAGTGATTTATGAGTTTGATGCAAGTGCGTCCGATGAATCGTTTTTCTTTTTGGACAACCAACCGTTGCCTTTCAACGGGCATGTGTACTATCAGGTACTTGCATGGGATCAGGATGCGCTGATTAGTGCCAGTCCGGTTACTTCGGTTCGGACAAAAAGAAACGTGGATGACCTTCCGATTATTTTTCCAAACCCGTATCTGTCCGGCGATGTTCAAGTCCGCATTCCAGACCGGGCTTTTCGTGGAGACGTACGGGCAGTGGTTCACGATAGCAGAGGCAAACTATGGATGGATGTGGAAATATTTAGTAGGGAAGATGCAGCCATTTTTGGAACTGCCTTAACCGGTTATTTGCCGGGAATCTATTTTATTCGCTTGGTTGCAGAAGATCTGAATTACTCCATGAAATGGATAAAGAAATATTGACAATATTTTGCATTTGAAATATAGAAATATACTTTGTAAAATAAAATTCTATTTTTAATTACAAAAACTTATTTTTATTCTATAAATATTCGTATTTTTAATTAGTCAATGAGCGGCTCTAAGCAAAGGTTTTGCATGGGTCATTCGATTTTTAACGAACAAAGTCATGAAAGCGGGATGGATGAAAATACGGTCGATCGTATTCATTTACCTCCACATAGGTGTCTTTTTTGGTGTGTCCGGGCAGGTGGTCATCAATCAGACAACGAATAGCATTTCCATCCAAGAAATTAGGCTTTCGGTAGACGGATACCAGATTATCCAAACTACTAATCCGGCAACGCGTACCAATCCTCTACCGGATCGTAGCCCGGTAGTTGTTGAAACCATCCTCTTGGAGAATGGTGTAGAGATTTTTGCCACTACCAGAACGCCCATCGTACAGAATCTGCATCCAAGACTGGGAACCAACCAAATTCCCGCAAACGGGGTGGGGGTGGCCAAGTATGACGGAACCTACATCAGCCACATGAATGCCAACTTTGCACATGCGATAGAGGACGTGGTCTCTACGCCCGATTTCCGGTCCTACTGGGATATCGGAGGAAGTAACATTCCGGCCAATGAGGTATTTTTGGACGTTATCTATCCGGTGGAGATTCCCCAATCCGGCTATCTAGTCGTCTCCGAACGAGACGGTAACAGCCGTATGAACTTTCAAGCCCTGGATATTTCCGGTCAGCCAATACTGTCAGCACAGACAATTGAATTAAGGGGATATTCTTGGAATATGGGCGTTGTAAATCAGGGGAACTACCCCACTCAACCCCAACATTTGGTGGTTTTTTCTCCCCTTATGTTCGGGTCATCCGAGCCGATATTCGGCATTCGTGTCATCAATATAGATGGTGCAGATGGAAAGATAGTCTTTTTTAGAAATTCCATCCAAGTGGTAGACGATGTGGCCCCGGTAACAACCGTCGGTGTGAAAAATATCACCAACGTGCTGCTGAACGATGAGCTGATGGAACAGCCGGTTTCGTTGGAAACAGTGACGCTGTCCGTCATCGAGCCGGATCCAAACGGATGGGTGAGGCTAAATGCAGATGGCAGTGTCGATGTCTCTGCGGACGCAGAACCAGGAATATATGTCATAACGTACCAAATAACTGAGATTGGCAACTGGACCAATTCTGCCTACGGAACCGTCACCGTAGAGGTAATTACATCGCTGCCGGTCAATTGGCTTAGCGTTGATGCGCACGCTTCTCTATCGGGAGCAACGATCAGTTGGTCGGTTTCACAGGAGAAAAACAACGAAATGTTTCAAATAGCCCGCTCCACAGATGGAGCAAAATCCTTCGAGCTGATCGGAGAGGTGCCGGGAGGCATGAATACCAGTAGTGTATCTCACTACCAATTTTTTGACCCACTGCTACCAGACCGGGGTACGATCTATTATAAGGTTCAACAGGTAGACTTCGATGGCAAGACAAGCTCAAGTGAATTGGCTAGGTTGACTCGGGATTTTCCAGTTCAACCTACGGCACGCGTCTTTCCCAACCCGTATGTTGGTGGTAGATTGGAAATTGCCATGCCAATGTTATATGAAAAGCAATACGGCACCCTTTCCCTGAAATCTGGTTCCGGGCACATACTGGTTTATCATGAGGGAATTTTGGGCGATATTAAGCCCGTTTTTCTGACATCCTTGGAGGAAGTGGATGCCGGCCTCTACGTAGTTGGTGTGGTGATTTCTGGCAGATCCGAAATACTAAAATGGGTGAAGAGATGATGTTTTTATGATGACCGGGTTAAATTTTCCAGCGTAAATACCGTAATTTTTGAGAAAATTTAACGCAACGAATATTCATCTCCATGGTCTTTCTTGGTATAGGCATTAGCATTTTACTATTGGTCCTACTGATTGTATGGGTCAAGCTCGAACCATTTATCGCCTTTTTATTGGTTTCAGTAGCCGCTGGAATTCTGTTGGGGATCCCCTTGGATAGGGTAATGGCGGCGATTCAAAAAGGGATTGGGGATCTTCTCGGGGGCCTGATCATCATAATTACCCTGGGTGCCATGCTTGGTAAGATTGTGGCAGACAGTGGTGCTGCCCAGCGGATTGCCGAATTTTTGATGAAGCTGTTTGGGCAGTACCGAATACAATGGGCGATAACATTGACTTCGCTGGTAGTGGGCATTCCCCTTTTTTTTAATGTGGGGTTCGTTCTTTTGGTACCCTTGGTTTTTACGGTTTCTTATCAGTATAAAATCCCAGCTATGTACATTGGAGTGCCCATGCTGGCGGCGTTGTCTGTCACACATGGTTTGTTGCCTCCACATCCCGCCCCGGTTGCACTGGTTGCGCAGTTTGATGCCAACATGGGCCTTACCTTGATATATGGATTGATTATAGCCATCCCTCTTATTCTGGTGGCAGGGCCGTTGATGGCTCGATTGCCGTGGATCCGTTCAATGCACGTGATGCCTTTGGAAGCGTTTCGAAGCGAGATGCAGCCCTCCGAATCACTGCCCTCGTTGGCCAATAGCTTGGTTTCAGCCTTGTTGCCGGTTTTTTTGTTGATAGCGACGTCCCTGGCATTGCTGGATGCGTCTCCTGAGGTCCCGGGTTACACTTGGTTGGTGTTTTTGGGGGATCCCGGGATAGTCATGTTGTTTTCTCTTCTTTGGGCAACCGTAAGCTTGGGAATCCGTAAGGGGAAATCAGTCGCTGCCATCATGGATAGCTTTGGAAAGGCGGTAAAAGACATCGCATTGGTAATTCTGATCATTGCAGGCGCGGGGGCGTTTAAGGAAGTGCTGGTATCCAGTGGAGTGAGTGCCGAAATTGCTACGGCCATGGAGGATTGGGCCGTTCCACCTTTGGTACTGGGCTGGCTGATTGCAGCGATCATCCGTGTTTCTGTCGGATCTGCCACAGTTGCCGCGCTCACCGCGGCTGGTATTATTGGTCCGTTAGTCGAGGGTTCTGGCGTCAATGCAAACCTGATGGTTTTGGCGATTGGTTCGGGTAGTCTGATTTTCTCCCATTTTAACGATGGCGGCTTTTGGCTGGTAAAAGAATACTTTAACCTGACCATAAAACAAACGCTCACCACATGGTCTCTGGTCGAGACAGTAGCCGCAGTCGGGGGCTTGCTGGGAGTTTTGGCTATGAATTTAATTCTTTAACTTCGTCAAAAAAATAAACCTATATAAAGACATGGAAATAGCATCAGCAGAATCAAGGTTCAGTGCGCTAGGTTTGAACCTGCCACCGGCACCAGCTCCTATGGGCGTTTATAAACCTTTTGTGATCGACGGGAAACATCTTTACCTCTCTGGACACGGTCCTGTAAAAGACGATGGTAGTCTTATCGCCGGAAAGGTAGGTCGCGAGATGGACAAAGAAGAAGCCAAGCTGGCAGCCCAACAAGTAGGATTGACCATGCTATCAACGATCCAAGCTCATCTGGGAAGTCTTAATAAAGTTAAACGCGTCATAAAGGTGCTGGGTATGGTCAACAGCACGGTTGATTTTGGCGAGCATCCCTTCGTGATCAACGGATGCAGCGAGCTTTTTGCCAAGGTTTGGGGAGAGGAAAACGGAATCGGTACCCGCAGTGCGGTAGGTTTTGGATCATTGCCTGGAAATATTCCCGTAGAAATTGAAGCATTGTTCGAACTCGAATAGATTCATGGATATGTCGGAAGCAATCGGGGCTTACCTCCTAAAGGATTCTAATTCGATCGACTCTCCAGCACTTCTTATCTACACAGACGTTGTATCCGAGAATATTCAAAAGGCCATCCTGGCCATTGGAGATGTGCATCGGCTTCGTCCCCATATCAAGACCAATAAGTCGGTGGATGCCTGTCGATTGATGATGGAGGCAGGAATAGGGGCCTTTAAATGTGCTACTGTTTCAGAGGCTGAGCTGTTGGTCAACGCTGGTGCCAAAGACATTCTGTTGGCCTATCAGCCCGTAGGACCTAAGCAGGAAAGATGGGAGTCCCTGGTGCTGAGTTTTCCGGATATCAGATTTTCCTGCTTGGTCGACGATATTGACGTGGCGAGGCAGTTGGCGTCCAGAGGCGTATCAAAGCATTTAGAGTTTGCTGTTTACTTGGATATCAATGCAGGGACTGACCGTACCGGTGTGTCAATAGGTAAGCCGGCAGAGGAACTCTACCGGAGCTGCCTGGCAATGCAAGGATTAAAGGTATTGGGTATGCATGTCTACGATGGGCACGTACGACAGGAAAACTGGAATGAGCGAAAACGAGCCTGTGATGAAGGTTTTGCTCCTGTCCAAGAGCTGGCAAACATCCTTCGCTCCGAAGGAGCCAATGTGGAGATCATTGCGGGTGGTTCCACCACCTTTACGATTCATGCACTGCGTCCGGGGGTCGTTTGTTCGCCGGGTACCTTTATTTATTGGGACAGGGGGTATTCGCTGGGCCTTCCGGAGCAGCCCTACGTTCCCGCTGCACTGGTACTGACCCGAATTATTTCCTTACCCGGCCCGGACCTGGTCTGTTTGGATTTAGGGCATAAATCCATCGCTGCCGAGAATCCGTTGAAAAACCGTGTAACACTACTAGGGGTGGAAAACTGGGAACCCGTTGGACAGAGTGAGGAGCATTTGGTTTTCCGCGTTCCTGCAGGTCATTCGTACCGGGTTGGAGATGCTTTCCTGGGAATTCCCTACCATATTTGTCCGACTGTCGCTTTGTATGACGAGGCGGTCACCATTGTAAAGGGAGAAAAATCTGCTGTTTGGCCTATACTGGCGCGGAGCAAGAAAATCACCTATTGATCAATTCCCCTACCTTAAGATTCGAATAGTATGTTTACGATAGATGCACACCTAGACCTCAGTATGAATGCGCTGGAGTGGAATCGGGATCTTACCCGCCCGCTCCACGAGATAAATGGAAGGGAAAAGGGGCTTACCGACAAAGCCGACCGCGGTAATGCAACGGTATCGCTTCCGACACTTCGGGAAGGCCATATTGGCTTGGTAGTGGCCACG
Source organism: Lunatimonas lonarensis (assembly GCF_000390185.1). Taxonomy (GTDB): domain Bacteria; phylum Bacteroidota; class Bacteroidia; order Cytophagales; family Cyclobacteriaceae; genus Lunatimonas; species Lunatimonas lonarensis. The sequence continues at coordinate 38,104 of NZ_AQHR01000073.1, read as the reverse complement.
CAAATCGCGCGGTATGTCGCCCCTGGAAACCCACTACCGGGCTGGCATTCCCCTCATCAGGCCTGGGCACAGACACAAGGGCAGCTGGCTTGGTACAAAGCCATGGAAGATGCCGGTGAAATGGTTCAGATTACCGATTTGACCGGCTTGGAAAGTCACTTGGCATTGTGGAGTGATGGGGAGCCCGCTAGCCAAAAGCCTGTTGGATACATCCTTTCATTGGAGGGAGCCGATTCAATTATCGACCTATCCTATTTGGAAAAGTCTTTTGAATCCGGGCTACGTGCTTTAGGCCCTGCCCATTACGGTCCTGGCAGGTATGCACAGGGTACCGATGCCACGGGCTTTATGGGACAAAGAGGTAGAGAACTCCTAAGATTAATGGAGTCGCTGAATATCATCTTGGATGCCACCCATTTGTGTGATGATAGCTTTTGGGAAGCGTTGGATCATTTCAATGGTCCGGTGTGGGCTAGTCATAACAATTGCCGGGCGTTGGTGAACCATAACCGGCAATTCAGTGACGAACAGCTAAGGGCCCTAATAGAAAGGGGAGCGGTTATAGGTGCAGCGCTTGATGCATGGATGATGGTACCGGGATGGATCAGAGGGAAGTCGCTGCCCAAGGAGATGGATTGTGATCTGGAAAAAATTATCGACCATATGGATCATATCTGTCAGCTGGCCGGCAATGCCGACCACATCGGAATAGGCAGCGATTTGGATGGTGCCTATGGTAGGGAGCAAAGCCCGTATGATTTGGAGTCTATTGCCGATTTGCAGCGGATCCCAGGGATGCTTGTCAGAAGGGGGTACTCCGAAAAAGACATCGAGGGAGTCATGCATGGTAATTGGCTTCGCTTTTTGAGAAGATCATGGGCTTAAAAAAGAAACAAAATAGATTAAACAAGACTAGCAGAAATGTTAGTCTTTTTTTATTGTTATTAAACAAAAAATACCCAAACCAGGAGTTCCGAACCCACTTTTCGGGCTGAAATATCGTTTTTAATGACCTATACGACTGATTATTGTGGTTCTGGGTTCTTCGATTAAAATTTCCGTTTAATAAAAAATAAAAAAAGTTAGACATTTTTCTTGCATATGTGTTTAATGATGCATACTTTTGATTAAACAAAAACGGAAACCATGACAACACTTGAATTTAGTTACTCGTTGAACAAGCTTACCAAATCATTGAAGCCCTTTGCGCTGAAGCTGACCAGAGACGTGGATGACGCAAATGACTTGTTGCAGGATACCATGGTAAAGGCCTTTACAAACAAGGACAAATTTACTGATGGCACAAATCTCAAGGCGTGGTTATACACCATCATGAAAAACACCTTTATCACAAACTACCAGCGGATGGTACGCAGAGGTACTTTTGTGGACACCTCAGATAACCTGCACTTTTTGAACTCAGGTGCCGTGATTATCGAAAACGACGCCTACGGTGATTTTGCGATGAACGACATCACCCGTGCCATCGCGAATCTAGAGTCTGTTTACAAAGATCCCTTTATGATGCATTTCCGTGGCTTCAAGTACCATGAGATTGCTGACAAATTACAGATTCCGATAGGAACTGTTAAAAATAGGATTCATATTGCAAGGAAGCTTCTCAAGGATCAACTGAGCATCTACCAAACAAGAAACTAATATATGAGTGATAAGCACGTGGTGGTGATTGGAAGCGGATTTGCTGGTATTTCCGCTGCTACCCACCTAGCGACAGCCGGATACCAAGTGACCGTCGTCGAGAAAAACAGTACCCCAGGAGGAAGGGCTAGAAAGTTCGAATCCGGGGGTTTCGTTTTTGATATGGGACCAAGTTGGTATTGGATGCCTGACGTTTTTGATCGATACTTTGAGAAATTCGGCAAAAAAGTAGCTGATTATTACGAGCTGGTTCGCTTGGATCCATCGTACGCGGTTATCTATGGGAAGGATGATACGTTGAATATCCCCGCCGAGCTTGGTTCGTTCCGGCAGATGCTGGAGTCGATAGAACCCGGATCTGGGAAGCAATTGGATGAGTTCCTTTCACAGGCTGCTTACAAATATCAGGTCGGTATTCACGACTTGGTGCACAAGCCCAGCAGGTCGCTGTTGGAGTTTGCCCGGTTGAGCTTGCTGCGGGATCTTTTCCGGATGGACATATTCCAGTCCATGTCCACTCATGTTAGAAAGTTTTTTAAAGAAGATAAGATTATCCGGCTCATGGAGTTTCCGGTACTTTTTTTGGGCGAAACGGCCGAAAAAATCCCCGCACTCTACAGCCTGATGAACTATGCGGATATTGCCCTTGGTACGTGGTACCCCAAGGGGGGCATGCACAAGATAATTGAAGGGATGGTGTCCCTCGCAGAAGAAAAGGGAGTCACCTTTCAGTACAACAGTCCGGTGAGTCGAATAAACGTAAGCAACGGGAAAGCCACTTCTGTTACCCTGGAAGATGGGCGTCAATTGGATGCGGATGTGGTTGTTGCCGGGGCTGATTACCACCATGTGGAATCGCAGATGTTGCAGGTAGACTACCGAAACTACTCTGAAAAATACTGGGACACCCGGGTTATGGCTCCTTCGTCTCTATTGTTTTATTTGGGGATAGATAAAAAGCTGAAAAACCTTCTGCACCATAACCTGTATTTCGATGAGCCGTTGGGGCCGCATGCCGATGCCATATACACCCGACCTAGGTGGCCCGAAAAACCGCTGTTCTATGTTTCGGCACCCTCGGTGACCGATCCTAGTGTAGCACCCGAAGGGAAGGAAAACCTGTTCATCTTAGTTCCGTTGGCTCCTGGGTTATCGGACACGGAGGAGCTTCGTGAAAAATACTACCATATGGTGATGGATAGACTGGAAACGCTAAGCGGACAGGAAATCCGGAGCCACGTCATTTTTAAGCGATCTTATGCACATAGCGATTTCATGAGTGATTACAATGCGTTTAAAGGGAACGCCTATGGATTGGCAAATACGCTTACCCAGACCGCTATTTTGAAACCCTCTCTCAAAAACAAGAAAGTGGCCAACCTATATTATACCGGGCAGCTAACAGTACCCGGGCCGGGGGTGCCGCCTTCGCTGATCTCGGGAGGTGTGGTCGCAAAGGAGATAGAAAAGGAACATAAAATCAGAAAAAAACAGTAAATTCACCCTATGACTACTTCCCAGCAGCTGTTTGAAGATACGACGTTTGAGTGCAGCAAACTGATCACTCAGAGGTATAGCACTTCATTTTCGCTTGGAATCAGAACGCTCGATAAAAAATTCCATCGTTCGATTTATGGGATTTATGGTTTTGTCCGCTATGCAGATGAAATAGTGGATACCTTCCATGGCTTTGATAAAAAATCACTTTTGGATCGTTTTAGGGCAGATACGTACCAGGCGATTGACGACAAGATCAGTTTAAACCCGGTACTTCACGCATTTCAGGTGGTAGTAAATGGGTATGGGATCGATCGGGAGTTGATTGATGCGTTTCTTCATAGCATGGAGATGGATTTGGATTTCACAAAATATAACGATGAAAAATACCAAGAGTACATTTATGGGTCCGCAGAGGTAGTGGGCCTGATGTGTCTTAAGGTTTTTTGTGAGGGAGACGGAGATTCTTACGACCGATTAAAGGGATACGCCTGTAGGCTAGGAGCTGCCTTTCAGAAGGTAAATTTCTTACGGGACATTAAAAGTGATTTCGAAGAGCGGGGCAGGGTTTATTTTCCAGGTGTTGATTTTCTCTCTTTTGACCAATCGGTAAAAAGAGAAATAGAGGAGGATATACAGCGTGATTTTGACGAGGCTCTGATCGGCATAGAGCAGCTTCCAAAAGGCGCAAAGCTCGGTGTGAAAGTCGCCTACCTGTATTACCTCAAACTATTCTGTAAGATTAAAAACACCACTCCCGAAATTATTACGCAGCAGCGAATCAGGATCCCGAATGCGCGAAAAGCATCTTTGCTGCTGGCTACCTACTTTGGTTCTAAGTTGGGATTTAGTTAATGGAAGGAATGGAGAATTATTATTACTTGGGGTTGATGGTATTTACCCTATCCTATCCGTTGGCTCAGTCCTTCGAACACCGAATCAGTTATGCAAAGAAGGCCTACGCCCTTTTTCCAGCCATTTTATCGATGGCCTTCGTTTTTATCGTTTGGGACCACTGGTTTACCGTCCAAGGGGTATGGGGATTTAATGAGAAGTACCTTATCGGGGTGTTTTTTTTGGAGCTGCCGTTGGAGGAATGGCTTTTCTTCCTGATTGTGCCCTATGCCTGCGTGTTCATTTACGAGGTACTGATCTATTTTGTAAAAAAGGATCTATTTAAACCGCTATCGGTCAAGATAATGTATTTGTTGATTGGCGTACTCCTTACCCTTGGGATTTATCATTTCGATAAGTTGTATACAGGCATTAATTTCTTATTCACGTCCCTGGTGCTTGCGGTACATTTGTTTATCTTTAAAGATAAACATTTCGGAAGGTTTTTTCTGGCCTACCTTGTTTCGTTTATCCCATTCTTCTTTGTCAATGGCGTGTTAACCGGCTCATGGATAGAGGAGCCGATTGTGTGGTACAATGATGAGGAAAATTTGGGCATACGATTGGGAACCATTCCAATAGAAGATGCCGTATATAATCTGGGGATGCTTCTTATGGTAGTGACGATTTACGAAAAGATCAAAGAACGGAAAACATTTCAAAAAGGCAACGGTTATTAGGCTATGTTGAACCTTCAAGTACATATCGATCAGCATTCTGGCTTTTGCTTTGGTGTCGTATATGCCATAGAAATGGCGGAAGAAATCCTCGACTCGGAAGGGTACTTGTATTGCCTGGGGGATATCGTGCACAATGACGAGGAGGTTAGGCGGTTGACCGAAAAGGGGTTGGTGATAATAGACCACGAAGCTCTGAAAGGGCTCCAAAATGAAAAGGTGCTGATACGGGCACACGGAGAGCCTCCGTCCACCTATCAATTGGCAATAGAGAACAACCTGACATTGATAGATGCCAGTTGCCCTGTCGTATTGAAACTACAAAACCGAATCAAAAACTCCTACGACAAGGACGAGACCATCTATATTTATGGCAAACACGGCCATGCAGAGGTGATCGGCCTTTTGGGTCAGACCGGAAATAAAGCGGTTGTTTTTCAGGATATCAGCGAGTTGGATATCCCAAATCTCCCCAAAAACATAACCCTGTACAGCCAAACTACCAAGAGTACAGATAAATTTTACGAAATCAACCAAATATTGAAGGACAACGGCATTTCGATAAACACGAACGATACCATTTGTAGACAGGTTTCCAATAGAGACAAGGAGCTACGTGATTTTGCCTCCAAATTTGATCACATCGTATTTGTCAGTGGTACAAAGTCTTCAAATGGAAAGGTATTGTACAATGTCTGCAAGGAGCGTAACCCCAACACCTATTTTGTTTCCAACCCAGAGGAAGTAAGCGCTGATTGGTTTTCACCGAACCAAACCGTAGGGGTCTGCGGAGCTACCTCCACGCCAATGTGGCTAATGGAGCAGGTGAAAGAAAAGATAGTGAAATTTTGAATGAATTTGCAGCGGGATTCGTTCCTTCCAAGTGAATCCGTTTCATTGCCCATGGGAAGTAAAAGCATAGACCCCAAGGGGTCCCTCATTGCCATCTCAATCATAATTCTTTGGTTCCTAGCCTTAGCTCTCCTGCTTACGTGGGATTTGGATTACCGGCATCCTCTTTTTTTGTTGGGAATGCTCATCCAGACCCATTTGTATACCGGCTTGTTCATCACTGCGCACGATGCCATGCATGGCGTTGTTTCGCGCAACAAGGCTATAAATAATGCCTTGGGTTGGTTTTGTGCGATATTGTTTTCCTATAACTTTTACAGTAGGCTGTACCCCAAACACCACATGCATCACAGGTTTGTGGCGACAGACCAAGATCCGGACTATCATGCTTCCCATCGGTTTTTCCCTTGGTACCTTAGTTTTATCACCGCGTATGTAAACGGCTGGCAAATCTTCTTGATGGCGGTAACCTTTAATTTGCTAAAACTTGTCTTTCCCACTGAGAATCTGATATTCTTTTGGATGTTACCGGCTGTGCTGTCCACCTTCCAGCTTTTTTATTTTGGCACCTACCTGCCGCATAAAGGAGAGCACTCCAATAAACACCATGCCGGGTCTCAGCGCCTCAATCATGTATGGGCTTTCCTGAGTTGTTACTTTTTTGGGTACCACTTCGAGCACCACGATTCTCCGGGCACCCCGTGGTGGCGGTTATGGAGAGTAAAAGAAGCCAGTTGACAAGAGTGTACCGAAAATACTTAAATTTTTTCCGTTTGCTTACAAACCTTTTCCGTGATTAACGATTTAAGTAATTGTCATTTTAAAAATCGATATGAGATACTTTCTGACTATTTCGTTTCTTTTGGTAAGCTTTTTATCCGTTTTGGGGCAGCAAGTGAGTCTGCAAGGGCGGGTTTTTAATCCGGTGAACAATCAGCCCATACCGTTTGCCAATATCGTGGTGCAAGGCGCTGATATGGGTACGATTTCGGACGAAAATGGAAATTATAAAATAGCCGATATCCCTCCAGGCCTTTACAATATCAGGGCTTCTTTTATCGGGTTTAGACCGACCACGGTTTTCGAAGTTCAGATAACCCGGGCCAGGGCGGTTCAGCTGGACTTGGCACTGGAGGAAGACGCATCTGACTTGGATGAGGTAGTTATCACTTCGGAATTTTCCAGGTCTGAGGATACTCCCATCTCGTCCAGGAAGTTAAATACCAATGAGATAGAGCGATATCCCGGAGGTAACAGGGACATAAGTCGCGTTATCCAAGCGCTTCCCGGGGTAGCGAGTACCGCAAGTTTCAGAAACGATATTATTATCCGCGGAGGTGCGCCGAACGAAAACAAGTTTTTTATTGATGAGATCGAGGTACCTGTTATCAACCACTTTGCTACCCAAGGATCTTCAGGAGGCCCATTGGGGATATTGAATGTGAATCTCATCAAAAATGTGGATGTGATCAGTGGCGCTTTTCCGGCAAATCGGATGAATTCGCTTAGCTCCTTTTTTGAGTTTGAGTTGAAGGATGGCAGGCGCGACAAGATGTTTACCCAGCTTACCGTGGGAGCTTCGGAGCTTACGCTTTCCAATGAGGGCCCGCTTGGTGAGAAAACTAGCTATATCCTATCAGCCCGTCGATCCTATTTGCAGGGGCTTTTCCGTCTTTTGGGACTTCCGTTTTTGCCTACTTTTCACGATTTTACGCTTAAGACCAAAACACGTATCAACGACAGAACCGAACTCACTTTCCTAGGCGTCGGTGCCATAGATCAGTTTGCATTAAACTTTGACCTCCCGGGAGAGGAAAACGAAGAGGAAAGGGACAACCGCTTGTTTTTGCTGAATACGCTTCCCATACAGTCGCAATGGAACTATGCTACCGGTGTGAAGCTGAAGCGTTTTCGGTCCAACGGCTTCTGGACTTACGTTTTGAGTAGAAATATGCTCGACAACCGGGCCTTTAAGTACCAAAACAACGATGAATCCAACCCCCAGAATTTGATCTTTGACTATAGGTCACAGGAAAGCGAGAATAAATTTAGAGCGGAAAACAACATTTTTGGCAAGGGATACACGTTGAAGTATGGCGTTAATTATGAATATAGCCGTTACCTGATCGACAATTTTGATCGTACGGTCGAACGCATATTGGGCGCACCCTTGGACATCAACGATATCGCCCTATTTCATTCTTACGGAGCCTTTGTGCAGGGAAGCAAGAAATTTGCTGGCGAAAGATTGTTGTTGTCCGGCGGAGTAAGAATGGACGGAAGTGATTTTGGGCGAAGCGCGAGTAATCCCTTAAACCAAATGAGCCCACGTGCTTCTGTCAGTTATCAGCTTACGGAACGGTTGTTTTGGACGGCAAATGCAGGGGTGTACTATCAGCGTCCTCCATACACGGTGTTAGGTTTTAGGGACAACTCCGGCGCACTGGTAAACCAGGAAAATAACGTGAAGTTTATCCGCTCAACGCATTTTATCTCCGGGATCGAAATTCAGCGTCCAGAAAAAAACAGAAGGTTTACCATCGAAGGGTTTTATAAGTTATACGGCAACTACCCCACGTCCGTGGCAAACGGCGTGGCGTTGGCTAATTTGGGGGCAGATTTTGGCGTTATTGGAAATGAGGAAGTAACGTCCGATGCGCGTGGTCGCGCCTATGGGTTGGAATTTTTGGCGCAGCAGCGTCTGTTTAATGATTTTTATGGAATAGCCGCCGTGACGTTGGTACGTAGTGAATTCACCAATCCAAATACCGACGGATTTGTTCCCTCTTCCTGGGACAATAGGTTTATCGTGAGCCTTACCGCCGGCAAACGGCTGAAGAGGGACTGGGAAGTAGGCGCCAGGTGGAGGTTTTTGGGGGGTACCCCATTCATCCCGTTTGATATCAGCGCGTCTTCCCTCCGGTCAAACTGGGATCTGTTCAATCGGGGTTTATTTGATTTTAACCGAATTAATGCGGAACGCCTGAAGAGTTTTCACCAATTGGATCTACGGGTCGATAAGAAGTATTTCTTTGATAAATGGAATTTGAACTGGTATTTTGATATTCAAAACGCCTATAATTTTCAAGCTGAACAACCGAACCGTCTTATTGCGATACGCGATGAACAAGATCGGCCCTTAGTCGATCCAAATGATCCAAACCGTTATCTTCTAAGGAGTATCAGGGATACGGCGGGATCAATTTTACCAACTGTTGGCCTGATTATTGAATTTTAATCCCGGCAAAATCTTATCTTTGCAGCCAGATGAAATCGAGCATGACACAGCCGTCACACACTGGGAGGACAATCCACCATGCGAGATTCCATCCCGATAAACCGGGACAAGTTGTGACCGCTAAAGAACAATTATAGACACATGAAAAGATTGTGGGCGTTGTCTGTGTTGGTGGGGATGGCTGTGACGGTTGGCTTTGCCCAAAGTCCTGACGAAGAGATCGGTCAGGGAAATCTGATCAGCCAATTGTTTGATACCGCAGACAAGATCGTCGAATCGGTAAGTGGAGATTCGTGGGCAGTCATTCCTGCCTTAACCTACTCTCCTGAGACCAGTTTAGGCGTCGGTGCGCGGGCCATCAAAGTTTTCCGCTATCGTCCTAAACAGGGTGTAGACACCCGGCCATCTACCTTGCCCATCACGTTTTTGTATACCCTAAACCAGCAACTTCTGTTCTCAACGGAATTGAGTTTGTGGCAACCCGGAAATACGGGGTTTTTGAATGCGCGGATAGAAATGGCCGATTTTCCTTTCAAGTTTTACGGAATTGGTAGTTCGCCAACATCAGGGGAGTACTATGCAAGCAGATACGTGCACTTCCACCTGATGTATGAACGCGAAATCCTCAAAGGACTTTATATGGGGCCTCGTTTTGAAATCCGCCGGGAGGACATCTATCGGACGGAGGCACTGGGCTTATTGGAAAGTGGGACAATTGCAGGAAGTAATGGGCAGTTTGTTTCCGGTATGGGGGGTGTGGTCAATTTCGATACACGCGACAATATCTTTCAACCTACCAGAGGGGTTTTTCACCAGGCCCAACTGATGCTTTTTTCGCCGGCTTTTACCAGTGATTTTTCCTTTGCCCACTTGGTGCTGGATTTTCGAAAATACCTTTCAATAACACCCAAGCAGGTGCTTGTTGGACAGGCTTGGGCAAGTTTAACGGCAGGTTCGGTGCCATTTCAGCACGTATCCATGATCGGGGGAAGCGATCGCATGAGGGGATTCTTTGAGGGTAAATACAGGGATCGCCATGCACTTGTTTTTCAGTCCGAATATCGGATAAACGTATATAGAAATCTTGGAGTGGTGCTTTTTGGAAGTGTTGGTCAAGTGAGTCCTGACTTGGAGGGCTTTGGAGTACGCACGTTTAAGGCAGGTGGAGGGATGGGCATACGCTACAAATTGAATAATGAGGGACTAAATATTCGTTTTGATCTTGGATTTGGTGATCAGACGGCCTATTATTTTGGACTCAACGAGGTGATGTGATCCCGGTTACTAGCTATGGAGGTTAAAGCGCTTAACAATCTTTTTGGTAATCTGGATATTTACCTGTTGGATCAAATCCTAAAGGGGCGCTTCGAAAGGCAGATGAAGATCCTGGATGCCGGTTGTGGAGAGGGAAGGAATGCTACTTTTTTTATTCGTTCGGGTTTTCAGGTTTTTGGCATCGACCAGGATGCGCTAGCTATTCAGATGTTGAGGATGCATGCAAGGTCTTTGGATCCGGCCCACGATGTATTGCGCTTTCAGGTGGGGAAAGTGGAGGAGCTTTTTTTTCACAAAGGGGCATTTGATGCCATAATTTCGAGTGCTGTTTTACATTTTGCTCGAGACGAAGCCCATTTTGATGCAATGTGGTCGGAGATGATGAGGGTGTTGAAGCCAGGTGGATTTCTGTGGCTGCGTACCTGTACAGATGCCGGTGGTATCCTTGGTCTGGCCGAGGAGCTCGGAAATGGAAGGTTTAGACTACCCGATGGTAGTGAACGTTTTGTGTTAAGCGAGATGCATCTGCAGCGGCTAATGACGCGATGGGGCCTGAGGTACCTAGAGTCCCCTAAATCTGTGTTGGTCCATCGTCAGCGTTCGATGGGGGTTTTCCTTTTAGGGAAGGGTTGAGATCAACGTAAAAGGCGTCAATTACTTGGTAAGCCAAGGGAAATGGTCGCGAATAGACTATCTTTGTGCGCTGTTAACGATTGAGCGATGGATCTACAATATGCCCTGGAGTTGATAGGGGTGTTCTTCTTTGCGATTTCCGGTGCGTTGGCTATTCAGGACAAGGGGCATGACTGGTTTGGTGCCGGATTTACGGCGTTTGTAACAGCGATCGGCGGGGGTAGCCTTCGGGATATGCTCTTGGGAGCTTATCCGTTGGTTTGGATTGGCAACGTTGCATTTTTATATGCCATCTTTGCCGGCATTTTGTTTACTTTCCTTTTTTACCGTTTTTTGGCAAAGCTTAGGAAGACCCTGTTTTTGTTTGATACATTAGGAATAGGATTCTTTACCATTTTGGGAGTGGAGAAAACCCTAAGTTTGGGATTTAGCTTAGAAGTCGCAGCGATTATGGGGATGTTTTCTGCGGTAATGGGAGGCGTGATCCGTGACACCTTGACCAACGAGATTCCCATTCTGTTTCGTAAGGAAGTCTATGCATCCGCTTGTTTGGCAGGTGCGGTGTTGTATTTGGTGTGTTCCCATTATGGACTATCGAGGGATATCAACTTGCTTTTATCCATCACCGCCATCATTGTCATTCGGCTAGTTGCTGTCAAATATAAGCTAAGTCTGCCCGTTTGGGGCAGTAGGTAATGGCTTGCCAAGACATTTGCCTTTCGTAAAGAAGAAAGTGGTCTAAATAAACGTTGCGGAGTATCTAGCTTAATCACATATACACAACAAAACAATTTGATATGGACGTAAGGATTTTTGATTCAATAGAAGAACTAGACAAAGAAGTTGCGAGGTTAATCATCGGGGCAGTTAAAGAAAACCCCAGTGTGGTATTGGGCCTATCTACTGGCAACTCACCTGTAGGAGTGTATAAAAACCTGATTGCCGACCATCAACAAAATGGGACTCCTTACGGGCAGGTCACGACCTTTAATCTCGATGAGTATGCAGGTTTGGATGGAGAAAGCCCACAGAGCTACCGGTATTTTATGAATGAACAGTTGTTTGATCACCTGGATATCGACAAGGCAAAAACCCATGTGCCTTCCGGAATAGGGGACTTAGAGGAGAATTGCAGGGAGTATGAGCAAAAGATCCAAGCAGCAGGAGGTATCTCCATTCAGTTGATAGGCATTGGTACCAATGGCCATATCGCCTTTAATGAACCGGGTACCCCCTTTGATAGCCTTACGCACGTGGCTGAGTTGAGCCAGGCAACGATCGACTCCAACGCTAAGTACTTTCCATCTCCAGATGATATACCGCTGCGGGCAGTTTCTATGGGTATCCAATCCATTATGAATGCCCATACCGTATATATGGTGGCTTTTGGAAAAAGCAAAGCAAAAGCGATAAAGGAAATGATCGAAGGGCCTGTTACTACTGCGCTGCCGGCCTCAGTTTTACAGCGGCATCCGTCTGTGTATGTGTTTTTGGATCGAGAGGCAGCATCCCTACTTTCATCCTGAGGCGGCCAAGGGAAAGGATTGGCGATACTATCCGATTAGGTTTCTCAGATAGATGGTAAAGGCCAATCCTTCCCCTACTTTGCTGGCAATTTCGATCTTCCCATCGTTGGCTCTTATCTGTTCCCGGACGAGATAAAGCCCCATCCCTTTGCCTTCTACATGGTTGTGAAAGCGTTGGTACAAGCCAAAAAGTCTGTCTCCATACCGATCTAAATCTAGGCCTATTCCATTGTCTTTGTAGTGGATGACACAGTAGTCGCCTTCTTTATAGGTACTTATCCAGACTTCCGGGATTCTGGTAGGGTGTTTGTACTTGACCGAATTGGTCAAAAAATTCATAAAAAAGTTTTCCAGATGGGCATACACGTAATTCATCTCGCCCAGCCTCGAAAAATCTTTGTGGATCTTGATGCCCGATTCTTTGAGCTGGTTAAATAGACTTTTCTCGATGTTGTTCAGTAGTAAGTGGAAGTTAATGGGTTCTACCTTGGGGATTTTTTGTTTTTTGATAGACACTACTTCAATCAAGTCCTGAAGCGTGGCGTTTAACAGACTGGTGGAGACCTTGAGGTTTTCGATCACTTCGGGGTTTTCAGGATCAGAAGGATCTTTTTCGTTGTAGAGATCCAATAGTAGCGAGATATTGACAATGGGTGCTCTTAGGTTATGGGAGACAATGTAGGCAAACCTTAACAGTTCTTCGTTGTGGGACTCCAGGTCTTTTATCAGGATCTCCCTTTCTGCTTCAAGTTTTTTAGCATTGGAGATGTTCTGATGCACCAGTAAAATATGATCTATTTCCTCCTGCTCGTTTCGCAAGGGCACCGCGTTGCTTAGGTAATGATTGTTCCAAAGAACGGTTTCGTACGTGACCATTTCACCTTTCAATACCCTTTCCAGGTTTTCGCGGGCTATTTCACGACTTTCCGCAGGAATAAGATCCAGATGAGAACTGCCAATAAGGGAAGAAGGCTCAATTAACAGTTCTAAGTACTCGGTGCCTTCGGTATAGATATAGTCAAACTTACTGTCTAACACATCGATCGTACCCCTTGGAAAATTCTCGGCAATACGTCGATAAAGTTGCCTGCTTTCGAACAAAGCCTGCTGATGGAGGGCATGGTGTAAAACAGGCCTGCTTTCGACCAAAGAAAACAGTAAATTGTAATAGCTTGGCCCGGCATCCGTTCGGATTACGCTTCCCTCTACCTGCACAGACAATAGTTTCTCCTTGCTTTGATAGGGGATAACCCGCTTCTCACCTTTTTCGATCGCTTCAACCAGCGTATCCATTAGGGGTTTTGGTGCCAACGGAAATAGCTTCTCCAGACACTCCTCCAACGGTGAGGAGGTTTCGTCTTGGAAGATACCCTTTAGCTTTTCTGAAATATAGACGCATTGGGCGGACTTCCCAGCCTCTTTTTTGATGGTTAACAATGCACTTATAAAATCAACCGAAACTGATCCTTCCATGGATTTTTTGCCGAAAATATAGCCCGCAAGAAAAAACTTTCGATGAACAGCATCGAATTTTACAAAGATAACTGAAAAATATTTTATCCAAGTGCCGTTTACATCCTATTATTCGTTGTTTGAATTTTTTTACAAAAAATGGGTTTAGGAATTTTTTCGCCCACTCCCTCAACAGCTTACAGTTGTTTTTTCAGGACAAACGTGATTCGGAGATTTTCCGGTGGCTCTTCTTCATTTCCGCTACCCCGGAGCAAATCCAAGGTGATTACCCGGCCTTCTTCTGACCGAAACAACTTGGTAATATCTGCCAGTTCCCAAAAATAGGCAGGGACTTTATTGATGGCAATGATTTCATCAAACAGCTGGATCCCCTGCCGATCGGCAGGGGAATTCTCACGGACCTGGCTCACATAAAAGCGTTTGTCTTCGGCAGAGGAAACCCGTACCATGAGTCCACTCATGTCGTAGTCAAATTCATCGCTGAACTTGGCACCCTTTTTCAACAATAGCCGCTCCCTGGGATAGTCGAAGATAATCTTGATCCGGTTTAGCAGCTCAGCACCCAAACTGCCCTGCCTTCCTGTTTCCACGATGACATCCGAAAATTCCGTTTGGTCCGGGTAGGAAGTTATCACCCCCCGGAATTTGAGTCCCTGTATATCTATCCTTCTCACTCGCCCTACAAGACCAAAGAGATCACCTCCTAAGGAACGGCCCAGGTCTGTTTCAAGGGTCATGGGAGGGAGTACGATTTGTTCGGTTGTTTCCCTATTCAGCAAAAGCCCATGGTTCGCACCCGTATCTATCAGCAATTTGGCAGTCATTTCAGGGCCTGCAATTTGCCTTATGGTCGTATTGATGTAGGGCTTATTGCCAATGAGTTCCATTGGCATAGACCGAAACCCCAATGGTTTCCACCTGAGTGCGCTGGTTCGGTAGAAACTGACTTCGGCGTTGTCATAATCTATTTTCACCGGGTTGTTTTTGAAGAATTCGTGGCCGATTACCCCATAAATGGGAATACCTATCACCTTTTCCAGCTCAAGAAAATCTTCGTCCAATACCAACGCTGCCTGATAAATTCCTTCTATTTGCCCTAAATCGAAATGGTTGTTGGGAGAGACGGAAGCACTGAGTACAGTCTGCCCATCGGCACCTACGAGGTTTAGTTTTCGCGTGTACTCCATGCCAAGCTCGTCGGCGATCGTCTTACTGAAAAAGATATTGGACTTCACCCCCGTATCAAACAGGAAATTGATTGCCTCTCCACCGTTTACCGAAACAGGCATGATGACTAGGCTGTTGGAATCTATGAAAGGAATTTTTATCCTCCTGGACTCCTTTTTCATATAAAACCCTGGTACCTGACCCGAAACGATGGAAGATGCAACACAAAAAATTAGGGTGAGTAAAACATTTCTCCGAAAGAGCATAGAATATTGCATGTTCTTAAATGACTGGTTAAGATAAAAAATAATTCTGGATTGCAGCAGCCTGTGGTATAATCTTTAATCAAATGTTGGCTTATAAACTGTTATTTGGTGAAATTGTTGATTTTATGAAGCCATTACCAAAATAAATGGCCTGCCACAGCATTCGCCTCAGCCATAAAAACGACGATAATGGAATAGACCGGTTGAACTGCCTGCATGCATAGGATTCGGTTTGGATTTGATAAAATCTAAAAAAAGACGCATATTTATTTTTCAGAATCAAACACCATGGCAGATAAGTCACTTATAGAAAAAGCAAAAAAAATATTCGAAAATTATTTGCTCCGACAAGGAAGCAGGAAGACCCCGGAGCGTTTTTCCGTCATTGACGAGTTGTATGCGCTTCCCCAAGACGAACACATCGATGTGGAAGGGCTCTTCTTACTGATGCGAAACAAGGGATATACCATCAGCCGGGCGACCATTTACAACACATTGGACCTTCTGGTGGAGTGTGGTCTTGCGGTAAAACACCAGTTTAAGGACAAGGTGGCGCTGTACGAACAAGCCCTTACCTACAAGCACCACGACCACTATGTATGCAATCAATGCCGTAAAATAAAGGAGTTTTCCGACGAGCGGATCAATCTGATAAAAGATGCGATTGGCATAGAGTTCGAGTCTGCCATTACGAGTCATTCCCTGGTTCTTTATGGTGACTGTAAGGTCACCGATTGTGAGAACCTACACCTTACTATTTGATTTGTCAGCGGCATTTGTTGCCGAAAACACCCGCCGGTAAATGGGTCGACGGAAAAGGAATTGAAGGTAAAGGATCGGATAGAGAAGAGGGGTCAGTACACGAAAGCGTCCGGAATAAGCGATTTCGTCCAGAATTTCAGACCGTCCCTCGCCGATTCGGACAATACGGTGGCGGTGTCTCCACTTTCCAAGGAAAAAGGGTAGCTTAATGCCTTCATCCACGAAGAAGTATTCATCTTCGGTCGTTCCTGCCTCTGTAATTTTGCTCGTCCAAATCTGTCTGAACAAAATCAAGTTCAATTCAAGGGTCACCAGATCGCCGACCTCTGAACCATCAAACCGGAGTAGTTTCACAGGAGGAAATGGAGGGCTCAACGTAGACAATAGGTCGGCGTTGAACCCTTTTTTTACATCTAAGTAATACTGGTCAACCAAGGTGGAGATACGAAACTTCATCATAAGTGATTAACCAGTAAAAGCGGTACTTAGTTTAGTCGCTTAAAGTAGCGAAACAATTCGGAGTCTGATGAAATGATCAGGCTTGTATTTTCATCCAGGGATTTTTCAAAAGCCTCCATGCTCCGTAGGAATCGATACAAATCGATGGATTGACGGTTGCGGTTGTACACCTCGGCATAGATTTCAGATGCCTCGGCATCGGCCCTACCTCGGATCTCCTCGGCTTTTTGGAAGGCTTCCGATTGAATTTGCGCAAGGTCTCTTTCTTTGTTGCCTTCGATTACGCGAGCCTCACCTTGTCCCTCAGAGCGGAACTGATCTGCAATTCGGTTACGTTCGGAAATCATTCGGTCATAAACACGATCGCGAACTTCATCTACGTAGTTCATACGTTTGAACCGAAAATCCAGGATGCGAACGCCCAGATCAAGGCACCGTTGATTGGCTTTTTCCAACACGATTTTTTCAATGGCCGCTCTCCCAACTTCAATATCCTCCAATATCTCGATGTCTTCCATGAAGTCTTCCGTTACCTCTGGATCCCGATTGGAAGATCGTACCAAATCCAACAGATCGTGGCTGGCTATTGCGTTTCTGGTTTCGCCATCCAAGATGTCGTCCAGTCTGGATTGGGCAGAGCGTTCATCGCGTAATCGGATAAAAAACTGCAATGGATTGGTTATTTGCCACCTCGCATAGGTATCTACAAAGATGAATTTTTTGTCTTTTGTGGGCACTTGGTTTTTGTCTCCGTCCCATTCAAGGTAGCGTTTGTCAAAAAACTGGACTTTTTGAATGAAAGGAACCTTGAAGTTCATTCCAGGATTGGTACGCTGTTCGCCAACAGGCTTGCCAAACTGCGTTACGATGGCCTGCTGGGTTTCATCCAATATGAATACGGTGTCATTAATGGAAAACAGCAATAGGGCACCGACCACCAAGTAAGTTATCAATCGATTGTTCATGGGTTCAGTTTTTTAGGTTCTCCATTGAGGTTTAATAGGGGCAGGACATTGCTGCCTTTCTCGTCGGTAATGATTTTGTTTTGTAATTTTGGCAGCACACGCTCTATTGTCTCCAAGTAAATACGTTGTTTGGTGACCTCTGGAGCTTTGATGTAGGCTTCGTATACTGAATTGAATCGGTTGGCTTCCCCCCTGGCGCGGTTGACCCGGTTCAAGGCATAGGCTTCGGCGAGCTGAACGGTTTCAGTAGCCTCCCCTCTGGCCCGGGGTATCACGCGGTTGTATTCCGCTTCTGCTTGGTTTATCAGAGTTTCCCGCTCCTGCTGGGCTTCGTTCACTGCATTGAACGATGGCTTCACCGTCTCCGGAGGATTTACATCCTGGAGCACCACTTGGTCTATTCGGATGCCGTTTTCATATTCGTCGCACATGCTTTGCAGCAGGACTTCTACGCTCGATGCGATTTCTTGACGCCCAACAGTGAGCACTTCGTTGACAGTACGGTCTCCGACGATCTTGCGCATGGCCGCTTCGGACATGTCTCGCAGGGTTTTCTCTGCATTTCTGACTCGGAACAAAAACTTGTACGAGTCAACGATCCGGTACTGGATTACCCATTCCACATCGGTGAGGTTCAGATCCCCGGTCAGCATCATGCTTTCTTCCGAATAGGCGGTTTTGGAGTACTCTGAACGCTGGGCTGCCGAAGAGGTTCGAAAGCCAAACTCCTGCTTCAACTGGCGCTGTACAGGGATTTTGTACATGCGTTCCATAAACGGAATGATAAATGCTAGCCCCGGCTGAACGGTGCGATTATACTGCCCAAGTTGGATGACAACGCCCTCCTCCTCCGGCCCCACTGTTTTAACAGAAGTGGCGAGGATCACCAAAAGGATAATACCTCCTATGATTTTCACGAGGTACTTTTTTATCCAATCGGGATTGATATTTATTTCGTATTGTTCTTGTGACATGGGATATTTTTTTTCCTGAGACGTTTGATTAGTGGGTAAAGTTACAAAGACTAGTGCCTATTTCAACCTGAAAGCCTGATTTACACGCTGCACATAGAACGGGATGCAGGCAAACTCGAATGAAAGGCGGCTAAACTACGAGGATTAAGGTGATAAAAAGAATGATCCAAACGAAATCCATGAATTTCCAGTAAACCGAAAAAAGGGTAAATTTCATTCGGTTGTAGGGGTTTGAGAATAGCAATAAATGTTTGATTGCATCCTTTTCGCATGCCTTCAGTTGCATTAGGAGAATCAGGGCATAAATCATCGCACCCACCAGATGAACCAGGTGAATACCGCTGAGTACGTACACAAAGCTTCCCGAGGGCAGACCGACAAAGGGAAGCCCCATGGCAGTCAGTTCCCGCCAGCCGACTAATTGCAGCCCGGAAAATGCCAGTCCGAGCAGTACCGTTTCCGATACAGCCGATTTCAGTTTTTCCAGATCAGAGGCGTTGAAATGGGGCAATATTTTGTTGGCGGAATAGCCGCTCCAAATGAGAAGAAAAGAACTCGCTACAAACGTTTTGGGAAGGCTGAGGAGACCGTTAAACGAGAAAGTTGCCTGAGAACCCAAAAAAGCTATCAGTAAGAATAAAAAGATAATGCCCGAGCCAAACATGCCCAAATACACCAGTGTCTGGTAGGGGTGCATGTTTTCCACGCGGGTAAACCAATGTTCTTTTTCCTTGGTGCTCATTCTTTTTTTTTGAATAAACAAATTGGAAAGACGATGGTTCAACAGGCTTGGCAGAAGTTAGGAATTACCGGAATTCTGCACGGTGACTTGGCATAGTAGGAGATCGCAAAAGATGGGTTCCCGTATTCGCCAGTAATTTTCTAACTTGCGGGCGATTTTAATACCGTATCAAAACGGATTGAACTTGGAGAGAAGTGAGTTTTTGAGGCTATATAGTCAGGATCCTATCCTACGAAGTGTGGCGGATAAGGTAGCACGTCATACCGACGGCCCCTTCCGATTAAAAGGGCTGTCTGGGAGTGCGGATATGTTGACTATTTATTCCCTGTCTGAGCTGTTGGGTGGATTCCATATTATTGTCGCCCACGATCAGGAGGAGGCGGCGTATCTGCACGGGGATCTGGAGGTGCTCAATACCGTTCAGGGTTTGCTTTATTTCCCGGCTACGGCAAAAAAGCCCTATCAGCACGAAGAGGTAGATAACGCCAATGTACTGATGAGAGCAGAGGTGCTTAGCGCGCTGCTATCGGCCAACCTAACCAGTGCCGTGATGGTGACCTATCCGGAGGCGCTTTATGAAAAGGTAGTAAACAAGAAAAGCCTCAAGGAAAGTACCTTTTCAGTGCAGGTTGGAGAAGCGGTAGATGTGCCCTTTTTGGAGGAGCTTCTCCATACCTATGGATTTGAAAAGACTGATTTTGTCTACGAGGCAGGCCAGTTTGCCATTCGTGGAGGGATTATCGACGTTTTTTCCTTTGCATTTGACCTCCCTTACCGCCTAGAATTTTTCGGAAGGGAAATAGAGAGCATCCGTACATTTGACCCGGACAGCCAACTCTCCCAGGATTCGCTGACCGAGATATCGATTGTTCCAAACATACAGACCGTTTTCACAGAGGAAACCCGTCAGTCGGTCGTCGACTTTTTTCCCTCCAACACGATAATTTGGTGTAAGGATAGCACACATACCCTTGACCAAATGGACCGGCTGTACCAGGCAGCAGAAGACAGGTACCTTGGTGACACAGGCAAGGGTGATTCCGGAAAATCCCTTTTGATGCCGCCCGAAAGGCTGTTCGAGAATGGACAGACATTCTTGGGTAGGATCGCTTCACTCAAAACGGTGGAATTTGGCAGCCTTGGCACGAAGGCCACCGGGGAATGGTTTCAGTTTGATACTAAGCCCCAACCGGCGTTCAACAAAAATTTTGATCTGCTGGTTGCCAACCTTCAGGAGAACGAACGGCGGGGTCTGGTCAATATCATCTGTTCGGATAGTGAAAAGCAGATAGAGCGGCTAAAGAATATTTTTGGGGAGTTGGATCCCACACTTCGGGTGGAGTCCCTGTTGCTGAGTTTGCGTGGAGGGTTTGTAGATGAGTCACTTAAGCTTGCCTGCTACACAGATCACGAGATATTTGAACGCTTTCACCGATACAAAAGCAAGAAGCGGTCCAGCAAATTGAAATCCCTGACATTAAAAGAGCTCAAAAGCCTACATCCAGGCGATTTTGTTGTCCACGTCGACTACGGCGTCGGAAGGTTTGCCGGACTGGAACGAGTAGACGTGAACGGGAAATTTCAAGAGGCCATTCGCTTGGTGTTTCGGGATGATGATCTGCTTTACATAAATATCCACTCCCTTCACAAGATTTCAAAATACTCAGGTCAAGAGGGCACGCAGCCTGCCATGTCCAAATTGGGGTCACCGGAATGGGAAAACAAGAAAAAGCGTGTAAAAAGCAAGGTTAAAGATATTGCAAAGGACTTGATAGCCTTGTATGCCAAACGTACGCATGCCAAGGGGCATTCGTTTAGCGGGGATAGTGTGCTACAAGTTGAACTGGAAAGTTCTTTCATATATGAGGATACCCCCGATCAGGCCACAGCTACCGCAGACGTGAAACGCGATATGGAAAAGAGCTATCCAATGGATCGACTGGTCTGCGGCGACGTGGGGTTTGGAAAAACGGAGGTAGCGATCCGGGCCGCATTTAAGGCCGTCAACGACCGAAAACAAGTGGCGGTCTTGGTACCAACAACCATATTGGCAATGCAGCATTACCATACGTTTAAGGAACGGTTGGCGCAGTTTCCGGTAGAAGTTGACTATATCAATCGATTTAGGACAGCAAAGGAAATCAAAGAGATTATAAAAAGAGTGAACAGTGGGGAGATAGACATTTTGATCGGAACCCACAGGATAGTGAACAAAGACATCAATTTCAAGAATCTTGGCTTGTTGGTAATCGACGAAGAGCAAAAGTTTGGGGTTAAGGTCAAGGACCAGCTTAAGCAACTCAGGGTCAACGTAGATGTACTCACTCTCACGGCGACCCCTATTCCGAGAACACTTCATTTTTCGTTGATGGGTGCAAGGGATCTATCCGTTATCGCCACGCCGCCACCCAACAGACAGCCGGTAACTACGGAAATATATACCTTTCAGGAGGAAATCATCCGGGATGCCATTGTAAATGAGCTCCGGCGAAATGGCCAGGTTTTCTTTGTCCACAACCGTGTGGGCGAGATTGATTCCATCGCCAATCTAATCCTCAAATTGGTCCCGGATGCTAGGGTGGTAGGTGCCCATGGACAGATGGACGGCAAACAGCTGGAAAAGATCATGGTAGCTTTTATCGAGGGGGAGTACGACGTGTTGATTTCAACCAATATTATTGAATCCGGGCTGGACATCCCCAATGCCAATACCATCATCATCAATAGAGCCCACATGTTTGGTGTCAGCGACTTGCATCAGATGCGCGGGCGGGTGGGGCGTAGCAATAAAAAGGCCTATTGCTACCTGCTTACGCCTCCCACGGCAGTTCTCACGCCGGAATCCCGCAAGCGGCTGGCGGCGTTGGAGGAATTTTCCGACTTGGGAGATGGGTTCAAAGTAGCTATGCGGGATTTGGACATTCGGGGAGCGGGGAACTTGTTGGGTGCAGAGCAAAGTGGATTTATCAGTGATCTGGGTTTTGAGATGTACCATAAAATCCTTGAAGAAGCTGTACAGGAGCTGAAGGAGAATGAATTTGCGGCACTGTTTGAGGTGGACTTAAAGGAAAAAGTGCAGGTACTGGTGCGGGATTGTGTGATCGAGACGGATTTGGAGCTACTGATTCCGGACAGCTACGTGAGCAATATTTCCGAAAGATTGAGCCTTTACTCGAAATTGGACAATGTGAAAAATGAAGAGGAGCTGGGCAAATTGGAGTTCGAGCTGAATGATCGTTTTGGGCCATTGCCTGCCACCGTGGTAACGTTAATGGAAACGGTACGGCTCAGGTGGGTAGCCGAACGGCTAGGTTTTGAGAAACTTGTGCTTAAAAACGAACAAATGAAGTGCCACTTTGTTTCCTCAGAACGAGAGGATTACTATCGGTCGCCTTTGTTCGGGAATATTCTGAAAAAAGTGCAGGCATTTGGGAAAAATGGTAAAATAAAAGAGCACAAAAACCGTTTGATTCTCATCATTGCCCACATAAAGACCGTTGAAAAGGCCAAGGAGGCATTGATTTTGTTGCAGGACTCATAAATTTATCCCAGCAGTTTAATGCGTTTCATGACGGTTTTGTTGAATGTTCTCGTTCCAAAAGTGAAGCAAGTCCAATTTGTGGGCCTATCCATTGTAAAAGTTTATTGCTTAAATATATTATAGATCATATATTAGCGTTTTATTGTAGGTGCAAACAAACTATTTTCGTATGAAATTAGGTGAAGGATTTTATTCATTGGCAGCGGCTCTTGGGCTTTCGTTGTCGGTGCTATTTTTTTATGGTTGTAGCAGTCAGTCCAATAGGAGGACAGCGAGTAGTCCAGGAAAGGTGAGCGCGTCAACCGGTGCGGTCTACAGTTTCAATAATGACGACACGACTAAATTTCAGGTGTTTAAACTGCCCAAAGAGGTGGTGGGTCCCAGGCTAAAGTTCATTCAGGGCGGCCGGGCGGTTTTGGGATCTCAGGAACAGGATATCATGGGCTTTCGAGACAACATAGAAAGAACAGTAACCGTTGCTTCCTTCTACATGGATGAGACAGAGGTCACCAACGTGGATTACAAGGAATTTTTGTTCAATATGAAATCCCGTGTGAGTGCTGATTCTGTCCTCAAGCTCCAGCCAAATGACAGGGTATGGGATGGCTTGTTGTCCTACAACGACGTATATGCCACCTACTACTTCAATTATCCCGGCTTTAACTTTTATCCGGTGGCGGGCGTGAGTTGGACTCAAGCCAATGTATATGCCCGTTGGAGGACTATCTACGTAAACGAGTTGAGTAGAGAACAAAACAAGCTTGACTCCGCTTTGTCGCAAAGTCAGTTGATAGAGCGGGGCGCGGTATTTCCTGACTATAGGCTTCCCAACGAAGCGGAATGGGAATATGCGGCGAAGGCGATGATCGGTACCCAATACATGGATGAAAACCAAGAAAATGGACGAATCTATCCATGGGACGGCAGAGGCCCAAGGAACCCATACAATATCAAACGGAAGTCAAGACAAGGAGATTTTCTTGCGAACTTCAAGCGAGGTAGGGGTGACTATGCAGGTATAGCGGGATCCATTTCCAATGACGGGGATATCATTCCAACCAACGTGTACAACTATCCTGCGAATGATTTTGGTCTATATAACATGGCTGGTAACATGAACGAATGGGTGCAGGATGTATACCGACCCCTATCGTTTCAGGACTTCGATGACCTAAATCCGCTTCGTAAAGATGGCGTCTTCGATGATGCAAGCAATTACAATACGACGATGATCAGTGATGAATTCAGAGTCTATAAGGGTGGATCATGGAGAGATGTAGCTTATTGGTTATCCCCCGGGGCAAGAAGATTCCTTCACCAGGATTCGGCTACCAACCATATTGGATTTAGGTGCGCCATGATTGCCGTGGGTGGCAGAGATAGATAATTAGGAGGTATTGAATACCCTTATTACAAACCGTATCGGATCCCTCCGGTACGGTTTTTTTATTTATGCTCCCAAAAGTAGGCCTTGGTGGTCGTTTTTTGCTATTATTTGTGAATAATAGTTCTATTTTTGTAGGGTAATGGACTTGTTTTAAGGGTTTTGTATGGTGCGGTTTTTATTTTTGGGAGTATTGCTGATGTTGGCGTTCCAGACTTTTTCCCAGAGTTGGAGGCGAGTGGGGTCGTGGGGCAATGACTATTCGGATATCAAGTGGATCAACAATGAGGTTGGGTATATCTGTGGGGAGAATATTTTTCTTAGATCTGTCGATGGGGGGTTGAGTTGGACTGAATTGGCTGCCCCTACACCTGAACGGGCCGTTGCTATGGATTTTTACGATGAAAACAGGGGCATTGTGCTGGGTCCCGCGGGCGAGATCTTCCTCACATCCAATGGTGGCCGAACCTGGCAGCGACGTACGTTGCCCTCCCAAAAGGCATTGAAAAATGTGGTTTTCCTAACTTCTTCGCAGATATGGGTGATCGGGGCAAGCGGTACGCTGATAAAATCCACCAATGGTGGACAAAATTGGGAAATGGTACCCACCGGATCCAATCATGATTTCAATTCGATTTCGTTTGCCGATGCTCAGACGGCGTACATTGCGACGGGAGGGGCTACCGTGTTAAAAACGCTCGATGGCGGAAATACCTGGAGCAGCCTCCCCACGGATTATGAGGTTTCGCTTAATGGTATCTACTTTGTATCAAAAGATGAAGGCTATGCGGTCGGGAATCTTGGGACAATTATAAAAACCTCGGATGGGGCGTCCTCGTGGCAATTTATCAATAGTGGGATAGATACGGACTTCACAGCCATTACTTTTAACCGCACGAATCCGCTCATCGGCGTGATTATAGGCAAAGGGGGTACGATGCTACGTACTATCAATGCGGGGCTTTCCTTTATCCAAGTTGCAAGCCGCACGGTTCAGGACATTAACGCCATAGATTTCCGGCAAGAAAGCAACAACGTCTTTGCTGTGGCCAATAGTGGATTTTTGGTCTCTTCCACAAATTCAGGCAACAGCTGGGTCATCCGCCTATCGGGCAGGTCCAGTAATTTCACAGCGGTGCAGTTTACGTCCGACGTCCGTGGTTTTATTACAGGGGAGCGGGGAATGGTACTGCTCACTGGAAATGGTGGCAACACATTTACCGATAGATCCCGAAACCTGTCGCTTAGTTTTAAGGCATTACACTTTGTAACCGCAGCGGCGGGTTATGTATCCGGCGAAAACGGCAATTTGATCAGTACAACCAATTCCGGTGCCAACTGGACGACATTAAATCTAGGAACAA
Organism: Lunatimonas lonarensis; assembly: GCF_000390185.1. Lineage (GTDB taxonomy): Bacteria > Bacteroidota > Bacteroidia > Cytophagales > Cyclobacteriaceae > Lunatimonas > Lunatimonas lonarensis. The sequence goes on along the minus strand of NZ_AQHR01000073.1, from coordinate 12,756 downwards.
ATCGAAGTATAAACGGAATACATTTTTTCAACATTGACCGTGGTTTTGTAGTTGGCGCACGGGGTTTTATGGCCTCAACGGTAAATCGCGGGATTAATTGGACGGTACTCAATGCGGGAGAGGGTACACTGGACCTGCATGCCGTCACTTTTTTTGAGGAGGCCATTGGAATTGCAATTGGTGATAGGGGCCATTTACTGCGTACGGAGAACGGGACGAATTGGTCCAGCATATCCACCTCCACAACCGCAAATCTTAGGGCCATCACGCTATTGGATGAACAGTCGGCCATTCTAGTGGGCGATCAGGGTGTGATTCTTAAAACAGCGAATAGGGGGCTTAACTGGCGAAGGATCACCACAGCCTATACATCGGATCTCACTGATGTGGAGTTTTTGGATGAATCGGTCGGTTTTATAACAGGCAGAAATGGGTTGATGATTCGGACATTTGATGGAGGAGAGACCTGGGAGCGTTTGGAGACCGGTACTTTCCAGGATCTTACCGGTTTAAGTTTTGGAGATTTGAATGTGGGGTATGCGGTGGGGCATAACGGGCTCATGTTTCAATATACTTGTCAGGTTCCTGCACAACCAACTGCGATTTTCGGTGAGAACAATATCTGCCTTAGTAGGCAGATTTATACCATTCAGCAAGGAGAGGAACCAGGTACTACCTATGAATGGCGAGTAGACGGTGGCACTATTGTGGAGGGCCAAGGTTCCAATCGTATCGTGGTCAATTGGGAGGTAGCGGGAAGGAATGCAGTAATGGTTAGGGGACAAAATTCCTGCGGGAACGGAGCTACCTCAGCCCTCGAAGTAGTGGTTTCCCGCCAACCCAACGTAGCACCTCCTATCGAAGGGGAGGGCGTGGTATGCCGTGGAGGCATCACCGAATTCTATGTCGATTCCATACCTGGAACCCAATATGTGTGGCAGGTGACCGGCGGTATCATTCGAGGGGGACAGGGCACGTCAAACATAGAGGTGGAATGGACTACCCTCGGCAATCACACCTTGCGTGTTTCGACCACCAATCCCTGCGGGCAGGGCCCGACATCCCAAAAACCGATCCGCGTTATGACAGTACCTAACCGGCCAGGAGCTATTTCCGGTTCCACTCAGGTTGGTTTTCAGGATGTCGACTATGAAGTTCCCTCTGTTCAGGACATCAACTACCAATGGGAACTCAGTGGTGGAGGGATCCTGCTGAGTGGTCAGGGTACCAACCGCGTACGGGTTCGGTGGAATCAAGATGGAGACCATTCGCTGACGGTGACCCCCTTTAATGCCTGCGAAGATGGTCCCAACCAACGCATCGATGTCAACGTCAATTTCATCACTTCGATGGAAGATAAGTACTTTACGTCAGAGGTTGAGATTTTTCCTAATCCATCCCAAGGAGATGTAACGGTGCGGTTGACAGGAATCACCGATGTTCGCGAGATTCGGATTTACAATAGTTTAGGTCAGGAAGTTTTGAGCCTTACACTGGACAGCCTATCGAAGGAGTTGGCGTTGAAGGATCTCCCGAAAGGATTGCTGCAGGTAGTTATACGGGGAAGAACTAAGGAGTACACCAAGAGTCTTTGGGTGAGGTAACGTGCAGGACGATGGTTCAATCATTCGGCAGATGTGATTAATCGCCGGAATGTTCGGGATTTACCAGCCACCTCCTCCGCCGCCACCTCCTCCGCCACCGGATCGTCCCCCTCCTCCGCTGCCCGATTTGGATCCAGGGGGTGAAGATGAATTGTACAAGGCGTTGCCAAAGGCGGAACCCAACCCTTTGGAAAGACCTGTAAAGCTGCCGGTGGCCAATGCCGACCCTGCATACCAGCTTGGTCTATAGCTGGTTCTGCTGTTTGGGGATTGCTCATAGGTTTTCAGGCTTTTTTCAAAGCTCTTGCCCCAAGCTTCACCCACTCCGAGTGCGAGCGCATAGGGAAGGTATTTTTCGAAGACCTCCGGAGTGAGTCCCGGAGGGTTCATAGCCTGGATCACCGGCTTCTCAGCGGCATTCAGGTACATACGGAACCCTTCGATTTCATCCATCACTTGCCTTCCTTCTGGCGTAGGAGCTTTGATCAGGTAAAAAAAGAGGTGATTGATAGCTGCCAACACCAAAAACAGTAGCAGAATACCATACTCGAACGTGACGCCAAATTGATAGATCAGAAATCCCGGCAGGGCAAGAACAAAAAGAAGGGATAGTACATTTCCCAGCAGTGTGGTCATCTTGAATGAAGCTCCCTGAACTACGTGGTAGATCTGCGTGGCTAAGGTAGTGATAATGCCAGCGAGGAATGTGGCAACAAGGGTTCCCAATATCAAAAAGATCCTCTCTTCTTCGAAACGCAGCGGGAAGGTCACGACAAAAACCAAAATCACGGTAGCCACCGAAAGGAGAATACCGGGAGCCAGCCAAATTTGGTTTAGCCGAAAATAACCCTCTCGGTAATGGGCTTTTAGATGGGCTTGAAGTACTTTGAGTGCTCCGTCGATCTTCTTATGTTCTTTTTGGTTCAGGTGAATGACGGTGGATCCCTCGGGAAACAAGGCGTTGATGATGGATTCTTCGAAGGCATTCAGATTTGCTTCCTGCCCGCTCGTTAGCAGGTGGAGATAAAACTTCCTTTTCGCTTCTTCAATCCGGATTATTCCTTTGGTTGCAAGCTGAACCAATGCAACGGTAAACGAAGTTTGGTCAAAGCCCATTTTGTAGATATAGCGGACAGCGGATGCTTCCAAATTCTGCGGAACCTCAAAGATGGGATATATACCGCCTCTTCTTGGATCCACGCCGACCCGCCTCCAAGCAAAGAAGTAATAGGCAACAACGAGGATGAGACCCAAAAGGGCAAGTAGGATGCCGGAATTGTCTCCCAAAAAGCGCAGCCGTTGTTCGTTGGCAGTAGGTTCCTGAATAATCCCTTTGGGCCACGCAACTGCAACTGTCAGTGCTTCATTGGGGTTTAGCACTTTATTAAGTTTCACGCTTACTATATGATCGGCGATTTTTTCCAGTTCGCAGTCGCAGGAATCGTTCCCTACGGCACCGGCGTACCCTGCAAACTGAATGATGCTGGCCTGCGGAGGCAAGGTAATACGTGCTTCTGCCTGTAGGATGGGAAAGGACCAGTCGGGCCCGATGATGTTCCAGTAGAGCTCATCAAAGTCCTCGAAAAAGCCAATCTGGCGATTGGTGGTATAGTAGATAGTGTAGGTGTGGTTGCCGCGTGGTAGAAATACCTCCGGATCACCGATTCGTACGATTTTGTAATCCCCCTCGGCACTTACCTCGTAGGGTTCAGGTTGCCCGTCTTTTAGGATTTCCTGCACGGTAAACCCCACTTTGACGCGATTGCCGTAGGCATCTCTATAAATCGTCGGGAAGGTTCGAAAAATCCCTCTCTGAATAGCCTGTTGTAGACTTTTAACCGTGATGGTCTCGGTTACCTGAAGGGTACCGTCGATGCGGACCTCGATGGCACTTTGGTAGTTCAGGATTTCTTCCCGATCCTGTGCAGGGAGCGCATGGCATACCAGCGATAAGATCCCTGCTAACACGTGTTTTATACCAATCATAGCTCTATTTCCGGGGTTGAGCGCTCTGCATCGCTGGAAAGGCTGAAAAATGGCGCTGGTTTAAAAGAAAACAGTCCTGCTATCAAATTCTGTGGAAAGGTTTCGATTTTAGTATTCAGTTCCCGCACGGTTCCATTGTAGTATCTTCTTGCTTTTTGCAGGGTGGTTTCTACGGCGGCGAGCTCCCGCTGTAGCTCCAAAAAATGGCTGTCTGCTTTCAAGCCCGGATAGGCCTCCGCTAACAGCAGTAGCTTTTGCAAAGATCGTGTCAGTGCGGATTCGGACTGCCCCTGTTCCTCTACGGTATGTGGTTGCAAGGCTTCGCTCCTTATCCGGGTGATTTCTTCGAACAGGGTCCTCTCATGCACTGCATAGGCCTTGACGACCGATACCAGGTTTGGTACCAAATCCGCCCTCCGCTTCAATTGCACGTCAATGCCGCTCCAGCCTTCTTTCACCAGGTTACGAAGCCGAATCAGTTGGTTGTAAACAAAGATTACGGTAAGAAATACGGCAATAAAGAACAGCAATGGGATATTCATGAGGAGCTGGGAAATAGGGTGTTGGAAAACGCTCTCTTAAACTACCCAATTTTGGGGCGAAAAAAAAGAGGCCGAATGGCCTCTTTCCTATCCTAGTCCTTTTTGACTCTGATTTTTTCTTTAATCTTCGCAGATTTACCTTGTCTACCTCTCAGATAGAACAACCTTGCCCTTCTAACTTTACCTTCTCTCAACAGCTCGATTTGTTCGATGGCAGGAGAAATGATAGGGAAAATACGTTCTACACCCACACCGTTGGATACTTTACGTACCGTGAAGGTTTCGCCATTGGTGTTAGGGTTTTTCCGTTGGATGACGGTTCCCTGAAACTGCTGAATACGTTCTTTATTGCCTTCCGTGATTTTCACGTGTACATTGATCGTATCGCCTGCTTTGAAAGAGGGAAACTTGGACCGGACATCCTTGTATTCCTGCTCAACGATTTTTAATAGTTCGCTCATTGCTTTGATATTTTTGCGTATCGCGTTTAAATTACTCAAAGGGTGCGCTTGGCTTACCCTGTTTTTCTTTGCTTAATCAATCTTGCCGCCCTCGTTGCCTGCGCTTGACCCCATCAGATCGGGCCTGCGTTGGCGCGTGCGGCGTACCGACTCTTCAAACCTCCAATTTTCAATCTTGGCTGCATGACCTGAAAGCAACACTTCCGGAACCTTCATCCCGTGGTACTCTGCCGGGCGGGTATACACCGGAGGGGCCAAAAGCCCGTCCTGAAAGGAATCGGTAAGTGCAGAGGTCTCATCGTTTAGCACCCCCGGTATCAGTCGGATCACCGCATCTGCTACCACGGCCGCCGCCAACTCCCCACCGGAAAGCACATAGTCTCCTATGCTGATCTCTTTGGTGATAAAGTGCTGACGAACCCGCTCGTCTACCCCTTTGTAGTGACCACAGAGAATGATCAGGTTTTCCTTCAGGGACAGGGCATTTGCCACGGGTTGGCAAAAGGTTTCTCCGTCCGGCGTCATGTAGATCACTTCATCGTAGGTTCGCTGACTTCGAAGCGTTTCGATGCAGTTTGCGATGGGTTCAATCATCATAACCATACCGGCACCCCCTCCAAAGGCATAGTCATCTATGCTTTTTTGGTTGCCGATGCCGTAGGGCCTCAGGTCGTGTACCTCTACTTTCGCAAGTCCTTTCTGTTCTGCCCTTTTCAGGATCGAATGGTCAAAGGGTCCTCGCAGCAGGTTGGGTACCACGGTGATGATGTCTATGCGCATCTTACTCGTTCAGGTATATGTCAATCAGGCCTTCCGGCAAGCGGCAGAAAACTTTTTTCTCTGCCTTGTCTACTCGTTGGATGATTCCGTCCTGGATGGGTATCAACACTTCTTTTTCTTGGTACTCCATCCCGATCAAATCCTGTGTTTCCAGGTCATATATGACCTTTACAATCCCCAACTCACCCTCTTTTTCGTCTACTATACGACAGCCGACCAATTCGTGAAAATAGTACTGATCAGCTGCCAATTCGGGCAAATCTTTTAGCGGGAGGTAAAGTGCAGATCCAATCAGATCCTTGACCTTGTCTACGTGGTCGTACTCTTCAAACTTTGCCAGATACCGGTTATTAGGTTGGGGCACCATGTGCTCCAGAAAGAAGGGTATCAGGCGGTTGTTTTTCTCTACAAAAAGGTGTTCAAGCTCTTCATAGTCTTCCGGGTAGTCCACGTCCAAGGCAAGCACCAACTCCCCGTGGAGTCCATGAACTTTTGCAATATGGCCTAGTAGAAAGCAATTGTTTTTGTTCATGGCAGAACGGTACTTTATGCCTGTGCTTCGCCGTCCTCAGCGGGGGCTTCAGCTGGGGCGCTTGCCTCTACTTCTGCGGCTGCAGCAGCAGCGGCGGCTTCCTCTTCTCTTTTCTTGATAGCGTCGAGCCTTGCTTGGTTTTTGGCAGCTTCAGCGGCCAATGCCTCGCGCTTCGCAGCATCTTTCACCTGAGTCAGACGATCCACCTTGTTGGCGATGGTTTGCTCCTTGGCACCTAGCCAAGCCTGGAATTTCTCGTCTGCTTGTTCTTGGGTGATAGCACCTTTCTGTACACCAATCTGAAGGTGCTTTTTCAACATCACACCGCGGTAGGACAGCATGGCTTTTACCGTGTCGGTAGGCTGTGCGCCGTTCAATAACCATTTCAATGCACGGTCATTGTTGATGTGGATTGTTGCAGGGTCAGTGTTCGGGTTGTAAGATCCGATCTTTTCGATAAAGCGTCCATCCCGTGGAGCTCTTGCATCAGCTACTACTACGTCATAGATGGCCATCTTTTTACGACCTCTACGCGCTAATCTGATTTTAACTGCCATATTTTATTGGTATTTAGTGAATTGATGGATCCCGTCCATCTGTTTTTTTGGACTGCAAAGATAGCGTATTATAGTCGGAATGCGCAAATGAGTGTGAAATTATTTGCGTGATTTGGATAGAAAGCGTTAACTTGCGGCCTGATTTGAGGGACTTTTCGGAACCTGCTGGTTTAAAGTGGATTCGGAAACCAGCCCTTTGTAGATAATAGGTGATTTGTAGATACCAAATGTCTCGCATCTAGGATCTAATCTCTCATAATCTACAGATGGCCTCGTAGTTCAATGGATAGAATGGAAGTTTCCTAAACTTTAGATACAGGTTCGATTCCTGTCGAGGCTACAAAGCCCCCACCTACTGGCAGTAGATGGGGGCTTTGTTTTTTTCAGGATCAGTTTGGGGCTCTCCCTTTTTCGTGGTATCCATGCCTACCGATCCTACTGTGAAATCTACTGGATCGTAGCGGCGAAATTTCTCACTGCTAGTAGGATTTGATAACCTTTTTCCTTTAAAGTTACTGTTTTTGGTTCAAAACCATTATTTTCCGGTATGGAGAATGCTGTCCAAATTACCTGTGACTACCGTGAGCGGCCTTCGGGAATACCGGAGTTGCTTCGCGAAAAAGGGTGTGTCGTAGATACGGTACGCTTGTTTGCGGGCGATTATCTGGTGAATCAGCTGCTGCTGGTGGAGCGGAAAACTGCAGTGGATTTCACCCAATCCTTGGTTTCCCACCGCCTTTTCAACCAATGTGCCCTTCTTGCCAAATCCCGCTTTCGGCCGGTAATGATCTTGGAGGGGAACCCCTTTCAACTGCCGGGCAAGCTTTCCACCGAGGCCATTCAGGGCGCAATTATTTCAGTTTGCACTGCCTGGCATATCCCCGTGATCCGCACCGATGGGCCTGCACACACGGTTGCTATGCTTTATATCATTGGTAAACAGCAGTTGGCGTCCAGACCCTATAGTGCCAGACTGGGTCGGAAGCCCCGCAGACCTATACGGCAGAAAGCGCAGTTTTTACAGGGCCTGCCGGACGTGGGACCGGTTCTTGCTGAGCGTTTACTGGAACATTTTGGTTGCCTATCCCGGGTTTTGCTGGCCGATCAGGCCGCCTTGCAGGATGTACCGGGACTGGGCGCGAAAAAGGCCATCGGAATAAAACGGTTTTTGGAGGATGGGATTGGCTGACCCTTTTTTGTGCCTTTGGGTTGCCATCGCGTTGCCCATTGTGTAGGCTTTCGCGGCATCGATATTAGCAATGCCAAGGGGTCAACTGGCCGGTGTTAGGGCTGATTTGCAGGAAACAATACCACATAGTCTCAACTTTTTGTAGAGATCAGGACTAAACGAATGGATTGCAGGGGGTAGAAGAATCTATTTTATGACGAGAGGTCGTGGGACTCAATCTCACGCTTTCCATTTTCATCGGCCAGCAAGTCAAACGCCATCCCGTACTGGAAGAGGTCTTCGTTCCGGTTGGTTTCCAGCATTTCCTTGATGCGTTTCTTATGGGAGTTAACGGTGTCCACCCCAATGCACAGGTGGTCAGCGATCTCCTCCGCTTTCAAGCACCGAACCATCAAGGACAGCACTTCTTTGTTCCGATCGGAAAGCAGGTTAAACTTTCCCTGATGCGTCTTTCGGAAGTGCATTTCTGTTGCCATGCGTTTGATTTTGGGAATAGCCCAAGGCTGAAAGCTCAGCGGGATAATCTGCAGCAGCAGGTAGCTTCGTTTTTCAGGGCCGGAGGGGAAAAGGTTCTGAACGATGATCAGTTCCACCTGATGATCTTGCTGCAAGCGTTCGTGTCGGATGTAAAAACTTTTGGCAGTTTTGGACGGATCACCTGGATCCTGAACCCCCAATAGGCAGGTATATGGGTCTGCTGGGTCAAACACCATCTTTTTGCTTTCTTCCTGCGGGAGGTGGTAAAAGAAGGATTCTGATAGGTTGAGGTGTTTTACCCCTCTGGGGCAAAGGTAGAGATTCTGGAAGGGCACACTTCTTTGGATGATTTTGATGCCGGGTATCGCGTTTCCCAGTAGGCGAAGGGCCTGGATTACCGCTGCGATAGGTTGTTCTGGGTGGTGGTCTGAAGGTTCCATGTCGCGTTTCTAGTTGAGGTGTTCGGTAGGTTTGGACAGCAAGAAACGCCAAGAAACTAATTTCGATAAATTTACTTCACGAATTGGGCCGCTTAAGGGATGAGGATGCGGTTTCATAGTATTGACCGATCTCAAACAGCGCACCTTAAAATCACCTAGCTCCAATTGACCGGGACGCCACCCCTGTATGGATCGATCAGAAAAAGGACTGGCCTCGCAGGTCCTTTACCGGATTATCCCAACCCGCACTGGGTCAATGGATTTGAAAGTAACCCGGTCGTTGGCCAATTCACAGGTAAATTCCAGTAGCTTTGGAATCACCGTTTTTTCCTTTAGTGGGAACAGGCTACGGATCTCGTCCGGTTCTTTTTTACATAGATACCAGGTGTATTCAGAAACAGTGGGGTCGAATAATTTTTGGATGGGAAGTCTCAGAAATCCCTCGAAATCAAATTTGACACTGTCGTCGCCGATTTTCTTCACCTGGTCAACAAAAAGATCGAGTTGCTCGATGGTGATTCTTGGCAGATTTCCAAGCTCCAGTGAAGAAAAGAGAATGACCGTATCCTCATAGAAAACCTTGCAGGTACACACCTGCCCACCTCTCTTTTTGAAGTCAAACACGTGTATGTTGTCGATGCTGATGGTGTGGACATATCCTTTCACGAAACGGTGTAGGTCACCGTTCCATCCCCGGTCTTGGTAGGATTTGCTGATGTAATTCCATGCTTCCTCCACCTGACTACTGGATATCAGGTTAAAAAACCGCTGTATGGCTCCCTCCACTTTTTCCAAGGATTCATCGATGGGCTTGTATGCAGGTTGTTTTTCGTTTGTCATTTCGCTGATGAGTTGTCCGGTTTCTTCATCTATCACCTGGTATTTATTCACAATGTCCCTGTCATAGTCGGGCATAAAGGTTTTGATGAAGTTTTGTAGATATATTTTTGCCTTCAGCTGGGGGTTCCCCTTAAGGTGACGGGCATTGATGCTTTCAGGAATGCTGAGCTTGATAAACTCCGAGAATTCAATAAAAATTTCTTCTTTAATAAAGGTGGAAACAGTCTTGTTCTTTTCTGCTCTAAGTTTTTTTTCATAAAAATATTTTCCGTTTTGTGTGGTGGTGAACCTTTCCCGAAAGAAATCGCCGCTTTCATTGGGGTACATCCAGACATGGAAATCGTAGGTAAAATCGGCTTGCTGCGACTGGTTTTTCTCCTGGATTTCATTTCTCAGCTCGTTTAGGACGGCATTTGAAAAGTTCACGAATACAAAGTTATCGATTTCCATGGGGTATTAATTATTCTAAGAATGGATAAGAATGACAAGAATATGAAGGCAATTATAATAACTAACCCCCAATAAACAAAGCCGTATCTTTCTATTAGTACATGATGATACGCACTTAAATAAAATGATATATATAAGTTATTTCAATATGTAGATAGTGGGAACTAATAGCAGTCACACGAGAAGCAGGTGAATGATTTATGTAATAAATGAACAGAATATAGTCCAAGTAGATCGATCCATACGGAGGTGCCTAGGTGAAAAGTCTGGGGTATCACACGAACGCATCTCCGGTTTCCCCCTTTTGGCCTTTTGGCAGATTACGCGACCCATTAACCCATATCGAGATGAAAACGAAGGGATTAATCACGGTGTTGCTTGGTGCCTTATTGCTGGCGTCCTGCGATCTTTTGAAAGCAAAAGACGAAATGGATAGCGTTCAGCCTAAGGAGATGCGCAAGGATCCGGAGGATAAACTGCCTCCTGGAAGGGATTGAAAACTATGGAATCGCAAACATACGAAGCGGAACATAGCGAGACGATGGCCAAGTATCCGCTTGTCAACCGACAGGGTCAGGAATTTCCGAAGGATAGGCACCGCCTACCTGGGCATCGCTCCATTCAATCATAAATAGATGATAGATCAAGATTTAGTCAGTATTCACGAAATAAACTTCAAAGGGTTCTAAGGCATGTTGAGTGCCTTGGAGCCCTTTGTTGTTTTTGGCCAACTAGGGTTTCTTTTTCACCAGTCAGCATAAAAAACACCTGCTTTGCTACTTTTTTTTCAATTATCGAGGTGCGTGCCTATATTGTTCAGGCTTTTTACAGGGAATCGTTTAGTTACAGATAAATGAAACGGATACTTCAGTTTTTAGGCGTCGTCCTTTTGGCCTTGCCGGACGCTCCGGCGCAGCAACCGGGCAGGGCGATCCCGGCAGACACGCTGTTCAAACAGGCGGGAGACCTAATGGACAGGGAAAATTTTCCCGAAGCGATAGCTGTTCTTTCCGATCTCACCGGACGAATCAGCTGGATGGAGCATTCCGCTAACGCCCGAAAAACCTACAATAACCTTGGCTACTCGTACTACCTAAGCCAGAATTACCCTGAAAGCGCGCAAAATTACGAAAGGGCTGTTTTCCTCGCGCAGGAACTTCGTGATACAACGAAGTGGATAACCTCCCAGATTTCCCTTGCTATGGCATATAGGCAATTGGGGTTGTATGGAAGGTGCCTGGAGGCAAATCAGGAGGCACTTCAGTTGGCACGGCAGACAGGCGACTGGGAAAGTGAGGCGAATATTCTAAATGCCATGGGAATCACCTACCAGAACTTGGCCGACTGGGACAAGGCGATCGACTTTCACCGGGAAGGACTCAACCGTTCCTACCAGCATGGCGATACCCTTATGGCCTCCTATCTCATGAGCAATATCGCGATTAGCCAAGCAGGCAAAGGCAAGATCGACAGTAGTTTAATCTATAACCTGCAGTCCTTGCGGATAAAGCAAACCCTAATGTTGGATTCTACAGCTTATGTAAAAAACTACCAAAACATAGGCGATAGTTACTTGGATCTAGACAGTTTACAGCTTGCCAGTGACTACCTAGCCAAGGCAGAGGAGTTGTATTCGGCTTTGGAAGACAAAAAAGGACTGGTCGGCTGTTACAGTAGTCTCGCGCGATTGTACCTCGCAAGATCCTTGCCGTCAGAAGCAGAGAAATACCTACTTCAGGCAGAAGCATTGCTCCAGTCAGTTACCGTCAAAAACCTACAAATCGAGTACCTGACCCAAAAGGTTGATCTGCTTGAGCGTAAAGGCGATTTTCCAGCGGCCTTGACGGCCTTTAAGGAGCTCACTAGCCTTCGCGAAGAGGTATTCCAATCCGAGCAGCTAGAGGTACAGCGGGTAGAGTCTGCCTATGCCTTGAGGGAAAAGGAACTTGTGGCCCAACGGCTTGCGCAGGATGCGGCCCTCGTGCGGGCGCAGTCCAGAAAACATGTCCAACTCCTGGTATTTCTCGGTGTGAGCCTGCTGGCGGCTATCCTTATTACCCTCTTTTTTTCCCGTTTGAACCGCCGCTTGGCAGAGAGTAATCAGCATATACAAATGCAAAAGCTTGAACTCAAGCACACGACCTACAACCTCTTGATGCGTATACAGTCGCTCCTTCGGATGACAGCAAAGAGCATACCCGACCCGGCATCCAAGGAAAAACTGCAACAGATCGAATCCGCCGTTTTATCGGCAGCCTCGCTGCAGCAATTTACCTATGGTGTCGAGAAAGAGGACGAAGTATCCCTTGGAGAGTATTTGGAGGAATTGATCAATCGTCTGAAAGAGGCCTTCGACACTTCTGGTTTCGCCCATGTCAACTACGAGGTCAGGATCAAAGAAGACGCTTTTTTTCCCGTAAACACGCTTCTTAACTGCGGAATGATTGTAGCAGAAATTGTGACCAATGCCATTAAATACGCGTTTACAAACGTGCCCGAACCTAGAATCAGCGTTTCCCTAGCTTATGAAGGGCCCTTTTTACTTCTTCAAATTGGTGACAATGGAGTGGGCATGGATAGGAATGTGATGGCAAAAGGCATTGGGATAGATTTGATCGGCAAATTGGCAAGGAGTATCAAAGCCGATCTCGCGGTAAATAGCGAGGGTGGAACGTGGTACACCTTGAAGATAAGGCGTAACCGATTTGTTTCGTCCGTATGACGCCTACTTTTACTATTTTTACAATGGAACCCTGCAATAGGAATGATTTAATTTGGAACAGATATTTTAACTGTTTATTTTACAAATTATTCTTTGATTGACTTTTGGAGTTAAAGAATTGGTATAATCCATCTATAATACTCCCCATTTGTTGGACCAAAAGTTACAGGTACTAA
>NZ_AQHR01000072.1 GCF_000390185.1 Lunatimonas lonarensis | reverse complement strand
AAAACTGCTCTCGTCATTGCGAGGAGGGACGACGAAGCAATCTCCTCCACTACAATGAGATTGCCACGGCTTGATATCGATTCATTCTCCGATATATACTTGTAAATCATAGACTACCTCATAAACCATCATCGGATATCTCCAAGCCTCGCAATGACGGGAAAAAACCGCTATCGTCATTGCGAGGAGCGGGCGACGAAGCAATCTCGTCCACTACAATATTGCCACGGTTTGAATGCGCTTCGTGCTCCAATAACCAAAAAGAAATAACAGAATACGTAATCAACGATCATCAGCTATCTCCAAGCCTCGCAATGACGGGGAAAAACTGCTCTCGTCATTGCGAGGAGGGACGACGAAGCAATCTCCTCCACTACAATGAGATTGCCACGGCTTGATGTCGATTCCTTCTCCGATATATACTTGCAAATCGTAGATTACCCAATAAACCATCATCGGGTCTCTCCAAGCCTCGCAATGACGGAGGCGAAATAACGGCTTATGGAAAAAGGAGGCTGCATATACTTTATGACAAACACCTACAACACCACACTTTACGTCGGTGTAGCCTCAAATCTGATAAAAAGAGTATATGAACATAAAACCGGGGTCCACAAGACGTCCTTTACAGCAAGGTATAATTTAACCAAGTTAGTTTATTACGAAATATTTCATTCGATTGAAGAAGCTATTGATCGTGAAAAACAACTAAAAGCGGGAAGTAGAAGGAAGAAAATAGAGCTTGTAAAGGACTTTAACCCTGAATGGAAGGACCTTTATGAGCAGATATGCCGGGATTGGTAAATGTCCTCATCATTGCTAGGATTGAGCGAAGAATCATTTTCAATAACTAACGTCGTCATTGCGAGGAGGGACGACGAAGCAATCTCCTCCACGACAATAAGATTGCTTCGGCTTGAATGCGCTTCGTACTCCAACAAACAAAAAGAAATAACAGAATACGTAATCAACGATC
>NZ_AQHR01000071.1 GCF_000390185.1 Lunatimonas lonarensis | reverse complement strand
TCGATTAATTTACAGACCAATTATTTTTAAGCGTAATCGCTGTTCCTGTAGGATAAAATGGTAATTTGCCGAAATTATTTGTACCTTTCTCCCTAACTCCTACACATTATGAGCAAGGACAAAGGGGAAAAAAAGGATCCCAAAAAGAAAGCCGCCAAAAGCCTGATAGAGAAGAGGGCAGACAAAAAGGCCAAACAGGAAGCAAAGAAAAAATCAGGATAATCCGGTGTACGGTTGTAGTAGAACCGAGTGAAATTCCCCGCCCAACAGAGGATGGCGGGGGTTTTTTTTTCCAAAAGGCGGCACCCGGTAAAAAAATCCATGCAATCCCAAAAAAAGGCACCGTTTTTGTCAAGTAAAGTTTTATCCAACTTAAAACGGGGGATTCGTTTGAAATGCATTATTTGGCACTTCACTGGCATTTTTATCGTTTCCTTTGCTTGCAAAAGTAAAAGTAAAGCTTGTGCCGGTGCTGAAGCGTTAAAAACGAGGGCGCAGGTCGGTAAAAATTTAGGGGCAAATGAATCCAAATTAATGCGCTAATTGAGAATTTTAATTAACTTTAGAAAATAGAGCAATCAAATTAACCAAAAAACCGATTTTACAATGAGCAGATTCAAAGAAGTGAAAGACCTGGTAGACGGCATTGAAGCCGACTTTGAGAAATTTTATGGCGCCAAAAACAAAGCTGCTGGCACGCGTATCCGAAAGGCCATGATGGATCTAAAAAACTTGGCACAGGACATTCGAAAAGAAGTTCAAGACATCAAAAACGCTGAGTAAGCTCAGCGTTTTTTCCGCGTGATTCCCCATAACACTATGTATGGGCGGGGAATCTGTGCAAATTCAATTTAATGTTGACCTTTTTAGTTGGACATCAGGGAGAAGCCCGGTGCCCAAACGACATACTAATAAGCGGATATGGGAAAGTTTATTGACGCGAAGCATGAAGGTATCTGTATACAGACCAAAACAAAAATCAAGAAGGGCGACCATGTCTTTTACTTCCCCGGACGGGGCATGTTTCATGAAAGTTCCTCTGTGTATCAAGAGCACCTAAAGAATGGCTCTTTCCCTTCTCAAATTGATGAGGAAAAAACAGAAGGCCGGTCAAACACCGACGACTTTTTGGTGATAGAAGCCCTCGAAGGTTTGCGCGATCAATAAGAAGTCAGCCGCTTTTTCCTAAGGTTCAGAAAGCCCCATGCCCACCGGCTTGGGCTTTTTTATGGGCAGTCCGGCCTCCTGTTCGTTGTCCGGCCTTGGCGTTTCTGCCCCTAACTGCCTTTTTATTTCCGGTTCTCCCATCGAAGCCGTTCTGCCTCCCATCCGTGGTCTATGTATTCCCAAGAGAGGTCTTCGCCGTCAATCCGGATCAATACAAACCCTTCTTTGGTGTCATGGCGCCTTCCCCTCCATCCGTTGCCGGCAATGGATCCTCCGGTAAGATACTCAAAGCGATCATTTACCTGTCCATGTTCCTTCCAATGAATGTGCCCCTGAAGAATTAATCTCAGGTTATGTTGTTCCATCAACGCCAACACCGCGGCACTGTTGATGACGTGGTGTCCGGCCGGATTACCCGTAACGATACCCCTCGCGGTGACCAGTGGAATATGGGTCACCATGACGATTGGTGTGCGCAGGTCCACCCCAAGGAGATCCGCCTCCAGCCAAGCCAATTGGGCACTGTCAACCTCGGCCTTGTACTTTTTATCTTCGGTGACTCCCAGGGAGTTTAGCACGATAAAATGCCAACCTTTATGGTCAAAAGAATAATAGGTGTCTCCGAGGTAGCGGCGGTACATGCCAAATTTATAGTCGGGATGATTTTCGTCCTCGGGGCTTTCCGGATAGATGGCGAACAGGTCATGGTTACCCACCGTATTGTATACGGGCATGTTAAACCCCTTGCTCATCTCCGTGTATAGCTGAAAAAGAGAATCTGCCCTACCCAGATTGCCCCGCATCACGTCATACACCTGATCTCCCCCGCTGATGACAAAATCCGGATTCAACTCATTTACCTTATCAATCGCCATTTGAAATCCAATGGGTGCCCGGCGTTCGGGCTGTAAATGAATATCGGTGAGAAAGGCAACCGAAAACCGATCTCCGGGTTGGGAAACAGTTTGGGCGTGTAGAAAACTACCGATGGCAACCTGTTGCCATACCCCTAGAAATACTAACAAACCGCGCAGCATGTGGAAGTAATAAGTGGAACCATACTCCTTACGCCCTAAGGAGAAAAAAAGGCCATCCACGAAGGATTCCATGGTAGAGAAACTACCCTAAATCATTTTACCGCATAACTCAACCTCATCGTAATAGAGGCTGTTTTGGCTTTTGAGCTGGTATTAAACGTGCCGCCCCAAGAATAATCCTCGGTGGAATTTTGCCCCGTGATCTGGAAAATGCCCATGTTGGCGGATATGAGCCTGCCGAGTTTTGAACCGGAGTTTTGGGCGATGGTTTCAGCGCGAAGCCTGGCATCCTCGGTAGCCCGTGAGATCATCTCTATTTTGAGGCTTTCCAATTGGGTGTAGTAGTAGCGTGGTGGTTGGGAGTAGAATTTAACCCCCTGCAATAACAACTCGGTGATTTCACGGGAAATCTGTTCCACCTTATCCACCTCCTTTGATTCAATCTGCAGGCTTTGGTTTAGCTCGTAGCCAAGGAAAGTCTGCCCCATGTAGTTGCCCGCAGCACTGTAGTTTTGCTGGTAAATTGGATTCGTATTTACGGCTTTGAAGATGATCTGTTCTTTGGGGATGCCCTTGGCGATCAGATAGGCTGAAACACTTTGCCGATCTTTTTCCAGTTCGCCGTAGGCGATGGAAATGTCCCTGCTTTCCCTGCTGAAGTTTCCTTCCCAGACCACCAGGTCGGACAGAAAGTCCTTCTGCCCCAGCCCCGTGACATCCACGGTTCCGGTCTTTTTGTTACGGTTCATAAAGGCATTGCCCAAGATCGCCGATGAAGCGATCACGGCAGCGGCGAGGATGATAGCGGTAAGGTGTCGTTTCATTTTTAGTTGTTCTTTGATGGTCGCGTCGTCCAAACTTATCCGTCGGGAAATTGCCCACAGTACAAATGAGTCTCCTTCTTTGCTGGTGCCCGTTTTCCTGATAATACGTCCCTAGCGTCAAGTTACGTATAAAATGTCGTTAATGGTGGATCCAAACCGGATTTATTTTGGCCGCAGCAATGGGGAGAGCGCCACCTATGGGTCTATCCAAAGAAGAGTGATGGCCTAGGGGAGAAAAAGAAATAGGCGACAAGCATCTGCCTGTCGCCTGTGAATAATCCAACTTCGTGATGGGAATTTCTACAAGAATTCTAACACCAGCCGGTCATCGTCGTCATCGAAATTAATCCGACTTTCATCCTTACTCCGGAAATACCAGTCGTCCGAAAGCTCATAGAAAGGAAAGCGGGCAGGAAACCACATGCTTAGCTCCGTCTTGCCGTCGTCGCGAAATACCCGATAAGTACCGGAAACGATTTCTTCGCCCCGGGTGGCAATGACTGTTCCGTCGCTTCGGAAATCAAAGCGGAATCCAGAAAATTCGTCCGTTTTGTCCCTCCCATCTTCAATAAACGTGGCCACTGTCAGTTCACTGGCAGCTATAAGCTGCGCTACTAGCGATCCTGGATCTGATTGTTGCAATGTAACGGACTCCGGCTCCAGCGAACCGCTGTTGTACAAATTACAGGATACCAAGCCAATCAATAGGAACAATGTTATGAACCTTGTCATTTGCATGTTATTTTAATTGACGGAAATTGAACACCCCCATCTTCAGCCCGACTTGAAGGGTCAGGTTGCTTCCAGTCTCAGGTACCCCAGGAGAGTTCTGAATCATAGCCCCCATCATACGATAACCCAATCCGGCGTGCAGTCTGGCAAAGCGATGCAGGTTCACTTCGATTTGGGCACCCGGCTCAACAAAGAAGGTCTTGGCCTCTTCGTAGTCGAAGTTCCTTCCTTCTTCATCGATCTCCAGCTCCATCATTCCCAAAGCCAATGGAAATGTGAGGTGGACCACTTTGGACGATAGCAGGGTGTATTCGATGAAACCTCCCGCTTGGTAGGAGTCCATGTGCGCCTGCGGCGGAAGCAGGTTGTCAAAGGATGCGGGGCGGATGTCCTGTATCATTTGTCCGTAAAAACCGCCTAGGCTCCACTTATCGTTGACCACGATGCCACCCCTAAAAAGGAAGAAGCCGGCACTTTCACCCGCAATTTGGGTGGCCTGAAATCCAGGATCTACAAACACCCCGAAATTTGATATGGAAAGCTTGTTTCCAAACAGGGTCTCGGGTGCCTCTTGGGCATACAGTTTGGGCACCGAACCCCAAATCAAAAGGATAATCAAAATTATTCTGTTCATGATAAGTAGTTTGTTTAGTTCACTTGCATTACGCCCGACATTCCGGAGAGGGTTGCCTCCCTCAAAATCTTTCTAAGGTATTTTTTTGCGATTATTCATAATCCCTTAGGTAAAGCCATTTCCTCGCTATGGTTGACAACAATCCCATTTGCATGTAACCTGCAACGATCGAATAATTGGACATACCTCCCTTGTAAACCATGCTTTACCGATCATCTTCCTCCAGCAAAGTGGTGTTGTATTTCAAGTATTTTAGAATGAGGTATGCCACGGCACTCCTAATGACGAGGGCAGCCAAGAGAGGATCTGCCTGAAAAGAGCCTCGATACATGCTCCCCAACAGGTCAAAAAGAAAGATAGTTGAAAACAGTGCCGAGACCCCATTTTTTCTTTTTTCAAGACTTTCTTCCAGCTGAATGAAACATTCGGACTTTCAAATCCGCTCATTTTGGGGATAAACGCCGGAACCTCCTTCGCCCAGTTGGAAAATTTAACTCCAAACTTCCCGTACAAAAACTGTTCCTCGGCATACATGATTCGTTCGTAATAAATCCAGTAAATGCAAGTGAAGGCGATGATAAACCATAGGTGCGTAGTCATCAGTGCCGGCCCAAACCACATAAAAAAATTCCCAACGTACAAGGGATGCCGCACCAGTGAGTATATTCCGGTTGTATTCAGGGTATCCGCCACCTGACCCTCAGACGTATTTCTTCCCGGTGTGTTCTTTGGGCTAAACCCTACTGTGAAAATCCGAACGATCAACCCCAGCATACTGACACAAATGGCAGCATACATATAATACGCCTGGAAAGCGGATTCATACAGGGGAAACTCCGTAGGATGGTGTACCTTTCGCAAATAAACCAACAATCCAACGGCTAAAAGTCCGATAGGTAGATAACTCCTACGCCTAAATAGCCAGTTTCCCTGCTGTTGAAATTCCGTGTGCAATGCCATCGGTTTAGTTTTTTTGTTGAAAGATGGCGGAAAATCCGCCAAACCTATTTTTTTTTGACATCACGCGCTTGATGGGGTAAATGATTGCCTGTAAAAAAATATTTTTACAGGCAACCAATGACGGACTTGAAACGTGATGCTTATAAGATGAATTTACCCGATTCAAAAGAGCTGCTAGATGTGATCCACCTTTGCTTAAAAGGCAACCGGAAGGCTGAGGAGCGATTGTTTAAGATGGTGTACCCGCTGGCCATAAGTATAGTGCGTAGGTATACCCAATCCCTAACCGAAGCTCAATCGGTGGTAAATGAAGGCATGCTCAAGGTTTTCACGCAGCTGGCCAACTATGCTCCTGAATGGAGTTTTGGGGGATGGGTAAGACGAATTCTCGTCCATAGTGCCATTGACCATATACGGCGGACAAAGCGCTTCGAAGACCGTCACGAGGACTACAGCGAGATAGAACCCACCTCTACCTTTGACGAGGGTGTTCTGGACAGAATAAGTGCAGAGGAAATATTGGCACTGGTGCAAAAACTCAGCCCCGCCTATCGGTCCGTATTCTTACTCTATGCAGTGGAAGGCTACAATCATAGGGAGATCGCCGAAGAGCTGGGTATCTCAGAAGGAACTTCCAAATCCAATTACGCAAAGGCGAAAATCAAAATGCAGCAGGCCATGGCAAAAATAAACACAATAAGAAGGCAGCAACATGGATAAACGAGGTCAATTCGAGCAGAAGATAAAAGCAAAGCTTGAGCAGCTCGGGGCTCCTGATGCTGACGACGCTTGGAATAACTTCTCCAACAAGCTTCACGGCACCCGACTGCCTATCTGGAGGCATTGGGCAATGCCCTACATGTATGCGAGTTTACTATTCTTAGGTACCCTAAGCTGGATATTGATCAGCACCCCAAGCAAGCAATCGGGTCAAGTCCCCCCATTGGCCACTCAGCACAAGATAGACACCCTGTACCGGACCGATACGGTATACATCGTGGATACCATCTACCTGCATAAACAACTTTACATAAACGAAACCAACTCCTTTCGATCTCTTCCGTCATTGAGTACCCCTAAAATCGATCAGAACCTTGCAGAAAGAGACATTGAAAAGCAGCCGGTCGGAGAAGCAGACCAGACGAGCGATCTGCGTAGAGATGGCGTGGGTACGCCTGGTCAGAAAACACCGCCCATGGCAGTCGATTCAATAGGTGCTGATTCACTTGCCCAAGGAGCCGATTTTTCCGGTACCCCCAAAAAGAGTGAAAGCACCGGGACTAAGCCGATGGGATCCAATCCCTCCCCTTTGGGTAGCCCCTCCGATGAAGCAGTCGAAGAATCCTATTTTATGCGCGCCCAGCGGGAAACCGCCGTGGGAGATACGAGCAACCTCAACCAAACTCCTGTCCCTGTCCGCAACAGACCCGCGGTTCATATAGAATTGGGCACTTCCCCCTTGTTTCCCATTAGCCGATTGGTGGAGTATTATACACCCTTTCAGCAAACGGTCGGCCTGGGTTTGGAATGGAAAAGCGGCTGGGGCATCTATGCAGGTGCCATTCGCAACGAAGTAGAGGGCGAATTGGACGACGAAGAAATTATGTCGTTGGGAACTGACATCATCGCTTCCTTGCCGGACTTTCCGCAGAATTTACTGATTCTGGATGAGATTTATTTTACCAACAGGCAATGGTTTTTTCCGGTGGAGCTAAGGTGGAGAAGTCCCTATTTCAACCATTTCAGCTTTGAAAGCAACGTAGGTATAGTAGGCAATTGGCTTTCTCGCCAGAACTTTACGTATGAAGTTCAAAACAACAGCGTGGAGGAGTACCAATATGCCACCAAAGGTGTACGGAAGTTTAGGCTAAGCCATGCCAAGATTGGAATCGGTACTAACTACTTACTGCGAAACCGTTTTGGGTTTTTTCTGCGAAGTCATTACTGGTTACCGCTATCCCGAACCGGTTTGATTAAAGATAGAATGCATGGGATAGAAGTCGGTGCTGGGGTTAATATTCGGTTGGGGAGATAACTCGGAATAGGGAAATTTAACTGTTGTGTAGGGAGTTAGCAAAATATAAACAGATCTTGGGACTGATTTCGACTAATATAAACCAAGTTGAATTAGCGGCATTAACCGATTGTCAATAAAAAAGTGATCGGCACTTGCAGTATAAAAACCTAGTTTCAGCAAGAATTGGAGGTATATAAAAAGACAAAAGAGGTCATTTCTGACCTCTTTTGTTGACCTGGCTCCTCCTCTTGGGCTCGAACCAAGGACCCTTTGATTAACAGTCAAATGCTCTAACCGACTGAGCTAAGGAGGAAGTAGATCGAAAACTGGCGTCCCCGTTTTTCGTGATGCAAACATAACAGGTTCCTTATTTTTTTCCAAATTACCCGGTGAAAAAAAGAAGATGACCCAATACTACGAAATTATATGGCCTCTTAATCAAGCATTTATTTTGTGTGGTCGTTCTATTTCACTAGTTTGGGGAAAAGCAGCTGTTTACAGTTCACGAAATCTAAAGGTCAAATTTTTAATTTTCTGAATTTATACTATTTTTGCATTCCATAAAGATATAACCTCGGGGTGTAGCGCAGTCCGGTAGCGTATCCTGACGGTGTCAGGAGGGTCGTCGGCTCAGATCCTGAAAATGGATTGAAGAAATTAAACAACAAATCTCGGGGTGTAGCGCAGTCCGGTAGCGTATCC
>NZ_AQHR01000070.1 GCF_000390185.1 Lunatimonas lonarensis | reverse complement strand
GAAGGAAAGATTTAACCTTAGACACAGTTTAATGAACTATCCCCTTTATGGGGATATTCCCTAATCGTTTTGCCTTTCATATCCCCTGCCTACACCATTATTTTTCAATTAATCATAGGCTTTTTGAAGCGTTTCAAGTATTTTCCTACACTAATCCACCGAGTCAACCAACCCAAACCCAAATTAGCCCCTATGTTTACCGATACGATTCATTTTCGCGGCTTTTACTATCTTATTGTAATAGGCGTAATGCTCTTGGCTTCGATACCGGAGCTTTCTGCCCAAGGGGAACAGTCCTCACCGCTGCGGGTAGGGTGGGCAAGTTCCGATATCACACCGGAGCGGCCGGTATTGATCGTTGGTCAGTTTTATGCACGGGTGTCCGAAGGCGTGATGGATCCGTTAACGGCAACAGCCCTCGCGCTGGAATCTTCTACGGCGGGACAGACCACTCGGGTGATCTGGATTAGCTGCGACCTGATTGCCATTGGCGACGGCATGCGGGGGCAGGGCAGCCTTCGGGAGGCGGTGAGACAGCGAGTGGTACAGCGATTGCCCGAATTCACGCCCGAGCAGATTATCCTAAACGGAACCCACACGCATGCGGCACCTTTGGTTTCCACGGAAATGGACGTCGAGGAGCTTTATGGGGTAAGCCTGCATGCCATGGCCCCGGGAGTCGAGGCGATTCCACCTGCAGCCTACTTGGCCTTTGCAGCGGATCGGATCGCCGACGCGGCGGTGGCGGCCTGGCAGGCACGGCGCCCCGGAGGGATGAGCTTTGGGCTATCCCATGCCGTGGTGGGGGTTAACCGGCTTCAGGCACTGAAATCCGGTAGGTCGCAGATGTACGGGAACACGAACAGTCCCGACTTTTCGCATATAGAGGGTCACGAAGACCACAGTCTCAATCTCATGTTTTTCTGGGACGAAGACCGTAACCTAACCGGCATGATCGTCAACCTCGCCGTACCATCCCAAGTCAGTGAACACTCTTATGACCTCTCTGCGGATTTTTGGCATGAGACCAGAGCTGAATTGAGGGACAGGTTTGGGTCTGATCTCTATGTGCTTCCCCAAGTCAGTGCCGCGGCAGATCAGTCCCCGCATATCATGATAGGCCAGCGGGCGGAATCCCGCATGCAGGAGCTGTTGGGCTTTGCCCCGGAGCAGACTGGCAGGGGCAGTATGGGCCACCGCAGGCAGATAGCCCTGCGCATCGCAGACGGAGTGGCTGCTATCTTTCCCCTTATGCTGGAAGTCATTTCTTGGAACCCCCGCCTAGGGCACTATATGGAAGAATTGCCGCTTTCCCGGCGTTTGCTGTCGGAGGTAGATGTGGCCGAAGCACTACAGGATGCAGAAACCTGGGAGCAGCGGTTTATTCAAATGAAGGAGGATTTGAATCGCGAGCCCGCGCGCATGCAGAATCCCCGTTGGTATCGGGAGATTACCGCCGCCCATACGCATTTGAAGCGGGGCAGGGCAGTGGCCGAGCGATTTGAACAGGAAAAGAAGGATCCCACCCTACCCATCGAGGTGCAGGCGCTTCGTATCGGTGACGCTGTTTTTGCCACCAATCCCTTCGAACTCTACCTCGATTATGGCATGCAGATGAAGGCGCGAAGCGCAGCCGTACAGACCTTTGTCGTACAGCTGGCAGGGTCCGGCACTTACCTGCCCACCCGCCGGTCTATTGCCGGGGGGGCCTATGGAGCCATCCCCGCCAGTACGCTGATTGGGCCGGAGGGGGGAGACGAACTGGTAGCGGGTACGCTTCGGATGATCGGTTCCCTCTTTTCCGAGCCGTGAACGCAGTAAAAGTTTGGTGGAAGAATCCGTCTACAGGCTATCCTCTACCGTTTAGGTTATTTTCTTTTCGATCCCATCTGAAATTTGGTATCTTGTTGCTAATTACTGTAAATGACCCGCATGATGGAACCCATTGACCGACGAAAATTTCTGAAAACCAACGCGCTGATCGGTGCAGGAGCGGTAGCAGGCCTTTCCTCCTTTACGCCTTGGATCCATGGCAGCAGCGATGTGTCCAAGCCCGCCCTCCTTGGCGGAACACCTATACGTACCACTCCTTGGCCCAAGTGGCCGCAATGGGATAAGGATAGGGACGAGGAGTTGGTTCTTAAGGTGCTTCGGAGTGGGGTATGGTCCAGGGATAAGGTGGTACAGGAGTTCGAAGCCAAATGGGCCGAAACACTGGGAGCAAAACGATGCCTCACCGTGGTCAATGGTACCAACGCGCTGATCGCCGCCCTCGTACAGTCCAAAATCGGCGGGGGAGATGAAGTGATCGTTTCTTCCTATACCTTCATTGCTACCATCGTAGCTATCCTGCAGACTGGAGCGATGCCGGTTTTTGTAGACTCCGACCCGGATACCTTTCAGCTGGATGCCACCAAAATCGAAGAAAAAGTAACCCCCCGTACACGGGCCATATTGCCAGTCCATATCCTCGGATTACCAGCTGATATGGGGAAAATTATGGATATAGCCCAGCGCCATGACCTGGTGGTGATCGAAGATGCCTGTCAGGCCTGGCTGGCGGAATGGAATCACAAGAAAGCGGGCACCATAGGCCATGCCGGATGCTTTAGTTTTCAAAATTCCAAAAACCTTCCCATGGGAGAGGGTGGGGCGATTGTCAGCGATGACGATGATTTTATGGATCGTTGTTTTTCCTATCATTCCTATGGATTTCCCTATGGAAACATTGGCGTAACCAATGTCAGTGCGGTCTTGGCGGGAACCAAGCTTCGCCTTTCCGAGTACCAGGCGGCCATTGGGCTTACCTTGTTGCCCCGACTGGATGGGGAAACCCTGTTGCGCAGTCAAAATGCGGCGTACCTTCGTGGTAAGATCGAGGGGATTCCGGGAATCAGCCCCTATGTGCTGTACCCCGAAGTAACCAGGGCTTCCTTCCACCTTTTTCCGTTCCGCTACCACAGGGAGGCATTTCATGGCATGTCCAGGGAAGTTTTCCTTAAGGCATTGCAGGCAGAGGGAATTCCCTGTTCCAGTGGGTACGTGCCACTGAATGACAAGCTTTACCTAAAAGACGCCTTCGAATCCAAAAATTACCAAAAAATGTACGAGGCCAAGGAGTTGGACTTCGAGGCTTTTATAGCCAAAAACCAATGTCCGGAGACAGACCTGCTATGTCAGCAAACCGGTGTATGGATTTTTCAGAGCCTTTTGCTGGGCAGCAGGCAGGACATGGATGATATCGCCAACGCCATCCAAAAAATACAAGCCAATTCGGCAGCACTTGCCAGACATCAGGTTTAATCTTTTTTTAATTACAGCATGTCACAAAAAAAATTGCGGGCTAAAGCCTTTTATTCCGGATTTCCCTACGCACACGACACCTACCTCGCGTTAAGCAAGGCCAGTGACGGGAAATTGTACTATATTCTCTCTTCCGAGCGGTTGGATGTGGGCGCACAGCTTTACTCTTTTGACCCCCAAACCGACGCCATCACTTTTCTCACAGACTTGACCGAAGTATGTGGGGAAAAGGACCGCAGGGCCATCCCACAGGGAAAAAGCCACGTGGAGTTTTATGAGTCGGATGGAAAGCTGTTTTTTGGCACCCATGTAGGCTTCTATGAGATGATAGAGGGGATGGAAAGACTGCCCCAAAACCCACCGGAAGGTTATGGGTTGTATCCGGGAGGCCATTTCCTGTCCCTGGACCTACAAACCGGCGAGGTGGAACGTTTGGGGCTGATGCCCCACGGGGAGGGTATCCTCAGCATGATAATGGACACCGAACGCCGCCAAATTGCCGCGATTTCCTGGCCATCAGGCATATTTGTGCATTTGGATTTGACTACGGGAGCCCTTCGGGAAATCGGCCCGGTGTCGGCACGAGGGGAAGCCGGAGAGGTAGGTAAGGATTACCGTGTGCTCTGCCGTTCCTTGTTGGTAGACCCAAATACGGGAATTGTTTACCTGTCAAATGCGGAGGGTGATATTCTTTTTTATGATCCAAAAGTCGGCGGCCCAATTCAGGTGTTGGACAACGTGAATTTGAGGCTCGATTATTTTGGCAGGTACGACCCTACCCAGCCCGGAAGCATGGGGTATAATTGGAGAAAGGTACTTTGGCACAAACGGGAGAGAGTGGCCTATGGCATCCATGGCAACTCGGGATACCTGTTTCGCTTTGACCCCAAAGGACGTAATTTAGAGGTGGTCGACCGGCTTTGTTCCTTGCCTTCCAAGCGTTCGGGAATGTTTGACCAGTTTTCCTATGGGTATTTGGGCCTGCAGTTTGGTCCGGACGGAGACACGCTGTATTACCTTACTGGTGGTCCCGTCACTCGCGACGGCAAACGGCTAGAAGGTGAACGCCAGATTGCCAAAGGCGGTGCCAAAGGGTTGGAGAATCTCCATTTGGTGACTTATCAAGTAGCCGAAGGCCGGTACACAGACCATGGAGCCATCCATTATCCCGATGGCGGTATCCCCACCTATGTCAATTCGATCGCCATAGACGATCTGGGAAGAGCCTATACGCTCGCGCGCATGCAGACTTCGGTGGGGGAAATCCAAGATCTGATCCGAATCGAACCGGAACCGGATGCAAACGGCTTGTAAACGGAAATGAACTGTTTCGTTTCGAAAATGGGAGGCTTTCTTTGTCCGATCGCTCGCCTATTGGTAGTCTGTGACTTAATCCAACTGAAAATAAAAAGTTAGAAGATAATTTGTTTTCGCTTGTTTAATTTTTGAAATTAATTGCGCAATTAGCAGAGAGGGCGTAGTATAAATTCTGCCCCTTTAACCCAAAATAACTATGAAGCCTACCGATACCCAGAATCCGGAGTATTACCACAAGGTCGTGGATTGCCAATACGCCTGCCCTGCCCATACACCTGTTCCCCATTACATTCGTCTCATTGCGGCCGAACGCTATACCGAAGCGTACATGGTCAATTGGGAGAGCAATGTTTTTCCCGGAGTTTTAGGAAGAACCTGTGATCGTCCTTGCGAGCCCGCCTGCCGCCGGGTGCGCGTGGAGGAGGAGCCTGTGGCCATCTGCCGTCTCAAGCGCGTTGCCGCAGATAACAAGGGCGATGTACGGCAGTTCATGCCCCAGGGGCCGTTTCCTGCCAATGGAAAGAAAATTGCACTGATTGGTGGAGGGCCTGCCTCGCTGACCGTGGCCCGTGACCTCGCTCCCTTGGGCTACGAGATCCATCTTTTTGACGAGCAGATAGCCGGAGGGGGTATGATGCGAAGCCAAATTCCAGCGTTTAGGTTACCCGAAGAAGTGTTGAATGAAGAGGTGAACCATATTTTGGATATGGGTATCCACACCCAGTTTTTGACCTATGTGGACAGTCTCAAGGGGGTATTGGAAAAAAATTACGATGCTGTCTTTGTAGGAACGGGGGCACCGAGAGGAAAGGATCTCCCCAAGTTGCCGGGGCGGCAGGAGGCCGATGCGTTCATTCACATCGGTATCGAATGGTTGGCCTCGGTGGCCTTTGAGCATACCCATAAAATCGGCAAAAAGGTGATCGTCTTGGGCGGAGGAAACACCGCTATGGACTGCTGCCGCACCTCGCGACGCCTGGGCGGAGAGCAGGTGAAAGTGGTGGTCCGTAGCCCTTTCAGCACCATGAAGGCTTCCCCCTGGGAAAAGGAGGATGCGATGCATGAAGATGTAGAGATATACGATAACCACGTTCCGTTGAGCTTTGAGATGTCGGATGGAAAACTGACAGGGATGATGTTCCAGAAAGTAAAGGCCGTATATGACGAAAAGGGGAAGCGGCAACTTCTGCCCACCGGCGAACCGGATGTGTTCATAGAAGCCGACGAAGTGCTGATTGCCATCGGACAGGAGAACAGCTTTCCCTGGATTGAACGGGATTTGGGTCTTGAGTTTGACGATTGGGAAATGCCCATCGTGGACAAGGTGACCTTTCAATCCACCGTGCCGAAGGTGTTTTTTGGGGGAGATGCGGCCTTTGGGCCTGAAAACGTCATTACGGCCGTCGCGCACGGGCACCAGGCCGCCGTGTCCATGCACCTATTCTGCGAAGGCAAGGATGTGCGACAGCGTCCGGCGCCCTACACCAACCTGATGAGTACCAAGATGGGTATCCATGAGTGGAGCTATGACAGCGAGGTGGCGAGAGATGCCCGCTATGCAGTACCCCAAGCCGCGAAAGAGCTGACCCTCGTGGACCGGAAGAAAGAAGTGGAACTTGGATTTGACCTGCCCACGGGTTTCAAGGAAGCTCAGCGCTGTCTGAACTGTGATGTGCAGACGGTCTTTAAAGAAGACCGGTGCATTGAATGCGATGCCTGTATGGACATTTGCCCCACCTCGTGCATTACGTTTACCACCAACAACAATGAAATGGACCTCCGGCAAAAATTGCTGGTTCCGGCCGAAAACCTTACCCAGGATATCTTGGTGTCCGACACGTTGAAGACCGGCAGGGTCATGGTGAAGGACGAAGATGTATGCCTTCATTGTGGGCTTTGTGCCGAGCGATGCCCCACCTCTGCATGGGATATGCAGAAATTTTTCTACAGTGTTACCAAAGCCAGCAGTTTATGAGTAGTACAGTAAGCGCCGTGATGACGAAGAAAAAGGTAAACGATTTTGTCATCCGTTTTGCCAATGTGAATGGAACAGGTTCTGCCAGCGCAAACTTCCTCTTTGCCAAGGCCATCTTTCGAATGGGCATTCCCGTAACACCGAAAAACATCTTTCCATCCAACATTCAGGGTCTGCCTACGTGGTATGAGGTGCGGGTCAGCGAAAAGGGCTACCTCGGCAGACGGGAGGGCGTGGATATGATGGTGGCGGTAAACGCCCAAAGTTTACGACAGGATATAGCAAGCGTTAGGTCTGGTGGATACCTGATCTACGATAGCACCAAGAAAATGCATCAGGACTTCATCCGCCCGGATATCCATTATTTGGGAATACCGATGATGGAGATGTGCAACACCCATTTTTCTGACCCCCGTCAGCGGCAACTGTTCAAAAACATCATCTACGTCGGCGCGCTCTCCGTGTTGCTGAATATTGAGTTTGAGGTGTTGGAGGGGCTGCTGGCAGAGCAGTTTGCCGGTAAGGAAAAGCTGATAGCGCCCAACGTGAAGGCACTGAAATTAGGTGTCAACTACGTGATGGAGCAGTTCGCCTACCCCCTGGATTTTCATTTGGAGCGAAAGGATCTGGTAGGGAACCGCATACTGGTGGATGGCAATACGGCCTGTGGACTGGGAGCGGTATACGGTGGTGCCACGGTAGTAGCCTGGTACCCGATTACCCCTTCCACCTCGGTAGCCGAGGCATTCGAAAAATATGCATCCAAGCTTCGAGTGGATAAAGAAACCGGTAAAAAGAAGTACGCCATTGTGCAGGCAGAAGACGAACTTGCGGCCATTGGGATGGTGATAGGAGCCAATTGGAATGGAGCTCGTTCCTTTACAGCAACCAGCGGCCCGGGTGTTTCCCTTATGAACGAGTTTATCGGCCTATCCTATTTTGCCGAGATTCCGGCGGTGCTCATCGACGTACAGCGTGCAGGGCCGAGTACCGGCATGCCTACCAGGACCCAGCAGTCGGATGTGTTGCTGGCGGCCTATGCCTCCCATGGCGACACAAGGCACGTACTTTTGTTCCCTTCCACGCCCAAAGAATGCTTCGAGATGACAGCCGAAAGCTTTGAGTTGGCCGAGTACCTACAGACGTTGGTGGTGGTCATGACCGATTTGGATCTGGGGATGAACGATCATATGAGCGAGCCCTTCACTTGGGATGATACCAAAGCGTACAATAGGGGGAAGGTGCTTTCCGAACAGGAGTTGGAAAACATGGGAAGGTTTGGACGCTATTTGGATGTAGACGGAGATGGCATACCCTATCGAACCATCCCCGGTACCCATCCCACGAAGG
The DNA here is from genome assembly GCF_000390185.1 of Lunatimonas lonarensis. Classification (GTDB taxonomy): domain Bacteria; phylum Bacteroidota; class Bacteroidia; order Cytophagales; family Cyclobacteriaceae; genus Lunatimonas; species Lunatimonas lonarensis. Next base: position 79,629 of record NZ_AQHR01000070.1, on the reverse strand, counting down.
GTGGCTTTACCACCAGGGGCACGTCGCGGGATGAATATGCGGTCTACACAGAGGATAACAAAGCCTATCAGCGAAACATGGAACGCCTGCTCCTGAAATGGGAGACGGCCAGAGACCTGGTACCTGCTCCTGAGGTGTACCAAGACGGCCAAAACAGTGAGTACGGCCTGTTGTTTTATGGTACTTCCACCTACTCTTCTGAGGAGGCCAGGGATCTGTTGGCAGAGCAAGGGATTGAGCTGGATGCGATACGCATAAAAGCCTTTCCGTTTAATCAATTCGTCCGGGAGTTTATCGCTTCACACAAACAGGTGTTTGTCGTAGAGCAAAACCGCGATGCGCAGTTGCGTTCGCTGCTGATGCTGGACCTGGGGGTAGCTCCCGAGAAATTGGTTCCTGTCCTTAATTTTGACGGAATGCCCATTACTGCTGATTTTATTGCAAAGACGATTACCTCCCACATTAACCCAGCCCATTAAGCTTATGACATTTGTAAAACCGATATTCAGGCATCCCAAGCTGCCCAAGAACAATTTAGGATACACCCTGAAGGAATACGAGGGCGCCATATCGAATCTTTGCGCGGGATGCGGTCACGACAGCATCAGTGCTGCCATCGTGCAGGCCTGTTTTGATCTTTCCATCGAGCCCCATAAGGTGGCCAAGATTTCCGGCATCGGATGTTCTTCCAAGACACCTGCTTTCTTTCTGGGCAATTCCCACGGATTCAATTCCGTACATGGTCGTATGCCTTCCGTGGCGACGGGGGCAAACCTGGCCAATAAGGACCTAGTCTATTTTGGGGTTTCCGGAGACGGGGATACCGCTTCGATCGGTATGGGGCAATTCGTCCATGCGATCCGTCGGAATCTCAACATGGTTTACCTCGTGATGAATAATGGATGCTATGGGCTCACCAAAGGGCAGGATTCGGCAACCGCCGACGTGGGTTCCAAAAATAAATCAGGCTCCATCAATCCCTTTCAGCCGGTTGATTTGGCGAGCTTGGCACTGGAGCTGGGCGCTACCTTTGTGGCCCAGAGCTTCAGCGGGGATAAGGGGCAATTGGTACCGTTGATTAAGGCGGCCATCCACCATAAGGGGTTTGCGTTTATCAACGTCATTTCGCCCTGTGTCACGTTCAACAACAACGCGGGATCCACCAAATCCTATGATTACGTTCGCGAACACATTGAGGCGACCGCCAAGCTTGATGTCATTCCCCATCAGGAAGAAATCCGGGTGGATTACCCCGAAGGTTCCGCAGCGCAGGTCACCATGCACGATGGTTCTCTGATTCGGCTTCAAAAAGTCGCAACAGACTGGGAACCACAGGACCGGGTTTCGGCAGTTAGGGCCATTCAACGGGCCCGTGTAAACGAGCAGATACTTACCGGACTGCTCTACGTGGAAACCCAGTTTGGTGATCTGCATGATATCCTTCAAACGGTGGATACCCCATTGAATAAATTGCAGGTAGCCGACCTCAATCCAGGAGCGGGAGAGTTGACGCGCATAAATGCCAGCTTCTCTTAATCCATTTGTGCCCGGATGGGTATCAACACAGCCCCCAAAAGCCGTTTCCTTTTGCGGGGCTGTTTATTTTTAGTTGCCTATGTTTATAAAGCTGGCGATACCTAGCCGAATACCGCCACGAAGCGGGTCTCGGTTTTCAAATCCAACCCCGGTTTCGATTCGAAATATTCTGAACAGGTTGTCCAGTGAATAGCCGAGTTCCCAATAGTGGGGAGAATGGTCTGTTTTCAGGTAGTTGAAAAAGATGTTTTCCCTTAGTCCTGAAAACCGCAGCATGGGAAGCTGCGTGAGCAGAAACTTCCGAAATTGGTAATGGACGATCCCGCCTACATAATGGCTTTTCGTGCTGTAGGCGTAGTAATCCATAAATCGGTAGTTTGAGGCCACTCCCATATTGGCAAAGATTGTTCGGTTTCCTCCAAAATGTTTGTAGTCTGGAAAGAAAACCCGATCGGCCGAAATGAAGGATCCTCCAGTTAGGTTTACCTGGAGTTTTCCACTTACTCCCAAATCAAATCCGTGCTCCATATTGGCTTCTAACCAATCGAAGGAGGCAGACGAGAGGGTATTTCCTGTTGGAATGGCCTTTGTATACGACAGATTTACCAGCGGTGCACTTTGGTAAAGGGGGTATTTTCGACCATTTCGAATACGGTATTTCAGGCCCGGTCGCCACTCCACTGAGTTTTTCCAGGTAAGGGCACGATGGGGGTCAAAGGCTTCTGGCGGTGCTTCGATGTTTTCGGGTTGGTTGTCCGTGAATTCGCGGTTATTGGCACGGTACCAGCTGAAATTGGCCTGGTTTTCCAGCGTATGCCGCTGGGCATAGGAAATCCGCGTTCGGTAGGTAAACGCATCGGTGACCCGGTGGAAAAAATACCCCTCCACAAAATCCTGGGCGTATAGTTTTAGGTAGTTTTGTCTTAGCAAAAGGGTATAGGCCATATTCACATGTTCGGACAGGGGATTGTCACCATTAAATTGGAAAACAAACGATCCTCCGGTGATTCCCCAGGTGTACCCTGGGCGGCCACGGGTTACGGATCTGCGGATATCCAGCGTCCCAAAAAGGCGGTCGCTCGCAAATCCATATCGTACCTCCGGTCTGAAATTCCAGGATCGGCGGAAAACGGTGGTGGAGTCAGCCATTTTTTCGGATCTTTCGATTCGATAAAATCCCGCCAAACCCACCTTGACACCTTCCACTGTATTATAGGAAATACGGGAAAAGTTGGGGTAAAAGCCGGCAGACTTTCCCTTGCCAAAATGGTAGCGGCCGCCGGAAAGAACTTCCATAGGACTGAATTTTCGTTTTGCCTTGGAGGCAATCGAGTCTTCGGATGAACGTTTTGCCGCCTCTACCACGGCAAGGCTATCATCCCGCCTGTACCCCCTGATTTCCGCGTCGGTAAGTTTTACCGGACGAATGCTGTCCCAGTAGGTCAGGTTCCGTTTGGTTGCCATTGAGTCAACGCTGTAATAGCGTTCGGCGATTACCTCGGCATTTTCCCGTTCGCTCAGCGTTTCCTTTTCATAGGCATTGATAAGCTTTCGGAATTCCTTTCTGGTCATGTTTTCCGCTTCCGAAAGTTGCTCCAAGGCCGGATTTTTGCGATTCACCCGTTGCAGGTCATCGGGTATCTTGTCTACCTTTTCATCGATGATGGTTGTTTCCACCAACAGGTCTGGATTGAGCGTTATTTGATGCTCGCTGGTGGCTGCGAGGTACTGGTATTCCCCCGCAAACCCGAAGAATTTCCCCGAAAATGTATAGGTATGGGTAGTGGGCATCCATACCTGGGGTGCCACCGGTTGGAAAAGCTGCTTTACCCCTATCTGAAATCCCAGTAGGGATGTCTTCAGGTCTAGGCTATGTAGGGCCCATAGATCCTCTATGATATAGATGTATCCTTCAAAAACCCGTTCTCCACGTGACCTGGGGGTAACCTTGATCCGGTTTACCACAACATCTCCCTCCAAAAAGGATCCGGAGTACTGGAATCGGTAATAGGCAAATGCAGCGGGAGAAAATGGGGAAATGGCCTCATTTACGTTGGGCGCGTAAAAACTGGCAGCGATGTAGGGAGCCGGAGAGGTCTGATTTTCCTCTCCCTGGCTACGTATGCTGATGACCTGCTCTTCCACCACGTTGGGTTGTCTGAACTTGAGGATGGATACCGATTCGCTGGTATAGGCCTCATTTGCTTTAATGCCTTCTTTTTCCATTTCCTTTCGAAGGAGAAAGGGAATATTGCTGAGTTGTCCGGTGCCTTTGATGTATACTTTCATGGTATACTCCTGCACTTGAAGGCGGTGGAATTTGGCTTTGGCAATCGCCTTCCGCATAATGGTGAGCGCAGGGTCTTCCTGTTTGTTGCTGATCACTACTTCACTAAGGGCATAGGTCTGTTCCTTTAACCTGAAATCCACTTCTGCCCAGTTGTTTGTTACTTCTACTGTGCTGACCGCCGTGGCATAGCCCAGATACTGGGCAACGACGTCATATAAGCCCGGTTTCAGGGCGATCTCAAAATATCCCTGGTCGTTTGTAGGCGCGCCCTCTCCCGTGTTTCGAAGGACAATGGACGCAAAAGGAAGCCGAGTTCCGTTTTCGCTATACACAGTTCCTCGAATCCCCTGCCCCAACACCAGTCCCATAGGTCCGCCAACTAGCCAAAAAATAAGTATATGACGCAGAAAATGTGGTTTCATAAGAATGCTGAAAGAATTAACGCTTACAACGCAAAGCATGAACAAAAGGATTTAGGAATCCCAACCAGAAATCCAGTAAAATTAGCGGAAGACCTTGTAACAAAACCGATTCGATGAAAAAACAAAATATTTTTTTAGGGGTTATTTCATAAATGAACAAAATCAAATCCGATTCTAAATTTACTTTTTCGAGTATAAAAAATAAAAATAAGTATTTAAAATTTTTATATTATTAACAAAAATATATTTATATAGTTCTTTTTTCATATCTAACTAAACCAGAAATCAGGAAACCGATCAAGACCGATCTTCCACAAAATGTGGTGATTGTCTCTCTGGATAGGTTCCTGATGCCCATCTAAAAACAAACTAACATGAAAAAGCTTGTATCAACGTTCGTAGTGATCCTGTTTGCATCGTTTATCGTGTTTGCAAATGATCGAGTGGAAAAACCAATGGTAGAAAACGACGACATGGACATCGTTGACTTGGCTGCCAGCACCGATTTTCTATCCACATTGGTAGCGGCCGTTAAAGCCGGTGAACTGGTAGACGTGTTGAAAGGCGATGGTCCGTTTACGGTATTTGCTCCGACAAACGAGGCTTTTGCCAAACTGCCAGCCGGTACGGTCGAAGAATTGCTTAAGCCGGAAAATAAGGATAAGCTCATCGCTGTACTGACCTACCACGTGGTACCCGGTGTGGTTCGTTCCACCGATCTGAAGGATGGACAAAAAGCAAAGACCGTGCAGGGACAGGAAATAACCGTGAGCCTTAAAGACGGAAAGGCGATGATTGACAATGCAGTCGTTTCGGCGGCTGACATCGAAGCAAAAAATGGCATTGTCCATGTGATCGATTCGGTGATTTTACCGAAATAAGTTAATGAAGTCTTACTCATTATCATGGATCCCCACCCGGCCTATGCTAGGTGGGGATTTTTTTCGGCAACAATCTCGTCTCCGTCCAACCTGACTACCAGAGGATACTTATCGAGCGATAGACAAAAATCGATATCCGCTTCAATGTTTTGATTTTGAAGGCGCTTGGCATGGGAGGCTTTCTTAAGAAATCCACCCATATCGCCTGACACCTGTCGATACAGGGATTCCATGGCGAGGGTACCATCACAATCGTAGGGGAAGTGAAGCAGTGAGGCCAACGCTCCTGCATACAGGGAGTCCTCCAGATTGAATTTGCCCTTCCACCCGGCACAGAGAATCAACACCGGACGTTGCTTGCCTCGCAGGTAATCAGCGGTCGCCTGTAGGTTTAAAAAGGCACCGATCAGGATTTCTGCTGCCTGCTTTTTGGATCGCTCGATCGCGACAGTGCCGTTGGTGGTGGTCATTGCGACCTTACGACCTTTGTAGGCATCGCCAAGGTAGCTGAGGGGGGAGTTTCCCAACTCGAAGCCTTCTTCTTTTTTGCCATTACGTTCTCCGGCGGTAACATAACCGCTCCCTGCCAGGCGCCGACACTGTTCCAGATCTTCTACGGGCCTGATACCCTCCACACCATTGGCAAGTGCCGTTACCATGGTGGAGGTGGCTCTAAATATATCCACTACTACGACGGTTTTTCCCTGAAGGTCGTGTACATGAACCAACTCCGGGCTGAAGCAGATTTCCAACGAATTCATTGATTTGCAAGGGATTTTCAGGCTGTCAATAAGGGAAGCTTTTGAACGACTGCTTGGACGGTTTTATTTCGGATACCGATGGCAATCGGCGTGCCGGGTTTGGCATAGGCCGACTCCACATACCCTAGCCCAATTCCTATCCCCATACTGGGAGACTGTGTTCCGGAGGTGACTTCGCCTATTACATTTCCGGCCGTATCCAAAATGGGGTAGTGTGAGCGGGGAATGCCCTTTTCGGTCAGTTTAAAACCCACGAGTTTCCGTGTCACGCCGGAAGCCTTTTGTTCTTTCAGTTGCTCGGAGTGGATAAATTCCTTGGAAAACTTCGTGATCCAGCCCAGGCCTGCCTCAATGGGGGAGGTTTCGTCGGTGATGTCATTTCCATACAAACAATAGCCCATTTCCAGGCGCAGGGTATCTCTTGCACCTAATCCGATTGGCTTGATGCCCAGGTGTTTTCCGCTCTCAAAAAGTGCCTGCCAAGTAGCTAGGGCATCGTCGTTTTTTACATACAGTTCAAATCCACCTGCGCCGGTGTATCCTGTGGCGGAGACGATCACGTCTTGGGCACCTGCAAAGGTGCCAACCTTGAAGTGGTAAAAGGGGATACTTCCCAGATCCAGCTCGGTGAGTGGCTGCAGCGCTTCGATTGCTTTGGGCCCTTGAACGGCAAAAAGGGAGATTTCGTCGGATCGGTTTTCCAGTTCAGCGCCCATTTGGTTGTGCTGATTGATCCAATCCCAGTCTTTTTCGATATTGGAAGCGTTTACTACCAGCATATACTCCTCCTCTGCCAGTTTATAGACCAATAGGTCGTCAACGATTCCGCCCCGGTCGTTTGGCAGACAGGAATATTGGGCCTGGCCTATTTCGAGTAGAGACGCATCGTTTGAAGTAACCCGCTGTATCAGGGCCAATGCCTGCGGTCCCCGTACAAAAAACTCGCCCATATGGGAAACGTCAAAGACCCCCACGCCTTCCCGGACGGTCCTGTGTTCTTCTATGTCTGAGGTATAACGCACCGGCATTTCGAAGCCGGCAAAGGGCACCATTTTCCCCCCTAAGGAGACGTGGGTTTCATGGAGGGTGATTCGTTTGGTATGTTGCTGCATAAAGGCTAGTGGTAAATACTAAAATGGATAGAAGACAAATTTTAGAAGGGCGGTTGGATAAAAACAAAGGCCAAGATACCAAAACAATGGCATCTTGGCCAATGAAGGCGCAAAGAGCAAGGTAAATGGACTACGGTATACAGGCCATTAAACCGAAAAACTTTCGCCACAGCCACAGGTTCTGCTGGCGTTGGGGTTCACAAACTGAAACCCTTTGCCATTGAGGCCATCTGTAAATTCCAGTGTGGTGCCTGCGAGATACAGGAGGCTTTTTCGATCCACGATTATTTTTACTCCTTTATCCTCGAATACCTGATCGGTGTCAGTTAGCTGGCTGTCAAAACCCAAATCGTACATAAGTCCCGAACAACCTCCTCCTTTGACCGAGACACGAATGTTTTCCTGGTCCGCCCTGTTTTCGATTTGTTTTAATTCCAAGATCCGATCCTTGGCTTTTTCTGAAACAGTAATCATAGGTTAGTTGATTGGTGATGTAACACAAATTTAATCAGTACGCACCTTTAAACGGAAATAAGCGTTGAAAAATTCATTTCATCCAAATGGATTTGGTGATTTTTTCTGGATAGTCCGTCCTGAGTGGGTTGGAATCCTCACCTTCTCTTGTAGCGTAGTTGCAAAGTAGTAGATTTGTAACACGGATGAAGAAGTACGGGTGTATGGGAAAACCTGAAGAGGCTTTTCTCCGCTTGGATTTGTGCAAAATAACCGGGAAAATAAATCCGAATAGGAAGCCGTATGAAGCGATAAATTGGTACGAAAAAGAAACCGAAGAGGTCTATGCCTACCTATTATGAGGAACTTGAAGAGAAAGATCAGTACCCTTTTTTTCTTGGATGACACAGCTTTTTCCGGATTTGGATATTGACTGGCCTAGGACCAACAACTTTGTTGTTGACCCATCGGAAAAACTCCTATTTAGTCAAACCTATTGCAAATATCCTTCAGAAGCAATGGAAACCGTGGGTCGATACGTGTCTATATATCAAACTCCATTTCGGATAAGAAAGGAATTGAAGTTAAATGATACCAGGAAAAACAGGCCTGCATCGATATGGTCAGAATACGCACCTTACGTGAAAGAGGAGCCCAAAGTAGGTAGAAACGATCTGTGTCCATGTGGTAGTGGGAAAAAATTCAAGAAATGCTGTATGGATGCATAAGGCACAAATGCAGTAACCCGCAAAAATAGAACTCAAAAAGGGGAGACCACGGGATGGGCAATTTGTTGTCGCATGGATGAACATATCATCAACAATCCAAACTTTTTTTCATGTTGATTTAGTTTGAGTATTGGATCCGAACATCCATTATCATTTGCCCACTTAATAGTTTCCAGTCAGCGATCTTTTTTTTGCCAATCTTCACTAAAGTTCCAACCCGCGAGGAATAATGGAATAGGTAATTTTTCTGTCTGTTGATTCAACATCTTTTCCCACTAACCTTCCAAAAAACGGTGAATCTCATGTGTTTATAATTGTTTTTTAGAGGTCACAACTTGTCCCGGTTTATCGGGATGGAATCTCGCGTGAATTCCCCGATAGCTATCGGGGCATCCCAGTGTGTGACGGCTACGTCATGCTCGATTTCATGCCATTTCTTAGGGAGAGGGCATATGTAATCAAACGGTTCCATCCATTTTCTGTACCTAAAGATATTTTTTCTTTTGTTGGAGAATTCGTCAGGTCATTATTCGGAGAGGATAAAAGTCTCAAACTGGCTATACTTTCTCCGACAAAAGCTACAGAAGAAGCGCTCCAAGACGAACTTTATGATATGCGCCAATCTTTTGAGGAGCTGACTATTGAGACAATAGATCGAGTTCAGGGTCTCACGGTTGATTTTTCCATTTTGGTATTAACCCTGACTAACCCCTCCTTTTCGCTGAATCTCAGCAGATTTAATGTGGCAACCAGTAGAGCAGAGCGGGGAACGCTAATTATCACAGATTCAAAGTACACCCAGTACAAATGTATTCATCCTCAAGTGACCGATTACCTGAATCTTTGCCCAAGAATGGAATTCAGTCGATAAAAAAAGTCTGTAACAAATTTTTTAATTATTTGTTACAAGCCTCTTTTAGCCCTTCCTCTTGGAAGGCGATGCTGTGTCGGGAAACTTTAGTTTTTTTGTTAAAAGATGAGATCTTGTCGTAAATATTTACTATTTTGACGACAGAAATTCTTTAAATATGTGAAACAAACTACTGAAAATAAAATACTTACAAAGATAAAGAAAGCGAGAGGGGGTTCGCTGTTTTTCATCGAGGATTTTCTTGCATTTGGGAGCGCAAATACCATTCAAAAAGCCTTGGAAAGGTTAACCGAGAAATCAGAGATCAATCGAGTGACAAGGGGAATATACTCCCGCCCACAACAAGACCCCTATATCGGAGAAATCCCTATCACCACAGAATAAATCGCCCATGCCATCGCCAAGCGGGATAAAGCAAGAATTATCCCTACGGGTGAATATGCTTTACATGCCCTTGGGCTATCTACTCAGATGCCCATGAATATGGTTTACCTGACAGACGGTGCGGCCAGAAAAATCCAAGTGGGTAGGCAAACCATTGTGTTTAAAAAGACCAGCCCAAAAAACCTTAATGCCATTGGAAAAATCAGTAGGCTGGCTATTCAGGCACTGAAAGCTATCGGTAAAGATCAGGTAACCCCGGACGAGCAAACAAAAATCATTTCCTTATTTCAAAAGGAAGAACCGCTCAGATTGGAGCATGATATCCGACTCGCTCCGGAATGGATTCGGGAAATTATACGGGAATCACTTTCAAAACGAAAAGAAGGCTAAATGCAGGAGTAGTTAAAAATACCCGCTCAAAGTAAGATCAATATCTTTAAGCGAATCGAAGATCAGTCAAAATTGAAGCCCATCGCCATAGAAAAGGATTGGTGGGTGGTACAGATCCTTCGTCGCATCTTCGAAATGGACATGGCGTGATCCTTGGTATTCAAAGGAGGTACCTCGCTCAGCAAAGGTTGGGGGATTATTGAGCGCTTTTCGGAAGATATTGATCTGGCCTTGGACAGGAAGTTCTTGGGCTTTACGGGCGAAATGAGCAAAAATCAGGTGGACAAACTCAGGAGAGTTTCGCACCAGTATATCAGAGAACAGTTTTTCCCGGCAATCAAAATGAAATTTGAGGAAGTAGGTTTGGAGGATGTTACGTTCCACTTACCAGAAAGTGCTTCATCTGATAAAGATCCCCAAACCATAGAGATCAGCTATCCTTCCTTCCTGTCTCAGGCCTCAGACTATATCCGGCCAAGGGTATTGATCGAAATAGGCAGCCGATCCCTACATGAACCCTTCTCCCAAAGACCGATTCGAAGTTTTGTAGGTGACTATTTTGAAGGCCAAGCTTTTGCTGACAGTGCCACATCGATTCCCTGCGTCAATGTAGAACGTACTTTTTTGGAAAAGCTGTTTTTGCTGCATGAGGAGTTTCAGAAACCTCAACCCTCCATCCGCACACATCGACTGAGCAGGCACCTCTATGATATTGATAAAATCATGGGAAGCGAGTATAGCGAGAAATCCCTCCGATCTCCGGAACTCTACCAAGAGATAGTAAGTCATAGAAGCAAACTCACCCGCATCAATGGACTGGACATTACAAAGCATGCCCCCAGATATCTGAGTTTTGTGCCTCCCGAAGCAATTTTGAAAGCATGGGGAGAAGATTATAAAATCATGCAGGAACAGATGATCTACGGAAAATCGCTTCCTTTCCAGGAACTGATAGAACAACTAACCCAACTCCAAAGTCAAATCAACCGATTGGACTGGGAGATAGATTTGTAGAAATATGCCAGCCATATCCCGATTTAACTTTTCCAAAGTTTTAAACTTTGGAAAAGTTTAGAGAAAATTATAGGCAGGAAGACCGATGACGGAAGACCAAAGTTTCCATAAAACAAGGGTTTTATTTATCTTCATAGGGTAATAAGTTCCTAATAGAAAAGTTTTACCCACTTAACTAAAAAGCATCTATTTTTAAAACATGCTCAGCCTACAGCAAGCCATAGAAATCAAAGAGTCCATTTTAGCCTATCTCAAGGCCACCTTCACTTTTCAGGATAAGAAGGTTCATCAGGCTTTCTATGACTTTATCACCGATCCTCAGGATGGGATGTTCAAGGGGCCTTTTATTTCACTCCGTCTTCCCTTTGTCAAGGCTAACCCTGAAGAGGCCGCCAATACTCCTTTGGTCATTAAGCCTTCTTGGCCACCCTATGATCATCAAGTAAAGGCATGGCACCGACTCAGTACAAGAGATAAAAAACCTCAGCCTACGCTAATCACCACAGGTACCGGTTCGGGAAAGACCGAACCGTTTCTATACCCCATATTGGATTATTGCTATGAGAATCGAAACCGCTTCGGCATGAAGGTAATCATCCTGTATCCCATGAATGCCCTTGCCAAGCTACTCTTGAGCGTAAGAAACAATGAATAATCCTTTACCTTTAAGAATCAAAACGTTTAGGACACATGCAAATTGAACATATCGGTATCGCCGTAAAGGACCTCGATGCCTCCAATGCACTATTTGAAAAGTTGCTCGGGGAGGGCCCCTACAAGCAGGAAACCGTGGAGGCCGAAGGGGTGGTTACTTCGTTTTTTCGCTCGGGCGAAGGCAAGGTAGAGCTGCTGCAGGCTACCCGTGAGGACAGCCCGATCGCCAAATTCCTACTGCGGGGCAAGGAAGGACTCCATCACGTGGCGTTTGCCGTGGATGATATATACGCCGAAATGGCGCGTTTGCGCGGTGAAGGGTTTACGCTGCTTTCCGACAGCCCCAAAAGAGGGGCGGATAATAAATTAGTCGTATTTTTGCATCCAGCTGGCACCAATGGGGTGCTGGTGGAGTTGTGTCAGGAGATTAAATCCACGCAGACAGATGTCTAAAAGAACAGAAATCAGTGAACTGGGGGAATTTGGCTTGATCGAGCGGTTGAGGGGATCTATCCAAACCTATCATGCTTCCACCGTTCGGGGGATAGGAGACGATGCCGCCGTGATCGACGCTGGGGATACCTATCGGGTAGTTACCACGGATCTACTCGTGGAGGGGGTTCATTTTGACCTGGCCTATTGTCCGTTGAAACACCTCGGTTTCAAGGCTGTAGCGGTAAATGTGAGCGATATAGCCGCCATGAACGCCATTCCAAAGGAATTGACTGTAAGCATTGCCTTGTCCAACCGCTTTTCGGTGGAGGCTGTGGAGGAACTGTACGAGGGAATACGCGTCGCCGCCCAGCATTATAAAGTCGATGTGGTGGGAGGAGATACCACTGCTTCCAGGTCCGGCTTGGTGATCTCGGTGACGGCCATGGGCGAGGTGGAGAAGGCTCGGATCGCCTATCGATCGGGAGCAGAAGTAAACGACATTCTTTGTGTAACAGGCGACCTGGGCGGGGCGCTGATGGGATTGCAGGTACTTGAACGCGAGAAGCAGGTTTTTTTGGCCAATCCAGCCATGCGTCCTGACCTGGAAAAGTACCCCTATATTACCGGGCGTCAGTTAAGGCCCGACGCCCGGATGGACATCGTCCATGAACTCAGAGACCTGGGGGTGGTGCCCACCAGCATGATGGATATTTCGGATGGGTTGGCCTCCGAGCTGTTCCATATTTCCAAGGCTTCCGGAGTGGGCATGACCATCTACGAAGATAAGCTGCCCATCGACAAGGAGACCTATGACGCAGCGGTTGAATTCAACATGGATCCGATCACAGCGGTGTTGAATGGAGGGGAGGACTACGAGTTGCTGTTTACGATCTCCCAAAGCGATTTTTCCAAACTGGAAAAACATCCGGATGTGCATTTTATCGGACATATCACCAAAGAGGAGGAGGGGAAATTCCTGGTAACCAAGAGCGGAACAGCCGTCCCGCTCAAAGCGCAGGGCTGGAAGCACTTCTAAGGGCTATGCCCGGTGGGCTAGTCGTTGGGATACGGGATATACAGGAAGTTCGTGAACTCCTTATCTACCACAAACAGGCAGCAATACTCGTCGGGATCTTTATAGGTGCTTTTGAAGTGATCTAGGGCGTCTTCTTTGATCAGCTTTCGCTGCACAAATTCATCCACGTAGGTCATGTAATAGTTCCAGGTGGTTTGGGCGTTTTCCTTATCAAGGAGCAACTGCCCGATGGGTTGGGTTACCTTGCTGATCGGAAAAATAGGGAAATCGGAAAATTTCCTTGAGCGGACTTGGTACGAGGCCTCTTTTAGCGTGTCGGAAATTTTCACAAAGTCCGAACTGATCGTGCCCAGGTATTTGCCGTTGAGTTCGGGATCGTTTTCGTCTCTCATGCGGAGTCTTTTTTTGTCAGTAAAACAACATTTTCTACGTGATAGGTTTGCGGAAACATGTCTACCGGCTGAACGGCCGCTACTTCGTAGGCGGAAGATAGCAGGGCTACGTCCCGTGCCTGGGTAGCGGGATTGCAACTTACGTACACGATCTTGGGAGCGGCAAGTTTCAGCAGCATCCGCACCACATCTTCGTGCATGCCGGCCCTTGGGGGATCCGTGATCACCACGTCTGGTGCTGCATGCCGAGAGATAAAATCCTCGTTTAGAAGATCTTTCATGTCTCCGGCATAGAAAAGCGTGTTTTCCAGTCCATTGACCTCCGCGTTGATTTTGGCGTCGATTATGGCCTCCTCCACGTACTCGATTCCGATGACCTGCTTGGCATGCTTGGCCACATAGTTGGCGATGGTGCCGGTGCCTGTGTACAGGTCGTACACCACTTCTTCACCAGTCAGTCCCGCGAAGTCGCGTGCCACTTGGTACAAGCGGTGGGCCTGGGCCGGGTTGGTTTGATAGAAGGATTTTGGACCGACGCGGAATACCAGTCCTTCCATTTCTTCCTCTATATAGGGCTTGCCGGCAAAAGTATGAACCTCGAGATCGTGGAAGGTTTCGTTTTTTTTCTGGTTTATGATATATAGCAGCGAAGTGATTTCTGGAAACTCCCCTTGTAGAAACGCCATTACATCCCGAATAGCTTCCGGGTTTTCTTCGCCAAACTGGACAATGACCATCGTTTGACCGCTGAGGGTGCTGCGGATGATCAGGTTTCGGAGCAGTCCTTGTTGCTGAATAAGGTCGTAAAAGCTAAATCCTTTTGTCAAGGCATAATCCCTGAGTTTGTTGCGCACCTCATTGGAGATGCCTCCCTGTAGGTAGCAATGACTGATGTCAACGATCTTGTCAAAGCGCTTGGGAACGTGGAATCCCAGGGCATTACGCTCAAATTCCTCGCCACTGGCGATTTCCTCGCTGGTCAGCCAACGGTTACTGGAAAAGGTGAAGTCAAGCTTGTTTCGGTAGTAGGTACTTTCGGAGGCACCCAAAATGGGTTTGACCTCCGGTATGGGAACCTTGGCGATGCGCTGAAACTGGTCGATAACCTGCTGTCGCTTGTAGTTAAGTTGGAGCGGGTAGGAGATGTGCTGCCACTTGCATCCACCACATACCCCAAAGTGGCTGCAAAAAGGGTCGGATCTGTCCGGCGAATACTGGTGGATCTGAATAACCTCTCCTTCCAGGTAACTACTGCGTCCCTTCGTGACCCGGACATCAACCACGTCTCCGGGAGCCACCTGAGATACAAAAACCACCTTTCCCTCGTGGTGCGATACGCACTTACCCTCTGAGGCAATCCGTTCGATGGTCAGGCCCTTGAGAACCTGGTTCTTCATTTTTCGTGACATGCCCGCAAAATTATGGAAATAACTTGAGCACCCACATGGATCGCTTTGTTAATTGTATTTCTTCGCCGTTTTCGTTCCTGTTTGGTAGTGGGTATAAGTGGGCTGGATCAGGGACCTGATTCGAATATAGAAAGGCAGAGGCCTTATTACCCGAAATATTGTTTAATTTAGCTTGCTAGAGCAGGTCTGAATGGATCAGTTGCCCATGAGAAAAGTTCTCCTACAGAAGGATTATTGTCATCGGCATTTCCCGTACGACTGAAACCATCCAGGCGGGAATCCCTATAAACCGGGATAAGTTCTGACCATTAAAAAACATAGTATAGAAAAATGATGCTGAAAGATAAAGTAGTCATAGTGACAGGGGCAACCTCGGGTATAGGAAGAGCCTGTGCCTTTGCCTTTGGAAGGGCGGGGGCCAAGGTGGTCATCACAGGAAGGAGCGAGGTCAAACTGGACAATACGATGGTTGAGCTACAAAAGGCGGGGATAGAGGTGTTCGGCGTGCTATCGGATGCAGGCAAGCGAGATGAAAATGAACGGGTGGCAGAACAAGCCCTTGGCCATTTTGGCCGGATAGACATACTTATCAACAATGCAGGGATCTCCATGCGGGCACTTTTTGAGGAGCTTGACCTGGCCGTATTTCATCAGGTAATGGATACGAACTTTTGGAGTTCGGTATACCTCACCAAGGCCTGCCTGCCCGAGATCTTGAAACGCAAGGGTTCCATTGTCGCGGTTTCCTCCATCAATGGGTTTCGGGGAACACCCGCAAGAACGGCTTACACGGCCAGTAAGTTTGCCATGAATGGCTTCTTCGAGTCCCTCCGCACGGAGGTGATGAAGCGGGGAGTCCATGTGCTGGTGGCCTGCCCGGGCTTCACCGCTTCCAATATTCGCAACAATGCGCTGACCGCAGACGGTTCGTCCCAGCAGGAATCCCCCAGGGATGAAAGCAGGATGATGAGCGCTGAGGAAGTGGCTGACGCCATCTTATACGCTACCCTAAAGCGTAAGCGGGACTTGGTACTTACCCGTCAAGGGAAGTTGGCCAATTTCTTGAACAAGTGGGTTCCGGGCATTATGGATACCATCGTCTACAACCACATGGCAAAAGAAAAGGACTCTCCCTTTAAATAGAGCAACATGCTGCAGGATATTTTCCAGGTATATAAAAACAGATTGGTTGACTTATCCTCAAACAACCGGTCCATTTTTTTGCCCAAGCTGGTGCAGCAGCAAATGATCGATTTAAAGGATTTTCATTTTTTGAACAACCATCCGGCCTTTTACTACATCACTGAGCTCCTTGGGCGCAAACGGCGCATCCCTTTGATTCAGGGGATAGATGCCAGGGACAAAAATGTAAACGTGCTTTCCCAGAAGCTTAAGCGGTTGTTTCACCAGGTAAGGTTTTTGGAGGAGGAGAGTGGGGAGCGCAGCCTATTTGTGGGTTGGCCTTTTGTGGAGGGGAAATTTTCGAACGGGCAACTGGTACGCTGTCCCTTGATTTTCTTTCCGGTAACCCTCGTTTTGGAAGACAATGTTTGGTATATGCAAAAGCATATCGGAGAGCAGCCTTTCATTAATCCCTCCTTTTTGCTGGCCTACGGTCAAGCGGAAGGCAAAGTCATGGACAAGGACTGGCTGGATCAGCCCTTGGAGGATTTCTCCAAAGATCCCAGAGGGTTTCGCACGGATTTGTATCATCACCTGCATAAGCAGTTGGTGCTGAATTTTAACCGGGAGATTTATCAGGATAGGTTGGAGATATTTCCGGAGGAGTCCCGCTCGTATTTTGATGGGATTTTCCACACAGGCCTGCTCAAGTTACAGCCCTACGCCGTGCTCGGGCAGTTTTCACAGAAGAGTTCCTTTCTGATGGATGACTACGCCTTCCTGATTGCGGAAACAGCCCATTTGAATTTGGACGACCTGTTCGCAGATCGGTTTGGGCGGGATGAGGGAACTTCCCATGTAGTCCGCGAGGATACCACTTACAATACCTTGCCCCTCGATGCGTCGCAGGAACGGGTACTGACCGCAGTCAAACAGGGGGAATCCTGTGTCGTTCAGGGTCCTCCCGGCACGGGCAAATCCCAGTTGATCTGCAATTTGGTAGCTGATTTTACATCCCGGGGCAAGAAGGTATTGGTCGTATCACAAAAGCGGGCAGCCTTGGACGTAGTTTACAGCCGACTGGCCGAGCAAGGATTCTCCAGTTTTTCGGCCCTTGTGCATGATTTTCGGGGAGATCGAAAGGGACTTTACAAGAAGATAGCCCATCAGATCGGATCCTTGGAAAATTATCGGGAATTGAACCGTTCAATCAATGCCATTCAGCTTGAAAGAAGCTTTGGCCAGCATGCCCGCACGATTGAGAAGTACCGGGATTTCTTCAACGAGTACCGAGATGCCCTGTACGACATAGTCGAGTGTGGTGTGCCCATCAAAGAACTGTATATGCAGGCTGTTCCGAACAGGCAGACGGTCAGCTTGGGTTCCAGCTTCCGATCCTTTACCTTTGATGACCTGGCCGATTTTTTTTACGCTTTTCGGGTTGTATATCCCAATTATCGTAAGTATGATTACCATTCATCTTTTTGGTTCCACCGGCTGGACTTCTCGGGCTTTGCACTGGCAGACCTTGGCCGGTTTGAATACACCATGAAGGAAATAGCTGAGGTGAAGCGGTCGGCGGAAAAGGATCTGTTTGAGTTGCTTGGGGAGCAGTTTGATTTCAGTCTGATCTACCAGTCCTTCGAGCAGCGCGAACGCTTGGGTGAGCTATTACAATTGGTGGAGAGTCAGCCGGTCTTTGACCGATTACGGCACATGGTGGACTACCCTAAGACGGATTTCGATTTGTTATGGCTAGAGAATAAAGCAGATACGGTCCACAAACTGTTCCAGCATGAGGGAATAGAGTGGCATACCAGGGATGAGGATGTGGAGGGCGTGTTGCGTAAAGCGATTCAATTGGAAGCCTTAATGGGTACCTGGTGGGGTAGAATCCAGATTCGGATAGAACGGAAAAAGTTCTGGGATATATTGAGCCTACTGGAGTTGAACGACCTTAAGACCAATCGAGAAGGTATTCGGGTACTGGTGTCCAGGCTGGAAAGCCGGCTTAATCTAAACCATCAATACACCCTACTTCAGCAGAAGCCATGGATGAATCTTCCGCGGAAGCCATTTGAAGAAGATGCGTTCGACAGCGAGATAGACCTGACGATGCAGGCAGTAAAGGCGCGGTTTGCGCTGGCAGACCTCGGCGTGCTGACCTCTCACATCTATCATGCGAAAGCGAGTTACGGACGTTTCTACTCTACGTTGAAGGAGCTGGTCAGGCTAAATGAATGGGGGCTTAGACAGGTGCCAAAATGGAGGGCCTGTTTTTCCGATGTGCAGCTTAAACATCTGCTGGGAACGCCCGACCAAGACCGTATCCAGCCTCTGCTACGTACCCTTCGCCAAGATGTGGAGTCGCTGATTCGATACGATACATTAAAAACCCAGCTTCCCCACGACCAATTTGAGCTGATGAAAAAATTGGTGGATTCGTTTCCGGACCATTCACTTGATGAATTGGAACTGGTTTTTGTGGATAGCCTGAGACTGGCCTGGATTGATCATATTGAAACCAAATTCCCTGTCTTGAAGGAAATCCAAGGCCCACAGGTAAAAGGGGCCATCGAGGCATTTCAGCAGGCTGTAGAGGAGAAGGACAAGATTGCCAAGTTTATTGTG
Organism: Lunatimonas lonarensis; assembly: GCF_000390185.1. Classification (GTDB taxonomy): domain Bacteria; phylum Bacteroidota; class Bacteroidia; order Cytophagales; family Cyclobacteriaceae; genus Lunatimonas; species Lunatimonas lonarensis. The sequence goes on along the minus strand of NZ_AQHR01000070.1, from coordinate 61,108 downwards.
GAGCTGCGGTTGCGCGAGGAGGTATGTAGGGAGTTGGAATACAATCGATTGAACAACCTGATCACGTACCGCGATCTAAACCATCAGGTTACCAAAAAAAAGTCCGTGTGGCCAGTTAAGCGATTGGTGGAGAGCTACCACGAAGAGCTTTTCAAGTTGCTGCCCTGTTGGCTGACTTCTCCGGAGACAGCCTCGGCCATTTTCCCGATGAAGGCCTATTTCGACCTGGTTATCTTTGACGAAGCATCGCAGTGCTATTTTGAACGGGCCTTGCCTGCCATGTTGCGGGGCAGGCAAGTAGTCGTTGCCGGTGACAGGATGCAACTGCAGCCCATTGATTTATATAAAGTTCGCTTGGAATCCGAAGAGGACGTTCCAGAACTGAAGCTGGACTCCCTTCTGGAGATGGCCGAGCGGTATTTTCCGGTACACTGGTTGACTACGCATTACAGAAGCCGGTACCTTCCCCTTATCCATTTCTCCAATCGGGAGTTTTACGACGACAAGCTTGCCATGATTCCCGATATGGAGTCACTTAACATGCCCTTCGCTCCTTTTCGGCTTGTTCGATGCCAGGGGATTTGGCAAAATCAGCGCAACCGAATCGAAGCCGAAGAGGTGATCGTACAGGTGAGAAGCCTGCTCCTCGAAAATCCTTCCGACCGTATCGGCGTCATTACCTTCAATTATTTTCAGATGGTGCTTATTCTGGAGTTGCTGGAGGAAAACCAATTGCTGGATGAGCGGGTGTCGGTTAGAAACATCGAAAACGTGCAAGGAGACGAGTTTGATCACGTGGTATTTTCGGTGGGTTACGCGGAGAATGCGAGTGGGTATTTTACAGCAAATTTTGGTCTGCTGGCCAGACAGGGAGGTGAAAACCGGCTGAACGTAGCCATCACCCGTGCCAAAAAGCAAGTCGTTCTCATTACCAGCATAGGGGCCGGCGATTTCCGGGATTCCCACCTGACGAATAGAGGTATACGTCTCTTACGGGATTACCTTCTCTTTGTAGAGACCTATTGTAGGACAGGCGAAGTAACCATAACTCCGGTTGAATCGCCCAGGTTTTCCGCAGATTGGGCGTTAAAGGATAGGCTAAAAGGCATTTATGGCAGCCACTTGGCGCAAGAAAACAACTACCCAAAGGTAATGGACCTGGAAATAATGGAAAATGGGAGGGTGCAGGCAGCCGTACTTACCGATGATCAGCGTTTTTTCGATGCTACCGGATCAAAGGAATCCCTCGTGTACCACCCCCGCTTGTTACGGGCAAAAAACTGGAATCTAATTTTCCTTTTCAGTCGACAGTATTGGATGGATCGGGAGGATATGTTGCAAACCAAATTATCCGCGAAGTGAATCCGGTTGGTCTAATTCAATAAGTAATTAATATTCAGTGGTTTGAATTAGTTTCAGTCCCAGGGATTCGATGCCCTCTATGTAGTCCTTCCTCATGTACTGTTGAAACTGGATTTTTTTGATTTTGGACAGTTCAGGTATACCTCCGGGTAAGGTGTCGTACTTCGTAAACCTATTTCCATAGCCTTTTCCCAGTGGCTTGCCGGTTTTCGGGTCGAACAGATTGATGTGAAGGAGGGTGTCCTTTAAGACTTGATCCGTGCTGTCTCTTACCACCATTTTGACAAACAAGTTGTGGTATTCGTATCGATCGGTGTACCGAATAGCGAGCACGTTGCGGAAAGGGGTATTTGTCTGCCCGCTGATTTCAAAGGATACGGAGTCTTCCACGTGCCATTGGGGGCTTTCGAAGTCGTGATAAGCTTCAAAAAGCCTGTTGGAATCACACCCGAAGATGACAACCTGCGCCAGCAAAATACCAAGTAGTGTCCGCATTGAGCTACTCATTCGGCCCGGTATTGTTTTGTGAACCGGGATTTCCCTTTCTACGGTTCTGGTTGTTCCGCCTTTTTTTTCTGCGCGCTTCTCCACCTTCCGTAGGTGTGACTGGCGGGGTAGAACCAGACGCGGTCGGCTGCGTACCGGGTTTGGGTCTTCGCTGGTTTCGGTTTGGCCTTTTAGACCGGGCGGGACGCTCCGTATTGGCTGATTGGTCCAATGTCGGGGCAGCAGTTGAAGCGGTATTTTTTTCGCCTGTTTCCGGTTTCTTGGGTTTTCGTTTTTTCTTCTTTTTGGCTTGGCTGAATTTTTTGTCCAGCATTTCAAGGTCTTTGTTCGAGTTTTCGAACACATCGCCGTTTTCGGTAGCCGTATCCTGTTTCAGGTTGAAGGGGATTTTCCCTTGGGAATTCATTTCCAGGATAACAGCTACCCGTTCGCAATCTATGGAATGCCAGTTGTTGTCATCGTTGTAGCTGAACCACATCAATTTTCGGAAAATGTCGGTTTTCTGAAGTTTGGCGTTTCCAGACTCCGTAAGCAGCGGTTTGTCTACTTGGGGGATGTCCTTCAGTGCACTCATGTAGCTGTCCAATTCATAGTTGAGACAACACTTCAACCTACCGCACTGTCCGGACAGCTTGCTGGGGTTTAGGGACAGGTTTTGGTACCGGGCGGCAGAGGTGGTGACACTTTTGAAATCATGGATCCAAGTGGAGCAGCACAGTTCCCGTCCGCAAACACCAATACCCCCCAACCTGCCGGCCTCCTGACGCAGGCTGATTTGCCGCATTTCTACCCTGATTTTAAATTCCGCGGCAAGCATCTTGATAAGTTCCCTAAAATCCACCCGGTCATCTGCCGAGTAATAAAAGGTTGCCTTTGAATTGTCCGACTGGTATTCTACATCTGAAAGCTTCATCTTCAGCCCTAGCTCATCGATGATCTGCTTACTTCGGTACAAGGTGGGAAGCTCCCGGTTCTTCGCTTCTTGCCATTTATCCAGGTCTTTTTGATTTGCTACCCGGTAGATTCGTAGAATGTTATCGTCGTTTTTTACCTTTCTTTTCTGCATCTGCAATCGAACCAGCTCCCCCTGCAGCGAGACAAAACCGATGTGGTGTCCATTGGGCACGTCAACCACTACCGGATCCCCGGTTGTCAAATGCAGGTAATCCACGTTGCGGAAGTATTCTTTTCTCCCACCTTTAAATTTCACCTCGACAATATCAAACCTATCGACCTCGGGCAATCCCATGTGGGACAGCCAATCGAATGAATTCATTTTATTGCACTCGCTCGTGCCGCAGGTGCCGTTGTTTTGACAACCTCCAACTTTTTCAGTTCCGGTAGAGCAGCTACTACATCCTGCCATATAGCTATGTTTTAGGAGTTTTTTTCGTTGATAGTAAATTAGTCATTCCCATTCCAATGGAGAATGTCTTGGCCTATATCCTTTCGGAAATTTACGCCCTCCCAGGATATCTGCCGGACACGGGTATAGGCGGAATCCAGTGCTTCCTCCAGCGTTGCGCCTTTGCCCGTTATGCCGAGCACCCGTCCGCCCTGGGTGACCACGGCGCCTGATTCGATTACGGCGGTGCCTGCGTGAAAAACAAGTGCATTGTTTTTGCCATCCGGTTCCAAGCCAGTAATTTCCTTGTCTTTTTCGTAGCTTCCGGGGTAGCCACCGGCAACCATCACCACAGTGGTGGTAATGAAGTCTTCGAGTTCGAGGCTGTAGTTTTTCAGTTCTTGGTTGGCGATCCCATGCAGCAACGCGACGAAGTCACTTTTGATCCTTGGCAACACAGCCTGTGTCTCCGGGTCACCCATGCGCACATTGTATTCGATCACGAAGGGTTCGCCATCCTGGTTCATCAGTCCAATGAAGATGAAACCTTTGTAATCGATGCCTTCCTGCTTAAGCCCGGAAAGTGTTGGCTCGACGATTCGCTGGGATACTTTGGCCATAAACGCTTCATCGGCAAATGGCACCGGACTGACGGCCCCCATCCCTCCGGTATTGGGGCCGGAGTCACCATCGCCAATCCGCTTGTAATCTTTCGCTTCCGGAAGGATTACAAAATCCGAGCCATCCAGTGCCACAAAAACAGACAGCTCTATCCCGGTTAGAAATTCTTCAATAACCACTTTTCGGGAAGCCGCTCCGAATTTTTCATCCAAAAGCATGGCTTTGAATTCCCGTTCAGCCTCCTCATGGCTTGGACAAATCAATACCCCCTTTCCTGCAGCCAACCCATCGGCCTTTAGCACAATAGGCAGTGGCTGCTTATGTATATAGGATATGCCCTCCGATGCGGTTTCTTTGGTGAAGGTTTCATAGCCGGCGGTTGGGACGCCGTATTTTTTCATGAATTTTTTCGAAAAATCCTTGCTTCCTTCCAGTTCAGCCCCATCGCTACCTGGCCCAACGATGCCTATATGGCGGGTACGGTCATCTTCCTGAAATCGGTCCCTTAGACCTTTAACCAGTGGTTCCTCTGGGCCTACCACCAGCAGATCAATACGATGACTCACGCAGAAATCCTGCATGCCGGCAAAGTCCGTAACGTTAATGGCAATATTTTCTCCAAAAGCAGATGTCCCGGCATTTCCCGGAGCTATGTAAAGTTTTTTGCAAAGCGGGCTTTGCGCAATCTTCCAAGCAAAGGTGTTTTCTCTGCCACCACTGCCGATCAATAAAATGTTCATTGTTGTTTGGTTTAGTTTGCGTGGTCAGAGATGAATTTAATCCGATAGACACGAATCTCTTCTTCGGAAAAATCCTCGTCTTCCAACTCTCTTAGCGCGTCCTTGATATGGTCTGACTCAGCGGACATAAAGTAATCATGGAGAATATCTTCGCGCTCGTCATCCATGATATTGTGGACGTAGTAATTGATATTCAGTTTGGTACCACTATATATGATCTGTTCCACTTCGTGGAGCAGTTCGCCCATGCCAATGTTTAGGTTGTTGGCAATTTCATCCAGATCGATTTTGCGGTCTATTTGCTGGATGATGGAGATTTTTACCTTGGACCGGGTGCCGGAGGATTTGACCACTACATCCGAGGCAGTGATGATATCGTTTTCCTCTACGTAGTTCTCGATCAATTTCAGAAAGGTGGAACCAAACTTGGTGACTTTTCCCATCCCAACCCCGTTGATCTGGGCGAGTTCCTCGCGGGTCGTCGGGTACACCGTCGCCATTTCTTCCAACGATGGATCTTGGAAGATCACGTAAGGGGGAAGCCCTTTTTGTTTGGCGACTTTCTTCCGCTCGGCCTTTAGCAATTCGAACAGCTTTTCGTCGTACGCCTTTCCCACGCTGTTCAACTCCTCTTGGGATACTGTCTCGGCGATCTCGTCGAAATTGTGGTTTTTGCTGATCAGCACAGGGTAGGGCTTCTCAGCGAATGCCTCACTCTCGTCGGAAAGCCGTAACACACCGTAATTCTCTATATCTTTCTCCAAGAGGCCGAATATCATTGCCTGGCGGATCACCGTTTTTAGGTGTACTTCGTCTTTCTCTTTTGCTTTGCCGAATACGGGCAGCTTGTCGTGTCCGTAACTGCTTATGTAATCACTCAATTCACCCCGAAGGATCTTCACGATATGGTCTAGGTTAAAGCGCTGCTGGGTAGCCCTGACTGCTTCGATTACCAGTAGGATGTCTTCCTGCCCGTCAAATGTCTCCTTCGGTTTTTTACAGTTGTCGCAAAACCCACAGTCTTTATCGAGTTTTTCACCAAAGTAATGAAGCAGGAAGCGCCGACGGCAAACAGAGCTTTCGGCGTAGGCCGCCATCTCCTGAAGCAGGATTTTGGCGTTTTCCCGCTCATTTACAGGCTTGTCCTTGTTGAATTTTTCCAGTTTGATGATATCGTCGTACCGATAAAACATCAGGCAGTGGCCTTCCAGCCCATCCCGACCCGCACGGCCGGTTTCCTGGTAGTAGCCCTCCAGTGATTTGGGGACATCGTAGTGAATTACGTAGCGGACATCTGGCTTGTCTATGCCCATACCGAATGCAATGGTCGCGACGATGACATCCACCTCCTCGTTCAGGAAATCGTCCTGGTTTTTTATTCGTACATTTCCATCCAGGCCTGCATGGTAAGGAGCGGCATTGATACCGTTCACTTTGAGCAGTTCAGCGATTTCTTCCACCTTTTTTCTGCTGAGGCAGTAAATGATGCCAGACTTGCCTTTATGCGACTTAATGTACTTGATGATCGCTTTCTTCGTCTCGTTTTTGATTTTCGGCTTCACCTCATAAAACAGGTTGGTCCGGTTAAACGAAGACTTAAACAGGTCTGCTTCCTCCATCTGAAGGTTTTTTTGGATGTCCTGTTGTACTTTAGGCGTGGCGGTGGCAGTCAGCGCGATCACAGGCAGGTTATTGCCCACCTGGCTGATAATGGATTTGATCCTTCGGTATTCCGGCCTGAAGTCATGGCCCCATTCTGAAATACAGTGCGCTTCGTCGATAGCCACAAAGCTGATATTGGAGTTGCTCAGAAATTGGATATTTTCCTCTTTCGTAAGTGATTCGGGCGCCACGTAAAGCAGTTTGGTTTTTCCCGAAGTCACTTCGCTTTTGACTTTGTTGGTCTCGGATTTGCTTAGGGTGGAATTTAGAAAATGGGCGTTTACGCCAAATGAATTCAGTTGATCCACCTGGTTTTTCATCAACGCGATCAACGGGGAAATCACAATAGCTGTTCCGCCTTTGATAACCGCAGGTAGCTGATAGCAAAGGGACTTTCCAGCCCCCGTAGGCATTATTACAAAGGTATTTTTTCCTTTCAGGATATTATCGACGATAATTTCTTGGTTTCCCCTAAACTGGTTAAAACCAAAAATTTTCTTTAAATTTTCTTTTACAGTAGAATCCACTCCATCACTTATTTAAGGATTTGCACCGTTTTTACCCTGTAGGCATGTAGGATTTCTTTCCTACTTTTGTACAAATTTAACGATAAACAACAGCAAAATTGAAGTTAGCAAAAAATATTAAATTAAGTGCTATAAAAGTTCTTCAAAACGAGGCTGAAGCCATTCAGGGGCTGATTCATCAGTTGGATAGTCAATTTGAGGAGGTGGTCCACCTGATTTTGAATTCTTCTGGCAGGGTGGTGGTGACGGGAATCGGTAAAAGTGCGCTTATTGCTGGGAAAATAGTGGCTACTTTTAACTCTACCGGCACACCGGCACTCTTTTTACACGCTGCCGACGCGATCCATGGGGATTTGGGTATGATTAAACCGGAAGATGTTGTAATTTGTCTATCCAAAAGTGGCAATACCCCTGAAATCAAGGTGTTGGCACCTCTTTTGAAGCGTTTGGGGTCCAAATTGGTTGCGCTGGTTTCCCAACGGGACAGTTATTTGGCACAGCATGCGGATTACGTGTTGTTTGCAGGGTTCAAAGCGGAGGCCTGTCCCAATAACCTCGCGCCTACCACCAGCACCGCTGTGCATATGGCGATGGGGGATGCACTGGCAGTTTGTTTGTTGGAGGCCAGAGGGTTTTCGGCAGAGGACTTTGCGAGGTATCATCCGGGTGGTTCCCTGGGAAAGCAGTTGTACCTAACGGTAAGTGACTTGGTCACAGGCAATCAACGTCCGTCTGTTCACCTAGAGGCAGACCTCAAAGAGGTGATTTTGGAGATTAGCAGCAAGCGGCTAGGCGCCACCGTGGTGTTGGATCCAAGCGATCAGGTCGTCGGGATCATTACCGACGGAGACTTACGGCGTATGCTGGGGAAATACTCGGATTTGGAAAAAGTGAAAGCAAAGGACATTATGACCCTAAACCCAAAAACCATCGCCGTATCGGATTACGCAATCCGAGCATTAAATCAGATGAAGTTATTTAACATTACCCAATTGGTCGCCCTAGAGGAAGGAAATTATAAAGGCCTTGTGCATATCCACGATCTCATGAAAGAAGGCATTGTTTAATCAAATCCCCATGCAGCCATACATTGTCATTCTTGCAGGTGGATTGGGAGCCAAGCTGTGGCCGGAGAGTCGGCACAGTAAGCCCAAGCAATTTTTAGATCTTTTGGGAACAGGGAGGACCCTGCTTCAGATGACCTATGACCGCTTTCTCCCCAAGTTTTCCAAAGACCGCTTCTTGGTAATCACCACTAAAAAATACCTGAACTTGGTAAAGGAACAGCTTCCCGAACTGGATGAACAACAGATCCTGCTGGAGCCAATCCGGAGAAACACGGCTGCATCGCTCGGACTTGTCGCTTACCTCATCCGAAAGCTGGATCCGGATGCAGAGGTGATTGTCAGTCCTTCCGATCAGGTGGTGTTTAACGAAACGGCTTTTTTTGGGGTGTTGGATGTAGCTCTCCAGGCGTCAAGGATCGGTCATCGGCTCGTAACCGTTGGCATACAGCCACATAGCCCTGAAACGGGGTATGGGTATATCCAATACTTGGAAGGAACGACCGACCCTGTCAAAAAGGTGAAAACGTTCACGGAAAAACCAGACCTGGCACTCGCACAGACCTTTTTGGAAAGCGGAGATTTTTTGTGGAATTCGGGAATTTTTATCTGGAAGAATGAAAGCTTTATCCGTGCCATTGAGTTGCATATGCCCGAAATGGCCGAGGTGTTTGAGGAAGGGGATCCCTACTTCGAGGGTCCTGAAGAGGCCGCGTTTTTGAGGAAAGCCTACAGCCTGATCAAAAACATTTCTGTCAACGCCGGTATTCTCGTGAAATCAGACGACGTATACGTGGTGACGGGGAATTTCGGGTGGTCTGATTTGGGTACCTGGCGCACCCTGTTTGAGTTCAAAAACAAAAACCATGGAAGCAACGTCGCCGAAGGGCATGCTCTGTTGTTTGATGCGGAAAACTGTTTCGTAAAGGCAGGGCCCAATCGTTTGGTGGTTGTTCAGGGATTGAAGGATTATCTGGTTGCGGATAGCGAGAACGTGGTGCTTATTTGCAAGATCGAGGAGGAGAACCGATTTCGGGAGTTTTTAAATGGGGCAAAGGATAAGGGGGCGGAGTTCATCTAAGGACGGGCTACTGGGTTAGCCCTCTTCGTTTTCCTTTCCCCGTAGATGTGCAGTAAGCGGGTTTTTGGCAGAAACGCCCAGGTCGCGCAGCTTTTCGGCTTGGCTGAGTAGATTTCCCTTTCCGGTGGCCAGTTGGTTCATGGCCTGTTCGTAGGCCCTCGATGACCGGTCCAGGTTTTTGCCGATTTCCTCTAAATTTCCCACAAAGCTGGAAAATTTATCGTACAACAAGCCTCCTCGTCGGGCGATCTCCATGGCATTTTTGGACTGATCGTCCCGCACCCAGAGGTCTTTGATCATTTTGAGAATGGCTATCAAATTACTACTGCTGATCAGAAGCACTCTTTTTTTGTAGGCATATTCCCAAAGCTGGGCGTCGGTCTGCACAGCCGTCATGTAGGCGGCTTCCAGCGGAACAAACATAATTACGAAATCCAATACATTGGAATACGATTCATACTGCTTGCCCGAAAGTTCATCAATATGGTTTTTGATGGCCTTCAGGTGATCCCTTTGAGCCAAGGACCGTTCGGTTTCAAGTTCTGCGTGGAAGAATTTTTCATAGGCTAGCAAGGATACCTTTGCATCTATGAGGACTTTTCGCTGGTCGGGGTAGATGATGGTCACATCCGGCTGCATGCGATTTCCTTCGGGTCCACGAAGATAGTTTCCGCGCTCATCCCGCAAAAATTCCTGAACAAGATAGTGCCTACCGGGTTCAAGCCCAGAGTTCTGGAGTATGGTCTCCAAGATGGCCTCTCCCCAGTTGCCTCTAACCTTGGCATTTCCCTTCAACGCGTTGGTCAAATTTCTGGCCTCATCACCAATTTGCCTGTTTAGTTCAGCGAGCTCCTTCACCTTCTGTTCCAGCGAAAAACGCTCCTTTGACTCCCTGTCGTAGGTCTCCTGAACCTTTGTGCGAAAGGATTCCAGTTCCTTTCCGAGCGGGTGAAGGATCCGCTCGATGTTTTCCTGATTCTGAAGGGTAAATTTTCTGGATTTCTCCTCTAGAATACGGTTGGCCAAGTTTTCAAAGACGAGCGCATTCCTGTCATTGAGCTTGGCGGCTTCGGTCTGGGCGAAGCTGAGCTTTTCTTCCAGTTGCTTTTTTTCTTGGCAGATTACCGCATTCTCCACCAGCAACTCCTGTACCTGTTGCTGTAGCTGATCCTTCTGTTGTTGGGAAATTCCCTGTATCCTGAAAGCCCAATAGAGGATCGCGGATATCAGTAAAATAGTGGCTCCGGCCAAATATTCCATACGCTGATTGCGGATAGCGGCGTTACCGGCGTTGTCTCAAGGCCTCGTAAATCACTACTCCTGCGGCCACCGACACATTCAGGCTGTCCACCTGACCCTGCATGGGGATTTTTACGAACTCATCGCTGACGCTCATCAGATCCTGTGAAATGCCGTCTTCTTCAGAGCCCATGACCAGTAATGTAGGAGCAGAAAAATCCGCCTGGTACATCTCTCGATCGGTCTTCTCGGTGACGCTGACTACATTTAACCCCATTTTCTTCAATTCCTTTACCGCATAGTAGAGGTTCTTGGCCCTACATACGGGCAGGAAATTCAATGCCCCTGCCGAGGTTTTGATTGCATCGGAGTTGATCTGTGCGCTGCCTTTTTCGGGAATTACGACGGCATGTACCCCCGCCACCTCCGCTGTTCGACAGATGGCACCAAAATTCCGCACATCGGTAATCCTGTCCAGCAGCAGGATTAGAGGAGCCACACCTTTCGAAAAGCACCCGTCAACCACATTGTCGAGGGATGCGTACTCGATTGCGGAAGTGTATGCGATGACACCCTGATGGTTCTTGCGCGTAATTCGGTTAAGCTTTCCATCCGGCACTCTGGAAATCGGCACGCGGTGCTCCTTCGCCAATTGGATCAGTTCATCGGTCAGTTCGTTCTTTTGCTCCTTTAGGATAAGGATTTTATCGATTTCCTTCCCGGCATGCAGGCTTTCCATGACTGCCCGAATCCCAAAAATGTAGTCTTTTTCGCTCTCCTGTTTGTTGATCAGAAAGCCACTATTCCGTTTCTCCATGCTGTGATGTTTCTGAACCACTCGGGTTGATAGGCCCGGGAGCGGTTCAAGGTGTAGTAATGCGGGCTTAAATTGTTGCGTACGCGCGCAAAGGTAAACGTAATTTTTGAATTTGAATTCGAGGCCAGGTAATTCCAAACCTCCCGATCAGCTTGGAAGAAGACCTCCTGCGGAGGCCCCATGATGATATAAACCATCCCTCGATCGGTTGCCCAGCCCTCTCGGAAGTCTGTAAACAGAATGTTTGCAAACTCAATCTGCCGAAAATATTCACGGATAAGTACTCTTGCCTTTTCTTCGCTTCGGGTCATGCGGATCCAGTATTCATCCAGTGCGAGCTTTTTGTTTTCCGCCTGCAGGAGCGTTTCGTGTTCCCGCCTGGTAGATATGTAGGTTACCATTTGAACCATTTCCTCCCAGGTAGAAACCCTGGGGAAGGCTTTTTGGGCCGTCTTCACCAACAGTCCTGTGTCGGATGCGGTATCGGATTGTACAAAGTAGTATCCCCGGTCTTCAAATGGCTGAGGTACATTTAGGAGAAAAGAACCCTTGTATTCCACGTCGATTTCTTTTTCTACGGAAGCGGGCTTGGTCTCCATAGGGGGCAGTGGAACCGGAAACTCCTGGGGATAGAAGAAGTGGTGTAAGCTAACACTGCCAGAGCCTTTGAAAAGAAGCGATTCACCGACATTAAGGTACAATTGATCAAAGGGCACATCGTTTCCAAAATAGGCCCCATAGCTTGGCAGATCCTGAACGAATGGGCTGATCAGGTCGATATGGTACACGTATTCGTCGCCCTGTCGAGTGTCCTTGGCCATAAACACCGCAAAGGCTTCGGTTTGGGCGGCAGGGATAGTCACCTCATCTTCAAAAACAAAATGCCTATTAGTGTCCTTGCTGAGGGCGTCACGGTCGAGTGCGATAAGCATATCGTCGGAGATTTCTTCCTGAAATCCGGAGACGATGGCATAGCTGAACAGGTAATTGTCAAAATCCATGTCCTCCTCGATTTTGTCGACCACCAATTGCAACCGGAATGCCCGGTCGCCCGTCTTTAACGGAATGACCTTAAGAGCAATCCTCGAATACCTTGAGTACCTCAGGTTTTGATTCATCTCTCCAAGTGTCGCTTGGCCGAATGCATGGGAGCAGGAAAACAGCGCCAAAAACAGGCCTGTAATAATTTGTCTCATAGTCAACCTCGTTGTTTATTGTCGTGGGTTTTTAAAAATAACCTTATTTTTGTCGAAAATAACAAAATTTTCAATGGCTACCTATACAACGGAAATCACCTCCGATAAGTTGGTAAGTGATAATCCTATCCATCAACGTCTTTTGAAGGCATACATTGCGGCAAAGCCGTGGATAAAAGGAAAACTTCTCGAGGTTGGATGTGGAGAGGGACGAGGGGTAGAGGTCTTAGCCCCCAATGCAGCCTCCTATTTGGGTCTTGATAAAATTCCCGACGTTATCGACAGACTTAGGGAGCGGTTTCCGGACTGTTCCTTCGAGCAGAGTGTGATCCCCCCGCTGTCTACCTTGCCATCAGATACGTTTGACTGTGTGGTCAGCTTTCAGGTGATCGAGCACATTCAAGATGACCGGCATTTTTTGGAGGAAATCTACCGGGTATTGAAGCCTGGCGGTAATGCTATTATTTCGACGCCGAATATCCATTTTAGCCTCTCACGTAATCCCTGGCACGTAAGGGAATACACGCCTGGAGAATTGAAGCAACTATGCGGAACAGTGTTTTCTGCCGTAGACGCAAGGGGGATCGGAGGAAATGCCAAGGTAATGGCCTACCACGAAGCCAACCGGGCCTCCGTACAAAAAATAATGCGCTGGGATTTTTTGGGTTTGCAGCGAAGGCTTCCTGCTGCCCTGCTTAGACTACCCTATGAATTTCTCAACCGCTTGAACAGAAATAGGCTGCACCGCTCGCAGGGTGATCAGGTGACAGAGATTAGCCACGAGGATTATCTTTTGATGGATGATCCGAGCCAAGCTCTGGACCTCTTTTACATCCTGACAAAATAAAAGGGTTGGTAGCCTGCTGGGCAAGCTACCAACCCATACTATATTTAAAGCTTAGCGGCGATTCATTCTAGGCATTCCTCCCTGCGTCCCCAAAAGCCGGTCAAACTCGTTTTGGATGCGTGTAGAAAGGTCTGTGTAGCCTCTTTCCCGGAGTACCGGTATGAAATAGCGTAGCATCTCTACGGAAATACTGGCCTCCCGGTCCATGGTCCTCCCGGTTTGGTCGTAGAAATCCAGCAATTGGATGGCTTTGTCGGACATCTTCTCTATAATATCCAAGGCCTGCGCGTCTTTACCGAGTTCGAATAGCAGGGGTACCGACTGCCCACTGGCAAGATCATAGGGGATTGCTTCGTGGGGGAATTTTTCAAGGCTCAAATCCATGATTTCGGCCGCACGCACCGTATCTTCCTCGTCGATCATCGCGATGGTAATGCTATTGAGCACGCTGCGGTGGTTGGAGGTGAAGCGCCTGTATTCATCGTCGAAATAATTTTCCGGACGGTTCATGTTGCGATAGGCAAATTCGTTCATCACATTGTGGTAGGCCAAATCAGTGTTTACCAACTCATCCTGATTGTCCGGTTTTTGGACAGGCAATAGCCTGTAGGTAAGTCCTTCCATGACCACGTGGTTGCTCAGATCAAACCCAATGGTCGCCAACGAGGTATTGTTGAAGTAAATGGGACGCTTCCAATCGTTGGTCGCGATGAGATCCAAGAGCATCAGGCTTCCTTTGGTGATGTAATTCCCCCGTATTCGGATATTCAATTGCGGGATGACCAAATCCTCAAACTGCGGCGGTATGATTCCCTGTTCCATAACTGATTCCGGGTCTATGTTAAGCGTCAGGTTTCTGGAGGGAACAGTAAATAGATTGCCTGAATAGTTTGAAGTTAGCCTCAGAAGGTCACTGTTGTTTTTCAACAGCTTTAGGTATTCTTTCAACGGAATTGATTCCAGGTTTCTTTCCACCACATACAACACATCGTTGGTGCCCTTCTTGTAGTTTTCGTATTCGAGGGTAAACTCCAGCGCGGCTGATTCGTTGACCGGCCGTTCCATTTGTTTTACGTACCAATCGGTATCGAAATAGCTCAACACGATTACCCGCACATCTGTACGGAAGCCCTCTACTTCCTGCACATACCATAGTGGGAAGGTATCGTTATCTCCACCTGTAAATAGGATGGCGTTAGGTTCACAGGAGGCAAGGAAATTTCTGGCTGAGTCGACCGAGAAAAATCGGTCACTTCGGTCGTGATCATTCCAGTTTTGGGTTGCCATTATCAGGGGTACGGGGAGGGTGATTCCCAGGGCGATCGCCGAGGCCATCACTCCGTTGCGGTTTATTCGGGTCAGCTGACTGGCCAGTGCCATTACGCCGAACCCGATCCAGATCGCAAAGGCGTAAAAGGAGCCTACGTAGATATAGTCCCGTTCGCGGGGCTCTACGGGTGGGGAATTCAAGTACAAAACCAAGATGACACCCATCATCAAAAAGAGCATCATCGTCACCCAGAAAGAGCGACTATCGTACCTTGCCTGAAAAAACATACCTATCAACCCTAAAATCAGGGGAAGCATGAAGTAGTTGTTATGCGCCTTATTTTCTTTGATGTAGGCCGGGAAATCAGTAGTTAGTGTATTCCAGATGCTTAGGTACGGGGCATCTGAAAAATCACTTTCTCTGCCGGAAAAATTCCACATAAAATACCTCCAGTACATGTGGCCCAGCTGGTGGGAAAACATGAAATAGAGATTATCCGCGAACGTGGGTTCCTCACCTTCCCGAAGGCCCAGTTTGGAGCGGTAGATCTGCCTATGCCTTTCCTGGGTGGAATAAATACGGGGCAGGATGGTGGTCTTGCTGGGATCATAAATGCTTACCAGCTGATAGTCCACGATTTCGTATCTGTCCTTTCCTTTAGCATAAACGGGAGCACCTTCCTTCTGATCAATCACATCAGCCGTGAAGTACTGTCCATGCAGAAGCGGCCTGTAGCCATACTGCTCCCGCTTCAAGTAGCTTACGAAGCTGATTACATCCCGGGGGTCATTTTCGTTAATGACGGGGTCTGCATTGGCACGGATTACGATCAGCGCGTAGGACCCATATCCGATCAAGATGAAAGTCAGGCAAAGCAGTACCGTATTCAGGATGACCTTTTGATGATTGAGGGAGTAGATGATGGCCGCTACCAACGCACCCACAAAGACAATCACGAAAAAGATAATCCCTGAACCAAAAGGCAGGCCGAGGCTATTGACGAAGAAAATCTCCATCGATCCAGCCACACTTGGTAGTCCGGGGATGATAATATTATTGATAATCACCAAGGCAATACCCCCTAGCACGAACGCGATGAGACCACCGATCAGCGTTGGCTTTTGATATTTTTTAAAATAGACCACCAGGGCAAGTGCTGGTAGCGTGACCAGGTTCAGCAAGTGAACGCCGATGGAAAGACCGACGAGGTAGGCGATAAAGACCATGTATTGATTCTCTTTTTGAGGATCTTCTATCACATCCCATTTGAGAAATGCCCAAATGACAATCGCAGTAAAAAACGAAGACATGGCATA
This sequence comes from Lunatimonas lonarensis, assembly GCF_000390185.1. Taxonomy (GTDB): domain Bacteria; phylum Bacteroidota; class Bacteroidia; order Cytophagales; family Cyclobacteriaceae; genus Lunatimonas; species Lunatimonas lonarensis. Next base: position 45,514 of record NZ_AQHR01000070.1, on the reverse strand, counting down.
TACCTCGGCTTCTACCGCGGAAAACCAAAAGGAATCCGAAAAGGTGTAGCACAGCGAACCGATTATTCCGGCACCCATGAGCATGGCCGTTTGCCCCGAAGTTTCCGAACCTTTTTTAACCTGCAACAGCTTTCTTCCCAGTAGGGTGATGGTCCAAAAAAGAAAAAGAATAGTAAACCCAGAAAACAGCGCACTCGCGATATTCATCCAATAGGCAACCTGCAGTACATCCCCAAACGCAAGGAAACTGAACATCCGGTAGATTATCAGGAAAAATGGGGCTCCCGGAGGATGAGGCACCTGTAACTTGTAGGAAACGGCAATAAACTCTCCCGGATCCCAAAAACTAGCGGTTTCCTCTACCGTCAAAACATAGGTAAGTGTAGCGACAAAAAATACAGCCCATCCTGTAAGGTTATTTACCTTATTGTATTCATGCATGTTGGTCTTATTTGATAAGGGAAAGCGAAAATAAAAAAATATTCAGGAATAACTTTTTTTTTAACTTAATTTAAAAGTCGAGGAGAGATAAGGCTGGATTTGTGAGCCGTCGAGTGTCGTTTTTTCCCTGATTTCGAGGGATTAAATTTTTGTTGGTTTTTACAAATCAGGAGTTTTTGTAAAAGATAAAAAAAAATATTATTTTAAAAAATGAAATAAATGGATCTTAATTGGTGCGAAAAAAAATTAAAAAATACTTTTTTATTTTACATTTTAAGTTTATTCGATATTTAACCCTTTTTTCCGGAATAAATTTCAAAATATTTTTTTTGTATTTTGAACACAGAAATTTGGTGTTTAAATTAATTTTTTCCTTACCTTTACATCGGTGATTTTATCAAACATAATTTTTAAGTCAAAACGCAAACAGCCATGAAAAACAATTTCGGAAAACTGATCAGAGTAGGGATCGTAGGAACAGGAGGTATTAGTCGGGGTTTGGCAAAGTTGATTGCCAGACGCAAAGATATGGTTATCTCCAAGATCTTGACAAGGAGAAAGGGTGCTATCAGCGATTTGGGCGTTAGTCAGGAGTACCTGACCAATGACATGGATCGAGTATTGGAGTTATCAGATGTAGTGGTAGTAAGTACGGGAGATGCCATCTACTCAACCAAAGTGATAAATAGAGCTTTTACCTATGGTGTTCCTGTAGTGACCATGGATGCAGATACGCAGGTTTTGACTGGGTCTTGGTTATCTAAGCGAGGTCTGATAACAGAGGCTAATGGTGATCAGCCTGGCGTTTTGGCATCCTTGAACAAGGAGATTATCCAGATGGGATTCAAGCCGTTGGTTTACGGGAATATCAAAGGATTCCTGAATCAAAATCCTTCTTTGGAGGATATGCTCTACTGGGCCCAAAAGCAGGGCTATAGCCTGAGTTCCGTCACATCCTTTACGGATGGGACGAAGCTCCAAATAGAACAAGCACTGGTAGCCAATGGCCTAGGTGTTGACATTTTGCAGCGTGGGTTGACAGGTTATGAGACCAATGATTTTCAAGAAGGTGCTTTTGCCCTGGGAAAAGCAGCAGATGAGGCAGGGAAGGTCATAAGTGATTATATCATTTCCAGGGAATCGCCTCCAGGTGTGTTCATTACGGCCACACATCAAGAGGATTTAGCTCCAGAGCTAAAAACCTATAAACTTGGCGACGGTCCGTATTATCTGATGTACAAACCTACTCATCTGTGTTTCTTTGAGATACCCGGTACCATCCTCGATCTACTCTACCGGGATGAAATTCTCTTGGATAACGGAAGTGTACCGCATGCTTCTGTAGCTACCATTGCGAAAAGAAGGCTGGAAGCAGGTTCCGTGATATCCAAGGGCATTGGAAGTATGGATGTTCGTGGCGAGGCGATATCCATTGCGGAAGATCCAAACCATGTTCCTATTGGATTGATGAGCGAGGCTTACCTGAAGAGATCCATCGAACCCGGACAGTTGATCACATTTGACGATATCGAAATACCGGATTCTTTGGCCTACGATGCATGGAAGGAAACTTTAGTGAATGTGGATCAATCTCCTTGGTCAAAGGAAACGGTTAAGAAATAAAAGGTAAGCTGTTAATTTTTTTATATAATTGCCAATCAAGTCTATTTGCTTGGTTTTCCGTAAGGAAGGCCGGGTAAGTAGGCTTGTTTTTCGTTTATGGGATTTTTCGCTTTTAGTACACAATAGATAAAAAAACGGATTCGTTTGAAATTAATTGAAATTGAATATTGTTTCCTCTCTTGATCCATTAACTAATGCGCGATGATTGAAACGGCCATAAAGCTGTATAAGAAGTATTGCCCTGCGCCTGTAGGAATGTCTGTAATGCTTTCATTGTTTTTTGTGCTGTTTTTTTTAGACAGTACCTCTGCTCGTGCACAAATGGAAACCGATAGTATCTTTACGGATATCGGAAAATCAGACAATTATCTTCTGCTGGACAAATCGCTCCAGTTTAGAATCACCGACGCGGTGAACAGTATGTACAATTTCGATTTTGCCACGGCCGAAAGGGGGTTTACCGTTTTGAAGTATACCTATCCGGATCATCCACTCCCTTATTTTTTGATGGGTCTTAGTCAGTGGTGGAAAATTGCCGTGGATATGGAGAACAAATCCTATGATTCAGCCTTCCTGAGTCAAATGGATGAAGCGATCGAAAAAGCGAAGGCAATGTACGACAAGGATCCCAACAACAAAGAGGCGTCGTTTTTTTTGGCGGGGGCTTATGGGTTTCAGGGCAGGTTGCATAGTGAACGCCAGAACTGGACGAAGGCTACCTTCGCCGGTAAGAATGCGCTGAAATACTTGGAGTTGAGTAAAGGCGAGGACGAGCTCAATCCAGAGCTTTTGCTTGGAGATGCCTTATTTAATTACTTCTCGGTATGGATCCCCAAAAACTATCCTTTGCTCAAGCCGGTCATGGTGCTGTTTCCAAAAGGAGATAAAGACCTTGGCCTTAGGCAGTTGGAGGACGTAGCCACCAATGCATTTTATGCAAGGGTAGAGGCACAGTACTTCTTGTTTAGGCTATATGCCTCGGAGGAGCGTCAGCCGTTTAAAGCACTCACCATAACCTCCTACCTACACGATAAATACCCCAATAACCCGTACTTTCACCGGTTTTTTGCCAGGCAATTGTATTCGGTTGGTCGTGGAGACGAAGCCAAGGACGTCTCCCTGGAGATTTTGCGTAGGATCGACGAAGGATGGACTGGCTATGAGGGGAATAGCGGAAGGTACGCTGCGTTCTTCGCTGCCCAGCATTATGAGCGAATCGGAGATACCGCGACTGCAAAGAGGTACTATCTGAAGGCGGTGTCCTTTGGAGAAGAGACAGAAAGCCAAGAAAGTGGCTACCATCTGTATGCGTTGATCCAATTGGGGAAAATCGCCGTAGCCGAAAATGACAAAAAGAAGGCTAAAGTATATTTTGATCAAGTGAAAAATTACGCGAAGCGCAAACATCCTGCGCACAAAGAAGCAAGGGATTTTATCAAAAAGAATAAGTTGTAGGTTTTATTCTGGGAGGTATTATTCTATAAATCAACAGGAAATTTGAAATTTGTGTGTATTAATAAGTTGTTCAACCTATTTTTTTCGATTAATCATATAAATATGTAACAATATTTCGTCCGCATCTTCGTTTTTTCCGTAAATACCTTTAAAATAAATTCAAAATAGATTAAATTTGCACCGCATATAATTCGGTAAATTCTTTAAAATATGGATAATTACGTAAAAGTGAAATTTGACAAGATAGATCGAAAAATTCTGGAGATCTTGCAAGCAAATGCGAAAATCACAAATGCCCAGTTGTCAAAGGACATCGGTTTATCACCGGCCCCTACGCTTGAGAGGGTGAAGAAGTTGGAACAGAGTGGTATTATCAAGAGTTACCACGCGAAGTTGGATCCGGAGAAAATTGGGCTAGGGGTAAGCACATTCGTACTCGTAGGATTGGTTGGGCACAACAAGGCAAATATAGAAGCCTTTATGAAAGAAATCGATCAGATTTCAGAAGTGATCGAATGTCACCATATTACCGGTACAGGCGATTTTATCCTGAAGATAATTTCAAAAGATATTACTTCGTATCAGAAACTGATGCTGGAGAAGGTAAGTGAGATAAAGGAGGTGGATTCGATGCAGTCCATGGTGATCTTGTCTACGTTCAAGGACAGCAAAGTACTGCCTATCCCGGCCTAATCCGAAAATCATCTTTACAAATTAAGATAAATAAAGGTGGCCAATCGGTCACCTTTTTTACTGTGATGCAGAATCCCTGGAAAACACTTTCAAAGCAGGAAATCTATTCCAATCCCTGGATAAGGGTGGAGGAACACCAGGTAATCAACCCCAAGGGCGGCCGGGGCATATATGGGCAGGTACATTTTAAGAATATTGCCATAGGCATCATTCCTTTGGATCTACAGCTCCATACCTGGATCGTCGGTCAATATCGGTATACCCTCGATGAGTATTCGTGGGAAATACCTATGGGGGGCAGCCCAATGGATGATATGCCGGAGGAAGGGGCACGAAGGGAGTTGAAGGAAGAAACAGGCATGACGGCGAAGATTTGGCGCAATATCCTGAAAATCCACACCTCCAATTCCGTTACCGATGAGGTGGGTTATGTGTTTTTGGCGGAAGATCTCACACAGGGAGAGACCGAGTTTGATGAAACGGAGGACCTGAAAATCGTACGCTTGCCATTTGTGGATGTAGTCGAGATGGTATTGGAGGGAAAGATTACCGACGGTATCAGTATTGCGGGAATCCTAAAGGCGGAGAGGATTTTAAAGGAATCAGGCCGCCTGTAGTTTTTTTGTGATGGTAGGTGCAAATTATACAAAACACGTAGGGGTAACCTTCCGGTTGGCCTATCCTGTGATGCTGAGCCAACTTGGTCAGGTGCTCGTCGGGGTAGCAGACAATATCATGGTGGGCCGACTTGGCGCAGAGACCTTGGCCGCTGCCTCCCTGGCCAACAGTATCTTTTTCCTCATTTTGATGTTTGGGACAGGTGTATCCATGGCCATTACGCCTTTGGTAGCCATGGCCGATGGGGAAGGAAACAAGCGTAGCATATCTACGGTTTTTCAGCATGGTTTTGCGATCAATACGGTGTCGGGGGCACTGTTGTTTTTGCTGATTCTTTCCCTTTCGCCAGGCCTTCATTTTCTGGGTCAGCCGGATGAGGTCGTCGTTTTGGCCATCCCTTACCTGCTGATCATCACGTTCTCCCTCGTGCCTTTGATGTTTTTCCAAACCTTCAAGCAGTTTATCGAGGGCCTATCCCAAACCAAGCAGGCCATGAACATCACCTTGGCCTGTAATGCGATAAACATATTCCTAAACTGGCTGTTGATTTACGGGAAATTAGGTTTTCCGGCCATGGGGCTCAATGGTGCAGGCTGGGCTACATTGATTTCCCGTGTTTTGATGGCCTTGATTATTCTCTATTACGTCCGAAGGTCCAAGCGGTACCGTTCTTATCACTTGCCTTTTAGCTTTTCGAAACTCCGAAAGAAAATAGTAGGCCGTCTGTTGAAAATCGGTATACCTACCGGGTTCCAGTTTGTATTTGAAGTTGGGGCGTTTAGTACTGCCGCGATCATGATGGGCTGGTTGGGGGTAAATGCGCTTGCGGCCCATCAGATTGCGATCAACCTGGCTTCCGTCAGTTATATGATGGCTTCCGGGCTGGCGGCCGCAGCAATGGTTCGGGTAGGAAATCAGTTGGGGAGGAGAGATATCCATACGCTCCGGGAGGTGGGATTTTCGATTTTCGGAATGGTTGCATTGTTTATGTCTGTGTTTGCGATCGTGTTTATTGGACTTAGAAATTACCTGCCCCTCATTTACATAGATGACCCGGGCGTTGTACAGACTGCCGCTGTCTTGCTGGTAATTGCGGGGATCTTCCAGGTTTCGGATGGGATGCAGGTGGTGGGCCTCGGTGCGCTTAGAGGGCTATCTGATTTAAAGGTGCCAACCTTGGTTACCCTAGTGGCCTATTGGGTTGTAGGCCTTCCCTTGGGCTACCTGCTGGCCTTTCCGTTTGGACTGGATGAGCTGGGTATTTGGATTGGTCTTTTGACCGGCCTGACGGCCACAGCAGTTTTGTTGTTTTGGCGTTTCCATCGTATCAGTAAGCGCATGCTTTCTACCCATCACGAACCGGTAGATAACACGTCCATAAAACCTGCGGGAGCGGGGTAAAACCAACTGGATGAGCGTAAAAAAGGAAAATAGCTATGAAGAAAGACTTATATATCGTCACTGGCAGCAGTGAGGGACTGGGGAAGGCCCTGGTAGAAAATCTTTTGTCCGATCCAAGGGCATTGGTTATTGGCGTGTCCAGATCGGCGCAAATAAGTTCGGATCGGTTTACCCCGATCGAACTTGATCTAGCTGACACAGAAGCCTTGATCCAACGAATGGCGGATTTTTTTCCCTTAGGCGATTTTGGGTCGGTCACCCTGATCAATAATGCCGGATGGATAGGGGAGATCTCACCGCTGGGCGACCTGTCCGAGCTGGGTATTTTGAAAGTTCATTTGATAAACCACGTAGCTCCTTCTATTCTGGTGAATGGGTTTGTGCGACAATACGGGGAGTTGCCCGCACGTAAGTCGGTTATTAACATAAGTTCGGGTGCAGCGAATAAGGCGGTGGACGGCTGGTCTGGGTACTGCTCTTCCAAGGCAGCCCTAAACCAACTCTCTCTGGTGGCACAGGCAGAATCTGACCTAAAAGGTTACGGTATTCGTTATGTTGCGTTGTCTCCTGGCATCGTGGACACGCCTATGCAAGCGGAAATTCGATCGGCTTCAGAAGATAACTTCAGCCAGCTGGCGAAATTCAGGACCTTTAAGGATGAAAATCAGCTTAGCACTCCCGCAGATGCTGCTGCAAAAATAATTTTTCTGCTCGCCAACTTGGAAAGTATGCCAGGTGTATTACATGATATTCGTTCCTTTTGATTTTGGGAAGTCAAAAAACCAAAACTGTGCGTTATGGGCATTAAGTTCTTGCCACCGGGCGGCTGAACAGACAAATCCAAACTGGCCACAAGTGGGCAGATTGTCCAACGAAGATCCCAATGCCACTATAAGATCGGTCATACCGGGATTGTGCCCAAAGACGAAAAGGGTTTCTACACCGCCGTCCGTTTGCCGAATGGCTTTAAGCAGGGAATGGGGCGAAGCGTGGTAAAGCGACGGCGAAGCAAGAATGGCTTTTTCGGGGTATTGGAAGACTTTTGCGGCCATTTTGGCGGTTTCGAGGGCCCGTACCGCATTCGAACTTACCATGAGATCCGGCAATACACCTTTTTCTTTCAGTCGTGTGGCCATGTCCGGTGTGTCCCGTATTCCCCTTGGCGCCAAGGGACGTTCGTGATCACTCAAGAACACATCATCCCAGGAAGATTTGGCATGTCGCCACAAAACCAAGCGTTTCATTTGTCTATAATTGTTTTTCAAAGGTCACAACTTAGTCCCGTTTTATCGGGATGGAATCTCGCATGGCAGCCCGGGATAGCTATCGGGGCATCCCAGTGTGTGACGGCTATATAACGCTTTCACGCCCAGGGCTGGCTCGATCGAACGGGCCTGATTGCCAAACAACGTTATAAAAATGCATGATTTGTCAAAGCGAATCAACTTTTTCTTAAATTATCCGCTGAAATCATGCATAATTCATTCCCTATGAAGAGTTGCTTCTTGCTTAAATATGGTGTCTTAATCGTTATTGTCCTGGCACTGGCGGCGTCCTGTTCGGTTGATTCAAAAGAGGAAATCGGAGCCTACGATAATTGGGCGGTCAGTTTGGGAGATAAATTCAGCTCCCAATATTCCCATTTGGCGCAGATCAACCGAGATAATGTTGACCAACTAGAATTAGCCTGGGTTTTTAGATCGGGAGATCTCTCCGATTCACGCAATACGCAGATTCAATGCAATCCAATCATTATAGATGGCGTGCTGTATGCCAGCACCCCGACTATGAAAGCAGTGGCCCTGGATGCAGGCACAGGGGCACTGCTTTGGGAGTTTGATCCCAAGACGGAGTTTGCTGTGCCCATTACCATGAATCGAGGTCTGACGTTTTTTGAGGATGGTTCGGGGGGAAGGATTTTCTTCTCTGCTGGCCCGTATTTATTTGCCTTACATGCAAGTAGCGGCGGTTTGGTTGAGGAATTTGGCGATGGGGGCAAGGTGTCTTTGAAAAAGGGACTGGGAGAATGGGCTCAAAACCTCTACGTGATCTCTACCTCACCAGGCATTGTATATCAGGATAAAATTATCGTAGGCACGAGGGTTTCTGAAAACGACGATGCCGCTCCTGGCTATATTCGGGCTTTTAATGCCATTACAGGAAACCTTGATTGGGTTTTTCATACCATTCCGCGTCCAGGGGAGTATGGCTACGAAACGTGGCCTGCCGATGCCTACACGCGGGCAGGCGGAGCTAATAGTTGGGCCGGTTTTAGCCTAGACGAGTCCCGCGGGATCGTATTTGTGCCTACGGGATCAGCCTCCTTTGACTTTTGGGGAGGAAGACGCTTGGGTGACAACCTGTTTGCAAATTCAGTAATTGCGTTGAACGCAGCGACAGGAGAGCGAATCTGGCATTATCAGACAGTCAGGCATGATATGTGGGACAGGGATCTTCCGGCACCGCCAAATCTGGTTCGCATCCAACGAGGTGGCAGAACCATTGACGCGGTGGCCCAAATCACGAAGACAGGTAGGGTTTTTGTTTTTGATAGGGATACCGGAGAGCCACTTTTCCCTATCGAGGAATTGGAGATTCCCGCTTCGGATTTACTTGGTGAAGTAGCCGCCACGTCCCAGCCGCTGCCCGTATTGCCTCCACCTTTTTCCCGGCAGGTTTTTACAGACGATGAAATAACGGACATATCCCCGGAGTCAGAGGCCTACGTGCGTGAAGTGCTTCAAGGCAAGCGCTACGGACACATGTTCATGCCGCCGAGTACGGAGGGGACGGTCATTTTTCCGGGGTTTGATGGGGGAGGAGAATGGGGAGGAGCTGCTTTTGATCCGAGTTCTGGATGGCTCTACGTAAATGCCAACGAGATGCCATGGATACTTACCATGGTCCCCACCTTTGATCAGGCATCCATGGGCGTGGGTAGATCGGTTTATATGCTCCATTGCAGTATGTGCCACGGCCTGCAACTAGGAGGGGATCCGACCGGCGATTATCCGTCGCTGGTTGGTATAGCCGACCGGTTTAGCAGTTCAGAAATAGAGCAGTTGATAGCAAACGGTAAGGGTAGAATGCCTGGTTTTCAGCATCTAAAAGCATCAGATCGGGAGGCACTTGTTGCTTATCTCACCGACACGGACGAGTCTGCCGTAGATGGACACGAAGTAGGAAAGGAATCCAACACTGGTGCCGTGTTGTACTCCCATACGGGATATAATCGGTTTTTTGACCAAGATGGCTATCCGGCCGTGAGGCCTCCCTGGGGGACATTGAATGCCATTGATCTAAACGAGGGAAGAATAGTTTGGCAGGTGCCCTTGGGAGAGTTTGCCGAGCTGACAGAGCGTGGTATTCCGAAAACCGGAACCGAGAATTACGGAGGGCCGGTTGTCACAGCAGGAGGCCTTGTTTTCATAGGTGCCTCAAAGGACGAATATTTCAGGATCTTTGATAAACAGACAGGCAGGGAATTGTGGAAATATAAGTTGCCAGCGGCCGGCTATGCTACCCCTGCGGTGTACGCCGTGAATGGGAAACAATACGTAGTGATCGCCGCGGGTGGAGGAAAGATAGGCACCCCTTCGGGAGATTATTACCTGGCTTTTTCGCTAAGAGAATAAGCAAATGGTGAATACTTTTCGCATGCTCAACGCTATCGGAAATTGTTCCAAGGGTAGGGAAGGTATTACGTCGGACTGCCTTTCACAGATCTCCTTATGATGAGAGAGCTGAAACGAAAGTTGTTCGAGCCAATTTCCATTGTTCCGTTGGCTCTTTTTCGTATCGGTTTTGGGCTCCTGTTATTTTTGGAGGCAGTTGGTGCGGTTTTTACGGGTTGGGTAAGGGAAGTATTCTTGGAACCATCTGTACACTTTTCTTTTATACCATTTTCCCAGTGGCTGCGGCCTTTGCCAGGAGATGGGATGGTTTACTATTACCTGGTTATGGGGGCGATTGGGCTGTTCGTAATGCTGGGGCTTTGGTATAGGCCGGCCATCATTGCCTACTTGGTATTATGGACACTAGCCTACTGGATGCAAAAATCCCACTACAATAACCACTATTACCTGCTCATCCCATTAATGGGTATTTCCGCGTTGCTTCCCGCAGGAAGGTTCTTTTCGCTGGATGTGCGATTGGGTTTTGCAGATCGCCTTTTCGATGTGCCCCGTTGGAGTTCGTGGGTGTACATAGTCCTACTGTTGGTGGTCTATACAGCTGCTTCTCTGGCAAAGGTGCAGCCCGACTGGTTGGACGCCAAACCTTTACAAATATGGTTTGCTGCAAAGAAGGACTATTTGCTGATCGGTGACCTTCTTCAGGAAAGATGGCTTCAGCTGGTTTTAGCCTATGGAGGGATTTTATTCGACGGGCTGATTATACCTGCATTGATATGGAATAGAACCCGTTGGACGGCGATCGTTTTTGCACTCTTTTTCCATCTTTTTAACAGTTTTGTTTTTCATATAGGCATCTTCCCCTATTTGATGTTGTTTATGTCCGTATTTTTCTTTCCCGCCCACCAGGTTAGAGACGTTTTCTTTCCCAAGTTGAGGGTTGCAAATGAAGGCATATCCCTGGTTCAGTTTCATGCGTCTCGTCAAAACCTGCTTATCTTGCTGTTTTCCGCTTTTTTCCTTTTAATGATCTTTCTTCCCCTTCGCCATCACCGGTATACCGGCGACGTCAATTGGACGGAATCGGGACATCGGATGGCGTGGAGGATGATGCTGAGGAATAAAGTTGGTACGGCGTCCTTCGAAGTGGTGCTGCCCGACGGTCAGCGAATTTCCCATCTCCCTTCCCAGGATCTTACACCAAAGCAGGTTTCGATGGTAGCTACCAAGCCTGACGTGATATGGCAATATGCCCAATACCTCAGTAAGGTATATGCGGAGGAGGGGATGGGAGATGTTGAGGTTTACGCTTTTGTCAAAAGCAGCCTCAATGGAAGGCCGCTAAAGCCGCTCGTAGACTCCCAGGTAAATTTGGCAGCAGAGCCATGGAGGTATTTTCAGACGCAGCCCTGGATCATGCTGTATGAAGACACTGGCTTTTGGGGCAAGTAGTCTTTATGTTTGCGGAGGGAAGTTTACGAAAAGTTTTTAGCAGCTCTGTTTTTTAGTTAGTTTTGCCTTCCTAACACTAGCTGAATAACCTGATGAACAACCTAAACCCTACCCTCACGAACGCTTGGAAATCCCTGAGTGTGCTCGCCCAGAAAGAACGGTCGATACGTCAGCTCTTCGAAGCGGATAAGGCACGCTTTGACAGGTATCACGTCACCGTCAAGGATGTTTTACTGGATTTCTCCAAAAACCGGGTAGATGACGAGGTATGGAATACCCTTATTCAACTGGCACATGAGACCGATCTCGGCGGTGCGATTGAGGCGATGTTTTCGGGAAAGCCGATAAATGGCACCGAAAATAGGGCTGTTCTACACACTGCTCTTAGAAACAGAAGCAATACGCCGGTGTACGTGGACGGCAAAAACGTGATGCCGGATGTAAACCAGGTATTGGCCAAGATGAAGACCTTTGCCGATAAGGTATCCAAAGGGGTTTGGAAGGGATATACCGGCAAATCGATCCGATCCTTGGTGAACATTGGGATTGGAGGCAGTGACTTGGGGCCGGTAATGGTGACCGAGGCGTTAAAGCCATACCAAAACCCCAATTTGGATGTATATTTTGTCTCAAATGTGGATGGAACCCATATCACGGAGGTACTGAAAAAGGTGAATCCCGAGACGACGCTCTTTTTTATTGCCTCCAAAACCTTCACAACACAGGAAACAATGACCAATGCCCACACCGCTAGGGATTGGTTCTTGAAAAACGCCCACAGTGAAGAGGAGATCGCCAAGCATTTCGTAGCACTTTCTACCAATTCAAACGCCGTGATGGAGTTTGGAATTGATATTGACAATATGTTCGGTTTTTGGGATTGGGTAGGTGGTCGTTATTCTCTATGGTCTGCGATCGGTTTGACGATTGCTTGTGCCATTGGTTTTGATAATTTCAGGAAATTGCTGGAAGGTGCCCATGAAATGGACAATCATTTTCGTAAGGCTCCATTTGAGCAAAATATGCCCGTGATATTAGCCTTAATCGGAATTTGGAACACCAATTTTTTAGGTGCCGCATCCGAGACCATTTTGCCTTATGATCAGTACATGCATCGATTTCCGGCCTACTTCCAACAGGGCAATATGGAAAGCAATGGTAAGTGCATTGACCGTAGCGGAAATCGGGTCGATTATACCACCGGTCCCGTCATTTGGGGTGAACCGGGTACGAACGGGCAGCATGCCTTTTACCAGCTTATCCATCAGGGAACCCAATTGGTGCCCTGTGACTTCATCGCTCCGGCGGTCAGCCATAACCCGGTAGGCGACCACCACATAAAGCTGATGTCTAATTTTTTCGCCCAGACAGAAGCTCTGATGAATGGCAAATCACTGGAGGAAGTCAAGGATGAAATGATCCGTGAGGGAAAATCCCCAGAGACCATTGAGAAAATCGCGCCACATCGCGTTTTTGAAGGAAATCGTCCAACCAATTCGATTCTTGTGAAAAAGATAAATCCGTCGACCCTCGGTGCATTGATTGCGTTGTACGAGCATAAGATTTTTGTGCAAGGTGTGATCTGGAATATCTTTAGTTTCGATCAGTGGGGAGTAGAACTGGGAAAGGTACTTGCCAAGTCCATCCTTCCCGAACTGGAAAGTGACGAACCGATCAGTTCTCATGATGCTTCCACGAATGGATTGATAAATGCATTTAAGGTTTTCCGAAAGGTGTGATCGAGAAAATAGATTGCTTATCTCATGGTTTTCAGCATCAGTGATTTGATATGCAATATGGGTTTGGGGCTTCCCATTTCCGGATAATGTTTGCATGGGAAGCCCTGAAATCGAGTTTGGTGGGAGGATTGATTTTACTTGGCTGTCATTTCTAGGACTGTTCGCGAGATTCCGCCGCTCGATGGGTCAATGTAGTAGGAAACCATCTGTTTTTTGGCGTTTGAGCTTTCTATCCCAGATGCGATTCCGGCTCCGATTAGCCCACCGATCAAGGCCCCCGTGGAGACTCCCTGACCGCTTGGAATTCCATATCCTTGGAAAAATAGTTCATAGTGGGAAATTGATAATGGGAAAAACTCGCGTTGATGATAGACATACACCTCACCATCCAGTGCGATTGCCCACACTTTTTTGACTTTTTGGTTAGAACCCTCAAACTTTGGGATGACTTCAAAGGTCCCCAGCCAGGGGTTGGATTGCCTAGGCCTTTTTTCGATGTAGAATGAATCCATATTCGATGGATTATTGTTTTTCAGTTCTTCATAGTCGGCGTATACACCGTTCTTTATGGGTTGAGTGAAAATAGGGTAATTGTATTTGATGGAATCGGGTAAGTCTGTACCAATGTCCGATAAGGCAATGGCATAAAGGTTTTTTTTGTCTGACAAATCGACCGAGGAGAGACGCTCAAAGCTCATCTTGAATGCACTGGCGATGTTTGTCGGGTGTTTTTTGGTGACATCGGTTCCGGTAACCTCAGCTACGACGGTAGTTTGTAGCACCCTGTATAGCGAAGAAGCATCCTCTAAAAGGAAATCGACCGAAAGCTCACAGGTTCCGGTCTCCTTCGAAAATCCTGTCTTTTCAGCGATCTTCAAATTTCGGATGACGACTTGGATTTCAGGTCCTTCCGAACCAAGGTTGTTTCTCAAAAAGTCAAGGATTTCGACGTCAAATGGATTGGTGAAACCTGCGTTGACCCTCATATTGCCCATGCCTTTTTGAGTCCAACCGATATTGGATTTATCTACCCGTTCATCGATCACTTTGGTGATTGTAAAAGGTGTGGCAGAGAGATCAATTCGCTGATCATTTAGCGTTAGAAAATGGGTTTGTCCGAAGACAGGCGTGTAGCCTATCAGTAGGCTGGTCACCAGAATGGAAAGGATGCGTTTCATAAAAAGAATTGATTGATTGTGTGTTTGGGAAGTTATAGCTCCCCTGTTTTGGAAAAAGGATTTATACGTTAAAATTTGAAAACAATCAACAGGTTGCGTTTAAAAGAGGAGCCTATACAGGGCATCTTTTATCCGTATTCCAAAGGTTACCCTTTGGAAGGGAACGCGGTAGTTTCAAAATAAAGGCAGAGCCAACTTTTGAAAAAAGCAGTCAGAAAGTGAGTCAAAAGTCTTGGCCTACTTTTTCCCTCCGCTTGGTTTCTTTCCCCTTGCCCGAGTTGCATTCCGATATTCTTCGTCGGTATGGTAGCGGGTTTTGGCTCGATTCAGTGTCTTTTCTCGGTACTCGGGGTCATTTTGATACCTTTCCCGGTAGGTTTCCCTCGCTTTTTCTCTAAATTCCTCGTCCTCCCTATATCGTTCTTTAAGTTTGCGGAGAATTTTATCCTTGTTTTTTTCGTAGTAGGATTTGGATTTTTGATCTGCCATATTATTATCGATCCAAGGTGTCCTGAAAAATCTTTCTTTACTATCGAGCCGATAGCACTATCCCAAATATACTTAAAATCTCTTATTTAAATCTCTGATATTGTATAAAATTATCCTTAAAAATCTGGTTTGTTCACAAGAAATACGGATTGAAAGCCTCGTAAAAGGTTGTAACCTGCCTTTGGAGCGATCACAGTATGCGTATCACCTCATTCATTACGCGGGTCATAACCGGTTCGGCGGTCTTGGCGGCGTCGATGACATCCGCTAGGGAAATCTTCTTAATCTTGCCTGGTACGCCCAAATCCGTAATGGCAGAGATGCCAAACACAGGGATATCCATGTGTCGGGCTACGATTACTTCGGGAACTGTGCTCATGCCGACTGCGTCTGCTCCAATAGCCCGCAGGTACCTATATTCAGCGGGCGTTTCCAGTGTTGGTCCCGTCACTCCAGCGTACACACCCCGATGGAGGGTTAGCCCGTGTTTTTTTGCATAGTTAATCGCTGCTTCCACTAGGTCTATACGGTAGGGTTCGCTCATGTCCGGAAATCTTGGCCCCATCGAATCCAAGTTTTTGCCGGTTAATGGATTTTCGGGAAAAAGGTTTATATGGTCATCGATGACCATGCATTCTCCGACCTTATAGGCGGGATTTAAGCCACCGGATGCGTTGGAGACCAACAGGTGCTTTATTCCCATTTGCTTCATGACACGGATAGGGAAGGTGACTTCTTTCATGGTATACCCTTCATAGTAGTGGAAGCGACCCTTCATTGCCACGACGGACTTGCCCTGGACAGTGCCGAACACCAGCTTTCCGGCATGTGAATCTACCGTAGATAGCGGAAAATGGGGTATGTCCTTGTAGTTGACCTCACTTTCTACTTGGATAGAGTCCAATAAACCGCCCAATCCGGTGCCAAGTACAATTCCGATCTCTGGCGAAGTATCGAAGCAGTCGGTAAGGTATTGAAAAGCGTCGCCGATTCGTTGAATGTAAGGTTGGTTACTAGGCATAATGACTAAGGTTAGTGAGGTTTTAACATGTCAAAAGTAGGACTTTAAAAAATAAAACTGGATATGTTCCCGATTTAAACCTGTTTTTGAGAAACTTTACCCTGCTGTTGGTTGTAGTAATGGGGTTACGAAAATTTTCCAAAAGCATTTATGATTAAAATCATAGTCGGCACAAACCGTAAGCCTTCCATTTCTGAAATGATTGCCTTGCAATACCGTGAAATTCTAACGGATTTGGGACAGCCCTCCGAGATTGTTTCACTCAGCGACTTGCCGGACGACTTTGTGTTTTCGGCACTCTACGAGAACAACGGAAAGAATCCCGCTTTCAACAAAGTACACGAGCAGGTTAAGGAGGGCAGTAAATACGTTTTTATTGTGCCGGAGTATAACCACTCCTTTCCGGGGATATTAAAGGCCTTTATAGATGGTATGACCTATCCCAACAGCTTCCGGCACAAAAAGTGTGCGTTAGTGGGGATATCCTCAGGCGTCGGCGGTGGCAGTATAGCCATGAGCCACCTTACCGACGTTTTTCATTACCTGGGAATGCATGTTCTCGCCTTTAAGCCAAGACTGGCAAAGATTGAGGAAAATATGTCAGGTAATCTGCTCACCAACAGATTGTATCTTGACTTATTGCGGGAACAGGCGGATTTGCTGATTGCTTTTTAGTCCACGTTATCGTGCAGAAAACGGTTGTTGCTGATTATCTCGTTATCATCGTTCAGGTTAAATTTGGATAGGTTTCGTTCGGAGCTGTGCCCTACTTCCTGTAGCTGTACATTTTTGCGCAGGTAAGCCGGAACCTCCAGTTTTTCCTTGAACTCTTCGGGCGACTGGTCTACGGATCTTTTTTGTTTCAGCCGTTCGAATTTTTCGTAAACCCTTTTTACCGCGGAG
Source organism: Lunatimonas lonarensis (assembly GCF_000390185.1). GTDB lineage: Bacteria > Bacteroidota > Bacteroidia > Cytophagales > Cyclobacteriaceae > Lunatimonas > Lunatimonas lonarensis. Next base: position 28,869 of record NZ_AQHR01000070.1, on the reverse strand, counting down.
TCGCGCATTTCGTTGTAATACGAGAGGTGCGGGTTGGTCTCCGGCTCTGCTTTAGGCTTCGGTGGCACGTAGTTGTTGTCCGCCTTGTCGAATAGCGTCAATACCTTTCTTGGTTCAGGGGTCGGCACAGGTTTTTCAAAGATATACTCCTCGTCGTTTTCAGCGGTACTCTTCAGGTTATGCACAACGGGGGTTTCTGGCCTGGATTCTGGCTCTGCGTGTGGTTTTTCCTCCGCTTTGGGTTGATCTGCCTGTACTGGAGTGGGGATGATAAACGAAAACTGTTGACCTGTTTGAGTGCCGACTTCCTCCACCTTAGAAGTTTTTCCGGACTCTAGGTCGATGACTTTTTTTGACTCGTCAGCCTTTTGGCCCATGATCTGATGTTTCTCCGTGATCGACTCCGGCTCAAAACCGGTGGCAATTACGGTAACTCGGATGCCCTTCTTCAAGTCTGGATCCATACCTTGCCCAAAGATGACGTCCGCATTGTCTCCCGCTCGTTTGGTGATATATTCGGTAATATCGCTCAGTTCATCCATGGAAAGCTCCTCTTCTTCGCCAAACATGATGGAAAGGAGAATCTTCTTCGCTCCTTTTATGTCCACGTTGTTTAGCAGAGGCGAGGAGATGGCCTTTTCGGCGGCCTTGATGGATCGATCCTCGCCCTCTTCCGTGGCAGAGCCCATTACCGCTGCACCTGCGTCTTTCATTACCGTCTTTACGTCCTCAAAGTCGACGTTAACGTCCTGATGTACGGTGATGATTTCCGCGATGGACTTGGCGGCGGTCGTCAGGATATTATCTGCCTTTCCAAATGCCTGGCGGATGGGAAGGTTGCCGTAGATTTCACGCAGCTTGTCGTTGAGGATCACAAGCACCGTGTCGCAGTTCTCCCGCAAGGTTTCGATACCCAGCTGGGCAGACAATAATTTTTTCCTGCCTTCGAAAACAAAAGGAGCCGTAACAATCCCAACGGTAAGGATGTCCATGTCTTTGGCTATTTTGGCTATCACGGGAGCCGCACCGGTACCTGTACCGCCTCCCATACCGGCCGTGATGAAGATCATCTTGGTATTGTCCGAAAGCAATTCACGGATTTCCTCCTTGCTCTCCATGGCAGCATGTTTTCCCTTTTCGGGATTGGCACCGGCACCCAGCCCTTCGGTAAGATGGGTGCCGATTTGGATTTTTAGGGGCACGGGACTGCTTTTTAGGGCTTGCGCATCGGTATTGACGACGACAAATTCCACGTCTTTAATGCCTTGGTTATACATGTGGTTGACGGCATTGGAGCCTCCTCCACCCACTCCGATCACTTTTATGATGGATTTGTGGTTTTTGGGGATGTCAAATTGATAGTCTTTCATGATTTCTGACGTTTTCCTCGTAAATGGTGAACTATAGTTTGGCTAATTTGATGGTGTGCATTATGGAAAATAGGAGCGCATAGAAGTGGTGATCAGTAACTTTGGGCCTCGTCTCCCATGTCATCGGTGATAAAGTTTTTTAGTCGCTTGGTTATGTTGGTAATGATATCCTTGGGGCCATTTTCCAATCGATTGGTTTTATTTCTTGCATTCGCGGCCATTGGGCTGTTCTGTTCCTTGGCCCGGTAGGTTTCCTCACGGTCGTCCAATGCCTTAAAGCCTGCCAATACAAGTCCAACGGTGGTGGCGTACATGGGGCTTTTTATTTCCTCCACTTTGGATTTGCCCAGGTGCTCATTGGGATAGCCGATGCGGGTATCCAGTCCGGTTACGTATTCGAATAATTGGGAAGCACCGTTAAGAAGTGACCCGCCACCGGTAAGGACTATGCCACCCGCAAGTTTTTTGTACGTTCCACTGGCCACAATTTCCGAATGGACCATTTCGATGATCTCCTCCATCCTGGCCTGTATGATGGAGGCGAGGTTTTTCACGGAAATTTCTTTCGGAGGCCGATTGCGAAGGCCCGGAATAGAAACGATTTCATTAGGGTTGGCTTTTTCAGCAAGTGCCTTTCCGAATTTTGTTTTCAAGAGCTCCGCCTGGTTTTGCATCACCATGCAGCCTTCTTTGATGTCTGTCGTAATGATGTTTCCTCCGAAAGGGATCACCGCGGTATGGCGGATGATGTTTTCATAAAAAATAGCCACATCGGTGGTTCCCCCTCCAATGTCCACCAAACATACCCCCGCTTCCCTGTCTTCCTCGCTCAGCACGGAAAGGGAGCTTGCCAATGGCTCGAGAATTAGGTCCTTAGAGATCAGGCTGGCCCTTCGTACGCATTTGCTAATGTTATTGATGGCAGTGCTCTGCGCGGTGATGATGTGAAAGTCTGCCTCCAATCTCACGCCGGACATTCCTACCGGGTCTTTGATCCCGTCCTCGTAATCCACCGTATAGTCTTGGGGCATAACGTGGATAATGTTGTTGCCAGGCGGGACGATGATGTTTTCCATATCGTTGGCAAGGCGCCGCACATCCTCTACCGTGATTTCGTCGTCTTGGTTGTTGCGGATAATCACTCCATGGTGTACGGAGCTGCGGATATGCTGACCTGCAATGCCTACGATTACCTCACCAATATCCACGTTAGACATTTCGGAGGCCTCGTTTACCGCTTTCTGAATGGCGTGGGTAGTCTTGTCAATATTGGTGACAATTCCTCTCGTTACCCCTTCGGATACCGCTTTGCCCATCCCCAAAACCTCCAGTTTCCCAAATTCGTTTTTGCGCCCGATAACTGCGCAGATTTTTGTGGTACCGATATCCAGTCCCACCACTAGTTTGTCATTTTCCATAGCGCTCTTTATTTATTCACAAATAATCTGATCCTTGAATTTCACGTTTACCCGCTCGTAGGTATTCCAGCCTTTAAGTGGCACGATTTCGGTATAGTAGATGCTTATTTTCTTGAATTTCTCTTCAATAGACTCTGGTTTTCCAAATTCGATCACCTGCTTACCTACCTGCTGTTGAAGAATCACATCGCCGTTGGCGAGTAACTCTATTCCACTGATCTGGGCATGCCAAAGCTTATCCCGATCAATAAAATGAAGGAGTTCCAGAAGACTATCTCCATCCGTCCCCAAGCTTCCCGTTTCCAGTATGCGATCTGCACCTCGTCCCTGAATGGTTATGACTCTAGGGGTAAAGTGGGTGGACGTGGGCAATATCACTCCCTCCGTACTGATATACCCATCCGGTGCCATGGGGCGGGTAATCCGTGCCAGGGGAATATGCTGCGCTACCTTTACCATTACCTTGCCCTTTAGGTCAACAAATACCTCTGCATCCTTTACGAAGGGATGGTTCTCCACCTTCTTTTCGAGTTCATACAGAGGGATCGTACTTACCTTAACGCCGGGTTTGAGTTGCTCAAAATCATTCTCGAGCATTCGGTGGATCTCCTTTTCCTCCACGAAATACAGTTCGCTAACGCCTTCCACGTAAACTTCCAGCCCGGTAAAGGTTTTCTCGTCCCCTTTTATCTCTACAAATCCTACATAGATGGCAAGGATCATGCCCATAGCGGCAAACAAAACCCATCGCTTCAATTTCCAGCTTCTGTTAGTTCCCATTGCTAAGCCATTTATGGATTGGTTCTACGAGTCGGTCAATATCTCCCGCTCCTATGGTGACAAGCACCTCGGGTTGGGTTTGCGCTAAGTAGGGGATCAACCCCTCTTTGGTCTGTAAGCTTTTCACCGGAGCCTTTATCCCTTCCAGCAGCATGTCGGAAGTGACGCCGGGAATGGGAAGTTCTCTCGCCGGGTATATGTCCAGTAGGATTACCTCATCGGCAAGGGAGAGACTTTCTGAAAACCCTTCGGCAAAATCCCGGGTACGTGTAAACAAATGGGGTTGAAATACAGCGGTGATCCTTTTGTTTGGATAAATCGCGCGAACAGACGCCAAAAAGGCCCGGATTTCCTCCGGATGATGGGCATAGTCGTCGATGTATACGTGATTGGCATCCTCGAAAACCAACTCAAATCGTCGTTTAACACCTCGGTAAGATAAAAGACCCGCTTTTACCGTTTCTTCATCGACACCAAAGTGAAGGGCAGTCGTGATGGCTGCCAGGGCATTCTCAATGTTGTGAAAGCCTGGTAGGGGTAAATATAAATCTTTGATCTCCTCGTCTTCGTTTACATAGTCGAACCGGAAACCTCTGATACCGGCGACAATGTTATTGGCGCGTATACGTTTGCTTCCGATACCATAGGGTATCGATTCCACACTTGGGTTTTTGAGGGGTGCCAGTTTTTCGAGTGCTTTATACTGCCCTATTATCATGCCCTTCGGAGCGGTCAATGCCAGAAAATCCCTAAAGCCCTCCATGACATGGCTGCCGTCGGCATAGATGTCCAAGTGATCTGGATCCGCACTTGTCAAAATGCTGATGTTGGGGTGCAGGTGTAAAAAGGACCGGTCAAATTCATCTGCTTCCACCACGACAATTGGGTCTTGGTCGCTCTCTTCATCATTAAGAATCAAGTTGCTTTGGTAGTTCTGTGTCAAACCTCCCAAGAAGGCAGCAATGTTTTTTCCAGCATGTTTTAGTAGGTGCGCCACCATGGACGAGGTAGTGGTTTTGCCGTGGGTTCCGGCTACTGCCACTGAGTACATATCCTTCGTGATCAATCCCAATACTTCGGAGCGCTTCTTTAGCTCGTATCCCTGTTCCGTCAGGTAGTTTTTCAGTACGCTATCCTTTGGAATTGCCGGTGTCCAAATGACTAAACGGTTTTCGGTTGAGGCCAAAAACGACCCGGGAAGTTCACTGATGCTGTCCGTGTAGGTGATTTTCATTCCCTCGGATTCCAGCGAGTGGGTAAGAGGGGAGGGTGTTTTGTCGTAACCCCATACCGGTACACCGATGTGGTTAAACCAGCGGGCGATGGCACTCATGCCGATACCACCGATACCCAGAAAATAGACGCTATGTAGATCTTTCAAATTCATTGAATCCATTTTTCCATGACTGCTACAATTTCATTGGCTGCCTGGGGTTTGCCCATCTTCAAAAGGTTTTCCCCCAATCGTTGGCATTCGTCCGTGTCGTTGGCCAGTTTTTCCAGAACTTCACCTAGGTTGCTGATGGCTTCTCTATCCTTTAGCATCCAAGCAGCTCCTGCGGAGACACAGGTTTCAGCGTTTTTGGTTTGATGGTCTTCTGCCACATTTGGCGACGGGATGAAAATTACAGGCTTGCCTACCAGGCTAAGCTCAGACACCGATAGGGCCCCCGCGCGGGATACCACGATATCTGCCACCGAATAGGCCAAATCCATTTCCCGGATAAATTCCATCGGATGAATGTGCTTTAGCCCGGAGCGATCCACCCTTTCATTCATTTCATTGAAATAGAACCTGCCGGTTTGCCAAACAACCTGATAACCATTGCTTTCCCAAGCCGCCATGGAGGCAGCTACTGCCTCGTTGATGGTTCGCGCCCCTAGACTGCCGCCCAGCACCAGTATCGTTTTTCTGCGTCCATCCAGCCCAAATGCATCCCGAGCCTTTATTGCCTTTCCCTCTAATTGCAGGATATCGGAGCGTACCGGATTGCCGGTATAATGAATGCGGTCGCCTGGGAAAAACCGCTCCATTGCCGGATAGGCTACACAAATAGCCTTTGCATTTTTGGCCAAAAGCTTATTGGTAAGGCCGGCGTAGGAGTTTTGCTCTTGGATGACCGAAGGAATCCCCTGTCGCTGCGCGGCAAATAGCAATGGACCGCTTGCGTATCCACCCACTCCCACTGCGAGGTTGGGTTGGAACCTTTTGAGTATTTCATTGGATCGCTTTACGCTCTTCCATACCTTCAAGGGGAAGTTTAGGTTTTTCAGCGTTAGGCTTCGCTGTAGCCCGGCAATGGTTAACCCTTCGATTGGGTACCCGGCTTCGGGTACTTTTTGCATTTCCATCTTTCCCTCCGCTCCCACAAACAGTATCTCACTGCTTGGGTGGGCAGCCATCCAGGCGTTGGCAATGGCAATGGCGGGATAAATGTGCCCTCCGGTGCCACCTCCACTAATGATTATGCGATATATTCGGTTACCAGTGCTCATTTAGGCTACCCTTGCTAGGTTCCGTTCAATGGTTGTCTCGTGTTCTACGCTGTCAGCATGGTCTCCTCTGCTTACACTCAAAATGATTCCCAGGGAAATGCCCGTGAATATCAAGGAGGTGCCTCCCATGCTCAGCATGGGAAGTGGCAATCCGGTGATGGGAACCAGCCCCACAGCGACAGCCATGTTTATCATCGCCTGAATGACCAGGGCGAAGCTAAGTCCCGCGGATAACAGCCCACCGAGTGGCCTCGTAGAGATGGCCACCACCCGCATGCCGCGGTAGAGTAAGGCCAGGTACAAAAAGAGTACCGTGACTCCGCCAACCATGCCATACTCTTCTATGATAATGGCGTAGATAAAATCAGAGTAGGGATGGGGAAGTACATTACGCTGTTCACTCTTGCCTGGTCCTTTGCCGGCTACTCCACCAGTCGCGATGGCGATGTACGAGTGTTTGGCCTGATAAGGAAGGTCTTCCTCACCTTCGCTAAGGAATTTCTCGATTCGGTAGAAAAAGGTACTGCCTCGTTGTCCGATCAAGATGGCCGTAGACAGGGCAAATGCGCCAATAATCAGAGCCATAACCAGGTATTTCACAGGCACCCTGCCTATAAACATCAGGAGGAAACAGGTCGCCAGTAACATTACCCCGGTTGACATATTCGCAAGTCCTATCAGCCCGCAGATGATTCCGATCCAAATCAGGATGGGGACTACGGCACCTTTCCAATCTTCAATGCTTCGTTGTCGTTTGGCCAGCATGCCGGCTACCGCGGAAATCAGCGCCAGCTTAGCCAGATCGGAAGGCTGAAATGCCTGGTTGATCACCGGAATCGTCAGCCATCGGTTCGCCTCATTGATGGTGGAGCCAAAGAAATAGGTGAACACCAATAGCGGTATACTTACCCAAAGGGCCAAAAGACTCAGCTTGGAGAAATACCGGTAGGGTATATTGTGCACCGCCCACATTACCACCAAACTGGCCATTACCAGTGCACTATGTTTGAAGAGGTACAGCTCTGTGTTCCCTCCGGCCGTGCGGTATGCCAAGGATCCCGTAGCCGAATAAACGACCAGAATGCTGATCAGCGATAGAAGGATTACGATAATCCATATCACGGGATCGCCTTTTAAGTTTTCATTTAGCCAATTTCTAACAGCCGTCATGATGATGTTCTCCTTTCTGCCAAGCGGTTGACCGCAGCTCTAAATTGATCTCCTCTGTCCTCGTAGTTCTTAAACAGGTCGAAGCTCGCACAGGCAGGAGAAAGCAAGGCCGTCTCCCCGCTGTTAGCGTATGTGAGGGCAAGAGAGATCGCTTCTTCCACGGATTGGGTTTCAGAAATCCGGGGAACAATGTCCTCAAAAGCCTTTTTTAGTTTTTCGTTGTCCTTGCCTAGGCAAATCAGGTGGCTAACGTGCCCCTTTACCAGCGGGATCAGCTCGTTGTAATCATTTCCCTTGTCAACGCCTCCAGCGATCCAGATCAAGGGCTCCTTGTAAGCTGCGAGCGCATACGCAGTGGCATCCACGTTGGTGCCCTTGCTGTCATTGATGAACCGTATACCGTTGAAGGTGCCCACTGCTTCCATGCGGTGGGGTGCATTTACAAAGCTTCGAAGCCCTTCGCGTACCTGTTCTTCGCCAACACCGGCAATCAGTGCCGCCTGAATGGCAGCAAGTGCATTGATTTGATTGTGCTTTCCCCTTAGGTTGGTTTCCGAAAGGTCAAACACCATATTATCGTCCTGCCAGGTAATATGAAGCATGTCATCCGTTACAAAGTGGCTTGGGCTATAAGCAGCATCCCAGGCGATGGGGATCCGGTTTATTCTGCTTTCCCAGCTGGCCACCCGCTGCCGGATAATATCCTGCTCATTGAAGTAGATCACGTGGTCATGGAGATCCATGGAATCCATGAGTTTGAATTTGGCTTCTGCGTAGGCACCCATCTGGTACCCATACCGGTCTAGGTGGTCCGGAGTGATATTGAGTAGAATAGCCACTGAGGGTTTGAGTGTTCGAAAGCCTTCGATCTGAAAGCTGCTGACCTCCAGCACCCACCAAGTGTGGTCCTGATCTACCAACTGCCCCGCCCAACTTTGGCCTACATTACCGGCAAGGCCCACGTCTTTTCCGCCTTTTTTCAGCAGGTGATGGGTGAGCAGTGTGGTGGTGGTTTTGCCGTTGGTTCCTGTGATTGCGATGATTTTTCCACGGCTGTAACTACTGGCAAATTCCAGTTCATCAATCACCGGCACCTGGTTGGCCATCAGTGATTGGATCATTGGCAGCGAATAGGGTATGCCCGGGCTTTTGACCACTACATCGACGTCCTCAAAGAGATCGCTGCTGTGCTTGCCTTCTTCGTAGCGGATTCCCGCTTGGGATAGCAGTGTTTTTCGCGGAAGCGCGATACTGCCCGAGTCGGATACCATCACGTGATAGCCCTGCTTTGCCGCTAGCAATGCTGCGCCTACTCCGCTCTCGCCTGCTCCTAAAATGACTATCTTCATTTTTCTATTCGATGCTTGCGTCATGGCCTTGGTCATTTTATCGTAGTTTTAATGTGGCCAAGGCCATAATGGCAAATAGAATCCCCACGATCCAGAACCGAACGGTAATCTTCGGCTCAGGAATGTTTTTTTTCTGGTAATGGTGGTGCAGGGGTGACATGAGGAATATCCTTTTGCCCTCCCCGTATTTTTTTCGGGTATATTTAAAATAGCTGACTTGCGTGATCACAGACAAGAGTTCGATGAGGAACACGCCGCAAAGTAGGGGCAGCAGTAACTCTTTGCGCAGCGTAAGGGAAAGAACGGCGATCACACCTCCGATCATTAGGCTGCCGGTATCTCCCATGAAAACCTGGGCTGGGAAGGCGTTGTACCAGAGGAAACCGACACAGGCTCCCACAAATGCGGCACAGAAAATCACCAGTTCACCTGAATTGGGAATGAACATCACATTGAGATACTGTGAGAAAATCGCGTTGCCGCTGATATAGGCATAGATGGCGATGGTAAGGCCGATAATGGCCGAGATTCCAGCCGCAAGCCCATCTATCCCATCGGTGATATTGGCACCATTGGAGACGGCCGTTACTATAAATATTACCAATCCAATGTATAGGATAGGCACAAAGAAATCACCCAAGAAGCCGAAGATCACTTCGTAGTTCAGCTCATTGTTTTTCAAAAAAGGGATGGTGGTTTTTAGTGATTTTACGTCCTGAAAACCGGGTGTGTCCACGATACCCTCCTCTACGGAAACCGGTCGGTTAAATTCCCGGATAACCACGTCGTCGTGAAAGTAGAGGGTAGCGCCTACAACGACGCCAATTACCACTTGACCGACAATCTTAAACCTGCCCGCCAGTCCTTCTTTGTTTTTCCGGAATACCTTGATGTAGTCGTCCAGAAATCCGATTCCTCCCAGCCAAACCGTGGTGCCCAACAACAAAAGAATATACACATTGAAGACGTTGGCAAATAGGAGTGTGGGGATAACGATCGCCGCGATGATCATCAAACCTCCCATGGTGGGTGTACCCTTCTTTTCCGTCTGCCCCTGAAGGCCCAGTTCCCGTACCGTTTCTCCGATCTGTTGCTTTCGGATCCAGCGGATGATGCTCTCGCCGAAAGTGATCGTAATGATAAGGGAGAACAAAGCCGCCATCCCTGCCCGGAACGAGATATACCTGAACACCCCGGCTCCCGGGACATCAAATGCTTGATCCAAATAGTCAAAAATATGGTACAACATCAGGCAGAGTGGGTTAATTTCAATAGTTCGGTAACGGTCTGTTTGTCGTCAAAGGGGTATTTAACCCCCTTGATCTCTTGATAGGTTTCATGGCCTTTCCCTGCTATGAGGATAATGTCTCCTTTTTGTGCAATAAGGCAGGCCGTTTTGATGGCTTCCCTTCGATCTGCGATAGAGAGGGTCTTCCGCAGATCCACCGGATTGATTCCTGCTTCCATTTCCCGGATGATTTCTCCGGGATCTTCGTAACGCGGATTATCTGAAGTGAAGAGTGCCTTGTCACTATGCAGACAGGCAATTTTGGCCATAATCGGACGCTTTCCCTTGTCCCGGTTGCCCCCACAGCCAACGACGGTAATAAGCTTTTCTCCGCCTGTACGTAGGTTTTGGATGGTTTTCAATACGTTTTCTAAGGCATCGGGAGTATGTGCATAGTCAATGATGGCCGTGACACCGTTGAACACTACCTGCTCAAAGCGACCCGCGGCACCTCTGAGTTGCGAGAGTTGCATGAGCACTTCGTTTGGCTCCTCGCCCAGTACGACCGCTGTGCCGAGCACACCGAGGAGGTTGTAGGCATTGAATTCCCCGATCATTCGAAACCATACCGATTGGTTGTCTATGTCGAGTTCCATACCGTGCAGCGTATTGCTGATGATTTTTGCCTTAAAGTCTCCCGGATATTTCAGCGCGTAGGTGTAGATACTTGCCTGCGTGTTTTGCACCATCACCATACCGCGTTTGTCGTCTGCGTTTACCAGGGCAAAAGCTCCCTGCGGCAAGTCGTCAAACAGTTTCTTTTTTGCTTTGATATAGGCATCAAAGGTTTCGTGGTAATCCAGGTGATCCCGGCTTATATTGGTAAAGATGGCGCCCCGAAACTGTAAACCGGCAATTCGCTCCTGTACGATGGCATGGGAACTGGCTTCCATAAAGCAATAGGAACATCCAGCCTGCACCATTTCGGCCAACAGACTGTTGATGGCAAGGGCGTCGGGGGTAGTGTGGGTGGCTGGGATGATACGGTCGTTGATTCGGTTTTCCACTGTAGAAAGCATTCCCGCCATGTAGCCCATATCCCTGTAGAGCTGATGCAAGAGGGTGACCATGGTGGTTTTTCCATTGGTACCGGTCACTGCTATCAGTTTCAGTTTTCGGGAGGGATGCCCGTGGAAGTTTGCGGCGATCCAGGCCAGTGCCTTGGAGGAATCGGTCACCTGTACGTAGGTAACCTTTTCGTTCAAGTTCTCCGGTAGCTGCTCGCATACCACTGCTACACATCCTTGGCTTATGGCTGCTGAAATATAGGCATGTCCGTCGGTCTGGGTGCCGCGGATGGCTACGAATAAGTCACCTGACGCAATGGCCCGACTGTCAAAGTGGATTTGGCGTATGGGCAGTTCCATGTCTCCCTTGGTGGAGAGCAGAGATACTTTGTATAATATGTCCTTTAATACCTGCATTACCCTAGTACCAATTTGATGATCTGATCTTTCGAAGCAACCGTTCCGGCAGTCAGGGATTGATCCTTTACCCTTCCCTTTCCGCTATATTGTACCCGTAGTCCTGCGCTTTCAAGGACATGTAGAGCGTCACGTAAGGTCATTCCGGTTACATCCGGGATCTGATGGTTATCTACCTTGTTGGATATCCATTGGATGGACTTGTTGCTTACCCTCGACTTCACCCAGCGCTCCTGCTCCTGATAATGGTTGGAAATGCCAAACTTGTTGCATAGCATCTGCAGATCCTCGGTCAGCCCCGCTTGAATGTAGGGCAGGTCGGAGGCGTAGGAGGGCTGTTTCTTCGTGGATTTTTTTTCCGGGCTTAGCTCCAGATCCTGCGCATGGATCTTGTCCGCGATTTCCTTAAAAACGGGTGCGGATATATCGCCCCCGTATGCCTGGAAGCCTTTGGGACTATCAATGATCACAATTGCGCTGTATTTCGGGTTTTCGGCCGGGAAGTACCCTACAAAGGAGGTGTAGTAGGTCTGCGTGTATTTGCCATCAATAAGTTTTTGAGCGGTTCCTGTCTTACCGGCGATTTTGTAGTTTTCATTTTTGATGTTTCTGGCAGTTCCGTTTTCTACTACCCCCTCCAGCAAAGATTGTAGTTGCTGAATGGTTTTCTTCGAGGCAATCTGCTTTTGTATTACCTCGGTAGGGAAGGTTTCTTTGACGGAGTTGCCCTTGCTGATCTGCTGAACGATCATGGGCTTGACCATTTTCCCGTTGTTGGCAATTGCGTTGTAGAGGGTCAAGGTCTGTAGGGGCGTCACCTTCAGTTCGTACCCAATGGACATCCATGGCAGGGTGGTTCCATACCAGGTCTTGGTGCCCGGCTTTTTGAAAAACGGGATTGCTTCGCCTTTGAGCTGGAAGCCAAGGGGCTGGTCCAATCCGGCTTTTGATACATAATTAAGGAAATTGGAGGGAGAGGTACCGAAATGATCGTTTACCAGACGGGAAACACCGATGTTGGACGATTTTTCAAAAACTTCCCGAACCGTAATCTTCCCGAATCCTCCGGTTTTGGCATCCCGCATAGATCGGTCGTAGAATCGGTAAACGCCGTTTCCCGTGTCTATGCTGTCGTTCAGGTTCGTTTTCCCCTCTTCCAGCAGTGCCAACATGGATAGCAGCTTGAACGTAGAGCCGGGTTCAGTGAGTCCTTGTTCCCCAACACCATAGTTATAGTATTCACCATAGCCAGCTCCTTTTTTGTTTTTCTCGAGGTTGGCCAGTGCCTTGATATGTCCGGTGGCTACTTCCATCACGATGACTGATCCGTACGTCGCATCCTTGTTCATCAGCTGGCGTAAAAGGGCGGACTCTGCCACGTCCTGTATATTAATGTCCAATGTAGTGGTGATGTCGTACCCGTCTTCGGGCTTTACGTCATCGGCGTCATGCAGTGGTTTCCAGCTGCCTCCTGCAATCTTTTGGAACAGCGACTCACCATTTTTTCCCTGAAGGTACTCATTGAAGCTGTATTCAATACCGACACCATATTGGTCCTCGTTCAGGAAGCCCACTGTGCGGCCTGCCAGGTTTTTGAAAGGCCGGTACCGTTGATCGACTTTTTCGAAGATTACACCGCCGCCGAGACGGCCTTCACGGAGTATGGGCCACTTCATCAGGGCCAGTTTTTCCTGATAGCCGATGTGTTTGCGGTTGATTATCAGGTATTTTTTACCGCTCACGCGGGCATCTTGGATCATTCTCCTGTAGGCAGTGGCGGACTTGTCCTTGTAAAAGCCCGCCAGCAGGGTGGATAGGGAGTCAATGTTGGCACGGAATTTTTCCTCAGAGACGATGCTAGGATCCAGTACGACGCGGTAAAAGGGCAAGCTCGTGGCCAACAGGCTGCCATCGCTGCTGTAGATGTTGCCGCGGGTAGCCTTTACGGGCCGGTACTGAAGGTGGATATCCTCGGAGATTTCCTGCCATTTTTCTCCCTCTACCCATTGGATGGTGCTGATACGGTAAAAGATAGCCCCGGCAATCAGCGTGGTTGCCAAGAAGGCTATTCTCACACGGAATAATATGGATCGTTTGATGTTCACTTTTTCAAGACGATTTTATGGGGTGGTCTATCAATTTCTTCTATGCCAAGTGGTGCAATTTTCTTGGCCACTTCCGATTGCTTTCCGGCGTACATAAAGGCCGCTTCGAGCGTGGTTACGTCTGCACGGATGTCTTCGACCTCCTGTTGTAGGATTTCGATTTTTCGGATTGTATTTTCTGCCTTATGGTTGCTCCATATATAGATTAGCGCCAGCGACGCCGCATATAGAAAAGGAGGAACCAGACCGACGGGTACCCCTTCCCCGAATAGGCCGGTGAGTGCCAGTTTTCGTTCAATGAAACCGAACAGGTTGCGCCGGTTTCCCGGCTGTTGGATACCGGGCCTGGCGTTGACTTTGGATTTAAAGGTGTTGCCTGCCATACCTATCTTTTTTCTGCAATTCTCAACTTGGCGCTTCTGGCCCGAGGGTTGGAAGCCACCTCTTCTGAATCGGCCACAAGGGCCTTTTTGTTGACCGGTTCCAAGGGTCGCTGGATGTTCCCAAAGAAATCCTTGTCTACCTCTCCATGGAACTTCCCCTTTTGTATGAAGTTTTTTACCAGACGGTCCTCAAGGGAATGATAGCTCATGACCACCAGTCGCCCACCGGGGGCCAATACCTCCGCACTTTGGGTCAGCATATCTCTTAAGGCTCCCAATTCATCGTTTACCACGATGCGTAGGGCCTGAAAGACCTGGGCAAAGTATTTGAACTGTTTGCCGCGTGGGGCAAAGCGCTCCAGGAGACTTTTGAAGTGGGCGATGGTTTGAATGGGGTTTACGGCCCGCTCTGCCACAATCGCCCTGGCGAGGCTCTTTGCGTTCTTTACTTCGCCATACTGCCCAAATATCCTGTGGAGTTCCTCCTCTTCGTAGCTATGGAGGATACTGGCAGCGGTAAGGTCTCCCGATTGATTCATCCGCATATCCAGGTCTGCATCATAGCGGGTGGAGAATCCCCTGCCAGGCTCGTCGATCTGATGGGAGGAAATACCCAAATCAGCCAAAATGCCATCCACCTGGTGGACACCATATAGCTTAAGGTAACGCTTCAGATCCCGGAAGTTGGCCTGTAGGAAGGTGAACCTATCGTCATCCGGTACATTGTCCAATACATCGCTATCCTGGTCAAAACCAAATAAATGACCCCCTTTTAGGTGTTTTAGGATTTCGCGCGAATGCCCACCACCACCGAACGTGAGGTCCAGGTAGGTCCCTTCAGGCTTGATGTTCAAGCCCTGAATGCATGCTTGGAGCATGACCGGTATATGGTAGGTTTCATTATCCATTTTTTCCCATAAATTCCGAGTACATTGCTGCGTAGTTTCCTAGGGCCGCTTCTTCCCTTGCATCGAGCGATTCAGTATTCCAAATTTCGATGCGGGTACCAATACCGATTACGCTTGCCGAATCCTCGAGCTTTGCGTATAGCAAAAGGTTTTTGGGTATGAGGATCCTGCCAGCACTGTCCATTTCCACAATCACCTCCCGTCGAAAGTAGGCCCTTTGGAAATCCCTGACCCGTTCGTCCGTGGCATCCAGATTTGCCAGAAGGCTATATTCTTTTTTCGCTTCGAGGTGTGTTCTTAAGACCAGGCAGTTTTCCAGCCCTTTTCGGAGGTAAAGTTCGTTGCTGGGAGATTCGGGAAGTGAAGCTTTCAGCCTCGCAGGGAGAACCAGGCGCCCTTTGGCGTCCAGTTTGCATATATAATCTCCCGTGAAAACTCCCATGCCTTTTTTAAAAATTACCGTAAATACAAAAGTAATAAATCATCAAACACTATCTACCACAATGCCCCACTTTTTACCACTTGAGTATAAAAGTATCCAAAAGTTAGAATCAATGCAATCTTTTTGTCAAAAAAAACAATCCACTATCCGCTGAATTTCACGGGTTTAGTAGCGCTTTTTTTGAAGTGAAAAGTCCCCAAAAACCTGTTCTGGCTCTGATTATGGGTTTGTAGGATACAAAATGAAATTGACAGCTAGGAATTTGGATTTCAGTTCATAAAAGTAAAGTGGGGGAAAATCCCATGGAAATGCAAGCTCTGAAAAATATTGGTTTTGTCCGGTTATTTTTTTCGCTCTATGGTGTAGGTGACCAGGTCGGCCAAGGAAGCTTTGTATTCGGAGGCGGGAAGGTCATCGAGGATTTCCAACGCCTCCCGGTAAAAGTTGTTCATGATTTTTTCGGAGTACTCCAGCCCACCTGATTGCTTTACAAAGGATATCACCTCATTTACCGCCTTTTTATCCTCGTTTTTGTTTCGGATAAGGTAGATGATTCGTTTTTTGTCCAGCCATGAGGCATGGTTTAGGGAGTATATAAGGGGAAGGGTCAGTTTTTTTTCTTTAATATCGATACCCACAGGTTTGCCCACCACGTCTTGCCCATAGTCAAAAAGGTCGTCTTTTATCTGAAATGCCATACCGACTTTTTCGCCAAACAGCCGCATTTTCTCGATAAGCCCTTGGTCCGACTGCGCGGTAGCTGCTCCCACCGAACAGCAGGATGCAATCAGGCTTGCTGTTTTTTGCCGGATGATGGTATAATACACCTCCTCCGTGATGTCGAGGTTTCGGGCTTTGGCGATCTGTAGCAGCTCACCCTCGCTCATTTCACGTACCGCATGGGAGACAATCCGAAGCAACTCAAAGTCTCCGTTGTCCACACTGAGCAGCAGCCCACGGGACAGGAGGTAATCCCCAACCAAAACGGCGATTTTGTTTTTCCACAGCGCATTGACCGAAAAGAATCCCCTGCGGTAGTTGGCATCATCTACCACATCATCATGTACCAGCGTGGCGGTATGCAGCAACTCGATCAGGGCGGCACCACGGTAGGTGGATTCGCTGATACCCCCGGACACACCCGCTGTGAGAAACACAAACATGGGGCGCATCTGCTTGCCCTTTCGCTTTACGATGTAGGAGGTGATATGATCCAAAAGTTTCACGTTACTTTTCATAAAAGCGCGAAACTTTTTTTCAAAATCAGCCATCTCCGTTGCAATCGGGGCCTGTATCTGGGTTAAATCCTGCTTCATTTTGCCTATGGTGGTGCAATAATACGACCTATTCGTTCATTGACAAAACGGCATTCCTGAATAATCTGTTTGGTTACTTTCAAAAAATTCAAATCTCGATTGAAAATGTATAACTTGGCATTTATTCCAAAAGCAGCCCTTTTGTTTACGGCATAAGGGTTCTGGTTTTTTCTATCTTTGTAGTTACCAAACACTGAAAACTTGACTGACGACTATATCAAGCACGCCTATGATCCGATTTTGCCCCGTAAGGATGAATGGCCCGTCGTAAAGCTAGCCAAAGACCGGAAAGCGTTTATCACCTTGGTGACCGAAGCCAGTATGGCACGGATACTGGAGCTGACAGGTAATCGACTGCACCTGTTGAAGGAAGAGCTGGAAACCGCTCTTTACAGGGAGCGGATGCGCTTAAAGCAAAATCCATGGTTGGTAGATCCGGATGATGAGCCGTTGTTCTGGTCGAAAATAAAGTCGTCGCTGCTCGCCGTGGAGTTAGAGCAGGGCCTATCCTCGGAACAGAAACGAAAGGCCTACCTGGATATACTTGAGACGATTGTACGCCGGTATGTGGAGGAAATAGCCAGTAACTTCAAGCATTCGCACTACAAGATGACCCGTAGTATGGTCACCTTTGGTTTTTCCCGGTTGCTCAATGCTGCGCGGGTAAAGGGGGTTAAGTCATTTTTCAGCAACCAGTACAGTCTTCAGGATAAAATTCAGATAATCGGAGAGACCGATCAGCTCCGTGACCTGGCCTCAAAAGGGACCATCGTTATGGTGCCTACCCACTTTTCCAACCTGGACAGTATTCTAATAGGCTGGACCATCAGCACATTGGGGCTGCCGCCCTTTATTTACGGTGCCGGTCTAAACCTGTTCAATATTCAGATTTTTGCGTATTTCATGGATGCGCTGGGTGCTTATAAGGTAGACAGAAGAAAGAAGAACTTGGTATACGTGGAGACGTTGAAAACGTATTCCTCAGAGGCCATTCAATTTGGCTGCCATAGCCTGTTTTTTCCGGGTGGAACCCGGTCTAGAAGTGGAAATATTGAATCCAAGCTGAAACTGGGACTGCTCAGTACGGCTGTGGAAGCCCAGCGTGCAAATTTTGAAAAGAATTTAAACGACGTTTCCGGTAAGATTTTCATTGTGCCCGTTACGATCAACTACCATTTCGTGCTGGAGGCACCAAGCCTGATACATGAGCACCTGAACCTCATGGGACAGGAGCGCTACTACAAGGAGACGGACGAATTTTCCACTTCGTATAAGATTTCCAAGTTTTTGGTCAAGTTCTTTACCAAGGGATCAGATATTTCGGTATCCATTGGCAGGGCCATGGATATCATGGGCAACTATGTAGATGAAGAGGGTAGGAGCTTGGATAAATTCGGACGGATCGTTGATTGCAGGGATTATTTTGTTTCCAATGGCAAGCTGACGGTAGACACCCAGCGGGAGGAGGAATATACCAAGGCACTCGGAAACAGGATCGTGGAGGAGTTCCACAAGATCAACCGGGTTTTTAGCAGCCATGTGGTTGCCTTTACAGCATTTAACCTGATCAAGCGGGCCAACAAAAAGCTGGATCTTTTTAGCCTGCTCAAGTTGCCGGAGGAGGATATTTCCATACCCTATGACACCTTTAAAGCAGCTTGCACTCGGGTGTTGGACAAAATTCGCCAGCTAAAGAGCCAAGGAAGGGTACACATGGCGCCGCATTTAAATGACGACATAGACCGAATTATCCGGCACGGACTGGACAATGTGGGTATGTACCATGCCAAACGTCCTCTGGTGCTCGGTAAGTCACAGGAGATTCTCACCGAGGACCTTAACCTATTGTACTACTATCATAACAGACTGCAAGGCTATGAGCTCGAAAAGCTATTCAAGGGATAAGTCGGTAGGCGTGATCGGTGTGGGCAGCTTTGGCGTGGCAATTGCCAACCTGTTGGCCGAGAAAAACCGTGTACTGGTCTACGCCCGAGATCCAGAGGTCGTGGAGGAAATAAACACCCAACACACGGCTAGAGGAAGGGCCTTGGCTCACTCCATTGTGGGTACCGGAGATCCGGAGTTTATCTGCCAGGCCTGTGGCACCCTGTTTCCGATGATTCCTTCAGGGGGGTTTAGGGAAGTTATGCGGCTATTTGCGCCTTTTTTGCACCCTTATCATTTTCTTATTCATGGCACAAAGGGTCTATCACTGACCTTGCCCGAGGGAAAAACCATGGATGAGGTAAACAAGATAAGCCGGGAGCACATTTCCACCATGAGTGAGGTGATCTTGCAGGAGACCGTGGTGGTACGGGTAGGGTGCCTGGCAGGCCCCAATCTTGCCAAGGAACTGATGCAGAAGCAGCCGGCTGCTACGGTGATTGCCAGCCGGTACAACGAAGTGATATTGGAGGGACAGCGGCTACTCCGTTCGGACAACTTTCAAGTGTACGGCAACTCGGATATCATAGGGGTAGAGCTCAGTGGTGTGCTCAAAAATACGATTGCCATCGCAGCCGGAGCACTCTCCGGGCTAGGCTTGGGGGAAAATGCCAAGGGACTTCTTGTTTCTAGGGGGATGGTTGAGCTGATTTATCTGGGAAATGCGCTGGGGGGCAGTACCAAGTCGTTTATCGGCCTTGCGGGTATAGGGGATCTGGTAACTACCTGTAACTCCACCCTGTCCAGAAATTTTACAGTGGGATACCGACTTGCCAAGGGAGAACAATTGTCAGCCATCGTAGCCGATATGGAAGAGGTGGCGGAGGGCATCAACACGGTGCGGTTGATCAAACTTTTTTTGGAGAGCAAGGATCTGCGGGCACCCATTACCGAAAACCTCTACAAAGTCCTTTTCGAGTCTTTTAAAGTGGAAACAGCCCTTCAGTACCTGATGAAATACCCCTTTAACGTGGATGTGGATTTCCTGTGAACGGAGAAACCATAAAACGCCTATCGGTGTATGCTGATGATACTGCCAAAGGATGTACGGTATACTCACGGGTTTTATAATACATCCAAAATGGCTGCCGCCGGTGTACCAATCCGATCTAAGGTCTCGGGTGTAATGTATCGTCGTTGATCGCTTTGCTGTGGCTGGTCCTTTCTGCAAAAATAGCTATGGATCGCCCGCCGGGGTTTGTCGGTGTGGTTTTTGGTGCCACCGTGCCATGTGTGTGAATTGAATATGACCACAGATCCGGCTTCTGCTTCGATGACTTTTTCTTCCGGGTGGGTATCCATCGGATTTGCCATCACTTCCTGGGGCAAGTGCTGGCTTAAATGCGTGCCAGGCACGATTCGGGTAGCGCCGTTGGCAGCGTAGAAATCGTCCAATAACCAAATGGAATTACAGACCCGGTAATCTCCTGCCGGTACTGCATCCGGGTAATCGGCATGGAGTTTCTGTAGCCCGTCGCCAGGTTTTGCCGCACGATAATTCAACGAAGAAAGCTTTAACTCTCCACCGAGGACATGACGGATAGCTGCCAATACTTTTGGGTGGGTATAAAAAACATCAAACTCTGTTCCCTTATTGACCAAGTTGCCCAATCGGTCCGCACCCGCCTCTTTCGGGTGTCTGATAAAGGGAGACTCTGCCAACTCGCTGCCTGCCATTTCACCTTCCGATTCCAGCAGTTGGCCGATTTTTGACCGGATGGCTTCCAACTGATCGTCATTAAGTAACTTGCCTAGGTTTAGGTAGCCATTTTTATCCAGAAATTCAATTTCTGATTCGGAGAGGAGCGTCTCGCTAACCCCCAATTCATTGAGTGCTGAGTTGCTATCCATGGTTGGACTGAATTATCGGTTTATTGTGTTTATTCCGATTGAAAATTAGTGTATTCCTCGAAAATCTACTAGGGTGACAGCAAAAAAATCATCCCGTTGTTTCCAGCTTTGCGAGCCGCTGTAGTAATGGGGGGTGGGAGTAGTTCATAAAGACGTACCAAGGGTGTGGGTTAAGGTTGGTCAGGTTGTTGACGGATAGTTTTTTCAGGGCCGTCGCCAGTGGTTGCCCATCAAAGGTAGATTTGGCAAAGGCGTCTGCCTCAAACTCATGTTTTCTGCTAAGTATATTCATGCCCACTCCGATCAGTGCCGAAAGGGGAGAGAATAACATGGTGAAGCCAACTAAATTCAGGTGGACAGCCATTTCGCTACCTCCGAGGGCAAGACTCAGCGATTCGCTGAAGATCAATTGGGCCAGAACGAAAAGGATCAGCCCGGTTTGCAGAATTCCCAACACAAGGTTGGTCACAATATGGCGTTTTTTGTAGTGGCCGATTTCATGGGCCAGCACGGCAACCAGCTCGTCGGTGCTGTGCTGGGCAATCAATGTGTCGTACAAGACAACCTTTTTCCGTTTGCCAAACCCGGAAAAAAAGGCGTTTGCCTTGGATGATCTTTTGCTGCCGTCTATGACAAATACGTTTTCCAATGGGAAACCGGCCTTGCTGGCGTAGCTGAGGATCGCCTGCCTCAGTTCTCCCTCTTCCAGAGGTGTAAGTTTATTGAAAAGAGGAAGGATGTAGCTGGAAAAGAGTCCGTTGACCAATACCATGAACACGCCGGTAACCAGCCAGAATTGCCACCAGAAATCAACCCCCATGTAGTTGACCAATAGAAGGAAGGTGAGCAAAAGTGAGCCGCCAATCACGATTGAGAGTAGGTATCCTTTGAGCTTGTCGGAAAGGAAGGTACCCATGCTCGTGTTGTTGAACCCGAACCGCTGTTCTATTACAAACGTGTGGTAATAGTCAAAGGGAATACCCATCAGATCGGATCCAAGGTAAAGCACCGCAAAATAGAGGGCCGGAAGCCAGAGTGGGTGTATGGTAAATTGGCTGAGAAAAGCATCCAGCCAGCCAAAAAAACCAGACGCAAGAAATAAGATCGTTAGACCGAAGGAAAAAAAACTGGCCACAAGGGAAAAGTTGAAGTTTACGCGTTGGTATTCATTTGCCTTTGTAAGCTTTTCGGTGTCTAGATAACCCTCCATGGTCTTTGGGATCCCATTTTCTTTCCGGCGAATATTAAGCCAATTCAGGAATTTGGAAGAAATAAAATTAACCGAAAGAATACCTATAAGCAGGTATGTGATCGTGTTGGGGTCCATGGGACATTGTGTTAGAATTTTGGACAGGGCAGGATGGTCGACCTTTTTGGGGGTGCCCCGGGATTTTTGGGAGGGAACACGTACGAAACACTTATTTCGTGTGCACCTCCGGACTGAATCCCCAATTGGGAAACGGTGTAGTCAAAGCTGTACCCTATATTAAGGCCCGAGGGCAGATTGAACCCTACCATCAGTACCAGCGCGTCCCGGTTACTTTGTTGTTCAACCGGCTTGTAGGGGAGTCCACGGTACCATAAGCCGAATAGGATCGGTTCCATATAAAAATACGCACCTAGGTCCAATTGTTCAAATGGCCCCTGTTTTTTGAAATTCACGGTAGGAGTAAAGTATCGCTCCCGGTAGGTGTGGGTAAAATCACGCTTCATGGGCCCGTTTCCAAGGGATATTCTGTACCCTGCATGGAAAGAGTACTTCATGGGCAGGTGGCTGAACCCATCTTGAACAAAGCTTTGGTTGGGTTGGTTTATGTGGTGTCCTGTGAATCCAAGCCAGAAGGTTTCGGTAAAGAAAAGTCCACCGAGGGAAAGGGAAAGTAGGTTGACAGGTTCTCCAAACCCCGCCAGTTCGGTGCCCGGTAACAAGGGGCCGAAGGGGTTGGTGGGGTCGATATTATTGGCGAAGACCAAGCTTTCGTAGAAGCCTATGTCGCGTCGCATATACGTTGCCTGAAATCCCGGGCGGAAATAGGCACCCTCTGCCAGCCGGAGTTCGTAGGAAACCATTCCCGATAGGGAGGTGGAATGCAAACCGGCTGCACCCTCTACGTCGTTGGTGGCCAAAAAGCCCACACCGGTGTTGTATTCTTCCAGAAAGGTGTCCACATAGGCAGAAAACGTACTGAAGTTGGCATCCAATCCCGGCCACTGATTGCGGTAATTCACTCCTACCCGGGTACTGAGCTCTGATCCGGCAAAAGCAGGATTAAGGAACAGCGGGGCCGCATAGTACTGACTGTAATGGGGGTCTTGTCCAAAGGATTTGGTAGCCAAGACCATAAACAGGACGCTGAAAAAAACTCTATTTAATTGCGACTTTAACAAAGATTTATTCGTTAATTGAATACTTATCAGCTTATAAACGGATGGCGGCTTTAAAGCGTATTTAAAGCAGCGTGTAAATTATGAAATCTCTTTCAATCTACATAAATCATGGTATTTTTGTTTTGATAGCCATGGTTTTATTATTTTTTGATTTTCAGGCTGCTAAGGCTCAGGGATTTAATAATAATGAGTGGATTTTTGGGTACTGCGAAGGAGGCGAAAACAACTACCTATCGTTCGGAAAGGATGGCACGGCCCGTGTCAGAACCCTGTCACCCTCGGTCGTTCTTGGCAAAGGTAATACAGCCATGGCCATAGATCCCATATCAGGAGACATTCTTTTCTATACAGACGGAGCTCTGGTGTACAACTACCTAAACCAGCCCATGCAGGGTATCATTGGGGAGTTGGGAGGGGACGAAACGGGCAGACAGACCGTGGCGATCGCCGTACAGGAATTTGACCCGATTCCAGGGGGAAGCCGTTCTTTTTATCTTTTTTTTATCAACCGCCGCGGTGAGTTGGAGTACGATGTGGTGGACATGAATAACCAGGGAGGTGCGCCCGCCAGTCAACCTCCCGCAGGGGCTGTATCAGGTGGAGGAATCCTAGGTACCGCACAGGGTGGAGTCGCAGTTATCAAGACTCCGGCATCGGAGAGTCATTTGGTGTTTTTTGATAACGGAAATCTACAGGTGTACCGAATTGAGGATCAATTGGGGCAGTTTACCTTGCTGCAGAGCGAGGCACTGGATTTTGTGCCCGAGGCGTTTGTGTTTGATGAAGGATCGGAGAAGTTTGTGGTCATCCCACAGGGTACGGGTGCTGATTTGATAGTCTTTGATTTTGATGCTTCCTCGGGGACATTGGGAAATGCGCAGACGCTGGAAAATACGGGGGGCGATGATCCCATTTTTGGGGTGGCCTTTTCTCCCGATGGATCCATGCTGTATTTTTCGCGGGGAAACCAGCTTTTCAGAATCGGTGCGGATGGATCCCTGGCCGATGAATTGCCGGAAGAAGAGGAGGAGGAAGACCAGGAAGATGAAGACCCAGAGATTCTTACAGGACCGGTGGAGGTTGCGCTGGGGCATGACCTTTTCCGGATTTATGACCTTCGCGTAGGACCGGATGGACAGTTGTATTACATTTATGAAGAGACTGAGGGAGGCCCCCAGTTTTTAGGGAGGATCGTCAATCCGGATGAGGAGGCGTTGGGCGAGCTGACAGTCGAAGCCGACCCTTTTGAGGGTACAGACTTTTGTGGAAGGGTATTCACGGTTTTTACCCCCACCATTGACGTGGGTCCGGAAGTGGATTTTACATGGGAGCCGTTCGATCCCTGTATGAACAATCCGCTGCTGCTGACCAGCCAAATTTCTCCACCAAATTACAGGCCTGTAAGCTTTAATTGGGAGATTTTGCCTCCATTGGTAGATGAGGATGGAGAGGAGATTGAAATGGATCTTAGCAAAGAGCACTTGCTTTTGCCTAGAGAGGCTACTTCCGAACAGCAGGTGACGGTGGTGCTAACGGTTACCTTTGCCAATGGAGAGACACGGGAGGTCACCCAGACCATCAATTTTCAGGAGAATGATCTGCAGGTTCAGTTTAATCCGGCAGATACTACCTTGTGTGATCCGGCATGTATAGACCTGATGCCGCTAGTGGACGTGCAAAGCGGACAGGATCAAGGTGGGCAGCCTGGTCAACCAGGAGTTGGTCAACCTGGCTTCGGTCAGCCCGGTTTTGGACAACCAGGGTTTGGTCAACCCGGTTTCGGCCAACCTGGGGTTGGTCAGCCGGGGTTTGGCCAGCAGCCCGGACAGGGAGGCAATTACGAATATTTTTGGTCGAATAAGCGGGAAGATGGTTGGGGTCCCGAGGCTCCCAACGAGGTATGTAGACCCGGGTACTATTGGGTATTGGTTAGGGAAGTGGGATCCACCTGTTATTCGTATGCGGGCATTCGGATCCAGATGTGGGATGTACAAGACCAAACCAACAATATCTGGTATTTTGGCGACGGCGCCGGTCTGGACTTTAATCCCGACCCGGACGATCCCGATGCGCCAGTGCCTAGACCCATTCCGAGCAGGCATCCACGAAACATCCCTGCGGGTGTGACCACCGTCTCCGACCAGGCTGGTCAGGTGCTGTTTTTTACGGATGGGGAGACCGTATGGGACCTCAATGGCAATCCCATGCAAAACGGCTTGGATATAGGTGGAGATCCGCAGTCTGCGGGCAGTGTGATCGCTGTGCCGGTTGCTTCGGACGAGACGCTGTTTTACCTTTTCACTACCCGACGGGGAGCAGATGGCAACAGCGTGGTCAGTTTTTCCATGGTGGATATCAAAGGCAACAATGATGACGGCGTAGGCAATGTCGTCACCAAAAATAATTTTCTGTTCAGTTCTAGTACCGAGCACTCGGCGGCACTCAATGCCGGAGATACAACCTGGGTGGCTTTCCATGAGGCAGGAAACAATACCTTCCGTATGTATCCTGTTTCAGGGCAGGGCATTGGGCAGCCGGTATTCAGTTCAGTCGGGGGTGTTCATAGCTTTGGTTCCAGTTCGGGAGTAATGAAATTTTCCGGTGACGGATCCAGGCTGGCCATTACCTTTCAGGAGGGGGGGATGAACAAGTTGCAGATATTTGACTTTGATCAGAATACCGGAGAGCTTACCGAGTTCGCCCTGCTTGATTTGGGAACGGACGGCGACGTGTATGGGCTAGAGTTCTCTACAGACAATACCCGGGTCTATGTGTCCTACCGAAATGGCGGTCCCGGCGTAGAGGAGTTTTATCTGAGTAGCGTGGAGGAAACCGATGATTCGGATCCCGATAACCCGGTGACGACCCGCTGTCAGGAATGCTTCGACTCCGCAGTGGAAAGGCGCGAGATCGAACAGTGTATTCTTGCGAGTCGGGCGGCTATCTCCCAAACGGGTGGATTGCCCTTGGGTGCGTTGCAGGTGGGGCCAGACGGGCAGATTTACGTGGCAGTGGTCGGCTCAAACCAGATTGGGCAGATTTTGCCCGGTAGGGGGTGTAACCCAAGTACGTTCAACCAAGACGCGGTAGAGCCCATGCCGGGTACTACCAACCTAGGCCTTCCTTCTTTCGTCCAGCAATCGGGTTCCAATATTCCGGAGCCAAGCCTTGCCGGTCCCAATAGGCTCTGTGTGGGAGCTGACGAGGGTGCCGTGGGGCTTTTTGAAGGTGGGGGAGAGCCGGACATCGATTTATACAACTGGACCATATTCAATGAGCAGGGGGAAATTGTAGATCAGTTTTTGAACGGTGCCGAGGAGCTACAGAACCTTGAGTACCAGTTCGCCACTGCCGGACTTTTCACGGTACAGTTGGAGGTGAATCGCTGCGGGGAGCCGTGGGACGAGATCTTCCGGCTGGAGGTAGAGGTCGTCGATTCTCCGGAAATCATCCTTCCCACCGACATCGCCTTGTGTGCGGATGCTGTGCTCGAGTTGGTTGCGGTAGATCCCGATGATCCCCGATTGGACGAATACGTGTTTGAGTGGGTAAATGCCGCCGGTGAAATCGTAGGAGACCAGAACGTATTGGAGGTAACCGAGGAAAGTATCTACACGGTGACCGTGGCCTATCGCCTGCCCGAGGATGCTGACCCAGAGATGTTTCAGACCTGCCCGGTATCCCGCTCTGTATTCGTTGGCCCTCCTTTTGATTTTGATATCGATCAGTCGGAGGAGGAGGTGTGTTTGGGCGAAACGGTCACTTTCACGCCAAATTCCCCCGTGTCGGGTTCTTGGTCCATTCATCGGGAGGGTTCCCAAGATCGAATCTCCCTTCCGGATACCCTGCAACTGACCTTGAATACCGCCATCTTGGGTGAAGCAGGCGATTATGAGCTGTTCTTCTTGACCTCTGACCCGCTGGACGAGACCTGCCTTTTTGAGCGATCTGCCTTCCTACGTGTGAATGCCGGGCCGCAATTTGAGGTGATTGCCACTTCGCCCGCCCAAAGCTGCGAGATCGGCGACGGAGTGCTTGAGATTCAGGCTGGTGTTCTCTTGGATAGCTTGGTAGTGCAAGAAACCGGTCAGCTTTTCTTTGACGTTCTTCCCAACGACATTATCGTGGTAGATGGGCTTGAACCTGGTATTTATACCCTGTTGGGCTTTGCAAACGGGTGTTCCTCCTCGCAGGCAGCTGTGATTGAAAATGCAAACCCGCCCTCGGATGTGTTGTTTGAGTTGGAAACCCGGGATGAACAGTGTGCTCCGGAGGGATTGGTGGCCGGCGGCATTTCCATCTTGTTTGGCAATGGGCCTGCATCAGGAGTGTATGAAGTACTTGGGTTGGATACCGGGGAGCTGATTTCGGAATCTTTTGCCAACCAGTCCGTCATTGCGTTAGACCTCCCGCCAGGGAGGTACTTGGTTTCTGTCACGGATGTGGGAGGTTGTGAGGTGCCTGCCCCCTCTGAGGTGATCGTCAATGAGTTTTCCGAGTCCGTTGAAGTAGAGCTTTTCAGCCCCAACCTATGCGGCCCGGTGGTATCTACCAGTATCACCGCTTCAGGAGATTTTTTGGCGGTCGACCGATTCGGTTGGTTTAGGGAAGTTAATGGTGAATTTATTCCGATTACCGGTGAGAGCGGGATGGTGATTTCGGTCAGTGAGCCCGGCCGATACGAGGTCAGGCTGTACAACGAGTTCGACTGTATTATCGGGAGCGGGGTCATAGACGTAATCCAGTCAGCCACGGAACCACCTGTACTGAGTCCACGCTACGTAATCTGCACGCTGGATGGAAATCTCGCGGAGCTACAGGCCGGTGCAGGGTTTGCCTCGTATTCCTGGAGCCTCGACGGGCAGGAGTTGGGACGTGAGGCCCGATTTGTGCCTACCTTGCCGGGGCGATATGAGTTGCTTGTGACGGATGAAGCGGGTTGCGAATTCCTGGTTGATTTTGAAGTAGAAGAGGACTGCGAGATCAATGTACGGTTCCCCAATGCCATTATTCCGGGAAGCCCTACCAGAAACTTCCTGCTGTACACCAGGGGGCCGATCGATAAGCTGGGGGTGTACATATATAATAGATGGGGTGAGCTGATTTATTATTGTGAGGAAACCAATCCCTCCGAGGAAATATCTATTTGTACCTGGGATGGCTATGTCAACGGCCAAAAAGTCCCGGTGGGAACATATCCGGTCGTTGTGAAGTTTAGTAATCAGCAACAGCAAATCGAACGAACAATACGAAGAGCGATCGTAGTAATTGAGTAATCTATGGTAATTTTAATTTCCCCGGCAAAGACATTGGACTGGAGTGACAGTAATGTGGATCTTTTTACCCGTCCGGACTTTAAAAAAGAAATTAGGGAACTGGTATCCCTGATGCGCAAAAAGGATCCCTCCGAAATCCGGGAGTTGATGCACGTAAGTGAAAACTTGGCCACATTAAACCACGAGCGTTATCAACGGTTTCAGGAAGAGTTTTCGATGGGCAATTCCAAACAGGCGCTATTGGCTTTCAAGGGAGACGTCTACACCAAAATCGATGTGGAGAACTATGGAGAGGCGGACTTTGACTTTGCCCAAAGTCACCTGCGTATCCTTTCCGGATTGTACGGTCTGCTACGGCCGATGGATTTGATTCAGCCCTACCGCCTGGAGATGGGCGTCAAGCTAAGGAATAACAAAGCAAAGGATCTCTATGGGTTTTGGGGGCAGAAAATTGCCCAAGCCATCAATGATGCGGCAAAAGGCCAGGAAATCGTGAATCTGGCCTCGCAGGAATACTTCAAGGCGGTGGATCGGGAGAGCCTCCATTCAAGGGTGGTCACGCCGACTTTTAAAGAATACCGGGACGGTACGTACAAGGTAATCGGCCTTTTTGCAAAGCAGGCTAGGGGACTGATGACCGATTTCGTGATCAAAAACCGGTTGACCGATGTGGAGCAACTCAAAACCTTTCAAGCAGAAAGGTACGAGTACTCCGAACCGCTCAGTACCGAAGACGAGTGGGTGTTTGTAAGGTAGTTGCAGTTAAGTAAAGGATCGATCGATTTAGGTTTTAGGGGCTGCTGTTCGGGTGGTTTGATGCAGTTCAAAAAACCATGGAAATAGGTTGATTTGTGGCAATTCGGGATCCAATCGCTCGGAATCGATCCTATCGCTTGCCGCCCATAGGGTCGTTTTTTTTACATAAAGTCTATTATTAAATTACACAAAATGTCACTATCTT
>NZ_AQHR01000069.1 GCF_000390185.1 Lunatimonas lonarensis | reverse complement strand
AAACCCAAAAACTAAAATGGGTATACGCAATCCGGTGGTCACACCGTTGGTGCTTCCGGAATTTGGAATCATATGTCTGCATAGCCCTAGCAGGCCATGCTAACGATTAACGCACCCTTGGTGCTTATTTAATCAACAGTACCAAAGGTCCATAAGAATTCGGAAACCTAAAATGGGTATACACAATCCGGCGGTCACACTGTTGGTGCTTCCGGAATTTGGAATCATATGTCTGCATAGCCCTAGCAGACCATGCTAACGATTAACGCACCCTTGGTGCTTATTTAATCAACAGCACCAAAGGTCCATAAGAATTCGGAAACCCAAAAACTAAAATGGGTATACGCAATCCGGTGGTCACACTGTTGGTGCTTCCGGAATTTGGAATCATATCTCTGCATAGCCCTAGCAGGCCATGCTAACGATCACCGTACCCTTGGTGCTTACTTAACTGCAAGCACCAAAGGTGCCAAATCAATAGCCTTGGGCAACGCCCAAGGAAACATGCGACTACGCCACCCAAGCGCCAAAGGCGCGGAATCAACAGCCAGTGGCAACACCCCTGCTTTGGAAAATCGATAGGACGCAGGCGTAAGAACAAAGCCGGCGGAGAAGATCCCCTAGCCGGCCTGCTAATCTATGTTGGTTGCCCTTTTGCTTAGGTCAAGTTTAGGGCCACCTTCTTCCCCGTCTTTACGGCTTTGTAAATCGCATCGATGATGATCAGGTCCTTTAGCCCCTCTTCTCCATCTACCGGGAGGACGGGTTTTTTGCCTGCCAGGATAATGTCGGACATCTCGTCCATCTGCACTGTCTGATGGGTGATGTGTGGCTTGTCCAAGGGACCCTTGTGAGTGCGCCCTTGGATGGGACCGTAACCGGTAGAGGGCTGCATCTCGGCAAATCCCTTTTCCCCATTGAGGTAAAACTTGTCCAATCCGTTCATGTTGTAGGTAGACAGGCAGGACGCCACCGCCCCACTGGGGAATCCAAACTGAAACTGGATGGTTTCATCCACCCCGGGCTTGAATTTGACGGGATCGGTCTTGGTCTCCTGGGCGGTGACCCAGATAGGCTCCTCGCCCACCATATACCGGGCGCCGTTTACGGAGTAGATGCCTATGTCCATCATGGCACCGCCACCGGCGAGTTCTTTATTCAACCTCCATTGGGTAGGGTCGCCGATCCGGAAGCCGCTCAGGCCCTGAAAGAACATGATCTTGCCCAGTTCTCCTTCCCGCCGCATACGGACGACCTCCAGCGTATTGCCTTCAAAGCGCATGCGATAGCCCACCAGCAGGTGTACGTTTGCCTTCTTGCACTCGGCCACCATTTCCCGGCCTTCCTTGGCGTTTAGCCCCATGGGCTTCTCGCAGATCACGTGCTTGCCGGCACGGGCCACCCGGATGGTCTGGTCCTTGTGCTGGGAGTTGGGCGTGATGATGTATACGGCGTCTATGTCGGGATTGTCCTTGATGGCGTCGAAGTTTTCGTAGTTGTAGCAGTTTTTGGCGGGGATATTATACTTGGATTGCCATTCGGTTACCTTGGAGGGAGTACCGCTGATAACGCCCACCAGTTTGGCCTTTTTGCAGTCCTTCATGGCTTCCGCCACCCGGGTGCCGTAGCTGCCCAGCCCCATAATGGCGACCCGAAGAATGGGCCCCTGATAGGCCTCGGTGGTGGAGATTTCGGAAAAATCCCGGGCCAGCGAAGGCGCAACAAAGGGAATGGAAGCGGCGGAAAGGGTAAGCTTTTGTAAAAAACTTCTGCGTGATTTCATAGGCTTATTGGTTTATGGTTATTGTTGAACTACGGGGTACGGGAAATTTTGTTCTTTCGACCTGTAGAGGCACGTTAAAGATACTCTTTTTCTGCCAAACGATGAAAATCGTATCCACTAAAATCCAGCCACTGCCTATTCTAGGGCCAGGCAACGATCCCTGTTTTTCCCTGACTGGTCCTGCCCCAAATTTGCTCAATCATGCATATCTGATCATCAATATTTTTTTGTTCATCCTATTTTACGCACTAAGGATTCTTTTTCGGCTGAAAAGTACTAACAGGCCGAGCTATTTGCGGGATTGATTGTCGCACCGTTGGGGATTGTGGGGATTGGGACAACATGTTTGCATAGCCCTGACAGGCCATGTTACTGATTACAGCACCGCCGATGCTTTTGTAAAGATCCCCGAATGGTTCCATAGCCGTGTTGGCTAGGTTAGTCCCCTTCGGGAAGTTGGTACATATTCAACTGCAAGCACCAACGGTGCCAAATCAGTAGCCTTGGGCAACGCCCAAGGAAGAATGAGAACACTCCACCCAAGCGCCGAAGGCGCGGAATCAAAAGCTTACGGCCGTGGTATCACCCAAATACCCCTGCTTTGGGAAAATAGTAGGACGCAAGAATTCCAAGCGTAGCGCTGCTGTTCGTGGGTAATGAAACATCATGACAGCACAAGAACTATTGGCACCAAACAGCTCAGGTGGAAGAAACGTCAACAGAGCCAATCCCAGGCAAGCCAATTAAAAAATGAGGAGATTCATCTGCAAATTATCCCTACCGCACTAAAAGGGACAGGTAAGGAATGGTTATCTTAGCGAGCCCTTAAAACCAACGAGATGACAAAAAAGACCCTACTATACCAAACCGAAAATGAGTTGACAGTGGAGGAATTTGCCTCGCTTCTCCGGCGGTCCACCCTGGGTGAACGACGCCCGGTTGATGACGAGTCCCGTCTCGCCTCCATGCTGCGGCATGCCAACCTGATCGTCACTGCAAGGGATGGGGACCTGCTGGTAGGTGTTTCGCGGGCACTGAGCGATTTTTCGTTTTGCACCTACCTTTCGGATCTGGCCGTGGATAGTGCCTACCAAAAACAGGGGATCGGCAAGGAACTGATACGCCGTACCAAGCTGGCGGCGCCAATGGCGAAGCTGATCCTGATAGCGGCCCCCAAGGCCGTAGACTACTATCCGCGGATCGGCATGACCCGACATGATCACTGCTATACCCTTGAAGAGGTGGAAAATCTCCGCTAGGCTCCGTGCTGATGGACGCTTTCTGCCTCCGGCAATGGCTGCCCGGCTCGGATTGCAGCCGAAAAATAGGCCGACACAAAAAAGGACAGTACCTGGTAGGCGCCCACCAACGGGGTAAGCCAGGGATACTGCTGCGATGCGCCAAACCAATCCCCCAGCCAGTAGATGATCCCCAGGCCCACCGTAGCCTTGACCAGCTCAAACGCCCAGGCATGTGGATTGCGGTCCATCAACTCGGTAAATGCATAGATGGAAAGCACCAAAAAGCCCCCATATACGGCCGCATGACTGAAACCAATAGTGACTAGGTGAGCGAACAAATAGATCAACAGCCCATAACAGACCAGCAGCTGCGTCCAGGCCCAGATACTGAACCCACTTGATCCCGGAGGGTCGTATTTTGCATAGGCTTGCAGGTCGGCGATGGTGTAAACGGGGTATCGTTGTTTCACGTCCTCCGGTCTCCAGCCGGTGGGCATAAACCAGATCCGCAGCTTATCCTTCCAACTTCGGGCGTGGTAGGCATCCCGCAGCAGCAGCCAGAAATGCTGAAAATTGATCTTGAGCGGATTCCAGGTTCGGGCTGGGCGCGTGATCCCATACACACAGGGCTCCTCCTCCAGTTCCTCCTGAAAGGTACCAAACCACTTGTCCCACAGGATCAGAAGCTGACCGAAATTCCGGTCCATGTAGATGGGATTGATGGCATGGTGCACCCGGTGGTGGGAGGGGGTGACGATGATTTTTTCCAAAACACCCATCTTGCCGATCAAGCGGGTATGGTACCAAAACTGCAAAAATAGGTGGATAGGTGCCACGACAGCCATGACCTCTACGGGCACTCCCAGCACGGCGGCAGGCAGCAACAAAAAGGCAAAGTAGTCAAACACGGTAGACACGGTCTGCCGCAGGGCGCAGCTTAGGTTAAACTCCTCACTGCTGTGGTGGATCACGTGGCGGTTCCACAGGATGTTGACACGGTGTTCCCAGCGATGCACCCAGTAGCCTTTGAAATCGATGACCAAAATTGTCACCGCATAGGTAAGCCAGGTGGCGTTGATCTTAAAGATCGCTACATGCCCCACCAACCAATCGTAGGTCAGTAGGGATATGGTAAGCCCCAGTACATCCTTGATAACGTTGGTCATTCCGGAACTGATACTGGATACACTGTCGAGGCTGCGGTTTACCTGCTTGCCCATACGCCGGGCGGCCAGCTGCTCCACCAAAATCAGGAGGAGAAAGACCGGCATGGTATAGTTGAGCACTTTGGCATACAGTTCCATATCCGTAGAGGGTTTTCAGAAAAGAAATATAGGAAAAATTCCGGATTGGAAACAACAAACACGCGTTGGATTCTAGCCATAGAATCCAGTTTCGCCCCTGGTATGCCAAACAGCCCAAATAAACGATGAAAATGGGAATCTAACCACCCGAAGGATAGGACACAGGTAGAAAAACCCCTGTGTTAGGCAAAATGCCCACACGATCCTACCGCCTACAGGGTTGGCGATTTGACTTTAGAAAAGGGGTTCGGTTATTAAATCAGAACTAAAGAAAAACCTCTAATAGCACCTACCAAAAACAGTGAAGTCTATACTAGAAGACCATAAAAAAACCATTCTTTATGATGTAATTATAAAATTAACTAATTGAGTCGAAGTTATAGTTTTCAACAGGGCCAGGAGACCCCCCATTGTTAACAAACATCTCACTCATCTCGGGTTCAATCCACTGCTTTCTCATTCTTTTGCTGTTTTTTTGCTTAAAAATTTGACGGTATGCTTTGCATCAAAATTATAGGCTAAATTAAACTTCTTTATTATAAATATGCAAGACCCCTTGGTGTTTATTTTTGCTATTCCCAAAAAAAATAGATTGTAAAGGATACCAATCCGGAACCTCGATTCCTACCCAATACGATAAGGTCAGAAAAAGCCCTTTCCCATCACCTACGCCCTAGCCTAGCCCTTATTCCCTTTCCAGTCAAGCAACAAATGGATTCGGTCTGTGTCCCCAAGATTTTGAACGGCATGGGGTTTTTCGGAATTGTTGATTTCCCAAACCTCACCTGCCTTCATGTGGATCACCTCACCGTCCACTTCAAAAAAACAGTTTTCGTTGGTTTGGATGGGAATATGAACCCTGCTGAACAATTTGAACCCGTCTGCCAGGTCCACATGCCGCAGTACTTGCTTGCCGGCCGGAAGATTGACTAACAACGCGAACTGGAGATACCCTTTTCCGAGCGTTTCGGACAGTATCTTTTTTACCGGTTCCAACTCCCGCATGAACTGCCCAAAATCCTTGTAAAGGTTTATCTTCGAAAAGCCCTGGTCAAAAAGAAGAGGTACGGTCAGCGTTTCTTTATGTACCTCGTGCACTTTTTGCCTGTGCGTGAAGTACCCCCAATCCAGTGACCCCAGCTTCCCGCCAATGCCTGCCACTTCAATGGCCCCCAGAAATTTAAAATTAAAGTCCATAACCAAACGCAATGAAATCTTTCTCGAAAAGCTTGTAGACCTGCTCTTTTTGAATATCTGTAAGGGAATCCTGTATCGACTCCGAATAAGTGCCCATATTCTTTTGCGGAAGTGCCGGGAGGGACACGCCCAACCTATCCGATAGTCCGGAACTATCAGCGCTCAATTCCTCCAGCCTAACCTAATGAACCGGCCGATTCACATCATTCCAATCCACCTGGTCCATGTAAAACCTCAGCCCGCCCCAGTTTCCGCGGGCAAAGGACTTCTCCCTGTGTTGGGGGTCTTCGTAAAAATTCCGGTAAAACTCCTCCCACTTGTCCGGCAGCAAGCATTTGTACATGGCGAGTTTTTCCAAGAGCGCTTGCAGAGCCATTGTTTTTCCCAGTATCCGTTCCTGATGCTTCCAAGCGGAAACGAAGCGGTTCAGGGGGTTTCTGACCACCTGAACGATGCGGTAGGAGGAGAGACTCTTCTCCGTTAGCCCGTGTACATACATCAGTTCAGATAGGGTCAGGTGGTAATGGGGAAAGGGAAGCTGCCTAAATTCAGGTCTTGGCAGCCCCTGTACAGACGAAAACAGGCTTCTCACCGAGGAGGAGCCTGTTTTGGAAGGTGTCAGCACGATTAGTTGGAGGGAATCAAGGATCAAATTAACTTGCACTCCCGTAAAAGACTCCCTCAGTAAGATTGGGAGTAAACCCACCCTGAACGCTCATGCCTTTCATTTCCGGTTCAATCCATTGTTTTTTTTCGTTTTCCATGATTAGCTGTTTTTTTGATGAAAGAATCGCATTTATCTTATTTCTGCGTAAGAAAATATCTTCTGCTTAAAAAAGCAAGCCATTCCGGATTTTTTAGCCCAGACACCGAGGAGTTCAAAGCAGGCCAATCCAAAATCTACGTTTAGATTCTAAGGCGAAACACCGGAAATCTACGCCCTAGCCCTTATTCACTTTCCAATCAAGCAACAAATGGATGCGGCCAGTGTTTCTTTATGTACCTCGTGCACTTTTTGCCTGTGCGTGAAGGATCCCCAATCCAGTGACCCCAGCTTCGCGCCAATGCCTGCCACCTCAATGGGGAAAGGGAAGCTGCCTAAATTCAGGTCTTGGCAGCCCCTGTACCGACGAAAACAGGCTGTCCGTAAAGTTGGATGGGCTGCTTGGCCCCGCTTGTAAGGTGGCATGCTTTATCCAGCCTCGATCTCGCTCTACCAAGATGGAAGGGCTGACGCCCCTACCCCTTGGATACTGGGTTCGCTTTCCGAATATTCGGCACCAAGGCTTTTCTCAAACAGTAAACACCAAACCGATAAGTGCCCCGGACTTTTCCCGAACAATATTTGTCAAATTGCCGACTACGATCCCGTGCAACTAATAACATACTGTTTCAAAGCTATAGGTAGAAGGTGCTTTCCTGCCGGAAAATCGACAGGGTAATTACCCAAATCACCCACTTCATGTATAGTTGGAGATTCAACCTTTTCCGGATATCCCGGAAAAATAATCGCATAAAAAAAGCTGTCCCAAAAGGGCAGCCTCTTTTGAAAGGTGTCAGAAACATTAATTTTAGGGAACCAAGGATCAAATTAACTTAAAGACCCAGAGAAGGCTGCCTCATAAGTATCGGGAAGAGTCCCACCCTGAACACTCATGCCTTTCATTTCCGGTTCAATCCATTGTTTTTTTTCCTGCTTTTTCTCGTTTTCCATGTTTAGCTGTTTTTTGGTGAAAGAATTGCATTTATCTTATTTCTGCGCAAGAAAAAATACTATCTGCATAAAAGCAAGCCATTCCGGAATTTTTAGCCTGGATACCGAGGGGTCCAATGCCGAGCTATGCGAAAAGATTATTTTCCGGACAAAACAGGGAATTTTTCGCATTACACGTATCTTTGGGCAGCAGGCCGGAACGGTGATCCGGGCAAAAACACCAGGCCTATGCCGCTCTGCGAAGCACCGTTTTTGAGATACATGTTAAGCCTACACCCTTATGATCCCACAGATACCCGAAAACCCGTACCTTCTACTTACCCCAGGCCCACTCAGTACCAGCAAGACCGTGCGCGGTGCCATGACGCGCGACTGGTGCACCTGGGACGATGACTACAAACAGATCGTCCAGAAAATCCGGGAAGAACTGATCGGCCTAAGTGGCGGCGGGGAAAACTATACCGCCGTATTGATGCAGGGAAGCGGCACCTTTGCCGTGGAGTCGGTGATGTGGTCCTGCCTCAAGCCCGACAGCAAGATCCTCGTGCTGTCCAACGGTGCCTACGGCAAGCGCATGGGGAAAATTGTGCAAATGATCGGCGTACCGCACCGGGTATTGTCCTGGGAGGAAGGCCAGCAGCCCGACCCCGGGCAGGTAGAGGAAATCCTGCAAACAGACCCTGCGATCACCCATATAGGCATGGTACACAGCGAAACCACCACTGGCATGCTCAACCGCTACGAACCCCATGCCCGGTTGGCGGAACAGTACGGCAAGATTTTCATACTGGATGCCATGAGCAGCTTCGGGGGTATTCCCTTGGACATTACTGCTCCAACGGTGGATCTGCTGATCAGCAGCGCCAACAAGTGCATTCAAGGGGTACCGGGATTTGGCTTTGTATTGGCACGAAAAGAGGTGTTGAAGAGCTGCAAGGGCAACTCCAAAAGCCACTCCCTAGACCTGTACGATCAGTGGGATGCCATGGAGCAGGACAAGGGCAAATGGCGCTTTACCTCACCCACCCACACGGTAAGGGCCTTTTTGCAGGCCATCTCCGAGCTGCACGAGGAAGGGGGCATTTCCGCACGGCACGAGCGCTATTGGGCCAACCACCACAGCCTGATCAAGGGCATGGCAGCGGTAGATGTGCAGCCGTTTTTGCAGGAAGAAGACCGGTCACCGATCATTACGGCCTTTTTGGAGCCGGAAAGCCCGGATTTTAGTTTTGGTGTCCTCTACGAAAAACTCAAAGCAGAGGGATTTGTGATCTACCCGGGAAAGGTCTCCCACGCGGCTACCTTCCGGATAGGCCATATCGGACATGTGTTTCCGGAGGATTTCGAGCGACTGGGTGCCGCGCTCCAAAAGATCAGGTTTTGGTAGGAGTCGGAATTTAGCCGTATATTGACGGTATAATCCTACCCATTATGAACCGAAGGAACTTCTCGAAAAAAGCCTTGGCAGCGTCTTTTGCCTTGGGCATTGGATCCCAACTCACAGCCTGGGGCAAAGCAGCACCCATTTCCCTACGACTGGGAGGCCCTATCTATCAAAAATATTCCGAACCGGAAGCCTGGATTCAGGCTGTAAAAGCCAAGGGATACCGGGCCGCCTATTGTCCTGTTGGCTTAGGTGCCAATACAACGGAAATAAAAGCCTACGAAGCCGCTGCAAAGAAAGCAGACATCGTTATCGCGGAAGTCGGCGCTTGGAGTAACCCCATCAGCCCCGATACGGATATGGCCAAGGCAGCCTACCAAAAATGCGTGGATTCCCTTGCGTTGGCAGATGAAATAGGCGCCAACTGCTGCGTAAACATCAGCGGTTCCAAAAACCCGGTACATTGGGCAGGCCCACACGCCGATAACCTTACCTCGGAGACCTTCGAGCAGATCGTGGAAGTATCCCGCAAAATCCTCTTGGAAGTCAACCCCAAGCGCACCTACTTTGTGTTGGAACCCATGCCCTGGACCTATCCGGACAACGTGGATTCCTACCTGAAGCTGATCAAAGCCATCGCCCATCCACATTTTGGCGTGCACATGGATCCGATGAACCTGATCACTACGCCCACCCTCTTCTACCGCAACGCCGACCTGATACGGGATTGCTTCCGGCGGCTTGGACCCCATATCCGTAGTTGCCATGGTAAAGATATCGTCATTAAAGAAGATTACTACATGCCGCAGTTTACGGAGGTACGCCCGGGATTGGGCGTTTTGGATTACCAGGTATTTCTAAAAGAACTCGCCAAAATCCCCGAAATCCCCCTTATGATGGAGCATTTGCCTTCCGAGGCGGAATACGACCTGGCTGCCGCCCATATCCGGGCAGAAGGAGAAAAGGCTGGCATTCGCCTTTAACCGGTCAAAAAAAGCAGCTTTATCAGGAAACCTAGGCCAAAAAACACCAACGTGGCAACCCCGTAGTAGCGCAATACCCCCAGTCGGTTTACCACCGAATGAAACCACAGCACCGTCACCGGACGAACCATACCGGCTACCAAGGCACTTAATGATACAAATGCCAGTGTTTGAATAAAATAATACACCGTTTCCATGCGGCTTAAAAAGCCAAAAGGCAGCTTGCGGCTGCCTTTTGCTATTCGGTTTATTTCTTTCGTTTGATTTCTTCCATCTTGTACCCTTCAAAGGTATCCCCGATCTGTATGTCGTTAAAGCCTTTGATCGAGACACCGCACTCGTAGCCGGATCTCACTTCCGATACATCGTCCTTAAAGCGCTTCAACTGATCGATATCGCCGTCATGGATAACGATACCGTCCCGAATCACGCGGATCTTGTTCTTGCGGTTCATTACCCCATTGGTCACGTAACAACCCGCCACGGTACCGATTTTGGAGATCTTGAATACCTCACGGACTTCGATGTTTCCGGTGATCACCTCTTCAAACTCAGGCTCCAGCATGCCTTCGATGGCATCCTTGATCTGGTTGATGGCATCGTAGATCACGGAGTAGTGCCTGATTTCGATCTCTTCCTGCTCGGCAAGCCTTTTTGCGTTGGCAGACGGCCTCACCTGGAAGCCGAGGATAATGGCATCAGAGGCAGAGGCCAATAGCACGTCCGACTCGGATATCTGTCCCACCCCTTGGTGGATGATGTTCACACTTACTTCATCTTTGGAAAGCTTCAGCAAGGAATCCGAGAGGGCCTCCACCGAACCGTCCACGTCACCTTTGATAATGATGTTGAGTTCCTTAAAGCTACCGATGGCCAATCGCCTGCCGATCTCATCAAGGGTAATATGTTTCTTGGTACGTAAGCTTTGCTCCCGCTGTATCTGCTCCCTGGAGTTGGCGATTTCCCTCGCTTCCCGCTCGGTATCGTAGACCTTGAAGATATCTCCGGCCTGAGGGGCTCCCCCCAGACCAAGTACCTGCACCGGTGTAGACGGAGCGGCGGCCTCCACCTTTTTGCCCAGGTGGTCAAACATTGCCTTCACACGGCCATAGTGCTGACCGGCAAGTATTACGTCTCCCACGCGAAGTGTACCCGCCTGTACCATGATGGTGGATACGTATCCGCGACCCTTGTCCAGCGACGCCTCTACCACGGTACCTATGGCGTTTTTGTTCGGGTTGGCCTTGAGCTCCAAGATCTCTGCTTCCAACAACACCTTTTCCAACAGCTCGTCTATGCCCAACCCTGTCTTGGCAGATATCTCCTGAGACTGGTACTTACCGCCCCAGTCTTCCACCAATAAGTTCATATTGGCGAGTTCTTCCTTGATTTTGTTGGGATTGGCATTTGGTTTATCGACCTTATTGATCGCAAATATCATTGGCACGCCCGCTACTTGGGCGTGGTTGATGGCTTCCTTCGTCTGCGGCATCACGTTGTCGTCAGCGGCTATCACGATGATGGCTACGTCCGTGATTTTGGCACCCCGCGCACGCATGGCGGTAAAGGCTTCGTGACCCGGTGTATCCAAGAACGCGATTTTGTGGCCTGTATTGGTCATCACATCGTAGGCACCGATGTGCTGGGTGATACCGCCAGCTTCGCCATGGGTTACCTTAGACCGACGGATGTAATCCAAGAGGGATGTTTTTCCGTGATCGACGTGACCCATGATCGTGACGATGGGGGCACGCTCTTCGAGTTCATCCGGAGCATCTTTCGTTTCGATAATGCTCTCCTCCTCGTCCGACTTGGTAAACTCCACGTCGTAGTTGAATTCGTCGGCGATAATCGTAATCGCCTCAGCATCCAGCCGCTGGTTGATGGAAACGAACATACCCAAGGACA
Organism: Lunatimonas lonarensis; assembly: GCF_000390185.1. Lineage (GTDB taxonomy): Bacteria > Bacteroidota > Bacteroidia > Cytophagales > Cyclobacteriaceae > Lunatimonas > Lunatimonas lonarensis. Next base: position 36,059 of record NZ_AQHR01000069.1, on the reverse strand, counting down.
TGCAAACAGATATGACCTCGTTTACGGACACATCCATCAGCGAAGCCAAATCGTTGGCTGAGATAAACTCGGTTACCTTAAGGATGCGTGTATCCTCAATGTACTCCTCCACTTCCTTGTTTCGATCCGAACGTTTGTCTCTTCGGTTCTTGCCTTTTCCGCCTCCCTTGGAGCCTCCCTGCAATCGCGCCAGTGTCTGCTTGATCTGCTCTTGGATTTCCTTTTGTGTGGGCTCTGCTTTCTGGAATCGGTTGCCTGCGGGAGCTGCTCCCCTTGCTCCGGGTCGCTGATTGGGTGTCCCTCTGCCTGGCACACCCGGTTTCCTTGCGGCCACATTGCGCGCCTGACCTGCATCGGCAGCGGGAGCCTCGCCCGGCTTCTGCTTTTGATCGATGCGTTTGCGGGGCCGCTTTTTCTTGTCTTTGGAGCCGCGCTCATCCGAAGATGCCACGGGCTTGGACTTCTTCTTGGACTTATCTACCGGCAGTTCGATTTTGCCAAGTACGGTAAGCCCTTTGAGGGAATCGGCCTTTGCCGCAATCACCTCATCTTGTTTTTGTACTGTCTCTGATGGATTCACTTGAGTATTCGATTCTCCATCAGAGGGTTGATCCGCCTTCGGAGCAGGATCTTCTTTTGGAGTGGCTGGTGGTTGCTTGGCTTCCGGCTGGAGAGCCTCCGCAGGTTTCTCAACAGCGGGCGACGTTGCTTCCGGGGTAATGATGGGCTTCTCTGGTTGAACGGGAGCTACCGGCTCAACGGGCGCTTTGGCGGGCGTTTCAGCGGCCGGGGATTCTACGCGTGGAGCTTCCTTCTTGGGGATAGGGGTCTCCACAGGCGGAGCGGGCTTTTCGGCAGCCGGCTTCGGCTTCTCTGCCGGTTCGGCAGGCCTCTTGGCATCCAAGTCGATCTTTCCGACTACCTTAATCCCCTGAAGCTTGGGCGCTTCCGGTACGATCTTTTCGGTTTCTTCTTTTTTGGCAATAGGTTCAGCAACGGCAGGCTTCTCTTCCGCTTTCACAACGGGTTTCTCAACAACTTCCTGCTTCTTGGGCCTTTCGGGCTCGATTTCTGATTCGGCTTTTATGACGATGTTCTCTCCGTGGCGTTTACCAATAGATAGATGAGCGGCCTCCTCTTTATCTTGGGCAGAGGACTTAAACTCCTTAGCGAGCATATCAAAATGCTCCAGACTAATTTTAGAGTTTGGATTTCCTTCTACCTCAAAGCCTTTTTTTGCCATAGACTCGACGATGGTGGAAATCCCCACGTTGAGCTTTCTGGCAACTTGGCCCAATCGCATCATTTTTTCTTCTGACATACGCTAAACCTAATCCTACTTATTTTAATGTTCTGCAAATATAACCCCGAAAGCGAATATTCTATGGGATTTTATTGCTCAAATTCTTGTTTTAATATCCGAAAGACCTCGTCGATGGTCTCCTCTTCCAGCTCAGTTCGGCGAATCAAATCCTCCTTGGTCAGTGCCAATACACTCTTGGCGGTATCTAACCCAGTCTTTTTGAATTCCAAGATGACCCATTCCTCGATTTCATCCGAGAATTCCGCCAAATCCACATCCTCCTCTTCTTCGTACTCTGACAACTCCCTGAACACATCGATCTCATAGCCAACGAGTCGGCTGGCCAATCGGATATTGTATCCACCCTTGCCTATAGCCAACGAGACCTGATCGGGCTTCAGAAAAACCGAGAGGCGCTTACGCTCCTCATCCACTTGAATGGAAGATACTTTGGCCGGACTTAACGCACGGGTCACGTACAGATCCAAATTTTCCGTGTAGTTGATCACGTCGATGTTCTCGTTTTGCAGCTCTCTGACCACTGCGTGGATCCTGCTTCCCTTCATGCCTACACAAGCCCCCACCGGATCGATGCGGTCATCATAAGACTCTACGGCCACCTTGGCGCGCTCGCCCGGCTCTCGTACGATCTTCTTGATGGTGATGAGCCCGTCATACACCTCGGGAACTTCGTTTTCGAACAGCCTTTCCAGGAATATCGGCGATGTCCTCGAAAGAATGATCCGGGGGTTACCGTTGATCATCTCTACCTTGTGTACAATCGCCCGTACCATGTCTCCCTTGCGGAAACGGTCCTTTGGTATCTGCTCACCCTTTGGCAAAATCAACTCATTGCCCTCACCGTCCATCAGCAAGGTTTCCCTGCCCAGAATCTGATATACTTCGGCATTGATGATCTCACCGGCCAATTCCTCGTAGTGCTGAAAAAGGATGTCTTTCTCCAGGTCCTTGATCCGCTGTATCAATGTTTGGCGCGCCATCATGACCGCCCTGCGTCCAAAATCCTCCAGTTCTATACGCTCGTAGGTTTCTTCGCCTATCTCAAAATCCGGCTCTATCTTCCGAGCCTCCGAAAGGCTGATTTTGTCGTAATCCCAAATGTCTTCCGAATCGTCGTCCACGATCTCCCTGATCCGCACAATCTCAAGGTCGCCCTTGTCGGCATTGATGATGACATCAAAGTTTTCGTCCGTTTCGTATTTCTTCCGAATCATCGCTCTGAATACATCCTCTAGGATTCGGATCATGGTGGGACGGTCCACGTTTTTGGACCTTGCGAACTCCGCAAACGATTCAATTAAAACTTTAGCATCCATTGTTTTTACTTAAAAGAAACCAATACTGTAGACTTTTTTATCTGATTAAAGGCCAGTGCAATTTCTGTCTCCGTCGCCTTTTTTCCTTTTTCCTTTTGCTTCACGACCAAAACAATGCCAGTTTGGCCAACCTCCTTCAGCCTTCCCTCCACCGACTCTCCCGACTCCAGCACAACCTGAAGGTTTCTGCCTTCGTTTTTGGCGTACTGCCTACGGGAACTGAGGGGGTAGCCCACCCCGGGGGAGGACACCTCGATCGTGTAGGCTGTAGGGATCAACTCCTTCGCTTCTATCTCCTCCGATACCTCCCGGCTTACCTTTGCGCAGGTGTCGATGTTTACTCCCTGATCCGCATCAATGAGAATACCAAGCACCGTTTTGTAGCCGACTTGGTTTACCTTGACCTCCACTATGAAATGAGAATCATCCGGCAAATGCTTTTCTACAATCTCGGCAATAGTCTGTTCTAGCTCCATGTCTTTACTCCCCTCCGCAAGGTACCCTTGCGTGTTTAATATCGTAAACGAAAGAGGGGACGTCGTGTCCCCTCTCTGGCTGATTGTCAAATACGCTACAAAGGTAATAAAATTATTTTCCTAAAAAAAGTATTGAAACTTTGATAAATTTGCGGGATGCGATCACACGAGCTAAAACTATTCAATACCCTCTCCCGCCAAAAAGAAAAATTTGAACCATTGAATCCTCCCCGCGTGGGCATGTACGTCTGCGGCCCGACCGTCTATGGCGATGCCCACCTGGGCCACGCCCGTGCGGCCGTTTCCTTTGACGTAGTGTTTCGGTACCTCACTTTTTTGGGCTACACAGTACGGTATGTGCGCAATATAACCGATGTGGGCCACCTGGAGGCAGATTCGGACGACGGGGAAGACAAGATCGCGAAAAAAGCCAAACTGGAGCAGCTAGAGCCCATGGAAGTGGCCCATCACTACGCCGCGTCCTACCACCGGGACATGGAGCTGCTTAATACCCTGACACCCAGTATAGAGCCAAGGGCTACCGGCCATATCCCCGAGCAGATCCAGTTGGTAGAAGATATTCTAAAGCAGGGGTTGGCCTACGAGACCAACGGGAGCGTCTATTTTGACGTGCTCAAATACAATGAAAATACCCGATACGGAAGGCTTTCCGGACGGGTGATCGAAGAGTTGATTAGTGGAAGCCGCGACCTAGATGGGCAATCGGAAAAACGCAATGCCCTGGATTTTGCCCTTTGGAAAAAAGCCGCTCCGGAACACCTAATGAAATGGCCTTCACCTTGGAGCCTCGGGTTTCCGGGCTGGCACTTGGAATGTACTGCGATGTCCAGCAAATATTTAGGACAACACTTCGATATCCACGGGGGTGGTATGGACCTGATGTTTCCGCACCATGAGTGCGAAATAGCACAGGGCAACGCCTGCAACCACCAAGATCCTGCAAAATATTGGCTGCACAACAACATGATCACCATCAACGGGCAAAAGATGGGCAAGTCTCTGGGGAATTTCATCACTCTCCAGCAACTTTTCCAAGGCGACCATCCCGTGTTGGAACAGGCCTATAGCCCAATGACCATCCGGTACTTTATCCTTACGGCGCATTACCGTTCCACCTTGGACTTCTCCAATCAGGCCCTGCAGGCGGCACAAAAAGGATATAAAAAACTCATTAATGGGTTCCGCATTTCCGGTTTGTTGGAATACGCTGATGAACCCGGTGCCAGCCCGGACGAAAAACAGGTGGAGCAGGTGCAGAAAAGCATAAAAGCTGCCTATGCCGCCATGGACGATGATTTTAACACCGCCCAAGCAATCGGACACTTGTTTAACCTCCTCAAAAAAATAAACAGTGTATATACCGGACAGCTGTCTCCTTCCGTTTTTGGCAAAGAGGTATTTGACAACATGGTGCAAACCTACCGAATCTTTGTGACCGACATCCTCGGACTTAAGGAGGAGAAAATAGACACCCAAGAACCGCTTCTGACGATGCTCTTAGGCCTTTACCAAGAAGCAAAAACGGCGCGTGATTATGGCAGGGTGGATGAGATACGGGCCAACCTTAAAAACCTCGGCATCATCGTCAAGGATATGAAACACAAAATTGACTGGGCTTATGAAGAGTAGAAGGTGGATCTACCTGATCCTGTTACTGATAGTAGCCTGCGAAAAATCAACTACGCGTGAAACGATTGAAACCCCTCCGGTTTCGTTTGTTACCACCATTCCCACCTTCCATGCCGACTCCGCCTATGCCTATATCCAACGGCAGGTTGACTTTGGCCCTAGGGTACCCAATACCCCTCCCCATCGCCAAACGGCGGACTGGCTGGTCGGAAAATTCGAGTCTTTTGGGCTTACGGTACAGAGACAGGAGTTCACAGCACGCACCTACGACGGTCTGAACTGGAACCTGACCAACATCATCGCCTCCTTTCAGCCTCAGGCTTCCAAACGAATCCTAATCGCCGCCCATTGGGATACACGCCGCATGGCAGATAAGGATTCCGAGCGGATCAATGAACCCATCGACGGGGCAAACGACGGCGGAAGTGGCGTGGGGGTCATCCTCGAACTGGCCCGGGTATTGAGTCTCACCGATCTGCCACCGCAGGTGGGAGTGGATTTTATCCTCTTCGACGGAGAGGACGATGGAGAGCCTGAATTTTCGCGCCGCCGAAACAACAATCAGATCTGGTGGTGCCTGGGATCCCAACATTGGTCGACTACGCCGCACAAACCCGGCTACAGTGCCTATTTCGGCATCCTGCTGGATATGGTGGGCGGCAAAGGAGCCCGGTTTTACAAAGAAGGGTATTCGGTGCATTATGCCAAAAACGTGGTAGACAAAGTATGGAGTTACGCGCATCATCTCGGCCATGGTGATTTTTTTATCATGCGCCAGACGGAAGCCATCACCGACGACCACCTTTTCGTAAACAAAGACGCCAACATCCCTATGATCAACATCATCGAATACAGCCCGGATTTCGGATTTGGTCACTATCACCATACCCATGCGGACAATATGGATTTGATCGACCGAAAAACCTTGCAGGTTGTGGGAGAAACCGTTCTGTTTACGCTCTATCAGGAATAACTGCCCGTTTACTCAAAACCACATCCCATGTTAGGTACCCGTATCCAGTCTGAGTTTTCCCGATTGTTTGGAACAGTCCCTTTGATGATTGCATCGCCTGGCAGGATAAACCTGATAGGAGAGCACACCGATTACAATGGCGGCTTTGTGCTTCCGGCGGCGATCGACAAATCCATTTACTTTGGCTTCGCCAAGAACAATACACGGACAGCCCGTGTTTACAGCCTTGACTACAAAGCCATGGAAACCTTTGAGCTGGATGAGCGGCAACCTCGGGAAAAAGGTTGGATCAACTTCATTCTGGGCGTCACGGTACAACTGCAGCGGGCGGGCCACCCCGTAGAAGGTTTCGATTGTGTATTCGGGGGAGATATTCCCATCGGCGCCGGTCTTTCTTCCTCCGCAGCCTTGGAAAACGGCGTCGGGATGGGTTTGTCCGAACTGTTTGAATTGGAGATCCCCAAGCAGGAGCTCATACTACATTCCCAACGTGCCGAGCATGAATTTGCAGGGGTAAAGTGTGGCATCATGGACATGTTTGCCTCGATGATGGGACGCAAAGGGCATGCGCTCCGGCTGGACTGCAGAAGCCTGGATTTCGCCTATTTTCCCCTCTCGCTGGGTGGTTTCAAATTAGTGCTGTTGGATACCCGGGTGGAGCATTCGCTGGGAGACAGTGCTTACAATACCCGCCGGGAGGAATGTAGGCAAGGTGTTGAAAAGGTCGCTTCCCGTTACCCGCAGGTAAGAAGCCTCCGGGACGTTAGCCTGGATAGGTTGAATGAAGTCAAGCAAGACTTACCGGGCAAGGTATATGACCGCTGCCGCTACGTGATCGCCGAAAACCAACGGGTGCTCAAAAGCTGTGAACTGCTGGCGCAAGGTGATTTGGCCGGATTTGGTAGAGAAATGTATAGCTCCCATGACGGCTTGTCGGGTCTGTACGAGGTAAGCTGCCCGGAATTGGATTTTCTGGTAGCACAGGCACGGGAAAATCCCCATGTACTGGGAGCCCGAATGATGGGCGGAGGATTTGGGGGCTGCACCCTCAACCTTGTTGCCTCAGATCAGGTAGATGCCTTTGTATCCGAATTGTACGAATCTTACGAAAGGGCGTTCGGCATAGCATTGAAAAGCTACGTGGTCGCCACTTCGGATGGCACACGCCGCCTTTTCTGAGCTTCGGAAAGGTAGCTGTATAGCGTGTATTGAAAAAGGCTCATTTTTAATAGGGTTTTGAGGAACTATCAGCCCCGCCGATAGGTTAGCAAGTGCCCACTTCGTATGGTCCTCTCGATTTATTCTGTGGACGAAAGAACATAGTAGACCTTTTGGAAAAGCCTGTTTTAAAAAAAGGCCCTCACGTCGGTTTGGGCGATAGGTGAATTTATGATAAATTTCACCCGTATTGCAGAATTTACCCCAGAAACCAACGAACTGAAATCAACAGTAAACTGTATTGAAACCGGGCTATCTGGTAGATAAAAAAGGAATCATCGATGAACAAGATCAACGTTAAGCAGGTCAAAACTGTCATCAAAAAGGCCGCCACGTTTGTACAGGTCTCCCAGGGTTTCCTTACCGGTCTGGTTATTTTTTTGGCGGCCATGGTTCTGATCAATGGTATGTGGCTCGTCAGCGCTTTCTATAAACAACCCGACTTGTTTTCACAATTTTTTGAAATCGACGACGTATTTGTCCCGGGATATACCCCGCAGTTTGAGCGCGCCATCACGGAATACCAGGCAGGCAACTACGAGCAGGCCATACGGCTGGGCAGGTCGATACTGGAGCAGTATCCTACGAGTGACACGCTAAAGTATTTCCTCGGTTCTTCCCATTTGGCCCAGCGAGACATCAAAGCTTCCCTATACTACCTGCGGGACGTAGCTGCGGACGATTCCTCCCCCTTGCAATCAAATGCCTCTTATGGCCTTGGACTTGCCTATCTGCTCGAAGGGAATGCCTCCCTAGCTATATACAACTTAGAGCGAAGCAGCCATCCCCGGTCGTCGGAGCTTTTGAGGATTCTGTCCGCAGAATGATCACCGAATTTTTTTCGGCATTTACCTTTTCTATACAAATTATTTTTTAGATTTGACCGAATACGTAGAAATTCTCCACATCAACTTAATTTCAAGAATCATCCTCCCTGAAAACACAGGTCCTTATGAAATCAAACCCGCCAATGGGAGATAGAGATTCCGTCCAAATAAGCCGGGACAAGTTGTGAACGCTAAAAAACAAATTATAATCACATGAAGAAAAAGATATGGCTCGTGGTCTTGGTGATGACCACATTTACGGCTCAGGCACTGGTCCGCATGCCCCACGTGTTTTCAGACCACATGGTGCTACAACGAGAACAGGAAATTCCCGTTTGGGGCTGGGCAGACCGACGGGAAAGGGTTCAGGTTTCCTTTCAGGGAAAAACGTACACCACCCGTGCCGACCAGGAAGGCAAATGGAGGCTCAACCTGGCTCCCAGCGCAGCTGGAGGGCCGTTTATACTTGAAGTGAAAGGGTCACAAAACCATATCACCTATCAGGATGTACTGGTGGGAGACGTATGGATGCTCGGTGGACAGTCCAATATGGAATGGCCACTTAAAAATACCAATCACGGCGAAGACAGCATTGCCGTCGCGGATTTTCCGATGATCCGGCTTTTTGAGGTAGGCAGAAATATGAGCCTTACACCCATTTCCGATGTACCGGAAGCCAACTGGTCTATCTGCACACCCGAATCCGTGGCAAACTTCTCTGCCATAGGCTATTATTTCGGCAAACAGCTCCACCTAGAAAAAGGTATCCCCGTGGGCTTGCTCGATATCAATTGGGGCGGAACGGTGTCCGAGGCATGGACCAGTCACGAAGCACTGCGGTCGCACCCGGATTTTTCGGAGCGTGTAGCCAACTTTCAGTCCGGCCCCGTCGAGGGGTTTGATCCGGAAGAAAAACGGCCCAACTTGTGGCCCACCAGCCTGTTTTACGGAATGCTGGAGCCTATTATTCCTTTTGGCATCAAAGGAGCATTGTGGTATCAGGGTGAGTCCAATGCCCCAAGGGCCTACCAATACCGGGAAATTTTCCCCTTGATGATCCAGGATTGGCGTAAACATTGGGGACAGGGGGATTTTCCCTTCATCTGGGTGCAACTGGCTAATTTCAAAGCCGCAAAAGAACTGCCCGGAGAAAGCGATTGGGCTGAGCTTAGGGAGGCGCAATCCATGACGCTGTCCCTGCCCCATACCGGTCAGGCGGTCATCATCGAAAAAGGAGAGGCCAACGATATCCACCCGAGAGACAAATGGACAGTGGCTAACCGGCTCTACCTGGCAGCAGCAAAGGTGGCCTACGGCCAAGAGGTGGTATTCAGTGGACCAGTATACAAAGCCATGAAAACGGAAGGCAATACCCTGCGGGTAAGCTTTGATCACGTAGGTTCTGGCTTGTGGATAAACGATAGGTATGGTTACGTAAAGGGGTTTGCCGTCGCCGGCACAGACCGCCAATTTCATTGGGTGAAGGGTACACAGGATGGGAACGATATACTGCTCGATGTATCCTCCATCGCAAACCCTGTGGCCATTCGCTACGGATGGGCAGACAACCCGGACGATGTAAACGTCTACAATAAAGAGGGATTACCCTTGGAGCCTTTTCGGACTGACGATTGGCAGGGTATCACCTACGGAAAAAAATAAAAGAATAGCAGTAGAACGGCCTAGGCTGGTCAAATGTCCAGCCTAGGTCGTTTTTTATCTTTACGACATAGGGCGAGTTCTCCCACAACGCCAACGTTGAGTTGGAAGCGATCAGCTTTCCTGTTCTACAATTGACTTCACGCACTCTACCCAAGTATCGTTGGCGTTTAGACTGGGAACCAAATCCCAGGCCTTTCCACCCAGCTCGATAAACTCCTCTTTGTACTCTTCCCCAACCTCTACTGTGGTTTCCAGGCAATCTGCAACGAACGCCGGAGAAAATACCAGCACCTTTTTAACGCCTTCTGCGGCCATTTCCTTGATTAGGTCTTCGGTATACGGCTTAATCCAAGGGTCGTTACCAAGCCTGGACTGAAAGCATGTTTTTACCTTTTCTTGGGGAAGCTGCAGCCGCTCTGCGATCAACCGGGTAGTAAAAAAGCACTGGGACCGATAACAGAACTGGTTCTTTTTGGTGTAATTGGCGCAACATTTATCGCTAAGTTGGCAATACCCATCGACAGAGCCCTTTTTGATCTGCCGCTCGGGCAGTCCATGGTAGGAAAATACAAACATGTCGTAATTCTCCCTCGCGATGTACTCCCTGCCCAATTCTTCCCATGCCTCCAAAAACAAGGGATGTTCCACAAAGTTGGTGACGAAGGATAGGTTGGGGATGATCTGCCACTTCCTGGCCTCCTCCATTACTTTGTCGATTACCGAACCGTTGGTCGCAGAGGCGTATTGCGGAAAGAGGGGCAATACTATTATTTTTTTTACATTGCCTTTGTTCAGTGCCTTTAATCCATCGGCTATGCTGGGGCTTTGGTAGCGCATCGCCATCTCCACGTGGTATTTTTTGGGATCCAGCTTCTCTTTCAGCTTTGCGGTAAGGTCTTCCGTATGGAACATAAGCGGCGAGCCCCGATCGGTCCAGAGCTTCCTATACTCTTTAGCGGATTTGGGAGCCCGAAAAGGCGCAATGATCAGGTTCACCAGCATCCATCGCGGGATAAACGGAATATCTATCACCCTTCCATCCATCAAAAACTCTCTCAGGTATTTTCGCACATCACCCGTGGCTGTACTGTCCGGAGTTCCGAGATTGACCAGCAAGACGCCAATCTTTGCGGTATTTTTGCTCATTTTCCTCTATTGTTTTTTGATACGATCTTACAACCAAAGGTACACCCAAATGTTATAAAATGGCAAACTATCCCGTCAATAAGGCATCGCATACAAAAGGCTGCCTTTATTCCGATGACAATCAATGCACCGATATTTTAGTATCTTTGTCCGGATTGCCGGGATGAAGACCCTCGCAATGGACACTAACCGATTGATACCATGATCCTCGCGTCGGAACTGAATTTTTCGCTTCCCCTTCAGAACCCAGTTTTGAAGTTTTCCATAATCCTGTTCATCATTCTTTTTGCCCCGCTCCTGTTAAATAGAATCCGTGTGCCCCAACTGATCGGATTGATCATAGCCGGTGCAGTGATAGGCCCCAACGGTTTTCACCTATTGGAACGGGAAAGCAGCGTAATCCTTTTTGGAACGGTAGGGCTCCTGTACATCATGTTCCTGGCCGGCTTGGAAATTGACCTGGGAGATTTTAAGAAAAACAAAGACAAGAGCATCGTATTCGGTCTGTATACCTTTCTGATACCGATGGGCCTTGGAACCTTGGCAGGGATCTACGTGCTCGGTTTTGGCTGGATGACCTCGGTACTGCTGGCCAGTATGTTTGCTTCCCATACGCTGATTGCCTATCCATTGATCAGCAAAATGGGCATTGCAAAAAACAAAGCCGTAAATATCACCGTAGGAGGCACCATGATCACCGATACCCTTGCCCTATTGGTGCTGGCAGTCATCGCCGGAATGGCCGTGGGTGAGATTACCAACGATTTTTGGATACGGCTTGGCATATCCATGGTGATCTTTGCGGGTATTGTTATCTTTATTTTCCCCCTGCTGGGGCGCTGGTTTTTCAAGAAATACGACGACAATATCTCCCAGTACATCTTTGTATTGGGGCTGGTGTTTTTGGCCTCCTTTTTGGCTGAGGCAGCCGGTGTGGAGGCGATTATCGGCGCCTTTTTGGCGGGATTGGCACTGAATCGGCTTATTCCCCATACCTCTCCACTGATGAACCGGATTGAATTCGTGGGCAACGCCCTGTTCATTCCCTTTTTCCTGATAGGTGTTGGGATGCTCATCGATGTTAGGGTGTTTTTCGTGGATGTACAGACCATATTTGTAGCAGTGGTAATGACCGTAGTGGCCACCTTTTCCAAATACGTAGCTGCCATGCTAACCCAAAAGACCTACTCCCTGTCCAAGGCACAGCGCGACGTCATCTTCGGACTATCCAATGCGCAGGCGGCCGCCACGTTGGCCGCTGTCCTCGTTGGCTACCAGATTATTTTGGGAGAAACGCCCGAGGGTGAACCCATCCGTCTCTTGAATGAAGCCGTCCTAAACGGCACCATCTTGATGATCCTGGTTACCTGTACAATCGCTTCCTTTGTGGCGCAACGCGGAGGAGCCCAGATTGCCCTGGAAGAGATGGATGCCGATGCAGAAAAAACCTCTGACGAAGAAGCCACGGAAAAAATCCTCATACCGATCAACTATCCCGAAAACATCGAGGAGTTGATCAACCTGGGGGTGACCATTAAATCCCAAAAATCCCAGCACTCACTGATCGCACTGAATATCATCCCCTCGGACAACGACGACGTAAAACTGGAAAAGGACGCCAAAAAGCTATTGGAAAAGGCGACGATCGCCGCCGCAGCTACCGACAATCAGCTAACCGAGCTCATTCGATACGATAGCAACATCGTGCAGGGTATCACCAATGTAGTGAAAGAACAGAAGGTATCCGATATTATTTTGGGTCTGCATAAACATGCGGGTCTCTCCGGTTCCTTTTTGGGAAATCTCACCGAAGGTATTTTGAGCAAAGTAAATACCACTACGCTTATTTACCGCTTTACCCAACCTCTCAATACCATCGAGCGCTACATCATTGTGGCGCCTGAAAATGCCGAAAAAGAAATCGGTTTCCCTTTCTGGCTGCTGCGTGTTTGGAACATCGGGCGAAATACAGGTGCCAAACTGGTTTTTTATGGCACCAAGGGACTGATCAGGTACGTGAAGGAAATCCACAAAAACCACGGATTGGAAGTAGAATACCGCGAATTTTCCGAGTGGGAGGATTTTTTGATTATCTCTCGGGACATGCGTGAAAACGACGCCCTGTTTGTCGTGCTGAGCCGGAAAAATGAGATCTCCTTTACCCCATACATGGACAATATCCCCAAGTACCTGAACAAGTACTTTAAGGCGTATAATTTCGGGCTTATATATCCCATGCAGCAGGGGCTGTCCGAATTCAAAGCGGGCAATATCTTCAGCCCGTTTGTAAACAGCTTTGAGCGGCTAGAAGACATAAGCCATACATTGGGTACACTGTTCAAAAAGAAGTGACGACTACTTGATCTGAGGATCGGGAAGGGATTTTGTTGTCTTCAGACTCCACTTCATCAGTGGCCCTGAGGTCATGCTGGTCACGATCGCCATTACCACGAGGGCTACGAACAGCTTTTCGTCGATCAGTTCGTTTTCAAGTGCGATCAACCCCAAAATGATCTCCATTGCTCCCCGCGCATTCATTCCAAAACCCACAGCCATCGACTCTTTTACGGTAAAGCCTCCCTGGTACGCGCCAAATCCGCTGCCAAGGATCTTTCCTACAAATGATATCGCCAACACGGCCAGGGTCAGGAAAAGATCAAAATTGGCCACGAAATTTATCTTCAGACCGATGGATACAAAAAACAGCGGTGCAAAGATGTTGTTGATAAACTGATGGACGATTTCCTTTGCCCTCTCCGACATATGCTCGCTGTCACCCAAGGCGACCCCCAACAAAAAGGCTCCAAAGATGGCGTGTATGCCAAGCCACTCGGTAAACGCCGCCGAAATAAAACAAGCCGCCATGGACAGGGAAAGCACACCTCCCGGCCAGGCCAATTTCCTGTTTACCCATGGGAGTCCCTTGTTGATCAACGCCTTGCCGATGGTAAGCATAAAAAAAGTAAACAGCAGGGTAATGCCCACCGTCTGCAACAGCGATAAACTGCCCGACTTTCCCATGAAGGACAGGATCACCGAGAAAATCAGCCAGCCTATGATGTCGTTTACCATGGCCGATGCCACGATCAACATGCCCATTTTGGTTTTGAACAAGTCCAAGTCCATTAATATGCGAACCACTACCGGCAGTGCCGTGATGGACATGGCCGTACCCATAAACAACGAAAAGAGCAGTCGGTTGCCTTCTGCCAGACCAAAGAAGTCCGGAAAGAAGTAGGGAAATGAAAAGCCAAGCGCAAAGGGAACTACCAAACCCAACAGACTGATGCTCAGGGCCGCCTTTCCCTGCGACCATACCAAATGCAGCTCTACCTCCAGCCCGGCGATGAACAGCAGCAATATAACGGCAATCTGAATAAACCCATCCAAGGCCAGATTGGCGGATGGATTGCTCATAAAGAGCGACTCGAAGATGCCCGGGGCGAAGGTCCCCAGGATCGTCGGGCCAAGCAGAATTCCGGCCAATAGCTCTCCCACCACAGCCGGCTGCTTGAATTTCCGGGCAAGCTCGGCAAACATCCTCGCCAAGAACAGCATGGTGGCAAGTTGTATCAATAGGTTGATAACCTCGGTATGTGTTAGTCCATTCATGAAACGAGGCTATCTTTTTATTATAAGCAGGTTACAGGGAAGGTTACCCAAAATATCTTCAATGTCATGTGGGAAGAGTCTGTCAAAAAAGGTGAGGTTTTCATGACCTCCCAAAATCAGCAAGTCAGCGGCAATGCTTTCGGAAAACTTTGCCAGTTCAGGAGCCCATCTGCCAGAGGTCACTTTGATGTTCACTTTGAGTTCCCCCTTATCGATGGTCTGAAGAATGTCCTCCACGTACTGTATCTCTTCGTTAACCAGTTTTTTTCGGTTTTTGGAAATTTCAAGCTCGCTGTTGTCGGAGATGGTGGCCATCTTCAGGCCGTACATTTTGATCTCGTTCAGGATAAACACCTGCTTGGCCTTTTCCAGTTTACACAGTTCGATGGCCTGTCCGATCACGTAGGGCGTCTGTGCCTGCTGCGTACCGTTGATGACGATCTTTTGGAAAGAACGGGGATCCATACTTGGCTCTATCAGAACCAATACCGAACACTTTGCCTTTCGGATAATCTTGCGGGCGATGCTGCCAATGTAATAGGTAAAAAGTTCCTCTTTCTTCAATGCACCAGCTACCAACAGGTCCACCCCTTCAGAGTTGCAGACTTGGATGATCTTTTTGGCAGGCTTCCCCTCCTCCCACACGACCTTGGTCAGTTTCAGATTTACACCCTGTTTTTCAAGGATGGAAAAAAGGCGCGCTTCCAGTTCCTGCGTCTTTTTCCCGATGTGTATCAACACCAATTCGGAGCCATGCAAATCCTTGAGCCTTTTGGCCTCGGCAATGAGTGCCTCTATCCTGGGAGAAAAAGCGATGGCCAGAGCAATCTTTCTGTACATAGTAGGTCGACGGTTACGATCGATCAAAGTAGGGAAAAAATAGCTCAAAAACGACCTATGCCGGATAAAACTGTGCCAAAGACCGCTAATTTTCGGCGAATCTCACAACCGATGCGCCGTTCGAGCGATCTTCCTTTTGGCCAAAATGTCGGTTTCATTGCCACAAATCGTCATTTTGGGTTAATTTTAACGCGCTAACCGGACAATAGGCAGCGTCCCTTTGCCCTTACGAAATAAGACATGCGACCAAATTTCTACCTCTACACCTTGGGCATCCTGTGCCTTTGGCTTTTTTCCCTTGGGTCTAAGGCCCAAAGCGATTATCCTACCAATAGCCAAATCCAGCAGGAATTGGAGCGGCTGGCCCAGGCCCATCCTGAGGCGGAGCTAAAGGATTTGGGAAAAACCCCCGGCGGGCAAACGATTTGGAGCCTGGAAATCGGCAAAGGGGAAAAATACCGCAAACCCGCTACCGTTGTGGTGGGTGGTGTAGAGGGGTACCATGTACTTGGGGTTTCCCTCGCGTTAAATTTTGCCAAGCAATTGCTCGAAACCACCCCCAGCTTGTTGGATAACCATACCTTCTACGTACTGCCCAATCTCTCCCCAGATGCCTACGCACAGTATCACGCATCTCTCCGCTATGAGCGCCGAGGGAACAATGCGCAGGTGGACCACGACAGGGACGGTCGCATCAGCGAGGACGGTTACGATGACCTCAATGGCGACGGAATGATCACCCGCATGCGCGTTGAATCCGTAGTGGGAGACTACGTGGTTTCCGACGAAGACGAGCGCATCCTTAGACCCATTGATAGGGCAAAGGGTGAGCGCGGTACGCATTTGTTGTTTTCCGAAGGAATTGATAACGATAAAGACGGCAAGATCAACGAAGACTTAGCGGAAGGGATAGCGTTTAACAAAAGCCTGACCTATCAATTTCCCGCCTTTGAACCCTTGGCCGGAGATTTTCCCGTATCACAACCGGAAAGCAGGGCCGTACTGGATTACCTGTTTGACCGCGCCAATATCTATACGGTAGTTACATTTGGCCCGGCCAATAACCTCTCCTCACCGCTCAGCTACAATCCTGCCGCCGCCCAAAAAAGAGTCGTTACCTCTATGCTCGAAAGCGACGTGCAGATCAACAAACGCCTGTCTGACCTATACAATGAAGTGATGGCGCAAAAACCCAGCCTTCTGGAAACACAGGGTACCCCGGGTGACTTTTTCCAATGGGCCTATTTCCACTTTGGCCGCTTAAGTCTGAGCACACCGGGCTGGTGGGTTCCCGAAATGAAAACCGCCTCCGGTTCCAGTTACAAACTGGCGGAAGCAAACTACTTGGCCTGGGCCGATTCCATCGGGATTCCGCAACCTTTCGTACCGTGGACTGAGGTAGCCCATCCGGATTTCCCCGGACAGCGGGTCGAAATCGGTGGCCTCAAGCCCTTTTTGCTCCATAATCCCCCCTTTGATTTCGTGGATAGCCTAAGCCGACTGCACAGCGACTTTATCCTACAGGTTGCGGCACAGCATCCCAAGTTGGAATTCCACGGATTGAAAGTCGAAAAGCTTGAACGCGACCTCACCCGGGTAAGCGTACAACTCATCAACAATGCACCCCTTCCCACGCACACGGAAATGGGAAAACGCTCTCGCTGGCTGCAAAAGATCCGGGTGGATGTCCAGGTACCGGCATCGGAACTGCTCGTCGGAGACAAGATACAGCTCTTCGACAGCTTAGAGGCATACGACAAACTGGAACTCAGCTGGCTCGTTCGAGGATCTGAACCGATAAAAATCAAGGCCGGGGCACCCCATACCGGCTATGCGGAAATCACTGTGAAACCCTAACCCGCGGAATCAGATGCAACTAAATCCACTGTCCCGATCAACCCGCTTTGCTGCCTCTTCCTATCTGAAGTTGTTTTCTTCGCTTCAGAAGGAGCTTTGCCATCCCAACTCCATGCCCCATCGTATGAAAGCCTTCCATTTTTCCCTTTTCTCCCTCGTTTTCGCCCTGGGCCTGCTAGTTGGTCAGACTGGCAAATCACAGGCCCAGGAAAAATTCTTCCGGGCCATCGGGACACCCCACAAGCCCAAAGTGGAGGTAGCCTGGAACCGCTACCATACCAACGATGGATTGCTGGACATCATGCAACGGATCGTAAAAGCACATCCAAGGCTTGCCAAACTTGAAAGCATCGGCAAATCCTACGAAGGCAGGGATATTTGGCTGCTTACTATCTCTGATTTCAGCATGGGAAACCCTGATCGAAAACCCGCCATGTACATAGACGGAAACATCCATTCCAACGAACTACAGGGATCCGAATTTGCCCTGTATACCGCTTGGTACCTCACGGAGATGTACGGTGAACTGGATTTTATCCGCGAGCTGTTACAGGACAAAGCCTTTTACATTGCTCCCACCATCAATCCCGATGCCAGGGATTATTTCATCAAAGAGGCCAATACGCCCCATTCGCCCCGTTCAGGCATGATCAAGCTGGACGATGACCAGGATGGAGAGGCCGGAGAGGACGGCTTCGACGACCTCAATTCGGACGGGCACATTACCCAAATGATCCGAAAATCGCCCACCGGCCGGTATGTGAAGGATCCCCGTGACCCCCGAAAGCTCATTCCCGTTCCGACGGAGGAATTTGGTGACTACGAAGTGCTGGGCTACGAGGGCATAGACCGCGATGGAGACGGCCGGGTAAACGAAGACGGCATCGGGTATTACGATCCCAACCGGGACTGGGGATGGAAATGGCAGCCGGACTACGTGCAGCGGGGTGCCTATAAATACCCCTTTAGCCTACCGGAAAACCGTGCCGTCATGGAATTCGTCATGAAGCACCCCAACATCGCCGGTGCCCAAAGCTACCATAACTACGGGGGAATGATCCTGCGCGGGCCCGGTGCCGAAGAAGACCTCGATACCTACAACCAACAGGACATCCGCATCTACGATGCCATTGCCAAAAAGGGGGAGGAAATGATTCCCGGTTACCGTTACCTGGTCGTCTACAAGGATTTGTACTCCGTCTTTGGCGGTGAACTCGATTGGTTTTATGGAGGTCGGGGCATCTATACCTATACAAACGAGCTGATGGTTTCCTACCTGTATTTCCACGAAAATGCCGGTCGTGGAAACCAGGACGAGGAAATGAGAGTCGACAAGTACCTGACCTTCGGCGATGCCTTTGTCCCCTGGCAGGAATACGAACATCCGCAGTTTGGTACAGTAGAAATTGGCGGCTTCAAGAAAAATTTCGGCAGGTTACATCCCGGATTTCTATTGGAACAGGATGCCCATAGAAACATGGCCTTCACGATCTACCATGGCTACCACACCCCCAAGCTATCCGTGAGCGATGTCAAAGAGGAAGATCTGGGCAGAGGTCTAAAAGCCATCACCGCCACCATCCAAAACGAACGGTTGATGCCGACCCATTCCAGCCAAGATTTAAAGTACCGTATCGAACGGCCGGATTTTGTGTCGATCAGCGGCGTGGAGGTCCTCTCGGGAATGATCGTCGAAAACGAAGATTTCAACAAGGTAAGGGAACAAACCTACGAGCCCGAAAAAATCCGCGTGGAAAACATTCCCGGAATGGGAACCGTCAAAGTACGCTGGATCGTGAAGGGAAACCGGCCCTACCGCATCCAAGTGGACTCCGCCAAAGGAGGCAACGCAGAATGGAAACCCTAGCTCAATTCATCACGACCGTAACGGACTGACCCAGAAATTATGAGCAAGCAAAAAACCCAAGAAACCGGGCAGGATGTGCTTCAGTACATCGCCGATGTGCCTTCCTCCCAAAAACAGGCCGACAGCCTACAACTCATACAGTGGATGGAAGAAATTACCGGGCACCCGGCCAAGATGTGGGGCCCTAGTATCATTGGGTTTGGAAAATACCACTACAAATATGCCAGTGGACACGAGGGGTATGCTCCTTTGCTGGGTTTTTCACCACGAAAGGCGGCTATCTCGCTATACGTTTTTACGGGACTGGAGGATCATAAGCCCTTCTTGGAGGGTCTTGGCAAATACACCATGGGCAAGGCTTGCATTTACGTAAAAAAGGTGTCGGATCTGAATGAGGAAGTATTAAGGAGGCTAATGAAAGAAACCATCCGCTTTCTGCATGAACGATACGAGGTAATTTAACCTAAAAGCCTTACCGGCACTGCCCTTTCGTTTGCCCTGACACGCAAATGCAATGAAAAACACTATTAACAATATTTCAAAAAACACAGGGTTTTTTACCCACTAATTTTCCATTTTGTTAACAAATTAGTCTATTCATTACATTATGTGTATTTATTAAATTATTTTATTGAATTATTTGCAAAATAATAGGCTTTGGACTAATTTTGAAACATCAAACAGAGGATAAAAGATCCTCAAACGTTTGTTGATATACTGTAGGATGATGAAACTGGCAGACATGCCCTCCGGTCTCGGGGGTGGGGAGCTAGGGATAAAGCAAACATGGAGCTCGTGTTTTGCCTAACTGCCCCGTGGAGGTTCGACTCCTTCTCCTACAGCAGGTTATTTTGGGTTTATTGTTAATTGACTAAAGCTATGAGACTTTGTTTCATAGCTTTTTTCTGTTTAATGGCATCTTGATTAACGAACCTCAAACACGGTGTAGCTTGTAAGGGTAAATACCTCCGGCATTCCATTGGCAAACGTACAGGTTTTTATCCCGATCCACACAGACATCGTGGCAGTGCTTGAATACCGGCGTCTCTTGGAGCATCAGTGACAGCCTCCCATTTTCATATTGGGGAGCGGTACCTCCCGGGTTTGAGACTACCCGATTTTGTTTGTCCAGAATGGTGACAAAACCCCGGTTAAGCTGCATATTGTAGTTACCGTCCGTCATGCCAAAACAGACTCCTGAGTACAGGTTGTCGCCGTCGATCACTGGCCTGCTGATAAATGCACCGGGAAGATAAATATCCTCCAAATGCTGCCCATCCAGGGTAAACCGCTTGAAGGTGTTCTTGATACGCGCGGAGCAAAGCAGGGTAGGGTTTTGGGGATCCCGCCGATCGATTGCCACCCCGTGAACCTGCTTGAACTTATCCGGTTGCAAAAAACTGTCCCCTCCAAATTTCCGAATAAACTGCCCCTTGGCATCAAACTGCAGGATAAACTGTGCCCCATACCCATCCGCTACATAAATATCACCGTTTGGCGCAACCGCCGTCTCGGTGGGGCGGTAGGGCATGGTTTCGGTATAGGTACCCACCTGCAGTGGCGTGGGCAGTTCCATAACCACGGTGCCATCCAAGCTGCACTTTACCACCCTTCCCAAGCCGGAGTCAGTCACATACAGGTACTCGGCATCCCCTTCATCCACTAAAGTAAGCCCATGGGCACCCGAAAAGCCCAGTGTCCAGGAGAACAGCAGCTTGCCTGCAGTGTCATAGACGATCATGTTGTTTTTGGGATGGTCCGTCAGCATAAAAAGCCGGTCTTTACGATCCATGACCATTTCATGGCAGTTGTTTACGGGTGTTTTGGCCGGATCCAAATCGCCCCAGGCGCGGTCTACCCGGTATTGGAAATCCCCATGACCCAATATTTCGTGGGAGGGGCGAAGCCTAGAATTGCCAATAAAAAAAGTGTCTACACCCCTTCCCAATGAAAGAGCTCCTATAGCCGACACTTTTAAAAATTCCCGTCTATTTGCCATCTATGTTAGGTTAGGATATCCTTGACTACGTGACCGTGCACATCGGTGAGACGGTATCTTCTACCTTGGTGTTTGAAGGTAAGCCGCTCGTGGTCTACGCCCATCAAGTGAAGCAGGGTGGCCTGAAAATCGTGCACATGCACCCCTTTTTCGGCTACGTTGTAACTAAACTCATCTGTCTCACCGTACACCATACCAGGCCTAACGCCTGCGCCGGCCATCCACATGGTGAAGCAGCCCGGGTGATGATCCCTTCCGTAGTTGTCTTTGGTCAGCCTTCCCTGTGAAAAACTGGTCCTGCCAAATTCCCCGCCCCAGACCACCAAGGTGTCGTCCAGCAGCCCGCGTTGCTTGAGATCCATGATCAAACCGGCCGTGGCCTGATCGGTTGCCTTTGCCTGGGTTTTGATGCCTCTGGGCAGATTGCCGTGCTGATCCCACCCCATGTGATAGAGCTGTATAAACTTGACATCGCGCTCGGCCAGTCGGCGGGCCTGTAGGCAATTGGCGGCATAGGTGCCCGGTATACGGGCATCCTCCCCGTAGAGTTTGTAGATATGCTCCGGCTCCTCAGCCAGGTTTACCGCATCTGGTACCGAATTCTGCATGCGATAGGCCATTTCGTATTGGCTGATTTTGGAATGGATTTCGGGATCATTCCACAGCGCAAATTGCTCATGATTGAGTTCCTCAATAAAGTTCAACGCCTTTTTCCGATCGTGATCGTGTATGCCATGGGGATTATTCAGGTACAATACGGGATCCTTGCCGGATCGGAATTGAACCCCTTGATGGTGGGAGGGCAGGAATCCATTGCCCCAGGCATTGGAATTTAGTGGCTGATCTCCCTGGCTTTGAGAAATCAACACCACGAAGGAGGGCATATTTTTATTGTCACTTCCTAGGCCGTAACTCACCCAAGAACCGATCGATGGCCTACCGCTCAGCTGACTACCCGTCTGCACAAACATCACGGCAGGCTCGTGGTTAATGGCTTCGGTCTTCATGGATTTGATGATGCACAGGTCGTCTACCACCTTGGCGGTATGGGGAAACAACTCGCTCACCCAGGCACCCGACTGCCCATACTGCTTAAAGTCATAAATGGATTTGACCAGCGGGAAGGTAGACTGTTCGGATACCATGCCGGAATTGCGCTGGGTGCCCTGCACGGATGGAGGGATCTCTTGCCCATGCCATTTGGCCAGTTCGGGTTTATAGTCAAAGGTCTCAATCTGTGAGGGGCCGCCGCTTTGGAACAGGTAGATCACACGCTTCGCCTTGGGCGGAAAATGGGTGCCATTCAGCAGTCCACCCATACCGGCAGCTCCTTGAGGCGCGGCCAGCTCCTCAGCAAAGGAGCCTGATTTACCCATTAGTGAGGCCAACGCAATGGCGCCAAACCCCATGGAGGTTTTCTTGAGAAACCCCCTTCTACTTTCGGTAAACTGTAAATGTTTTAGGTATTCGTCCATGGCTTCTTTATCTTATGGTATATCCGTCGGAGGTGTTCATCAGGCCGTTAATAACGGTGGCCAATGCCGCCACCTGAACAGGATCCTTACCCGTACCCATAGGGGTGGCACCTATTCCTACGTAGGCGATGGCATCCTGCCTGTTTAGTTTAAATTTTTCAAGCTCTTCGTCGTAGTAGTTCGCCACCAACTCAAATTCCCTTTCGCGGGGCGTTCTTCCTATGCTAAGCAGAAAGGCATTTTTTAGGCGGCTCTCCCGCTCCGGAAACGACTCCAGCAGATTCTCCGCCATGACCCTCGCCGCCTCTAGGTACTGGGGGTCGTTCAGTAGTACCAACGCTTGCAGCGGCGTACTGGTTTGCCTTCGCTTTACCGAACACTCATTGCGATCGCCCACATCAAAGATCATCATGGACGGCGGACCGGAAGTCCGCTTCCATATCGTATACAGGCTACGGCGATACAGGCCCTCTCCAGGCTCCTGTAGGTACTTGTACCGCCAGATCTTCGAACTCAACTCGTCCCACAACCCTTCGGGTTGATACGGATAGACACTGGGTCCCCCAATGCGAGGAGATAACAGCCCACTTATTGCCAGGGCATTATCCCTGACCATTTCAGCTGTCATACGGTAACTAGGTCCCCGGGCCAGTAGGTTGTTGGCAGGATCCAACTCCAGCAGTTCCTTAGACGCATGCGAAGTTTGCCGGTAAGTGGCCGACATCACCATCAGTTTGTGCATATACTTACTATCCCAGCCCGACTCGCGGAACGTCACGGCCAGCCAGTCGAGCAGTTCCGGATGGGTGGGCAAGCTGCCCTGATTGCCAAAGTCATCAGAGGTTTCCACCAGCCCCTTGCCAAAATGCATCTGCCATAATCGGTTTACATACACCCTAGCCGTAAGGGGATTTCGCTCGTCAAATACCCACTTGGCCAGTCCCAACCGATTCCTTGGCAAATCCTCGTCAAATGGCAGGATGCGCTTGGGCAATGAAGGGAAAACTTCCTCCGTCGGATCGCTGTACAGTCCCCTGTCCAAGATAAAGGTAGGGCGGGGTTCGTCCGTGTCTCCCATCACCATGATCTCGGGAATATCCTCCACCAAGGCCATTTTTTCCTTTTTGGCGGCACGTAACCGCTCACGGGCGCGACTCACCTCCCTGATTTCCCTTCGCTGGTACTGGTTTTTGATCAGGTCGAAATGGGCAGGGTGGGTTGGCGTTGCCAGCACCTCCCGCACTGCTTCCCTATCAAAAAGCTGCCTGACTTCCAGCGGTGTCAATTCATCGGAAAACACGGACAACTCGTCCAGCCCGCTTTTCAGAAACGTTTTCATCTTGTCCCGCTCGCCAAGTGTGAGTCCCCGAAACCCATAGGTATGGATATCCGGTTTGAAAAGGATAGACTTGTACAGGTTATCTGCCTTAACTACCACGGGCACAGCTTCACCGTTGAGATAGACGCCCACACCGGATGCCTTTCCCTTCCCATCGTACGTGAGGGTTACCTGCGTCCATTCCTGCACGGGAAGCGGATCCAACGTCTCCACTTGAATGGCGTTGGTTGGCCACGAATAGGAGATGATAAACTTCAGCCGGTTATCTTCCAGAAACAAGGAGTAGCCCTTTAGTCCGAGGCGGATGTCTTCGCAATGGTAAAGGATTCCCGCTTCCTCAAATTCCTTTTCGGGAAAAACGGCGACGGACAAGCTAAAGGGATCTGTATGGTCAAACCACCCTACCTTTTCCGGAAGGGTCAAGGTTGTGTAGTCATTTAAAAACACTCCTTCTCCCTTTATTCCTTTGCCCAGGTCGGGTTCCTTGATGCGGATAGGATTGCCGTTGGCAACGGCATTTGGGCTGGTATACTGTCCGGCGGTCTCCTGTGGATCGAAGCGGTCCAGCGGATAATAGGCTACCAAGGCATCCCGCAGCCCCTTTTCGATCGAAGCCATGACACGGTCGGGCTGCTCTGCCCATCCATGCAGAGACGGTGTTTCCTCTTCAAGCAGTCGGTGAAGCTGATCGGATTCGCTGCGGATCTTACTGTCCAGGTAGGTCAGTAGTTTCTCCTGTTCCGTATCTGTAAGCAGAAGGGAGGGCCCCGGAACCTGCCCAGGACCGTACACTGCCGTTCCTATCTCGTTGGTGCTGTTGAAAAAGGCAAACAGCTCGAAGTACTCGCGTTGGGTAATGGGGTCGTATTTGTGGTCGTGGCAGCGGGCACATTCCATGGTCAGGCCCATGATAGCCTTGCCTACGGTCTGGGCACGGTCGGCCACGTATTCGACGCGGTATTCCTCGAAGACTATCCCCGCCTCAGAATTCCGCTTGTGAAGCCGGTTAAAGGCCGTGGCCAGGATGCTTTCCTTGGAGGGATGATCGAGTAGGTCTCCGGCAAGCTGCCAGGTAATAAACTGCTCATAACTCATATTATCGTTAAAGGCCTGAATCACCCAATCCCGGTAGGGGCTGAAGTCGCGGTGTTTGTCATCCAGGTAACCATCCGAATCCGCAAAGCGGGCCACGTCCATCCAGTCAGCCGCCATACGCTCCCCGTAGGCAGGGGAAGCGATCAGGCGATCAACCAGCCGCTCATAGGCGTCGGGTGAGTCGTTCCGGACAAAGGACTCAATCTCCTCCAGGGACGGAGGCAAACCTGTCAGGTCGAAGGTCAGCCGCCGGATAAGGGTCTCCTTACTCGCCTCCTCAGAAGGCTGAATCCCCTGGTCTTCCAGTTTTTTGCCAACAAACCGGTCTATATCATTTACCACCCAATCGCTAAATCGGGTCGCGGGTGGGGTGACAGCCTCGGGCGGAATGAAGGACCAGTGCGGCTTATATTGCGCTCCCTGTTCGATCCACTTGACGATGATGGCGATTTCCCGCGGTTCCAAGGTAAGATGTGACTCGGGAGGGGGCATTTGATAGGAGGCGTCACTCGAAAGCATGCGAAGCAGCGCATCGCTTTTGCCGGGCTTACCGGGCACGATGGCCTTTTTGCCGGGGCTTCCCTCGAGGGCGGCAAAGGCATATTCTTCCAGGTCTATCCGAAAGCTGGAAAGCTGATTGGTGGCATCCGGTCCGTGACAGGCAAAACACTTGTCCGAAAGTATGGGCTTTACATGGTAATTGAAATCTATTTGCTCCGGTAGATCAATATAGACCTCCGCAATTTCCTGGGGGGGCTCCCATCGTCCGCACGCTGCCAAGGCCAGCAGGGACGCCGACACTATAAAGAAACGTAACAACCTAGTTGGAATTGATATCATGGGTTTAAAGGGCTTTTCGCTCGAATTTCAAATATAGGGCATTTAAATTGCCGAAATTCCGTTAAAAAACCGTTTTGTTAACAGTTAAAATTAATGATTATCTTTGAATGGAGAAAGTTTTCGACCCATGCAGAGGCAAGATTATGAGCAAATTGTGGAAAGGATCATTGGGAGCAAGTCCTTTGGAAGATCCCTGACCTACGCGAATCTACTCCGGTACCTTGCCTCGTGTACCCGCGATGACAAGGTACCCAAAGAGGCGACGATCGCCGCGGAAATTTTTGGAAAAGAGGATTATGATCCCTCCCAAAGTACGCTGATCCGGGTGTATGTATACAAACTGCGCGAAAAGCTGGCAGCTTACTACGAAAACGAGGGCAAAGCGGAAACGTCCGTGCTTACCATTCCCAAAGGTGGATATGCCCTCGCATTGTCCGAGCGTGATTTGGTCAAGCCCTCCCGTAGGACTGCCAAACTGCCCCGACCCTGGGTACCGGTACTGCTCGTAGCCTTGGGAGTGGCCGTCTATTGGTTATTGCGCCTGCTGCCGGGGGAACCCAGCCAACCCTCCCTGCCGCTGCTGTGGTCGGATCTACAGGACAGCCGGTTTCCCGCCACGCTGGTCTTGGGTGATCTTTTTATTTTCAATGAATACGATCCGGCGGTCGGCAGCATGCGGACCATCCGACAATCCGGGATCAATTCCCAACGGGAATTTGAGGTCTTTCGGGAACAGCAGAAGCCGGCCCACCTGGATTGGACTCCGGCAACTTACGGATTGCTCATACAGGGAAGCGCCCACTGGATAAAAAACCTGACCGAAATGTTTGGAAGCCTGGGCAAAGACTACTCCATCCGCACCATGTCCCGCTTCAACCCAAAGGAACTGCAGGATAAGGACCTGCTGGTGGTAGGCATGCTAAAGACGCTGGGGTTATTCCAAAACTACTTCCAAGGATCTCGCCTGGCCTATGACGCGGAAGTGGATGGGATCCGGGTATCCGAAGAGGGAGAGGCAAACGTGTATACCCCATTTGGCGATCCGAACGGCTACCATACCGATTACGCGATACTAGCCAAATTGCCCGGACCCAACGGCAACGCGGTATATGTCTTTGGCGGCATATGGGATACCGGTGCCACCGAGAGCCTCAAGCTCTTTACCGACTCCAAGCTTGCCGCTTCGCTCGAGAAAGAAATGGACGAAAAGCTGGGAAGAGTGCCGAAGCATTACAAAGTCCTGATCGAAGTCAGCGGCCTGGACAGAATGGAACTGACGAGCAGGGTGGTGGAGATGTATGCGGTAGAGTGATTGGAGAAGTGAAATTACTCTTTTTGGCCTAAAAGGTAAAAATTTTGACGGATTTCGACAGAAAACCGATCTACATCGACAAGTCTAAGGCGATAAATTGTTACTTTGTGTAAAGTAGATAAATTCAAATCAAAAGACTAAGATGGCATTGGATCTCCGTTATCTGGAAAACGAGGTATTAGATCAATACTTATACGACGAATCACAAAGACCGTGGATCATTGGGTTTAGTGGGGGAAAGGACAGCACGATGCTATTACAGGTCGTCTGGAAATCTTTAAAAAAAGTAGATCCAATTTTACTTACACGCAGAATATATGTGGTCTGTAACGATACCATGGTAGAGAATCCCCGAATGGTAAAGTTTATAAAAACCACGCTAAACAGGATTCAAATAGCAGCCAAGGATCAGCAAATTCCGTTAACCGTTCATGAAACTATGCCAAGAGTCGAAGATAGCTTTTGGGTACGGTTAATTGGTCTAGGTTATCCTGCACCTAATAGATTCGTAAGGTGGTGTACAGAAAGGCTTAAGATAAATCCCACCACGCGTTTTATCACGGAAAAAATCAGTGAGGCCGGAGAAGCTATTATTTTACTTGGAACTCGGAGCGCTGAAAGTGGTAATCGGGCCAGGTCAATAAAACGACATGAAATCAAAGGCCAGAGACTACGTAAACATCAGCTGCCAAACACTTTTGTTTTCGCGCCTATAAAGGACGTATCCACGAATGAACTTTGGCAATATCTAAACCAAGTGCCACCTCCTTGGGGTGGTACCCATAAGGAGCTTGTTACCCTGTATCGGAATGCAAATGCAGGGGATTGTCCACTTGTAATAGACGAGACAACTCCAAGTTGCGGTAATAGCAGGTTTGGTTGCTGGACCTGCACAGTCGTCAATAAGGATAAATCTATGGAAGGATTGATTGATAACGGGGAAGAATGGATGCAGCCTCTTTCTGAGATCCGGGACTTTTTAGTCGAGACAAGGGACAACCCGGAATTGTATCGAGATCCCAGGCGTAGAAATGGGGAATTGAAAGAAGGAGTATGGGGGCCTTACCTTTTCGAAACAAGAGCTGAGATTTTAAGGCGAATCCTAAAAGCGCAAAAAGATATTGAAGAAACGGAGGGAGTCGAGCTTATTTCCCAACAAGAATTGGTATTAATTCAGTATCATTGGTTTAGAGATAGTTTTTTTGAGACCAAAGTTTCAGATATTTACAATCAGGTGTATAAAACCAGCATCGATATGGGCAAACAAGAAGAAAAACAGCGGGAGGAGGAAGAATTACTCGCCAAGTCCTGCAAGGACGAACCCAGAGACCTTAAGTTCATTATGGACTGCTTGGCACTCCAAAAAACAAAGACGCTTATGATGAGAAAAAGGGGACTACAAGCGGATTTGGAAAAGAGGCTTGATCTGCTTGTAAAAGAGATAAAAGAGGTAAGTAAATGAAAATTAAGGAAATTGAGCTTTACAATTTTAGAATTTACAAAGGTTCTAATGTAATAGATCTAAGCCCTGAAGCTGATAAGAACATCATTCTGGTTAGTGGTCGTAATGGTTTCGGTAAGACAACTTTTCTGATGTCCCTAGTATGGTGTTTGTATGGACGCCAAATGCAAGATGTCGATGATCTGTACAAAAAGGAAATCTCCGACCAAGGTACTTATGCAAGGTATATCGCGGGTAGTTTAAACCGAAAGGCAAAAACTGAAGGAGAAAATTCATTTTTTGTATCAATAACGTTTACAGATTTAAATATTAATGGGGTTTTTTATAAAGAAATTGTAGTAAAGCGCTCATTTAATATTTACTCTAGCACTGGTGAAGATCTAGAAGTGTTGATTGATGGAAGGATTAATGAATTGGCAAAAGAGGTTGGTCCGGAGATATTTATCCGTGATTTTATTATGCCCATAGAAATAGCCAAGTTCTTTTTTTTCGACGCTGAAAAAATCGTCAGTCTGGCAGAAGTTAATACCCCGGAGCAAAAAAGGGCACTTAGTAAAGCCTATTCGGAAGTTCTAGGTATCAAGAAATATGAGGACTTAAAGGCGGAACTTGAAGGACTTCAAATAAAAATGAGGCAGGAGTCTGCTAGTGCTACTGAAAAAGCTGATTTTAAGAGACTTGAGGCCGATTTGTCGACAATCGATGACCAGGTCTCAGAATACCTGACAAAGATCGATGAGACAAAGGAAAAGCGGAATGAAAAAAATAAGGATATCAGGGATATTCAAGAAAAATTAATAAAAGCAGGTAGCTTAATTACAGTTGAGGAACTTTCGGAATTCAGAGACCAAGAGTACGGGCTGGTTAGAAAGCAAGAAATTCTTCAAAATGAACTAAAGGATCTTTATGATTATATCCCGTTTGCAATCGCAGCCGCTAAACTAGTTGAAGTTCAAGATCAATTAGACAACGAAGCTAACTACAAAGTAGCACAGTTCAAAGAAGAAAATATTACAGGCACCACTAACAAGGTTCTCAATGAACTCCTTACAATCGAAAGACCTAAGAATATTATTTTTGATCACCAAATTCACAAATGGTATTCCGATACCTTTGAAAAATTGATTAGGAAACATTTCTATGGAAACAGCCCTGCATTGCCAGAGGATTTCCAGTTAATTCACGACTTCTCCGATTCGGAACGCGCCGAACTTAATTCCTTAATGGGGAACATCAAGCATTCCTTTAGGGAAAACGTCAAACGCATAAATTCAGAATATGTATTTACTAAAAATGAAGTGAATGGAATTAGACGAAAAATTCGAGACGCTGAAAGTAACCAAGAGGATCCCATAATTGAGTCCTACAGAAACCAAAAGGCTGCCTTACAGCTTGAAGTTCAAAAACTTGAAGACAATATTGATGCATTTAATGTAGAGATAGGTAGTTTGAATTTAAGAAAAACCCAATTAATAAAAAAAATCGAGGAATTAAGTAAAAAACTTGAGGTATCTGACAAGAATAAGGAAAAGGACAAAATATTAACAAGGCAAATTTCAAATTTAAAAAATTTTATCGCTGCCTTTAAGACTAAGAAAAAGGAATCTCTGGAAAGACAGATTTTTGATGGACTAACGACGCTGTTACACAAAAAGGATTTTATCCACAAAGTGGAGGTCAATATTATTGGAGAAGACATCGATATTGTATTGAGAGACTCACGTGGTGATGAGATCCGGAAAGAATCACTAAGCAAGGGTGAGCAACAAATGTATGCGACCTCGATTTTACGGGCTCTGGTGGAAGAAAGTGACTTTGAATTTCCAGTTTTTATCGACTCGCCCATGCAAAAGTTTGATGAACAACACGCAGAAAACATTGTCAAATATTTTTATCCGAATGTTTCAGATCAAGTTGTTCTATTCCCCTTGATTAATAAAGAAATGACAGAATCCGAATTCAATTTGCTGTTCCACAGGATTGCTAAAACCTATTTAATCAATAACGTGAGCGATTACAGTAGTGAGTTTTTACAAACCGAACCAAAGGATTTTTTAAGAACCTATAACCAGAAATACAATGTTAATTAATATCCGTACCTCGGAAGCCAATAAGCAAGTAGTCCAAGAATTATCGCGAAAAGTGTTTCCGGGCTCATCCGAGAACTATATCTCAAGAGTGGCACTTGCATTTTCGATAAGTCGCGGGGTTAAGCTGGATTTGGAAAAAGACTTGCAGGATGGTAAAGGCAAGGAATACAAAGATGATATTCTGTTTGGAAAACATCGTACTTTTTACATCGCAATGATATGCCAACATTATGGCATATTCAAAACCGATGCAAATTTAGCCAAATACGTAAAGATGCATGTTGACCATGGTCTTGCTTTAATGAGCAAGATCTTCGACGATAGCCACAACTTCACGGGCTTGGATTTTATCCTAGAACAGGTAGAAGCTGGAATAGAAGCTTTGTCGGAAACCGAACTTTCAAATGATGCGATTCTCTTCGATGAAAAAACAAGAACTCTAAGAGTCAAAAACAAGGACTATTATTCAGATTCAATTAGGCTTCGCGTTGGCGAATCATTTGACGGTGAGGACATCTACTTTGAGTTCAATAATACGGCAGTGCATAACAACGCCCACGTCGCTGTAGCTGGCAATTCAGGAACTGGCAAGACCTATTTCGCAAACAGCCTAATTAAGCAAATCGTTAAAGAAACCCGTGGGAAGGTGAATTTTATCTTCCTCGACTTTAAGGGCCTGTCTGAAGAGGATGAAAAGAAAAACTCAGAGTTTTTTGAAGCTACAAAGTGCCAGCTAATTAAAGCCCCATACACTCCCTTCCCTATAAATCCAATATCCTTTATCGATAATGTAAACGAAAAAAACCGTTTTATGGGAATCAATAAGCTTGTAGACATTATCTGTAGTCAAGCAAACCTGGGGAAGGTTCAGCAACAAACCCTAAAAGATTCGATCAAAGATGCCTTCGCAGAAGAAAAAGGCGGTAATTTCCCAACCTTTAAAAACATTTATGACAAGGTAAAGGACAGGGAAGGCAGTAAACCAACTTCCTTAGGTCAAATTTTGGAAGACCTGTCTGAATTAGATCTATTTGCAAATATCGCGGATGCTAACAATAATTTTTTAAACAATAACTTTTACCTGAGTCTATCTGGCGACCTTTCAAAAAACATAAGATTTACGTCCGTTTTCTTGATTATCAACTACATATACAATACATTTATGAATATGGAAAAAGCTCCCATCGAGGGTGATTTCCAAGGAATGCGGTATGTGTTGTTGATTGACGAGGCGCATACCATTTTTAAGGAGAAGAAATCTCAGGATTTGCTGGAGAAGATTTTGCGTGAGATTCGATCCCAAGGTGTATCAGTGATATTGTTGTCACAGGGTATAGAGGAGTTTAACCAGCCTTCTTTTGATTTCAGCAGTATGTGCGAGACTGCCTTCCTTTTTGATATCAAGGATAAGGTTAACCTCAAGCTGATGCAGAAATTCATGGGTATCGGCGACAAAGACGCGATGAAACTGAAAGCCAGTATGGAGAAAATTC
Organism: Lunatimonas lonarensis; assembly: GCF_000390185.1. Classification (GTDB taxonomy): domain Bacteria; phylum Bacteroidota; class Bacteroidia; order Cytophagales; family Cyclobacteriaceae; genus Lunatimonas; species Lunatimonas lonarensis. Next base: position 4,186 of record NZ_AQHR01000069.1, on the reverse strand, counting down.
AGAAATATCAGCTGGTTTCGAATTTGAAGGAGTACAATGTAGGAGAATTGTTTAAAGCATAGAATATGAAAAAGATAGGATTTTTCATTACTGATTGGATTTTCTTTTTTGAAAAAGAAAGCTATGAAAAGTTAAAAACCATAGTAAACAAAAAAGAGAACATGTCAGAATTAATAACATGGAAGCTTATTATTGTTTACCTTCCACTAATCACCTTTTTTTCAGTTTTTTTGATTAACTTACTTATTAACATTTTTTGTTATTCACGATATTACTATTTATTTAATAATGGGTCGTTACCAATAATTTCGTTTGGAATTATTACATCTGGTATGCCATATCTAATAGAGAGATTAGAAGATTATCCCGATTTTCATTCGATGAGAAGGAGAGTCGTGGCAGTCTCAATGATATTCCTATTTTTAACCGTTGCTCTATACATATTTCAAACTATTCAGTTTCCGGGGCTTAGAATAAATTCCTTATCTAAGTCTATAATTACAATATCCTCGATTTTCGCCTTTCTTTTTGCGTTCTCAATAGGGATAAAAATGTTTCTTTTGAAATCAGAAAATGTTAAATCTTTTGATGAAGATATAAATAAAAGCCTAGGAAATCATTTTGATGCAATCAGCGATGACTAGACAAATAGAAAATGGTTTTGAAGCTCGTAAAATAACTCAAATTAATCAAGAGTTTTTGCTTGGCATTTTTACGTATTCTCAATTTAAAAAGTGGTCAAAACCTACGGAAAGATTGATTGTAGGTTATGAAGAGGAATTGGTAGACCAAGATGAATTTTTTAAGGATAAACCGCTAATAAAGCCAGTTTACAATTCTCAAATTCAAAGGAAAACCAATAATTCGAAAGTAGAAAATATAGCAGATTTTTTAATTAGAGACAATTATTCGATGTTTCCAACAAATATTATTGTTGCAGTTCCAGCGATTGTAATTGATAAAATTGAAGAGATAAGTAACGACTCAGTATCTATTTCTTTAAACGAAATTGTCTTTCAAGAAATTGAAAAAGAAAATGGAGATGTGTTTTTAACAATAATAGATGGCCAACATAGAATAAAGGGGATAGAAAGAGCTATACAAAAACTTCAAGATATAATAGGGTTAGAACTTGATCCGTTGGAGAGAAAAAAATACTCCGATAAGCTTAATAAAATTTTAGAGTTAGAGTTGGTTGTATCATTTTTTTTAGATCCTCCGTTAGAGTACCAAGCTATGATTTTTTCTACGATTAATAAAACCCAAACTAAAGTTCCTGAGAACCTTGTCTATAGTCTATTTGGTTTAACGAATCTAGATTCTCCCCAAAAAACAGCTTTAGAAGTTGTTCTTGCCCTAAATGGAATTGAAAAATCGCCCTTTTTTGGAAGGGTTAAGTTGGTAGGGAATTCCTACAAAAGAGGGGAATTAATTCCTTTATCTCAAGCTACGATGGTTAAATCAATATTATTTTTGATTTGTAGAGGACAAAAAGAAGCTGAACTAGAGCGGTGGAAGAAAAGGACGGAGATGAGGGATGAAAATCAAAGATTAATATTTAGAGATTTTTATAGAACCAATGAGGATAAAAACATAACTCGAGTCATTTTCCTTTATTTTTCTGCAGTTAGAGAAGTCTTTCTAAATGAAGATGGACAGTCCTATTGGGACCTTGGTTCAACTGATAAAATTAATCTTTTACAGACGAATGTTTCTTACCAGGCTTTTATGAGACTTTTAGTTGATATTTTTATCTCTGGGCATAGGGAGGAAATTTTCAAAAAAGAATTCTATTTGGCATTGCTAAAAAAAATAACTGTTGATTTTCAAGACCCTGAAAATAAATATCCATTTACAAGTAAAACTATTAAACTATTATATGAAGATATGAAGTCTCAGATTTTTATTGATTAAAATTTCTTAATCCTATCGTTTTCTCTTTAATTTTTTTGCTTGATAGGTTGATTTCATTCTGTTTCGAGTTTTTACCGAAAGAAAACCTTATGCAGTTAAATGCCCGGTATTCTGTTAGTTTCATTCCAATCAACACATGCGAAGGCTCAATACTCGCTGCCGTACAGGCACTTCCGTTACTGACAGTGATGATGGGGGAATCGTCTTCCGGATTGCTGAGTCCCATTATCAGGGCTTCGCTGTCTACACCTTCGAAGCCGATATTGGTTACGTTGTAGAGCCGCTTTTCCCGATGGCCATTGATCCAGGTGCCCTCGATTTTTAGAAGCTCGGTCTCCAAGTAGTCCCGCATTTCCCGGATTTTCTTTTCATTTTCGGCCATTTCCAATTGGGCGAGCTCACAGGCTTTACCTAATCCCACGATGCCGGGTACATTGAGCGTGCCACTGCGAAGTCCGCGTTCATGCCCACCACCGTGGATTAGGGCGGGGATTTTGATACGGTTTTTTCGTTGCCGAACAAAGAGTGCGCCGATGCCTTTTGGGCCATAGATCTTGTGTGCAGAGCAGCACAGCAAGTCGATCCCAAGATTATCCACATTGACAGGGATCTTGCCGACCGACTGGGTGCAGTCACTCATGAATAGCGCACCTTTCTCGTGGGCAAGGTATGCGATTTCCTGAATCGGCTGGATTACGCCTGTTTCGTTGTTGACATGCATCACGGATACTAGGATCGTATCCGGTCGGATTGAGGCTTTCACAAGCTCAAAGTCCAGTAAACCGTCGGGTTGCACCGGGAGATAGGTGACTTCAAATCCTTTTGTTTCCATATAACGACAGGTGTCCAAGACGGCTGAATGCTCAGTCGATACGGTGAGGATATGTGTGCCTTTATGGGAATAGGCCTCAGCGACACCTTTGATGGCTAGGTTGATGGCCTCTGTGGCACCACTGGTGAAGATGATTTCATGGGTATCTGCTCCGATCAGGTCCGCTACCTGCTGTCGGGCCTTTTTTACTGCTTCATGAGCGGCCAAGCCAAAGCGATGTGTGGAGGCGGCGTTGGCAAAATTCTCCGAAAAGTAGGGCAACATGGTCTTCAAAACCCGTGGATCAACAGGAGTAGTTGCATTGTTGTCCAAGTAAATTACTTCGGGGAAACTCGGCTCAGTACCTGTAACTATCGAATAATTTGTCTGTATCTCCATGAAATTGATTGAGATTTATGGGCTTTTGGAAAAAGGGTTCATCCAATTGTATCGTGATATACGTCTCGGTCAGGCGGATATCAAAGTCTGTTTTCAATGATTTGGCTTGACGTGAGATTTTCTTATCACACAAAGCCAAGTGAATCACCGAGAAGTTAACAAAAATATCCATGAAAGAGGTCGCAATCAAATGATCTAATTTAAATATCATTTTCCCCTTGTCAGGAATCTTGTAGTATTTCGGCTTTTCGATCAACCGGAAGTGAGTCGGGACTTGGTAAAGGCAGATATCCCATTTTCCATAAAATGCAAGGTCGTTGATAACCCTTGGCAGCGATTTGATGACTTCCTCAAAGCAGTCGAATGTCCTGAGTTGCACATTGACATAGCCGCCAAATGAATTCCCAACCAAAACAAATTTCGAAAAACGATTGAAGCCTCGGAATACCTCTGACTTTGTATCGATATGGTAAGTTATTGTGGAATTCATGGATTTCTAGAAATAATGTCCAGCTTCACTTGGGACATAGCGATGCCAAGGAAGCTATTTGGTTGTGTTTCTCCCCCTTTTTTTAATTACTTTTGGTTAAATCATCTAGCATCCAAAGATATAGCTAAGTATCTACAAAAGCAAATTATTTTCGATAAATAAATAAATGGCGAGCATTGTAAACCGAATTGGGCTGTATGCTGAAAGAAAAGGCCTCAGTATCCGACGAATAGAAATGGAGATTGGGGCCGGAAATGGTACACTTTCCAAGGCAATAGGAAAAGACAAGGACGTATTATCCGAATGGATCGCACGGTTTGTAAAAAGCTATGCAGACGTTAACCCCACTTGGCTGCTTACCGGCAACGGTTCCATGCTTGTCACGGACGAGGAAAGCCTTTCCGACAAAACGGCGGCAACTTTGACGCAAAAGATTCTTCACTTGGAACAATTGCTTCAGGTCCAAAAGGAGAAAAATAAACTCCTCGAAGACCTGATCCAATTATTAAAGCGTGGTTAATTCCTGTACAGGAATTCAGCTTAAAAATAAATTAGCGTGATGCTCTGATTTT
>NZ_AQHR01000068.1 GCF_000390185.1 Lunatimonas lonarensis | reverse complement strand
GAAGGAAAGATTTAACCTTAGACACAGTTTAATGAACTATCCCCCTTCCCGTGATGATGGGATTTGCGCCAAGAATGGTTGAGTCGGGATTTCTAAATTTGAATAATCCGGATAGGGTTTGGTTTCAGAATGTTCAATGGACCAATGATATTTTTGCGTTGATAACTTTTTCTGTAATGGTTTGCATCGGCTTTATCAATCGCCAAAACACCTCATTGCATCGCACGATGATGTTGTTTGCGTCCATGGCTTTTACCGGGCCCGCAACTGCACGACTGCTTGAATGGTTAGCTCCCTATTCGATCATTGAAGGAACAGTCATAATCTATTTTTTCTTTCCTTTGGCTGTTTTACTTCATGACTGGATTGCTTTCAAAAAATTGCCCAAGTATCCATTTTATGGATTTCTTGTATTATTGGTTCTTATGGTTTTGACCTTTTTTTTACCAACCCTTGAGTTTTGGACAGGCATATTTTTGAATCATATCCATTAATGTCCTATATTCAATGGGTTAGAAAGCGCCATCAACCTATAACATCAATCAACCATGGGCACTTTTGTCAAACAAAAACAAAGTAATAATTTAGTCTTTCTCGGCTTAGTTCTATTCATGATGGGACTGACTATTGGACTCTTTGTCCAAAACATGGCAAACCCCCGTATGGGTCTAAGTGCGCATCTCGAGGGGATCATGAATGGCCTATTCCTTATGTTGGTTGGAGTGGTTTGGCATAAATTTTCCCTTTCCCCAAAATGGCTAACGACCTCTTATTGGTTGTTGATCTATTCGACTTTTGCCAATGTATTGGCCGTATTGATAGCCGCTATCACGGGGGCAGGGAAAATGATGCCGTTGGAAGGTGGGCAAGAGGGGGGCGCAGGATTGGAAACCACCATCAACTTTTTGCTGATTTCCCTTTCTTTGGCTCTTTTGTTTGCTTGTACAGTACTCACACTGGGATATTATAGGTTTATGCACCAAAAACTGCATGAAATGACTTGCACCACACATTAAAGCGAAAAGAGTAGAAAATACTATACGGAGATATACCATTGCCACCATAAAGCAGCACGTTTGATGAATGAGCGGGGGTGTCGTTGCTCCCATAAAAGAAATTGAATATCCAAACTATCCTAGGGGCGTTAGCACTGGCATCTACCTGTTTGTATCAAGAAACCGGTCAGTCCCCAGCTAGCTGCTGACGCACTTGCTCGTTTGCCAGGATTTGCCTGGTCAGGTCATTGGCATAGGTTCGCCCCTTTTTCAGGCCATACCGGGTGTAGGCGATGCCGGCCCAATCTTGCGCCAATTCCAGATTGCCCAGCACCTCATGGCCAATCGCAATATTATAGGCAAGTTTTGCCGCGGTTTTCTCATCATTGTCACCATCCAACGCTGTCGTCCAAGCATCCATGGCCTCCTCCCATTTGTTTACCTCTGCCAACCGGGCTCCGTATGCCAGTGCAGGGTTGGTCTTACTCTTATGAAAGAATGTACGGCTTATGGTCAGGAACATGGGAGCCACCCTTCTTGCGTAGGCAGCGCCGGCCATTTGGCCTACGATCTGCGTGGCCCGTACCTTGTTGATCATCAGTGCCAATGCTTGAGCACGGGTCTCTGCCTCGGCAGACCAAAGATTGGTCTTGCTGACGTCCACCTGGTCGGCGATATTTCGGTTGGCAGGGTCATAAAACCGGAACCCTACCTGCACCTGGGCTACACCCTCTGCATAGATTCCGTCTACTTCCACGGTGGTGGCGTCTTTGCCTTCTCCCACCGTTTTCTTGATTCGTGCTTTCTTGTCCGTTACTACAAAATCCGAAGAAAATTTCTCCAGTGCCAGTACGCCATCGGCACCATAAGCGGAGCAAAGCGCATCAATTTGGTCCCAGGTAAGGGGCTGCGGAAACTGTTGGCTGAAAAGCCCTCCCTTCAGCCGCTCCCTTGCCCGGACCACCTCATACCGTGGGGAGGTGTTGAGCTCTTGCTGCACGGTAGCCAAGGTAGCTTCTATGGCGTTTTTCACCTCAAAGGGCGCCTCTCCGGTGAGTATGCCCTCGATGATGGCCACTCCCTTGCTTTCCGGCTCCGTTCGATCCAAGATCAGCAATCGCTGCACATGGTTGGGGATGCTGATTTCCGCCGGAGCTAGCCGGGTAAGGGATACATTTTTGGTACAGGAACTGCACATTGCCAAAGCCACCAAGGTGGACATTAGCAGGGATCGAAAAACCTTCATCTGCGTCGGGATGTGGACAAATGGTGTATATTCCGCAAGTTACAACCCTTTCGGGCAGATTTCCTATTGAGCGGGTTTGGGGGATTCCTGCACCATTTCGAGAATCCCCTGTATAACGGTCTCTCCCGACAGCTCACCGAGACTGGTGCGGGTGATGTATTCGTACCGCTTGAAGCTATCAAAATCCACTTTGGTCAGGAAGTATCCAAATGCGTCGTTGCATAGGCCCAGCAGAAACGGGTAATTCGTGGGCATATTCCGCTTCAAGTAGTAGCCGATATTCGGGAGTGCCTCTCCGGGAATGGTCACAAATTGCGCCGGACCGAGGTTGATCAGATTTAGCTGTGTCTTAATGGTTTCTGAGCCTCGTTGTCCGTGTCCCAAGGGGGAGCTTTCCAAGATAAATTTCATCAGGGGAGATTCGATCGGGATTTCGATCTGTTTGGCGGTTACAAATAGATCGGTGTTAGCTGCCAAGGGAGCATCTGCCACAATCCTTAGTGCCTCATCGGCCAAGAGGTGTCCTATACGGGTGCATTCCTCGTAATCGTTCGCTTCTTGGTTATTGTCCCGTCGGTTGTCGGCTGTCACCATGCCTCCGAGGGCTCCATTCACAAATAGGGCCATGCCGCCTGCCTTTTCCTCTATCCGATCATATAATGGTCCGCATACGTCGGGGCTTAGTATTCCCCGTCCGTTGCCGATTACTTCAGGATGGATGGCATAATTTATCAGGGTCAGCAGTACCTTGCCATTTGTGTCCAGTGCCTGAATGACACCGCAGTTGGGGTCGTAGAGTATGGGGGCGTAGTAGTTATAGGCTATTTTACCTTGGGCTTCTCCATAGGCTATTTTCAATTTGGCTGTAGTGAGTTTTTCCGAGGCTTCATTGACCGCATCGGCAATCTGCTGCGTGCACCAGTCCAGGTAGTCCAGGTCAGCACCGTGTTTTCCAGACTCATCGGCAAAGGCATAAGCGTCTGGGGCACTGTGCGTGTGGGTGGCGGCGATGAGCACATTTTCGGGCTTGACACCTTTTATCAGCGCGCGAGACTTGTCTGCAAGCACTGCAGGCCAACCCAGGTTATCTACTACTACCAGGGCAAAGCGTTCGTTTCCCTGCTCAAAAACCGCTGCCCTGGCAAAGAGGTCTCCCTTTTTTTCGGTAGCTGGCTTAGGAATACCCACACCCCCCGAAACGGGCAGGAGGGGATCAGGCGTGATGACTCGAAGGCTCGTTCCCACCCGGAGGTCTTGTCCCCAGGTGTGGAAGGACAGCGTGGTTGCGAAGAATAGTAAAAAAATGAATCTTGATGGGTTGGATTTCATGGGTAATGGTGGGTTTAAGATTAAACTAGGAAATGCAAAAAGAGGTGTGGAAAGAACCTCCACACCTCTTTGTTACTGATTGCCAAGGTCTTTTACCAGGGTTTGTTTGTGCCTTGGATCACCCAAGGCTTAGACCAAGCACTGTTGAGCCCGTCTACTTGGGAGAAATTCGTCTGCTGTAGTCGATCCATCGCTGCTTGGGTATTTGCTTGATTGAGGTTTTCTTCATCGATCATGTAGTAATACCTTACGGGCAGTACGGTTCGGATCGCAAATGGTCCTGCCTTTAGTTCAGGGAATCCTGTTCTTCGAAAATCAAACCAAGCTTCGGCAGCGGAGGTCCATGAAGCGATCCATTTCTGCTCGATCAGCTGCTTCAATGTACCATCAAATCGTACGTTTGGCTGGGAAAGATAGGCGGCTGCCTGATTGGCAATCCCCCAAGTGGTGAAGGAAGCCTGAATGGCCGCATTGTAATGATGCTCGGCGGTATTGCCTACATTCCAGCCTTTCAATGCTGCTTCTGCTAGGATGAAGTGTATCTCAGAAGCTGACAGGATTCTAGATCTTAACAAGGGGCCGGAAGCTGCTCGGTAGATATCGTTCAACCAAGAAACATGTGGATTGAAGGAGGCCTGATTGGCATCCGGGCTCATATTGTACACTTGGGGACCAGGGATCGCCGGTGGAATGCCAACGAAGTCGGGATTTTGGTTGATATCATTGATACTGATGTTACGGGCCACTAAGACATCAGGGGAAAGTAGTCTCCGTCCATTTTCAATTCGGTCTGTTCCGGCGGGCAGGTTTTCATCTACTACCAGTGGGATCTGCACCCTATTTGCCCACACGGATAGGCGTGGGTCATTTTTTGAACGCATGGATTCTACCAGCGTGGCGCACATTTTGATGCGGCGATAGTTGCTTTCGTTGGCATCAAAGCGGGTATTGTTGGGCCAAGAGGTATCATTGCTGATGCCTGCAAATCCCATGGAGGCATCGTCTACCGGAGCCGTAATGATCGGGTATTGGGCCGGATTGGCCAGAATGGCTTCTATCCCTTGCTTGGCAAAGTCAGGCAGCTTATCTGAAACCCGCATCAGGTAACGTAGTTTCAGGGAATTGGCTAGTCGTCTCCATTTCGCAGGATCACCGTTATAGTACACATCGGCACCTTGAATGGTACTGTTGTACTCGCTGCGTGGCTTTGAAAGCAACTGATTGGCGCGTTCCAAATCGTCCAGAATACCTCGGTAGATGCTTTCCTGAGTATCAAATACCGGGAAGGTCGCTTCGGGAGTACCCTCCGGCCCTCTCAAGGCCATCGTGTAGGGGGCATCTCCCCACAGATCGGTGATCAATCCAAACATCATCGACTTCATCACCAGGGTCACGCCCTGCTGCAATTCGAAACCCAGTTCTACGGCACGGTCATGCACGTATTTGTTGTTGCGCAGTATGCCATAGTACCCGGCCCAGCTATTGTTTCGATTCCAATCGTATAGATTGTGGCCTCCTGCCCAGCCGTCCTTTTGGGTATGCTGCATCACGCCGGCGATATCCCCATAGCCAAGGTTGACGATGGTTTTGCCGGCCTCAGTGAGCACGGTGGAAAGCACCAGGTTGGGATTTGTGGTTGCCGGGTTAGCGGCATTGGGATCCACGTTCATATCCATCAGGGATTCTTGACAGGATACGGTAAAGATCATTGCCAGCCCTAAGAGTTTGAGGATTATATTTTTCGATTTCATACGATTTCTCATTTTGTGTTGTGACCGGATGATTAAAAGGTGGCGTTCAGTCTGAAACCGATAGGCATCACCCATGGGTTTACGTTCCAACGTTCGATACCTTGCTTAAACTGAGTTCCTGCCTGCACCCCTGCCTGGGGCTGGAAGGCCATCTCCGGGTCTATGTTGATTTTTGCAGCCGTCCAAAGGATGATGTTTCGGCTGTATACCGAAAAGTTCATGTTTTGCATTTTTAGGGAACTGGCGACTTTTGCCGGCAGGTCCATGCCAAAGGAAACTTCACGCAGTTTTACGAAGGAGGCAGGATATAGGAAGGCTCTCGTAAAGCTCCATGCTGTACTGCCCGCAAACGGCATGGTGATCGTTCCACCGGGACGGCCTATGTTTTCTCCCAGGTTTTCGGCAAACTCGGTAGGATTGCCGTTTGCATCAAATGCAGTGGCATAAACACCGGGGATAAATACCCCACCATAAGGCAAGGTAAATGGCCCAAATGTAAAGGGATAACCGTTGAAATCAGGTGTAGGACCACCCACGAGCGGGAAGTTGTTGCCATTCATTAGGATCATTTGATCCTTGTTTGCAATCAAATAGTCCCTAAGCTCTCTCCCCTGCATATCACCGGGGTTGATCAGCTTATCCAGGAAAATCTGAGAACGGCCGTGTTCTTCGCCCCATCGGTAGGTTTGCGATACGAAATCGCCTCCGTTTCTCCAGTCGAAGGTGAAGCTAAGATGAAAGTTTTTGTAGGATAGGGAGCTCTGTCCGCCGAGTATAAACCTCGGGTTGAAATTCCCGATTTTGTTTCGGGTATTTTGGGCTGCCACGTCCTGCCATTTGCCACTTTGTGGGTTCAGGATGGGGAAACCGAAGTAGGGAGAGTTGGGATCCTCTACCGTGATCACTTTCGCATCGTAGATATCCCCGATTTCGTCGCCTACGTAGGTCCAGGCACCACCACGGGCGTCTGTCCAAAGGGTGTAAAAGGGTAGATCGTCGGAAAGCTCAAGGATACGGGTTCGGTTTCTGGTCAGGTTGAAATTCACATCCCAACGCCAGTTTCTATTCTCAACGACAGTTGTACCCAAGGTCAACTCGATTCCTCGGCTTTGAAGTAGACCGGCGTTGATATTCTTACTGGTATATCCGGTAGAAGGAGGAAGGAGAGTGCTCAAGATTTGGTTTTCGTTTTCCATTACGTAGTAGGTTCCTGCAAACCTTATCCGGCCGTTGAAAAGCTGAAAATCAAGCCCCGCTTCGTAAGAACTGGCAATCTCTGGCTTAAGGGATGGGTTCAGTAGCGTAGAAGGCAGGGTCAGTCGAGGAAGATTTCCCCAGGCGCCTGCATTGGAAAGCATGGCGATCAAGCGATAGGGGTCAGCATCGTTGCCAACCTGTGCATAGCCTCCCCTTAGTTTGAAGAGACTAACCGATCGGGGCAAGGTGACCATCTCATTGACCAGCAAGCTTAGGGATGCCGATGGATAGAAATACGGATCGGCGTTGGGCAGTGTACTGGACCAGTCGTTTCGCGCAGTCAGGTCCAAGTAGATCATATCCTTATAGGACAGGTTGGCCAGTGCATACAGGCTGTTGATTCCCCGTTCAAAACGTGAGTTGGCATACTGCACGTTGTCTTGTGCAATGTTTTGCACTGTGTATACACCTGGCACAATCAACCCCGCTCCTGGTCGAGAGGCCACGGTCATGTTGCTGCCATTTTGGTAGCGCATATTTCCACCTCCGGATAACGTGATACCAAAGTTGTTCACGTCCTTGTTATAGGAAACCAGAAAGTCTGCATTGCTTTCAAAACCATGAAGTTCGGTAATACCATACGCGCCGAATAGCTCTTGCGTGTAACTGTTTGCAATTTTGCTTTCCCGGGTTTCGCTGTAGGTATCCAATGCATAGCGGACAAAGGCACTTACACTGGGGGAAATCTGCCAATCTGCTTTGATATTGCCAAAGACCCGATCCCTGGTGAAGCTGTTGTTGACTTCGTTCGCCAAGAAGTAAGGGTTGTTGATGGTGCGTGTTGGAAAACCCGCATCTGGGGTGCGCTGCTGTAGGCCTTCTTGGCCTGGCATCCAATAGTCCTTCAAATCCAAGATATTGATATGAGGGGAGGTTTCATACACCCATTGCAGTGGGTTGGTACCGCGCTCGCCCGCAGGTCGGTTATTGGAATTATTACGGCTCACATCCAAGTTGGTGCTCAAGGTGAGTTTATCATTCATCTTTACTGACGAATTGATGTTCAGGGTATTTCTGAACAGATCCGAGTTGGGAATAAAGCCCCGGTTCTGCATGTTTCCGTAGGAGATGCGGTAGTTCATGGAAGCTGTACTGTTCGAAACAGAGAAACCATTGGTAGTGGTGATTCCGGTTTGCATAAAGTTTCGGACGTTGTTGGGATGCGATACCAACTCCATGGGAATAGGGCGGCCGTTTTCGTCCAATGGACTGTTCCATTGGGGTGCCATGTAGCCCCTATCCAGCTCGGCACCAAAGGCTGCATTTACGTTTTCCTGTACCAATGCGCCAAAAGGATTTGACAAAGGGGTTCCGCTTACATCCGGAGGGATTGCCGAGAACTGGCCTGAACCGAAGCGTGAATGCCATTTAAGGAATTTAAAAGGCACGTCAAATACCGTGTTTGAGGTGACATTTACGGTCAGCTTATCGACCTTTCCGCTTTTGGTAGTGATAAGCACCACACCGTTACCGGCCCTTGATCCATATAGTGCCGCTGCACTGGGTCCTTTCAAGATCGTGATTTCCGCAATGTCATCGGGGTTCAGTCCGGAAATGGCATTGCCGTAATCGACCCGGTTTTCATTACCTATCGACGACACGTTGTTCAAGGTATTGGCGATGGGAACACCGTCCACCACAAACAGGGGTTGGTTGTCGGAGCTTAGCGAAGTGGCTCCGCGTATTACCATACTTACAGAGGAGCCGGTTCCGCCGGTGCTGCTGATGGTGGCTCCGGCCACTTTACCCGCCATGGCATTCAAAAAGCTTTCCTGAGCCACACGGGTCATTTCTTCGCCACCCACACGTTCGATGGAGTAGCCGAGCGATATCTCTTCCCGCCGAATACCCAAAGCGGTGACCACTACTTCCCCGAGGGTGCCCTCATCCTGTGTCAATTCCACGTTGATGACGGACCGGTTTCCTACTGCGATTTCCTGATTTTGAAAACCAATGTAGGAAAAGATCAGGACGGTGTTGTTGTCGGGTACATCCAGTGAGAAATCGCCGTCAATATTGGTAGCAGTGCCCACTTGGGTACCCTTTATCAACACATTGACGCCTGGGATTCCACCCTGGTCCTCTTTTGATGTAACTTTTCCGGTAATCTGCCTACTTTGGGCATAGGATTCCGTGAAACAAAACAAGCCGATAAGCGCCATAAAGGCGATCAAAACAGGCTTTTTGATTAGCGTAAAGGAATTTCCCATAAATGCATTTGGTCTGGTTTAACGATATGACTTAGGATGAATACTATTAAACGAAATATTCATACTACTAATAACAGGCAAAAATTTTGAAAAAAAGATATATTTTTCGTTAAATGTCCTTTAGGATATGTCTCGATATTTTAAGCTTTTGTAAATAGAATGTTAACGGAATGTTATTTGGATTAAAATTTTGTCGATAACCGACTATTCTCGTTGTCAGAAATGGAATCTTAAAAAAAGATGTAAACTACTGATATCGCCATTCTTACCGGGGCTTATTACCTCTATTTCGAAGGGATTTCAGGAAACTGTCCAGCTTGCCGAGTGACTGTCCAAGTTTTGGTCCTGGGGCAATGCGGTGGACAAGGTTAAATCGATAGTTTCCCGTCATTATGGTATTGTCGTATGCCGTGGTGGACGGAAGATTGACCCGGTTATGTACGTAGTTCACATTGACAGACCAATGGCGGCTGTTATATCCCGCAAAACCTCTTACAAATAAATTAGGCGTTACCTGCCAGGAGGTTTCCTGTTGGCCTCCCTCAAAAGAAGAAAGATAACCCAGCCCCAGATTGGTACTTACCGATCCGGTGAGAAAGAAATGTCGCTTGATGACCAAGGTAGCAACATAGCCTGCATTGGGGCCGAATTCCAAAAACCGCGATCGGTCATACCTGCCGATCTGTTCATTCGTTAGGCTCGGCGACAACATTCCCCCTTCGTTGTAGGTGGTTCCTCCGTACATCTCGAATCCTAGAAGTGCGCTGGCCGCCGATTTTTTTTGCCATTCGTTTTGAAGAAAAGCCGCTCTGAGCGAAAGTTTTTCTCCATTGAACAGGTATTGAACCGAAGCGCCAAGCTTTCTCACGTGCATATCGGGCAATACGGTGAACCGGTCGGAGGCTGATCCGGGGAGGGCGGAATTCGCCACGTGGTAACCTCGGTAAAACTGCCCGAAAAAATCGATGACGAGCTTTTTTGGGTACATATGGGCCTGGAGGTCTAGGTACTTGGAGTCTCCCTGGCCTAAATCTGGATTGAGGAAATCAAATCCATAGGCCAGGTTGAGTGTTAGGTTTTGGTAGGTAGCGCCTACTCCCATATTTAACGTAGAGTTTGGTTCAAACCGATAGGTATTGCCTCCCGTCTTATCCCCCACCTGCCAGGCGGTGTATTTTCTGGAAAAGTAATATCGGGTGGTGAGTTCGGTAGGAAAAGCCTCGTAGTATCTATCCGAAGGGCTTTCCTGTCCAATTGCCGCGAATGGAATTCCAACTAGGAGAAGGCATGTATAGATCCAGTGTAAAAAATGCTTCATGTGACAAAGATAGACAAGGAACCGGAAACCGTTTATTTTGAGCAGAAGAGAGACGGGATTAGGAGGTAAAAAAAGTAAATTCAATGTTCCCTCCATCCAAATTCCAAAGAAAAATAACTAGTAGAAAAAGTTGCTTAATCACCCGGTACAAAGATACAAATTTTTTTGCTTACAAAACAAAGATAACATCCGGCTAATTTTTGATAATTTAACGAAATAATTACAACGGCTTATTTTGCAATCTGATTGATAGTTGCCGTTTTGATCTAAAGGATGTAGGATCAGCAAAGAATTGTTGATTTTCGGGAATGATGTATACACACGTATTTCGTTACCAGTTATACTTACTATATAATTGAATATGAATAAATTAAAGCAATATGCGCCTTATGGAATACAAAGGCCAATATGTAAATGGGGTGGATTCAGGCACTGATTTTTTGATTTATTGGGGGGTGATTTTTTCAAAACCCAAATTGAAAAGTCAATCTTTATTTTGTAATATTACAGCAGGCAGGGGTATCTTTTTTGGATTGGGAGGTCGCTGGGCCAAATGAAGAGAAGATTGATTACTTTTGGGCAACGTTTTTCTAAATGGAAAATCAACCGCTTGTAAGCATCATCACCCCGGTATATAACCAAGAGCTGTTTCTGCCTGAGACGGTACAGTCTGTCCTTGCAGTACGATACCCCAATTTGGAATGGATTATGGTAGACGATGGGTCGGTTGATCAGTCTCCGCAAATTGCGCAGCAACTTGCCGAATCGTATCCGTGGGTTCGGTTTTTCAGGCAGCCCAACGCGGGGCCCGCAGCCGCGAGAAACATGGCAATACGCCAGGCCAGCGGCACCTACATTCTGCCATTGGATGCAGATGACCTCATTTCACCCGATTACATCTCGAAAGCAGTGGGCATCCTGGAACAGCGATCGGATGTCAAAGTGGTGTATTGTGAGGCAGAGAAATTTGGAGCAAAATCAGGTCTATGGAAATTAAAGCCGTTCAGTAGGAAAGAGCTGGCCAAGGGGAACATGATTTTTGTTTCGGCAATGTACCGAAGGAAGGATTGGGAACTGACCGGTGGCTATGCAGAGGAAATGACGTGGGGATTTGAGGACTGGGAGTTTTGGATTTCGATGTTGAAAAACGAAGGGGAGGTCGTAAAGCTACCCATTAAGGGGTTCTTCTATCGCATCCGTCCCGGTTCCAGACGAAAGTCGGTGGATCAAGGCGGCAGGCAGTTGACGTATCAGTTTATAAATCGGAAGCATGCCGACTTTATATACAAGTATCTGAATGGACCGATACGAAAAAGCAAAACATGGTCTAAGCTTATCAATACTTTCTACAAATGGATGGGAATCAAGCTGTAGTAGGGGTCTGCATGTCTTCAGATTTTGTCCCTTCCCTTAAAAAACTTGTTGAGGTAATACCTAATCGGGTTCGTATACTTTAGCTTCTTCCAAGGTCGGCTGCCATGTGGGCGATGCAGGACTCGGGTGTCCATCAATACAAAGTTTTCAAAACCCAGTTCGATGGATTTTTTTGAGATATGGGTGTCAAACCAATCTTTGGAAGTATCCAAATTTGAGAAGTCATAGGCCTGTAAAAAACGATTGCTCAGCAATGTGCAGCAGAAGCTTAAACTTCGTTTGGTATTGATCAGCGGGGCTTTTTCCCCTTTAAATTTCAGGTAGGGAAAGTTCACGGTATCCTGCTCATCCACGGTGACGGCTCCTATCATTCCGGCGTTCGGATGTTGATCACCGAAAGTAAGCAGGTTTTGTAAGGTGTCTTTTTTTACGGTCACATCTGATTCCACAATAATCAACGCCAGGCCATGGTCTAGGGCGTATTTTTGGGCATGTTGAAGGACCGTTTTGTAGTTGGGGGAAGGAGTATCGGTCAGGTCTCGCAGATGAAAGAGCTGGAAATCATGGGATGGTGCCATCTTGCTAAGTCCTGCTTCGGTTTCGGGAGAACTGTAGTCGTTGTACACCCGATACGCCAAGTTCACGGTAGAAGACCGGATCGCTTGGATGGTTTCCTTGGTGGCCTCGAGGGCGTCTTTTACCGGTGTTATTACTAGAGCGGGCATAGCGAGTGGTGAAATAAAAACCGTTTGCACCGGTGATTTTGATGTCCAAATACACGGTGCAAACGGTGGGGTTGACTGGAATGATTACTGCAACTTAGCCACTGCTTCCTTGATGTTTGCCAATGCCTGCTTCAGTTCTTCCTCTGAGGCGGCGTAGGACAGGCGCACACAATTTGGCGCACCAAAGGCCTCCCCTGTCACCAGCGAAACATGGGCGTCATTCAATATATACAAGCAAAAATCATCGGCAGTGTTGATGGTCATGTCACCGGATTTTTTGCCAAAAAAAGCGGTTACGTCTGGGAAGAAATAAAAGGCACCCTCCGGTACGTGGGTTTTGATCCCCGGGATTTCGCGTAGCAGTTCGAGCACTAAATCCCTTCGCTTCAGGTAGGCGGCTTCCATCTCTTTGGTAGGAGTTTGGTCACCGACGATCCCCGCCAATGCAGCCCGTTGGGCAATTCCTGTGCCGCCGGAAGTAAACTGCCCTTGGAGTTTTTCGCAGGCTTTGGCGATAGCTACCGGCGCACAGATATATCCTACCCTCCAGCCTGTCATGGCATATCCTTTGGAGAATCCGTTCACGGTGATGGTTCGCTCAAACATGCCCGGGAAGGAGGCGATGCTGGCGTGGGATCCAGTGAAATTGATTTTTTCATAGATCTCATCGGCTATCACGACGATGTCGTCACGTTTCTTCACGACCTCGGCAATCGCTTCCAATTCTTCTTTGCTAAACACAGAACCGGTTGGATTGCAGGGCGAGGAATAGATCACGGCTTTGGTTTTGTCCGTGATGGCTTCCTCCAACTGCTGGGCAGTGGCCTTGAAGTTGTTTTCTAAGGTACCTTCGATCAACACCGGTACTCCGCCGGCCAATTTGATGATTTCCGAGTAGGAAACCCAGTAGGGGGAAAAGATAATCACCTCATCACCTTCGTTGATGATACACATAAAAATATTGGCGATGGAGTGCTTTGCACCGGTGGATACGACGATGTTTTCGGCCTTTGCCGCGGTTATACCATTTTCCTGCCTAAGTTTACCGGCGATGGCTTCGCGTAGGTCTTGGTACCCGGCTACCGGAGGATACGAGAAGTACTTTCCCTCGTCGATGGCATCTTTGGCAGCTTGTTGGATATGGGCGGGGGTTTTAAAATCAGGCTCTCCCAAACTCAAGCTGATGATGTTGATGCCCTGACTTTTGAGCTCCCTGGCTTTTTTTGCCATGGCCAGGGTAGCAGATTCCTCCATGGCATTGATGCGATCCGATAAAATAGCGTTCATGAATGTGTCGAAAGTTTTAAATGACAGCCTATTCCAGGCTGATAACTAGGTTTATTTGTTGGATAAAGTATTATCGGTATATTCACAGATCCGAAGATTGTGGGGCAAAATTAAGGATATTGCCTTTGAATTCTAAACCTTTACGGTAAATTGATCAGATATATTTAACCCGTAAAATATCCAATCGGCGATGTACGTTATCTATCAGATGCAAAGAAAATGGGGCATACTGTTGGTGCTGATTTTGAGCCAAATGACGCCTGTATGGGCGCAGGAGGAAGGAGTAGTTGATCCCGATTCTTCCGGTGTCGTTAGCAACCGTATGTTGCCAACCTCAACTCCCATTCTGCTTTTCTCGGATCGGGATGAAGAAGTCAAGGAGAAGAAAAAGCAGGCCAAGAAGAAGGAAAGGAAGAACTTTTATTTCGGGGAGAGAACCAGCCGAAACGTAATCCGTACGAGTTTCCGAGACCAGACGACGGTGCAATTGTTCAACACGACACAGCGTAACCAAAAGGTAGATGCGTACATTCGGGACATTTATTGGTACGATTCCCGAGCCAAAGCCATCAAAAACCGGAATTTTGATCCCTCCAGGGGGTACCTGTTACACGGACCCTATGAAAAGCGGATCAACGATGTGGTGGTGGAGAGTGGGATGTACTACTACGGTACCAAACATGGCAGGTGGATGACGTTTGACGGCAAGAGTGTACTTGTGGATAAGTCCTATTTCTACCAGGGTTGGCCAAGGGAGTCCCGCATCACCTACTACAACAGGGAACAAAAAGCAATAGAGCGCTTGACACCCATCGAATATGACTTGGAGGAGGGTAATTATTACCATTTTTTTCCAGGGGGCCAGGTAGCGGTGATCGGGGAGTACCGCTATGGAGAACGGGTGGGACTGTGGACCGAGTTTTGGGAGAGTAAGGGAGATAGTTTGGTAAGAAAGCGGGAAATACAGTATCAGCCAACACCTTTTATGAGGAACTTCCGGCCTTTTATTCGGGCAGAGTGGGATAAAGAGGGAAATTTGATCTATCGAAATGACGGCTAATAGAAGGCGTCCTCAAAATGCTTGAAGGCAATGCGGCCGTTACGGTCCCGGTATACACCTACGATATCGAAGCGGATGTCCCGGTGCCAGTCTTTTTCGTGGATGTAATGATCCGCAGCGCGGATAATCAGTTGACGTTTTCTGTAATCCACAAATTCCTCTGCATACCCATAGCCTGTTCCGCTTCGGAATTTCACCTCCACGAATACCAGTATGCCCCGATGGACAAGGATTAGATCGATTTCGGCGTGTTTGTGCCTGTAGTTAGCTTCTACAAACTCATAGCCTTTACCTTCTAGCCATTCTTTGGCCAGCTGTTCGGCTTCCGTTCCCTTTTCTAGATGCTCGGCCATAAGACACGGGGGTTCTTTTTAAAAAAAGGCCGGCTTTACTACCTTTAGAGCTTCGTGCCGGGCGTTCAGAACTAACCCGGGTACCGAAGCGTTACAGTTTCAATGCAAAACCGGAACCAGTGAACCAAAATAAGAATAAAGCGGTAAATTTCATTGATTTAGGTCTTAAAGATTACAAGGAGACCTGGGATTTTCAAGAGCGTCTTTTTTCGCAGACGGTGGATACAAAGATCCAAAACCGGTCGCTTGCCGACGAAAAACAGGCCATTACCTCAAATTTCCTCCTTTTTGTGGAGCACCCCCATGTGTACACGCTTGGGAAAAGTGGGGACAATGGGCACTTATTACTGGACGAGGAGGGACTGAAACACCATCAAGCTGTTTTTTACAAAATCAACCGCGGTGGGGATATTACCTATCATGGGCCGGGGCAATTGGTTGGTTACCCAATCTTGGACTTGGACAACTTTTTTACCGATATCCATAAGTACCTGCGTTTTCTCGAAGAGGCCGTTATTCGAACCCTTGCAGAATATGGCGTAGCGGCGGGAAGAATTGACGGGCTGACGGGCGTGTGGCTGGATCATGAGAAGCAGTTGAACCCTCGCAAGATCTGTGCGCTGGGCGTTAAGTCCAGTAGGTGGGTGACGATGCATGGCTTTGCATTTAATGTGAATGCCGACATCCATTACTTCCAACATATTGTTCCCTGTGGCATCCCTGATAAGGCGGTCACCTCGCTACATCTTGAGCTGGGAAGACCCGTGGATATGGCCGAAGTGAAGGAAAAAATGAAAAGGCACCTATCCGAGCTGTTTGATATGCGGTTGGAGGTAGGTTTCGGTTTGGAGGACTAGGGCCTCAAGATGAGGGGTGGGTACCCTGACGGCCCGCGTTGAAAAGAGTCTGAGCCCGCCAAAGGTGAATAGGTGCGACGAAATCGACACACAGTTAGACGATTAAAAAGGGAAGAATTCCGGCGAGAAATCAGGGCAGGCAACCCAATAAGCCGGGATATGTTCTGGCCTTTAAAAATCAAAGAATAATCGAATGAAGAAAGACATTACCTTCCATCCGGTGACCGGTGTAAAGATGGCCATTGCCAGGCAGCAAATGGATGCAGGCGAAGACTGGTCGGTCTACCTGATAAACAAGAACCTGATTTCCTTGCAGACCGTGATGGTTACTTCCAAGGGCTACGGACACTTGGATGGTGAAAAGAAGCAAACTTCTGTACTTAGGCACCTTATCGAAGAGCTGGAGCCGGTTTCGATTGCCAAGGTAGAAGCGATACAGCCCAGCCTCTTTGCATTGACAAATGAGTTTTGGGTGAGTTACTATATCATGGATCAAATTTTCGACAAAAAATTTATATTTGTACAGGGCAGTATGGAATCGGCAAATATCCGATACATTCCAGAACTGGACCTGTATGGAGTCCTTCACGTTTAACCAAGTACAGATGGCGAATTTTTTTCAAGACCTTCAGGATATTCTCTTTTTGGACATCGAGACCGCGTCGGCCACGTCCACTTGGGAGGAGCTCCCCCTGCGACTTCAGGATGAATGGAGCCGCAAGATGGCACAGCAGGCTTCCGCTGAAGATAGCAATCCGTCGGATCTTTATTTTCGCCGGGCGGGGATTTATGCGGAGTTTGGGAAGGTAATATGTGTAGGTGTCGGTTTTTTTCATTATTCGACCGAGGAAAATGAGCTGGTCTACCGTACCAAGAGTTTCGCCGAGGAAACCGAGCATGATACGCTCTACGCTTTTCGCGAGCTGTTGGAAAGAAGGAACTGGATCCTTTGTGGCCATAATAGCAAAGAGTTCGATTTTCCCTACCTATGTCGGCGTATGCTGATTAATCGGATTCCGCTGCCTTCGGTTCTGGATATTGCAGGGAAGAAGCCTTGGGAAATCCGGCATATGGACACGATGGAAATGTGGAAATTCGGAGATTACAAGCATTACACGCGGTTGGAACTGCTGGCCGCAGTATTCAACATTCCCACTTCAAAAGAGGGCATTGACGGGAGCGCCGTTAACGAAGTGTATTATCAGGTTGGGGATTTGTCAAGTATCCGTCGCTACTGTATTCGTGACGTAGAAGTTACGGCCCGTTTGTACCTGGCCTATCAAGGACTTCCAGGCGACCTGGAGTTTCGGGTACTCAATTTGGATGAGGAGGTAAAAGATAAACCCTAAAGGAGCTTTATTGTATGGTATTATCCTTTACCTTTAATGTTTGAGAGATTATTATGGGAAGAAAGTCAGGAAGAAATAATAAAGATAAAAATAGAGGGTCCCGCCGCGGATCAAACCCTTCTCAGTTGAAAAGAACGGTTTTGAATTTTTTGGAAAATCATTTTGGAGAGGAATTTTCTGAGCGTCAGCTAAGCAAACAGCTGAAGTTGCGAGTGGCCAAAGAGAAACAAGACCTATCGGATGTACTGCTGGAGCTTTTAAGTGCAGGGAAGGTCTCCAAAAACGCAAGAAACGCCTTTAGTACTACCGCAGACCCTGAGTTTGTCGAAGGTGAGGTCGACTATGTAAATGCCCGTTTTGCCTTTGTCATTCCAAAATCGATGACCAAAGCAGAGGATGATATCCTTGTGAGAGAAAAGGATTTAAAAAATGCACTGGATGGGGATACTGTCCGGGTCATGGTTTTCCCGGGTCGTGCCCATAACGGAAGGCGCGAGGGAAAGGTATTGGAAATTCTGTCCCGTTGTAGGGACGAGTTTGTGGGAAGGGTGGAAATCTCTCCAAGGTACGCCTTCGTGGTGCCGGATTTTAAGAAAATGCACCGCGACATTTTTGTGAAGAAGTCAGATCTTCTGGGTGCCCAGCATAATCAAAAAGTTGTGGTGAAGCTCACCGAATGGAATGAGCAGGATAAAAACCCTACCGGCGCAATAGTACGGATTCTCGGCACGGCGGGAGAGCACGAAGTGGAGATACACTCGATCATGGCGGAATTTGGATTGCCCTTTGACTACCCGGAGGAAGCGGAGGCGGAGGCGGATCAAATTGCGGAAGCCATCGGAGCGGATGAGATAAAGGGAAGAAGGGATTTTCGGGGGGTTCCTACCTTTACCATAGATCCTGCCGACGCCAAAGATTTTGATGATGCGATTTCGTACCGTAAGCTGGATAATGGAAATTACGAGGTGGGTGTTCATATTGCTGATGTGACGCATTACGTCAGGCCAAATACGTTGCTGGAGCGGGAAGCCTATCACCGGGCTACCTCCGTTTATCTGGTAGACCGCACCATCCCTATGCTGCCCGAGCGTCTCAGCAATGGACTTTGCTCGCTGAGGCCCAACGAGGACAAGTTGACCTTTTCCTGCGTATTTGAGATTACGGAGGATGCCGCGGTGCTGGATTTTTGGATTGGCCGTACCGTCATCCACTCCGACAGGAGGTTTGCCTATGAGGAAGCGCAGGAAAACATCGATCAACAAAGTGGTGATTTTTATGGGGAACTGACCCTACTGAACGGTCTCGCCAAGAAGCTACGGGCGGAACGGTTTAAAAAAGGGGCCATTAATTTTGAAACGGTAGAGGTAAAGTTCAAGCTTGATGATAAGGGAAAACCGCTGGGACTTATCATCAAGGAACGGAAGGATATTCATAAGATGATCGAGGAATTTATGCTTTTGGCCAACCGTACCGTTGCCGAGTTTATCTTCAATCGAAACAAAGGTAAGGACACCTTTGTTTACCGGATTCATGACTACCCTGACCTCGAAAAGCTCACTACCTTTGCCGGCTTCGCCCGCAAGTTTGGCCATGAGCTCAGTATCACAGATGAACGTACCGTTTCAAAAACACTCAATAAGTTGATGGACGATATTGTCGGCAAGCCAGAGCAGAATGTCCTGGAGCAGTTGGCTATACGCAGCATGGCCAAGGCCAAATATACAACCGAACCTAAGCTTCACTTTGGCTTGGCCTTCAAGCATTATACCCATTTCACCTCGCCGATCCGTAGGTATCCGGATATGATGGTGCATCGCCTGCTGCAGCACTATCTCGACGGTGGCAAGAACATGGAAAATCAGTCTTGGGAGGAGAAATGCACCCATTCCTCCGAGCGGGAAAAACGTGCTTCGGATGCAGAGCGTGCATCAATTAAATACAAGCAGGTAGAGTTTATGCAGTTGGCTGAGGTCAAAGATTATGACGGCATCGTAACGGGAGTCACTGAGTGGGGCGTGTACGTGGAAATCACCGAGACCAAATGCGAGGGAATGGTAAGACTCCAGGATATTAAAGATGACTATTACGATTTTGACGAGCGAAACATGCGATTGGTGGGATCAAAAAACAAGCGGATCATAACTTTGGGGGACAAGGTATCTGTAAGGGTATTGAAAACCGACATTGATAGAAGAACGATTGACCTCGAATTTGTATAACATGGCGAATAACCAACCATTAGTAGGTATTCAGGAAGGCTTAGAGCAGTTTATTCAACAATACACCTTCGGTAAGGAACCAAAGGAACTGTACGAACCCATCGATTACCTGATGGGACTTGGAGGCAAGCGGATACGTCCCTTGTTGACACTTTTGGCTTATAGGCTGTATAAATCCGATTATCAGCAGATTTTCTCCCAAGCGTCTTCCGTGGAAGTATTCCACAATTTCACGTTGATGCACGATGATATTATGGACGAGGCACCACTTAGAAGGGGCATGCCCACCGTTCATGAAAAGTGGAATGCCAATACGGCCATCCTCTCGGGGGACGTGATGTTGGTAAAGGCCTACGAGATGCTGCTGGACACCCCTCAGGAACTTCTGCGTGATGCCCTGAGGATATTTAGCCGGACGGCAGCAGAAGTATGTGAGGGACAACAGTTGGATATGAATTTCGAACAGTTGGGAACGGTGTCAGAGGAGGCTTATTTGAACATGATCCGACTCAAGACTGCGGTACTGCTCGGCTTTGCCCTACAGTTGGGGGGGCTGCTCGCCGAGGCTCCGGCAGAGGAACTAGAGAAGTTGTATGCATTTGGGGTAAATGTTGGCATAGGGTTCCAACTCAAGGACGATTTACTGGACGTGTATGCCGATAAGGCGAAATTCGGGAAGCAAGTGGGGGGTGATATCATTGCAAATAAGAAGACCTACTTGTTGATCAAGGCATTGGAGCTTGCGGATGGGGCAGTGAAAGATGAGCTTGCTGAATGGATCCGTCAAGAGACTGTGGACAAAGAGGCAAAGGTAAAAGGAGTGACACGTATATACGACTTGATCGGAATCAGACAGCTTACCGAGAATAAGATCAAAGCCTGTTTTGATAGTGGATTTGAGCAGTTGAATGGCTTGCGGGTGGCCGATCCGACCGCTCTTTCGCTGTTAAGGCAGGTTGTGGAAGACCTGATTAATCGCGAAAAATAAAAAGTAGAATCCATGGACGTATCCCTTACGATTGTTCTTATTGGCATTACCTGCTTGGCATCCTATTATGCCTGGAACACGCCCGACTTTATGGAATCAAGTATGTTTACACCTTACCGGGTGAAGCATAGAGGGGAGTACGGTCGTTTTTTGCTATCGGGTTTTATCCACAAGGATGGAATGCACCTGCTTTTCAATATGTTTACTTTTTATTTCTTTGGGGAGTTTGTGGAGCAATTTCTGGCCTACATGTATGGGGTAGGAGTCGGTGCAGTTGTTTTTGTGGGGTTTTACCTGGCAGCTATTGTGGTTTCGGATATACCTACCTTTTGGAGGCACAAGGATAATCCGCACTATCATGCGTTGGGTGCGTCTGGGGGCACGGCCGCGATGGTATTTGCTTGTATCATGTTAAGCCCGTTGGCGAAAATCTGTATTTTCGGAATTTTTTGCCTTCCGGGGTTTATTCTGGGAAGCCTCTTTCTGATGTATTCCGTATACAAAGGGAAACGAGGGGACGACCATATCAACCACGATGCACACCTATACGGTGCCGTTTTTGGCATCTTGTTTATTCTGCTGATGTGGCCGAGTCAAGCACTCTTTTTTTGGGAGGAAATAAAAAGCTTCCGGCTTTTTTAAACCGGAAGCTGTTGGAATCGAAAAGGATCGGAGATTTATTTGTTCTTCTGAAGCTGCCTAACCAGTTTGTCTACGGCGTCTTTTAGCATGGGGACCCAGTTTTCTCCACGTACTTCGGCAAACACATCCGGCCCCGGGATACCCACTCTAAATCCCAAGATCCGTTCGGTGGTGTGGCCTTGTCCTTCGGTTTTGAAGTAGATGTCAGCCGCATTGATATTGGGAGTAAAGCGGGATAGCTTATCAATGGATGCCCTGATTTCTTCTTGTACAGCTTGGCTGATGTCAAAGCTTACCGCCTGAACATCGATTTTGATTCCTTTATAATTCTCCGTGTAGTTCATATAGTTTAAATGGATGATTGAATAATCTTATTGTAACTGCATGCGAGTCCCCAAATTGGGGCTGGCAATCGGCGAAGACTCTTAGCCCCGCACTATAACTAAGTCGAGTTTTCTTCGAAAATCGGTATTTTACTATCACACAGTTCCAAATGGGCAGCGGATCGCAAAAAAAGCCTGTGTTTCGCACAGGCTTTTGATATTTCTCAAATTTCTTCTTGTGTTATGCCTCTGCTGGAAGTACAGAAACATACGATTTTCCGTCGTATCTTTTTCGGAAGCTAACCTTGCCATCCACCAATGCAAACAGCGTGTGGTCTTTTCCCAACCCGACGTTTTCACCTGGATGGTGCTTTGTGCCTCTTTGCCTGATGATGATGTTTCCGGCGATAACGGCCTCGCCACCAAATTTCTTCACACCCAGACGTTTGCTATGCGATTCTCTTCCGTTTCTGGAACTACCGACACCTTTCTTGTGAGCCATGATTTTATCTAGTTTAGGTTAATTGATTACCCAACTCCCTTAAGGATTACAGGGTGATGCCTTCGATTTGAATTTTAGTGTACTGCTGTCGGTGACCGTTTTTCTTTTTGTAACCTTTTCTTCGTTTTTTCTTGAAGACGATTACTTTGTCACCCTTTACGTGGGCCAATACTTTGGCCAATACTTTGGCGCCTGCCAACAAGGGCGCGCCTACCGATACGGTACCGTTGTCTTCTGCCAACAGAACCTCATCGAACTCCACGGAAGCGTCAACATCTGCAGCCATTTTTGGGGCATAAATCTGTTGATCTTTTGTTACTTTGAACTGCTTACCGGATATGTTAACTATTGCGTACATAAACTGGTTGAATAATACGATTTGTAAAATTGAGGTGCAAATATAGGTACCTTTTGAGAACAAAAAAATAAATTACTGATATTTAGTACAAAGCATTGGGTCTTGCCATGCTGGTTTGATGGGAAATTTTCAATATTGAAAGTCTAAAAACCGCTGTTTTTTGGTATACCGGGCAGTATTTTTCCTTGTTTATCGCGCTTGATCTTAGGGAGAGGTTGCCAAACCCTCTGATCTGACTAATGGTCAAAAAAATGTGGATTTTTTATGTGGAAAACTTTTTCAAATTTTTATCAGTTATTTTAACCCTGTCAGAATACAGTTTAGAAATTAAATTAAAATAGCATAAAAACATCATAAAAATCATATAATCAGATAAATATAATTAAATGAATAATGGTCAAAAAAACGATTATGGCTACGGGAATGCGCTTTGTTTTGTCCGCAAAGTTGGTCATATTTGTTAAGGTGTTGGGTTGCCCTCTTCGCAACCTTCACTGAATTAACCTAATTAGCATGAGAAGTAAGTTTGGCTGAGACGGTTGGCATGAGGGATTTGGATAGCATAAACGACAATGTAAAAAAATTGATAAAATGAGCGTAGAACCGATTTTAGAACAAGGCGACAACAGCAGATTTGTATTATTCCCCATACAACATGATGATATATGGGAGTTTTATAAGAAGGCCGAGGCCAGTTTTTGGACAGCCGAGGAGATCGATCTGGGGCAGGATCTAAGTGATTGGAAAGACCTTAATGATGGAGAGCGACACTTTATTTCCCATGTATTGGCGTTTTTTGCGGCAAGCGATGGCATTGTGAACGAAAACCTGGCAGAACATTTTGTCTCCGAAGTACAGTACACAGAAGCCAAGTTTTTTTATGGGTTCCAAATTGCGATGGAAAACATCCATAGTGAGACCTACAGCCTGTTGATCGATACCTATATCAAGAATCCGGATGAGAGGGACAAGCTGTTCAATGCAATCGAGCACCTGGATTGTGTGCGAAAGAAAGCCGAATGGGCACTTCGTTGGATTGATCAGGGCAGCTTTCACGAGCGGCTGATTGCCTTTGCGGCTGTGGAGGGAATCTTCTTTTCAGGTTCTTTCTGCTCGATTTTCTGGTTAAAGAAGCGTGGTTTGATGCCCGGTCTTACCTTCTCAAATGAGCTAATATCACGGGATGAGGGCCTTCATTGTGATTTTGCTTGTCACCTATACAATAACCACGTGGTGAACAAACTGTCGGTGGAGAAGATTACGTCGATCATTAAAGACGCCGTAGAGATTGAGAAGGAATTCGTGACCGATGCGCTACCCGTACGACTGATTGGCATGAACGCCGAACTGATGTGTAAATACATCGAATTCGTAGCGGACAGGCTGTTGAGCGAACTGGGATGCCCAAAAGTTTGGAACAGCACCAATCCATTTGATTTTATGGATATGATCTCCCTACAGGGCAAAACCAATTTCTTTGAGAAACGAGTGGGTGACTACCAGAAAGCCGGCGTTATGAAAAACAAGGAAGTTTCCTCCTCTACCAGTAAGTTTTCTGTTGAAGAGGATTTTTAAATAACAAATAAACCATCAAGCAGCATGTTAGTAATCAAGAGAGACGGACGCAGGGAATCGGTTAGGTTTGACAAGATAACCGCTAGGATTGAGAATTTGTGCTATGGGTTGGATGCTAGGTACATTCACCCAATAGAAATTGCCAAGAAGGTTATAGATGGCTTGTACGACGGTGTTACGACCACGGAATTGGATAATCTGGCCGCCGAGGTGTGTGCCTCGCTTACCGTCAAGCATCCCGATTACGCCATTTTGGCTGCGAGGATAGCCATTTCCAACCTACATAAGACCACGAGTCAGTCGTTTTCAAACACCATGAAGCGACTTTACACCTACATCAACCCGATTACCAATGAAAATGCCGCATTGATAGCACCGGATGTGTATGGCGTGGTTAAGAAACATGCTGCCAGACTCGATGAAGTGATCGATTACGATCGGGACTTCGATTACGACTATTTTGGATTCAAGACATTGGAACGCAGCTACCTGATCAAATTGGATGGGAAAGTGGTAGAGCGGCCGCAGCATATGCTAATGCGTGTAGCTATCGGAATTCACAAGGAGGACTTGGAAGCAGCTATAGAAACCTACCACCTGCTTTCCCAAAAGTGGTTTACGCATGCCACGCCTACGCTATTTAATGCAGGTACGCCAAAGCCCCAGCTTTCCTCTTGTTTCCTTTTGACCATGAAGGATGACAGCATCGATGGTATTTATGACACCCTGAAGCAATGTGCGAAGATCTCCCAGTCTGCGGGTGGGATCGGTCTTTCCATCCACAATGTACGCGCAAAGGGTTCCTACATTCGGGGTACCAATGGGAAATCCAACGGGATCGTTCCCATGCTGCGTAATTTTGACATGACAGCCCGCTACGTAGATCAGGGTGGAGGCAAGCGAAAAGGTAGCTTTGCCGTGTATTTGGAGCCTTGGCACGCTGATATTAAAGACTTCCTGGATTTGAAGAAAAACCACGGGAAGGAAGAGCTCAGAGCCAGGGATCTTTTCTATGCGCTATGGATTTCCGACCTTTTCATGAAACGGGTAGAAGCCAACGAGGACTGGTCACTATTCTGCCCCAACGAAGCCCCTGGATTAGCTGACTGCCACGGAGCGGAGTTTGAGCGCCTGTACGAGAAATATGAAAAAGAAGGCAGGGCCAGAGAGACCATTAAAGCGCAGGAGCTGTGGTTTGAAGTCTTGGAATCGCAGATTGAGACCGGAACTCCCTACCTGCTTTATAAAGATGCGGCCAACGCCAAGTCAAATCAGAAGAACCTCGGGACGATCAAGTCATCTAACCTCTGTACTGAAATCCTGGAATACACCTCCCCGGACGAGGTGGCCGTTTGCAACTTGGCCTCCCTAGCGCTGCCGAAGTTTGTAGTAGAAGGTAAAGATGGTAAAAAGTATTTTGATCATCGTAGGCTATATGAGGTGACCAAGGTAGCCACCCGAAACCTGAACAAGGTGATCGATGTCAATTATTATCCGGTAGAAGAGGCCAGGAGATCCAATTTCCGCCACCGACCAATTGGTCTGGGTGTACAGGGGCTGGCCGATGCGTTTATCATGCTGCGTATGCCCTTTGACTCTCCCGAGGCAAAGGGGCTAAATGAAGATATCTTCGAAACCATCTACTATGCGGCGATGGAGACCTCCATGGAGTTGGCAAAAATACAGGGCACCTACGAAACCTATGAAGGTTCTCCGGTATCCCAAGGACAGTTTCAGTTCGACCTTTGGGGCGTGACGCCTAAATCGGGACGATGGGACTGGAGCGAACTCAAGTCAAAAGTGAAGAAATACGGCGTTCGCAACTCATTGTTGGTAGCTCCGATGCCGACGGCTTCTACCTCCCAGATTTTGGGCAACAACGAATGTTTTGAGCCATACACCTCCAACATATATACCCGTCGCACGCTATCCGGTGAGTTCATTGTCGTTAATAAACACCTGTTGAAGGATCTTATTCAAAATGGGCTATGGAATGAAAGCATGAAAAACCGGATTATTGCTGCCAACGGATCCATTCAGAACATTCCGGGAATTCCCCAAAACCTCAAGGATCTTTACAAAACGGTATGGGAGATCTCACAAAAAGTGATCATTGATATGGCCGCAGACCGTGGGGCCTATATTTGCCAGTCGCAGAGCATGAACCTATTCTTGCAGGAGCCAAACTTTGGCAAGCTGACTTCCATGCATTTTTATTCTTGGAAGAAGGGGTTGAAGACAGGCATTTACTACCTGCGGTCCAAGGCTGCCACCAGTGCGATTCAGTTCACAGTGGATAAGGCCCAACTTGAAGCGGCAAACGAGGTCCAAGGAGAGGCTGCCAAAAAGCAGAACCAAGAAGCCATTGCCTGTTCGTTGGACAATCCGGAAGGATGTGAAATGTGCGGTAGTTAACGAATTGGTTTTACCATAGCGACTTTAAAAAAGCCATCTGTGAAAACGGGTGGCTTTTTTTCGGTCTGTTTTGCTGGCTATCAAGTGGAATGTGTTGAAGGGCGCCAGACCAACGGTTGGACAAAATTTTCTGAACCCAAGCTGATAGGGTAGTAGGAAAAATTTGCGGTTTGGTAGCTGTATATCCCCGCCGATGCAAATGGAAAAATTCCGCCATTGGAAAGATCAATTGACCTTCCGTGTTTATTTGATGTAAACATCGATGGAATTAGGTTACTTTTACACCGACTCTATCCCAATCTACGGTATCTACTACCATCAATGGATTATTCGGAACGCTGGTAAAATTTTGTGCCTTTTGGCTGCCAGTATAAGCCTGAAATCTACTACCTCTTTGTGAATTATAATTAAATTGCTTTGCTTTAATCATTGACCAACCATAATGAAGAAACAAACTAAGCTTGTTGTCATCGTGATCACTGTTTTGGTGATCGGGATCACATTTTTTTATCCGCGTATGGATACTTTTTTGACAAAAAAGGAGTCAGCTGAGTCCGCAGGAGGTGCAGCTTCGCAGCAGCGATCCGGCGGCGGTCAGGGACTGCCCGTCAACGTAATTGAAGCCCGGTACGAGACTTTTGAAAATAGTTTGAACGTGACGGGAACCCTGATTCCCAACGAGATGGTCAACCTACGTCCAGAGGTGGCAGGACTCGTTACCCGCATCGATTTTCGTGAGGGAGAATTTGTAAAAAAGGGAACTCCCTTGGTTTATTTGAGAGATGATGAACTACGTGCGCAGTTCGATCGGCTGAATTATACCAAAAAGCTCTACGAAAGCCAGGAGAATCGCCAGAAGCAGCTGCTTGAGCGGGAAGCTATATCGCAGGAAGAATACGATATCGCACTAAACCAGTTTAATACCAACCTGGCAGACCTCCGCTTAATAGAAGCTCAATTGGACAAAACGGTAATTGTGGCACCCTTTGACGGGGTTTTGGGTTTGCGGGAGGTTTCCGTCGGAGGTGTTATTGGATCCGCTGATATCATTACCACCATTGTAAACATTGATCCCATCAAGATCGAGTTCTCTATTCCTGAGCGGTATGCCAATGAGGTTAAAGTAGGATCCCCGGTGTATTTTCGTTCCAATGTATCTACCGAAGAAGCAGTGGCACGGGTGTACGCGATAGAGCCGAACATTGATATCAATACCCGTACGCTTAAAATCAGGGCCGAAAGCCCGAACAAGAACAGGACTTTTTTACCGGGCATGTTTGCTCGGGTAAGGTTGGTGTTGAACGTAGAGGATAATGCCATATTGGTGCCCTCCGAGTCGGTGATCCCGGAATTGTCCGGGTATAAGGTGATAGTTGTTAACGACGGGAAAGCAGAGTCGAGGGTAGTGACCATCGGCAAGCGTACGGATCGGTCAGTGCAACTATTGAGTGGGGTCAAGCCTGGCGAACAGGTGTTGACTACCGGAATTTTGCAAGCCAGGGAGGGGATGCCCCTTCAAGTCACACAAATTAACTGATAGCCATGTCCAGTTTGTCCACCATTAGTATCCGTAGGCCGGTATTGTCCATTGTGATGAGTCTTACCATCATGATATTTGGGATTATCGGTATTACCTTTTTGGGAGTGAGGGAGTACCCCAGTGTAGACCCCCCAATCATAAGTGTGCGGACTTCGTACGTAGGCGCAAACGCCGATGTGATCCTTGCACAGATTACCGAACCCTTGGAAGAGGCCATTAATGGTATTTCGGGAATCAAATCCCTTACCTCCATAAGCAACGACGGTGTATCCAATATCACGGTAGAGTTCGAGGTGGGAGCAGATATGGAGGCTGCAGCCAACGATGTGCGGGACAAGGTGTCACGGGCCCAGCGAAACCTGCCTCCCGATGTGGATCCTCCGGTAATCTCAAAACAGGATGCAGACTCCCAGCCGGTCATCATGATGACCGTCGGAAGTAGTCAGCGTAGCCTCTTGGAGCTTTCGGATATTGCATTAAATGTATTTAAGGAGCGTATTCAGACCATCGAAGGGGTCAGTGAGATCCGGATTTGGGGCGAAAAACAATATGCTATGCGCTTGCGCATGGATCCTCTACTAATGGCTTCGTATGGAGTCACCCCGTCGGACGTCCTTACCAAGGTACAGAGCGAAAACGTAGAGTTGCCCTCGGGCCGGATCGAGGGAGATGCCATTGAACTTTCGGTACGAACCAAAAGCCGGCTGAGTACACCCGAGGAATTTAACCGGCTGATTATTCGGGAGGAATCCAACCGCGTGGTTTTGTTTCAGGATATTGGAAGGGCCGAATTGGCACCGCTAAATGAGCGCACCGTACTAAAGAAAGAAGGGGTGCCCATGGTCGGTGTGGCCGTGTATCCACTGCCCGGTTCCAACAGCATCGATATTGTGGATCAGTTTTACGAGCGGGTGGAGTTCATCAAGAAGGATTTGCCGACTGATATAGAGCTTGCTGTGGCTTTTGATACTACCAAATTTATCCGTCAGTCCATAAGCGAAGTACGGGAAACGATCATAACCGCTTTTTTTCTGGTGGTCTTGGTCATTTTTCTTTTTTTACGCGACTGGCGTACCACCTTTATTCCAGTGCTTACCATACCGATCAGCTTAATCGGTGTGTTTTTTATCATGTATTTGATGGGCTTTTCGATCAACGTACTCACGCTGCTGGGTATTGTATTGTCCATCGGATTGGTCGTGGATGACGCCATTGTGGTATTGGAGAATATCTATACCAAAATCGAAAAGGGAGAAGACCCCAAAAAAGCTGCGGAACTTGGATCCGAAGAGATTTTCTTTGCGGTGATAGCGACTACGGTAGCGTTGGCAGCCGTATTTCTACCGGTTATATTTTTGACCGGTACTACAGGGCGATTGTTTAGGGAGTTTGGTGTGGTCGTGGCCGGTGCAGTAATTATATCATCTTTTGTGGCATTGACGATGACCCCCATGCTCAGCTCGAAATTGCTGAAAAAGCGTGAAAAACAAAGCTGGTTATATAATGTCACAGAGCCAGTATTCCTGTGGCTGAACGAAAAGTATGAGTATCTGCTCGTGCATTTCATGCGGTTCCGATGGTTGTCCCTCGTGATCTTCGCAGGCATGGTTTATGGGATTTACTTCCTTTTTGGGCAGCTACCGACTGAACTGGCACCGATTGAAGATAGGGGTCAAATCAGGGTAAACTTAACCGGTCCGGAAGGAGCAACCTTTGCCTACATGGACCGGGTTATCGATGAGATGACAGAGGAATTGGCTGAGATTATTCCAGAGCATGAACGAAAGGGACTGATGGGTATTACCTCCCCTGGTTTCGGTAGTGCTTCCTCCAATTCCGGTTTTATCCGGGTAATGTTACAGGACGCGGCTGATAGGGATCGGGCACAGCAGGAGATTTTCAATGATGTGAGCAATTACCTTCGCAGGAAAACGTCGGCTAGGTCATTTGCCGTACAGGAGCCCTCGATAGGAGACCGAAGGGCAGGCTTGCCCGTTCAGTACGTTATTCAGGCGCAGACCATCGAAAAGTTGAAGGACATCATTCCCACATTTCTGGACAGGGCCAACCAAAGTGAGGTGTTCAATTTTGCCGATGTGAACCTGAAATTTACCAAACCGGAGATAGAGGTGGAGATCGATCGGGAAAAGGCGAGGGCATTGGGTGTATCGGTTCAGGAGATTGCCCGTACGCTTCAGCTGTCCTATTCTGGTCAACGTTTCGATTATTTTATAATGAACGGCAAACAGTATCAGGTGATAGGAGAGATGCAGCTGGAGGATCGAAACGAGCCGGTCAATCTGCGTATGCTGTATGTGCGCGGTGAAAACAACCAGTTGATCCAAATGGATAACCTCGTCACGATTACTGAAAGAAGCACGCCACCCTCTCTTTATCGATTCAACCGTTTTGTGAGCGCAACCGTGTCGGCAGGTCTTTCAGAAGGCTATACCGTAGGTCAGGGGCTGGATGAAATGGATCGCATAGCAGCCGATGTGTTGGACGAAACCTACAGTACCGATGTAGCCGGATTGTCGAAGGAATACAGAGACAGTTCAAATAGTTTGGTGTTTGCGTTTGTGTTTGCGTTGATCCTGATTTATTTGGTTCTGTCAGCGCAATTTGAAAGCTTCATGGATCCGCTTACCATAATGTTTACTGTACCGTTGGCCATTTTTGGGGCACTTTTCTCGTTGTGGTTGTTCGACTTTACGCTGAATGTATTTAGTCAGATCGGGATCATTATGCTCATAGGCTTGGTGACCAAAAACGGTATTTTGATCGTGGAGTTTGCAAATCAGCGCAAGGCACAGGGAATGACCGTTCGTGAAGCCATTGAAGGAGCGGCCTCTGCCCGTTTTAGACCCATTTTGATGACCAGCCTATCCACCATTCTCGGTATTTTGCCCATTGCCTTGGCGCTCGGCGCTGGTGCCGAAAGCCGCGTACCCATGGGGGTGGCGGTAATAGGTGGAATGTTGATCTCAACGGTGCTTACCCTGTTTGTGATACCCGGAATCTATACATATTTAACCTCCAAAGAAGGAAGATTAGCCAGAGTTTGATGAAAAAATTATTTTTATTGATTGCTTGTGGGTTTCTCCATTTCCTGGATTCTCAGGCCCAGGAAATGGAAGAACTAAATTTCGAAAAGGCGATAGAGATTGGATTGGAGCGGAACTTTGATGTTAAGATCGCGATAAATGAAGGGCTTTTGAGGGAAAACGACCGTCGTTTGGGGGAGTCGGCCCTTATGCCTTCGCTCGGATTGACCAACACCCGTGGTTTTCGTAGGGAAGATACCGAGCAGCGATTTGTCAACGATCCCCAGCCGAGACTGATTCCCGGAGCCGAAACAAGAACCAATAATTACAGCTTGGTAGCCATTTACGGATTTCGGCCCGAAGCGGTAGTTGCCCTCAAGCGCCTTGGGCAGTTGAGCGAGGTGGGCGAGTTGGAAGCCAAGGTCATAATGGAGAATGCCGTCGCCGCCATTTCCACTGCGTATTACCGTTTGGTGTTGGAATTGCAACGGTACAATGTGTTGAATACTGCGCTGGAGCTTTCCAACGAACGCAGGGAGATAGCCAAAGCTCAATACGAATTCGGACGGGCTTCGAAAAGGGATTTTTTGGCCGCCCAGGTCGATTACAATGCAGATCTTACCGCCTTGGTCAACCAGGAACAGATTATCCAAAACTCCCGTGTCAACCTAAACCAATTATTGGCCTTCGAGCCGTCAAAAGAGTTTGTGGTTAAGGATACCATCCTGATAAAAGAGAACCTGTACCTCGACGATCTACTGGAAAACGCCTTTGAGCATAACAAGCAGTTTCTTATCACCCAACGCATGCAAAATGTGGCCTACCTACAGCTACGTGAAATTCAGGCAGAGCGCCTTCCCTTTGTGACACTAAACGGGGCGTACAATGACAATACCCTGAATAGTCAGGCGGGCTTCCTAATTCAAAACAAGCAGGATGGCTATACCTTGGGAGCGACCTTTGGTATTAATTTATTCAGCGGATTCTCCATCAACCGCCGCGTTCAGGGGGCGAAGATCCAAATGAGGAATCAGCAGCATATGCTCGACCAGTTTGAACTACAAATGAAATCCGATCTGCAGAGAACCTACAACGTGTATCAAAACAGCAAACGGCTATTGGAAATAGAGCGTGTAAACTACCAAGTGGCTATCGAAAATGCGGATATTGCACTCGATCGGTTTAGGCTCGGAATTGCAAATTACCTTGAATTTAGGGATGCGCAGGTAAACCGCCTGGTGGCGGAAAACCGCCTAATAGAGTCATTGTACAACATCAAGGAGAACGAGATCGAGTTGATGAGGCTGTCCGGAAGAATCTACTTTGCCAATCCTAACGAAAACATCTATTGATTATAGCTTAATTTATTGCTTTTTGTGTAGTTTATCCTCTTTTCTTTTATAAATATTTGGTATCCTGTTGATTAACCCGTATAATTGAGGGAAACAATTCCTCAATGGCAGGAACTACTGCATGAAAAAGCGTACATGGCATGTCTTTGTATACGGAATTCTCCTATTTTTTTCCCCTTCCTGCGACCAATCGGAACCGATAACACCTGATTTTTGGGAAAATCCGGTGTCCTTGGATTTTGATGCTATTAAGGACAGGGGCTTCATCCGGGTCGTCGTAGATAATTCGTCGACGAGCTTTTATATATACCGTGGCAGGAGGATGGGGTATGAGTTTGAGTTGCTCCGAAATTTTGCCACCAGACAAGGTTTGGAGCTCCGCCTTATTGTAAGTACTGGTTTGGAGGAGTCTTTTAGGCTGCTGAATGAAGGTGCAGCGGATATCATCGCCATCAACTTTGAATACTCTGAACCTCGGCAGAAATATGCGGCCTTCTCCAAGCCAATCAACGAAATCAGCACCATATTGGTGCAGCGGAAACGCGCCGGCATGGCAACCAATTTTGAGGACTTACGGAATGCCGAAGTGACCATCAAGCGGGGTACCATCTATCTGGACAAATTGATGGCCCTCAATGATTCGTTGGATCTCAATATACAGATTGTGGAAGTCGATGAGTCCTTGGAATCCTTGATCTTAAAGGTGGTGGAAAATGACCTTGCCTACACCGTGGTAGATGAAGACATCGCCTTGGTAAATGCTACTTATTTTGACGAGCTGGATGTAGACCTTTCCATCAGTTCACCCTCCCATGTATCGTGGGCCGTACGAAAAAATGCACCACAGCTATTGGAGACGTTGAACGACTGGATTGACCGAATCCATCGTACCGGGTTTCAGGCTGTTCTCTACGAGAAGTATTTTTTAAACAAGAAGAACAGCTATTTCCGAAATAGCTCGGCGTTTTCATCGGTGTCCGGCGGAAGGATCTCGGTCTTTGACGACCTGATCAAGGAGGGGGCCGATCGTCTGGGCTGGGATTGGCGTCTTTTGGCCTCTTTGGTCTACAAGGAAAGTCGCTTCGATACATCCGCGGTTTCCTATGCCGGTGCGGTAGGTCTCCTCCAATTGATGCCTGTGACACTACGACAGTTCGGGGTAGTAAACCCAAGCGATCCGAGGGAAAGCCTCAGCGGAGGGGTTAACTACCTTAGTTACTTGGATGGATTCTGGCTGGAGCGCGTTCCGGACAACAACGAGCGGTTACGGTTTATCCTGGCATCCTACAATATTGGCCATGGACATGTGCAGGATGCCTGGAGGCTTGCCCTGAAATATGGCAAAGATTCCGGCGTGTGGTCCAACGTCGCCTTTTACCTGGAGCGGAAATCGAAGCCGGAGGTCTACCGAGATCCCTTGGTTACCAGTGGTTATGCGAAAGGCCATTTGGCGGTACAATATGTCTCGGAGATCATAAATCTCTACGAATCATACAAAGTGCTGGTCAGCCCCTAGTCTCCGTTTCCTTGATCATATCGGTCATGATCTTGGCCGACAATAGGCTCAAGGGTATGCCACCTCCCGGATGCACGCTGCCTCCACAAAAGTACAGCCTATCGATGTCTGAAGAATAATTGGCATGACGCAAAAAGGCGGCGTATCGGTTGTTTGAGCTGTTTCCATAGAGCGCACCCTGTGAACTGGAGGTCTTGGACTCGATGGTTCTGGGATCCAAGATCTCCTCAACTTCGATAAGAGGCTCCAAATCGGTTCCTAGGACTCGGTTTATTTTTTGGATAATATAAGCTCTGGCCTCTGCAATGAGCGTTTCCCAGTCCTGCCCTTTGTTATTGGGCGTGTTGATCATCGTAAACCAATTCATGCTCCCACTGGGCGCGTCGTCCTGTTTATAAACCGAAGTTATATTTATATAGACGGTTGGATCGCTGTAGATGGTTCCCAGCTGGAATATATGATTGAATTCCTCTTTGTAGTTGTCGCTGAAAAGAATATTATGCAAATCAAGCTCGGGGAAGTTTTTTTTTATACCCCAGTAAAAAATCAGTGCGGAGCTGGATTTGGGTTGTTTTAGTAGGTACTTGGGTTGTTTTTGATCAGAGAGCAGGTGCTTGTAGGCATTTACCATGTCCATGTTGTTAACGACAAGGTCAGCAGATTGCTCCTCACCTCCCACTTTTACGCCAATAGCCTTTCCTTTTTCGACCAGTATTTTTTCTACTTTTTGGTTGAAATGGAACTCCACACCTAGTTCCACCGCTAGGCGGTAGATGCTAAGCGTGATTTCATGCATTCCCTTTTTGGGAAAGAAGGCCCCGATGTTGTACTCCAAGTGAGGAATGATGTTAAGTGTAGCGGGTGTTTGGTAGGGATCGGATCCATTGTAAGTAGCATATCGGTTAAAAAGTTGTACCAGTTTTGGGTTTTTGAAATGTTTGCGATTGGCACCATCCATGGTGCCAAAAATCCCCAACTTGCCCATACGCAGGTAGGATGCAAGTGCCCATTGGTTAAACCAAGTGCTCCATCTATGGAGTGATCTATGCATGAAAAGGGGGGCCAGGTGCCGATACATATAGTCGGCGTGCTGTAATGCATCCAAAATGCATTGGGATGGTTCGCCCAATTTTTTTTCCACTTCCTTCGCAAATTTTTCGGGATCGGCAAAGGCTCTCAGTCGGGTGCCATCTTCCCAAAAATAGTGACAAAGGACCGGGAGCTTCAGGTATTGGAAGTGGTCAGAAGGTTTTTTGCCCGAAAGGCGAAAGAGCTCGTCTACCTCTTCGGGCAGCGTAAAAAGGGAAGGCCCCGCATCAAACCGGTAGTCGCCAAGCTGAATCTCGGAGAGTTTGCCACCGGGATAAGCATTGGCTTCGTAGACGGAGACCCTGTATCCAAGATTGCTAAGCCGGACCGAAGCCGCTAGGCCAGCAATTCCGGACCCGATGACGATTGCTGTTTTGCTCATGTTTTTACAACCTCAGGTTGAGGCAAGTGTTTTGGGAAGGCATGGTGGGTATCCGTAGGTTTGGGTCAGTTGAAGATGATGGTACGGTTTCCGACCACTTGGATTTTTCGTGCCAGGTGGTACTTGATTGCGCGGGAAAGCACTACTTTTTCTACATCCTGCCCCATTTGCACCATTTCCTCGACCGTATTATGGTGCCTTACGCGGGCTACATCCTGCTCTATGATAGGACCGGCATCCAGTTCTTCGGTTACGTAGTGGGCGGTGGCACCGATGATTTTCACACCCCTTTTATGGGCGGCATGGTAGGGCTTGGCCCCCACAAATGCCGGTAAAAACGAGTGGTGGATGTTGATTATACGATTCGGGAAATTGCCGATAAAATCTCCGCTGAGTATCTGCATATACCGGGCCAATACCACGAAGTCCACATTGTGCTCTCGTAGCAGTGCTAGCTGTTTTTGCTCCTGTTCTTGTTTGTTTTCCTTGGTAATGGGTAGATGGTAAAATGGAATGCCAAAGCCCTTGACCACCCGTTTTAAGTCGGTATGGTTGGATAGAATGAGGGGGATTTCTACCTGAAACTGCCCAGAATAGTATCGGCTTAGGATATCAAAGAGGCAGTGGGATAGCTTTGACACAAAGATGGCCATGCGCGGCTTTGGGTGGTTAAACTCAAGGGAGCACTTCATGGAAAATTGAGTCCCCACTTCGTCTTGGAATACCTCAAAGATTCGTCCCTTGGGGATGGCAAAACTTTCCAATTCCCACTCCGCTCTCATGAAAAAATCCCCGATTTCTTCGTCTATGTGCTGATCCACTTCGATGATGTTTCCGTTGTACCTGAACAGGAAGTCCGATACGGCAGCGACAATGCCTTTGTCGTCTCTGCACTGAATAATCATGATCGCTGTTTGCATCGCGTAGTAGTTGGGTGCTGTTTTTTGTTAGGATAATAGAGCCGTAATGTCTTCTTGGTTGAGGCTTTTGATAAAGCTCTCTTCGGTATGGATAAGCTCGCCGGCCAGGACCATTTTGCGCTCCTGAAGGGCCATGATTTTCTCTTCCACGGTGTCTTTGGTGATAAATTTGTAGATAATCACCTTGTTTTCCT
Source organism: Lunatimonas lonarensis (assembly GCF_000390185.1). Lineage (GTDB taxonomy): Bacteria > Bacteroidota > Bacteroidia > Cytophagales > Cyclobacteriaceae > Lunatimonas > Lunatimonas lonarensis. The sequence continues at coordinate 15,728 of NZ_AQHR01000068.1, read as the reverse complement.
GACCTATGCGATGGGCGCGGTCGATGGCTTGGGCCTCCACGGCAGGGTTCCACCAGGGGTCAAGCAGAAAGACGTACTCTGCTTTCGTGAGGTTTAAGCCCACACCGCCGGCTTTCAATGAGATCAAAAAAACCTTGATATGATCGTTTTGCTGAAAAGACTCTACCTGCGCCTGCCTGTCTTTCGTACTCCCATCTAGGTAGGCATATTGAATATTTTCTTGGGATAATACCTCACGGATCAGCGAAAGGTGTTTTACAAATTGGCTGAAAATAAGAACTTTGTGTCCTTCACTGGCAGTGGATAGGATCATGTGGGTGATGTCCTCCAGCTTCCCGGAGTCTCCTAGGTAATCCTCGTCTGTGAGCTTGGGATGATTGGCAATCTGACGCAACTGCGTAAGCCCCCGTAACAGCGTAAACGCCCGGCTTGAAAAACCAGGCATGGTAGCTTCGTCACTGATTTTAGATCGGAAGTAGTCCTTGGTTTCTTCGTAGATTTTGGCCTGGTCTTTTGACATGGTGGAATATTTGACGTTTACCACCTTTTCGGGCAAGTCGGTTGCCACTTGGGTTTTCAGCCTTCGGAGGATAAAAGGCTTGATCATGGCGTGTAGCTTGGATGTTTTGCCCATATCCCCCTGCTTTTCGATAGGTAACAGAAACTGTCTCTTGAAACTGCCTTTGGAGCCCAATAGGCCTGGGTTGATGAAGTTTACCTGAGACCAAAGGTCCATCGTGCCATTTTCTACCGGTGTTCCCGTTAGGATCAGTCTATAGTGGCTGTTAAGCTGCATGACCGACTTCGAAATGATGCTTTCTGGATTCTTTATCGCTTGGGATTCGTCCAGAATAATATAGTTGAAGAAAAACGACTTAAGAATCTCAAGATCGATTCTGGTAATTCCATACGAAGTAAGCACGAGGTCGTACCTACCAAACTGTTCGATATCCTTGACACGCTGGCTACCGGTATAAACCAGGATTTTCAGGTCGGGGGTAAACTTGCGGGCTTCCAGTTCCCAGTTGTAGATCAGTGAAGTGGGCATGACCAACAGGGAAGTGGAACCCTCGGAAAATTCCTTTTGTTGGGCCAATAAGGCCAGAGTTTGCACGGTTTTGCCCAAACCCATATCATCTGCTAGGCATCCACCAAACTGGTATTCATTCAGAAACCGTAGCCAGTTGTACCCCGCTTTTTGGTAGGGTCTCAGGTCTCCGTTGAAGTAGCTGGATAGCTCGTAGTCTTCAAATTGTGTGAAATCCTTCAGCTTGGCAAGGCGCTCGCTCAAAGAGAGCTTGATAAGGTTGCCTTTCTGGAGCTCCTGTGCCAGTGCGACGTGGTGTTTTTTGAGCTTCAGGTTCCCGGCATTTGCTTCTTCCTCCTCCATAAAGGAAAGAATCTCTCCGTAGTTGACAAACCAGGATTTGGGGATGATGGCGATTTCCTTGCTTGGCAACTCTATTTCCGTGCGACCGTTCAGGAGCATTTTCCTGAATTTCTTAAACGGGATCTCATAGTCACCGAATATTACCATGGCCTCTACATCAAACCAATCGATCTTTTCGAATATTTGGATTGAGATACGGGTTTTGCCCAGGAAGTACTTTTTGGATTGATCGGTGTTGGACTGAATGATCCGAATATCCAACTCGTCCATCTCTTCCTTGTGGCTAAGAATCCATTCGTAGGCACTCCTTTTGGCCATCGCCACTTTGCCGTTTCGAAAAGAAAGGCCCCTGCTTTTGAAAAAATCGCACAGTTGGGCTTCCAGGGTAAGTTCCCGTATGATTTTGTGAAAGACATAGGAATCTCCCACTTTTTCCATGGCCACATTGGTAGGGGTGATCTTATCGGCACGATAGGAAAAGGCTCCGTATTGAAACCGCAGGTCAAAAACCAGTTTTTCCTCTTCCTCTGTCTCTGATTTTTTACCAAACAGATCGGTGGTAGGGCCTCCTGGGAGATCGCTCAGCAATAATTGTATTTCCGGACGTTCGCGCATCACCTTGATCTCAAACCCTCTTGCAAAAACGTCAAAGGAGGCGATCAGTTGGGTAATAAAACGCTGGTAGTAATCCTCCTCCACCTTCCGTGGGATGACGATGAATTTTTTGTTGAGGAAGGGGGCTAGTTTTTTGCCATCCACGTTTTTTTCAAAACTATAGAGCTTACTGTCCACTACCAGCCATGCGGGTTCGTTGCAGATGAGAAATCCGCCCCGGTATTGCCACTCCAATTTTTCCCCATTGTACTTAAGCGTAGGAAAATAATGGGTATTGTCCTCGTTTCTTCTGAAATGAAAGAGTACGCTGGCTTTTTCCGGCATGATCTCGATTTCCTTCCAAGTTGGATTGCCATCACTGCCGGTTTCAAACAGCCGCTTGCCCCGGATGAGGTTTAAAACCCTGGATCGGGTTATTTCCAGCCGGTTTTCGATGAGCTTCTTTGTTTCTTTGTGATAGGCGTTCTGTTGCTCTTCGTAGATTTTGCGTAGAAACTCTTTCGGTTTGCTGTTCTTGGTGTTGAATTTCTTGACAATGGCCTCCTGCTGCATGCTATCCATCAGGCGGATCAGTTCAAAGTCGGCTTCATCCAGTTCGCTGGCAAACTCATTTGCATTCTGAAAGGAGATGTTCTGGTAAGCATAGGATAGCCGGCCTTTTTCATCCAGCTGTACTGCGTACGACTCAAAAAGAATCCCCAAGAATTCGTGGTTAAAGAGGGCGTATATAATTTTAAAAGGCTTTTCGGCTGAAACTTTCATGTTAATGTGCTATTACGGACAGAATCTGAAAAAATCATAGATTCTCGAAATTAACCAGTTTGCAAATTACATAATAAATTAAAGAATCCTTTACGGGGTGGGCAATATTTGAGCCTAGAGGTGCTCCACGGTTTTTACCCGGGAAGCGATCAACGCTGGTCGGTAAGAAGCCATGAAGGTGATGATGATTACGCTCAGGCTGGTAAACATGAAGTCACTGAGCATCATTTTGACAGGGTAGCTGTCCACTATGGAAGAAGTGACTCCGAGCGATACCAGGCCGAAGGTATCCTGAAGCCAGCAGACTACAAACCCGACTAGGAGACCTACCAAGGCCCCGGAAAAAGCGATGATAGCCCCTTGTTTGATGTAGATGGCTTTGATCAGGGATTCGGTGGCACCCATGGACAGCAGTACGGCGGTGTCTTTTTTCTTTTCGATCGCCAACATACTCAGCGAAAAAAAGATATTAAAAGACGCGACGGCAAGGATAAAGGTGAGGGTAATGAACACAAATAGTTTTTCGAGCCGAATGGTCATGAGTAAGCTGGCGTGTTGTTCATCGGTATCTTTCACCGTAAAAGCCTCCCCAAGCTTGGCCCGGAGATCCCGCTTCACTTTCCGGATATCGTAGTCGGGCCTGACTTTAATCTCCAGTGCCGTACGTTTATCCCCATAATTCATCAGACGCTGCGCAAATTCTAACGGCACGATGATGTATTCGTCGTCAAACTGCTTTTCTATGCTAAAAATGCCCACAGGACGGAGAACCTCACGGTTATACATGCTACTGGGATCAATGCTTCCCGACCGGGGTGCCTTGGGATAGTAGGCCTGGAGCAGGTCAAACTCATTTTCCAGATCGATCAGCAGGTAGTAGGAAACGCCCCTGCCTACCAATGCAAAGGGCTGTGCGCCTGTTCCAAGCGACATCTCGCCCGCAAATATGCCCTTCTCAAAACGTCCCTGTTCCAAAAAGTTATCCGATACACCTTTTAATGTTGCTACCAACTGGTTTTCCCCAAAGCGAAATAAGGCATTGTCTTCGATAACTTCGGTCAGCACCTCCACCCCGGGGGTTTGTCGTATGGATTCCAGCCATTCCTCGGTTACCTCAAATGATTTACCCAGGCTTGGTTCCACTTTCAGTTCCGCATCAAACGACGCATATAGGCTTTTGATCAGATCCTCGAGGCCGTTGAAAACGGAAAGGACAATGACCAAGGCCATGGTACCGACGGCCACGCCAATCATGGAGATCCGCGAGAGAACGGTTATAAAGTTCCGTTTCTTTTTGCTTCGGAAATACCGGGCCGCTATGAAAAAAGAGAGGTTCAACGGTTACGTAGAGTAAGGCTATTATTGTTCGTTCTCGTCCTCGTCATCTGGTTCGGGAATTTGCAGGCTGGAGATGACTCCATCCATGTGCTGGGCATAGGCAGCTGATTCATCCAAGAAGAAGGCGATTTCGGGCGTGATGCGCACCGACTTGCCAATACGCCTGCCCAAATCCCCTCGAATCGATTTTTTTGCTTCGTTTATTTTATCAAAAAGTGCTTGGTTATTGGCATTTAAAAAGCTGAGGTAAACTTTTGCCACGCTCAGGTCAGGGCTCATGTGTACACGGGTTACCGTCACCATGGCATTTCCGATCAGGGACCGGGACTCGCGCTGAAAGATCTCTCCCAGCTCCTTCTGGATAAGTTTTGAGTACTTTAACTGTCTTTTGCTCTCCATAATAATAAAGTTAGGACAAATTTAGTGAATTATATCCTTTACACTTAATTTCGTGTCGGTCAAATCAACCATGCGCCTCCCGTGCTCCAATTTTTCAAATTAAATGATCCGTTTCGCCTGGTAGGTATCCTGTTGTTCCTCGGCATATTCCGACTGCCCTATTTTCTTCTGGGAACCCCGATGATCCAGCCCGAAATGGTATGGTTGCTGATAGGCGAGCGAATGGCCAGTGGTATCCCGATGTACGACGGAATCATGGACGATACCGGGCCTTTTTCCGCACTTTTTTATGGTCTGTTACACTTTTTGTTTGGAAAGTCCCTGACCGCCCATCATGTACTGGCTGGTTTTGTGGTGTTTTTTCAGGTTGCTTACCTGAATCATCTCTTTATCCGGTATAAAACCTACAAGGAAAACACCTATTTGCCCGCTATTGTTATGCTGGTGTATTTTCACCTGTCCTATGATTTTCTGATTCTATCACCCAGCCTGCTGGGTAATACCTTTATTTTGTTAGCCTTCGGCCAATTGTTTTCGCAAACCGCCCTTAACAAAAATGCTACCGAATCCATCCTCCTCTTGGGTTTGTTTGGGGGCATTGCGCTTTGCTTCCACTTTCCCTTGGTAGTGTTTTTTCCTTTGATGGTAGTGTTTGGTGTGGTAATTGGCGGGTTTAACTTTCAGCAGCTGGCACTGTCCGTTACGGCCTACCTGCTACCATTCGCCCTAGTGGCCCTTTACTTTTTCTGGATAGAGGGATTGGAGGAGTTTTTTGTGGAATTTGTGCTGGCTTCGCGAAAGATACAGCGATCGGTACATACCACGGTCGGTGAACTGGCCTTTGTGTTTTTCATGCCCATACTACTTTCGATTTTTGGATTCTTTGCCATTTTGTTGGTCAAGAAACTATATATCAACCAGCAAAAACAGAATCAGCTCATGATCCTTTACCTGATTTGTGCTTCATTTACGGTCTTTTTGGCCAATCGCACCATCGGCTATCAGTTTTTGGGATTGATCCCCGTCTTTGCTTTTTACACCGTACACTACCTCAATTCCATACGAAGACCCGTTTTTCAATCCGCGCTCTTTTACCTAATCCTGTTGGGCATGCCCTTTATAGGGGTAAGCTGGTTTTTTTACAAGAAAAATGACCCCACCTACCACCAGTATGCCGTTATGGAGGGGCCGGAATACGCCATAACCAAAGGCACCAATGTATTGGTTTTGGGAAAAGATCTGGGATACTACCGTGAGGCAAGCCTTGCTACGCCTTATCTGAATTTCGCGATGGCAAAACCCTATTTGGAAAACCGCCGTGATTTTGGGCAAATGGCAAAGATCAATCGGTTTTTTGTTGAAGAGCAACCGGAATGGGTAATCGATGAAGAGGGTGTTTTCGGTGCCATGCTGCCTTTTTACCCGCAGATACAGGCCTTATACGAGCAGGAAGCCTCAGATAGGTATAGATTGAAAAAATGAAGAGACCGACGGTGTGCCGGTCTCTGTTATTCTACGTGATGGTGTTTCTACCTTTTTTATAGACTTGTAACGGATTTCTAGCAAGGGATTTTGCTGACCCTGGTAGCGTGGCGGCCTCCTTCAAATTCCGTTTGGAGAAAAGTCTCCACCATGCGCACCACTAGTTCAAAATCCACAAACCGAGCGGGGATCGAAATCAGATTTGCGTCGTTGTGCTGACGGGAAAGAGCAGCAAGCTCTTCGTTCCAGCAGATGGCGGCACGGATTCCTTGGTGTTTGTTGGCCGTGATGGCTACTCCGTTGCCACTGCCGCAAAGGATCACCCCCCGTTTCAATTCCCCCGCTTCTATGCTTTGGCAGAGGGGATGGATATAGTCCGGGTAATCCACCGAGGCGTTGGAATTGGGGCCAAAATCCCGAACGGTATATCCTTTTTCTTTCAGGGCCGCAATAAGCCGTTGCTTGTATTCATATCCGGCATGATCGCCGCCGATGGCAATGATATCACTCATAAGTTCGTCAATAGTCGTTTTTCAGTTCCTCTTCGCGTTGCTGCCGTTCCAACCGCTTGGCGATAAAGATGCCAGCCTCGTAAAGGACTAGGATAGGCATGGCGATCAGAATCTGACTGATTACATCGGGCGGAGTAATCAGCGCAGAAACCACCAATATGGCCACAATAGCATGTCTACGGTAGGTTTTTAGGAAGGCCGAACTGACAAGTCCTGCCTTGGTAAGAAAATAGATGACAATGGGCAGCTGGAACATTACAGCCGAAGCAAGCACCAACATGGCCAGTGTGGAGATGTAGGAGGTAATGTCAAACTCGTTTGAAATAGATGGGTCCAACTGGTAGTTGGAAAGAAAATTGATCGAAAGAGGCGACAGGATAAAGTACCCGAAGGCGGCTCCCATAAAGAAGAGCAGGCTTACAAAGAAAACTGCACCCCTCGCTGCATTGCGCTCCTTATCATATAAACCTGGCGAAATGAATCTCCAGACTTCCCAAAACACGTATGGAAAAGCAATAATGAGACCCACCACCAAACTGGAGGTGATGTGCATGGAAAACTGCCCGGTCATCTGCCGGCTCTGAATGATAAAGGGGAGTTCCTGTATGCACAGGGCTGGTATGGATAATGCCTCTGATACTTGGCAAAGTACCCGATAGGTAATGAAGTCTATCTTGGACGGCCCCAAGATAACCACGCCAAAAACAAAACTTTTTGAAAGGAATGCAATCACCATGAATACCAATATGGCTGATATTGACCGGAGCAGGTGCCAGCGGAGCTGCTCTAGGTGATCTAAGAAGGACATGCCTTCCTCTTCCTCGTCGTCGTTGTATTGATCCAGTGCCACAGCTTCTATTGAGTATTAATATAAGGGAAATTGAACCATCCACTCATTGACCTCCTGTTTGATTTTCGCCAAACTGGCCTCATCCTGGTGGTGGGTGAGCGCATTGTCTATTAGATCCACAACTTTACGCATGTCATCCTCCTTCAGGCCACGGGTGGTGATGGCGGCGGTACCTACGCGCATGCCAGAGGTAACGAAAGGCGAGCGAGTATCAAAGGGCACCATGTTTTTGTTGATGGTGATATCCACTTTGCCGAGGGTCTCTTCGGCCAGCTTACCGGTCAGGTCCTTGTTTCTTAGGTCGATCAGCATCAGGTGGTTGTCGGTGCCTCCGGAGATGATCTCGTATCCCTTGGCCACAAATGACTCGGCCATTAAAGCGGCGTTCTTTTTTACCTGTAGGATATAGTCCATATAGTCGTCAGAAAGCGCCTCTCGAAAGGCCACCGCTTTAGCAGCAATGATGTGCTCCAGCGGTCCACCTTGGGTTCCAGGAAATACACCGGAGTCCAATAGGGAAGACATCTTTCGCAGTTCTCCTTTAGGCGTGGTAAGCCCAAAGGGGTTGTCGAAATCATCACGCATCAGTATAAGTCCTCCTCTAGGGCCTCGTAGTGTCTTATGCGTAGTAGTAGTTACAATATGGCAATAATCCAGCGGGTCGTTTAACAAGCCCTTGGCTATAAGTCCGGAGGGGTGCGAAATATCTGCCAATAGGATGGCACCTACTTCATCTGCAATCTCGCGTAGACGTTCGTAGTCCCAATCTCTGCTATAGGCGGAGGCTCCACAGATCAACAGTTTCGGTTTCACCTCGCGGGCTTTGGCAGCTACTTTGTCATAATCGATCAGGCCGGTTTCCTGCTCTACACCATAAAAATGCGGCTGGTAGAGCTTGCCGGAAAAGTTTACGGGCGATCCGTGGGTAAGGTGCCCTCCGTGTGACAGGTCAAAACCAAGAATGGCGTCGCCTGCTTGGAGACATGCCAAGAAAACAGCCGCATTGGCCTGCGCGCCAGAGTGGGGCTGCACGTTGGCCCAAGTGGCGCCAAAGAGTTCCTTGGCGCGGTCTATCGCCAGTTGTTCGATTTCGTCCACCACTTCGCAGCCACCATAGTACCGCTTGTTCGGAAGGCCTTCGGCGTATTTGTTGGTCAACACACTGCCCGCAGCCTCCATTACCTGCTTGCTGGTGAAGTTTTCTGAGGCTATCAATTCGATACCGCGTCGCTGCCTGTCCTCTTCTTTCGCTATTAGGTCAAATATTACCTGATCTCTTTTCATATCTCAATGATTGGTTTTTAACGGCCACACCTCTTTTGCATGTATCAAACTGGAGTTCCCCATGGCTTTAAATCATCCCGCTTTGAAAGGCTTGCTTCATGCCCGTCGACCTTTGGTTGGCTCGATTTCATTTGTGCTTAGTGTTTCATGAAGCGACCCGTTCTCCCCGTTGATGCTCAGTAGCCCGCTTTTCCAAGGAACCCCATCCAATAGGTAATGCCGGATTTTTGGATGGGCAAAATTAGCCTGAATCAGTGTATATTCCAATCGAATAGCGGATTTGATCGGAAGGGATCCCGGATATTTTTGTATCTTGGGCCCATTGACTGTTTCAAACCGATCTATGAAAAAACTATTGATCAGCACCGGAGGGGGTGACTGCCCCGGGCTAAATGCCGTCATTCGGGGCATTTATAAACGCGCCAAGCAAGAACCCGATTGGGAAGTATATGGCAGCATCGAAGCCTTGAGCGGGATTATGCGGGATCCGCCTGAATTGATAAAACTGAACCGGTCGAAAGTCTCCGGAATCCATGTACGGGGAGGTACCATCCTCAAGACCACCAACAAGGGCAATCCCCTACAGTATCCCATCAAAGACGCCGAGGGGCGTATCACTTTCCACGACATCACAGATAAGGTGGCCGATAGAATCCGGGAATTGGGATTCGATGCCGTGGTTAACATAGGGGGGGATGGTTCCCAAAAGATATCTGAGGCGCTGCACCGCCATGGCATACCCATCGTCGGCGTGCCCAAGACCATCGATAACGACCTGAAGGGCACCGATATGACCTTTGGGTTTCAGACGGCAGTGCAGATCGCTACCGACAGCTTTGATAAGCTGGTAACCACCGCGGAAAGCCACCATAGAGTGATGATTATGGAAGTGATGGGCCGGGATGCTGGGTGGATAGCCCTGCATACGGCCATTGGAGGCGGTGCAGAGATATGCCTTATCCCCGAAATTCCCTACGATGTCCGTGAGGTACTGAAGCGTATTAACGAGCGGTATGAAAAGGGGCGGGGATTCGTCAATATCGTGATCGCCGAAGGAGCCAAGGCCAAAGATGGAACCATCACTTTTTCCGCAGGAGAAGAAGGATCAGAACATGTACGTCTGGGAGGTGTTGCTTTTGAATTATCCCGGCAGTTAAAAGCAGTGGGCTGCAAACAGGAGATCCGGGAAACCGTGCTTGGCCATGTGCAGCGGGGAGGCACGCCGGTGGCTTTCGACCGGGTACTGGCCAGTTTGTTTGGTGTGAAAGCGTTTGAGCTGGTGTTGGAAGGGGCCTTTGGCAAGATGGTGTCTTACCAAAACAACTCCATTGTTTCCGTAGATCTTGCAGAAGCTACCCAAAGCTACCATCATGTGGATCCGAAGGGTTCCCTCGTACAGGGCGCCAAGGGGCTGGGGATCAGCTTTGGAGATTGATTCGCTATCAAATAGGCCTGTTATGCCGCGGTGAACCCGGCTATAACCACTTTAAAATCAAAAAAAGGGGGGCTGTCTCATGCGAGCGGCCCCCTTTTTCGCTATATAAGAGAGTAAGTAAAAAAATCATTACCAAGTCCTGGCCCCACCTGGGCGCATGCCTCCGGGAGCCATTCCGGGGCCAAAGCCTCCGGGGCTGGGAGATTCTTCCGCTTTCTTGAAGTTACCAATGATATAGGTGAAGCTCAGCATGCCGTATCGGGTCAGTACATTCGAGAATACATCGGTAATTGCTACGTCGGATACGGTTCTTGAAATAGCATTGTTTTGTTTCAAGACGTCAAATACAAAGAGCTTTAGCTCCGCTTTGTTGTTTTTCATAAAACGGTACCCTGCCTCTATGTTCCAAAGCCAAACCGACTGGTCAAGGCCCTCGGAAAGTCCTCTGAACAACATGTTGTTGGCACTGTTGGCTATGAACAGCTTGCCGTCGTTCGGGGAATAGTAAAACCGCAAATTGCTGTTTTGGATGTAGTAATTGTTGTCAAGGTTACTTTGCAGACTACTTTTCACTACGGTGTAGGTACCATTTGTTGAGAAGGTAAAGTCCACGTCTTTGCTGATGTTGCTGGCGAGGGTCACCCCACCTCTGAAGTCGATGTTTTCGTTTACGTTCATCTGCCCGTTGATGATGCCGGGGGTACGTCCATAGCTCAAACCGGGATTGAAGTTCACCTTGGTTTTCAGCTTGGGTATGCTCGTGCCGTAGTTTACAAAAAAGCGGGACATCCACTGTCCGTTTAGGTTCTCAGGACGGGTTATCTGCCCGCCACTTCGCAGCAAAATCTCGTTGTTTATCAGCGTATCCTGTAGCGCTACAAATGTGTTGGTGCCCACAAAATTGTCGGTGATGGAGGCAAACAGGAACATGAATAGTGTCTTGTTCTTTTCCATGTCCACCTTAGACATATTTAGGAAAAAGGTATTGTTGAATGCCTGCGCGAGCTCCGGGTTTCCTACGGTCAGGTTTAGCGGATTGTTGTTGTTGATTACATTCTGGAGCTGGTTTACGCTTGGTTCCTGTGTCCGGGTGCGATACCTGAACCGGTAGTTTATACCCTTTTCGGTACGGTAGTTGACCACTGCGGTGGGCAGGAAATTACGGAAATCTCGGTATACATTGCCTTCTTGGGGAAACATGATGTCGTTGTCCAATACTGCGTATTGGTAGTCCATGCTCACGTTGGCGTTGAAACCTTTGTGGCTGTACATGTAGCCCAACCCTGCCCGCTGTGTAAAGAACCGATTGTCAAATTCGTTGCTCAGTGCTGTATCCAATACCATGATGCCCTGCTCGTTGGCAAGCTGGAACGTCTTTTGGTCTGCTGCACTTTTGTTGTTCCCGAAGGAGTATCGGGCGGTTGCCACTGATCGCTCGGTGATAGGCTCGGTGTAGGTTAGGTTGATGTTGTAGTTGAATCCATCTGACAATGCGGTCGTTTCCTGAATCAAGGTATCCTGCGACATACGTACAAAGTCTCGATTAGCCGCTATCAGGTCGGTGAGCTGATCCCGCTTGTTTAGCGCGGTGAATACATCGGTGGAAAAGGATCTGCCCCGCTTTTCGAATTTGTAGCGATACGTCAGGGAGTTGGAGAGGTTGTAGCCCTGGGTTTCGTTTTCGCTGATGGTGCGGGTAGCACTCAGTGGATCCATGCCGCCACTGAGGTTCAGACCATCCAGGTCACTGTATCGTCGGTTGTCTTGGAAGCTGAGTGACGGACGGATGATAAACGCATTTTTGCTGTTCAGATCGTACTCGATCATCCCATTCATCCGGTGGTTTCGGTTATTGATGTTGGAAAGTTGGTTTTCCTGGTAAAACTGTCGTTGTTGTTCACTTAGAATGGTTTCCCGGTTGGTAATATCCAATACGGCGTTATCGGTGTCATTGTAAAAGTAACTGCCTGTAAAGTTGATTTTTTCACCCCATTTGTCGCTGTAGTTCAATCCGAGTGAGTTGGTCGTTACGATACCGTTGTTCTGCGCTACGGCAAAGTTACTGCCTGGGCCACCGCCCCAACCGCCACCGCCGGGACCCCCACCGCCACCGCCAGGTCTACCACCACCGCCTCCTCCTCGTCGGCCACCGCCGCCCATGGCACCACTGGTCACGCCGAGTAGATCGTCAGAGGAGAAGTTTTGTTGGTTTACGTTGTTGAAAAGTCCGATTACGGAGATCCGCTTTGCCCCTTTGAAGAAATTGATGTTACCACCTAGCGAGTAGCGGTTGTCGGTTCCATATCCTCCATACACCCGGCCAAAATGGCTATTGCGCATATTGCCTTTGGTGATGATGTTGATCGTTTTGGCGTAGTTGCCATCGTCGAGTCCGGTGAGACGGGACTGGTCGGAACGCTGATCCAATACCTGCACACTCTCGATCATGTCTGCGGGAAGGTTTCGTAGGGCAATGGAAGGGTCGTTGCCAAAAAACTCCCGGCCATCTACCAGAATGCGTTGCACCTGCTCTCCCTGTGCCTGCACCTGCCCGTTCTCAATGGTTACACCGGGCAGCTTGCCGATAAGGTCTTCCGCCATCGCATTTTCACGGGTTTTGAATGCGTTGGCGTTGAATACTGCCGTATCGCCTCGCATCTCACCCACGGCGGCCTCTCCTTGGATCACCACCTCACCAAGCAGCTTGCTGTCCTCGCTGATGGCGATGACTCCCAGGTCAAGCGGAACACCACGGCTCATGCTACGGGTTACCTTTTCGTAACCCACGTAGGTGATTTCCAATGTAAAGGACTGGATACGGGGATAGGCTATTTCGAATCTGCCGTCCATGCCGGTTACCGTATTGCTCAGTAGGGTGTCACCGGGGGTTTTGATCAGGACGTTTGCGCCGATCAGGGGTTCTTTGCTCTCCGCTTCTACCACTTGCCCCCGAATCATGGGGCCTTGGCCATCGGCCGAACGCCTTTGCTGGGCTTCCAGCTCCTGTAGACCAAAAAGGAATACGAAAAATGTAGATAATGTAAAGATTTTCATGTGTCTATAATTGTTTTTCAAAGGTCACAACTTGTCCAGGTTTATCGGGATGCCTGCCGGCAGACAGGAAATCCCTCCCTTCCGGGAGGCGGCCTAGATTTCATTGTAGATGTCTTGTTTGTGCCTGTTAGACACCGGCTCCTTGCGGAAAGTTTAACGGGAGGATTGAGAAAAGCCTAATATTGTTGTAAGTGGGTAAAAATCCGATTGGAAGGTTAAAAAAAGGGTTGGGGAAACGGGTATTGGAAAAAAAAATCGGTCCAGGACTAATTGGACCGATCCATCAGTTCTTCGTAATTGATGCCCATGTGACTGGTATCGTATACCGCCTCTCCATTTTTGATCAAAATGACCTGGGGCGAGGCATGCGGAACGGCAAATCGGCTGGCAATGGCGTCAGAAATTGCCCGGTAAGCAATCAGATCGAGGTAGTAGGGTTCCACCTTTTGGCTGTCCTCATCCTTCCAGCTTCGTGTGATGCGGTTCCAGGCCATGCTGCTGATCGAGCAGCGTGTAGAATGTTTGAAAACCACCACCGGCCGCGTTTTGCTTTCCTCGATCAATTGATCGATCTGCGTTATTTCTTCCAGTTTTTTCCAGCTCATCGTTTGTTACCTTTATCAAGTTGTCGGGAACTATTAGCGTATTGCACCCATAACGGCGGGCGACCGGGCTAGAGTTCACCGGATGAAAAAAAATTGTAGACTTACCCGTTTCCCTGCTATTTTCGTTATAGTTTTGGTCTACCGAGGTTCACTGTACGTGCAGCGTCCCAAGCATTGCGGAGGCTTTCCGTTGATCCAAAAATTAGTCAAGTTATGCTCTTCAAACATTTCTACAGATATGGTATCCTCCTGTTGGGGATTTTCACCCTGTTGGGCTGTAAAAAGATTGATCCTGCGAAATCACCTCAAGTAGGCCGACAACAAGCCCTCCCAAAGGCGGTTTCCGAAATCAATCTCCGCTTGGCCCTGCCACTCTCCCTGTTTGAAAGCAAGCTGAATGAGCAGTTGAGCGAAAACCTTTTTTCCGAAAAAGGCATTGACCTGGGCAATGGGCTGTTTTCCGATGTGACCGTGCTCAAGACCGGTATGCTGCGGCTGGCTGCCACCGAATCGGGTAAGCTGCGGGTCACCCTTCCGGTTTTTTTGGATGGCAAAGTGAGCTTGGAGAAGCGCATTTTTGGGCAGGTGGTATCGGCGGGGGTGCCTTTTAAGGAATCCCTTACGCCTCAGGTTAGTTTTCGCCCACACTTGGGTGAAAACTGGGAGGTGGAGATTGCCGACCTGGAAGTGGAAAGTTGGGGCAGGTCCCTGCGTTATGACCTGTTGGGGTATTCGCTGGACCTTGAGCCGATTATGAAGCAGCAGCTTGGAAACATGCTGGAACGGAAGCTAGCCTCCAACCTCCTCGCGGGCCTGGACCTGCGGAAAATAGCAGAGCAGGCCTGGGAGGCCTACAGTGAGCCAATTTCGCTTAGAAGTGAGGGAGTGGAGTTGTTCCTGACCGCTGTGCCCGAGCGGGTGATGATCCGCGAGCAGTTTACCGAGGACCAGCAGCTGCTGCTGCTTTTGGGCATAGACGGCGAAGTGTTCAGTCAGTTGAACCCACCGGCAGCACGCCCCAAGAGCCCACTACCCAGGGTGTATCCCAACGACCGGGAGGAGAGTAGGGCAGTAATCACGCTCCCCTTGGCACTTTCCTATGCGTGGATGGATCAGTACCTTCAGGAGGAAATGGTGGGAAATGCCTTTCGGGTGGACAACCGGACGACGCTCATTCCGCATTCCTTCGCGACCCAGGCCTACGGTGACCGCGCGCTGGTTAGGATGGAGTTCACCGCAAAACGCACCCGGAAAAAGGATGTGAAGGGTGAGCTATACCTGGTGGGGATGCCCGTGTATGACGAGGAAAGGCAGGCCGTCGTTTTAGAGGAAGTGGATTTTGATCTAAAAACCCAGCATTTTCTGACCAACAGCGCCAATTGGCTCAAGGGAGGAAAGATCCGTTCGGCGATCGAAAAGCAAGCGGTTTTTCCCATCGGAGATTACCTGGCGGAAGCAAGAAGGGAGCTCCGGGAGTTGGGCAGCTGGCAGACGGCCTTTGCAGATTTTTCGCTGGTAAGCCCCGAGCTGGAAGTGCAGGGCATCTACGTGACCGAAGAGGGCATTCAGGTTTATGTGAGGTCCATGGGAGATATCGCGGTGCGCATGAAGTAGTATCTTTTCCGTGGGTGTAATAGCGTTTCCTGGCGTACTATTCAGCATGGCAGATGCCTTCGGATAGGTAGGTAAACATATTGCAGCCGGGTAGTTACAAACTACGCTTAGTTGGGGTTGGGCGGCTTAGGTGATATCGAAATCTTAAATTCCTAACCATGTGCCCTGGCATATATCACCACTTCGGCGATTTTTTTGTATCATTGACTGACCAATTCTGTTTTCGCGACTAGGTAACTTGTTGCTTTGAAAGCAGGACGTATAGGATTTCAGGGCTAACGCCCCTCAATTATTTATATAATTGATTTCCTACTAAGATCTCAGGGCTACGCCCCTTAGGTAGGTGATTTCAAAGCTGGGTGAAGCTGGCCAGCCAACAAAAAGGGCC
>NZ_AQHR01000067.1 GCF_000390185.1 Lunatimonas lonarensis | reverse complement strand
CTTAGTACCTGTAACTTTTGGTCCAACAAATGGGGAGTATTATAATCAAACTTGGCACTCAAGGATCTTGATGAGGGTTTTGGCAAAAAACCGGACACCGAAATCCAAGATGGGTTCCCGGTAACCAACCACATGCTTAAAAAGAGAACCGAAGCCATTTCCCTGCCACCAAAACATAAAATGGGAGGCCGATTCAATTCAGCCTCCCATTTACTACTTTTTTCGAACGGTCTATCAATTACCGCCGTCCCACCATTTCCTGGTCAACCAGGTGTCTCCGCCCATACGTGCCACTGCACTGTTTCTGGCTTCATCGTTTACGCCGGTCTCACTGGCCGGGAAGGGCTGTCTACGAGGAATCTGTCCTGAAGAGAAGTTCCCTGGGAAGTTGACAGGCGTCAATTCGGGGTACCCGGATCGTTTCCAGTTGTTCCAGGCCTCCACAAAATTTGCAAACAGACTGGTAGTGGCCCAAATTTGCTCATTGATCATGCGCAGCGAAGCTTCAGTCGAGCTGATGTCAAGGGTATTGGTCATTGCATGATTTGCCGCAACCGACGCTGAAACACTTGGCCCGCCAAACTTACCCATGGAGGTAATGGCAGCTTCCACCCCATTTCGGTAGTAATCAGCCGCAGAACCGGGAACCAGCCCTCTAACTGCCGCATCAGCCAACAACAATTGGGTTTCAGCATAAGTCAAAATAAACACAGGCGCTTCCCTGTCCCGGTAGATAAAGGTAGGTCTTGAATAGGCTCCGATTAACGCCACGTCGCTGCCCGAACCGGTTGCGCCGGGAAAGTCCGGGTGATTGGTGATATCAAATTGACCGCCAGCCATGTCGAACCCATTTGGAAGCCCAATTTGGATTGCAGGATCATTGTTCCCTACTACTACCCCATTTCGGTTGGCGGCAAGGCCGGCAGGAGGCACCTCTGCCACGATGGGCAGTCGGGGATCGTTGTTGGCCCTAAGGTAATCGATCATCACCTTAGACCAACGTACCTCGTAGGTGTCATCTGGCACGTTTAGTGCATTTGCGCTGGAATTGGCGTACCCATTTGCTTCATCAGATGGCACCAAGGCGTCGTCATCGGCAGATTCAAATACGCCTCCGGCGATCGCCCGCTGCGACCAGGTCTGTGCCAACGTTGGGTCAACGTCTACCAATCGCAGTGCCATTTTGAGCATCAGTGAGTTGCCGAACCTTCTCCATTTTTCTATGTCACCACCATAAATAATGTCATTTCGGATAGGATCCCCCGCGGGATTGAGCGCATTGACTGACTCCTCCAGCATAGTCAACATACCAATATAGGCATCGGCTTGGCTATCGTACCTTGGCTGCATGATTCCTTCTTCCGCTCTGAGGGCCTCCGAAAAGGGAATGTCTCCGTAGATATCCGCCAAAAAGGACAGAATATTCACCCTAAAGATACCTCCCACCGCATTCAAATTCGTCAGCTCCCTACTTTGTGCAAGCCGCTGCAATTGGTTGATGCGGGATGCGGTCTGGAATCCGGTAATCCATGCATTTTGGATATAGGAAATCGTACTCCCTGAAATGACGTACTTGTCGCCATTGGAATAGTAATTGGCCCCTCCGGTTGAAGTGGATGCAAAAGCCTGGATCCACATGCTTTGAAAGAGAATGGCCCCGGTGTACCCGGTAATGAGGTCGCCATACCCAAACGAGGCAGTCGGAAGAAGGAGATTGGGATCGAATACTTCCGGACCGGGACGATTGGGATCGGTATTTACTTCTTGAAACCGCTCGTCACAGGATGTGGCAAGCAGGAGACAACTGGCAAGAAAAAAACCTATATACTTTCTCATGGTTAGTTCACTTTAAAATTAAGGTTGAATCCAATAGATTGAACAGGGGGAAGGGCGGTGCCTTCAATTCCCAAGAAATTGATATTGGAACCGAAGGTTGCTTCCGGATCGATATTTTCAGCCTTTCTCCACAGGATCGCCAAATTTCGTCCTACAATCGACGCCGTCAATCCTTTAAACACAGGAACGGAATTGAACCAAGCATCGGGGAAGGTGTATCCAAAAGTCAACTGACGCAATTTGATAAAATCGCCGTCTACCACGCTGGTCTTGGTCACATTCTGCACAAGGGCCTGGTAGTAGTTTTCAGCAGGTGCCGTGATTCCGTTGGTAGTCACTCCTCCTTCTCTTCCCACTAGGGTGTTTTGGTGCAACCCTCTGAAATGGGAGTAGAACTCAGTGGCAGACAATACCTTATTACCAAAGTTATAATCAATCAAGAAGGAAAAGGACAGTCCTTTGTAATTGAATTCGTTATTCCATCCGCCGAAATGGGTAGGAAGTACCGATCCCCAATTCTTCAGCTCTCCACGAAGCGGAAGGCCGGCTTCGTCTACCATAATATTGCCATTGGCGTCATACTGGTAGTCAAAGGCCCTAATTTGGGGTCCTGGCAGGCCTGGCACATACGCGGTGACAGCATTACCCAATGTGGCCCTGTTTTCTCCTAGGTTAATGGGCGTATTGGCCAGGTTGGTACTCAAGACTTCGTTTCGAACATTGGTAAGGTTCAACGAGGTTCTCCAAGTAAATACCGAGTTCTGAATAGGTGTACCGGACACCAGAACCTCCAATCCGCGGTTATTGACGGAACCGGTGGCCACTACTGCCGAACTGAATCCGGATGCAATGCTATAGTTTGCATTCATGATTTCGTCACGGGTAGTTTTGGAGAAATAGGCGATATCAAAGCTCAACCGGTTGTTGAAAAAGCTCAGGTCAAGCCCTAATTCGATTTCATCCGTGGTAAACGGTTGAAGAAACAGATTGGGAAGACCAAGAGGCGACGAACCCGCAGCGACTCCATTGATCGAATTTGCCGAACTGTAGTAGAACTGGGTTTGATAGGCATCGAAAGGTTCACCACTTGTCACGGCATATGAAGACCTAAACTTACCGAAATCCAGGGCTGGGATGTTCAAAAACTTATCAAACAAAAAAGCGCCCGTTACCGATGGCGAGAAGATGCTGTTGTTGTCCACGGGCAGGGTACTATAGATATCATACCTACCGGTAGTCGTCAAGGTAAGGAAATCCTTGTACTCGAAAGCCATGGAATAAAACCCTGAAAGCACTTCCCTCTCGTTAAATCCGTACGACCTGTTAAACACCTCCACGTTGAAGGGAGAATACAGCTCGGGAATCACAAACCTATTACCTCCAACACCTACTGTCTCGAACCGGTTGTTTCGGAAAGTTCCTCCAACCAACGCATCCAGTTCAATATCATTGGTCAGGCTCACTTCCGACCCAAACAGCGCGTCGATGTTCAGCTCAGACCGGGTAGACAAGCCTCTTCCGTTTAGGTTACCCTGAAGGTCGGAAGTATAGGCAAGTCCGCTAGGCTCTACCGAAAAGAAATCATCGTTGGACACATCGCTACCGACCCTGAACATGGCATAGGTCTTTGGCTTGAAAGTGTAGGTTGCTGACAGCGCAGAAATATTTCGCTTTCGACCCAAATTATTGATGCCCCGATTGGTGATAAAATAAGGGTTTGTCACAAAGATGTCATCGCTGAATACGATTTCATTTCCGAATTCATCGTAACCGGGTGCAAATATGCTGGGAGCTATGTTCGGGGCAAGGAACAAGAAGTTATTTGGGTTTCGAGGTCCGTCACTTAGGAATGGGGTATTGGTACTCTTCTGATCGATGTAGTTGATCATCGCAGAGATGTTAAACTTATCTGTGATGTTTTGATCGACGTTTAAGTTGATACTCAACCGGTCATTCCCGCTATTTGGCACAATCGAGTTGGAAGCCACGTTTGATACCGACATTCTAAAGGCACCACTATCTCCAATTCCCTTTGATACGGCCACCGTATTGGTCACATTGGTACCTATGTTATAGAAGTCCAGGTAGTTTTCGCTGGCAGGTTCGTAGGGATACATGTTTCCATCGTATCCGATCACTGTACCTCCCATACGTTCTCCCCAAGCAAACCTTCCGGTAGTTCGGGCATCTGCGACGGTTACAGGCCGCTGCCCAAGTCTGCCCTGCCCGTACTCATTCTGGAAATTGGTAAAATCCATAGGCCGATCAGCCATTACGTTGAGGTTATAGGAAAGGGACCAGTCATCTCCTTTTTGGGCACCTTTCGTCGTAATAAGGATTACACCGTTTGAGGCCCTTGCTCCATACAAGGCAGACGCAGCCTGGCCTTTCAGTACGGTCATCGACTCAATATCGTCCGGGCTAAGGTTTCCTATACCGTCCCCGTTATCTGCGCCACCCCACTGTCCGGCTGCTCCTCGCTGGGTATTGTCCATGGGAATACCATTGATAACAAATAGCGGAGAACCCGTACCTGAAATACTGGGCAAACCCCTAAGTACAATATTGGATGACCCCTGCGGTCCACTATTGGTTCCTTTTACCACCAAGCCGGCCACCTGACCGATCAGCGAGTTGGCTACGTTTGGCTCGCGGGCTTTGTCCATCACGTCACTGCCCACAGTGGTAATCGCATAGCCGAGTTTACGTTTTTCTTTGGTCAAACCCAACGCGGTGACAACGACCTCTCCCAGCTCACTTGCTTCTTCGACAAGGGCAACATCCAGCTGAGAACGATTGCCCACCGGAAACTCCTGATTGGCAAATCCGATATAGGAAAAAACCAATACCGTGCTTTCGTCCACACTAATGGAATATCTCCCATCCATGTCTGTGGTAGTACCGGTTTGCCTACCCTTTTCAAACACCATAACACCCGGTATGGGCATCCTGTCCGCCTGACTAGTGACGGTGCCCGTCAAAGTCCGCGTTTGGGAGTAGGCCTGCATGCTCATAAAAAGCATCAGTACCATCCCAAAAGAGATAGTTAACTCTTTTTTCATAATTGTTAGTTTAGTTTAGTTAAGCGTATTAATCAGTATAATGATCAGACTGTCCCAAATAGGGCAGTTTTTGAACATCCATTAGATAACTGGCACTCAGCTGAATAGATTTTGACAAAACGCCTTTCAATTGAGATGTTTTTTTAATAAATAGACACGGAAATACAACAAATCAAAACATTGAAGTCAAAAATATTTATTTTTTAAATGTTTTAAAAGATTAATCATTAAATTTTTCTAATTAAATACACCTATTTAAAAAAATTTATAATTGTTTGAATCACCAATATTCAAAATATTTGCCTTGCCAAAACGCCTATAAAAGAACATCCAAAGGGGATTGGCGTCATTTTCGAAAAAATACAATTTATGTACTTTCTTTTATCCAACGAGAAATAAAACAAAACCGGAAAATCCTTGTTTGCCCGAGCTTATGGATATTTAAACTAGCCGCCAACGGCAAACTATGGGCTAATAACCCCAAGAAAGTAAGGTGTCAATACCCCGCATAACGTTACTAAAATTGGGATCAGAAATGCCAGAAAAGCATACGGATGCATCTATGGCCTGCTGTTTTTGTTGATGATGTTGGTTAACCTTGAACGAGAAAAAAGGGGGCCATGCCCCCTTCTGTTAAGTTTGGTATTCGCAGTACATGAAGAAACGAGTAATAAACTAAAATTACCGCAATGGCGAAATACCTCCTATCCGCTACTCATTGCCGCTTCCCGCTACTCTATTGGAATTTTCTTCACCGACGACTCAAAAACCTTCTTTAGCATACCCTCCCATTTTCCCACCAACACCGATTCCCCGTCCAAATCAGAGTACCTGTTTCCATCGTAGATCTCAAGCTCATGTAACACATTACCATCTTTCCCAATAAGTTGGAGATCGATGGCATCAATGACCTTTCGTTTTTCCGTATTGATAGAAACCCGGTGAGACCGCTCTATCACGCGAACACGCTGGATTTCGCTCAGTGGAACCGCAATGGCTGAATGGTCGCCGATGTCGTTGGAATAAACCAATCCCAGATTCATCTCATCCAACCCGATAAAATACCGGTTTCTCCATATCTCCGAATTTGTCAACAACCAGCCTTTGGAGGATGCGAAATCATGAAGACGGCGCAAAGCATCTGCCTTGCTTCGATTCGTTTTACGTACATGAAGGTATAAAGGGGTAATAAACAAGGCTATAAGCACAGCGGCTATTGCCAATGAAACATAATCAATTGTAAACATTTTTTATAATAGGTAACGCCACCCTGTTCGGGAATAGAACGGGTTGGCAGATTAGAGAAAAGAATCAAAATGAACGGGGTTTTGTACCTGCCGTCGCTTAACTATTCACCAAAAATCACCAAAAATAGTGGGTGGGGAATTTCATCTCCCGGACACTGTACTCCGGAACCGTCAAAGAGCACCTCAACCATTGACTGACAAGGGAGAGACGCAGGGCTCGCTCAAGGTGTACTCCGGCACCGAAAAGCGGAATCCCCCACGAAAGAAACTGTACGCGGGGCGCTTTACCTGTAACTTCTGCCCCCATAATGATGGGGCTGTCTACCGTGGCAGCAATCGAAGTATCTGGCAGTGCTATAAAGGCCGATTGCGAATGGGTGCCTACCTCCTCTGAAAAATGGGAATATGCTGCGCCCAATGGTGCCCTGATACAGGTCACCAGTATTAAAAATAGGCTCAGGTAGGATTGTAGTATCCTGATTTTATCCGATGTCATGATAAATCAATTCGGCAACTACTTCGAAAGACAATTACAATGCCAAAATTACCGAATTACCTATCTATTTACAGCCTCTTTCACAAACAAATTTCCTTACTGGCGGGACAAGAACCGACGTCAGTTTTTATCAAAAAAACAATAGCCTGAACCTAGCGCTCAATCCGATAGATTTCAACCTACGGTTTCATTTATTGTAGCAAAACAACAACTAACTTTGGGCGAAAAAAGAACCTACCTTGGCCCATTTTGCCAAAATGGGGTATATCCTAAAACCCCAAAATTCACCATGCGCTGCCTATTCCTCTTCCTTTTCCTATTACTCGTTTCCCTGCCCATCTTCGGGCAACCAAACCCCGTACATGTCAACGTGTACCACGAAGAAGGAAAATTTGGTGGCTGGCCTGCCAATTGGGGAGCTTGGAATTGGGGAAACGAAATCCTCGTAGGGTTTGCACAGGGAGATTATGAGGATCTGGGGGAAGAACGCCACCACTTGGCCCGAAATAAGACAGAACGCCACTTATTGGCCAGAAGCGTGGACGGAGGCATTTCCTGGACAATCGAAGACCCGGGCGCAAAAGGAAGCCTCCTGCTTCCAAACAATGGGGTGTTTCATGGGCAACCCCGTACCGACGTGCTTCCCGAAAAGCCTATTCCACTGCAAAGCCCCATCAATTTCACACATCCTGATTTTGCGTTGACCGTAAGAACGGACAACATTCACGCCGGCCAATCCCGCTTTTGGTACTCCTATGATCGGGGAAAGACCTGGGCTGGGCCACACCTATTACCCAGTTTTGGCACCCCCGGTATGGCGGCAAGAACAGACTACCAAGTATACGGTGAGCAGGAGGCTATCCTATTTGTCACCACCGCCAAAGCAAACGGAAGGGAAGGCAGACCAGCGGCACTACACACCATCGACGGAGGCATTACATGGACGTTTTTGTCCCATATCGGAGAGGAACCGGAAGGATTTGCCATCATGCCCGCAAGTGTCAAACTGGGGGAGAACGAGCTCTATGTGGCAGTGCGCAGGCGGGAAGAAGACCGCCGCTTTATTGCCGGGTATCGATCACTGGACAAGGGAAAAACCTGGCTCCAAGAAATAGATCCTGTCGCAGATTGCGGCATTGGAAACCCTCCTGCATTGCTTCAGATGAGCGACGGCAGGCTTTGCCTCATATACGGTCACCGCGCGGAGCCCTACGCCATCAAAGCCCGCATCAGTGCGGATAAAGGCAAAACATGGTCAGAAGACCAAATTATCCGAGCGGATGGAGCGAATCGGGACATGGGTTATCCACGCATGGTTCAGCGACCCGACGGAAAGCTCGTGATACTTTATTACTTCAACGATCAGGCTACTGGGCCAGAGCGTTACATTGGTGCCAGTATTTGGGAACCGCCCCACCCTTAATTTTAGTCCGGGGATATAGCCAATAAAGCCATTCAAAACCAAAGCGTTGACTATTCGGGGTATTTTTTCTATCTTTCCCAACAAACGTAACGAGCTAGTCCTATGCAAGCATTACTAAACCAATCCCTACGCCTAAGCACCGTAAAAACTACCGCTGTTTGGCTCACCTTGGCAATCCTTTGCCCTATAGTGGTGCACCTGATTCCTCCCCATAACGGAATACCTATCGGTGCCTTTCTTCTGCCCATGTTTTACATCCCACTGATTGTTCTTTGGACAAGTACATGGCGAATCGCGTTAACCGTATCCGTTTTGGCACCTCTGCTGAATTTTTTGCTCACGGGCAGTCCTCAACCAGGTATAATGTATATCCTCACGTTGGAGGTAATCCTATTTGCCATCATAGCGCTGTTTCTAATTTCTTCCCCACTTAAATGGGCAGCAGGCCCTCTCAGCTACCTAGGAGCAAAAATTTTCTCCTCAGCACTGCTCGTCATTTACCCAATTCTGCCGATAGCTCCCTTTGACTTTTTCGTAAATTCACTGCAAAACGGCGCACTCGGGATACTGATCCTATTAATCATCAACCTACTGTTGGTTCGTTTTTTTCCCAGGAACACATGAGCGAGGATGTGCTAGGCTCGGTTTCGAAGAAACTACCTACTTCGAGCACGGCGAAACCAACCGTGAGTCTCCAAAGCATCTGCGAGGCCATAAGGGCGTTCCCCTTCCCCCAAGCGGACCTGGTACTGGGAATCGCTACCGGCGGAATCTATCCCGCTATGTTGATCGCCCATGAGCTAGGCCTTCCTTTTCGGTCCGTTCAGGTAAACTACCGGGACGAGACCAACACACCCCAACGGCCTCAACCCGCTTTCTTATCTGATCTCCGGCTCGACGGGTTATCTCCGGGAGCAGCCGTATTATTGGTGGATGATGTCAGCGTGACCGGGAAAACACTTGGAGTAGTCAAAGCTGCACTGAGTGGCTTTCGGGTGACTACCATCGTTCTAAAGGGGAAAGCCGATCATGTATTACTGCCCACATTGAACACATGCGTTACATGGCCTTGGTATGAATACAAAACCAGTCAGCTCAATGAAGGCTAACTTACTGATTTTGCTTTTGCTGGTGCTTCCATTTTATTGGGGGCAGGCCCAGGAGTCGGATAGCATCCAGATGGATTTGGATCCGGTAGTGGTGACGGGCACCCGACAAGAAATGCCACTGCGCAAAGTGGCTGCAGCGGTAAGCATCGTTGACCGTACCGACTTGGAACGCTCCGGCGAGCTGAATGTGTTGCCTGCGTTGGTACAACGGATTCCCGGATTCTTTCTCAACGATCGAGGCACCACCGGATTTGGTGTAGGTCCTAATTCGGGCGGAAACATCAGTATTCGCGGCATCAGCGGCTCCCCCAATAGCCGGGTGCTTGTGCTGATCGATGGACAACCGCAGTATATGGGCATCTTTGCCCACCCCATAGCAGACTCCTATATGGCATCTGACATAGAACGGGTAGAGGTGCAGCGAGGCGCCGCTTCCCTGTTGTACGGTTCCAACGCCATGGGTGGCGCCATCAACCTTATCACCCGAAAAACCCACCGGGATGGGTGGCATGGAAACGGCAGTATAGGATACGGTTCCTATGGGACGTTACTGGCAAGTGCCCACGCTGCCTATCGCAGTGGATCGTTCTTTTCCATGGTTTCCCTTAACAGAAACCAAACCGAAGGATTTAGGAAGGATGCAGCAGACCGGTTTGCAAACACTGCATTCTATTGGAAAACCGGGTATGAGCTAAACGAAACCTATCGTATCTCCGCAGAATTGCAACTCTCCGATGCAGATTACTTCCAGCCCGGCCCGATAAGTGCACCACTACTGAATGACCGTCGTGAATTCCTTCGCGGAAGGGTGGCCACGTCCCTGCAAAACAGTCATGGACGTACGTCGGGAGCCCTTTTGCTCTACCACAATTTTGGCGACCATCGCTTTGAAACAGGCTTCGAATCCAAAGATCAAAACCAGGGTGTTACTTTCTATCAAAACCTAGACCTACTACCCAAACAGCTGGTAACGGTAGGCGTGGACTATAAACGCTTTGGAGGTACCGCTTTTAACGAATCCTTGCCCCCACCGGCCCGAATGGGCCTGGGAGATGCTCACTGGATTACCGAAACGGATGTATACATCCATGTTCAGCAATCGCTAGGTGAACGTATCCACCTGAATGCGGGAATCCGCCAAGTGGCCAATTCCCAATTCGGCGGTGCTACCTTGCCCGGATTTGGCGCCTCTTGGGAGCTGCGCCCATCAACCATTGTGAAAGCGTCCTCCGCAAAGGCGTTTAGGAGTCCATCCGTGGTGGACTTATTTCTCTTTCCTGTCTCCAACGATGCGCTCCGGCCGGAAGAGCTCTGGAGCCATGAACTTGGGCTCGTACAAGAGCTCCTTGACCAAAAACTATCGCTGGAGGCAAACCTTTTCTATTCCAAAGGCAGTAACTTGATTGTAGTCAACCCCATGGAAACACCGCCTAGAGGTCAGAATACAGGTAGCTTTAGGAACCGCGGTGTCGAATCCCAGCTTAAGTTCGCCCCAAATAAACTAACTGAATGGATTGTCAATTATTGCTTCCTTGACCGACCCGCAAACATTCTCTTCGCCCCGC
The DNA here is from genome assembly GCF_000390185.1 of Lunatimonas lonarensis. GTDB lineage: Bacteria > Bacteroidota > Bacteroidia > Cytophagales > Cyclobacteriaceae > Lunatimonas > Lunatimonas lonarensis. The sequence goes on along the minus strand of NZ_AQHR01000067.1, from coordinate 11,544 downwards.
GCCACCACATCACCTCCCAGGCCTATTTCAGTTTTGGCAACATCACGCTTCTGCCTTCCGTTCAGTACTTGGTTGGACTGACCATTAGTCCAGACCAAACCCTGCCCGAAGTATCCTACGCAGTCGCAAACCTCCGGGTAAGCTATCAAATAACCTCCAACATACAGGCCTATCTCTCGGGCAATAACCTGACAGATACCACCTACGAGGTGGAACAGGGCTATCCCATGCAGGGCATCAACGTAATCAGTGGAATCCAGTTTAAACTCTAAACAATAGACACCATGGCAACCAACGAAAACAGCAAACGAAGAGAATTCCTGAAATCCCTTGCCGGACTGACCGCAGGGATGATGCTTCCCCTCTCTGTACATCCCTACGCTTCCCAAAAACTAGGGGAAATAACATCCTCCCCGCTGGAGGACCGGTTTGGAGAGCTATTGCCCCAGCGGAAATTTGGCAAAAGCGGCAAATCCATCACCATGCTGGGACTGGGTGGGGCACATATTGCACGGATGACCGATGCTGAAGCCGAGAAAACCATCGATAAAGCCATCGAAGGCGGAGTACGTTTTTTTGACAACGCCGAATCCTATGGTGCCGGCGAAGGTGAACGCAAGTACGGACGCTTTCTCGCTCCCAAATACCGGGAGGTTGCTTTCATTCAAAGCAAGACAACCGCCCGTGACGGCAAAACAGCCCAATCCCATCTGGAGGCAACGTTAAAGCGGATGAATACCGATTACCTCGATCTCTATTATATCCATGCCGTGACCAGCCCATCCGACGTGGACAGCCGCTTGAAAAACGGTGTCTTGGACGTTCTGGTAAAAGCAAAAAAAGAGGGGAAAGTGCGGCATATCGGGTTTTCCGGACACTCCGACTACAAGGCCCACCTACGCATGCTGGAGGTCACCGACCTTATGGAGGCCTGTCAGATGCCCATCAATGCATTTGACCCTAACTACAAAAGCTTTATTACCAATGTATTGCCCATCCTTACTGAAAAACAAATTGCCCCGGTAGCTATGAAAACGCTGGCCAACGGTGGTTTTTTTGGCGGTACCACTCACTTCAACCACGGCGACAATCCGAAAATTGTCCCGGCTGTGCTATCGATCCAAGAAGCCCTGCATTTCTCCTGGTCGATGCCGATAAGTACCTTGGTGACGGGCGCAGACCATGCCGAAATGCTCCTCGAAAAAATTGAATTGGCCCGGACTTTTCGGATGATGGACGAACAGCAACGCCAAGCACTGGTGGAGAAAGTGGCGAACTTTGATGGTAGACTGGTAGAGTACTACAAGGTATAATTCACCCCACCATCCTTACTACTCCCCAGAAGGCACCGGTATGGCTACTCCAGCAGGCAGGGGAGTGCCAAAATTGGGACTCCCATCCGGATACCAAGTAAACGGTTGAAGACGGATATCCCGATCCCAACCGGGCTGTTCGGTCTTTTTGGAATGATATAAAATCCAATCTTCGGTGCCATCCGGCGATTTGGCAAAGCTGCAATGACCGGCCCCCAATACTTCGTTGGTCCCCATAAACACAGGCCCCTTCTTTTCCCAGCTCTCAGGAAGCAAGGGGTCGGAGCCATCCCTCAGGATCAGTTGCCCGAGGCGGTATTCCTTTAGCCAAGACTCCCGGGTAGAATAAATGATAAAGGTCTTACCGTTCCGCTCTAACATCTGTGGGCCTTCGATCAGGTCTAATGGCCCACCGGTTTCCCATGCCTCTACAGGCGAGGTGAGCTTCACCCGGTTAGAGGAAATGGTATATGGATTACTCATCTCAGCGATATAAAGGTGCTGTTCCGTCTTATCCGTATCCCGGTTTTCCTCCCAGCCTGACCAAATGGCGTACCATTGTCCCCTGTGGTGCCAGGGTGTAAGATCGATCGCCCACACAACCGAGTGGGGATCTTGGATATTGTCCCCTGTATACAGCATGCCCATATCCTCATACGAGCCAAATGCATCATCCGTGGTAGACCGAAGCACGCCCGAGCGTTGATGAATAAAGGGGCTTCCCGGTTTACTTCCACCTGTGTAATAGATAAACCAGCGCCCGTCTATGTGGTGTATTTCAGGGGCCCAAATATTGGCAGAGTTCCAGCCCGATTCGGGGGACTTCCACACCTGCACCATTTCTCCCTGATCTGTGAGCTTCGTTGATTTGGAAACAGTAATCCCTCCACCGTGGCTTGCGCAGTAGTAATATTCGCCGTCTTTTTCAAAAACCCAGGGATCCGCTCCGTCCCGGACAGGATTGGTGAACACTTCCTGACCCAGAACGGAGAGGCTAACAAACAAAAGAAGAACCCCTGAAATGAACGATGAGCGCATTTTAATCTTCAAAATCCGGAATGGTAATACGTTTGCCTCCATTCATGGCCGATTCGTGGGCACAGATACCCGCACAGGTATAGTTGGCCGCCAAGTCAGCATCCACCGCGGAGTCTCTTCCTTCCACTATTGCTGCAACAAACTCCTGTACCAAGTGCGGGTGCGATCCTCCATGACCTGCACCCTGTAGAAACGATACATGGTTGGGATCGTCGATTTTTTCGCGTTTGGTAAAATGTTTGATTGGCTCGATCAGCAGTTCATCCGTATCGGGCACCTCAATACGCTCGGCATCCTCACCTCCGGGGAATACCACGTGGTGCTCATCGGCCAGCTGCTCCCATTCAAAGGACATTTTCGTTCCGTACACATCATAAGACTCCCTGTACTGACGCACCACATCGAACAAGGAACGGGTAGCTTCAGCGACCACATCGGAATTCTTAAGCGTAAAGGTCGCTGTCTCTACCGCAAAAGGAGAACCGTATCGCTTGGCCAAATCTTCGGACAAACGCCCAGAACCATGGCATACTACCGTCTCAGCCTTTGTGTTGTTGATTCTCAGCAGTGGCGATATCGCATGGGTGCCGTTCAGCATGGGAGGGAAACCTTTCCAATATTCAGCCCAGCCTTCCATACTCATATCCTGGATATGGGAGCCCCGTACAAACTGGATTTTGCCCAACTTGCCTGTATCAGCTAAGTTTAGCCCATAAAGAAACTCTCTGGTATACAACGCTGTCTCCATCATCATGTAGACCTTATTGACTCGCTTCTTAGCTTCCACGATGGCCTTGCAGTCCTCCACGGTCATCGCCATGGGAATGGTACACGCGGTGTGCTTGTGTGCATTGAGCGAGGCCAAGGTCATTTTGGCATGTTCCGGCACGGGGGTTACAATATGGATGGCATCCACGTCGTCGCGTTTCGGCACCTCTTCAAAATCGGTAAAGCAAAGGTCTCTATTGAGATTGAAGCGCGTAGCCAGTTCGTCCAATGTCTTGGGATTACGTGTGCAGATACCTACCTCTTTGATATTTGGATGGCTCTGATAGATCGGAATAAACTCTTTGCCAAAGCCCATCCCCACGATTACTACGGTTATTTTTTGGTCACTCATGATTGTATGATGTGTTTATTATTTGTGAAAAGTTACTTTGCTACCCAACGCACAGCATTTCTTAACAATTGCTTATATGCCTGAAGGTCGTGCGACTCGCCGTCATGGCCAAGCGCAATCCCAACGATGCGTGCATTGGGGTGCTTCACCACAAAAACGGAAGGATATGCCTCAGGCTTTTCATTCTTGGCTGTGGCCAGTACCTCTATCCCCGCTCCGTTGGGATCCACCTTGTGATAATAAAGCTCGTCCTTTAACGTAAACTTCGCAGGTACCCCTTTCATAACGGGATGTTTCTTGTTGACCGCAGTTACCTCAAACGGGCCGTATTTGTCGTGGCCACGTGATCCACCGCTGACAAGCTTTAAATTGTATTCCGGCCAATCTGCCCAGTTGTACCAAAGAGCGGCATGGCCAAGTACCAGGCCTTTGCCGTTTTCGGCAAACTTCATGATAGCTTCTCGGGTTTTTGCATCCTTAAAGGGCTGATTGTTGGTCAGATAAAGCACGTCGATCTTATCCAAGTAAGATAGCACCTCGTCGGTATTGTCTGTGTAGGTTACCTCTGCAAAATTCCTTTCAGAAAGCGTCTGCACATCGGTACCCTTGTACCATGTGTCGAAATCATGGGAGGCTCCTCCGCCTACCATCAGTACCCGGATGGGCTTTTTTGGCGGATCTGCATGGGCACCGGAAAAGACTGCAAGAAACAGCAATAAAATTGCCGTCATGCCAAGAATAATCATTCCCCGCCAATGGCCGGCGTGGTTCAGTTCAATGGATCGTGTCATCATAAGGGTCTTTTGTTAATTTATTATTTCAGGGCTTTTCCACCACCATCACCCCATTCATCATTCGCCAATGTCCCGGGAACGTGCACACAAAAGGATAGTAGCCCGGTTGGGTGGGCGCGGTAAATTTCAGGGTGTATACATCGTTGGGGCCAAGCATCTCGGTGGCAAACAACACTTCGGGCATATCGGGGACATAATGCTTTTCCGAAGCCTTTGGATCCCGAAGCATGGCATCTGCCGCCTCACCAACCTTTTGAAGGCTATTGGGTTTTAAAATCAACAAATTGTGCTGCATGCCATCCCGGTTGTCCAACTCCAGGATAATCTTTTTTCCCGCCTTTACCGCGAAGGTATCCAGATCAAACTTCATCTGCTCAGGAACGACCTCCAGCCAAATGGTGATAGCATCACTTTGAAAATCGACCACACCTCGCTTTTTTGTCAAGCGGGACGATCCTGCATCGGCTATCAGGATCCCAGAGGAACTGCACAAGGACATTTCTGAAGCCGCGAAAGCCGCTACCAATCCATCCGTATCCGCAGGTAACGGCATCCAAGAAAAATAAAAAGCTACCAGCCCCATCAAGACGCTGCTCAACGAAAATACATGCATGATTTGTTAGTTTAATTCCAGGATAAGTTGCTGAAGGTTCCCTTCAAACGGAAAGTCCTTTTCATATTTCCCCACGTTATCCGCACCGCCTAGGTCACGACCGGACCGTACGCTGGGGTGTAATGCCTGCTGGAAAAGTGACAAGCCGGTAGTCTCTCCTACCAGAACATCATCCACATACAGTGCCGCACTGCCATTCCGGTTAAGACTTGCCTTCACCTCAAAGCTGCCGGGAAGCGTTTTGTCGGTCGTGCTTACCGTGGTACTTTTTCCTCGCTGCACCACTTCCCACACCAAGACACCATCCTCCACATACAGGGTGTAACCGTTTTCCGCATCGCCATGAGCAATGACCACACCGAAAGGCTGTTCGTCACGTCTGCCTGAAATGGATGCGTGTACCTGTATTTCCTTTCCGGCAACAGATGGGGAATGCTGCAAATAGCTTCTCCTTCCAAGTTCATACCGTTCTACTTTCACCCCTTCCAATAACCGGGCCGTAAGCGCAGAGGTATTGCTTCCTGTTGCTGCCCGGCCAAAAACCTCTGTATGGGATGAGGCAGCTGCAAACAGTGCCTTTACCAACCAGTCGTCCTGGGCATTGACAGCATCTTGGGCAGCATGGGCAAGCATTTGCCCGACCAAGGATGTGCTGGGCATTTCAGCCAACACCAAGAATGCATGCATCCTAACATTGAGGTTTTTGTCTTTATCGAGTCCTGCCTGCTGAATGGCCTGTAGGGTAGCGTCCGTCTTGGGCAGGGTAGCCATGGCTGCTTTCCGAACGCCTGCCGCAGGATGCGTAAGCGCGGCAGTCACCGCCTTTGAGGCCTCGGCATGACTGCCGTCAAGCAATCCAAGGCCATGAAGCGTCCAGATCGCATGCAGGGCCGGGCCATTCAAACCGATCTCGTCCACCCTTCGGTCATTGACCAGGGAAATAAGATCTGCGGCCACCGATTTATCTTTGGATTCGACCAGCAAGCGCTGGGCGGTCATTCGCCAGAACAGATTGGTATGGGAAAGCGCTGTTACCAACCCTTTGGGATTTGTCTTCGAAAGACTAATTGGCTTGGCGTCTCCTGCATGTTTGTAGATTACCCGGTAGATCCTTCCGTGATTGGTGTCCCGTAGCTCACTGTGAAAGGCATTGCCCTGTCCATGGGGCTGATCTTCAAAGGGCAACACCATCCGGGAGGGCGCCTGCCGCTCTACAAATACATTGTGCTGTATGATAAAATTGTACCAATCGGCAATCCATACGGCCCCATCCGGCCCCACCTCAGCATGCACCGGTCCAAACCACTCATCAGAACTGGCCAGCAGGTTCCAGCCGTCTTTCTCTTGGAATCCCGCGCCATGCGGCTCAATGATGGCATTGTGTGTAAGGCGTATGGTGGGTTCGTTTACAAAGGCAATCCGGTTCCAATACTCCTTAGGGTAATCCCTCGCCGTGTAGAAATTGATACCCGCAGCGGAAGTAAACCCTCCCACCACGTCCACCTGCCGCAGATTGGGGGTCATGGAGTGGGCATCATAGTGGCCATCTATTTTCTGAATGGGCTGAATCTGAAACGGAGGCTGCACATCGTTTTCCCCAGGAGCCGGCAGGGTTCGCTGCAGGTATTTTGCAGGGATGGAATAGTAAGCCGCATGGGTGTTGTTTGCGGTAGAGATAAATACATTATTGTCTTCCGAAAAGCCCAATCCCCAGGTATTGTTGCTGGAACTGGCCAGGTATTCAAAGTTCGAACCATCGGGATTGAGTCGATACACCCCTTGCGGAAAGGTCATGCGCTTTCCGCTGACGGTTCCATTGAATCCCGAGTATCCCGTAACTCCCCAAATTTTGTTGTCAAAACCGTATCTAAGGTTGGAAGGCCCTGCATGGGTGTCGTTTTTGCCCCAACCGGTCATAATCACTTCACGAACGTCCGCCACGTCGTCGCCGTCGGTGTCTTTCAGAAAAACAAAATCCGGCGCCATGGAAACAATCACGCCCCCATTGGCGAATACCATGCTGGTAGGAATGTTCAGTCCGTCGGCAAATACCGTGAACTTGTCGGCTCGCCCGTCCCCGTTGGTATCCTCGCAGATTTTGATTCGGTCGTTTGCCGCACCGTCCGTTTCTTTGAAGGTATTGGGGTAATCCACGGATTCCACGATCCATAACCGCCCTCGCTCATCCCATGCCATGGCGATGGGATTTTGGATATCCGGTTCGGAGGCAAAAAGACTTAATTCAAAATCTACCGGTTTCTGGATTAGCTTTTGGGATTCCCCGGCGGTAAGCGCAGGCTGAATGCGCGGCACCTCATACCGCTTGGTGAAATCCGATATAGGCTCATCGTAAATGAAAACCTGAGGTATATTCAGCGCATTTACCAACGCAACGACTTCTTCTCCCATAGCCCATTTCACGCCATTTGCCATGAGGTCCAAAAAACCCCGCTGCTTCCATGTCCGCTCATCATGTCCGAAAGCGGTGTAGAACACACGCCCTTTTCCTACCCTGCGTACCCAGGTATAAGGTTCCTTTTTCCCGTTCTCCTCTCTTACCATCAGCAATTCCATATCCGGATTGATGCGCTGATGCACGTAGGTTTCGTCCCAGGTCGTAAAAGGGGTGATCCCCTTCATCACCGGATGGGATGGGTTTACGATGGTAGCGGCAAACTCACCCTCACCGTGGGAGGCAAACTGGCCCCCAATGGTCTCTATATACCAGTCCGAGTTTTTGAAGCAGCCGGTGGCGGAATGCAAAGGGATCAGCCCCTTTCCCAAGGCTAAAAAAGCCTTCAGGGCATCTTCCTGCTCTTTGGGTAGCACCTCGTGATTGGCGTAAATGAGCAATGCGTCGTATTTGTTCAGGTTTTCCCCGATCAGGTCCTCTACCTTTTCCGTGTAGGTAAGGTTGATGCCGTGGCTAAACAAAGCAGTTGCCAGCCAGGGGGCATATAGCCCGGAGTTATGGTGTTCGCTGGCGTGCCCCAAGAAGAGCAGCTCGGCCCGGCGGGGTTTTTCCGAATTATCGGCATTTTGAGGATTGTGAAGCGAGGAAATGGCTCCAATGCTCAAAAAAGCAGTTAGCAACACGAAAAGGATCCATCCCCTCATTTGCGGAAGAGCTGGGACTAGATGATTTTTGGTTATCATGGGGTTTCCAAGGGTGGTTTTGGGTTCAATTTCTTTACCGTATCTACTTCGAGGTTAAAGATGCATTTTCTTCAACCGATATACAAGCAGTCTTTCCGAAGTTTTGAAACGTATGGGAACTGGCAAAGCTAACCTGTTGGCACCTAAATTACCTATGCGTTTTTTACGGTAGCCGAAATACAGGGAAGAGTGGTTGCGGGCTGCCAGGCTAGAGGCATTACCTGTGAAACCAACTCGGTGAGTCGCTTTCTAAAAGGGTATAGGCCTTTTTCTCGCTTTGCCCGTCAATGCTGGTTTCGTTTTATAAAAACCAATCCAGAAACTTCATCGCCTTATTATTGGGAAACCTCTTGGCAAGAGCTATCATTAATCACAGCATCCTTTGAGCAACATGCTCCTACCTCATTTTAAAGGTTGGTCTTCCAATACAAACCCTTTGATGATAAATTTATTGAGGGTGGTGGTGGCCATTTACGAAAATCCGTGGCTTGGATAGAATTAACCCGATACCCTACGGCCAATACGGCTTCCAAGGTTTTAAAATCTTCAGAACATACATGAATGATCTCTTGGTGCAACTTCGCTCATGCAGGTTTCTTGGACTTTGTCTGGGAGGTGTAAACCTTTTGAGGTGTAAACCTTTGAAACAGTAGCGTCAGTGTAATCGGGATTTACACTATCCTCCTCTCATCCGGATTCACCAACATCCAATGATCTCCGATTTGTATCTTACTTAAGCCGATCAGCTGTATTTTACCAAATACCTTTTTTTCATTAACCTGTATCCCCGAAAATGAGTCCAAATCATAAAGCCAAACCTCATTTGGCTGATTGACTATCACCGCATGTCTTCGGCTTACCACAGATGATCCAGACAGCAAGATATCATTAAAGTAATACCCATCTCTACCGATCTTAATAATTGACTCACTAAAGGTTTTGCCCTTTAAGACCGCCAAATTAGAATCCACTATACTTAGCTTTGATTTTTTCTGATCAATGTCCAAAAACCTTCGCTCCATAAATAATAGCTTTGATCGAAGTAATGGTCTGCCTTTCAAAGAATAGCTTCTCACAGATTCCGGTTCAAAAAATAATGAATAATTGTACTTAACAAAAACCGATTGATCATTTCCCCATCTAGCCAATATTTTCCCTTCAACAGTAATCTCATGAAGCATATAAAACAGTGCAAGGTTACCATTTAGGACTTTATCCTTAGGAAATACCTTTAATAACTCTACACTTAATTTAATTGCAGCCTCCGGCCTATTGGTCAAAAAGAAACATTTTAACAACAGGTTTTGAGCCTCCAAATCCGTTGGAGATCTTTGGATATGGTCTGACAAAAGAGACATTGCTTTGGCATAACTTCCCTGTTCAAGATGTATTTCCCCTAGTTGTCTTTGAATATTTAGCCTTGGATTGACTTTTAACGCTCTTTCAAACAATAGGATCGCATCGGAAATTTTACCCCTGTCCAAGTAATAATTACCTGCCACTTCCAGAATCTGTAAGACAGTAGGATATTTTTCAACCGCAAATTCCACCAAGGCTTCTGCTTTCAGCCAAGACTTTCTTTTAATCAAATGCTTGATTTTTTCCGAGATCAAACCGGCATCAAAAATTTCCTTCTTAATGATAAAAGGTATTTCTTTTGACTCAAGTGCTTCTGCAAAATCCCGCATGGTTTGAAATCTTGTTTCGGGATGTCTGCTTATGGCCTTTAAGACAACACTTTGTTGCCACAAGGGCAAAGATTCTACTGGGTACGACAGGTCATTATGCATCTGAATTATTTGCTCCAGAGACTTTCCATTAAATGGATTACGTCCTAACAAAGCTTCAAGCAAAACAACCCCAAGTGCGTAAATATCCTCCCTGGGATCAGCGTTTGTATTACGCATACCTACAAGAGCTTGGGGGCTCAAGTAACTTCGGGTACCTCCATATCGATTGGCCATACCAAAGTCGGAAATCTTTGGTGTCTGATCTGAAAAGAGAATGTTAACAGGCTTGATGTCTTTATGGACTATTCCCTTATCATGAATTTCCTGTAGGGTCAGTGCCAACTGCTTTATCCACAGCAGTAACTGATCGGGGTCTTGTGATTTGGCCCTGATTTTGTCATGCAATGTCCCCTCGGCACAATACTCCATTACAAAATGAAGGCTATCTGCTTCCCAGAAGTGATGAAAATACATCACCGTATTAGAGAGCTTTAACTTTGCGACCTGTCTTATTTCATGGATGATATCATCCTGGCTATTCTCTGAACGAATGAGTTTTTTGATGGCCCTCAATTCTCCCGTGATATTTTCCTCCACAAGAAAAACCTGACCGAACCCACCGCTCCCTAATGGTTCTATGATTTTGTAGTTATTGATTTGCCGGCCGGCTTTCATCCTGTTATGTACAATAGTAATCAAACATCATCTACAGTTTCAAAAATATCTTTTACCGGATTTGCGTGATAAACACTAATACTGCAATTTACCAGCATTTTAACTGGAAAAACAGCACGGCCAAACCAAATCGTCTCTCCATCCTTACCAACATAGATACGATATCGATCCCTTATGTATTTTTCAACCTTAACTCGATTTGGTCATTCTTCATAGTAATAGGAATAGTCAATGCCTTTCATAAACATCTCCCGGTCATTGATTTTGGTGGTAACTGCCGATTCTATCAGGTGCATCAAGACACTGCTGTCCACTGTGCTGATGACCATGGCATTCATGTAGTTTTCTTTCTTGATTTTGCTCCAGTCCACACATTTTTTTAGCTGTTTTTTCAGCATTAGATCCAGCCAGATCCGTGTACTTCTGCCGTTGCCTTCCATGAAGGGATGAGCCTTGTTCATCTCAGCATACTTTGAGATGATCTCCTCGAGTGTGGTTTGTGGCATGGCATCGATTTGCTGCAAGGTGCTCTTTAAGTGCTGGGCATATACAAACTGATAGCCGCCTTTGGAGATGCTTTTTTCCCGGATTTGACCTGCAAACTCATACAAGCCACCAAACAGATAAGCATGGATTTGTTGCAATCCCTTGGTGGTACCTACTTCAAATTCATTAATCAAATTACTTTCAAAAAGGGTATAGGCCTTTTTCTTGCTTTGTCCATCAAGGCTAGTATCGCTGTAGAGGAACCAGTCTAAAAATCTAGAGGCCTTGGTATTGGGGAAATTTTTGGATAGCTCAATGACCCCTTCGCTATCCAGCATATCGGTTTTGTACTTTTTGCCATCGGCTGCCATGAGCTTCAGTTGGGTAGTGGCACTAACCAACTGATTATTTTCTTTCTTAAGTTTAGCTTTCAGGTATTTCCAATAGTTGCGGACTTTTGCATAATCGGCCTCTTCATTGAGCACACCTACCACATCCAAGACACTAAACCACCACTTAGCCTGAGCTTCATCCCAGGCACTCGTACCTCACGGTCATCAAAAAAGCGGATGGATAGTATAATACTCCCCATTTGTTGGACCAAAAGTTACAGGTACTA
>NZ_AQHR01000066.1 GCF_000390185.1 Lunatimonas lonarensis | reverse complement strand
TTTTTAACTTAACCTCTGGTACCATTTTAGGGGAGTATTATAATACATTTAAAACGTACGACTGACTTAAACCTTTTAACATCCTTCGCAAAGGCATGCCTGGTCGACAAATTTTACCTTACAACCGTCCCTATCTGGGTCATTCGGATCTTCTATGTATTCACATAAGTCATTAGAATTGTATGCCATTACTTCTGGTTTCTGACCAAAACCAAAACCTAGACCAACGACCGCTGCCAACGACCCCAACAAAAGAACTGGCTTTTTAAAGAACTTTTTCATAATAGTATTATTTTGAGTTATAAAATTATTTATTAAAGTTAAAAAAAAAAAGATTATATTTCCAAATAATTTTAGGATAATTTTTTTACGACATTTGATACAAGAGTTAAAATAGAAAGCAGATTTTTGACAATCTGTCATAAATGGTATTTTAAAAATTTAGGATATTTAACGATGAGATGTAAAGTTTGCGAAATCAATAAATTTTCAACATCTCGTCAGGTCTTTGCCCCTACTGGGTGTGGAATCCTTCTACACCCTCCTATTCCTAACCTCCCTTGCAGTCGTAATCCGTTAAATTCCATTTGTAATGGCTATGCCGAAATTTGGAAGGATAGTCGCTGAAAAGAATGAGGCAACTATTCGGGAATGGATTGAGGGCAATTACAGGATTATCTACGGAATTTGAGGAGAAGAGGCCATAGAAGTACTTATGGTACATCATTCAAAATCTTTAAATAAGGGTTCTAACACGAGGTATCTAATTTATAGGTACAATACTAAAATAGAACACCCCTTCTCCCCTACGCGGCAACAGGCAAGTTGCTGGCCACTTACAGGTACCGCCGACAGCCCGCCGGAAAAAGCCTGGCGTAGAAATGTGACGAGAAGTAATACGAACAGGCCATGCCGTTGAAGGTGGAAGAGCAAGATGGCAGGTCGGAAGGTCTGTCCGTGGCCCGCATTAATCCTGGATGTGACCCCGATATTGGCGTGGCTTTTTCAAGGTTTTCATATCATGGGACGCCACAGTCTAAACTCGGCGTTTCCCGCTGTGCCAGTATCGTAATCTATGACCATAAAACGCATAGTACATGAGGTAAAGATAGCATGGAACCAACACCCAATAAGCCTCCCTCAATCCAATGGAATCGGCAAAATAACCGTAAACCATCGGCAAAATCGCATTTCCACAAAGCCCCATGATCAAAATCGAGGCACCAAGTTTGGTGAATTTGCCCAATCCGTCCAGTGCCAAGGGCCAAATACCGGCCCATACCAGCGAATTGGCAAAGCCCAGTAGTACCACAAACCAGATGGAAACATCCACCTGCATGCCCAAAAGGGTTACCTCACCGCTCAGGTAGATAATGCCAAAGGTAAACAGCAAGCCCATGGTGGTAAAGGCCCGCAGGATATTGACCTGTTTGATAAATTTGGGGATGGTGACAATGCCGAAAATATACCCGGCAATCATACCGGCCAACGTATACGAAGGAAATACTTTCGCATCCAGCATGGAAATCCCCATGGACATGGCATAACTCATGATGGTATCAATGGCGATCACCTGGGTTCCCACGTGCAGGAAAATGGCAACCGCTCCCAGGATCAAATGCGGAAACTGAAAGATATGGGTTTTATTCGCGTTTGATTGCGCTACCTCTGCGGTTTCCTGTTCGGTATTGATCTCCGGAAGCGGAGAAAGCCGTACCAGCATACCCAATAGAAGCAGTGAAAACCCTACCATCGTATAGGGAAAAATTACGCGACTGATCAACTCATCCAAGTAACCGTTCTTATCCTCTAAAGACATAAGTGGCAACTGGGAGATCATCTCGTCATCGGTCACCCGAAGTACCACGGCGGCAAACACCAACGGGGCTAATATGCCCGCCCCTTTGTTTAAGATCCCCATGATGCTGATGCGCTGGGCCGCCGATTCCTTGGGCCCCAGGATGGTGATATAGGGGTTGGCAGCGGTCTGAAGTACCGCCAAGCCGGCACCGATCAGGAATAGGCCTAGGAGAAAAATCTCGTAGGTACGTCCCATCGCCGCTGGGATAAAAACAAATGCACCGACCGCCATGACCCAAAATCCCACGCTCATCCCCTTTTTGAATCCGACGGCCTTCAGCAAATAGGACGCCGGCACCGAAAAGACGAAATAGGAAATGTAAAAAGCGAATGCCACCAGGTAGGACTGAAAGTTGTTGAGCTCGCAGGCCACCTTAAAATAAGGTATCAGGATGGCATTTACCCATGACACAAAGCCAAAGATAAAAAACAGTCCGCCGATAATGCCAATTGAAATATAGGTCTGCCGCTGCGTGAGCGCGCCTACTTCTACGGTTTGGGTTTTAGACGCCACAGGTTTGGTTATTTTGGGTGGTAGGATTATTTCAAAAGAGAAGCAGAAGCCTTATCTAAATATAGCGCGCATTGCGGGTGCTCTTGTAGGATCGATGCGGGGAAGTGGTTGCTGACCTCATTTTCCACACAATCCCGGACGGCCTTTGCCTTTCGCTCATCGGGCACCGAACAGATGATGGAAGCAGATTTCATGATCTGTCGGATGGACATGCTGATGGCCTGCTTGGGTACTGATTCGAAATCCGGAAACCAACCTTCCCCCAATTGCTGCTTGCGGCACGCTTCATCCAAATCAACCACCAGGTAGGGCGTTTCCGTATCAAAATCCGCCGGCGGATCGTTAAAGGCCAAGTGCCCGTTTTCACCGATCCCCACCAGGGCCACGTCGATGGGTGCCGCCGCTATCAGCCTTCCCAATCGAGCTGTTTCCTCCGTGGGGTCCGCTTCTCCGTCGATCAAGTGGTAGCCTGCCAACTCGCCTACCTGATCCAAAAACCGCTCTTTCAAATACTTCCGAAAGCTCGCCGGATGGGTAATGGGCAGTCCCAAATACTCATCCAAATGAAACATGGTCACCTTCGCCCAATCTATGCCATCTTCTTTCAGTAACTGGAGGAGGGTTTCAAACTGACTGGTTCCGGTTGCCAGGATAATATGGGCTTTTCCATTGGCTTGGATCGCTTTTCTTATTAACTCAGCGGCAGCTTTGCCAGCCTGTTTTCCCAGCTCTTTGGCATCCGCGGCTATGATTATTTCCATAGGGTAAAATTGGTTAGTTGGTGTAGAAAGGTCTTAAACTAATTCGGTCGGCTAAAGTAGCCAAAATGTAGGTGTGTGCAACATGCTTTGGCCATAAGATTTAATTAAAATACACAGCGGTTACGTACCAAATCCCAGCTCGTAAAAAATGCCGTTCAGGCATCATTTTATAATTCATCGGATAAAAATACTTTTTTTATCCAATGAATAGAAATAAATTCACTGCAAAACAGATGAATTTAGTACAAAACCCATTTATCGCATTACAGACGGAAAACCCAACCTAACAGACCCCTATGAAAACCCCGACCCAGCCCAATGTCGACAGCAGTTCTACGCAAATGCCCGATCCATCACAGCCTCTTCAGGGAAAAAAAGAACGGCTTCTTTCCCTCGACGCCCTTCGGGGCTTTGATATGCTCCTAATATCCGGAGGAGGAACCTTTCTCGTCCTTCTAAAAGGAAAAACCGGCTTGGGTGCCATTGATTGGATTGCAGACCAGCTTACCCATCCCGCCTGGGACGGCTTTACGTTTTACGACTTTATCTTTCCGCTGTTCCTGTTCATGGCGGGCGTTTCACTGGTATACTCGCTTTCCAAGGGCCAATCCATGGGTTTGGAAAAGAACTCCCTATACCGAAAGGCATTTAGGCGAATGCTTATCTTAATATGCTTGGGCATTCTGTTTAAAAACGCCCCCATTCCCTTTTTTGAACCTTCGCAGATACGGTTGGGCTCTGTATTGGGGCGCATTGGGCTAGCATCATTCGTCTCTACCCTGCTTTTCCTAAATTTCAATGCAGTTCAGCGGTTGGGATGGGCAATTGGGATCCTAGTGGCGTATTATGCTGCGCTTTTCCTGATTCCCGTTCCGGGTTATGGTGCGGGCGACCTTAGTTTCGAAGGCAACCTGGTGGGTTGGTTTGACCGCACATTCCTCCCCGGTAGGCTGTTGCAGGGAACCTACGACGAGCTTGGCCTGCTTACCCAGTTTCCCGCCATGTGTCTGACCCTATTCGGAACGCTTGCGGGAGACCTGCTCATCCGAAGTTTGTCCGAACGGCAAAAAATCAAATGGCTGACCACCGCAGGGGTAATCGGCATCGGCATTGGGTTGGTTTGGAACATGCACTTCCCCATCAATAAGCACCTATGGAGCAGTTCGTTTGTCATGCTTACCGCCGGCATGGCCTTTATCTTCTTAATGGTTTTCTATACCATCATTGATGTCTGGAAGATCCGGAAATGGGCCTTCTTTTTCCAGGTAATTGGCCTAAATTCACTGACCATCTACTATGCCTACAGCTTCATCAATTTCAATTATACCTCGCGTAAGCTGTTTTTTGGGTTGTACAGCCCATTGCCAGAGGAATGGCATCGCGTTTTCGAAGCCTTTGGGGCACTTGTACTGGTATGGCTATTCCTCTACATCCTCTACCGTAAAAAGATATTTATCAAAGTATGATGTGGCCAAAAAGATCCCGGGACTTATATGATTTTCCCGGGATTTAAAATACCCTTGGGATCGAGGGCACCCTTCAGCCGTCGCATCAGGTCCAGTTCTTCCTTCGATCTGCAGTACGGAAGGTAGGCTTTTTTATGCGTTCCTATCCCATGTTCTGCGGAAATAGATCCCCCGTAGTTCGTCAACGGAGAATAGATAAGGTTGTTTACCCTTTCTATCAAATCGACCGAATCGTACTTTTTACTGACTACCACATGGATATTGCCATCGGCCATGTGCCCATACACAAAATACGTATCCACACCGGGCTCCGCGTCGAGGTTTCTTCTGATTCCGTCCACATAATCCCCGATATCGGCAATGGGGAGACTTACATCAAAATGCTGGTCAAAGGTGCACTGGGAGACAAGGTGATCCACGTCCTCCCGAATACGCCAAAAGCGGTTCTGTTCCGATTCACTGGAAGCTACGGCAGCATCCAATACTATCCCCTCTTCCAGGTATTTTTCCAACAGCTGTTCAAGCAAATTTGGTGAAGTGCCTCCCGTGGATGTGGATATCTCCAACAGTACGTACAAGGGATACCCAAACGCAAGCGGGATCCCGCCACCTTTTAGTACGCCGCACATACGCTGGTAGGTATCTTTCCATATCAGTTCAAATGCCGTAAGCGCTCCACCTAGTGTGAGTTCCATTGACCGTAGAAACACAAGTACCTGCCCGAAATCTTCCAAGGCCACAAAGGCGGTATGGCGTCCCCCGGAAGCCGGACTGAGCCTTAGTACCGCACGGGTGATAATGCCAAGGACTCCCTCCGATCCAATAAACAACTGCTTGAGGTCCAGCCCTGAATTATCCTTCACAAGCTTCTTCAATCCGGAGATCACGGTGCCGTCAGACATCACCACTTCCAATCCCAGCACCCATTGCCTTGTCATGCCATACCGAAATACCCGCAAGCCACCCGCATTGGTGGCTATCATACCACCAACCTGTGCAGAACCTTTTGCCCCGAAGGTAACGGGAAACATCAACCCCACCTTCTTCACCTCTTCTTGAAGGTGTTCCAATATGACGCCGGCCTCTACAAAGGCCGTCTTGCTGTTTACATCGAGTTCCAGTATTCGGTTCATCTTCTCCATGGAGATGACCAGTTCAATGCCAGATGTCTCCGTGCTGCCTACCATATTCGTCAGGCCGCCGTGCACCACTACCGACAGTCCTGTTTGATGACAATACCGCATTACGGCAGAAACCTGCTCCACAGAGGTTGGGGTAACCACCGCTACTGCGGCAAGCGGGATGTGCGTCTTCCATATATGCACAAACCGCTCCGAAACGGCATCCCCAACCAGGAGGTTGTCCGCTCCGACAATTTCCGCAATACGAACCAATGTGAGGTTTGTTGCTGTCATGGATAGTAGGTTCAGCGTGGAGGGGAAAGGTGGACACCGCTGTTTTGTTGGGCTTTGTCCAGTGCCATCCCTATAAACATGGGATAGCTCCAATTACGGTACCTACCCCAAATCTCCCCCGCATATTTCGGGAAAATATCCCTTTGAATCGCCGGTACCAACGGCAGTGCCTTTTCCTCCAACTGGCGGACACTGATAGCCGCCTGCAAAACAAGAGGCTCATAAGAGGCGGCAAGCATTTGCTGCAATACTTCCAGTGCCCTGGGATCTCCGGTTCTCTTCACCATTACCTCCGCTGCCTTAATCGCGACCGAAGCTGATCGATCATACAGCAGTGAACTTACCTGCTCCCATACTTCCTCTGCGGCCCCGGGGAAGGCGTCCATTGCTACCAACGCCCAAAATCGAACCACCTCATGGTCAGACACCAGTGCCCCTTTCAACTCCCCAGCCTCGGAAATGCGTCCTACCATTCCAGCAGCCCCAAGCATATCCAGAAAATCTTCCTCCGGAATGCCCCTGGCAAATTCAAACACCGATGTTTCAGCCTCCATAGCACCCATCATCATGATACCCTCCGTTAATATACCGGTATCCCGATGGGAAACCATCCAATCGATCAGGTTGTCTTCCAACTCCTTCCGTTTGCCTTCAAGGTCGTTGATTCCAATCAGGTTGTGCTGCTCAAATGGATCCTCCCACAAATCATATAGTTCTTCCACTGGTTTTTCCTGCATCAGTCTTAACGCGGATGCAGTTAACGTACCTTGCTCGTAAAGCCTGTTGAATTCCGCATAGGAGCCTTCCTTTTCGAAAATCACCGCTTTTTGAAAATAGGGCAACTGAGGCATAAAGTGCCTAACATACAGGTATCTGCCGTCAAAAACGGATCTAGCGACTTCGTAACAATCATCTGCCCGATCACGGTAGCCATATACGTAGGATGTCTCCGGCTTTGCCGTGGCGAGAAAATCAACCCCCTCCATCCACTCAGGAGCTTCTAAACCCGCCAACCCCAGTACCGTAGGTGCAAAATCGACAAAGGAAACGGGCCGGTCTGTAGAGCTCTCGGTCAAAAAAGGGGCAAGGTGTTGGTATTTTTTAGGTATATGCAGGATAAATGGAACCTGTAGGCCCGCATTATTCAACCACCGCTTGTACCCCGGTATCCCGTTGCCATGGTCGGAAAAAACGAAGATAATGGTATTCTCCAACAGTCCGTCCTCCTCCAATTCCGTAAGGATCCTGCCCACACCTTGATCAAAAACAGCGAGCAAGTCATACATATGGGCCCAAAGCTGCCGCATGACCGGGGAGTCCGGAATAAAGGGAGGTAGGCGCGCCTCATGTGGGTCATTCCACTCGGTAAGTCCCTCCGTATCGGAAGCCCGCAATGCATTGGTGGGGCCCTCATGGGTAATCATAAAATTAAACACACTAAAAAACGGCTTACCCTCCGGTCTGTTTCTCCAATGGGCCGTTTGGCTGCTTTCATCCCATCTTCCTTCAGCAGAGAAGTTATAGTCAGTCTTTACGTTGTTGGTCGTATAATACCCTGCATCCCTAAGGAGCTGGGGAAAAATCCTAAAACCCTCAGGAAGTGGTATATCAGATCTCAAATGCTGGGTACCAAGTGAAGGGGCAAACATCCCCGAGATAAGCGTAGATCGTGCGGGTGCACAAATAGGTGCATTTGAAAACGCCCAATCAAATCGAACACTTTTTGCAGCCAGTTCATCAATATGGGGAGTTCGGGCGTATTCATCTCCATAGCAACCATAAATTGGGCTCATATCTTCATGAGTAATCCATAAGATATTGGGTGGAGGCAGTGAGTCCTTGGATTTGGAGCAGCCGATGAGCAGCATTACAGCGAAAACCAGAAAAGTTTCCTTCATTTTTTTGAAGCTAAATGGGTTATTAGTCTAAAAATACAACTATTTTTAACCTATTGGCGGTGCAGGTCAGTTTTTCCGTAAAATTCAGTTCTTATGTCAAACATCCAGTTGATTATTGAGGAAAGGGAGCGGTCCATCGGGAGTTTTATGGTGGGAAGGCTACTCCCCTTTTACAAAAAAAGAATGGTGGGGCCATTTGCCTTTATAGACCACATGGGACCGGTCAGCCTTTCCTCCTCCGAAAACTTTGACGTGCCTCCCCATCCACACATCGGACTGTCTACGCTTACCTTTCTGTTTGAGGGTAGCATTATGCACCGAGACAGCGTAGGTTCGGAAGTGGAGATCAAACCCGGTGCTGTTAACTGGATGACAGCCGGAAAGGGAGTCGTACATTCCGAGCGAACGCCAATAGATCTTCGGAACAAAGCCAAGACGCTTCACGGACTACAGATTTGGGTGGCACTGCCCAAAGGACAAGAGGATATTGATCCAAGTTTCGTCCACGTATCTGAAAAGGAAATCCCGGGATGGATTTCAGATGGAGTTTCCTTTAAGTTGATCGCCGGAGAGGCCTTTGGCAGAAGATCTCCGGTTCCGGTATATAGTCCCATGTACATGATTGAGATAAAGGCTTCCGAGCCGCGTTTAATGGATGTCGGCGACGCGTTATTCGGTGAAAGCGGCCTTTATATCTTAGAAGGAGAAATCAACACCGAGGGAAACACGTTCGGCCCCAGGCAGATTCTCATTGCTGAGAACGCCAAACTGTGTTCCTTTGAGATCGGTGCAAATACGACCATTTACCTGTTTGGCGGTGAGCCGTTTCCTGAGGAAAGACACATTTATTGGAATTTTGTGCACTCCGACCCCGAGGTAATCGAGCGGGCAAAAGAGGACTGGAAAAACCAACGGTTCCCAAAAATTAAGGGAGAGACGGGATTTGTTCCTTTGCCTGCATAAGATTGTCAGAGGCTTATCTACTCCGGATCTGAAGTAGCCTTTCAGAAAGTCGTTCTACAATTTCCGGATGCTTGAAAAACAGGTTTTCCTGCTCGGCAACATCCAATGCTTCATTGTAAAGTTGTCCCTTGGGATCCCCCTCAGCCGGGGCAATAAGTGCCGGATCGGTAAACCCGCCTGATCCCAATCCCTCTATGTATTTCCAGCCTCCGCTTCGGATGCTATAAAGGTTTCGTGAGGAATGATGCACCATTTCTGTCCGCGTTCCTTCGTTTGAGGTTCCCGACAACAAAGGCCAAAACGTCTCGCTGTCCTCCCCATATACTTCTCCAGTAGCAACCTGGAGCATATCCGCAAAGGTCGCCATCCAATCGGTAAGGCTGATCAATGCGTCGGAAGACCGCCCCTTCTGGACAACTTCCGGCCATCGGACAATTAAGGGAATACGATGCCCTCCATCCCAGACATCTCCCTTCTGTCCTCTCCTACCGCCATTGGCATCGTGGGAAAACAAATCGACTTCCGACTCCGGCCAATAGGCTCCGTTATCGCTGGCAAAAATCAGAAGAGTTTGGTCTGCTATTCCCTGCTCTTCCAGCACCTCCATGATCTTACCAACCAAAAAATCAATATCCAATACGAAATCCCCATAAACACCGGCCTTTGATCTACCCTGATTGGCTTGCGAAGGTAGCCATGGTGTGTGTGGGCCTGTAAGCGGTAAGTATAAAAAAAACGGCTCCACCGCACCTCGACTGGTGTGCCTTGCAATAAAATCTATCCCTTCGTCAAGAAGGGTCGGCTGGCAAGCCTCGAAAAGGAAATCCGTAGACATTTCCCCATCTCTCCACCAAACGCCCTTTTCCCAGTAGATAGCCCTGTCATCGGAATGCTTTTTATCCCAGGATAAAACCGTTCCCTCCTTTCGCCTCGGATAAACCGAGGAACTAAGTACCACGTCCGGGTTGACAACCTCATGATTTCTTAAAAACACGTAAGGAGGCATGTCCAATGAGGCTGGGTGAATAAACGACTCGTCAAACCCCACATTTGACGGTCCCCATTGAACCGGCTTAGCATACTCTATATTTGAAAAGCCCGTCTCTGTATCCAATCGCGCGGGTAAACCATCCCTTGTCTGCCATTCCAAGCCTAAATGCCACTTGCCCACAATACCCGTATGGTAACCTGCCCGCTTTAACAGCGTTGCCAGGGTTTCTCTTCCCTCCTCTACCACCGGCCCAGAAAAACCAGTGATTCCGTATGCGGCTGCGTCCGAACGAAACCCATACCTACCGGTAAGCAACCCATATCGGGACGGCGTACACACCGATGCACTGGCATGCGCCTGGGTAAAGTACATCCCTTCCGATACCATTTTGTCGAGGTTCGGGGTATTGATTTTGGAGCCTGCATTAAGCGAACGAATATCACCGTACCCCATATCATCTGCAAAAATGAAGACAATGTTGGGTTTAGAAGGCTTCGTATCTATACGCCCGTTGATACCGCAGGCCGGCAGCAGAAAAATCAAAAAAACACCCAACAGGTGGTGGAAAGGGATAAGCCGGTTCATGCTAAGGTTTGGGTTTAAAGGCAGACAGATGATTATCAAGCAATAACTACAGCAAAGAGTCCACCATCTCCGAAAAATCGTGACCGTGGACTCTTTATAGATGTTTCAAAAACAGGCAGGGTTTAAACGCGGTAATACTGTTCCCATCCCTTTCTTGGAGGAGGCCCTATCAACATGGCATTCGCCAGCGGATTATTTACCACCTTCTTGGTTTCACGGTCAAAGACGATCTTTGTATTCATTTGCTGTGCCAAAACACCCAAACAGAAAACTTGGCTTAACGGGCCCGCTATTTCAAACGAAGATCGGCATTTCTCCTCGCCCTTGCAGGCCTTGAGGAAATTAGCGAAATGATTGGATGGGCTTTCCGGTACCTCCGGAAGCTTGGATGCCATGTCTTTGGCCGCTTCCTCAGGAATAATGCTCAGCGTACTGCCATGCGAACCTCCTTTAAAGGTTAAGTCCTTTCCATAGATGATTTTACCGGGGTTAAGCCTGGCAGGCTGCAATTGTCCGGTGCTTGGTGGCGGAATGTTCGGATCCAACTCCGACACACCGTAGCCATCCGGCACTGCGGGGATATTGTTTACGCCATCATACCAGGTAATGGTGCAGGCAGGCATATCCTTTCGTGCAGGAAACTTAAAGTCCAAGGTCGAGGCCATTGGAAAGAAAAAGGGATTATGGCCATCTAGTTTTACCGGATTGACCTCATAGGGTAAGCCTAGCTCCAGAAACTCATGGGCCGTGTCCATGATATGAGCTCCCCAATCTCCCAAGGCGCCCATGCCAAATTGGAACCAACAACGCCACTGGCCTTCATGAAAATCCTTATGGAAGTCGTGGTGTTCGATTGCTGAGAGCCAGGTATCCCAATCCATGGTTGCAGGTTTAGGCTGACCTGCCGGATAGGCACCCATATTCACATCCCAATCATGCCAACGTCTCCTTCCGTTCATATGGGCGGTCATGGCCGTTACATCCTTGATGATGCCCGCATCTTTCCACGCCTTAAACTGAAAGTAGTTCCCTTCTGAGTGCCCCTGATTTCCCATCTGCGTGGCCACTTTGTATTTTTTGGCGCCTTCCATCATGAGCTCTACCTCCTGAAAGGTTCTCGCCATGGGTTTTTCCACGTATACGTGTTTGCCAAGTGCCATGGCATGCATGGTAATGGGAAAATGGGAGAAGTCCGGCGTCCCAACGGTAACCGCTTCTATCTGATTGCCCATTTTGTCAAACATTACCCGGAAATCCTGAAACCGGGGAACGTCGGGGAACATCTCAATTACCCGTTGGGTGTGGGGAGCCCCCATATCCACGTCGCAGAGCGCCACAACATTGGCCAAACCGGTCTCGTGCAGTGCGCGGATGATTTCTCCGCCCCTGTGGCCAATGCCACAACATGCCAGGTTAACTTTGTCGCTTGGCGCTACGTGCCCAAGCGGCTTTCCCAGTACCATCGAGGGAATCAACGTAATACCCGCAGCACTCATGGCTCCGGTTTTTATAAAACTCCTTCGGTTTTTATTCATATTTTTGGTGTATAATTTTTGGGTAACTATTTTTCAAAAGGCAGTATAATGATTAAATTCTAAAAACGGATGTTTTTTTTGCAAAACAGTAAACCTCTACTCGATTCTGTGGGTGAAAGGGGTTGATTAGCTCCCGATTTTAAGCTATGATGCAAACGCTAAGGTTCTGGTTGGAAAATAATGCGTCGGTAGGAACTTAACTGCGGAACACCCGTGTCCTGAACTTCCAGTATAATATGAACCGGTGCCGCTAACCCATCTTCCGGAATACGGACCAAGATGGCCGCATCCTCTCTCGCTGATGAGGAAAAAAGTTCCTGAGACGGTTTGAACAATTCCTCGTAGACAAACCAATTGAAACCCAATCCATCGCCGTCTACATCCATGCTGCCTGCGGCATCCAAACGGATAGATTCTCCACCCTTTACCGAGAAAACGACCGGATCCAACCCGGTTGACCCATTTACACATACCGTTGGAGGGTGGTTGGCTTCCTGGAAGCTGTTGGTAGCCCATTTGATCCGAGCCATAAAATCACGTTGAAAGGCACGTCTCCATCTGGCTACCGAATGCCGCTCATTTAAGGTACCATCCAAAAAATCAGGAGCATCGACGTAGATTGACCCTGGGATTTTTCGAAAACGGCCACCCCAACCACCCCATTCGGGTCTTTCGGGACTATTCAATCCATTGGATATCAATCCTAGAAAAGACGGACTATCTCCCTCCTTCATCCCGTCCGTCCCGTGTCCGTGCAATTGATAACAATCACTGAGGGCTCCATTGCCATGTATATGGTTGCGAACCCAGTCTCCGTCCTGCATACTAACGTCTCCGGTCATATACATACCTCTAAAAGCACTGAGTTCACGCACACCTGTAAATCCCAACCAAGCAAATCCACTGGCAATAAAGCGCAAATCCTTAAACTCACTCCACAGGTAGTTCCTATGTCCATCTTGATCTCCTATCGCATGTACCTGGATTTTTTTGCAAAAAGCAGCCACTTCCTCCGGCGACCGCCCCTTCTTGACTTTCCATAACGCCTGTGCGAGCTCCCTCAAGCCGCCCCAGACTGGAATGTGAACCATCCCCTCAGCGTCGTCAACTATCCGGATGATATGCTCTGATGCCTCCGTATCGTATCCCTCTCCCAACCTTGAATGATCACCCAGTCCATTCTTTACCTTATCAAACAGTGTATCGGGATGGGGTAAACCGGCTGCATGCAGCACCAGATTTGGATAGACTTGCTGGTAGGCTTTGAGTTGTTTGAAAATCAACTCAGGCTTTGTATCCTGTCCATGCCCAAGTCTACTCGTAGCACAAATACCCTGAATATCGAAATGATCTGCGTAATAAAGGAATCGAACCAGGCTCTGTTCATCGTCGGTATCCCCTCCAATATCGGTTAAAACGATAACAATGGGCTTCGGTGATTCTTGGCTCCATCCGCAAAAAACAGGAAACAAAAAAAGAAAGAAACTCGAACAGAATAAATATCTCATGGCATTTTGGGTTTACTCTATCGAAGGTACCAAACTAACCCAAAAACCCCTTACAGTTTTATGCCTTTTTTGTGTAGCCGTTTGAGGCTTTTTTCAGTCAAGGCTACGTCAAATACTGCCAATCCACTGATTTGACCTATAAACTGATTGGTCATTTTGCCGATTACGGAATTTGCCCCAACCGTGAAATCTGCTCCATCCTCCCCGCCGTCAAAGATCCCCTCTTCATATGGGAATGGATTAGTCTTTTCATTTGCACTTAGCCTGCCATCTTTAAACGCCTTGATTTCTTTTCCATCGTAGGTTATCGCAATCATTGCCCATTGATTCACATCTACGGGATCAGCGCTACTTACATAGGAAATCCAAGCGATCTGTCCCGGCGTCTTCCCTCCTGTCGCAGAAATATGCCCATGAATCAAGTTATTGGTGGGGTACCGTTTCATTTCATCATGGTGGGTTTTGCTCGCAGCATTCAGAAATAAATAGTATTGCCGCTTTTCCCGGGTTTCATCCCAAACACCCCCTATGGCCTGCCAATACTTTTCAGTATCCTTCTTCACCCAGGCCACAACTGTTACCTGAGCATTAGGGCCAAAAATATTCAGCTTTCCGAGCTTCGCACGTGGGATAAAAAACCAAGTGCTATCCCGGATGTAGGCCGAGCTATTGTTTACCGGCCCTTCGCCAATTCGCTCTATGGGAAGCGTTCCCTCCAGCAACTGATACACCTCCTCGTTGGAAAAAGATTTCGATACCCTCGGACTGCCCGCCTCTTCGGAAAAATCCCAAAACGCCAACAGGTGCTTTCTGCTATGCCGATCCTGCGCTGTTGCATGAAGGATAGCTATTAGGAAGACGAACAAACCCAAACAAAAACGAAATCGCATCTTTTTTTCACAAATATAGCGTGACTAACAGGTTACCCATAGCTACGGTACAGAAACTTCAGACCGCAATAGACAGTAGGCTTACTAATAGGGAAATAAATTACCGAAAGGCCAAGTTAAGATTCCAAGGGCAATTCAACAAAAAAGATGGAACCCTTGCCTTCCACACTTTCAAACCAGATTCGTCCACCGTGCGCCTTAACAATTTGCTTGGATATCGCCAAGCCCATTCCATGTGGCGTTTCCCCTTTCGTGCCTGGCCTCTTACTGTTGGTGAAAAGATCAAAAAGGCTGTCTTTCAATTTATCGGGAATACCTATTCCATTATCTTGAACGGATATTAAAGCTTGATTATTCTTTTGTTCCAACGACACCTCTATAATACCTCCCTCTTCTGTGAACTTGATCGCATTGGCTATCAGGTTACTGACTACCCTCCACATCTTTTCCCTGCTCACAAGTGCTTTGACAGAACTTGTTTTTAGCACGATCCTCTGACGCTTTTCATCTGCCTTAAATCTCAAAAGATCTGTGCAATAATGAAGCATTCGATCCAAATCAACTTCTTCCTTCTGTATTCCCTCCATACCCCGATTCACCTGCAGCATTTCGGAAACCAAGTTGAGGGAGTTGTTTCCGGATAATTTGATATGTTCGATGAGCGTTCGGTCTTCCTCTGTCCAATTCCCGCTCTCCAACAACACATCCGCGATCATGGTCATACTGCTGATGGGGCTACGAAGGTCATGGGCTACGATATGCATCATCCGGGAGTTTTCGGCATGGCTCTGCTCCAGCGCACCCAGCGCATCCTGAAGTTCGATGTTTTGCTCGCTGATCTGTTTGTTGATTGCCCGATACCGTTTAAGATGAAAGCCCACATTCATCAGAAACCCCAGGGCCACAACTAAAAAAATAACTGTACCCAGCAAATAAATATTCTTGATGTCATTTTCCCGGCTTATCAACGCAATCTCGTATTGCTGCTCGGTAACCCGGAACGCTTCTTCCATATCAAGGTATCGGGAGGCTTCGGCCACCCGCTCATTCTCCTCATAGAGGTTTACATACGCATTCAAATCCCTATAGGCATTGACTTCGTCTCCGACCGCGTCGAAATACGACCATCTCAACCTGTGAAAGCGGGTCAGTATATCAAAATATCCCGAATTTCTCAATGGAATCTGTTCTATGGAATCTGCAAGCTCGTCGATTAAGGTTTTGGCTTGATCCAGTCTGCCATGCTGCACGTAGAGGTTGGCCAGTTTTATCTTGGCCGTTCTTGCATCGGGAATATCGTATTCGGGACGGTCGTTAGTCTCTATACTGCGAAGAAGTACTTCCTCGGCCCGCTCGAAATCTCCCAGTCTGGCAAGTACCCCACCCAGGTTTCCGAGCACCACGCCGGTCGCCACCTCCAAAAAATGGTACTCCAATGGATTGGTTTCTTCTGGATGTTTCTCAAACTGAGATCCAATAAAATCCAATGCTTTGTCGTAGTAAAGTACGGCACTGTCATAATGTTCCAGTTTCTCAAAGGAGAGTGCGGTAGTGTTCAGGTATTTCTGGGGATCCATCACCCTAACACCAAAGGTATCCGAATCACCACAGTGACTAACCTCTTCTAATGCCTGCTTAAAATATCCAATGGCCTGCTCGAACTGCCGCTGCTCGTATTTAAAAATACCCAACTGATAGGTGAAGTCGGCAGTGGTACAGGGCGGCAAATGCTTCCTCGCAAACTCCCTGCAATTGTAATAACTACGAAAGGCATCCGCATACCGTTTTTGAGCCTTAAAAATATGTCCTTCTATAAAGAAATTCCGGGAATACTCTACCTTATACACGGTCTCCAGACCCTTCAACACCAGATCCATACTGTCCTTGTATAGGGATGCCCTCTCCAGATCCACGTCAAAATTGATGTAAAACAAAGCCAAATGATGGTAGATATTCCACTGTTCCAATACATTCAAATCGGAAAAAACGCTATGCAACGAATCCAAATGATCCGGATAATTTGGTAGGAGTCCCGAATTCAATAGGCGATTGGAGGTGTGATAAAGCTCATATATCTCCGGCCTCATGGGTTCGTAAGCAGGAAGCTCCCGTTGGCAGCTAACGAGCATGTATCCTGACAAAAAAATCAAGGCATTATAAATCAGGTAGCTACATATTTTGATGGGGTGCCTCATCTACTTCCAAAAATCAATCGTTAAAAATAAGACAAAATTCAAAAAATCACATGATTCCCGGAAAATAATAAAGGATGGCAAATGGCCATCCTTCATAAATTATCTACACCGTTAGGATAAAAATCAACGAAAACCTTTCACCTCCCAGCCTTTTCGATAGCTGCGGGACAGGTGCTTTTCCGCACCGGGCAGGTTTGTGATTTTCATTTTTTTGGCATCCCACTTGAGCAAGGTACCGGGTTCGCGTAATGCTACCGTACCAAGGATGATCGCCTCGGTCATAGGCCCTGACTGCGCAAAATGGCTTTCGGTTTTTGTCTTACCCAAGCACGCATCCACAAAATGATGGTAATGATCCCGTTCCTCCAGAACTGGAGCAGTAACCGAGGCGAACTTGGCCTCAGGTAGCAACACTGGCATTTTGGTATGGGGTATCAACAATGCCCCTTCTGTGCCGATCAACATGGCCGACTCTGCGGGATAATCTTCCAAGGAAAACAAGGCGCGTACATCCTCCGGTGGGTAGAACTCTCCGTCAAACCATTCTACGGGCAATTCCTTTTCCGCTGTCATGGCGTTTCCCGGAAATGTCCATTTAATATGATTCGATTGGGGCCATGTATCTAACATTCGCTCCGGGGATGCCTTCCAAGAATCCTGCACCCGCGCTATGACCGACAACGGATCCTCTAACCCCATTCCTTTCCAAACCGCATCGAAAATATGGCAGCCAATATCTCCTGACCAGCCTGTGCCAAAATCCTGCCAAGCCCGCCATTTCGCAGGATGGTAAATGGCAGGTGCATACTCCCGCATGGGGGCCGTTCCAACCCAAAGATCCCAATTCAAATGTGTCGGAGGTGCCTCACCCTGTGCCGGTCTGGGCCCCTTAAACCTATATGCTTCCGTGGCTCCTGGCCTGTTCGAACATAAATACACATGCTTTATTTTGCCGATATGCCCTTCCTTGATCCACTGTACGGCGGTGCGGTCTCCTAGGCCGGACGCATGCTGCGTACCCAACTGACTCACAATGCCCTTTTTCGCAGCGGCTTGGGTTAATGCCCTTACTTCGGCCACATCGTGGCACATAGGCTTCTGGCAATAAACATGCTTGCCCATCCGAATGGATTCAAATGCAATCGCAAAATGGTTGTGGTCGGGTACACTCACGTTTATGGAGTCAAAATTACCCGCTTCTTTCTTTAAAAGCTCACGCCAATCCGAATAGGTTGCGGCATTCGGAAGCGCATCGGCCGCTCGCTTGAGGTGATTGGCATCTACATCGCAAATCGCCACCACTTCCACCCCTTCATGGGCCATAAATCGGTTCAAATCATGCCAGCCCATACCGCCCACACCAACGGCTACGTGCCTAAGTTTGCGATTGGGAGCTGATGAATTAGCCGGCAAGGCCATCAATAAGGGAGGGGTTATCGCCGCTACTGCGGCTTTCTGCATAAACCGGCGGCGTGAAGCTACCGTTGATTGATCTTTCATACTGAAAAATGATAAGAGGTTACTTGGATTATTGTCAGGTGAAATATAAAAACAATATCGATCACAGACCTAAAAAAAGAGAAAAAAAAGAACAGGGATTCCTTAAACGGTAAAACCCTGTTCTGTAAGCGTCATCCCCCTAGAGGGACTTGATGAATAAAATCAAAGACGCTATATCATTCTCAGATAGAATACCCAAAAAAGACGGCATTCCCTCATCGTATCCTTCCACGATCTTCTTACTAGGCTCCAAAATAGACTCGGCGAGGTAATCCTCATTTGCCAAGACAGCTTCTCCATTTTTTATGGGCCTTTCCTTTCCAAATATCCCTTTCATCCCAGGGCCGATTCGACCCTCGTTGTTCCCATCTATAGAGTGACAGGCGATGCAGTTCATTTTGGCATACAGCTGTTTTCCATGTTCCAAGGTGGGCTTGGCCTCCTCCCGTATAGTAGCAAGCGCAAAATCCCCTCCCTGAAAAATCTGGTTGAAATCCACCTCATTGAATCCCTCAGCCAGCAGGTTGGGCATGGCGAGTTCATTTACCGTAAACCAGATGCTATCATCCAACTCAGTCCCCCCTTTACCCTTAACTCGGTAATCAACCTCCATCTGCATTACGTTGGCCATCCTCGGAATAGCCAAAAACACCGCACGCTTGTCAGTTGAAATTTCGACCGCCACGACGGGCAGTTGCTCTTCACCATCCTCGCCATTCAGTTTGAAGTGCCCAGACCCGTACTTGCCGCTACGTTGATAGTTCCAACGTTTTACGGAATAATTGGCGATATTTTTAGCGGACGCTTCGTCCAACTCCATGCCAAACCGAATCATCACACCGCCATCCCGAGCCTGAAACTTTTCTGGCAGTGTACTTTCCAATCCGGTATATCGAAGCCTCAACAAAGCAGTCAATACCTCTGATTTGTGTCCCCAAAGTGCAAATCCGCCAAGATACACCCATCCATCACCGGGGTTGATTTCCGCTTTCATGGTCGGAGCCGGGTAATCTCCTTTGATAACGGATACCGCCCCTTGACGAACACCTTCCGCCTCGTCTACCAATACCTGAAACAGACCTGGTCTACCGTATGAAAAGTGGATCATTTTTCCATTCAAAGGTCCCATTCTATCGCTGTGAACCCATAGTTGGCTGACACCGGATCGGTCCTCGGCATGGGGAATCCACGTTAGCGGCGGGGTGATTTCGGGCAGATCCGTACGATGGGCGGTGGCAGCTACGCCGTAGTAATCCCCTGGCTCGATCAGCATGATAGGTGTGGAAGGCATATGATGCCCTTGTTGGTCGGAGCCACTCAACCTACCCGTTTTAGGATCAATGCCCAAATAAGGCCCTCGGAAACCGGAGGCTACCATTTCCATTTCCCTTCCGTCTGCGGAAACCTTAAATACCGCCCCCCCATGCTGTGAACCTGCACGAAAACCCATAATTGCTTTCGGGGAGGAGGTTTCAGGTCCCATGTCCAGGGCACCGAACTTGGCGATGTAAAAGCCACCAGCCGGATCTTTTACCATATCACTAGCCCACTCTCTGGTTTCGATCGACTGCGCCATGATATTGGAGAAATTCTCGTAAAAATCAGCCTCCCCGTCCTCGTTGAGATCGTGCAGCCTTACAATCCCTTCTTTTCCATACACATACACCTGGCCATCGACTACGGAGATAGATTGGGGCTCGTACAGGCCGGATGCAAACCGACGCCATGACAAGCGGTTCAGGTTTTTGCTGATCCCCTCCAACACCCATACGTCGCCTTCAAACGTAACCAATGCCGCCTTATCCTTTTCAAAAAAATCCAAGTCCACCACCCGCACGTTTCGGTTCCAGGGATTGGGAACAGGGAGTGTCAACCGGTCTGTAACGAATGCCGCGGTATCAGGGGCTAATTGGCCTTGGGTAAGCACACGCTCTTTCCATCGTGGAGCGAAACCCTTTTCAACCTCCGGAACAGACCAATCAAAACCACTTAAAAAATCATCTATTGCAACGTCGGAGGATTCTACCGTGTAGATCCCCAATCCAAGCTTCCTCGTTTTGTCGGAAGATCCCGGAAACGTCACGTAAAGGTATCGGTTGTCCTTTACCTGAACCTTCACACCGGTAAGATCTCCGACCAAGGAGACAGCGGTAACCAACTCAGTAGAGTCCCCATGATAAAGCCTGGCGGTATGACCCTTCAGTTCCGCCCTAATACCATCTTTTACCTCCGCCACGGCTACGTGCATGGCCTCTTGGTGTGGGTTGATTTCAAATGAGCGGGTAAAAACCATGACACCATCCTGCTGAAATGAACCCGGACGCTCTAAAATGGAGGTTTCTCCTACAGTGTAAGAAAGCACTATACCATCCTGCTGCAGGTAGTGCCCTTCCCAGCGGGCATCTTTGGCATCCAATGCCCCCCAAGATGGTGCACCAGGATAGGGATTTGCAGGCCGGGGATCCAAAAACATCGGCTCATCACCCTTTACCCAACCGGGATATTGGCCGGTGGCAAAGTGGGGATATCCCCCTATCGTCGGGATTTTGTTGTTCTTATCATAAAAACTATTGTACGAAATTTGGGCCATGGTCACCATGGGTAGAAAATCCCCGGTCCATCCTACCGTCCATCTCAACATATCCGGATCAAACGCCATGTAAGCTGTTTCCCCTACTTTGACTGCCAAGGCCCGAGCAGAAATATTGTCAGTTGGAAAGCGCTTACCCAAATCCCTTGCATCAATGGACGTGGTGATATACGGAAAATCCGGCTCAACAAAATCCGCAAACTCTACCTGATCAAAATCTACCTCAACAATCAAAGGCTTTTCCTGCCCACAGGCAAAAATCAACAATGATAAAACCGGTAGACACATTAGAAAGAAAAGCCATCTGTTTCCAGGCCATTTTCCAAAACCCTTGCCCAATAGACCACCTGATACGTCCATCTTTGAATTGAATAGTTGATGCATATTACCAAGCAAGTACGCACCAAATAACTAAAAATCAAAAAAAACAGTTAACTTACCTGCTGACTAACCTTATTGATCTATGAAACGCATTAAAACCATCTTCCTCTCAATGGCCGTAGTGGGCTTATTGCTAGGAACGGGGATCACAGGATGTGGTGGAAAAAAGACTGATTCCGAGAGCGAAAAAACCGAACATCCTTCCGAGGGCAGCGAACACCCCAATGAAGGAGAAAGTAAGGAGCATCCCTCTGAACACCCATCAAACTAGGGCATTGATTGCCATTTTCGAAGTAAAATCCAGAGTGACAAACGGGTGGTTCAGCAGTCGTTTAGAAATACGCGAATCTGGTATCACCCGTTTGACCTTCTGGTAAAGGAAAAACGCGTTGCGAGTTTCACTTCTTTACCATCTATTTCCAAATAGGGGTAGGCAATAAAATTGATAGGGCCTGATGAGGGTCCTGGACTAACCTGCAGGTCTCTGCCTCTGCTGAGCTCCACCCTGTTTGCCGGATGCCTGCCGAAATAGTACGTAGCCAACGCCGTATACTTGTTTGCCTCTGATATATCAACCGGCCACCATTTGCCATCCGCATAGAATTCAGCCCAGCAGTGATATCCATCGATTCCGCCCTCATTTCTATCGGAGGGAATAGACGCGCCGATTGAAAACTTTGCCGGAATCCCGACCGATCTGGCCAGGGAGATGAAATAGCTATGAAACTCCGTGCAATTGCCCGTCTTGCTGTCACAGGCATAGTTTGAGTCCCCCTTTCCAAAATTGCCAAACTTCATATAGCGCATATTGTCAATGATGTAATCATACAGGGCCCTTGCCTGCACTAGCGGCGAGTCATGGATCTTATCACCGAGTGCCTGGCGGGCAATTTCCTCAAAACGACCCCCCGTAGGCATGAGTATATTTGACGCCAGATGAATAGCCGAATCAGGAAAAGGAGCCGGATAGGGGCCTTTTTCCCGTCTTGTGACCGAATAGCTGATCTCCAACTGCTTTTCGCTGTCCTCCGGGCCCAACTCCAAAAAAAGAAGCCTGTTATCGAAAATCGGATCCGTAATTCTCTCGTGCTTTCCTGGAATTTGGATCGATTCAACCTTTATATCTTGGTATTCGTCGGATTCAGCCAAGGGAACCCACATAAACGCCGTACCGCTAAGCTTCGGAATGGTCGCCGTATAGTGAAAAACAAACGAATCCTGTCCTTCAATAACGCCGAGCAAATTATTGCCAGCGTCTTTTAAGGGAACCTTGTACCAGGTTTTATCTTGGCTATTTTGCTTCCAGGAATAAAAAGGCCTTCCATTCAGCTTATGAACCGAATTGCTCCTCACTTTCATGTCACCTGGTTTTCCCTCCATAAAAAAATCCACGTCATACACATCTCCGTGTTCGTCCACTAGATCTACGCAAGCGAAATGCGAATCCGGCCCCAGATTGGAAAGGTATTCAGTGTGAACACGAACCAATTTCATTTTAAGGTCATGGTTTTCGTCCTTTACATGAAAAAAGCCACCATGCTCCTCCTTTTGATCCGCAATAAACTGCTTTATTCCTTCTTCAATCTCCGCGATCGAAACCCGCGACATCGACTCAACCGCTAATTCATCGTTGGAGTCTACCCCGCTTTTTTCAGAAGACTGACAAGCGAACAATGCATAGCTGGACAAAAGGAAATAGGCAATTAACTTCTTCATGTTTTTCAATCTATTTTAATTATTTGGAATGATTTTCCCTAGGTATCTTGGGTACTACTAGCCATCCCATTGAGGCTAAAATAGAAAAAAAATGCCATCTCAGTAACGGAGACGGCATTTTTTAACCATTCAAAATAGACAGGGCTACGATCGCTGACCCAGATTAAACTCTTTCAGTTCCTCCTGTTCTATAAATGGCTGGTTTCTCAACCTCTTACCGGTCGCCCAATAAATGGCATTGGAAATCGCTCCACCTGTTGGCGGCAGTGCGGGTTCTCCCAATCCGGTAGGATCGATTCCGTTATCCACAAAGTGGGTTTCTATTTCAGGAATTTCCTTCATTCGAATCAATCGATAGCTATCGAAATTCTTCTGCTCGGCAAGGCCGTTCTTGATGGTCATGTTTGTGTACATGGCGTGCCCCATACCATCCACCATACCGCCTCTTACTTGCTGGTCGGCACCGGTAGGATTTACCACGATACCACAATCGGTCACGGCGTATATTTTCTCCAAAACCGGGTTGCCTTGATTCATTCGAACTTCGGCCACCTGCGCCACATAGGATCGGTGGGAGAAGTAAACAGAAAAACCCTGGGCCACTCCCTGCTTTTTGCCCCATCCTGATTTCTCGGCGGCCATTTCCACTACTCCACGCATGCGGTCTACGTCATAATGTATGCTTCCGACCGGATTCTTCTTGGCTCGATCAAGCAACTCCAACCTAAACTGAACGGGATCTTTACCCGCTGCTTCCGCTACCTCATCCAAAAATGACTGCTCGGCAAATGCCAGGAAATTGGTAATAGGTGCCCTCCAGGCATTGGTAGTAATATGGGACTTGTAATCAATCGACTCGATAAGTAAGTGATCTACGGAGCCGGATGGGAAATTATTTTCACGGGTGGTATTGCCCGCATTCAGGCCTACCCCTTTCAGTTTGTATCCAATAAACGTATTGTTGGCGTCAAGCGCGGCTTCAAACCGGTATTTTACCGCAGGACGATACGCACCTCCGGTATTGTCATCCTCCCGTGTCCAAATCAACTTTACAGGCGCATTGACCAATTTGGAAACGTGGACAGCTTCTTCCACAAAATCAGCACGAAGCCTTCTGCCAAAGCCTCCTCCCAATCGGGTCATTTCCACGGTAACCTTGTCCGGATCTACCCCGGCTATTTCGGCAGCTGCTGCCTTCGCTCTATCCGGCGTTTGGGTAGGCCCGACCAGCTCCACCCCATCCGGCCTTACATGGGCAAAGAAATTCATTGGCTCCATGGGCGAGTGGGAAAGGAAGGGACACTGGTATTCACTCTTCACAATTTTGGCCGCATTACGGAACGCCGCATTCACATCTCCGTCTTTACGCATTACCTGTGCTTTTCCATTATTCAACAGGTCATCAAAGATACGGTTATGCATTTCAGTACTTTCCAGCTCACCGTCAATCGGCTCATACTGAATATTCAACAGTTTTCGTGCCTTCATCAAGGGCCAGGTAGAGTTGCCCACCACGGCCACATTATCGTTAAACGTTACCACATCGGTAATGCCGTTGACGCCTTTGGCAGCATCTGCATCAAACGATTTTAGCTTCATCCCAAATGGGGGACGCTGCACCATCGCATGTTTCATTCCATCGCGATAGATATCCAGGCCATATAAGGGCTTGCCCGTGAACATCGCTTTATTGTCCACGTTTTTGACCGGAGTTCCGATTATTTTGAAATCCTTGATGTTTTTCAACGGTACGTCCTCCGGAACCTCAATGGACGCCGCCTCTTTTGCAAGTTCTCCGTATCCAAGCTTTTTGCCACTTCCCGCATGGATCACCATACCTTTGTCGGTGGATAAACTACCCGCATCTACATTCAATCGCTTCGCAGCAGCCTCAATCAGCATTCGTCTCGCTGTGGCACCGGCTTTACGCAGGCGTTCCCAAGAATGCGGCATCGCCCCCGAACCTCCGGTCACCTGTCGGTCGTATTTTTCGTTGTCCAAAAAGGCCTGCATTACCCTTACCTTTTCCCAGTCAGCGTCCAACTCTTCGGCAACGATCATAGGGAAGGAGGTCTTGATATTCTGCCCAAGCTCCGGATTTGGAGAATAGATCACAACATGGCCATCCGGCGCGATGGATAAAAAGGCATTGTAGTTAACCGCTTGTGCCAGTAGCTCTTCGTCCGAAACCACACTGATCTTTGGCGAATCACAACCGGAAAAATGGAAGCCTAGCAATAGGCCGCCACCTGCGGTAGCTGCTATTTTCAGGAAATCTCTTCTATTGGTTTTCAGTTGTATACTCATGATTTCTTGGTTTTGGAGGCGGCAAGTAATACAGCTTCTTTGATTCGGTGGTAGGTGCCGCAACGACAGATGTTACCGTTCATTGCTTCCACTAACTCGGATTCCGTTGGCGTTGGGTTTTTCTTCAAAAACGCCACAGCAGTCATGATCTGACCTGCTTGGCAATAGCCACATTGCGCTACGTCGACCTCTCCCCAAGCTTGTTGAACCGGATGATCACCATCCTTCGA
Organism: Lunatimonas lonarensis; assembly: GCF_000390185.1. Lineage (GTDB taxonomy): Bacteria > Bacteroidota > Bacteroidia > Cytophagales > Cyclobacteriaceae > Lunatimonas > Lunatimonas lonarensis. The sequence continues at coordinate 45,485 of NZ_AQHR01000066.1, read as the reverse complement.
CAGGCCTTCTATCGTGACCACTTTTTCAGAACCTACTGCTGATACCGGATAATTACAGGATTTCACGGCACTGTCATTGATATGAACGGTGCAAGCACCACACTGGGATATACCGCAGGAATACTTCGTACCTACCAAGCCGAGGTGGTCTCGAAGCACCCATAAAAGAGGGGTGTCCTCGTCTACGTCAACCTGATAACTCTTTCCGTTGATTTGCAAGTTGTAGTTAGCCATTTTTAAGAATCTATTGTTTAAGCAGTTAAATTAGAAAATATTCCCTTTGTTTTCAAAAATTTCGCTTTATTCCCTTTTATTTAGTTTCGATCTACATTAAGGCGCTTCAATTGGCCAACCTGCCATCCAAAAAATCTTGTTTTTTAATTCCCATAAATAAAAACCTTTTGGGGGTTTGATTTATCGTATTTTATAATTAAATTTTGATCCTTGTTGTTTAGATAGTTTTATCAACCCCGAAGACCAAAACCTACCGCTTTCCTATGAGCCGTCCTTTTTTAATAGTCCTTTTTGTCATCCTATTGGTTCTTGCTATCCTTTTCGTAACCCAACCACAGGTTTTGGACAGAATATGGATGTGGCTGGTAGGCTTCGCGGGCTACATCGTGTTGTTGGTACGGCGGGCCTCGGACTCACTGAAAGGACTCTTCGGCAAAACCCCTGCCCTCGGAGAAAATGGATCCCCAAAAACCACTCATCCTGATGAACCCGTGTTTACGGCACCCTCTCCGGTAATTGACGAATTGAAGAGCAAAATCAACGAGCTGGAAGAAAGACTTCAGCAAACCCAGTCAGCAGAAGGAATTCCCCTAAATAGCAGTAGTGTAACGGTACTCCGCTACCTCGACGACGGCCAAACAACCCTAGGCTTGCTTTTTTTGCGGGGCCGTTTTTTTGCCTACACATTGGAAGACACGCACCAAAAAAGTAAAGTCCCGGGACATACCCGTATTCCTGCGGGCACGTATCCGCTCGAACTTAACCGAGTTGTCACACCGCTTACCGAACGATATAGAGGCCGTTTCTCCTGGTTTGACTTTCACATAGAGATAATGGGTATTCCGGGTTTCAGTCGGGTATACATCCATATAGGTAATTCCCATGCCGACACAGAGGGATGTATTCTCATTGCAGACGGTGTAAATGCAGCCGATCCGCAAAAGATGATCACTCATTCGAGGCTTGCATTTGAGCGGTTCTACAAAACGTTACATCCCCAGCTCGATCAAGGTGAAAAATTGAGCATTCAAGTCATGGACGAAGATTGGTTCAAACAGGCACAAATTCTAGAAAAAACAAAAGAACTCGTTTAGTCATAATTCCTGCCAACCACCCCAAAAACAACACTTTTATGACCCCTACTAGCGCAGAAAACCCAAAACCAAAATTTCAGAACAAACACCTATTGTTCGCCCAATTAGGGGCCGTTCTTCTGGGCACCCTTGTGCTTTTGATCGGCGTCGTTCCCGACCTTGACGACAACAACTCCAGCGTGGCTGCTACGCTGGTCCTACTCTTGTCCGTGGGACTGATCTATACGATCGTAGCGAGGCAAATACAGCCAAAGGCAAAACAGATAAACCAAAACAACAATCCCTATCATGGGCTCTTTTTTCGGGGAACGGTTGTGCTGACTTCGCTACTCACGCTATTTGGCATACTGGGATCCTTTTTTGTATACATAGAGCATAGAAATCTTTTTCAAGCCGTTGGCCTGGCGGCAGCAGTTATTTGGATCGCGGTTTTCTTGGTGTACTTTATGTGGTCGGTTTACTTTTATAACATCAACTATGGCATTACCGATGATGATTGGGAACGGATATATGAGCAGGCTGAGCGAAAACGCGCTGGCTTGTTTATCACCGAGAACGAGCAAATTGAGGCACCAAAGTATAACCCCTACAGAAGCCAGACCTTTGGATTGCCGCCCGGAACAGTCAGGGGAATGATCGCCTTTACGTTGTTGATGGGGGGAATGTCCTTGCTGATTACGAGTTTTGGGTCCGGATATACGGGCGTCGACTTGGTTCTGTTAAGGCAGCAGTTTGAGTTTTTTGAAACTGCTTTTCTCATGATGATCGCATTTTATTTTGGGGATAGATCCCTCAAATACATCAGTAGGCGATGGAATGACCCCAATGCTACCGATGCATCCGGCACATCACCTTCACTTGCCAACAGCCAATCACGGAGACCCTTACAAACTGCTCCCCTAGATGACATCGATCTCGAAGACAGGGAGTTCGAGAAAGACGAAAGTGAGTTTACGGAAACGCCTCCCAGCTCCCTCACCGATCAGCGCAACATGCTATCTGCTTCTTTGGATGCCGTATTGGTAGAGCAAGAGGGAAATGAGTTCAATAAGGCAAACGACATGACCTATGCGAAAATCCTTAGCGATATGGACATACGGATCGCCTTGGAAGAATTTGCGGGAAGCACGGGAATAAAACTAAGCCTGCCGGTAGTGAAGGCGGTAATTGCGGTAGAATCATCCGGACGGGGACACCTTGCGGATGGAAGGGCGAAAATATTGTTCGAAGGACATGTGTTTTGGCGAAATCTCGAAAGGCTGGGAGAATCTCCTCAAAATTACGTAAAAGGAAACGAAGACATCCTTTTCCAAAAATGGACCAGGGCACATTACAAAGGAGGCAGCAGGGAATATGACCGCCTGGAGAGAGCCATTTCCATACATCCACAAGCGGCTGTTTATGCGGCATCATGGGGCATGTTTCAGATTTTGGGCGAAAACCTGGACGGATATATCAAAGGGAGAAAGTACAAAGACACCGAGGACTTTGTCAAGCATCAACACGAATCCGAATATTTTCATCTGCTCGATTTCCTGGAATTTATCCGATCCAAAACATCCAGGGGAAACAAATTGATAGACTACATTTCCGAAGGCCGGAGCGGAGACTACGATTGGGAAGCGTTCGCTTTTGGGTACAATGGCAGTGGCTATGCGGTCAGTCAGTACCACACCCGCATGAAAGTTGCCTATGAGAAATTAAAAGCGCAGGGAATATGAGGTTCGTGCGAGGTTATCGATTAACTCCTTGGTTTGCCGTCTTCCTGGTTATGATTGGCGCCTCCTGCAAAAACAACGACCGGGAGTTAGTGGTTGGAAAAATCCAGCAGGCTAGTGACCTGGTTACGGCTGAATTCGTCGTAGACAAAGTAGTTTTTGGAAAGAAATCCAAAAAAGTGTTTTTCATACCTGTAAACGAAGCCTCCTTTCTGGCCTATTCACAGGCAAAGATCAAAACAGGAATAGATTTGAACCGTATCACGGAAAGTGACATCGTCATTGACGGCACCAAAATTTCAATCTCCCTTCCTCCCATTGAAGTGATCAATTTTTCCTACCCCCCGGATAAGTTTGTGGAGGATACCTTGATTTCAAACCCAAATAGGTTTCTGAACAACATCAGTCTAGAAGATCAAGAGGAGTTTTTCCGGATGGCTGAAACGGATATCCGGGAAAGCCTACCCTATTTGGGTATTGTGAAGACATCCCAGGAACATACCAGAAAGATGATGCACTCACTACTCAAGGCACTGGGATTTAACGAGATATACATCAGTTTCCAAGATGATGGGTTAAAGATCCGCCAAGTAACGATTAATGACCCCGTAGACTCCGTGACACCCAAATGATCCGTTGGCTAGCAAATAGTGCCCGCTTCCTGCTGGAGATCGGCTTACTGCTCGGTATCCTAATGCTTGTTTATTGGTGGAATCCTATGGGGATATTTGGTGGCAAACTCAAACTACAGCCAACGGCCACGCTGAGTGTGCAGGTTCGGGATCTGGGCGAGTTGGTAACCGCCGAATACTACGGTGAAGTAATTTCGACCATAGAGGAGGCACAGGTAGATAAACTTGAAGAGCCACAGCTCCTTCAGCATGCCAGTGCTGTCATCGATGAGATCTCTGAGATGTTGGAATACCTCAGAACCTTCCAACGTATGGATGCGGCCCAACAATCCCTTATACTCCAAGGTGAAGAGGCAAGACTCAGCCGCAGAGACCGAAGACGGCTGATCAGTGACGAGGTCTCCCGAACAAATATCCTCGACCGGCTACGCTTTCACGGCGAATGGGAAGTGTTCGAAATCATGCCGTTGCAGGGCGACGTACTTGGCTACCTATTTGAGCGTTCCAACCGACGCACACGAAGTATTCGTTCGAATCTGAATGAAAGTCAAATAAGAGACTTACTCTTTGGGCTGTTTAGCCGTCCACAAGATTTGGGTACCTTCTGGCGGGAAGATGAATTTATGGCGGCCTATTATCAGCGTAAAATGGATCAACTGCCCAGAAACGAGCAGCGTAAGCGGCTGGCTATGATAGGTAGAGGCACCGTCAAGGCAGGGTTTGACCTGAGTGAGGTGACGCAAAACATGTTTTATATTAATGAGGCGTCCAAGGAGTTGCATTTTTTTGGCTTGGCTCCCAAGATTTTGGACGCAGACATCAATCCCTGGTTTATTCCGGAAAAAGGCGTTGCCGGGTTTGATATTCTTACCTATAATGGACGCGTGAACTTCAAAGACGCCAAAAAAGTAAAACAATATGCGGTACAAAAACTGGAAACAAGCGCCCAAAAGGCGAATATTCTGGAAAGTGCCGAGGCGTTTGGTGGCGAATCCCTTAAGAGGCTTTTTAGCTTAATGACCGGAAAGGAAATCGAGTCGGTGTTTTTCCACCACGACCGGATCGTTCAGCTCAGCCAGCAGATCATGAAGGATCGTTTTATCAATTATGAGGAGGCTGTTCTTTTCGAGAGGGCACTCACTAGCGAGCTCGCGACCATCGATTCATTGCAAAACAGCAAAGAAAACCGCTTTAACAATCAACAACTAGCCAATCAAAAATGGAGCGTTCTGCGGCAGATTGTCCGCGATATACAACAGTTTGCGTTCGAAAACGACGAGTGCCGATATGGATACTTTTCTACTTGGGCGTATGAAATGGCCTACAAAGGGCTTCTCGACCACCCGGAAAAGGAAGCAATAACGGCCCTGCGAAAAGGTGTGGGGGATCAGTCTGTTCTGACCGATTCGGCCTTCCTTTTATGGGCTGGGGCAGACACCATGCAGCTACAGGAACATTATAACCAAGCCGTTACATTTCTGATCGCCTCTCAGGTTCCTGTAGGTACCGCAAAAGAATTGGTTTTTCCTGCCAATGCAATCGATAGAAACAAAATAGACAGCCTTCGGGCTACCCTCGCTTCTTTTTCCGGAGAAAATGCCATTTTTCGGTACGTCAGCACCTCCTCTTCTGATAGCTTGTTTCTTACCCATGCGCTCTTTCCATTCCGATACGACCCTACCGAGTGGAATAGGTTGATGAATCAACGATTCACCAGATCTTCGATAACAAGTCTCGCGGATATCCAACCCAATTCCAAAACCAATTCATTTTCCGTCTATTCGGCGCTTGATTTGACGGATGTCAAAGTTGTGGGTACTGATTTTACCAATCTGGTCAACCCAATCTTGCTAAAGCAGTTGGAAGCACTCAATGCTTTTTGTTTGTCTGAATCGATATGCATCATTCAACAGGCCGCGTATTTCGAACCCAAAACCCAGTCTGGTCCATTGCCCGAAGGTTTCTCACCCGAACAAAGGGTTGAGTTGGCAAGCTTTGTTGAAAGATTGATACGAGGACAGGAAATAGAGGCCAAAAAAGGTCCTTTTGAGCGGGCTAACCAATGGATTTGGAGACGATGGGATGAGGCAAGAATCCCTTCAAAAGGTGTTGTAAACCCATTGGGTCGGTAGAAAATCCAACCTGTTACTAATTTTTCAGTTCGACGGTCAAAATTTGATTTCAAAAAAAAGGTATTCTTAATAATATTCCCGTTATTGCCTAAAACTTTAGCATTAACCAACTTCGATTCGAATTAACTTGAATAGGCGCATTAATCTTTTTTATTTTTTGGTAGTTAATATATGTCTACTAGGGTATCCAAGGCCTCTTTTGGCCCAAACTCCGGTAAATGACAGCCTCTATGTGGCGAGTTACCAAAAAATGAGGGCCTTTTTTCCAGAGGTGCATACAGGAGCTCAGTACGCCCGTTCCCAAACCTCGGTAGCAGGCCATCCCTACTTTGGCCCGAATGCGATGGAATACGGAATAGTGACCATTCAAGGTTTTGAATTTTCCAATGTCCCCCTTCAATACGACCTGTTCGATGAAATATTGGTGACACTCACCCCTGCGCGAGGCCAGCGAACGATCATGAATCCAGAGCGGATAAGTGCCTTTGAGTTGGGAGATGGTAGCCGCTTTGTGAAAAAGAATAACGTAGAGGGTTTCTTTTTCCATCGCAATGGTTTTTACCGGGAAATAGCCACGGGCCAACAAAATCTATATTGTAAACACTATAAAGAAATCACGAAAGATAGCTCACCCCTAAACCCCTATATGTCTTATCTCGAGGTAAAACGATTTTTTATTGAAAAAGACGGCATCATGTATTTGATCCGAAGGAAAAAAGACAGCTATCGTCTTTTGTCGATCAACCGCAAGGAAATTCGACCGCGTATCAAGGAACCGCGCCTGAAGTTTAAACGAGACAAAGAAGCGTATTTGCTGGTATTGGTCAACTTTGCCAACGAAAAAACCAACTAAGGATGAGGAAGTGGGGCTTTACGATATTGGGTTTGTTATTTGGTTGGTTTTCGGTTTGGGCCCAAATACCGGAAAGTGAACCCATAAGCGGGATTTTTGCAGGTATCTCGTTTGAGCGGTTCGCCCAAATGGTCGAGGGGCGATCTACCTATCGGTTCTATTTCGACCAAGGCGAGGTGGCATCGATCGAAGTCAACCTAAACGCGAATGAAAACAGTTTGGGTGAACTACTGAGCATCATTTTTTCCGGAACCGGCCTCCGGTATACAATAGACGGATCTAAACGTGTGTTTATTACAGAAGGAAGAGCCTTACAGACCACGTTTCCGCGAAGCTTTTTTCAGCAACGGGAATCGTCTACCTCGGATAGCGCTACTTCCGCAGGGATTTCCGAACAAGACCGGATATTTGCCAAAAACAAACTTTGGGAGATAGGCGCCGCCGGTCGTTCATTCAGCCCCACCCATAGCCGGCTCAGTGGCTCGGTGAAAAGCTCGGAATCCGGTTCGCCAATTATCGGTGCGATCGTCTACGCCGCTGGACAAAATGAACGGGGAATTACCGATGAAAACGGGAATTATAGTATTGTACTGCCCAAGGGACGCCACACGTTGGTATTTCAAAATTTTGGTGCGTACCAAGAACAGCGACAGGTTAACTTGATCGGAGATGGAACCTTGGATGTCTACATGGACGACAACATCATTTCCCTTGGGGAGGTCACGGTCACATCCCAGCGATCCGCCAACATCGAAAGGCCGGAAATGGGACTGGAAAGCATTACCGTGCAGTCCATGAAGAAAATACCGGCTGTAATGGGTGAGGTCGATGTCCTTAAGGCGATCCTGACGCTGCCGGGGGTAAAAACAGTGGGCGAAGCCAGTGTGGGGTTTAATGTCCGGGGAGGTGCGGCGGACCAAAACCTTGTTTTGTTTAACCAAGCCACCGTTTATAACCCGTCCCACCTGTTTGGCCTGTTTTCTGCTTTTAATTCCGACATGATTGAAGGGGTTGACCTTTACAAAGCGGGCATTCCGGTGCAGTATGGTGGAAGGCTGTCTTCCGTACTGGATGTAAAGGCGAAGTATGGAAACCGCGAGAAGATCGAAGGCGGAGGCGGAATCGGCACTATGACCAGCAGACTCTACCTGGAAGGACCTTTGGGCGAAAAAACAACGTTTGCCCTCGGGGGGAGAACCACCTACTCAAATTGGATATTCGGCCTGTTGGACGAAGAATCGGAATTTCGGGAAAGCAGGGCATCCTTTGCCGACGTGAACCTAAATATCAGGCATACATTTAATGAAAAGAACGAAATCCGGATTTCATCCTATGGCAGTAATGATAGTTTTCGATTCGATCGCGACACGACATTCAGGTACCAAAACCGAAACGTCAACCTAAGCTGGGTTCGTTACTTCAACGAAAAACTGGAGGGGGAATTTACGGTAGGACATGATTTTTATGGATTCCAGATTGACGGGAATTTGGATTCATTAAATGCATTTGACTTTGGGTTCAGCATGAACCAATCCCATTGGCGAAACCACTTTACTTATGACCTTTCGGAAAAGCACCGTCTTTCGTTTGGTATGAACCATATTTTGTACCGGCTCTCCGCAGGCAATTTGGATCCCAGGGGCCAAGCCTCGTTGGTAATTCCCCGACAGGTCGAACCCGAGCAGGCCATAGAAAGTGCCATCTATTTAGGCGATGAGTTTGAAATCAATTCGAGGTGGCTGGTTAGCTATGGAGCACGGTACGCGGTTTACAATTACCTCGGCCCCAAAGAAGTAAATCGATATATACCGGGTCAGATTAGAACGGATGCGACGATCGAACGAATTGACAGCTACGAAGCGGGAGATATAGTACATACCTACCATGGCCCAGAAATGCGCATATCAGCCCGGTATTCAATCGATAATATGACCTCCCTAAAAGCCGGCTACAATTCCGGCAGGCAATTCATACATATGTTGAGCAACACAGCGGCTATTTCACCTACCGACACCTGGAAGATGAGTGATCCAAACGTTGCCCCTCAGTTTGGGGAGCAGCTGTCGGTTGGGTATTTTAAAAACTTCAAAAACAATACCGTAGAAACGTCCATCGAAGTGTATTACCGTCGACTTCGAAACCTAGTCGATTTTGGAAGCGGTGCTACCTTGATTCTCAATGAGGCCATAGAGCAGGACATAGTAAATACCCGCGGCAAAGCCTACGGCGTTGAATTGATGGCGAAAAAGACCGTTGGCAAGCTCAACGGCTGGGTAAGTTATACCTACTCCAGGTCCTTGTTGCAGACTTCTGCCGATGAACTGGCTGAGAAAATCAATGACGGACGGTTTTATCCCAGCAACTTCGACCAGCCCCACGATGTTATGATTGCGGCAAATTTTGAGTTTACCAAACGGGTAAATACCTCGCTTAATGCGAATTATAGTACAGGGAGGCCCATTACCCTCCCCATCGCCAAGTTTCAATATGGAGGTTCAGACAGAGTGTTCTATTCAGACCGAAACGAGCACCGGATACCTGATTATTTTCGGGTTGACTTCTCCGTGAATTTGGAGGGAAATCACCGGGTCAGAAAACTGGCGCATGCGTCCTGGTCGTTGGGCATATACAACGTATTGGGGAGAAGCAATCCGTACTCGGTGTATTTCGCACCTGTGAATGGTATCCTGCAAGGCTATCAGCTTTCTATTTTTGCCCAACCCATTCCTTTTATCACCTACAATTTTAAGTTTTGAACGGAATGAACAAACATCAATTGATCCTATCAGTCATTATAATTTCCGGTCTGTTGGCTTCGGTTGCCTGCCGGGAACTGTACGAGCCCGAGATCACTGACATTGACCATCAGTTTTTGGTGGTTGAAGGCTTTTTAGAAGTAGGTGGAAATAACACCAGCGAGATCAAGGTCAGTAGAACCATGCCCATTTATTTCAATGAACCGAACAGGCCGGAGGTAAATGCAACGGTCCGAATCGAAGGATCAAGCTCTGGTTCATGGGTGATGCGGCCAAGCCAACCGGGAACCTATATCCTGGATGATTTTTTGCCCGAAAACCAACGGTACCAAGTACGGATTCAAACCAATAGGGGCGAGTACTTATCAGAGGAAATCACTCCCATAGCCACGCCGGAAGACCTGGAATTGGGATTTACATCCCGGCCTGGATACGTCAGCATATATGCGTCTACAACAGGAAATGAGTCAGCCAAGTATTTTATCTGGGAGTTTAAGGAAGATTGGGAGTTCAGAAGCCCCTTCCAAAACTACTACTTCTTCGATATTGCGTCCAACTCGGTGATGACCACTCCCTTTAATCAGATTGTAGAAAGGTGCTACCTCAATTACGAATCTTCAAATATAATCCTGGAGTCGTCAGAACGCTTTCAAAATCAACGCATTTCACGCAGAGAAATCCAACGGATAGATACACTGTCCGAAAAACTTGGCGAGAGATATAGCATCCTCGTAAAACAACGGGGATTGGATCGGGGCGCATTCGAATTTTGGGATGCCATGCGAAAAAATTCCGATGAAATCGGTGGAATTTTCAGCCCAATGCCTTCGATCATAGGAACCAACATCCGGAATGTCTCCAACCCAAATGAACCGGTAATAGGCTATATCAGTGCCGGAAAAACAGTGGAGAAACGAATGTATATTGATAAAAGGGACTTAAGTGGCTGGGCAACCCGCATCGAAGACTATCGATTCTGCTCCTTGGACACCGTTACCCCTATGGACTACCAGGACATGTATGTAATTGCCGGACTGGTACCTGTGATCCCCATCTGTGAGGGGGCAGTCTGTGTGACCTATCTGGCAGCTCCTGCCAGCTGTACCGATTGCAGACAGAGAGGCAATCAGTTCCCCCCGGACTTCTGGGAACCCTATGACCACACTACTCCATAAATAACGTCATGGCTGTATTCATCTCGAAACGAAAAAGCGTACTCTTACTTGTCCTAGGTTTAATAACCTTGGGCTATTCCAAGGCGCAGCAAGAGCCCTTGGAAGAGGAGGTTTTCGCGATCACGTCTGACGAGTACGTGATGCCGGGCGAACTCCTTTGGATAGAGGCGCGGGTCACTCACCAAGGAAAGCCGACCCCTTCGAAGGTATTGTACATAGAACTGCTCAACAGAGAGGGCGTACCGGTAGTACAGGAAATGGCTCCCATAAAAAACGGAATCGCCGAAGGCTACCTACCTATCAATGACTTACTTCCCTCAGACTATTACTTGCTGCGGGCATATACCAAAGTAAGCCCTTATTTTTCGGTGTCCAAGGGCATGCACCATCAGTTTGTCGCCGTAATCAATCCCCTATTACCGCCAAAAGCCACCCTTCCCACCCCAGGATTAGTACCGAAAAATCCAAATGAAAATTCCGCTCAAAACCTACCGTTGGTCGGTCTGCCTGTAGACGGGGTGATAAAGTCAGGGGAATCTGTTTCCCTTCGTCTGAAGGAAGATATAGTAGGAGATGTTACCATCGCAGTCAGTTATCTGGGCGATCTTCCTCCGGTACCTTTGCCGGACTTCACCGACCTGTATGCGGGCCCTACCTTTTCACCAATTCCACAACCTGAGATATTCGGACACATAATCCAGGGAAGAGTACTTTCTGCCTCTGTAGACACCACAATAACCCACTACCTTTCGGCGCATGGAAAGACTTCCAAGCTAATGATCAGTAAGCCCTTGCCAGATGGCAGATTGATCTTTGAAGCAGCCGAATTTCAGCAGTTTGAGTTCGTGATCGTACAGTCCGAATACCCGGATTCGCCGCTCGATTTTATGCTGGATTCACCTTTCTGGCCTGAAAAACCACGACCTTCTTTTCTGTTTCCATCACTCCAGCTTTCAGAAAATCTCATTGGTACCTTGCAAAACAGACTGCTTGCCAATCAAACAAGCGGATATTATTATCCCGAAAGTCCCATCGAACCACTTACCTACCCGCCGTTTTTGGTTGCAGACTATACCTATTTGATGGATGACTACAATCGGTTTGACGATATGGCAACGGTGATCAGAGAATACGTGCCCACGGTGCTGGTACGGCGTGAAAACAGAAGGACCATATTCAAAAACGTAAACAAGCCGGCATCTGTCGTATTTCAAAACAATCCCCTTATCCTGATCGATGCCATGCCGATCTTGGACAGCGATGCATTTTCCAAATTTAACCCAAAGGAAATCAAACAGATGGATATAGTAAACAGAGAATTCTATTTAGACCATAAGGACTACGATGGAGTGATCAATCTTACTTCCTTCGAAAATGACTTTGGAAAATTTGACCTACCAAAAAATGCCCTTTTCATCGCCTATAAGGGCCTACAAATACCGAGAAATACAGAATTGGCACGGGGAAAGAATACCAATCGTCGAAGCCCGGATTTTCGTTCGCTTAGGGCTTGGTGCAGGGCATCCGGCACAACTACCTGCGACTTTGACACAGGCTTATTGTCCGGGAAATTTCAACTGAGATATATCCATTGGCAGCGGCCTTTGTCAAACATGGGAAGCATACGAATCGATGCCGAATAGATCACTCACATTCCCATAATAATCTGCAGGGAGAGTTTGTCCTCTACTTGTATCAGTCCTCCCAATTTCTTAGGCGGCACAAGATCCAGCATCTCAAAGGACAGATCTACCTCCCCTATCAGCTTGTTTGTTTCGTGCCGGAATACCACGTCGTCGAGAAAAAGTTGCTTTCCGGCTAAATTTACATCCAAATCACTGACAAACATATTCCTTTTTCGGGTGAGGGATCTTACCGTCACTTTACAAGTCGGAAATTCCTCCGCTTTAATGGTTGCCCTAAAATCCCTATTGAGCAAAAAATTACCACAACCAAATCGGTCTACAGGAATCACAAAATCAAGGTGCTTTGACTTGGGGATATTACCTGTAAAGAGCGTATCACTTAGTTTTTCACTTCCGTAGGCGCATTCAAACCTTCCGATGGAGGTTACTCCTTTTACACGGATCTCCTTTTCCTTTATCACAAACAGTTCCTCTATCGGGGTGCTGGAAAGTAAAAGAAATGTGCCAATGAAAAACCAAGCGATACGCATAGCTTTAGCTTCTTTGATTAAAACCCGATCACGCCTTCGATCATGAACCCGTTAAATTTACCTCCGTTTCGGATATCAGACGCAGCAAAGTCATTGTAGTTTTGACTTACGTACTCAAATTTAGTCAAAATATTTTTGGTAATAAACCAACCTCCACCGACTTGTACCCTGTTGATGCTGGGCGAGGTGCCGTTTGGCAGGTCGCCATTGACTTCGTTGTAACGGCCCGCAACGTAAAACTTCTCGTGTGCACCAAATCTGTATACTGCGTCGATTCCAAGCTGATTCCAGGTACGGTCTGTGGTTTCATTTGCAGCCTTGCCTTTGGTTTGTTCAATGTTTCCAAAAAGTTCCAATCCCTGAAATTTAACGAAGGGGTTCAAAACCATCGCAGTCACATTGTCTCTCATTCCCGGATTGAACCTTCCGGAGGTAAACTGAGCCGCTGTGGTTGCCAGCGTGTTTTCAAGCACCATGTAATACCTGGAACCTGCCCTATCTCCACCCCATAAAGTGTTGTTTACCGATCCCGCAGTTGTATAAACCGATCCCGTCAAGCGTACCCTCAGGTCATCATTTAGTTGCTTGTCATAGCCCAGTTTCCCTATAAAGGTAGGCTTCCTCCTATCCGGATTGGTAACACCTCCTTGAATCTCTCCACCGGTCATCGAGGCCACCGCTAAAAATCCCTGATCTTGGAAAATGACTTCACCTCCGATTTCCGTCGTGAAGGCGTCCATAATGTAGTTTCCCACAAAAGGATTGTAAAGGGCATTTCCATTGTCAGACCTTCGGTAGTGCGCATCACCATAGTTTATCTCCATATGCCCGACTTTGACAGTGACCTTTTCCATGATTCTATCCAGTACGGGACTGTTCAGAAAGGGCACCTTGTCAAGCTGCAAGTAGCCTCCTTTTACCCACGACTCCGGGTGGTGACGAGAGGACAAATAAGTCACCAAGTTCATACGAACACCATCCGCCAATGCCACATCTATGTTCAAGTTGGCAGTAGCTAAATTAAAACCAGGCCCTATGTTCATCAATTGATTGATGTTAACATCGTTCTGGTTCAAGACTACCGATGCGGTGTTTGAATGGCTAAGCGACTGAAATTGCTGGGCAAAGGCTCCTCCCAGCCGTACTTTAACACCATCAAAGGCTACCGTGTCCTCTTTTCCAGTTTCGAACACGTTGATACCCCGCTGATCATACGAACGCCAAAACTGCATATCCCTGTCATCTTGCGCCATGAGGCCAGAGGATAACATGCCAGCCAATCCCGATAAAATAAGATACTTTCTCATAAATTTTGAATAGGTTAAGTTGATTTAGTTTATTTCTGCTAGCGTAAGCTCGATGGAGAGGGATACCTCATCGCCGGTCCGGATAGAACCTAACATGGCTGTTGGTGGATCTATCCCAAAGTCGGTGAGTTTGAATTTAGTGGTTGATTGAAGGGTGACGCGGGAACCAGATGTGGAAACCGTGCTATCAAAAGTGACCGGCTTTTTGGTGCCGGCAAGCTCAAGCGTGCCTATTAATTGCCATCTGTCTCCCTGCTTTCTTGCCTCGGTCAATTGAAATTTCACTTCCTTATGTGTATCAGTCTTTAGGGCACGGTAGGCATTCCCATCCATCTGCCGCTTACCGCTCTTGATACTCTCGGCAGGCATGGAAAGACTGCCCGCATGAATGGCCTGCACGGCATTGCCGGACAAAGAAATCCTAGCGGAACCGGTGGCCTGGTCAGACACCATATCCCAATCGTGCAAGGTCGAAGTACCCGACACTTTCAGAGATGGTTTGCCTTCGATGCGAAACTCCCGTTGGGCCTGAAGTTGAAGGCTTACCAAACCTAACAGCAAAATACACAGTGTGATAGTCTTAAAGTTCATCTTTTTATTATTAAATGATTGCATAGTACGAAATCAATAAATAGGCTGGCCACACTGGGTGGCATCTCCCTTTTGCTGGCTCAAAATTAAATAGAAGAATAAGCCTAAAACATGACCTAAATCAGTTTTATCCATGAAAGAATTCAGGTTGTAAAATTTAATATAAATATTTGATATTCAATATTTTAAAAAATACACTTGAAGATATTAGAATCTATATTCTATAAAAGTCACAAAATAAAATATGTCAATCCATTAAAGTCACCACATGCAGATCGTATTTTTTAGCTGCAATAAATTATGAATTTACCGGAAACTATTTTTTTTCAAAATGAACAAAAAATATAGGCTGGAACGAATGCGGACGCCACATCGTTACCTTCGAAGGCTATAGATTCCATGTGTTTCAAGGGGAAACCGGGACTTGGCTTTGCTCAGCCTATTTAAAGAAAAGACTAATGGACCCATCTACACCCTATTCGATACTGGACCTTGCCATTCTACGTGAAGGATACGACGCGCGAGACGCCTATCACCGTACCCTGGATCTTACCCAGCAGGTAGAGCAAATGGGGTTTAAGCGTTTCTGGGTGGCCGAGCATCATAATATGGCGAACGTAGCGAGTTCGGCACCTACGTTATTAATGGGCTACCTTGCCCAGGGCACCCAACATATTCGAATAGGTTCAGGAGGCATTATGTTACCGAACCATAGCCCATTGATGGTGGCAGAACAGATAGGATTTCTGGAAACCTTATATCCTGGACGGATTGATCTGGGACTGGGGAGGGCTCCGGGAACCGACCAACGAACGGCAGCTGTGCTGCGCCGAGGCCGAATGGAAAGTATCCAAGAGTTCCCAAACGACCTTGAAGACCTCAAATCTTATTTTTCGGAAGATAACTGGGATGCACCGGTGCGGGCTTTTCCTGCGGAAGGGCTTCAAGTGCCTATGTTTTTACTTGGCTCAAGTTTGTACAGTGCTGGACTCGCTGCCAAAAAGGGAATGCCCTATGTTTTTGCCAGCCATTTCGCGCCAAGCCATTTTTCCCAGGCGGCCCATTTCTACAGGGTAAACTTCACGCCTTCCGCTGAAAACCCGAAACCCTATTTTATCGCCTGTGTCAACATGATATTGGCAGAGTCTGAGGAACGGGCTCAATTTCTGGCATCTTCTTTTTATCAACTGGCTTTAGGGATCGTGCGGGGCAAGTCCTATCCATTAAAACAACCCATACCTGAAATGAGAGCC
The DNA here is from genome assembly GCF_000390185.1 of Lunatimonas lonarensis. Taxonomy (GTDB): domain Bacteria; phylum Bacteroidota; class Bacteroidia; order Cytophagales; family Cyclobacteriaceae; genus Lunatimonas; species Lunatimonas lonarensis. The sequence goes on along the minus strand of NZ_AQHR01000066.1, from coordinate 29,564 downwards.
GTTTGGACCGAGCGGGAAGAGGCTGCCGTAGAAAACATGCTGGCCTATAGTTTTATTGGAACGCCAAAATCGGTGAGGCCCGCATTGGAGCGGTTTATTGCCAAAGGCTACGTGGATGAACTTATGGTTTCTTGCAACATGTATGACCACGGGGACAGCCTCACCTCCTATCGACTGGTAAGGAACCTTATGCTAAAAATACGCAAAAATGCGTACCTATTGGATAAACCATAAAGCCGTATTCCACTTCAAAAGAACCAACGTATTGGTGAAATTTGGCCTGAAATACGGCTTTGCTTAGTTAACTAGGGAAGCACATAGGTGTCGAATACATTGCCTGCAAAGAACTTTCCGAAAGCGGCTACGGCTTTAACTCCGTCTTGGGTACTCGTGGGGTGAATTGCCTTTACTGTTCGTAGCTGCTGAATAAAATCGGCTATGCGAATGACCAACTTACCTTTACCCAGCAAGGCTCCACTGCTATCCGACCCATCATGTACATCGATAAAAAGCGTTGTCGTGTCCTTCCACACATCTACTACGCGATCATTGTAGATATCTTTAAATCCTTCGAAGTAATAGGTTTTACCCTCTTGACTCTGTAGCGTGGCGGCGTACTTCATTTTTTTTCTCTCCGGAGCATTTGGGTTCTCGATAAATAAATTAAATACCCCTCCCAAAGCTGTCATGGGATGCGCTGAAAGGGCCGGTGCTAGCATAGTCCCAAACAGGCTGCCGGGATGCTGGGGATCAGAGACAAAATGGCCCATGTCTTCCGTCTGAATGGTCAATGTAAACTCGAACTCAGACCTAACCCGCTTACCTCTTTCAAATCCGCGATTATAATCCTCTACCTCGCCCAAACCAAAGAAACCACGCATGGTCTCGGTAAACTGAACGCCCGTCCCGCTGGGAGAGGTGTTTCGATCTGGCTCCGCAGGCGGACTAAACGCATACGAAAGAGGAAGGCCGATCTCATCCAAAATCAGCTTGCAACTTCTTTCAGCAAGTCCGCTTATGGTCAATAATGGGTTAGTTCCCACAGGTCTTGGGATCACAGCACCATCCATTACGTATAAGCCTTCGTGTAGATCTGTGCCGTCTTCCCCAGAAAAAACCTGGCCTTTATGATCCACTACCCCCTTCGTAGCATCATCGCCCATATTGCATCCTCCCAAGGGATGGACAGTTACCAGGTCATAATTCATCCGTTTGTTCCAGGTAGGATTGGGTATTTTGGTACCTCCGTTGGCTTTGGTGGCAGAATAAATCTCGCCGTTGACCTTACGGAAGATCTCCTGCTTACCAACTCCCCGCCAATTGATCGCCAATCGTCCGTCCTGGAGGGTCATCTCCCCATTTCCGTCGTCGTGGGTCATAACCAGATAGATTTGCGTGTGTTTTACCGAACCATGAAATGGCCCAAGAACCAAACTTTTCAATTCCCGCCACTTTTCTCTCCAATAATCCACGAACCCACGATCCGTATCTTTGCCCATAAGCCTCGAAAAGGTAATCAACGCCTTTGGCATTATCGTTCGGATGGGCCCTGGAACCGTCCCTTCCTCCAAGGTCATACCAGACTCCATATCCTCCCGGCCGCGCATATCGATCACACTGGTGATACACGGCCCCACATCTGCTACGGCGTCCGTACCTTTTCTGCCCAGCCCGATCCCTTTGATGGGAATATCGTTGTTGTAACCAAACCCCAATACGTCGCCGTTTCCGGTAAACCGCTTGCCCAACTGCTGGGAAAGTGACAAACCCTGTTGGGCAGACCGAAACAAGATTTCAGTCGAACCGAGGGATCCTCCGCTAAGAACGACCCTATCAGCCGTGACAAACATCAGCGGAGCATTAAACCGCTCCCTCCCTATACCTACTGGATGGAAGTAGACCTGCCATTGTTTGCCTGCCTTTTTAACATGGCGCACGTTGATTTCAACAAAAATTTCCGCACCATGATTGAACGCGTCGGGAAGATAGTTCATGGCGGTGGTGTTTTTTGCTCCTACGTTACACCCGGTTACGCAGTCTCCACAATTAGTACACTTTGGCTGCTTTATTCCGACGTGATTTTGCTTCTCCTCAAAGTTGACATTGATATCAAGCAACCGAAATGGCTCAGACATAAACGCGGCGGACTTCCTCATCGCTTCGGTCTTTTTCAATACCGGATACCCGTTCTTGTTTTCGGGATAGGGGTTTGGCTTCAGCATTTCCCAGGCACGGTCCATTCCATCATGAAAAGTTGTTACGTTTTCGCGAATCGCGGCAGGCCATTCCTCCTGTACCATGACCCGGGGATCCGGTTTGATGGACACATTTGCATTGACAAGGGAGGTTCCCCCAAGACCACACCCCTTGAACACGTTGATCCCGTTGCCCATCGTAAACTCATATAGCCCATTTCTGTCCAGGTTGTCGGATTTTCCGCGGATAAAATTCATCTCCCTACTTGCCTGCAATAAGGTCTTGGGGAAATCGCCGGGCAAAAATTCCTTTCCTTTTTCCAAAAGACAAACGCGGAGACCTGCTCTGGACATTCGGGAGGCAGCAATACTGCCTCCATATCCTGAACCGACCACTATAACGTCGTAGTGGCTTTTCAGCTCAGAAAGTGGCTTAGATAGTTTTTTCATGGTGTACTTCGATGGGTTTTTCGATTAAAGAATAATTGATGGGACTACCTGTAACGACGACTTTGTCACCGGATTTTGACAATTTCCAGTCGGTGACGACTTTTTTAAACCCAATAGGGTAAATGGTCAATACGTCTTTCGTTAAGTGTATGCGAAGAAAATTTTTATATCCCTCCCAACGGTAGGAGGATGAGGCTTCGGTTATATGGTTTTTCAAGACGATCACACTAAAGGTCAGGTACAAACCAAATATCAATGCGCTGACGGTACCACCGATTAGCACCATTTCGACAATAAATAGACTCACTTGGGCAAGTGAATGTATTCCCAAGTCAAAATGGGAAAGGTTGAGGACAGAAAATCCCCATAACATCACGTAAAACATGACCAAATGAAGCAGCCCATGCACAACCCCGGCCAAATAATTCCATTTTCCGTACCCGGACTTGACGTCGGTAAACACCACCACACCTCCAACCAACAGCAGGTTGAGAAATATGGCTCCAGGATTATGAAGCAACGCCATCAAAATCGAATGGCATGCATTGCCTATACCATCTGAAAAAAAACCCGAGATTGCCAATTGCTCCATCAACGTTTCTCCGGAAACAAAACGCTTGGTTTGTAAAATCCAACTGGTAAACGCATGAACGATACCAAACAGTGTCAGCATGGTGAGGCTAAAGTAGGGAAACAACAAATTCAACAGGCTAAGCCGAACCGATGATTCCTTTGAGGGGAAAACACTCTTCAACTCCGCTGAATACCCATCTACCGGTGCTATCGTTTCCTTCAGGGTATGGGTGGGGTGCATAAAGGCCCCTCCTCCCCCGGACGTGATCAGCTGCCGGGTCTCTCCCCGCTTGGTTTTTTCTTCATAACGGGCATAATGGTGCAGGTCTCCCGTTAGAATAGTATTTACTGTTATGGTTCTATTCTTCTCTTCGTAGGCCGGTTCGCCTTTTCCATACAAAACCCTATCGATAAAAAACTTGAACCGATCGTGGGCAGTATTCTTTTGGTCAAAGGAGCGAAAAACCCAGGAAGGCTCTGCGGTGCAAAGAATCACCTTAGTCTCCGGGGTGAAGTGGTTCTGGGCGATGTCGCGGAAATAGCAAATCTGCGGATAATCGATATCGGCATGTAACTGGATATCAACCGCTATCAGCCAGTAATCATGGGGAAGTTTGATGGCAAAATAGCTCCGTGTTTGCCGGGTTTTCCAATTTCCCAACGACCGGCCCTGGGTAAACAACCGTAGAAAATTGGTAAGCCCATCGTACCAATCGTGGTTTCCCGGAATAGCAAACACATCCGGACGATCTGCATCAGGAGAATCGTCTTTCGGAAAAGCTGCCTCAAAAGGCCCCTTGAGCCGATTGGTGTATTCGATCATCTCAGGCGTAGGATACACCTCATCACCCCCCATTAGCAAGAAATCCCCTCGCTTCAATTCTTTCCCATCTACGGTGATTGACGGCTGCGCCATGGTTTTTGCCACCGTATAGGTAGGATTAAAACCATCGGCCAAGTCAGAAACAAAGTCAAACCAAAGTTCGTCTTTTTCCGAATAGTCAAAAGGTTTCCCTTCTTTGTCCAGAGCGGCCTGCATTTCCCTCCTGTCCGCAAAATTCCCAAATACGGATGAAAGAACCGTTTTTACACCGGTAAATGCCAGCTGCTTGGGGTCATACCAGTTGACCATTGGCTTCTTTTCAAATCTCATATGCTCGCTGTTAACTATATTAAACAAAATCATTTTTCTCCAGCTGCCATTTTGGCTTCGGTAATTAGCTACCCATCTACGGATTAATGCCGCCAAAAAAAAGGCTAGCCCTTGTCCAACTCGGCAATCATTTTCGGAAAAACATCCTCGTGGGCATCCTTCCCAAAAAAAACATCCAAATGGCTGTATTTATCCAAGAGATACAACTGATGGAATCCGGGGTTGAGCTTATCCAGGTATTCAAAGGTTCGCTCTTGACTGCTTGCCAAAAAGCATTTGTTTTTCACACCGGCAAAGAGAACCACCCGGGCATCTGTTTTGGGAGGAGTTACTGTGTAGTCCATCCCAGAGGCTTTTGATGGCCCCAATACACCCTTCCTCACACACCTTCTGATATGGCGAAAAAAGGTAAGCGGTACATGGGCAAATTCGTACTGAATCCAGTCCATGGTCTTCCTATCCAAATTTTCCAACTCCCACAGTGCGGGCATCCCCGATCCATACGTAAAACTCACCATTTTCCCTACCGTGGTATCTGCCTCCCAGTGGGTGGCCTTCACGACTTTTTTGATCATTTTGGACTTAAAGTCCGGAGCACCCAGGCCCCAGGAGGGATCCAGGTAGTCGAAGGCTGTTCCAACGATAGGCAGCAGGACATTTAGTTTGAAAACCGAAAAACGAGGAATTACCGGATGTAGGGAAACGGCATTGCTGATAATAACCTTTACCTGGGGCAACAAACCCAATGCGGCCGATATCATAAAACTCGTACTGCCTTGACAATGAACGATTGCCTTTAGGTCGCTTTTCCCCGTGCATTCCAGTACTTTCTGAACGGCTGCTGGGTGGTCATAATGGGCGACCTGGTCCAAGTCCCATTCATTTGGCTCCAAATCGATGCTTGCCCGCCAGTTTTCGAGCCACACGTCGTAGCCCGCATCAGAAAGCATGTGAATAATATTCCGATCGGCAGGTGGGTTGAAGATATTGCTTCGCACCCCCGCCCCGTGCACCAGAAGCACCGGCCCCTTCGGTGTGGGATTACCGGAAATATAATGCTTTAAGTTACACGAAAACCCGTCCAACGCCTCAAAGGGTACGGTTTCAAATTGGTTGTTCATAGAGCTTAGAATTTCAGGATTTAAGTTATACAGAAGGAATGAAAATCCAAACAAAATTTCAAAAAATAATATTTTATCGGTATTTGGGTAGTATTTACGGGTCGCTAAAGCCATATACAGACCAATTCGACACCTTTTTGAGCGGATTCCCTATCTTAGCGACATGAAAGGTTTCAAACAAATTCTGACCCTATTGTCCGTCCTAGTAACGGCCTGTACTTCAAATGAAAACAAACAAAGCATCGATTCAACTCACCACCAAAAAGCGGTAGAGACGATTACATCCATGAGCAATGCAAGGGCAAAGGCCTTCAATGACGGGGATGCCGCAGGGATCGCCCGTTATTTTTCGGATGACGCCTTTTTGATGGCACCTGAAACAGGCACATTACGCGGAAAAGAAGCAGTTTCAGCCTATTACCAGTCTATCTTTGACGCATACGAGACCTTCCTGGAAAGCGGCTACGAAGATGTGGTCGTTGATGGTGACCTTGCCTATGGAAGGGGATTTGCCCGCGTCACGCTTATCGACAAGAAAAGTGGGGACTCCCTTTTTTCCACGTCAAAATACCTCAATATTTTGGAAAAACGAGATGGCAAGTGGGTGACGACACATGATATTTGGAATGGCAACGAACCCATCGAGTAACCCGAGGACAATCCAAAACAAACCCCACCCAAATTCTGAACCGACATTCGCCCCCACCCTTTTCCATCCTGTTAGTAAGATTTTACTATCTTTGGCCTCAACCTTGCAGCTAAAAATCAGGGAACCGTTAACAATCACCTACATCTGCCTATCTTTTTGGGCATACAGAAAACAATCTAACTATCCATAAACCAAGTAATATATTCTATGAAGCATACCTCCACGTTATTGGGAATGGCCCTATGGGCAATGCTCGGACAAAACTACGCAGTGGCTCAAAAGGCAGCCATAGAACAACAAATCCAGCGGGAAGAAGCCATCTCCCATTTCAGGTTTTTGGCGTCGGACGAATTGAAGGGACGTGATCCGGCAAGGCCGGAAATGGACATCGCTGCCAAATACATTGCAGAGCAATTTCAACGTTATGGTGCCAAACCACTCGAGGAGGCACCTGGGTATTTTCAGGCGGTACCGTTCCGCTATTCTGCGCCGCCTCGGTCTGGCGAGATAACGTTGGCAGGCAAGTCCATCAGCCACGGTGAGGACATGTTGGTGCTGGACGGGCCGGATATTGCAGGATCCTATGACTTCATCATACTAGGCTATGGCTTGGAGTCAGACTATGCAGGCAAGGATGTTAGCGGTAAAATGGTAGTCGTGCGTGTGGGACAACCCAATCGCCTTTCACCCTCCGATCTATTTGCTGCCGGCAGGGAAAAACTGGCACTGGCGAAATCAAAAGGAGCTGCGGGTGTGATTGAAATGTATAATGTGCCCACTACGCCATGGAGTTTACTGGTTAACTACCTAAACAAGCCCCAGCTTACCCTGGATTTGGATCCGGCAGGTGGAGAGGCCATCCCGTACATGTGGGTAAAAGACCTGACCGGTGAACTTATCCAAGAAATCAGCGCACGTCCCTCAAAGGTAGATGCCGTGGTTATCGGTAAACAAAACCGAAAAATCATCGGGAAAAATGTGCTCGCCTACATAGAGGGCAGCGATCCAACCCTTAAGAGTGAATACGTCATGCTATCGGCACACTACGACCACCTCGGCGTAGGAACTCCCAATGCAGAGGGCGACTCAATCTACAACGGAGCCCGAGACAATGCGGTGGGAACCGTAGCAGTGATCAATGCTGCCAAGTTCTTTGCCCAACATCCTCCAAAAAGATCCATCCTACTTTGTGCCTGGACGGCCGAGGAAAAGGGACTGTTAGGTTCAGCTTACTTTGCCAACAACCCACTCGTACCGCTGAATAAAGTAGTCTATAACCTGAACATAGACAATGCAGGATATAACGATACATCCATCGTTACCGTAATAGGTTTGGGAAGAACCTCTGCCGACCCGTTGATCGAGGCAGCGGTGAGTGAGTTTGGCATTCGAGCCATTGCGGACCCTGCGCCAGAACAGGGGCTATACGACCGCTCAGACAACGTCAACTTTGCCCGCAAGGGAATCCCCGCTCCTACTTTTAGTCTGGGATTTACCGCCTTTGACGACAAAATCGCCCGGCATTACCACCAAGTGTCCGATGAGGTAGGCAACTTTGATTTGGACTATGCCATGCTGTATTGGAAATCCTATCTCCTTTCCGCCCAAAAAATCGCTAACGAACCAACACCGCCTAGGTGGAAAGAAGGAGACAAATACGAAGAAGCCGCAAAAGCCTTGTATGGACTTGAGTAGGAATTTGCGTTACTCGTAAGCGTTCACGCGTTCAAAAAAACAAAATAGGTAGCGAGGCAGGGATTTGCCTGGCTACCTATTTTTTTGTTACGTTCGAGAGCAATTTGACTCACCTCAAATAAGAACCGACCTAATCGCTTCAAATGACCGCCAAATGCTGCTAACGGTCTCGCAACAGTCATTTTTCCGTCCGGCTGTTTTAAGCACAACCAGTGCTTTAAAAAGGACCAACTGCCAATACTACTTTTTTGCCGTAATCACCCCAACCTCAGCAAAGCTTGCGGGGTTGCCATCCAAGGTTTCCCTCGCAGCAAGTCGGAAATACCGGGCTTTTACAGGGGGAAAGCCAACACGCTGTAGGATGGGACTATTGGCAATATTGCCAAACTCTCCCTCTGCAATCTGCCTCCAGGTGACCCCATCCTCACTGACACTGTACACATACGTTTTTATTACGCCTGACATATACCTGTTTTGAACCGGCATGTAGGTGAACCCGGAAAGCGTGTGGTTAGCACCCATATCCACGGTCAACTGACCAGAAGAAGCCACATAGTTTGTCCTATCACTTTCGTCAATGGCATTTAAGGCCTGCTCTCCTCCACCCACAACCTTCCAGTTTGATTTGGCAATATCCAAGGAGTAGCTGACCATTTCACTCGCCAATCCAGCAACCGGATCCACCGTGATGGCCCTAACCTCCGTTGGAGTTTCCACAAGAAAAGGATCCGTATAACGGGTACTAACCGGGCTGGGCTCCGATCCATCGAGTGTATAGTGGATAGCAACCTCTTCATCGGCCGCGAGCAAGGTTACCAAACCCGATTTTTCCCTGCGAAGTTCGGGCTCCAACAAAAGCTTGGGAGCCTCGTACAAGGCCAAGTTGGAAATAGTCGGGCTGGCTTTGGCGTCCAACACGGTAAACCGAACGGCTTTTGTTTTTACCGTCGGCAGGCGTAGGATCCGCTTGTATCCCACGGTAGTACCGGTAGCTATCTCCTGCCAATCACCATCAACCTGTACCTCCAACAAAAAGGCCTTCACCCGCTGCCCCAACGCGATATACTCCTGAACCAAAAACCGATTAAAGGCTATTTCCTCCTTAAACTCCAGGGTAAGAGAACCCGACACTGTACCATCGGGCGTAGACCAATAGGTGTCCTTTTTTTGATCGATCGCCTTGCTGCCGGAATAGGCTCTGCCCCGGTCTACCGAAGCACTGATCAGAACCTGTTTGCCCACGAGGTTAAAGGCGAAATCTTCCTTTATCTTGGAGGTCAGCTTGCGTAGCTGCGCGACATCGTTTTCATGTATGAGCCCTCGTTTGTCTACAGGGAAATTCAACAGCAGCGATGCATTCCTTCCAATGCTGTTGTAATAGATATCCAGCAGCTGGGGAAGGGATCTTACTTTATGATCCTCGTATTCGTGGTAATACCAGCCTGGGCGGATGGACACATCGGCCTCCGCCGGAACCCAATGGGTGCCATTTTCCTGTCCCATAGAATACATCTCCGAATATTCAGGCATACCGCCATAGACCGAATCCCGCATCAAATTAGACCAAGTGGTTTCGTAGGCGAAGCCATGTTCGTTGCCAACCCACCGTACATCCGGCCCAGCATCGCCAAAAATCACCGCGTTGGGCTGCAGTTCACGAACCAGCTTGAACGTATTCTCCCAGTCGTAGTAATTTCTCTTATCGACTCTACGTTCTTCGTTTGCACCACCATAGTAACCGGTACCTCCATTTGCACCGTCAAACCATACCTCAAAAATTTCGCCGTAATTGGTAAGCAGCTCCCTAAGTTGCTCTCGCAGGATGTCAATGTATTTTTCGGTTCCATAATGTTCATTGTTGCGGTCCCAAGGCGACAAGTAGACGCCAAATTTTAGCCCCTCCGCCCTGCAGGCATCGGCAATTTCACGAATAATATCTCCCTTTCCGTTTTTATAGGGTGATGCCGTTATGGAATGTGCCGTTGTCGCCGTGGGCCAAAGGCAGAAACCATCGTGGTGCTTGGCCGTAATGATAATCCCTTTCATACCTGCTTCCTTCACGACCTTTGCCCACTGCCCGGCATCAAACTCCGTCGGATTGAAAAGGGCGGGATCCTCCGCTCCGGTACCCCATTCCATATTGGTAAAGGTATTCATGTTAAAATGCACGAATCCATAGTATTCGAGTTCCTGCCATGCCAACTGACGATCTGACGGTATTGGATAAACCGGGTCTGGAGCCGGTTGCCCACCTCCACCGCAGGAATATAACAGCGCAGAAAACAGCACCATCAGGAAAAACTGCAATCTATTCATTTCTTTAGGGGGTTCTAGCGATTGAGATAGGAATGAAAACGATAACGAATAAATATCGAAAACATGCTCCCAACCTGATTTTCAGCTTTTTTTAACAAAAGTCGAGAAATAATAAACCAAATATAGGTATTGGTGATCAATCTTTCTGAAAAAATTACTTTTTAATATTTTTTTGAATACTCAGACGGATTCGATATTTTGGAAGGTTGAAACCACCCATTTGATTGTCGATGAAAAGCATCCCAACCTGTCTACACGGTTTAGTTTTATTTAATTTCCGCCAAAAATATGCGGCATTGGTACTTTTGGCTTTTCTGGCAGCTGCTTGTCAGCAACCAACTAGCGAGGAAATTGCCGATTTGCCCCCAAACATTGTATTTATATTTACCGATGATCATGCCTATCAGGCACTGAGTGCCTATGGTGATAGATTGGCCGAACTTGCCCCCACCCCTAACCTAGACCGAATCGCTAAGACCGGTATGAGGTTCGATAAATGCTACGTCACCAACTCCATCTGCGCTCCCTCGAGGGCGACGGTCCTTACCGGAACGCACAGCCACGTCAATGGGCACCGTACCAATGCGGACACTTTTGACGGAACGCAGGCTACTTTCCCAAAACTGCTTCAGAAGGCAGGATACGCCACCGCACTGATCGGAAAGTGGCATCTCCGGTCGACCCCAACCGGATTTGACCACTGGGAAATCCTTCCCGACCAAGGGCATTATTATAATCCCACTTTTATTATTCCCGGAGATACCGTTCAAGAAGAGGGTTATGTGACGGACATTATCACCGATAAATCGCTGGCCTGGCTACAGAATCAGGAGAAGTCTGGTAAGCCCTTTATGCTCATGTTACAACACAAAGCTCCCCACCGGGAATGGGAAAAGGGCCCTGATCACTTGACACTCTACGAAGACGTTGTTTTTCCTGAGCCCGCCAACCTATTTGACGATTATGCAACACGAGGGACAGCAGCACGCACCCAAGACATGTCCATAGCCGAGACTATGCAATTAAGCGCCGACCTGAAACTTTGGAACGAAGAAAGCAAAGGGTCTGGTCCATATCGTCGTACCTATGGACGTATGAATGAGCAACAGCGCGCAGCCTGGGACGAGGTCTATGATCCTATCATCGAGGAATTCAATGCTTCCAACCTGCAAGGCACTGATTTGGTGAGATGGAAATACCAGCGGTATATGCGTGATTACCTCGCTGTCATACGTTCGGTGGACGACAACGTGGGAAGGGTACTTGATTACCTTGAAACAAGTGGATTAGATCAGAATACGTTGATTGTATATGCCTCTGATCAAGGGTTCTACTTAGGAGAGCATGGGTGGTTTGACAAACGCTTCATGTACGAAGAGTCCTTTCGAACACCCCTTTTGATGAGCTGGAAGGGTAAAATCACTCCCGGCCGCATCGACAAAAACCTGGTATCCAACCTGGATTTTGCGCAGACTTTTCTTGAAGTTGCCGGCTTGGAGGCCCCCATCATCATGCAGGGAAGGAGTTTGGTGCCTTTGATGAGTGGAACGGCCCCGGAGAACTGGCGGAATTTCCTATATTACCACTATTACGAGTACCCCGGTGTGCATAGTGTGCATAAGCACGAAGGCATCACCTCTCCAAGGTACAAACTGATGCATTTCTATGAGTTGGACGAATGGGAATTTTACGATTTGGAAACAGATCCCATGGAAATGAACAATCTGTACGGAAACCAAGACTACCAAGAACTGATCGCATCGATGAAGGATCGGCTAAAACGCACAAAAATGCAATATGGCGTTATAGAACCAAGAAGCAATTACTAACTGCTGTTCCAAGTTCGCCAGTACTTGTTCTTCGTCCATTGCAGGTAAAGCAAGACCCCATCCTGATCTATTGACAAACCCAATTAACCGATATGAAGTCATTTTTAGTCCCCTTTTTTTGTGCGCTTGCCCTTGTTGCCTGCAACCGGGGAGTCTCCTCAGAAAAAGATGCGGCGTTGTCCGTTTCGGAACTTACGATCTCCATTGATCCGGACGGGGTTGCCTTGCAGGTGATCCGAAAGGGCGAATCGGATCCTATATTGACACAGGTGGCAAAGGACGATTTTCGGCCCTACCTGCATCCCCTCAGTTCCCCGGATGGTATAAGCGAACTGACCGAGTTCAGTCCGGGACACCATAAACACCAAACGGGTATTTACTGGGGTTTCACCAGGGTTAATGGGCGTGATTACTTCCACAATCCCCAAGCTGACTATTGGAGGAGGGTGGCACTTAATCCGATCGACCGGGAAGGCGAATCCGTATCCTGGCAGACCGTATATGACCTTCTGGACGAGGCAGGTACAGCGATATTGCGGGAGACACAAACCTGGACCCTACGTGAAGAAGGCGGCGAATTCCTACTTGACTTGGTGTGGAAAGGGGAAGCCATCGTGCCCGTTACCATTGGCAAATATGATTATGGCGGGTTGTTCGTACGAATGCCCTGGAGAGATGGCATAGATGGCGAGGTAGTCAATGCCGCACGGCAAAAAAACGAAAAAGCGGAGGGTCAGCCTGCTATGTGGGTAAAAGTGGGCATGCAGCTCGATGGTCGTACCGACTATGCGCAAATAGCCCTTTTTGACCATCCCGCCAACAAGGGCTATCCGCAACGATGGAGGGTGGATGGTCAATTGGGAGTGGGGCCTGCGTATACCCGCACCGAAGACTGGCACATTGCCGCCGGAGAAAGTCTACAGCTGCAACATCGACTCCTCGTTTTTACGGGGGATAAGAGTGACATGGAACTAGGCGAGGCTTGGTCGGCCTTTTCGGGTAAATCAGGCATGTACAGTACCACCGAGCTGTGGGGCATAGCCCAGGCCGAGGGTCGCTCTGCGAAATTCCTTACCCCTGAGGAAGCGGTCGCCGAAATGACCGTCAAGAAAGGCTACCGAGCCAACGTATTCGCGGCCGAGCCTATGATCACCCAGCCCATGGCCTTTTGCTGGGACGACCGCGGCAGGCTTTGGGTCGCCGAAAACAGAGATTATGAATCCAGGGGCCATGGTTTTTCGAATGCTGGTGACAGCCGTATCCTAATACTGGAAGACACTAATGGTGACGGTCAGGCGGACTCCCAAAAGGTTTTTATGGAGGGAATCGCATTTCCCGCCGCGATCGCCGTAGGGTTTGATGGCCTCTACTTAGGAGCCCCTCCCAACCTACTCTTTGTACCTGACAAAAATGGCGATGACCAAGCCGATCTGGATGACATCGAGATCCTGCTTACGGGCTGGGGCATCCGTGACCGGCACGAGACCCTCAACAGCCTGCATTGGGGGCCGGACGGATGGCTTTACGGTCTACAGGGATTTGCCACGCCATCAAAAATCCGGAAACCCAATGCGGATACGAAACTCTATTTCCACAAAGATCCCTTTCCTGAAGACCTATTGGAGGCAGAGGGCGTAGACATCAACGGAGGCGTCTGGCGCTACCACCCTACTAAAGATATTTTTGAGGTTGTGGCCCATGGCTTTAGCAATCCCTGGGGCATTGACTACGACCGAAAGGGTAACTTGTTTATAACCGCATGTGTAATTCCCCATCTATGGCACGTGATCCCAGGAGGCATCTACCATCGTCAGGGAGGACAGCATTTCAATCCGTACGTATACGAAGACATCAAGACCATAGCCGATCACCGGCACCGATCCGCGCATGGAGGGGCAAGGATTTATCAATCAGACGCTTTTCCCGCGGAAGAACAGGGACGCATCTTCATGGCCAATATCCATGAACACGCGGTCTTATCCGATATTCTGGTTCCAAGCGGCTCCGGGTTTATCGGAAAAGACGGGGATGACTTTCTGATGGCCAATAACGCCCAATGGGTGGGATTCAGCATGGAGATAGGCCCAGACGGTGGATTGTACGTGTTGGATTGGCACGATGCGGATATTTGTGGACAGGAAGTACTCCTAGGTGAAACAGGCAGGATATTTAGGGTAATGCCCGAACAGAACCAGGCGGAGAATTGGACGAACCGCTATGTCGACCTAAATACCCTTACCGATAAAGAACTGGTGGATTTGCAGCGAAGCAAAAGTGACTGGCATAGCCGAAGGGCCAGGGGGATACTACAAAAACGGGCGTATCAGGGTAAGCTTGAGACCGCGACCGTTAATCTATTGAAGCAAATGCTTGCAAAGTCCGACGACCCCGACCACCGTCTGAAAGCAATGTGGTCCCTTCATTTGACCGGTGGATTTAGGGCTGAGGAATTGGTCAACCTATTACGTGACAAGGATGAGCATATTCGGTCCTGGGCGATTCAACTGCTATGTGAGGATAAAACACCTCCAAAAGCAGCCCTGGAAATGTTTACACGTCTTGCCAAATCCGATCCGTCGCCGGTGGTACGTCTCTACCTCGCACAGAGTCTACAGCGCGTTCCCGTCGCGTCCCAATGGGAAATTGCCACGGAGTTGATCCGCCACCAAAAAGATGAAGCGGATCATAATTTACCCAAGATGATCTGGTTTGGCATTTCCCACCTTATCGAGGAGGATGCCGAGCGCTTTTTGGCGATGGCTGCCCAAGCCGAGCTTTCATCTGTTGCCCGGTTTATGGCCAGAAGGGCGGTAGATGCCGATATGACGGACAAGCTGGTGGCAATGCTCGAAAAAGACCCCAAGCACAGGGATTGGATTCTACAAGGCATGCTGGCTGGAATAGAAGGCAGAAGTGACTTGAAAATGCCTGAAAAGTGGCCTGAGTTATCCAGGAAACTCCAACGTAACCCTTCTAGCCGCGAACTTGCCAATTATATATCCGAACTGTTTGGCGATGCTGAAGCTACCCAGCGCGCACTGACAACCCTGACAAGCGCTAATGCTGCGGCAGTCAACCGCATTCAGGCACTCAAAGCCCTTACCGCACAGCAAAATCCAGTCCTTTCGACCAAATTGACCCAACTGTACACAGATGACGTTCTTCGGGAAGAAGTAATTCGCTCGATGGCGGCTTTTGACCAGGAGATATTTGGGAGACACCTTATCCGTGCATACGGTCAAATGAACGACTCGGAAAAAGCACTTGCCCTACAAACCTTATCCTCCAGACCCCGGTATGGAAACCTCCTGATGGAGGAAATAAAAACGGGAAGAATTCCCAAAAGAGAGATTCCAGCCAGCGTGGCCCGGCAAATGCTCCGCGTCGTTGGCAGTGGTTTTATTGAAATATGGGGTCCCATCGAAGAGGTCGCCTACGATGAAGCGGCGTACGCCAAGTACAGAGGCTACCTAAGTGCGGAGTCGCTCCAAAACGCCGATTTAAAAAAGGGCAAAAGGCTCTTCCAGCAAAGCTGTGGGGCATGCCATAAAATGTTTGGAGAGGGGGGAGAGTTGGGGCCCGATCTGACCGGATCAAATCGCACCGACGTAAACTATATTTTACTGAATGTGTTGGAGCCCTCCGCAGAGATTCAGGACGCCTACAAGATGGTAGTCATAACCACCAGGGATGGCAGAACCTACACCGGAAATATAATTGCGGAAACCCATCGACACCTAACCCTACGCGTGGTGGGCCAGGATCCGGTAATCCTAAATAAGTCAGCCATACAGTCGAGGGAAACCACAGATGTATCCATGATGCCTTCCGGGCTATTTGAGCATCTTTCCGAAGCCGAGGTGGTCAACCTGGTAGCTTACCTGCAAACCCAACGTGTAATTGACTAACCCTTCATTTGCTACGCTCTATATATGTCTAAATCGATGGATCTTATTGCCCCTCAATCAACCTTCGAAAGAACCAGCACTGTCCGATTGGTAAGGTAAACGCTCAAGCGTTGATTTTGGTCGGTATAGTAATGTGGTCTTTCATCGATCCGGTGGAAGCCGCCAAATTTCTTGTTGTCCGAATTCAAAACCAACTTGTATTTACCCATCACTGGTGCCCTAAACTGATAATCAAAGATCGACCGGCTGGTATTGAAATTAAAGAGAAACAAAAGCCCTGCCCGTTGGTAGATTATAACCTTGTTCTCGGGATCCAGGTGAATCTGCTCGGCAAACGGTGCCATTAGCACCCTGTGACGTTTTATCAGTTTTACCATTTCCTGATCCCATTTGAGCAAAAACTGGTACTTCAGGCTTGTATCTTCGGCCAGGCTCCACTGTCTACGGGCATACTGGTAACTCCAGCCATTACCTTCACGCGGAAAGTCAATCCATTCGGGGTGTCCGAATTCATTTCCCATAAAATTTAAGTACCCCTCCCCTCCCAAACTGATCGTAAACATACGGAATAGCTTATGGTAGGCTATGCCCCTGTCAACTACGAGGTGACTATCCTCCACACGCATGTGGAAATACATCTCTTTGTCCATCAGCCAAAAAGCGATGGACTTATCTCCTACCAATGCTTGGTCATGGGATTCAGCATACGCAATGGTCTTCTCTTTATACCTTCTGTCACTGAGGGCCTTCCAGAACTCAAACATATCCCA
The DNA here is from genome assembly GCF_000390185.1 of Lunatimonas lonarensis. Classification (GTDB taxonomy): domain Bacteria; phylum Bacteroidota; class Bacteroidia; order Cytophagales; family Cyclobacteriaceae; genus Lunatimonas; species Lunatimonas lonarensis. The sequence goes on along the minus strand of NZ_AQHR01000066.1, from coordinate 12,905 downwards.
CTCCTCATCCCGCTGTTCCTTAAGCACCTTGATGAAAAAATCGGGTATACCCATAGCCATTCGGAAATCAAATCCAATGCCCCCTTCAAGCGGCTGTCGGCAAAGGCCCGGCATACCACTCACCTCCTCAGCAATGGATATCGCATCGGGATTCAGCTCGTGGATCAATCGGTTGGCCAACTGCATGTAAACGATCGCATCCCAATCCACGTCTTTGACAAAGTAACTGTCATAATGCCCAAAGGTGATCAATCCGTGGTGAAAATACAGCATAGAGGTCACGCCATCAAACCGAAACCCATCAAAATGAAACTCCTCCATCCAATACCGGATATTGGAAAGTAAAAAGCGTTTCACTTCATATTTACCATAGTCAAACAATTTGGAATCCCAAACCTCGTGGTACCCACGTGGGCCTGCGTGAAAATACTGCTGATCCGATCCATCAAACTCATTTAGTCCCTCTGCGATATTCTGGACGGCATGGGAATGAACAATGTCCATGACCACGGCCAGTCCTAATTCATGTGCTTTGTTGACGAGGTATTTTAAATCCTCCGGTGTACCGAAGCGGGACGAAGGGGCGTAGAAACTGGAAACATGATAACCGAACGAGCCGTAATAGGGGTGTTCCATCACGGCCATCAATTGCACCACCGTATACCCGTTTGCTTTTATCTTTGGAAGAATAATATCTGCAAACTCCCGATAGGTGCCCACATCCTCCTTCTCCTGACCCATACCCACATGGCTTTCGTAAATCAAGGGCCCCGCAAAGGCCCTTTTTGGGGTGAAGGCGGCATCTGTCCAGGCAAATGCCGATTCAGGGAACCACAGCTGACCGGAGAAGTCCTTGGAAACCGGATTTTGGACTACCCTTCTGATATACGCCGGTATCCGATCGAGTGCTCCCTTTTCAGACACCACATGCACCTTTATGAGACTCCCATGGGTGAACGAAGCCTGGTATTCCTCCCGAGGAAGAAATATCTCCCAAGTGCCCCATTCCTTTCGGGTAAGCGGATGGCTTTCCCTGTTCCATCCATTGAAATCACCTATTAAGAAAAGGGCATGCGCTTTAGGGGCCCATTCTCGATAATACCAACCATCCTGTGTCTCGTCAAAATTAATCCCAAAAAACAAATGGCCCCTCGAAAAATCACTCAAGCTTCCCTCCGCGAGTTCAATTTCCAGCAAGGCACGTTGGAATCTCACGTAGCGTTGCAGAATTTCCTCCCTATAGGAAACCAACCAGGGGTCTTCCTTGATGATGGCTAAGTAGTTATCGTCTTTCACAAAAGTAGGTTTTAGGTGTTCAAATTAGCGGGAGGAGGTGCCTATTCAACCAAGCGAACCTCCTTCGACTTCTAAAATAGATAAACTTTCACAAAAACTAGCACTTCGTGGAAAACTCTGCCCATAGGGGAAGGTGGTCTGAAATCCGCCAGGACAGCTGAAATGGCGTCAGATCCTGACCTTTCAATACATGTGGACCAAAATTGAATACTCCTCCTCGCAAATATTTAATGGAAAGCTGCGGAATATTGCGCTGGTTTTGAAACCAAGCAATCTGCGTATAGTAGGTCGCCCTGTGGTCAAAGACTGTCCTTCTTACTTCCGTTAAGTCCTCTGGTACGCGCAGACCTGTCGAAACAAATGCCTGGTAGCGTGGATCCCCCCGTCGGTCAATATTGAAGTCTCCCAAGACAATCAAACTTTGGTCAAAGGAATTCATGCTCGAAGCCCATTGCTGCAGCCACTTGGCGATGCCCTCCAACTCTCCCACCCTGTCCGATGGCCTCTTGCCGTAGAGTACATGTAAGGTAACCAGCACGAACGTTTTATCTTCTACTTTAAACCCTACCGCATAGGGTGTCCTCGCAAATTGCCTGGCAAATGCTCCCTCGGATATAGTCTCGATTTTCTCGTTGGGAACCACCAGCTCACAGGCGAGCCCGGAAAGCTTCACTTTTCGGGAGTCGAACAAAAAACCCAGTCGCTCGTCATTCCCTTCCGACCCTCCGCTCACATCGGTCAAGATAAAACTCCAATGCGGCCCCAAAACCTTGAGCATGTGCCGAAAAGCCTTTAGGTTGCCTTTGATTTCCTGAACCGCAATGATGTCAAACCTGGAAATGATCCTGGCAATGCAAAGCAGTGAATGCAGGTCCCGCTTGGGAGAATCACTGTCACCTGCCTGCCATTTTTCAGTCAACCCACCAAAAGCACGTATATTCCAAGTAGCGATCAGTACATTATGATCCAACTTTTTAAAAGGTAGCACCTCATCCAATAGACCCTCCAATTCTTCAATCTCCGTAGCAACAGCCGTGGGAGGTGTGGTAGTGATTTTCGAAACATTCTTAGGCATGATCAGAAAAATAATGGGATTATCAATGAAATATAGCCAATTCCCCTTAAAAAATAAAAATCACGCAAACTAAAAACCGAATGAATGCCCTATATTGAAAGCTGATCAATCTACTTGATGATTTCTATCCCCAAAAATCGTATTTTATGCAGGCTCAACAATCCCCTTGGCTTCGCCAAATCGCCTTGGTTTTCTTATTGTTCCTAGCTGCTTCGGCGACCTCTCTTTCCCAAACCAGCGGAGAAAACAAGGCCGAGTTTCGGGTGGGCGTTTTTGATGTGGATGCCACTCCCCCCATCGGCAGTCTTTTGGCCTATGACACGATGGTTGGGGCGTGGGATCTTGGGCTTCGGGCCAAGGGAATTGTACTATTGGGCCAAGGAGATCCCATAGTACTTTGCGCCGTTGACTGGATCGGCATCGCAAACGAAAGCCACGACCTATTCCGTGAGCAACTGGCCTCCGCCGCAGGCACCAGTCCTGACCGTGTGTCCGTCCACAGTGTGCACCAGCACGATGCTCCTCGATCCGATTTTGGTGCAGAGAAATTGCTCCACGACGCAAATCTACCCCCTGGTAATTTCGATGGCGGTTTTCAACGGGCGCTGTTGACCCGCCTTTCAGGAGCAGTGGAAAAGGCCGCAAAAACAAGTAGGAAAGTGACCCATGTTGGATTCGGCAAAGCCGAGGTGCACCAAGTGGCCAGCAACCGACGGGTGCTTGGACCAGAGGGCAAAGTCGTACATGTAAGATATTCCGCCACCAAAGATCCAGCGGCGATTGCCGCTCCGGAAGGAACGATAGACCCCTACGTGACCTTGGTGAGTTTTTGGCAGGAAGAGGCACCCATTGCAGTACTTAGCTACTATGCTGTACATCCACAAAGCTACTACCGAACCGGCATTGCCAATCCGGATTTTCCCGGCCTTGCCAGGTTCTTACGCCAATCTTCCGTACCCGAGGCACTGCACATCCATTTTACCGGTGCTGCCGGAAACGTCACAGCCGGGAAGTATAACGATGGCACCCCGTCAAACCGCCTTGCACTTGCCCAAAGATTGGCCGATGGGATGCAACGGGCTTGGGAAAAAACAGAAAAAACCGCCTTGGAAGACAACAGCATAAACTGGGTCACCCGCCCCCTGCGGCTAGAGCCTAATCAGGCTATTTCCGCAAAGCTTGACAAGCCCCAGCAAACCCATGCCTGGCTAACCGAAAATGCCTCCAAGCTGGCCTGGTACAACCGATATAAAGCCGAAAAGTATACATTGCTTAGTTGCCTAAAAATAAACGATATCCGGATTTTGCATATGCCCGCAGAACTGTTTGTGGAGTACCAGCTTGCTGCACAGCAAATGCTCCCAAACCGGAAGGTAACCATGGCGGCCTACGCAGACTATGGTCTGGGTTACATAGGTACAGCCGCAAGTTACAGCCAGGGAGGTTATGAAGTTCAGGTTAGCCCCTTTGATGAACGTGCCGAGGGAACAATTCTCCGCGCTATCCGGGAAATGCTAGAACAAGCTGAGAATTGATGGCAACTACTTTTTCCAGTGTCGATCAGCAAAGTCCAAGTACTGCATCCAATCGTAGTAAAGCATCCCGTGCCCCCCTGTCCTTACATGGTAACCAAGTGTTCCCATTACAGGATGATCTACCGGAGGAAAAACAGCTGTAGGCATGCCCTCCTTTCCAAGTAGGTTATAGACTGGCGTAGCAGCCACTGCAGCCAAAAACTCTCCCTTTGGATCTGCCCAAAGATCCTCCGCTCCGCTAGCTATGTATACTGGATTCGGTGCGAGGATACTGATGAGTTGGTGCTGATCCACAGGCAGTTCGTGTTCCTTGTCATTGTATCTATGGAAGCGCTTATTAAACCAATGGGGAAAAGAGCTATTGATACGGGCTATGGTTTCGCCAAACCTCCTTCTGGATATTGCCGCCCCACCACAGCCCGAATTATTGGAAATGGCCATGGTAAACCGAGAATCCATCGCGGCGGCCCATAAGGCAGCCTTTCCCAGCCGGGAATGACCAACTACCGCCAGTCGATCTGCATCCACTGCTTCCAGTCCCTCCAGGAAATCAACCACGCGAGACAAGCCCCAAGCCCAAGCGGAAATGCTGCCCCATGAAAATTCATTGCGCACATGTTCGGGATACAGGGCATGTACCCCATTTTGAAACCCATCGTCGTAGTCAGGATCTATGTCGCCATAGTACAGGGTTGCTAGACCATATCCCCGTGCAACCATTTCCTCTACAGGCCAGTTGCGCATACGCCTGCCTCTGTTTGAATCAGACGCTCGGTTGTCTTCGTAACCCATATCGGCGTTGTTCCGTATCCAGTTTTCGGTGACCAGCACGGCGGGATCCAATGATAGGGTGTGGTTGCCATAAAAATTGAGCCCTACAAAAACAGGTGCCTTAGGTGTATCTTTAGGCAGAATGATCAATACTACGAGATCCACCTGATTCCCATTTCGGGAAAGGGTCAGCTTTACTTCCCGTTGAACAGCCTTGCCTCCAAGCGCATTTTCATCCGTGGATAGGGCAACTGCTTGCATACGACCATCCCAAACGGGGGCTATCCCAAACATTTCCTTCTCGAAAATCCGAAATAATTCCGCCTTTCGCCTTTTCCAATCATCAACGGATCCCACCTTACTGCCATCCTCAAACAGAAGTGGATCTGGCAGCGTATAGGATAAAACCTTGTCTTCCTCGTAATTTGGAATAAAATTCTGGGAAAAACCCGCAGCAAGCGGAGCAAAGAATGCAACCATATATAAAAGCGTCTTCATAGGTAGTTTACAATACAGCGCGTAAAACAATCGCCAAGATACAACGGAAAAAGGCTGATTTGACCAGAACGCCCCGAAAATGCAGGAAACCTTCCACAACTAACGGACAACCCCTATATTTGCAGGCAAAAAAGGCTAGAAGTATACCATGGCAGACTTTATTGATGAATTGAAATGGAGGGGCATGTTACAGGATATGACTCCCGGATTGGAAGAACACCTGAAAAAAGGTATGGCTTCAGCCTATCTGGGTTTTGATCCGACAGCCGATTCCCTGCACATCGGCCACATGGTGGGTGTAATGACCTTGGTGCATTTTCAGCGTGCAGGCCACAAGCCCTTCGCCCTGATCGGAGGTGCCACGGGTATGATCGGTGACCCCTCTTTCAAGTCAGCCGAGCGAAACCTCCTAAACAAGGAAACCCTGGATCATAACGTAGCCTGCATCCAAGGCCAGCTGGCAAAGTTCCTGAAATTTGACGAAGGTGGAGCAAACAAAGCCGAGCTGGTCAACAACTACGACTGGATGTCCGGTTTTTCCTTTTTGGATTTTATACGCGATGTGGGCAAGTACATCACGGTTAATTATATGATGGCCAAAGACAGCGTCAAACGTAGGCTGGAAGAAGGCAGCGGGCTTTCCTTTACGGAGTTTTCCTATCAGCTTATCCAGGGGTATGATTTTTACCACCTTTGGAAAAACCGAAACTGTAGCGTTCAGTTGGGTGGTTCGGATCAGTGGGGCAATATCGTGACGGGAACCGAGCTTATCCGCAAGATGGAAGGCGGGGAGGCCTACGCGCTCACGGTACCCCTTATCACCAAATCAGACGGTAGCAAATTTGGTAAAACCGAAGGGGGCAATGTATGGCTGGATCCGGAAAAAACGTCGCCGTATGCTTTTTACCAATTTTGGCTCAATGTTTCGGACGAAGATGCCGCCAGATACCTTCGGATCTTCACCACGTTAAATCGAGAGACCATCACAGAGCTGGAGGAAACCCACCAACAGGCCCCCCACTTAAGAGCCCTTCAAAAAGAACTTGCCCAACAGGTCACCCGCTTGGTACATGGGGACCAGGAGTTGGAAACCGCCATGAAAGCCTCCGAGATCCTTTTCGGCAAATCCTCCTTAGAGGATCTTTCCAACTTGGACGAACGGACTTTTCTGCAGGTATTTGAAGGAGTACCCATGCTTGAAATAGCCCAGACAGCTTTCCATGAACTGGATCAGGTTACCGACCTCCTTGCTTTCGAAAAATTTGTCTTTCCTTCAAAGGGAGAAGCCAGAAAAATGATCCAGGGGGGAGGACTTAGCATCAATAAGGAAAAACTCTCCGATCCCGCCATGGGGATATCCTTTTCACTGCTACAGGGGAAGTACCTGCTGATTCAGAAAGGGAAGAAAAACTACTTCATCGTTAAGGTAAATCCATCCTAACAACGAGCGAGCGAGTCATGGGCGTATACGAAAGACAACAGCGGGAAAAGAAAATTTTGGAAGCAGCCATCAAGTTGTTTTCTGAAAAAGGCATGCATTATACCCGTATCGATGAGGTGGCGGCCCAGGCGAAAATGAGCAAAGGCCTTACCTACTTCTATTTTAAAAGTAAGGAGGATCTCTACATGGCGGTGGTCAAAAAGGCCTTTGATGAATTTAAGGAAATGTTTCAGAAGACCTTAACAAAGGGGAAAGACCAGACCGGGTTTGAAAATATCGTTTCCCTGGTCGATAATTTCCTGGAGTTTTCGACCGAAAAGAGGTTTTTCTACGAATGCCTGCTGCACCTCATGGGGTTGGTCAACCTGTTTAATGACGACGAAAAAAGGAAGCAAATCCATCCCTCCATTGCCGAGAGCGAGTACTTTCACAAGTTACTCGCCATCCAACACGATATTCCGACGATCGGAATCAAGATTATCTCAAAGGGCATTCGCGACAACAGCATTCGACCGGAATTGCACCCAGAAACCACCTTTTACCTTATTTGGTCAATGCTGACGGGCTATGAACGGCTGATAGGCTCTATAGAATTTGACCCCAAAGACTTGAAGATCCATACGGAACTTTGGAAAAACAGCTTTATGAAGTTTTTGATCGAGCTGCTTAAAGGTCCCCAGTATACCCCAAAACTCGCCGCCGTGCAGGGTTCGCTCTTCTGATGCAACTCCCAAACGATTGATCCGATTGTTCATTTTGGCCAAAGGGGCACCATTCTTGCTCAATTATTGAATAAATTCTTTATTCATTTAATCAAGCAAGTTATGTCATTATACATCGGAGCATTAATCATTTTGGCCATTGTTGTCGCTTTGGTATTGATTTTCAAGAAACTATTTAAGCGCAAGTCAAGTGAAGTAAAACCACAGCAGGAAATTGCCGCCAAGGAGGTGATCAAAAAGGAAGTGTCAAAGTTTGATCCTGAAACAGGCGACAAGAAATAGGCGATCCCGGTTGGCACGGCCTTCCACGTGCTCTTTTTTCATTCTGGGAAAAAAAATCCTCGGTGGGTATCTTTTGGGACGCTTTCCTGTTGGAAAAAGAATATTTAACGGTATATTTAAAGACAAGATTGGGAGCTGTTATTTTTATGCATGGGCTTTCCTAACACGTCAACTATGGATCTTAATTCGCTGTTTTCACTTCAGGATAGGGTAGCCATCATCACAGGTGGCAGTAAAGGAATCGGATTTGCAATTGCTCATTTTTTTGCGGCAGCAGGTGCGAAGGTTGTTATCAACGGGAGGTACCAAGAAAACCTTGATGTTGCGGTGGCCTCCCTGCGTAGCCGTGGCTATGAGGTAACGGGCATCGCCCACCATATCGGATACCAAGAACAGCGGAAGCTTTTGATCGAAAAGACCCTAAAAAAATACAGTAAAATAGATATTTTGGTCAATAATGCGGCCGTAAGTCCGGTTTTCGCACCCATTCACGAATATGAAAGCGGAGTGTTGGATAAAATCATAGACGTAAATCTCAAAGCCCCCTACGAGCTATCCCAGCTTTGCTTTCACCACCTAAAGAAATCCACCAATTCATCTATTATAAATATCAGCTCTGTGGGCGCTATTTCACCTGAACGGGGTCTTGGACTGTACAGCATCAGCAAAGCTGCACTGCTGTCCATGACGAAGGTATTTGCAAAAGAATGGGGCGATTTCAATATCCGTGTTAACGCCATTTGCCCAGGGGTGATCCAAACCCAATTCAGCAAAAACATGTGGTCGGATGAAAAAATCCACCAGCATATTATGAACAACCTGCCATTGAAGCGTTTGGGAAATGAAGAGGATATTGCGGCGATGGCCCTTTTCCTTGCCTCAAACGCCTCCTCCTACACCACCGGTGCTGTGTTTACTTCCGATGGAGGGTATTCTATCTAGCATAGAAGATCAGTAAGCCGTTAGTTCTCTCCTTTTACGATCTTACCACTGTCGTCAAGCTCCACCAGCTCCACCTTCACCGCCTGTGCCAGCGGTATTACACTACCCCCAACGTTTTCAGCAATGTAATAGGTAATCTGAGCACCAAACAAAAAGATAACCACAGAGTAATACACCCAAACCAAGATCACGACAAGAGATCCGGCTGTACCATAGTAGCTGCCAACTTCAGCATTGCCCAAATAGACACCTATAAGGTATTTTCCCAACGCAAAGAGTGCCATGGTAACCATCGCTCCCAACCATACATCCCGCCATCGAACTTTGGCATCCGGCAGAATCTTATACATCAGTCCAAAAATCAGCACCATAAGGGCTTGGGCGAGTACAAAGTTTGCGATTCGGGCGAAAAACAGGATGTTACCTTCCACTAAATCGGAGAAATAGTTAAAAACCACGACAATGATCGCGTCCAGCACTAATGAAACCAAAAGTAAGAAGCCGATGGAGGCGACCATCGAGAAACTCAGCATCCTGTTTACGATGAATTTAACCAATCCCCTCTCCGGCTTTGGTTTTATATGCCATATGTGATTAATGCTGTTTTGTAAACTTACAAAAACCGTCGTAGCACTGAACACCAAGATCGCTATTCCCAATAATTGGCTCCAAAAAATCTGGTTATCAATGGTCACATTCTGCATGATCTGATCCAATGTCTGTACGCTCTCTTCCCCAATCAAATTACCCATTTGCACCAGTAGCTCTTCCCTAACTTCCGTCTTACTGTAAAAGGTAGAAGCAATGTGTAAGACGATTATAAGGAGCGCGGGGAGACTAAAAATGGTGTAGAACGCCGTAGAGGCAGCAAAGGTCATGGAATCATTGCTACCAAAGTCCTTGATGCTGTCTTTTAGGATTTGAAAAAACGTAAGCTTTCTCAACTGCCTTAGTTTTCGTTTGATCATGGTATGTCTTTTTTCTTTGGTTTTCCTAAAAACAACCACGGGACGACGCCGATCAACGAATTCCCTTTTCCGGGTACTTGCCTGTGATGGTTCGGCCAAAAACCATCATCTCTTCAATCTGTTCGTCCATTCGCCCATCTGGCACAATCATGGGCCCGATTCCAGCTGTTTTTGTCTTGTAGTCCAAAAACCCTACCAAAATAGGCACTTCCGCCCCTAACGCAATATGATAAAAGCCGGATTTCCATTTCGGCGCATAGCTTCTAGTGCCTTCCGGGGTTACCATTATGACCAACTCTTCCTGTTCTTTAAGCATCTGGATCATGGCTTCGGTGTAGGTTTGCTTGCGTTTTCCAGAAACCTTTTTCCTATCTATCGCGATGCCACCGAGAGATTTGATCAACCACCCCAGCGGCCCTACCATAATTTCTTTCTTTATGGTAAATCGAACAGGAACCTCCATTAGGTAAAAGGCTGCCCGTGCGTAGAGAAGATCCCAGTTGCTTGTATGCGGGATGGCAATCAAAACAGCCTTGCGTACACCCTTCGGCATACCTCCGGATATCTTCCATCCAGTTATCCAAAAAACCAACCTGGCCAACAACTTCATCATCCTGTATAGTTCGTCTGTTTCTGAAATGTGCTTAATTCCGGATGCGAATCCAAGTAATGAATCATATATTCATAACCGCGCTCGAAAATCTCGTTTGCTTTTTTTATCTCCAGGACGCCATACGTTGCCAATCCTTTGGGTTCCACAAAGTAATCGCACCGGTGCACCCTACTATAAACGTTGTAATTCATGGACATGATAACCGTGCGTTCTATCAAACTCTTCAAGTGGCGTATGTTTTGCTGGTCTGGAAGATGGTTACAATTCACTCCCATCAGACTATCACAGTTTTCGAAAAGCGGTTCCACCGGTAAATTGTTCAGTACGCCACCATCTAGGTAGTGGTGACCATTGATCAAAATGGGGTCAAACATACCCGGAATACAGGAGGATGCCATCAGCGGACGGATAATCTCGCCCTCTGAAAAAAACACCGTTTTGGCCAAGTGCACATCAGTAGCCGCAATGGTCACTGGTAGGTTGAGCGCACTGAAATCATCCTCGCCAAGGTATTCCTCATACAACGTCTGAACCAAATCCATTTTCAACAGCCCGCGCCAACTGATGGCAGGTCTCAAAAACCTGAAATAGTTTGTCTTTATGATAATCGAAAGGATCTCGTCGGGTGCATATCCTTTTGCGTACATAATGGCCACAATGGCTCCTGCACTGCTTCCAGAGAGGCTATCAGGAAAAATTCCCCGTTCGTTCATTGCCTTCAGCACCCCCAGATGAGCAATACCTCTTACCCCCCCGCCGGAAAGTGCCAGACCTAGACGTTTATTCGTATCCAACGACTTCTACCTTTTTCGATCGCCTACCACAAAAGAAAAACCTTCAATCCAACTTGAAGGTTCTCCGGGCACAGCACCATTTAGTTGATTTATTCATTTACCACGCCCATTGCGCAGAACTTCTCGATACGTTTTTCAATGCGCTTTTCCGGCTTAAGTTTGTCAAGTTCGGCCAATGCCACCTTGATCGATTCCTTAATCCTGGAAGCCATCAGCTTCATATCTTTGTGGGCACCTCCTAGAGGTTCCTCAATAATGCCATCTATCAGCTTGTTGTTGAACATATCTGCTGCAGTGAGTTTTAGTGCTTCAGCAGCCTGTTCCTTATAATCCCAGCTACGCCAGAGAATGGATGAACAAGATTCAGGGGATATAACCGAATACCAGGTGTTTTCTAGCATGAAGACCCTGTCTCCTATGGCAATTCCCAATGCACCACCGGATGCCCCTTCTCCGATTATCACACAGATGACGGGTACCTTAAGCTTAAACATTTCGCGTAGGTTTCGGGCGATAGCCTCCCCTTGCCCTCTTTCTTCCGCCTCGAGGCCCGGAAATGCGCCGGGGGTATCGATCAGTGTAACGATGGGTTTATTAAATTTCTCGGCCATCTTCATTAAACGCAGTGCCTTTCGGTATCCCTCGGGGTTGGCCATACCAAAATTCCTTTCCTGGCGCTGCTTGGTATTTCTTCCTTTCTGCTGACCGACAAACATGACTGTACGTCCATCGATATCGCCCAAACCACCGATCATTGCCTTGTCATCGGCGACATTACGGTCTCCGTGAAGTTCGATGAAATCGTTGGTAATCTCATAGATATAATCCAGCGCATAGGGCCTATCCGCATGGCGGGAAAGCTGCACCCGCTGCCAGCGAGTCAGGGTTTGAAAAGTCTCCTTCTTCAACGATTGAATTTTTTCTTCCAACGAATGGATGTCCGCGGATAGGTCGATGTTCTTTCCTTTTGCCAGTTCTTTCATCTCCCGAAGTTTGTTCTCCAGATCAGCAATCGGCTTTTCAAATTCCAATACCATATAGTTAGTTTTTGAACCCAACAAAGATAAAAATTATTTTTGATTCTGGGATTTAGATTGTCCTCCGCTTCAGCAATGGAGTGATATTTAAGTCCATAATTTCCCGGCTTTATCAGATCTACCGGTTCCACAAAAATAAAATCTCCTGAATTTGAGATGAATAAATGATAGTCGCTATTTTTTTATTGGCAGATTTTGCAGTTCAAAATAATCCCCCTACATTTGCATCACGTTAAACGATAAACGAATCGAAAACGGAACGTTTTGAAGTGGTAGTTCATCCCGATGAATCGGGACTATCCCGACCCGTCGGGAAGGTCGCATGTTCGGATCAGTGATAGATAATTGGAGTGGTAGTTCAGCTGGTTAGAATGCCTGTCCCGACCCGTCGGGAATGTCGCATGTTCGAGTCAGTGAAAGATAATTGGAGTGGTAGTTCATCCCGATGAATCGGGACTATCCCGACCCGTCGGGAAGGTCGCATGTTCGAGTCAGTTAAAGATAATTGGAGTGGTAGTTCAGCTGGTTAGAATGACTGCCCGACCCGCGGGAGGTCGCGGGTTCGAGTCCCGTCCATTCCGCTCTTAGGGCCTTGGTTTTCCAGGGCTCTTTTTGTTTATCGGTATTTTTATGGCACATTTTGTCTACATACTGCAGTCTGAAAAAGACGGTACTTTTTACATCGGAGAATCCAAAGATCCACTCGGTAGGCTTGAAAAACACAACAGGCAGCACAAAGGCTATACAGCAAGAAAACAGCCTTGGAAAATCGTACACACCGAAGAATTTGGCTCCCGCTTCGAAGCAAAAAAGAGAGAAGAATACCTGAAAAAACAGAAAAGTAGGGAATTCATTCAACAACTTATCTCCTCAAAAACAGCTGGTTAGAATGACTGTCCCGACCCGTCGGGAAGGTCGCGGGTTCGAGTCC